>JAIYCW010000090.1 GCA_027487815.1 Burkholderiales bacterium
CAAGAGTTCATATCGACGGCGGTGTTTGGCACCTCGATGTCGGCTCATCTCATCCTGGGGCTGTAGCCGGTCCCAAGGGTATGGCTGTTCGCCATTTAAAGAGGTACGTGAGCTGGGTTCAAAACGTCGTGAGACAGTTTGGTCCCTATCTGCCGTGGGCGTTGGAGATTTGACGGGGGCTGCTCCTAGTACGAGAGGACCGGAGTGGACACACCTCTGGTGTACCTGTTGTCACGCCAGTGGCATCGCAGGGTAGCTAAGTGTGGAAGAGATAACCGCTGAAAGCATCTAAGCGGGAAACTCGCCTGAAGATGAGATCTCCCTGGGGATTTAATCCCCCTAAAGGGTCGTTCAAGACCAGGACGTTGATAGGTCAGGTGTGGAAGTGCAGTAATGCATTGAGCTAACTGATACTAATTGCCCGTGAGGCTTGATCCTATAACTTTGCTTAATTGAACTAGCGTTCGATTCGCAGTGTTGTGGAAAGCCTCACAACCCTTAGAGATACGCAAACGCGATATTGATTGATGAGATCGAAAGATCAACCTAGTCGTGCGACTAACCAAGATATCTTCTTACTGAATTGGCGGACCTGCCCGTAAGAGCAGGCTGCAACAACTTATGCCTGACGACCATAGCGCAGTGGTACCACCCCTTCCCATCCCGAACAGGACCGTGAAACGCTGCAGCGCCGATGATAGTGAGCATTCGCTCGTGAAAGTAGGACATTGTCAGGCAAACTCTTCAAAACCCCCGCGACGCAAGTTGACGGGGGTTTTTATTTTCTGTAGCGCTAGTTGAAATGTCATTGATTTGTCATCGTTTAGTAGCGTTACTGTCATCACTCCTTAGCAGAATGCTGGTTTTTCAAGGAGATTAAACATGCTGAAGTTTGCAGGTGTTGCGGTTGCCGCATTGGTTCTGGTAGGTTGCGCAACAGCTCCTGGCGGAATGAAGGCTGGCCAATTCGTTTCTTATCAGTGCACCACCGGTAAGGGTTTTCAAGCTCGCTATAACCCTGAAGCAAAATCGGTTCGAGTTCGTGCGTTGCATGGCGCGGTAGAACTCTCGCAAACCGCCGAAGGCAAATTTGCTGGTGAAGACTATATGCTCGACACCACGACTCAAGGTGGTCCAACGCTCATGCACAAAGGCAAAGCTGAAGCCAGTGGCTGCACAGCGAGCTAAATAGTGGTCGCTTGGCTCGCTGTTAGGTGATGCGCAAGCGCGTTAATGCGCTTTCTGTCAGAAGGCCCGCTATATGCGGGTCTTTTGCTATCTGAACAAGCTGCCTGCCCAGCAAGATTGAAGAGGTTGCTGGTGGTATCTTCCTGTCCCAAGGAGATTGCACCATGACCACTTCTATGACTACAGCAATTGGCGATGCGAAGCCTCTTTGGCGTCCAAGTGCTGAGAGGAAAGCCCAGGCTAATGTCACCCAATTCATGGGTTGGCTTGACGCGAAATATGAGCTCAAGTTTGGCACCTATGATCAGCTTTGGGCTTGGTCGGTTGCTCAGCCTGAAGCGTTCTGGCGGGCGGTGTGGGACTTTTTCAAGTGCACTTCAGACACCCCGATTACAAAGGTGCTCGGCCGCTCGGAAATGCCTGGTGCACAATGGTTTGAAGGCGCCCAAGTTAACTACGCCTTTGAAATACTCAAGACCGCACAACAATCTCCTGACCAGGCAGCCATTGTTTTTTGCTCAGAGCTCGTAGGTCGCCAGGAGATCACCTGGGGCCAATTGGCCGAAACATCAGGAGCTATTGCTCATCACCTTCAGTCGATCGGGGTTCAGCCCGGAGACCGGGTTGTTTCGTATATGCCAAATATTCCGCAGACCGCTTGCGCGCTTATTGCTGCGGCAAGCGTAGGCGCAGTGTGGTCGTCTTGTTCGCCTGATATGGGGAGCACCGGAGTCCTGGATAGATTTCGCCAAATCGAACCGACCGTATTGGTTGCTGTAGATGGATATCGATATGGCGGGAAAGATTTCGATCGGCGCGATGTGGTTCGTGAGCTTGTACGTGAACTGCCCAGTTTAAAAGCGGTGGTGTTTGTTCCTTACCTCGACCCAAACGCCACACTCGCGCTTGATCAGCAGGACTCGGCGCGCGTGGCATTGCACAGCTTCGCAGCCATTACTGAAACGCCTCGAGTGTTTTCACCAATGTGGGTGCCTTTTGATCATCCGCTTTGGATTGTGTATTCCTCGGGCACCACTGGTTTGCCCAAGCCCATTGTTCACGGACACGGCGGCACCATCATCGAGAATCAGAAGGGCAATCAGCTGCATCTTGATTTGAAGCCTGAGGATCGCTTCTTTTGGTTTTCCTCCACAAGCTGGATCATGTGGAATCTGTGGATATCTACCCTGATGGTGGGTTGTACTTTGCTCCAGGTGGATGGCAATCCGGGTTACCCGGATCAGAACCGCTTGTGGAAGCTTGCCGAGCAGGAAAAGCTTACTTTTTTTGGTGCCAGCCCCGCGTTTTTTTCGCAATGCATGAAGCTTGGCCTCACACCTGCAAAGCAGTTTGATCTAAGTGCCCTCAAAACTGTGGGGGCAACTGGATCACCTCTGACCCAGGAGCATTACCACTGGATTTATTCCGAAGTGGCGAGTGACTTGATGCTGGCTTCAATCTCCGGGGGCACCGATCCCGGCACAGCATTTCTTGCCTCTTGCCCAATCCTGCCGGTGTATGCGGGTGAGATGCAATGCCGCGGGCTGGGCTGCGCGCTTTATGCTTTCGACGAGGCGGGTCGGTCACTTGTCGATGAAGTAGGAGAGCTTGTTGTTACACAAGCCATGCCTTCCATGCCGCTGCGCTTTTGGGGCGACACCGACGGTTCGCGCTACTTCGGCAGCTACTTCGACATCTATCCCGGCGCATGGCGCCATGGGGATTGGCTGAAGTTAATCCCGCGACCAGAGGGCGTGACTGGCGTGATTTATGGTCGCTCGGATTCCACCATTAATCGCTATGGCATCCGGATGGGATCCAGTGAGCTATATCGAGTGGTGGAGGGATTTCCCGAAATCCTCGATTCACTTGTGATAGACCTTGAATACCTCGGCAAGCCTTCGTTTCTTGCGATGTTTGTCGTACTGGCGGATCAGAAGATCAAGCACGATGAAACGCAACCAGAGCTTGCTGCTGTCAGCGTGCCAGATGCAATTCGGCATGCGGTAAAAGGTGCGATTCGGGAGCAGTTGTCGGCGCGCCACGTGCCCGATGAGCTCTATCTCATTCCAGAGGTGCCGCGCACCCTATCGGGTAAGAAGCTCGAAGTGCCAGTCAAGCGTTTGTTGCTGGGGCATCCGGTTGAAAAAGCGGTGAACCGCTCATCCATGGCCAACCCGCAGGTGATCGATTGGGTGTTGGAGTTTGCACGTCACTGGCAAGCAGGAGTGCGCTGATCTGAGGGTGGTTTCCGAGACATGATTGAGTCATAAAAAAAGCGCTTCCGGAGAAGCGCTTTTTTCTTTGTGGTGAAACTGAAAGTTACGCTTTACGGCGAACCATCAACAACACACCCAGGCCGAGGCCCATCAACCCCAACATGCCAGGCAACGGCACAGCGGCAATCGCACCGGCTGCGAGCTGGCTGTGCACACGTGAATTCAGGTGGAACGGATCCCAGAAGAAACGGGTAGCAGGAGTGCTACAGATGTTAGCCGCTGAAATGTAGCAGGCGGCAGTACTGCCGTCGTAGCCATTGCCTGTGAGGTTGGCGCCCAGTGCGGCTCCAAAGCCGGCCAGATCAAACGTATCGATGTCCTCACCGGTAAGACCACCACGCAAGCCAGCAACCATGTTGGCAAAGTTGGAGTTCCAGGCGGTTACGGTCGAGTTCGCCACAAAGGTTAATCCGGCTTGACCTGCAGCATCCAGGCTTCCGAGAACTTGTTGAAAGCGTGGCGACGGAAGAACATCGGGCGCATTAAACAGCAAGAAATTACGGGCACCCGCCGCGTACAGGGAGGTAACCTGGCTTTGGATGCTTCCCAAGCCGGCGGTTACACCAGCGCCAATGATTGTCGCCGCAGAAGCCGGATTGGCCGAGGCCGACTCAATAATCGCCGCAATGTCGTTACCGCCAATCAAGATTGCATAGAGAGCAGTCGACGAGGCTGTACCACCACTGTTGGTCAGATACGAACCGACCTGCTGGTTCAAGTACCAAGCCCCGGTCGCGCTGGCATTAGTGCCAGTACGTGCACCGGCCCATGCATAGTTGGTACCGCCAGCCAGGCTGGCCACCGATGCGCCACCCAGCGCAGGAGCAAAAGTATCTACCCAGACACCAGCGCCTTGGTTATCCACCCAGCGTCCATTGGCGTAGCCCACTTGGCCAGCGGGCAAAGGCGTGTTGCTACCGATTTGTGGTTGAGCAAGCCCCGAAGCAATTTTTACGTTTCCGGTGTCGCTCAGGCTATCGCCAAAAACATATACCGCGCTATAGGGGGCGGCGATGGCGCTTCCCATCCCTGCCAGGGCGAATGCCCCGATCAGTAATCCCTTGGTCCATTTGGATGAACGAGTCATTAGAGTCTCCATTTGTTGTAGTGCGAAGGGGCTAAAGCAATAACCATACCCGCCAGCAGGTAAATCCAATGTTTACAAGCACTTGCGTCAAAAGTCACGAAGCTCTGGTGATGCGTTTGTCATGATTTGTAAAGTTATTCGACGCTTTGTTCGGTCGTTGGGTGCAGCAGGGCGTGTTTGCCGCCGGGGACGTAGGGGTTTTGGCACAATCCTGGCAGCTTCTCCAGCTAGCTTGATATAGTCCGAAAGATGTTGAAATTCAAATCAGGATTGGGCCTTCTGGCCCCTCTGGCCCCGCTTGTCATTGTGTTGGTTTTGACAGGATGCGCGTCTCTTCCGCAGCCAGCGCCTGGCCCATTAGGACCAGCGCCCACGGATATTCCGCCTCTGGTTGTGCCGGGGCGCAGTTCTGGCGAGCGTATGAACCAGGAAGTGATGGGCACATCGGCAAGCTCCTCTGCACTTGCCCCGGGCTGGGAGCCCTACATTATTCACCGTACCAAGCGCAACACTCAGTACACAACGGACCGTCGTTTGGGTGTGGCTAGCGTTAAGGCTCAATCGAAGGCTTCGGCATCAGGGTGGGCAGCCCGGGTTGATATTGATCCTCAGGATAAGCCGATTTTGCAGTGGCAATGGAAGGTTGCCGCGCTTATACCGAGCGCGGATAACACCGAGCGTGCAACCGAAGACTCGCCTGTGCGTATCGTTCTTGCATTTGCGGGCGACAAGTCCACCTTGCCGTTTAAGGATCAAGCGTTTTTTGAGCGCGCCAAGCTGATTGCAGGGCGCGATCTTCCTTACGCCACGCTCATGTACATTTGGGAAAACAAGGCGCCGGTCGACACAATTATTCCCAACGCCCATAGCGGGCGGATTCAGAAAATTGTGGCTGAAAGCGGCCAGGCGGGCGTGGGGCAGTGGCGCAAACTCGAACGCGATATCGTCAAGGACTACCAGGCCGCGTTTGGCACCATGCCGGGCAAACTCATTGGCGTGGCGATCCTGACCGATACCGATAACACTGGTGAGAGTGTTACCTCCTGGTACGGCAATATCGAGGTTAAGCCCCGACCTGCGCGCTAACTGCCGGGGCAGGGGTGCCTGGCCTCGCGCCAGGCCTGTAGCGCGCGAGTGCCAAATCATCGGATTGAATTTGAGCTGGCTTGCCGGCGACCAAGTCAGCCAGCAATTTTCCTGATCCGCAGGCCATCGTCCAGCCCAAGGTGCCATGGCCAGTGTTGAGCCAAAGCCCGGGTCGCCCGGAAGCGCCCACAATCGGGGTGCCATCAGGAGTCATGGGCCGCAGCCCGGTCCAGAAGCTGGCTTGCGCAGGTTCGGTCATGCCGGGAAAAAGGCTCTCAAGCACCATGTTGAGCGTAGCTTTGCGGTGTGGATTCAAACGCAAATCGTAACCGCTCAGCTCAGCCATGCCGCCCACCCGAATGCGCTCATCGAAACGCGTGATGGCCACTTTGTAGGTTTCGTCGGTCACGGTTGAAACCGGCGCGCGTGAGGCGTGCTCGACCTTTAGCGGAAGGGTTAACGAGTAACCCTTGAGCGGATACACCGGCAGATCCAATGCGAGACGCTGAGCCAATGGACGGCTAAAGCTGCCGGCGGCCAACACCACATGATTGGCGTTTAGCCGCTGGGTGCCCTGTGCGTTACTCACCACCACGCCCATCACCTGCTTGCCCACCTCAATGAAACTTTCGAGCTGCGTGTTGTACACAAACCGTACGCCCAGTTGCTCGGCGAGTTTGGCGAGCGCCTGAGTGAACAGATGGCAATCGCCGGTTTGATCATCGGGCAACCAGAGGGCTCCCGCCAGTGCGGCCGGTGAATGCGCAAGGCCCGGTTCGCGTTCGATCAGCTGCTTGCTGTCGAGCATCTGGTGTCGAATGCCAGTCTCCTTGAGAATCGTCACATCGCGTTGCGCGGCATCGACCTGCGCTTGCGTGCGAAACACCTGAAGGGTGCCTTGTTGGCGACCTTCGTAGGCGATTGCCGTTTGCTCTCGCAGCGCATCAAGGCAATCTCGACTGTAGGTGGCCAGGCGAAGCATTCTGGATTTATTGAGGGCGTAGTCCTCGGTATTGCAGTTCGCCAGCATCTGCAGCAACCAGCGCCATTGAAACAATGATCCATCGGGCTGAATGGCCAACGGTGCATGCTTTTGAAAGAGCCACTTCATTGCTTTAAGCGGAATGCCAGGAGCCGCCCAAGGCGTGGAATACCCAGGTGAAATTTGCCCCGCATTGGCAAAGCTGGTTTCCTCGGCGGCTGCAGGTTGACGATCAATCACGGTCACCTGCATGCCTGCCTGAGCCAGGTAATAGGCCGTGCTTACGCCGATCACACCACTGCCAATCACGACTACTTTCATCACGCGCACTCCGATTAAATCAGAGATAAGTTTAAGCGTTGGGCTGGCGGGAATGGCTACATACATTTAGCATTGGCAGCAGTTTTCCCTATCTTTTTGAACTTTACAAGGAGTATTCTCCAATATGCGGCTACGCACCCAGTTGGTTCGTGATCTCGACAAGATCGACCGAAAAATTTTGCGACTGCTGCAAGCTGATGCACGGCTAAGCATGACCGAGCTGTCGCAGCAAGTTGGGCTGTCCACCACGCCAGTCACAGAGCGGGTCAAACGTCTTGAAAAAGATGGCTTCATCACCGGCTATCATGCCCGCCTATCTCCGCAGGCGCTCGGACAGTCGTTACTCGTGTTTGTTGAAATCAAATTGGCAGCAAAGTCGGGCGCGATCTTCGATCAGTTCCGACGTGAAGTGGTGAAGCTGCCCAATGTGCTGGAGTGCCATCTGGTTTCGGGTGACTTCGACTATTTGATCAAGGCGCGGATTCCGGAGATGGGCTCCTATCGCAAGCTTCTGGGCGATGCGCTGCTGACCTTGCCTGGCGCGCGTGAATCACGCAGCTATATGGTGATGGAGGAAATCAAGGAGAGCCTTGAGTTGGTAGTGCCGGGCTAAGGCTTGAAAGTGTGAGTCGCGCTAAAGGCTGCGGCCCTCTTCCACCGCGTGGCAGGCTACCTTCGCACCATCACTGAGCTCACGGATGAGCGGGCGTTCACGTTTGCATCGGTCATTGGCAAGCGGGCAGCGCGGATGAAAACTGCAGCCCGAAGGCGGGTTCAGCGGATTGGGCACTTCACCAGCCACCGGGGTGCGCGATTTGCCGGTCATGGCGATATCGGGAATCGCATCAAGCAACATGCGCGTGTAGGGATGGCGTGGCGTGGCAAACAGCGTGGCCTTGGGCGCAAGCTCAACGATACGCCCGAGGTACATCACGCCCACCCGGTCGCTGATGTGATGCACCACCGCGAGGTTGTGTGAAATGAAAAGATAGGTGAGCCCGCGCGCCTTTTGCAGATCGCGCATCAGGTTGAGCACTTGAGCTTGCACCGAAACATCAAGCGCAGAAGTGGGCTCATCACACACCAGAAACTCGGGCTCCGAAGCCAGCGCCCTCGCTATCGAGATACGTTGCCGCTGGCCACCCGAAAACTGATGGGGGTACTTCACACCATCCGCTGGATTCAGGCCCACTTGTGCAAGCAACGCGCCCACCCGCTCGTCGGTGGCATTGCGCTCAGTCAGGATGCCGTGCACTCGCAGGGGCTCGGCCACAATATCGCGCACACGCCAGCGCGGATTCAGGCTTGCATACGGATCCTGAAAAATCATCTGCAATTGACGGCGCAGCTTGGTGCCTTCGCTTGAGCTAATCAAGCGAAGGTCTTGCCCCTGAATTTTGACTTGACCCGCAGTGGGCTTATACAGCCCAACCAGCATGCGCGCCACTGTGGATTTTCCACAGCCTGATTCGCCAACCAGCGCTAATGTTTCGCCGCGCTCAATGCTGAAATCAATCCCGTCGACCGCATGCAGAATCGAGCGAGGCAAACGCTCAATCACACGATTGAGCCAGGGTGCAGACACATCGAAGTGCTTGGCCAGTGCGGTGACTTCTACAAAACTCATGCGCCGGCCTTGGCCATCTGGGTTTGCGCATCCGCAAGCCAGCAAGCCGCCTGGGTGCGTTGCATGCTCATCAACTCGGGGCGGTCATGCGAGCAGCGATCCATCACTTGCGGGCAACGCGGGTTAAATGCGCAGCCCTTTGGAATGGCATTCAGTCGTGGCATGGAGCCTTCAATCTGCGTAAGTCGTTCGCGCTCGCTGCCGATCGAGGGAATCGCGCCCATCAGGCCAATGGTGTAAGGGTGATGCGGTGAATGAATTACATCGCCTACCGGGCCAATCTCTGCAATTCGTCCGGCATACATCACGGCCACCCGATCAGCGGTTTCGGCAATCACGCCCATATCATGGGTGATGAGCATCACCGCCGTGCCGTTTTCAGAGCAAAGCTTTTTGATCAGGGCAATGATTTGGGCCTGAATCGAAACATCAAGCGCTGTAGTGGGCTCATCAGCGACCACAAGCTTGGGGTCGGCGCACAAGGCCAGCGCGATCACCACACGTTGGCGCATGCCGCCCGAGAACTGATGCGGATAGTGATCGATACGCGCTTCAGCCGCAGGGATACCGGTGGACTTGAGCAAATCAATCGCGCGAGTGCGCGCTTGGGCTGCGCTCAGGTTCAGATGGGTTTCAATCGTTTCAGTGAGCTGTCGGCCGACGGTGTAAAGCGGATTAAGCGAGGTCAGTGGATCCTGAAAAATCGCGCCAATCTCGCGGCCACGCACCTTACGCATTTCTGCGATTGGCAACTGATCAATGCGTCGGCCTGCCAGAAGAATTTCGCCTCCCGCAATACGCCCCGGAGGCTCAAGCAAGCCAATGATCGAAGCGCCAGTGAGCGACTTGCCTGCGCCTGATTCGCCCACGACCCCGAGCACTTCCTTGGGTGCAATCGAAAACGAAATGTCGTCAAGCGCGAGCAAATTGCCATGCCGTGAAGGAAACTCCACGCGCAGGTTACGAACTTCAAGAAGCGTGGATGAGGTCATTGCAGGCGGGGGTTCAAAGCATCTCGAAGCCAGTCGCCCAGCAGGTTCACCGACATGCACAGAAGCACCAATGCAGTGGCCGGGAAAATCACCAGCCACCACTCCCCGGAGAAGAGGAAGTTGTTGCCGTTGTTGATCATGGTGCCCAGCGATGGCGCCGTTGGCGGTGCACCCACGCCCAGGAACGACAGGGTGGCTTCAGTAATGATGGCGGTCGCAACGTTGATGGTGGCGATCACCAGCACCGGCCCCATCACATTGGGAAGCACATGGCGCAGCATGATTTGCGAAGAGGGCACACCAATTACGCGCGCCGCCTGCACATACTCTTTATTCTTCTCCACCAGTGTGGAGCCGCGCACAGTGCGGGCGTATTGCACCCAGTTGGCCAGCGCAATCGAAAAGATCAGCACCACCAGCGGCACCCACTCATCGCTGCTGCTGCGTGGCAACACGGCCCGCGCGACCCCGTTGATCAGCAGGGCAATAAGAATCGCTGGAAAGGAAAGCTGCACATCGGCAACCCGCATGATCAGGGCATCAATGCGCCCGCCAATGTAACCCGACAGCAAGCCGAGCCCGATACCCAGAAACATGGAGAGGAACACTGAAGCCACACCCACCATGAGCGAAATGCGCGCGCCATACATCAGGGTCGAGAGCACATCCCGGCCTTGATCATCTGTGCCGAAAAAATAAGTGACCCGCCCGTCCTTGATCCAGGCGGGAGGCAAAAGCGAATCATTGAGCGAAAGCGTGGCGAGATCAAAAGGGCGATGGGGCGCAAACAGCGGCGCACCCAAAGCCCCAATGATCATGATGGCGGCCACAATAGCCGCGCCCACTGCTACCGGAGATTTCCGGAAGCTGTAGGCCAGATCGCTATCCCACCATGCCATCACTATTCGCCTTACCTGAACTTACTTGATCACAACCCATTTGAATGGATTGAAGTTATCACCGAGCTGCACCAGCGACACGTTTTTCTTCATGCCCCAGGCCAGCGCCTGTTGATGCAAAGGCAAATGGCCCACTTCATCCGAATGAATCTTGAAAGCTTCGGCGATCATCGCGTTGCGCTTGGCCTGATCAGTTTCAGACGACACCAGGCGGGTGAGTTCGTCAATGCGCGCATTGCTGAAACTCCCCAGATTGAACTGACCCTGACCGCCTGCACCCGGAGTGGACATGAGCGCGAAGAGCGGATTGTGGGAATCGTAGGTGCCGGGGGTCCAGCCGAGAAGATAAAACGAAGTGTTGCGCGAGAGGATCTTCGGGAAGTAGGTGGCTTTGCTTTCGGCTTCCAGATTGATCTTCACACCTACACGCGCCATCATGCCTGCCACTGCCTGGCAAATCTCGCCATCATTCACATAGCGGTCATTGGGGCAGTTCATTTTCACCTCGAACCCGTTCGGGTAGCCGGCTTCGGCCAGCAGCTTCTTGGAAGCTTCCGGATCATAAGGCAGGCGCTTGTTTAGATCAGGTACGAAGCCCTTGATGCCTGGCGCAATCATCAGTGCTGTTGGAGTAGCCGCACCGCGCATGATCCGCGCTTTGATGGCTTCAATATCGATGGCCTGGTAGAAGGCTTGGCGCACCCGCTTATCCTTGAACGGATTTTTGCCCTTCACATTGGAAAAGAGCAGCTCATCACGGCGCTGATCCATGCCCAGGAAAATCGTGCGCAGCTCGGGGCCCTGCATCACGGTGAGGTTGGGGTTCTGCGAAAGGCGTGCCACGTCTTGCACCGGCACCGGTTGCATCATGTCGATCTCGCCCGAGATCAGTGCAGCCACGCGAGTCGCGTCGTTGCCAATCGGCGTGAAGATCACCTCTTCAACATTGGTATCGACCTTGTCCCAATAGTTGAAGTTGCGAACCAGCACAGTGCGCACGCCTGGGTCGCGTGATTTCACACGGAAGGCACCGGTGCCGTTGGCCTTGAAGGAGGCGGTATTTTCAACACCCTTGCGCTTATCCACAGGAATCAGCGCATTGTTTTCTGTGCACCACTTCTTGCTCATGATGTACCACAGCGAAACCACATCGGGCAGGATGGGGAATGGCGCAGTGGTGATGATCTCAATCGTGTGATCATCGAGCTTCTTGATTTCCTTGATCGCACCCACATAGGTCTTCACATCCGAGCCATCAGCTTTCGCCCGCTCATAGGAGAAGATCACATCATCAGCAGTAAACGGCGTGCCATCATGGAACTTCACATTCTTGCGAAGATCAAACTTCCATACGGTAGGGGCGGTTTGAGCCCACTTGGTGGCAAGCCCCGGCACCAGACCGAGCTTTTTATCGCGTGCCACCAGCGGCTCATAGATATTGCCGGTGAAGGACAACTGCAAGGACTCATTGAGAGAGTGCGGGTCCATCGACAGCGCATCGCCCTGGTCGGCGATCTTGAATGTCTTGGCCTGCACCACGCCCATGGCCAGCGCCAATGCGGCGGCTAGAATCAATTTATTGGTTTTCATCGTCACTCCTCAAATGGAAAGTCAGGTTGTTTTGTTGCTGAGGCTTTGCTCAGCCAGCCGTACAAACAATGCGGCCCCCAAGGGGAGAATCGCATCATTGAAGTCATACCGGGTGTTGTGCAAAAAGCAGCCCGATTGAGCGCCGCCCTGGCCAATCCGGAAGTATGCACCGGGGCGCACCTGCAGCATGAAGGAAAAGTCTTCAGCGCCCATCGAAGGATCGAGATCACCGACGAAGCGATCCGCACCCACCAGCTCGCTTGCGACTTGTGCGCCAAACGCTGCCTGAACAACTGAATTAACCGTAGCCGGATAAATTCGCTCATAGTGCACGGTGGCTGTGGCCCCAAAGCCGTGCGCAATCGCGGGTACCAATTCCTTGAGGCGTCGCTCCACCAGATCCTGCACCGCGGGCTTGAAAGTGCGCACCGTGCCGACGAGTGAAGCGGTTGATGGAATCACACTCATCGCTCCAAGGTTGCCCGCTTGCATGGCGCATAAGCTGATCACAGCCGCATCGATACCACTCACATTGCGTGACACGATGCTTTGTACTGCAGTAATGATGTGGCCAGCGACAAGAACGGGATCCACCGCGAGGTAAGCATGCGCACCATGCCCGCCGCGCCCGGTAATTTCGATGGTGATCCGATCGGCAGCAGCCATTACTGGCCCTGGGCGCACAGCCAGCATGCCTGCGGCAAGGCCCGGCCAATTGTGCATTGCGTACACCGCATCGCAATCGAAGCGCTCAAACAATCCATCCTGGATCATCGCGCGAGCACCCGCATAGCCCTCTTCGCCCGGCTGAAAAATCAGATGCACCGTGCCATCGAAGTCGCGATGACGGGCCAGATATCGCGCGGCGCCAAGCAGCATCGTAGTGTGACCATCATGGCCGCAGCCATGCATGAGGCCGGGCTTTTGCGAGCGGTGCTCAAACTCATTAGCCTCGGGCATCGGCAAGGCATCCATATCAGCGCGCAGGCCAATGGTTTTGCCTGGTGACGCAGCCGTTGCTTTGCCGCCGCGAATCACGCCCACTACGCCAGTCTTGCCAATGCCGGCATGAACTTCATCCACACCATAGCGGCGCAGTTCTTCCTCAACCAGTCTCGCGGTAAGCACCTCTTCAAAGCCGAGCTCGGGCTGTTGATGCAGTTGATGCCGAATGCGCACCATATCGCTGTGAAAGCTGCGGATCGCCTGAAAGCTGCGATGCTGACCCAGGTAGGTGTCGTCAAGCGTAGCGTCTTGCACCGGGATATTCATCAATGCCCCCCCACGCGCTCGACACGCAAGCGCGGGTCGACCGCGAAGTAAAGCAGATCAACCACCAGATTGATCACCACAAACACCAGCGCGATCAGGCAGAGGTAAGCGGCCATCACCGGAATATCCGCCGCATTGACCGACTGAATAAATAGCAGGCCCATGCCAGGCCACTGAAACACGGTTTCGGTGACGATGGCAAAAGCGATGATCGCCCCGAGTTGCAGGCCGGTGATCGTGATCACGGGCACCAGCGTGTTTTTAAGCGCATGGCCGAAATGCACTGCGCGATCTGTCAGGCCGCGAGCGCGTGCAAACTTGATGTAGTCGGTGCGAAGCACTTCCAGCATTTCCGAGCGCACCAAGCGCATGATCAGCGTCATCTGGAACAGGCACAGCGTGATTGCAGGCAGGATTAAATGCTCAAGTCCATCGCGGGTGAGATAGCCGGTGCTCCAGCCGCCCAGCATGATGGTTTCGCCCCTTCCATAAGAGGGCAGCCACCCCAGCAATACGGCGAATACCAGAATCAAAAAGATGCCGATCAAAAAGGTGGGCAAACTCACACCCACCAGTGACAGGGCCATGAACACATTGGATAGAAATCCCTTGCGTCGCAAGGCGGTGTATACCCCCATGGGTATACCCACTGATATTGCCAACACGGCGGCCGCGAAAGAAAGCTCCAGGGTCGCCGGAAAACGTTCGGCAATCAGTTTGGAAACCTTGCGCCCCTGACGATATGACAAACCAAACTCACCTTGCGCTGCATTGCCGACAAACTTGGCAAACTGCACATAGAACGGCTGATCGAGTCCGAGATCCTGGCGCAACGAATCGCGCTGCTCAGGCGTGGCATCTTGCCCCAGCATCGACAACACCGGATCGCCCACATACTGGAACAGCGAGAATGCGATGAAGGCAACCACCAGCATCACCAGGGCGGCTTGAATCAAGCGCTGAACAATAAACGCGAGCATGCAGTTTTAAGAGTTTTAGGGGTCTGCAGCGAGCCCTTAGGCTCGGGCGCGGAGCCATTTCTCCGCCAACTGCACCCAATAGCTTGCGCCAATCGGGATCAACTCGTCATTAAAATCATAACTTGGGTTATGCAACTGGCAAGGGCCCAAGCCATGACCATGCTCCCGATGCCCGCCTTCGCCATTGCCGAGCATGATGTAGTTGCCCGGCTTATCAAGCAGCATAAAGGCAAAATCCTCCGAGCCCATGGTGGGTTCGAAGGCCCGCACATTGGCCTCACCCACGATATCTATAGCCACCTGGCGGCAAAACTCAGTGGGCTCGGGATGGTTCAGCAGCGGTGGGTAGTTGCGATGAAAGCGCAAGGTGCCGGTTGCGCCAAAGGCCAGCGGAAGTTGTTCGCTCAGCTCGCGCATCCGCTTTTCCACCAGATCCAGCGTGGGCATGGTGAAGGTGCGCACGGTGCCGCGGATCACAGCTTGATCGGGCACCACGTTATAGGCGTCTCCAGCATGAATCTGGGTCACGGACAGCACCGCGGTATCGATAGGCTTTTTATTGCGGCTGATGATGCTTTGCAGGGCCTGCACCAAATGGGTGGCCACAATCACTGGATCGGCGCTCTCATGGGGCATTGCGGCATGCGAGCCTTTGCCCTGGATCGTAATCTCGAATTCGCTGGAAGAGGCCATGGTTGGCCCGCTACAGACACCAAACTCACCAGCCTTGTAGCCCGGCCAATTGTGCATGCCAAACACTTCCTGCATCGGAAAGCGTGTGAACAGGCCATCTTCGATCATTGCCTTGGCGCCTGCGCCGCCTTCTTCAGCGGGCTGGAAGATGAAATAAACCGTGCCCGCAAATTGCCGATACTGCCCCATGTGTTTGGCGGCAGCTAACAACATCGCGGTGTGGCCATCGTGGCCGCAGGCATGCATTTTTCCGGCTTGGGTGGAGCGGTGGGCAAATTCGTTGATTTCCTGCATCGGCAGGGCGTCCATATCGGCCCGCAGCCCGAGTGCTGGAAATTCCCCGGCGGCATTGGCTTGCCCCCGGCCCAATGCACCGTGCAAAACCCCGACGACTCCGGTTTTGCCAATACCTTCATGCACTTCGAGACCGAAGCGCCGCAGGTTTTCCGCCACGATATTGGCGGTGCGGTGCTCCTCGTAGCGAAGCTCGGGGTGGGCGTGAATATCGCGACGAATCGCGGTGATCTCGGCTTGCGAGGAAAGAATGCTGTCTACTAACTTCATCCGGCCTAGCTTACCATCGGGGCACGCGCCGGGAAAGTGACCCCGGGAAAACCCGTTGTGAAGGACCCGCAATAGTGAGCCTAGCCGTCGTTTCCGGAGCTCAGCCCCTAAATCCGCAATTCAGCGGCAAAGTTCGCGGGGCCTGCCCGCATGATTGCCCCGATACCTGCGCCATGATCAGCACGGTCGAAAATGGCCGGGTCATCCGCGTGCAAGGCGATCCCGACCATCCCACCACTCATGGTGCGCTATGTGCCAAGGTGAATGCCTATCCAGAGCGCACTTACTCGCCGCAGCGTCTGCTTCAGCCCCTCAAGCGGGTCGGGCGCAAAGGTGAAGGGCGCTTTGAGCCAGTGAGTTGGGATGAGGCCCTGACAGATATCGCCGCACGGCTGCAGTCAATTGCCGCCCGGAATCCCGAGGCGATCCTGCCCTACAGCTATGCGGGCACGATGGGCTGGGTGCAGGGCGAGGGCATGGCCAGCCGGTTTTTTCACAAGCTGGGTGCCTCAATGCTGGATCGCACAATCTGCTCCTCCGCCGGGATGGCGGGGCTCACCACCACCCTGGGTGGCGCGGTGGGTATGGATGTCGAGCAATACGCGCATTCCAAACTGATCCTGATCTGGGGCTCAAACTCCATCACCTCAAATCTGCATTTCTGGACCTTTGCCCAGCAGGCCAAGCGCGCGGGTGCACGCCTGATTGCCATTGATCCGTATGCGAGCGACACCGCCCTGAAATGCCACGACCATATCGCGCTGCTGCCCGGCACCGATGCGGCTTTGGCGCTCGGAATGATGCATGTATTGATCGACAGGAATCTGCTCGACCACGACTACATCGCTCGCTACACCCTGGGCTTTGAAGCGCTGAAAGCGCGGGCCAGTGAATACGATCCGCAGCGTGTGGCGGGGATTTGCGGATTGCGCCCCGAGCAAGTGATCGACCTGGCAGTGGCCTATGGCACAACAGCCCCAGCAGCCATCCGCTTGAATTACGGCATGCAACGGGTGCGGGGTGGCGCGAACGCAGTGCGCGCGATTGTCAGTCTGCCAGCGCTGGTGGGGGCATGGCGTGAAGCGGCCGGTGGCGTATTGCTTTCGGCTTCGGGGCATGTGCCGATGGATGCCCAGGCGCTCACCAGGCCCGATTTGCTGCCAGGCTGGCCGGGGCGAACGCCACGCGTGATTAATATGTCGACGATTGGCCAAGCGCTCAATGACGCGAATCCGCCGATCGAAGCGATGATTGTCTACAACAGCAACCCGGTAGCGGTGGCGCCCGATAGCGAGCAGGTGATTCGGGGCTTTGCGCGCGAGGATCTTTTCACCGTCGTGCTCGAGCATTTTCAAACCGACACCGCAGACTATGCGGACTATGTGTTGCCCGCCACCACTCAGCTTGAGCATTTCGATTTGCACAAAACCTATGGCCATCGCTATTTGGTCGTCAATCACCCTGCGATTGCGCCAGTGGGCCAGGCACGCAGCAATGCCGATGTGTTTCGCGATCTTGCGGCGCGCATGGGTTTTGACGATCCAGCATTGAAGGCAAGCGATCGTGAGATCGCCGCAGCCGCGCTGCGATGGGATGACCCGAGGATGGCGGGCAAGACATTGAATGACATCGAGCAGGCGGGCTGGATCAAGCTGTCCATGCCGGATGCCACCTTCGCACAAGGTGGTTTTCCGACCCGCTCGGGCAAGGTCGAGTTTTATTGTGAGGCGCTTGCCCACCAAGGCGAAGATCCCTTGCCTCAATGGGTGGCTCCCTATGAATCGGCCCATGCAGCACCTGAGCTTGCCAAACGCTTTCCGCTCGCATGCATTTCGCCGCCAGCGCGCAACTTCATGAATTCCACCTTTGTGAATATTGCGAGCTTGCAGCGGCCCGATGATGTGCCCGTGTGCGAGCTGCATCCGGAAGATGCCACTACACGCGGGTTGAGTGATGGGCAGCAGGTGCGCGTGTTTAATGACCGGGGCGCGTTTTTAGCCCGCTTGCGAATCACCGAGCGCTGCCGACCACAATTGGTAGTGGCCTGGGGCGTGTGGTGGCACAAGCTTGCACCAGGCGGGCGTAACGTCAATGCCGTGACCAGTCAGGCGCTCACCGATATGGGCCGCGCGCCCACGTTTTACGATTGCCTGGTCGAGGTGCAAGCTGCTTAAGCTGATGAGGTGGATTCAGCTGGCGCTTGAGCCCAAGCTGCGCAGCGGGCTAAGTGGCTTGGGAGCGCTTTTGCTGCTGACCGGCTGCACCAGCCTTTCAGCGGTGGGGCCATTTGGCCCACCTCCGGTTTCGACTCCGCTCAGCCCAAGCTACTACCTGCAATCCGTGGGCGGGCACCTCGGCGTGATGCGCGCGGCACGCCCGATTGACGAATGGATCGCAGATCCTGCGACACCCGCCCGTTTGCGCGAGCGTTTGCAACTGGTGCGTGAGATTCGCGAGTTTGCAAGCCGGGAGCTAGGCCTGCCAAACAATGGCAGCTACACCCGCTATGCGGATTTGCAGCGGCCCTTTGTGGTGTGGAATGTGTTTGCTACGCCCGAGCTTTCAATGCAGCTCAAGCAGTGGTGCTTTCCGGTGGCCGGCTGCGTGAGTTATCGCGGGTATTACTCCAAGCAAGCGGCTGAGGACGAGGCTGTGAAGTTGCGAGCCAGTGGGCTTGAAGTGCAGGTGGCGGGGATTCCTGCGTACTCCACCTTGGGCTGGTTTGATGACCCCGTGCTCAATACCTTCATTGGTTATCCGCCAGCTGAATTGGCCCGCCTGATTTTTCATGAGCTCGCGCATCAAGTGGCCTATGTAAAAAACGACACGGCCTTTAATGAATCGTTTGCCACCGCGGTTGAAGAGATTGGGGTGGAGCGCTGGCTCAAGACGCGCCCGGACGCCGCCTTGCAGCAAGGCTATGAGGCTTATCGTCAACGGCGCACTGACTTCATCGCTCTACTCAAGCGCTACCGTATGCAGTTGGAGACGATGTATGCGCAGAGCGAAGGGGATGAGGCCACTAAGCGGCAGGCCAAGCAGGCGCTCTTTAAACAAATGCGCGCTGACTATGAACAGCTCAAGCAATCCTGGGGTGGCTTTGCGGGCTATGACCGCTGGTTTGCGGACCCGCTGACGAACGCCCACTTTGCGTCGGTCGCAACCTATACCGAGTTTGTTCCGGGGTTTCGGCGCATGTATGCGGGGCAGGATCAGAGCCTGCCCCGGTTTTTTGAGGCGGTACGCGAACTCGCGGGCCGCGATACTGCTACCCGCAAGCTGCGTTTGACCGAAGGCCTTGGCGGCTCCTGAGCTCTCTCTGTTAAGCCGCCACGCTTACCTTGGCAGCATCACGAGCCAAGGCTTCACGGGTGGCACTGCGCCGATACCACACAGTGATCGCCGAGCTGGTCAACACAATAAACAAGCTGTAGAGCACAGGAATCAGGAGCACTTGCTGCTGCATCTCGCCTTGAAATGTCAGGGTCACGATCAACACCGCCAGCGGGCCATTCTGGATGCCGGTTTCCAGGCTGATGGTGCGCGAGCGGTTGTTGTCTTGCTTGAGGCCGCGAGCCAGCCAATAGCCCAGCAGCATGCCGAACAATCCCAAGCCGATAGCAGCGAAGAACACCGGCCATGGCGTGGCCAACAGCAACTGGTAGTTACGCGGCACCCACGAGATGATCAGGAACAGGATCACAAAAATGCCGAGCATCGAGCCAATCAGTTCGATGGTGGCACCTACATTCGGGTTGACCTTACGCAGCACCATGCCAAGCACGGTCGGCACAAGCAATACCACCAGCACCTGCGCAACATTGGCCGCGGGGATCGCGAACTCACCGGTGACGCCTGCCAGACCGCTATAGAACGAAATCAGGAAGGGCACCATCGCCACCGCCACCAGGGTCGAGACGCTGGTCATCATGATCGAAAGCGCCAGGGCACCTTTGCTGAAGTAGGTGAAGATATTGGAGGTGGTGCCGCCAGGCATGCAGCCCATCAGGATCAAGCCCACTGCGAGGGCGGGTGGCAATCCCAGCAACACGGCCAGGAGATAACCCAGGAAGGGCATGATGCCGTACTGGCAGATGATGCCAACGATCACACCGCGCGGTTTTTTGAAGGCGATCAGAAAATCGCGAAAGGTCAGGCTCGCGCCCATACCCAGCATGATGACCATCATCATCACGCCGAGCAGCTTGGTTTCAAGTTCAGTCAACATCGATTATTCCTTTATGTGCAGTGCGCAGGGGCGGGCAGGTTCGGTGGGCCAGGACGCTCAGGCTTTCGCGCTGAACTCGGCCTTGGCCTGGACCCGCAAATCCTTGCGCAGGATTTTGCCAATCGGTGATTTGGGCAAGGTGTCGGCAAACACAACCGACTTGGGCACCTTGTAATCGGTGAGCAGTGTGCGGCAATGCGCAAGCACCGCCTCGCGGGTGAGCTCGCCCTCCACCTCAGGATTTTTCACCACATAGGCGCGCACAGCCTCGCCAGTTTTGCTATCAGGAATGCCAATCACAGCGGCTTCCAGAATCGCGGGCATCTTGGCCAGCGCATCTTCGATTTCGTTGGGATAGACGTTGAAGCCCGAGACCAACACCAGATCCTTTTTGCGATCCACAATCTTGAAATAGCCTTCGCTATCCATGACTGCGACATCGCCCGTGTAGAGCCAACCGTCGCGCATGATCGCTGCGGTATCTTCCGGGCGCTGCCAGTAGCCCGCCATGGTTTGCGGACCACGCACGATCAATTCGCCGGGCTGATTCACGCCAACCATCGCGCCGTTGTCATCAACCAGCCGCACTTCGGTGCCCGGCACCGGAATGCCAATGCTGTCGGGCTTGGCTACGCCGCTCAGAGGATTGAAGCTCACTACAGGCGAGCATTCCGTCAAGCCAAAGCCTTCCGCAATGCGGGTGCCAGTGATCTTTTCCCAGCGCTCGCCCACAGCACGATGCAATGCCGTGCCGCCAGCAATGGCAGCCTTGAGATGCTTGGGAGGAAACGCAGTAAACCACTCCTCATTCATCAAGCCGTTGAACAAGGTGTTTACACCAGTGATCCAGGTGATCGGGTAGTTTTCTACCGCGCGCTGCAGGTTTTGCACGGGCCGCGGGCTGGGGATGAGAATGTTGCGCCCGCCGATATCCACAAAGCTCAGCAGGTTCGCTGTGAAAGCGAAGATGTGATAAAGCGGCAACGCGGTAAGGACACACTCATTGGCGCCCATATGCGAGCGGCCCATCGCCAATACCTGATCCACATTGGTGAGCAGGTTGTGATG
>JAIYCW010000018.1 GCA_027487815.1 Burkholderiales bacterium
ATGCAAGTGCGCTACCAGGCTGCGCTACGCCCCGAAGCCTTCCATTATAGCAGTGAAAGCCTGATTCAAGCCCCGCGCAGCACGACTAGAGCTCGCTCCAGATGCTCGCGCGCCGCCATGAGGTCGTGGCCCGAGTTTTCTTCATCGCCGTTTGTCAGGTCTGCTGGTGAGGCATCAATCAGTTGCACCTGAACCGGTTCACGATGCCGTGCATTGGCCATGGACTCGCCCAGGCGATTTCGGGCTCCGCTAATCGTGAAACCTTGCTCATAAAGCAACTCGCGGATCCTGCGCACCAGCAAGACTTCGTGATGTTGATAGTAGCGCCGGTTACCGCGCCGCTTCATCGGGCGCAGATGGGTAAACTCCTGCTCCCAGTAGCGCAAGACATGGGGCTTGACGCCGCACAGATCACTAACCTCGCCAATCGTGAAATAGCGCTTGGCCGGAATCGGCGGCAAGGCACTCGTGGGCAAAACGGGGGCGGTAGTCATGAACAGCGTCAGGAATTGGGAGCGTCGAGGTGCTGCTCGATCTGTTGCTTGAGCTTCTGACTGGCGTGAAAAGTCACCACTCGCCGTGCTGAGATCGGAATAGCTTCACCGGTTTTGGGATTTCGACCCGGGCGCTGAGGTTTGTCGCGAAGCTGAAAATTTCCGAACCCGGATAGCTTGACCGATTCGCCACGCTCAAGGGCTCCCCGAATTTCATCGAAGAAGGTATCGACCATATCCTTGGCTTCGCGCTTGTTGAGCCCGACCTGGTCGAACAACATCTCTCCCAACTCGGCTTTGGTCAGCGTCAGCTCATGACCCATGAGCTCATCAGACTCAGGGGTCAGACCGGGTTTGGTGTCGGGGTCCAGGGCACTCAGGCTATCGCTACGCATCTATCAAATTCGCAACCTAGCCCCGAACGCAGTGGTCAATTCATTGACCAAGCGTGAAACGGCGTCAGCCACTGTTACATCGTCTAAGGTGCGTTGAGTATCTTGCATCCAAAACCTGAACGCAAGGCTTTTTTCCTTATTTTCCAACCCCTTACCGCGATATTCGTCAAACAACCTGATGTTTGTCACAAAGCTCAATGTGGGGTTGTCCGCAATGATTTGTTGCATTTTTGTCAGCAAATCTCCGGCTGGGACAGCCTGATCAACAACCAAAGCGACATCACGTTGCACCGGCGGATAAGCCGACAAGGGCCTAACTTGGGGCAATGCCAGTGCCTGCAGCCACGCCATATCGACCTCCGCGACGATGGGTGCTGCGGCAAGGTCGAGCGCTTGGACCAACGCAGGATGCAGTTCACCGATCCAGCCCACGGCTCCCGACGCGCCACGAACCTCGGCGCTTCGGCCAGGATGCAATGCGGGGTGATTGATCGGCGCAAAGCTCAACGCGCCCTCGCCCAGCAAAGCCTCCAGATCCCCTTTCAGATCGTAAAAATCAACCCGGCGTGAACCCACACCCCATTGATCAGCCTGCGCGCTTCCGAATGCCAGTACTCCCAAGCGCAAGGGCTGAGCTACTCCCTTGACAACCAGCGGTCCTGACGCGAGCTCAGGCATCCGAGTGAACACCTTGCCGACTTCAAAGATCCGCACCCGCGAGGCCTTGCGGGCCAGGTTGGTTTGAAGGTTCAGGATGAGCCCGGGCAGCAGATTCGAGCGCATTACATCCATTTGCGATGCGATCGGATTGAGCACCGCCACGGGGTCACGTCCGCCGAGCTGCTCATTTAACTTACGCTCAACAAAGCTGTAGTTGATAACCTCCTGATAGTCACGCCCGGCAAGCTGGGTTTTGATCTTCATGACCGGTTGCACGGCTTCCGGGCTTGGCAGCATGGCGGCACTAGCTAGCGGTGGGCGCTGCGGCAACTTGTCAAAGCCCCATAACCGGGCGACTTCCTCAATCAGATCCTCTTCAATCTGCAAGTCAAACCGATAGGCCGGCGGCTGCACGATGACCTTGTCTGCCTCCAAACTCGCAACAATTGAAAGACGCTCAAAGCAGCCGAGCATCTCTTGCGCAGAAATGGCCTGCCCGATCACCTTTTGGGCTCGCGCCACCCGCATGGCCACCTCAGGGCGCGCTGGTAAGCCGGTAACAACATCGGTCAGCGGCCCAGCCTGACCGCCACAGATCCCGATGATGAGAGCGGTGAGGTACTCCATATGCTCCACGGTGGTGGAGGCATCGACACCGCGCTCAAAGCGGTGCCCGGCATCGGTAGAAAAGTTGAAACGCCGCGCACGCCCGGCAATTGCCGTGGGCCACCAAAAGGCGGCCTCCAGGTAGATATTGGTAGTGTCCAGGCTCACCGCTGTAGATTGGCCACCCATGATGCCTGCCAGGCTTTCAACCTGCTGCTCATCACTGATCACTCCGATATCTTGCGCGAGTTCAATCGTCTGTCCATTGAGCAACTCAAGCTTTTCTCCCGGATTCGCCCAGCGCACCTGCAACCCGCCATGGATCTTGTCGAGGTCAAACACATGAGAGGGTCGCGAGAGCTCCAGCATCACAAAGTTGGAGATATCCACCAGTGCAGAAATGCTGCGTTGACCAGCGCGCTCAAGATGTTGCTTCATCCATGCCGGTGTTGCCGCTCGGGCATTGACGCCCCTGATCACCCGGCCACTAAAACGCCCGCAAAGATCAGGCGCGAGTACCTTCACCGGAAGCGTATCTGTAATGCTTGCCGCCACTGGCTGCCAATGCGGCGGCTTCAGAGCAGCTCCGCTTAGCGCGGCCACTTCACGTGCCACGCCCACCAATCCCAGGCAGTCGGGACGATTCGGCGTGAGCTTGAGAACAAAGACTTGATCATCAAGCTGCAGTGCTTGCCTCAAATCAGCCCCTATCGCCAAATCACCCGGCAGGTGAATCAGGCCAGACTGATCTTCCGACAATCCGAGCTCACGCGCCGAACACAGCATACCGTCGCTTTGCACGCCCCGCATCTTCGCGGTCCCGATCTCCACCCCACCGGGCAAACGAGCTCCGGGCAACGCGCAAGCGGCCAGCATTCCAATTTCGACATTCGGAGCTCCACACACAATCGTGCTTAGCGCAGCCGAATCGGCGCTGGTTTGCACCTGACAAACCCGCAGGCGATCCGCATTGGGATGGGGCTCAAAGCTGACGACTCGCCCGACCACTACACCGCTAAATGGCGGCGCTACTGAGCGCGTTTCCTCGACCTCTAGCCCGGCCATGGTGAGCTCATGGGCAAGGCGCTCGGTGGTCCACTCAGGATTAACGTAGGCACGCAGCCACTGTTCAGAAAATTGCATCAGAAATTCCTAGCGTTTGAACTGTTGCAGGAAACGCAGATCGTTGTCGTAGAACTGGCGCAGATCGCCAACGCCGTAGCGCAGCATGGCCAATCGTTCCACTCCGGAGCCAAAGGCAAAGCCAATGTAGCGCTCGGGGTCCAGCCCGATATTGCGCACCACTTGCGGATGCACCTGGCCCGAGCCAGACACCTCCAGCCAACGCCCGGCCAGAGGGCCGGTGGCAAAGCGCATATCAATTTCTGCAGAGGGTTCAGTGAAGGGGAAATACGAGGGACGGAAGCGCACATCCAAGGCATCGGTTTCAAAAAACCGGCGCAAAAAGTCGGTATAAACGCTTTTAAGGTCGGCAAAACTGATGGCCTCATCAATCCACATGCCCTCGAACTGATGAAACATCGGTGAGTGAGTGGCATCCGAGTCGACCCGGTAGGTCTTGCCAGGCGCAATCACCTTGATGGGGGGTGGATGTTGACGTGCATAGCGGATTTGCATCGGTGAGGTGTGCGTGCGCAACAGCATCGGCAGGCCTTTGTCATCTTGCAGATCCACATAAAAGGTGTCGTGCATGGAGCGGGCTGGATGATTCTCAGGCGTGTTGAGCGCAGTGAAATTGAAAAAATCTTCTTCAATTTCAGGGCCATCAGCCACGGCGAAACCAATGGATCGAAAAATCGCCTCGATACGCTCAATCGTCAGTGTGATCGGATGCAGTCCACCGCGCGAGCTGTTACGGCCCGGCAAGGTCACGTCAATCGCCTCATCGGCCAGGCGTGCGTCGAGTTCGGCCTGCGCAAGTTGGGCCTCGCGTTGATTCAACGCGGCCTCAATCGCCTGCTTAGCCAGGTTCAAAGCCTTTCCTGCCTCAGCTTTAGCTTGTGGATCCAGCTTACCCAGCTGCTTCAGGAGCGCGGTGAGCTGCCCTTCACGGCCAAGATACTGGGCTTTGCAATTGGCAAGTGCGACCGCGTCCTTGCACAAGGCAAAATCAGCGCTGGCCGCAGCCACCAGGCTCTGGGGATCAGTGGCAAATTCCGATGTCATATACGTGTCCCGACTTTCTGCATACTGGCTCTAAACAGCCACGAAAAACTCATCAACCACAGCCGCATTTTGGCGACCGTCAGACATAAAAAAGGGCCTCGCGAGGCCCTCTTTTACTTGGCAATAAAGCTCGACTAGGCCGCCAAAGCAGCCTTGACCTTGCCCACGACAGCGGCAAACGCTGCTTTATCGTGCACCGCCATATCAGCCAACACCTTGCGGTCCAGGCCAATTGCGGCTTTGTTCAGACCAGCGATGAAGCGGCTGTAGCTCACCCCATGCTCACGCGTCGCAGCGTTGATCCGGGTGATCCAAAGCGCGCGAAACACCCGCTTTTTGTTCCGACGATCACGGTAGGCATATTGCCCCGCCCGCATGACAGCTTGCTTGGCGACCCGAAACACATTGCCCCGGCGACCACGATAGCCTTTGGCCATCGCCAAAATCTTCTTGTGACGCGCCCGTGCGGTGACTCCACGTTTTACTCTTGGCATCTTGCGCTCCCCTTAAACCGCGTAAGGCATCATGGCCTTGATCGAATCCATATTGGTGGCATGCACCGACACGGCTCCTCGCAGCTGACGCTTGTTCTTGGTGGTTTTCTTGGTGAGGATGTGGCGCTTGAACGCCTGGCCTCGTTTTACCGTACCGCCAGCGCGGACACGGAAGCGCTTGGCAGCGCTCTTTTTCGTCTTCATCTTGGGCATCACGCCACCTTCTACATCTGCCTTCCCGGGTGTCTGGTCACCTCGACCACAACTTGGGAACCCGTTCCGTGCTACTTCTTCTTCTTGGGAGCCAGCACCATAATCATTTGCCGACCCTCAAGCTTGGGAAACTGCTCTACTTGAGCGTGCGCGTCCAAATCCGCCTTCACACGCTCCAACAATCGAATGCCGTACTCCTGGTGGGCCATTTCCCGCCCCCTGAAGCGCAGCGTAATCTTCGCTTTATCGCCCTCTTCCAGAAACTTGATCAGGTTGCGGATCTTGACGGCGTAATCACCATCATCCGTTCCGGGGCGAAACTTCACCTCCTTGACCTGAATCACCTTCTGCTTGAGCTTGGCCTCGTGCGCACGCTTTTGTTCCTGATACTTGAACTTGCCATAATCCATCAGGCGGCAAACTGGAGGTGACGCGGTAGGAGCAATCTCCACCAAATCCACTTCCTGTTCCTCGGCCATGCGTAGCGCGTCTCGCACACTCATGATGCCCAAGGCTTCGTTCTCAGGGCCCATCAACCGAATTTCAGGGACTGTTATCTCACCATTGATGCGGTGTGTGCGCTCAGCTGTAGCGATGCTTGATTCTCCAAAATATCCTTAAAAATCCGTAACTTATCGGGATAAGCCAAAGGCTTTCCGGCGTCTATCCGCGCTGGCTGGCCGATTGAGTCAGCATGCCTGCAAACTCCTCGACCGATACCACCCCGAGATTGACGCCGCCACGACCACGTACGGCGACTTGACCTACTTCACGCTCTTTATCACCGACCACGGCAATGAAAGGCACCTTTTGCAAGCTGTGGGCGCGAATTTTATAGTTGATCTTCTCGTTACGCAAATCCATCTGAATTCTAAAGCCTTGTTTCTTCAGCATATGCCCAACGTTTTGAGCGTATTCGTTGGACGCATCCGAGATCGCAGCGATCACCACCTGCACTGGCGACAGCCACATCGGCAACGCACCAGCGTGGTTTTCAATCAGAATTCCAATAAACCGCTCAAACGAGCCCACGATCGCTCGATGCAGCATGATCGGCCGTTTGCGGGTGTTGTCGTCGGACACATATTCCGCACCCAAACGCTCCGGCATATTCGGATCGACCTGCATCGTGCCGCACTGCCAGACCCGCCCAAGGGCATCCTTGAGCGAATACTCGATCTTCGGCCCGTAAAAAGCGCCTTCGCCTTTCAACTCCGACCACTCCACCCCAGCGGCATTCAATGCATCGGCCAGCGCTTTTTCAGCCTTATCCCAGCTTTCCTCGGATCCAATCCGATTCGCCGGGCGGGTGGAAAGCTTGTAGATGATCTCCGTGAAACCAAAGTCTGCATAAACCTTGCGCAGTAACTGCGTAAAGGCAAAACATTCCGCCTGAATCTGCTCTTCTGTGCAAAAAACGTGGCCATCATCCTGGGTAAAGCCGCGCACCCGCATGATACCGTGCAAGGCGCCCGAAGGCTCATTACGGTGGCAAGCGCCAAATTCACCATAGCGCAGGGGCAAATCCCGATAACTGCGCAAATCGGAATTGAATACCTGGATATGGCCCGGGCAATTCATTGGCTTGATTGCAAACTCGCGCTTTTCGCTCTCAGTAGCAAACATCGCGTCCTTGTAGTTCTCCCAATGCCCTGAGCGCTCCCACAGGCTGCGCTCAAGAATCTGCGGACACTTGATCTCTTGATAGCCGTTGTCCTGATAGACCTTGCGCATGTATTGCTCAACCTGCTGCCACAACACCCAGCCCTTGGGATGCCAAAACACCATACCCGGGGCATTGTCTTGCAAATGAAAAAGGTCAAGCTCCTTGCCGAGCTTACGGTGATCGCGTTTCTCCGCCTCCTCAAGCATGTGCAGATAAGCATCAAGCTCTTTTTGCGAAGCCCAAGCAGTGCCGTAAATCCGCTGCAGCATTTCGTTATTGGAATCACCGCGCCAATAAGCCCCGGCAACCTTCATCAATTTGAACGCTTTGAGCTTCCCGGTAGAGGGCACGTGCGGGCCGCGGCATAAGTCAATGAAGCTGCCCTCCCGATACAGGCTGATGCCCTGCTCAGACGGAATGGAGGCAATGATTTCCGCCTTGTACTTCTCGCCAATCGAATGAAAGAACTTCACCGCTTCATCGCGACTCCACTCCTCGCGCGTCACCGGCTCATCGCGTGCAGCAATTTCAGCCATGCGCTTTTCGATGGCCACCAGATCCTCAGGCGTAAACGGCCGGGAATAGGCAAAGTCGTAATAAAAGCCATTCTCGATTACCGGGCCGATGGTCACCTGAGCCTCAGGGTAAAGCTCCTTCACAGCATAAGCGAGCAAGTGGGCGGTTGAATGCCTCAGCACCTCAAGCCCTTCAGCATCCTTATCAGTGATGATGGCAACCTGGGCATCCTTGGTAATTAGCGCCGAGGTATCCACCAACTTGCCATCGACCTTGCCTGCCAGAGCCGCTTTAGCCAAACCGGTGCCAATCGAGGCCGCTACCTGAGCGACCGTGACCGGTCCTTCGAATTGGCGTTTGGCCCCATCGGGCAGGGTAATCTCAATCATGTTCAGCAAAAAGGGATGATGGATAGCCCTCTAGGATACCGCAGGCTATGTGTCAGTTCAGGCTAGCAAAGCTTCGCGTACGAACTCCAGGCGGTCCTGACCAAAAAACAGCGTGTCTCCGACAAACATGCTTGGGGCACCAAACACTCCCCGGCTCACAGCTTCCTCAGTGGTTGCAACGAGTTGCGCCTTCACTTCGGCCTGCTGGCTTAGCTCGAGAAGCCCTGCCGGATCAAGTTCTGCTTGCGCAAGCACTGCCCCCAATACTGCTGGATCAGCCATGTTTTTCGGATCCGCCCACATCGCTGGCATCACTGCTTGCAAATAAGCAGTGAGCTTGTGGCCACCTTGCATGTTGAGCCCAGCAGCCACGCGCATCATAGTAAGTGTGTTGATCGGGAAGTGCGGGTTATGTTGGTAAGGCACGCCGTAGCGCTTGGCCCAGCGGGCAATGTCCTGATGCATCCAGTGCCCTTTGGCAGGCACAGTTACAGGGCTGGCATTCCCGGTGGCCTTAAACACACCACCCAACAACATCGGGCGATAGATCAGTTCGGCATTGCAAGAGGCGGCGAGGCTGGGTAGCTGCGTCCAAGCCAAATAAGCGGTTGGGCTACCCACATCAAAGAAAAACTCTACCGCTCGTTGGTTCACCGGCAATCCTTAAGCCGCAGCGCGGCTACACGCTTGCTGGATGTGATCCAGCGCCTCTTCCACCTGATCAACCAGCACCAGACACAAATCACCTGGCCGCAAGCGCTCGAGCGCTCGATCAATCGCTGCAAACTCGCCCTGCACATCTTCTACAACAGCGGGCTTGCTGCCTGCTTGCTCGAGACCTTCACGCAACAAACGGAAAATCTCGCCATCAGCGCGCCCGCGCTGGCAGGCATCTTCAAACAGGACAAACTCGTTGAAGTCCGTCGAAAGTATTTGGCTCAGCTCGCGGATATCCTGATCACGTCGATCCCCGGCTGCGCTGATCACTACCGAGCGCTTGCCAGCCTGAAAGCCCCGCAAGGCATCGGCCAGGGCGCGCAATGCATCAGGATTGTGTCCGTAATCAGCCACCACCGTTGCACCGCGATAGTCATAAAGATTAAATCGACCCGGAGCGGTTTTTGCATCGCTAACAAAGGTCGACAATGCGCGCCGCATTTGATCCCAGTCCAGTCCCAGCGCCCAACCAGCGCCAATGGCCGCCATCACATTTTCTACCTGAAACGGTAACTTCCCATCAAGGGTCAGGGGCACACCAGCAAGCGGAAAACGCTGCTCGGCACCCGCTTGAGCGGCAACGATAGCGTCCTCTTCGACATAAATCACCCGACGCCCAAGGGCTCGGTGCTTGGCAAGCACGGGGTGATGCCGATCAGCACCGAACATGATCACCGAGCCGCGAGTAAGGTCGGCCATGGGCGCCACATAGGGATCAGTCGCGTTCAACACGGCAAATCCGTCGCGCGATACGTTCTGAACAATCACGCGCTTGACCAGGGATATATCCTCGGCGGTATGCAAGTGGTTTAGCCCCAGATGATCGCCCGCGCCAATATTGGTCACCACCGCGACCTGACACCGATCAAACCCCAAACCTTCGCGCAAAATGCCGCCGCGCGCGGTTTCCAACACCGCTGCTTCGACCTCAGGATGCATCAGCACATTGCGTGCGCTCTTCGGCCCACTGCAATCTCCGGTATCAATTCTGTGCTTGCCGATATACACCCCATCGGAGTTGGTCATGCCGACGGTCTTGCCGAGATTGGCCAGCATGTGGGCGACCAGGCGCACAGTGGTGGTTTTGCCATTGGTGCCGGTGACCGCGACCAGAGGCACTCGGCCATCTTCACCAGGCTTGAACATGTTGCCAATGATGGCCTCGCCCACCGCGCGACCACGCCCGTAAGACGGCGTGAGGTGCATGCGTAACCCGGGCGCCGCATTGACTTCAACAATACCAGCGCCTTGTTCTTCAAGTGGCCGTTCAATGCTTTGCGCAACCACATCCACGCCACACACATCCAATCCAATCAGTTGCGCCGCTTCAACCACCCGCGCCGCGAGATCTGGATGCACGATATCCGTCACATCCGTAGCTGTTCCGCCGGTGCTCAGGTTGGCGTTATTCCGGAGGGAAATTCTTTGGCCTTTAGCGGGCACAGAATCGACATTAAGGCCAAGCGCCGCCAAGCTATCGAGGGCAATCGCATCGAGCCGAATCTTGGTCAAGGAGGTGGCGTGGCCTTCTCCCCGACGCGGATCCGAGTTAACCTGATCCACCAATTGCCGCACCGTTTGGCGACCATCCCCAATCACATGGGGCGGATCCCGGCGAGCCGCAGCCACGAGAGTATCGCCCACCACCAGCAAACGAAAATCGCGTCCGGCGATATACCGCTCAACCAGCACATCATCACTGATCGCCGCCGCCGCTTTATAGGCAGACTCAAGGTGCTCTCGAGTTTCGATATTCACTACAACCCCGCGCCCCTGACTGCCGTCACGAGGTTTCACGACTACTGCCCCGCCGATTTCCTGCATGGCCGCCCAAGCATCATTGGCATCAGTCACAGAGCGGCCCCAGGGCACGGGTACACCGGCTGCGGCCAAGAGCCGCTTGGTTAGGTCTTTATCCTGCGCGATGGATTCCGCGATCGCACTGGTTCTGTCGATTTCAGCGGCCTGGATACGGCGCTGCTTAACCCCCCAACCAAATTGCACCAAGCTGCCTTCGGTGAGGCGCTGATAGGGAATGCTGCGTGCGAGCGCGGCTTGAACGATCGAGCCCGTGCTAGGCCCCAATCGCAAATCTTCATCCAGATCACGAAGCGCTTGCGATCCTTCGCGAATATCAAAAGGCTGGTCATCAAGCGCACTCTGGCAAAGCGCCATCGCCAGTTGCATGGCCCGTCGGCCTACGGCTTCTTCCGAGTATTCCACCACCACGTAGTAGCCCCCGGATTCCCCGGTGCTGGTGGTTCGGCTGAAGGTCACCGGGCAGCCGGCTTGAGCTTGAAGGTCAAGCGCGCAGCGTTCCAGGGCGTGCGCAAACGTCAACGGACCTTTATGGCCAATTGAGCGCAAATCGCCCAAACCAGGGAATCGCGCGCGCAATCGTGATTCAAATTCTGGCACTGTTTCAAGCGCGCAGTCCGCCGCATTACAAGCCACCAAGGCTTCAATAGCGGTATGCCGCGACCAAATATTTGGGCCGCGCAGCGCCCGCGTGTGAGTGATCTCCATACTGAATTCTAGCTTCTGCGCTACCGCCATTGCCAAAACACTGGTTGGGCTCATCAACTTCTCCCTACGCAATCGCTGCCACACCCTGCACCGAGACGTTGTCTGCAGCGAAAGTGCTTAGCCCGGTTCGGATGACGTGATCGGGCACACCAAGGGCCCATGCTGCCGCAACTGCAGGCAGCCAAACCGAAAGAAGTTGGGCCTCAATCAATCGCACGGTTTGCCCCTTGGCTGTGCTTGGCGCCAAGCTCGTCACTGTGGAGCCTTGCATCAGGCGCACCTCAGCACCGCTGGCCACGACGGCCCGTTTTCCGTCTGCCACGTGCGCCAGGATCGCCGGATGATCAACCCGAGTGCTGTAGAGCACCACTTCGCCGTCACTTAACTCAGCCATTTCGAGCACGTGGGGATCATCTGCGTTCAAGACCGCGGACCCCGTCTTTAAAACCACATCAATCTGCGTGCGCAACACACGATAAACCAGCTCGGTAGAGTCAATCCAGAGGTCATTCATCCGAAAATCTTGATCGAGCGAAGTAACGATGCCTACTGCACATCGATCGTAGGGCAATCCCTGAATGGCAATCGATCGCGCACTTGACTCGATCACAGCCGCCTCCACCAGGCGATTGATTAACACCTGCTGCGCCGCATCAAAGGCAGTGCAATCCCCAATGCGCACCCGCCGCTTATCGAAATACAGCCCATCGCTACACGCCACACCCGGCATACGGCCGCTGAGTTGAAGCATATGCGCCACGAGGCGCGCCAGCATCGGGCTTGGGTTTGTGCCACTGATCCCGATGACTGGAATACGACCGTCCGCTTGGTCCGGAAACAGGTGATTCACGATTGCGGGGCCTACTGGGCGGGCTTCCCCCACGGCGGGACGCAAGTGCATCAACAACCCAGGGCCAGCGTTGACTTCTACGATTGCCCCGCCTGTTTGCGCAAGCGGCTTGGTAATGTCGGTCGTGACCAAGTCGATGCCTGCAATATCGAGCCCCACGACCTTGGCTGCCAAAGCCGCAGCAGCGGCAACCGTGGGGTGAACCCGATCAGTAATATCTGTAGTGACGTTACCCATTCGCTGAATCAACACCCGCTGGCCTTCTGCAATCACAGACTCTGCGGTGTAGCCCTGCTGTTTGAGCTCAAGGGTCACAGCGGAATCGATGCGCACCCGGTTCACCGGAGTGTCCTGGGTAATTCCACGACGGGGATCGGAATTGATTTGGGACTCAATCAGCTGCGCGACAGTTTGCCTGCCATCGCCAGTGACTGCGCTCACCTCTCCGCGAGCGGCAGCTACCAATTGCCCGCCCACCACCAGCAATCGATGCTCATCGCCGGCGATGAAGCCCTCAATCATTACACCGCTGCCTTCATCCACAGCCACCCGATAGGCCGCCTCGATCTCATGGCGCTCGCTCAGGTTCACAAAGACCCCGCGGCCGTGATTTGCGTCCACCGGCTTCAGCACGACCGGTAACCCGATATCCTGCGCAGCATCCCAGGCGTCTTCAATGCTTTCCACTATCCGCCCGGCAGGCACCGGCACCCCGCAGGAACTGAGCAATCTCTTGGTCAGATCCTTGTCGCGGGAAATCCCTTCGGCAATCGCACTCGTATGATCGGTTTCTGCAGTCCATATCCTGCGTTGCGCCGCGCCATAACCGAGTTGCACCAAATTGCCATCATTCAGCCGGATGCTTGGGATGTCGCGTTGATGCGCCGCTTCGACGATGCACGCCGTGCTTGGCCCAAGCAAAAGGTCATCAGCGATGTCGTGCAGCTCTTTAACGCATGCCGCAACGTCGAAACCGTCGTCGTTGATCGCGGCCATGACCAAGTCCCGGGCCGCAACGATGGCCATCCGGGTGACTTGTTCATGGCGAAATGCCACAACCACCTTGTACAAACCACTGCGGGAGGTCTCCCGCGCGCGGCCAAACCCCACCGGTATGCCAGCCATGGTCTGCAGCTCTAGCGCTACATGCTCCATGATGTGCGGGGTCCAGGTGCCTTCCTTCAGGCGCCGCAGAAAGCCCCCACGCTCCTCGTAACTGCATTCATGTTCGACAAGGCCGGGCAGCCACTGGCTCAATCGTTCGTAAAACCCCGGAAGCAAATTGGATGGAAACTGTTCCAGCTCACCGATATCGACCAAGGCCTCCACGGAGCGGCCATAGGACCACATGTTTGGGCCGCGCAGGTCGGTAAAGCTAAGAATCTCAATCGGGTTTTTTCGCATAGTTGCCAACCGGTAAATGCTGAAGGGCCTTGCAAATCAGTGACTTGCGAGTCTGGCACCGGTAAATTCTTGTTAATCTGCATGATCAACGGCTGGCTATGCGCTTGGTTGACATCGGCCTGTGGCGGTACGGTCCTACGCTTAAAACCTTGCGCTTCATGTAGTCTATCGACCCGATGCATGCCCTGACCCCGACCCTTGCCGAACGCTGGACTGAGCGTTTAGAACCCGAGCACCTGCCCGAGGAGCACTTCAGCCACTGGCTCGAACTCAACCTCGATGAAGATTTGCACTATGGGGCGGGTGCTCTGGCCTTGTCGCAAGGCCGCTTGCTGGCGTGGGCTCCAGGTGAAAAACGCTGGCAGAGCTGGGCACTCGAACCGACCATGAGCCTGCATATGCAAGACCATGCCGGGGTTGGGCAGCTCGAGCTGCGCAACCGTGGCGAGCGCTTAGCGATCTGGCGCTACACCCTGGGCCATTTACCCCAAGCTCAGCGTTTGGCGGAGAAATTTGAACAGCTTTGCGAAGCCCTTGGCTCCATTGCTGCGCCCTTCGCGAATCCACGCCCGCCCGTCACCGAGGATGCGGTTGATGATGTGCTGTTGCCAGAAGTTGATGAGGCTGGCGTTTCAACCTGGACCTTGTTTAGATTGTGGCGATTTGCCCGTCCCTACAAAAAGCAGTTGGCGCTCGGATTTGGCCTGACAGTGGCTTCCACGGCAGCAACATTGGTGCCGCCCTACATGACCATGCCACTGATGGACAACATCCTGATTCCCTATCAGAACGGCAAACCCATCGATTGGTCCTTGGTCCAGCTTTACCTTGGCGGCCTGGTGATAGCCGCGCTCTTCGCCTGGCTTTTGGGATGGGCCCGAACCTTCATCTTGGCAAAAGTCAGTGAGCGGATCGGCGCCGATTTGCGCACCAGCACGTATGAGCATTTGCTCAAGCTGTCCTTGCAGTTTTTCGGGGGCAAACGCACCGGCGATCTGATCGCCCGAATCGGATCGGAGACCGATCGGATCAACTTGTTTCTGTCTCTGCACCTGCTCGACTTTGGCACCGATGTGCTGATGATTCTGATGACCGCAGCAATCCTGATCTCGATTGATCCGTGGCTTGCGATGGTCACTCTGCTGCCGTTGCCGCTGATCGCCTGGATGATTCATGTGGTGCGCGATCGCCTGCGCCATGGGTTTGAGAAAGTGGATCGGGTATGGGGCGAGGTTACCAATGTGCTGGCCGATACCATCCCGGGCATTCGTGTTGTCAAAGCCTTCGCACAGGAAAAGCGTGAGGCGCAGCGCTTTCGGGATGCCAACCGCTATAACCTCGAGATCAACGACAAGGTCAACAAGGTGTGGTCGGTGTTCTCGCCTACGGTGACTTTATTGACTGAAATCGGCCTGTTGGTGGTATGGGCCGTGGGGATCTGGCAGGTGTCCAAAGACGCAATCACCGTGGGGGTGCTGACTGCATTTCTTACCTATATCGGCCGCTTCTACACCCGCCTGGATTCGATGAGCCGGATTGTTTCGGTAACCCAGAAAGCGGCGGCTGGCGCCAAGCGGATTTTTGATGTGATCGATCATGTATCGAGTGTTCCTGAGGCACCTCATCCAGTGGCCTGGAATCGCACCGAGGGGCGCATCAGCGTGCAGGGTGTGACCTTTCGCTACGGCAATCGCGCTGTGCTGCGTGGGGTTGACCTGGAGATCGCACCCGGCGAAATGATTGGCCTGGTGGGGCATAGCGGCTCGGGCAAAAGTACATTGGTTAATCTGATTTGCCGCTTTTACGATGTCACTGAAGGCGCAATCCGCATGGATGGCACCGATATTCGTCACATCGCCCTTGCCGACTACCGGCGCAATATCGGCTTGGTCCTTCAGGAACCCTTCCTGTTTTTTGGTTCCATTGCCGAGAACATCGCCTACGGCAAACCGGACGCAAGCCGGGCCGAGATCATTGCCGCGGCGCGCGCAGCTCATGCGCATGAGTTCATTTTGCGCTTACCCCATGGCTACGATTCGCTGGTCGGTGAGCGCGGGCAGGCGCTTTCGGGCGGCGAGAGACAACGGATTTCGATCGCCCGTGCCTTGCTGATCGATCCTCAAGTGTTGATTCTCGACGAAGCCACCTCTTCGGTCGACACTACCACCGAGCGCGAGATTCAGAAGGCTCTGGATAACCTGGTCCAAGGGCGAACCACGATTGCGATTGCGCATCGACTAAGCACTCTGCGCAAGGCGGATCGGCTGGTGGTGATGGATCGTGGCCAGATTGTCGAGATGGGCGACCACGACACCCTGATGGCCAAGCAAGGGGCGTACTTTGATCTTTATCAGGCGCAAGCCCGCAATGTCGATACTGAACAAGAGCTCAGCGTGTGGACCCCACCTGCCAAACAGAACATCGCATGAGCACAACCAGCCATAGCCCCGCATTGCCAGCCGCTAAAGATGCAGCTCAGTCAACATCGTTTGTGCTTGATCGCGACAGCGCGGGGCGATTAATACTGAAAGTCTCGGACCACGCGCAGGCTGTGGTAGTGACTGCAGTGCGTCCATTCCCAATCTCTGAACCGCATGGCGCGATTGCCTTGGTGGATCGCGACGGGCATGAGCTGGTGTGGCTAGAAAGCATCGATCAGCTTGAGCCACCGGCAAGAGACCTGGTACTTGAAGAACTGCGCCGACGGGAATTCATGCCCCAGATCCAGGCTCTGGAATCCGTGTCGAGCTTCATTACGCCCAGCACCTGGCAGGTGCGCACGGATCGCGGCCCAACCAGCTTTGTGCTGGGTGGTGAAGAGTTCATTCGGCGCTTGAGCGGCGGCACGCTCCTGATTGCTGACACGCATGGCATTCACTACCTGATTCGCGACTTCACAGCTCTTGATCGGGAAAGCCGCAAGCTTCTTGATCGGTTTTTGTAGGAGCTGACTACCAGCTCTCGATCCACGGGCGCAGATCAAGCTCATGCGTCCAGGCGTTGCGCGCTTGCTTGTGAAGCATCCAATAGTTTTCAGCAATCGCGTGCGGATCAATGATGCCTTCTTGCTCCTTGAGAGCATACCGCTCGGGAAAGTTATCCCGAATGAATGCGGTATCAATCGCGCCATCGATTACCACGTGCGCCACATGAATACCCTGCGGGCCAAGTTCTCGCGCCATGCTTTGCGCCAACGCACGCAATGCGTGTTTCGCCCCGGCAAAAGCCGAAAACCCCGCACTCCCCCGCATGCTTGCCGTTGCACCGGTAAAGATGATGGTGCCGCGCTGCCGGGGCAACATCACTCTGGCCGCTTCACGCCCGGTCAGAAATCCAGCCAACGCGCCCATTTCCCAAACCTTACGGTAGACGCGCTCGGTAGTTTCTGTGATGCCGAAGCGAACATTCGCGCCAATGTTGAACACCACAACTTCCAGCGGGCCAATGTCGACTTCGATTTGATTCACCAGCTCAACCATGGTGGCCTCGACTCGCGCATCAGCACCAAATGCCACCGCACGACCGCCTTGAGCGGCAATCGAACTCACCAGGTCGCTGAGAGCCTCTTTTGTGCGCCGCGTCACGCAAACCACGTAGCCTTCACGGGCAAACCGGTGAGCTATCGCCGAGCCTGTGGCGTCGCCTGCTCCAACCACCAGCACCGATTTAGATTTTTCCATGGCGCAGTCTCCGCGAAAGTGATGCACTAAGTTGGTCCAGCCCATCAAGGGCGTTCAGCAGATCGGGAGGAAATAAGGTGGTAGGCGCGATTGGATTCGAACCAACGACCCCCACCATGTCAAGGTGGTGCTCTAACCAACTGAGCTACGCGCCTGCAAAAAGCAGGCTTAAATTCTAACAGACCTTGCGGCCCTCTCTGCCCCCCTGGTCTGGCCGCTAGTCGGCTGACGGATGAGCGCAGCTATAATCAAGGGTTTTGCGCATCCCATCCGAGGATGCCGAGCAAGCGGAACAACACGATGGAAGCCGAACGCCTTAATCTGATCATCAACGGAGTTGCTGACCTCAAAAAGCGCAGCCAGGAACTTCGGGGGTATCTTTGACTACGAGGTCAAGCAAGAACGCCTGAAGGTTGTTGGGGCCGAGCTCGAAGCGCCGGACATCTGGAATGATCCGAAGCGCGCTCAAGAGTTGGGTAAAGAGAGGCGCCAGCTTGATGCCGTTGTCAGTTCGCTTAGCGCTTTAGGTAGCGATATCAATGACACCAGCGACCTGCTTGAAATGGCAAGCGCGGAAAGCGACGACGACACCCTGATTGCGGTAGAGGCGGACGTGGTGGCGCTAGAAGCGCGCGTGGCACAGATGGAATTTCGGCGGATGTTTTCCAACCCCGCCGACCCTTCCGATTGTTTTATCGAGATTCAGGCGGGCGCGGGCGGAACCGAGGCGCAGGATTGGGCTTCGATGCTCCTGCGCCAGTATCTGCGCTATTGCGAACGCAAGGGCTTCAAAACCGAGTTGCTGGAGGAGTCTGCCGGCGAGGTTGCCGGGATCAAGAGCGCGGCCATCAAGATTCAGGGCGACTATGC
>JAIYCW010000085.1 GCA_027487815.1 Burkholderiales bacterium
GCATGACGGGCCCGGTTCACCGAGCTTGCCACCACAATCGCAATGGCCTGTCCGACATGCTCCACCCGGTCATGCGCGAGGATGGGTTCATCATGAGTAAAGGTCGCCAGAATCCGGGAGCCTGGAATGTCTTCGTGAGTCAGCACCGCATGAACACCTGGCTCTTGCAGCAAGGCGGTTCGGTCAATGGAGACCAGCTTGCCGTGAGCGATTGGGCTCTTCACTACAGCTGCATAAAGCGTGCCCTGCAATTCGGGCACATCATCCACATACTGCGCTTTGCCGCTGACCTGGGCCCAGGCACTTTCATGCGCCTGGCTTTGTCCCTGCGCTTGAAGCGCCGGATTCATCACACCGGTTTGAGGCGCATTCAAGGGGCGAGCTCCAGCAGGTTACGCAGCGTGGCGATGCTTGCGGTATCTGGTAATTGCTCAAGCTTATCCAGGCTTTCGAGGTTGGCGCTTATGCCTTGCGATTCAATCCACAGGCGTTGCATGAGGCGACCGATGGCCTGGCTTCGATAAAGCGATGATGCGCGCATATCCGAGATCGGCTGAAAACTCTGGGTCAGGGTGTGTCCTGCAGCCTGAGCAGCCTGCAATGACCACGCCTGCCCGATCAGTGCCGCTTCCGCCGCCCGCGCCCGCATCGGAGTTGCGGCCATACCTCCTACGCCAATACGAGCGCCAAGAATTGCGCCGCTAAATGCAAGGCCATCCTGCCCAGCCTTGGGCGCGCGATCAAAGTCAAGAGTGATCGCCAGGCACACGGCCGAGATATCGTCATCAAAGCGCTTGGAAAGCTTATAAACGCGTGTGAGCTGATTGGAGGTGGGTGCGGGAATATCAATCCACAGAACTACCTCGTCGGCAGCCAGCGCTGTTTTGCGATAGGCCAGGTAAAAATCTTCCAGAGGCAGGCTGCGTTCGCCGCGCACCGAGCCCAAAACAACCTGTGCGCCAAGCGCAATCAATAGCGGCATGGAATCGCCAATCGGTGAGCCATTGGCAACATTGCCCCCCAGCGTTGCGGAGTTTCGAATCGGCAGCCCCGCAAATCGGGCTGCAAAGGTTTGCAGTTGGGGTCGCCCATTGCACAACGCTTCAAACACTTCGGGCAGGCGAGCAGCCGCGCCAATTCTCAAGCCATGTGGGTTTTGGGTAATCGCATGGAGCGCCTGGACAGCAGTCACGTCGATGACTTCTTCATACACACGATGCTGCTTGGTGATCCACAAGCCAACATCGGTGCATCCTGCAATGAGTTGGGCTTGAGGGCGCACCGAGCGCAGACTCAGAAGCTCGTCGATGCTTTGGGGCCTCCAGGAGCCTCCCACAGGGGCATCGGCTGAAGGCGGGGCCAGAGTTCGGAGTTGCGCAGCTATTCCTTGCGCATCAAGCACCCGGGGAGGCAATGACAGCATCATCATGGCGGCATCCAGGATCGGCCGGTAACCGGTGCACCGGCACAGGTTGCCGCTTAGTACTTCCTGGGCGGTCTCACGCGAAACCGTCGTGCCCGGCTCGACGCTGTGATAAAGCGCAAAGAGCGACATGACAAATCCAGGGGTGCAAAAGCCGCATTGGCTCGCGTGACTTTCAACCATCGCCTGCTGCACGGGATGCGGTGAGCTGCGGCCAATGTCAGTCACTGTCCAAAGCGCCAGCCCATCAATCGAATGCGCCAGCCGGATGCAGCTATTCACAGCCCGAAACTTCAGGCCCTTACTTGCCGGGTCGGGCTCGCCAATGACTACCGTGCAGGCTCCGCAATCGCCTTCGCCGCAGCCTTCCTTGGTGCCCATGCAGCTGGCGTGGGCGGGGCTGCCTGGATCGCGCAGAAGTTCCAGCAAGGTCGTGCTTGCCTTCATATCGGCAAGCTCAACAATGGAACCATTGCGCCAAAAGCGTACGACTTGATGGGTGCTATTCATGATTTGGACACTACCGCTAAGCCACTATAAATTTATACCGGAAATCTTATAATGCAGATATTGTGAATGATATGACTAAACCCGCCACTGCGAGCAAGATTGATCTTCATCTTGTTCAGGTGTTGCTAAGCTTGTTGACCACCCGAAGTGTTTCACGCACCGCTGTCCATTTGGGGATGCACCAACCCGGGGTGAGTGCTGCACTCAAGCGCCTCAGGGTTCTTACCGGGGATTCGCTTTTGGTGCGTTCCGGCACAGGCATGGTGCCCACCCCCACCGCGCTGGACATGGTTGAACCACTTGAAGCCATCTTGATGCAGGCCAACAAAGTGTTTCAGCCAGCACGCGAGCGCAGCTTCGATGCCGCTACCTACGACGGCGTGTGGCGGATTGCAGCCAGTGATTACCTTGACCCCCTGTTTTTACCCAGTGTGATCGCCCGGCTCAAGCAGCAAGCTCCATTGGCCCAAGTGCAGGTCAGCGGGCTGGGTGCGGGATTCGACTACTCCAGCGCTCTGGCGCAAGGCGCGGTGGATCTGGTGATCGGCAATTGGCTTGAGCCGCCTGCAGATCTGCATATGGCCCGCCTGTTAAGCGACGAGATTGTTTGCATGGTGGCTGCCAACCATCCAGCGCTGCGGCGGGGGTTTAGCCTTGAAAAGTACTTGGCGGCCGAGCATATTGCGCCAGCCTCCCTCAGGATGGGGGCACTGGGAGTCATTGACCAACTGCTGCTGGCGCGAAAGTTGCAACGCAATATCACCGTGACCAGTCCCACCTTCAGTCAGATCCCTCAAATCGTTGAGCGTAGCCTCCTGGTGCTGACCACCGGCAGGCTGTTTTGCAGTCGTTTTGAAGGGCAATTGGCGGTGCGGGTGCTGCCTTGCCCCGTGCCGTTTCCGGCCTTGCGCTATTACCAGCTATGGCATGATCGAGTGCATCGGGCACCGGCCAGCCGGTGGTTGCGTGATGTTGTGAAGGATGTTGCTGCGGGTTTGCGCCCGAACTGATGATCCCCTTGAATTTGATTTGCTCGCC
>JAIYCW010000010.1 GCA_027487815.1 Burkholderiales bacterium
TCGCGCATCACCTTGAGCATGGTCCAGCGCATGCTGCGCGCAATCACTCCCTGGTCATCCGGATGGAAGGGAACACCTTCAGCCAGGCCCGCGACGTTGCCGTAAATTTTATCGATGGGAGTGGGGTCGAGGCGGATTTGGCTCATTGCGCAATCGAGCTCCTCGGCTACCAGCATGCTCAGGCCGGTATGGATACCTTGGCCCATTTCTGAGCGCGGCATCACCAATCCAACGCTGCCATCCGTGCCCAAGCGCAGCCACGCATTCAAAGCGATCTGCCCATCCTTAAGCGGTAAAGGCACAGCACCCTGAAGACGTTGGCGAGGCGGCATAAGGCCCCAGCCGACAACCAGGGCACCACCAAGAGCGAGCGTGCCAAATAGGAAGGTGCGTTTTTTCATGAGCGTGAAGGTTTGGAAACAGGTTTAGGTGAATTGCTACGCGAAGAGGCGCGCTGGGGCTTTTCGGGTTGCTTTGCATCGAGCATGGCGAGTTCGAGCAAGATATCGCATTCCGGGTCCAGCAAGATTTCTGGCGTTGCGGCTACGCGATCAAGAAAGCGTTTGAAGGTTTGAAGCTGCTTGATCTTGTTTTCGATGGACTTGGATTTCTGGCGAAGTGTGGCGCTAACTTGCGTGGCTGAGAATTGACTGGGGTCAATGAGCCGGATCATCTCGCCGATTTCGGCCAGGGTGAAACCGGCTTGCTGGGCTACCCGGATTGCATTAAGCGTGGTTACGGTTTCAGGATCAAACATCCGGTAGCCAGCGGCACTACGCTGAGTGGGCTGAATCAGGCCGTGGCGCTCATACAGACGCAGTGCACCCCGGGAAAGCTGGCAGCGCGTAGCGAGTTCCCCGCTACTCAAGGTGATTTGCGAACCAGCGGTGGGCTCAGTTGCAGCCTGGAATACAGGCAGGGAAGGTGGGTTTACTTGCGGCATACGAGATTAAACACCCGGCACTTTGGTGCCAAGTCAAGCGGGTGGGCCGCTTGCCGGCTGGCTTGTTGAAAATGTTGTAAAGAGGCTATAATCACGGGCTAACCATCCTCTGTGCGGTTGCCTGCTTGCCGGGCCCCATTCCATAACAGTCCGTTGCATGATGGTCGGAGTTGTTGATGAATCTTATCGAAACGCTCGAGCGCGAAGAAATTTCGCGCCTCAATAAGAGCATTCCCGAGTTTGCCCCTGGCGACACCGTTGTTGTGAGCGTCAATGTGGTTGAAGGCACCCGCAAGCGTGTCCAGGCCTATGAGGGCGTGGTCATTGCCAAGCGCAATCGTGGTCTGAACTCCTCCTTTATCGTCCGCAAGATTTCTTCGGGCGAAGGCGTTGAGCGGACTTTCCAGATCTATTCGCCTTTGATCGCTTCAATCGAAGTCAAGCGTCGCGGCGATGTGCGCCGGGCCAAGCTGTATTACCTGCGTTCGCGTTCCGGCAAGTCGGCGCGTATTAAGGAGAAGCTGCCCAATCGTGCGGCGAAAGTAGCGGCCGCCTCATCTGGCACCGCCGCCTGAGCCCACGCCGCGCTCATTGCGCGGCCCTGGGTTCGATCCTCGGAGTTTGCCCTCCGAGCCCGTGTTGGGAGAATCCGCTGTAAGGCCGCACGCCTTGCAGCCGGAAACGCTCCGCAGCCGGTTTATTAGCGCCCCCGCATGGGAGCCTGAATTTCGTACGGATGGCTTTAGTTTCACCGGCGAAGTGCGGGATGCCGCCGTGTTGATTCCACTGGTACGACAGGCCGATGCCCTGACGATGCTGCTGACCAAGCGTTCCGAAACCTTGGGTAGCCATGCTGGCCAAATCGCCTTTCCCGGTGGCCGTGTCGATCCCGAAGATGCCTCGCCTATCGCAGCAGCGTTACGCGAAGCCCAGGAAGAGGTGGGTATGCCGATTGAGGCCGCCGAGGTGCTTGGTACCTTGCCGCTTTACACCACAGGCACCGGATTTCGAATCACGCCAGTGGTGGCGTTGATCGATCCGCAATGGCCTTTGCAGCTCTCCGAGCACGAGGTGGATGAAGCTTTTGAAGTGCCCCTTAGTTTTTTGATGGACCCGCAACACCATCGTCGGGTACGCGTGCAGCTTCAAGAGCGCGAGCGGATGTTTTACAGCATGCCTTATCATGCCAACCAGCGTGAATACTTCATCTGGGGAGCTACCGCCGCCATGCTTCGCAATCTTTACCACTTCCTGCGTGCCTGAATTGTGGGTCAAGTGGCTGATGCGCCGCAGGGGTAAAACGACATGGGTTTTGTAGCACTCATCTTTGCGCTGCTCATCGAGCAAGGCAAGCCGCTGCCTGCGAATAACTTCATTCATCGCTGGGTGGTGAGCTGGGCGGATACCGTGTCGGCCAACACCGATGCGGGTAAGCAAAAGCACGGCCTGATTGGCTGGCTGCTCGCCACAGGCGCGGTCGTCTTGGCCACCTTGCTGTTTCAGTGGTTCGCAGCATGGCTGCATCCTGTGGCGCTCTTTTGCTTCTATGTGCTGGTGCTTTACCTCACTCTCGGCTTTCGTCAGTTCAGCCATGCGTTTACTGCGATTCAGCTGGCCCTTGCTGCCAACGATAGTGATAGCGCGCGTAAGGAATTGGAGCTTTGGCTTGCTCACAGCAATATCGAGCTTCCGATCGAGAGCGCCACCGTGCCCGAGATTTGCCGGGTCACGATTGCCCACGCCCTGATCGCGGCGCATCGGCATGTGTTTGGTCCCTTGTTTTGGTTCATCTTGCTGCCGGGCGCGGTGGGGCCGGTGCTTTATCGGGTGGCGCAAATGCTTGCGGATCGCTGGCGTGTGCAACACCCCGATGACGGGTTTGGCCGGTTTGCCCAGCGCGTGTATCACCTCATTGATTGGGTACCGGTGCGGCTCAGTGCGGCCGGTTTCGCAGTGGTTGGTAACTTTGAAGACTCAGTATTTTGCTGGCGCGGCGCGATCGCCGCTAACCCTGCGTTGAGTCAGCGCGAGCTGTTGCTGGCAGCGGGAGGTGGAGCGCTTGGAGTGAGGCTGGCTGATCCCGCAATGGAGGCCCAGTGGTCCAGCGGTGAGCAGGGGTTTGACTGGCAAGGCGCGCAAGCGAACCCGGGGAGTTTGCGCAGTGCCGTGGGATTAGTCTGGCGCAGCGTGGTGTTGTGGGTTGCGCTATTTGCGATGCTCACGATGGCCAACTGGCTGGGCCGCTGAGCCGCAATCTCGTAGTGTTACCTGCTCAGCCTTCCAGGCCGAGCTCAACAAAAAGCCGGTATCGCTCGGCGTCAACCTTTCCTTCAGCTGCGGCATCGCGGATTGCGCATCCAGGTTCAGTTTGATGCGAGCAATTGTTGAATCGGCAGCGGGCAAGGCCCGCATATTCGGGCATCGCGTGAAAACCCTGTGAAGCAGAAATATGCGCCAGGCCAAAGTTCTGAAACCCGGGCGTATCGATTAACCAGCTTTCGGGGGCATGATCCAGGGCAAAGGTTTTTGCTGAGGTAGTGGTGTGCTTGCCTGTGCCCAGCGCCAGCGAAATATTCTGGGTGGCTTGATGGGCATGCGGCACAAGCAAATTCACCAGCGTGCTTTTGCCCATGCCCGACTGTCCTGCCAGCACCGTGCTGCGTCCGGCCATCCATGGCTGCAATTGATCGAGCGCTTCTTGAGCCTGATGTTTGGCGCAGACCTCAAACACTAGATACTCGGCTTGCCGCATAGCGCTCAATCGGCCCAGCAAGGGCTGCCAAGCAGCGGTGAGATCTTGCTTATTCGCAATCACTGCGACTGCGATGTTTTCCACATGAGCGGCGAGCATCATGCGCAATACCAATGCTTCGGAAAACACCGGTTCCGGGGCCAGCACGATGGCGAGTTGATCAACATTAGCGGCCAGGGCCTTGCTGCGATGAGCCTCGCTTCGTTGCAGCAGGTTGCGGCGCGTGACCACCGACTCAATGACCGCTTGCCGATCGCCATCCGGCGTGAAGTTAACCTGATCGCCCACCACGGGTTCGCGGCTGCGGCCACGGGTCACCGCTAGCAGCGGCTCGCCTCCCGGCGCTTGAATGACACATTGTCGACCATGCGTGGCCAAGACCCGGGCTTGAGGCAAACTCATCCAGCTTGGCGGGCCGAGCCTTGCTCGTAGAGCGCATCGGTTTTGGCGGCACAAATAAAATCGTTCAGCGAGATACCACGCACCGAATGTGTATCCCAGCGAACCTCACAGCGGTTGTAGGTCACTTTCAGCTCGGGATGATGATCTTCGGCGTGGATCATCCAGGCGATGGCGTTCACAAATGCGATGGTTTCGAAATAGTTCTTGAAGCCAAATGTCCGTTGCAAAGCACCGCCTTGCACCACCCAATGTGGCACTGCTTGCAACTGGGCCTGAATCTGCTCCGGGGTCATGGCCTTTGAGCCTTCCAGCGCGCGCGAGACCTGAGCAAGTAATTGGTCGCGGCTAAGGGGGTTTCCCGATTCCGAAGAGTGGGTAGACGTCATGAGCTAGGCTCCAGCAATTGATTCAATCGGGCCACCCGCAAGCTGGCGGGAGGGTGTGAATCATAAAAGCGCGAATGCAGTGGGTCGGGCGTCAGCGTTGAGGCATTGTCTTTATAGAGTTTGACCAGAGCCGAAATCAGATGGCGGGCATGCGTGGTTTGCGAGGCGTAGGCGTCGGCCTGATACTCATGGCGGCGTGACCACAGACTGGTCAGCGGTTGCAGTAAGAAGGTAAACACTGGCAGAGCCAAAAAGAAAAGAATCAAGGCCGGTGCAGCCCAGTCGCCGAGCTGTGGGGTGACACCCAGCCCTTGATAGAACCAGCCTTGCGTGGCGAGCCAGCCCAGCAGCGCGAGGCCCAGAAAGCTCATTGCAAAGCTCAAGATAATTCGTTGCGTGATGTGGCGGTGTTTGAAGTGGCCTAGCTCATGCGCCAACACTGCCTCGACTTCATCGGGGCTGAGTCGCTCCAGCAGGGTGTCAAAAAACACAATCCGCTTGGCGCGTCCCATGCCTGTGAAGTACGCATTGCCGTGGCTCGAGCGTTTGCTGCCGTCCATCACAAACAAACCCTTGCTAGCGAACCCGCACCGGTCGAGTAACTGCTGCACGCGCTCCTTGATCGGGCCGTCTTGCATCGGTTCGAACTTGTTGAATAGCGGGGCAATGACAGTAGGAAACAGCACCAGTACCAACACATTGAAGCTGATCCATAGACCCCAGGCCCAGAGCCACCAGGTGTCGGGCGCTTGCTGCATCACCCACAAAATTGCCGCGATCAGGGGCAAGCCCAAAGCCGCACCCACCAGCATGGATTTCAACCCATCAATGATGAACATCCGCAGCGTCATTCGGTTAAAGCCGAACCGCTCTTCAATGACAAATTGCCGCACCCAGCTCAATGGCAAATCAATGACACCGGCGATCACCACAACGCTGAGGATCACCGCTAACCCACGCCAGATGCCAGGCTGTGGCCAGATCATGCTCCAGAGCTGGGTGAGCCACTGCACTCCGCCAAGCAAAGTGAAGCCAAGCAGCACAGCCGCCCCGAGCACAATATCAATCAGGCCCAGACGCTGGCGTGCGATTGTGTAATCAGCAGCGCGTTGATGTGCGCTGAGCTCGATGGCCTGCTCAAACTCCCGGGGAACCATGGGCCGATGATGCGCGACATGCCGGATCTGTCGGGTGGCGAGCCACAGCCTGATGATGGTTGCAATCGCCAGGGCTGCCGCAAAGACGACTGAAAACAGCAGGGAGGTGGACTCGATGGATGGCATGCGCGGGGAAATACACACGCTAAGGTGTGCAAGAATTGCAGATGGAGAAAATTATGTCACATGAGCCCCTGGCGCCTGGCGCCTTATCCCCTTCGCTTTCCCCTTCGCCGTCCTCATCGATCACACCACGCCTGGAAGAGAGCCACTTGTTGTGGGTGGATATGGAGATGACAGGGTTACGCCCTGAAGTGGATCGCATTATTGAAGTGGCGATCATCATTACCGATTCACAACTCAATGTTTTGGCGACCAGCCCTGCGCTTGCAGTGCATCAGCCCGATGAGGTTCTGGCCGCGATGGACAGCTGGAATACCGCAACCCACCAACGTTCGGGCTTGACCCAACGGGTGCGTGAGTCAACCCTCACCGAGGCTAGCGCACAAGCCCTGATGCTCGATTTCGTGCGGCCCTGGGTGCCAGCGGGTAAGTCGCCGATGTGTGGCAACTCAGTGTGTCAGGACCGGCGCTTCATGGCGCGTCTGATGCCGGAACTGGAGAGTTTTTTCCATTACCGCAACCTGGATGTGAGCACGCTCAAGGAGTTGTGCAAACGCTGGCAGCCTGCGATTGCAAAAGGGTTCGTTAAACGTAGCGCCCATACTGCATTGGCCGATATTGAAGAATCCATTGACGAGCTGCGCTACTACCGCGAGCATTTTCTAAAGGTCTAGGCGCGTGCGGATCTAAGCGTTGCCCGAAACACAAAGGCGAGCGCGATACTTGCGATCACGAGGCTCAACATGCCGGCCGTCCAGAAGCCGGCGGCACCAAGATCGCTTTGCGTCAAACCAATGATCTGAAGCGCAGATGCCGCGCTGGATGCATCAAAGGTAAGCCACCAACCCCCGCCCAAGCCGATGCCCCAGAGGGCCACGAAGTAGATGATCATCGGCCAGGTGGTCACCTTGAAGGCTCGCAGCTGATAGACCAGGAAGGTTTGCACTGCATCGAAAAAATGATAGCCCGCAACCCAGGGTAGTAAAGCAACGGTTGCGGCGATCAGGGCCGGGTCGGCGGTGTACATCCTTGCGATAGGTTCGCGCAGCAACACTACGAGACTGGCTACAAGTGCGCCCGCTAGCCAAGCCACACGCCAGCCTCGCCTTAATACCTGGCGGGCCTGGGAAAGATCTTGAGCCCCGATGCTTTGCGCCACCAACACGCTACAAGCGCTCGATAGCCCAAGCGCCACCATGTAACACACGCCGGTGAGGTTGGCTGCAATTTGATGGCTGGCGGCAGTGAGCTCACCTTGCCGCGCCAAGAAGAGCGCCATGAAAGTGAATGAGGCGACTTCTACACCATAGCCAATGGCAATCGGGATTCCAAGGCGCAAAACCTCGCGCAATTCTGACCAGCGCAGGCTTCGATCCTCGAACAGGTTGAAGCGCCGATACCAAGGATCGAACTTGAGCCAAAGTATGGCCAGCGCTAACAGCAACCACATGATTACCGCCGTGGCCGCTCCACAACCCGCGCCACCCATCGCAGGCAAGCCCAGACCGCCCTGCATGAACCATGCGTTCAGGGGCACTTTTAAGGCAACTCCGATCAGGTTAAGTGTCATGACTACTTTGGGTCTGGCCACCGCAGTATTGAAGGCATAGAACACCCGGAAAAACAAAGCAGCAGGCAAGCCAAATGCCACGGCCCACAAGTATGCACGGGTGATTTCAGCGACTGCGGCAGGGGGTTGTGAGGCGGCAATCCATGGAGTCGTCCAGGCTAGGGCCAGGCAGCCCGGCGCACTGAGCAGCGGCACCAGCCACAAGCCCGCGACAAAACTGCGACCGATGGCATCAAAGCGCTTGGCCCCAAAGTGTTGGGCCACAATCGGCTGCAGGGCAAGTAGCACCCCCATGAAACTGACATACACAGTGATATAGATACTCGCGCCCAGCCCGACCGCTGCAAGATCGGTAGTGCCCAGGCGCGCGGCCATCACCGTATCGATCACCCCATTGAGCATGACCGCGAGCTGGCCAATAAACACTGGCCAGGCGAGGCTGAGCAATCGGCGCGTCAGGCCTCTCGAGGAGTATTGCATGCGAGCAGCGTGGGTCGTGTCTAACGCTTGTAGAGCCGAAAACGCTCTAGGCTGTTGCTTCGCCGGCGCACATCAAGCACCCAGCGCCAGCCGGTCTCATCCGGGCGCACAAGCTGAGCGATCGGACCATAGTCCTGAATCAGCAGCCATTCGCAGGTGGAAGGATCGGACGCTTGCTCAGCGAACTTGAGCTGCCCAAAGTAACCGAGGCTCGCCCGCTCTGCCAGGCCGAGGTTGCGCGCTTCAATACAGCCTTGCGGAACCTTGGAGCCCAGCTGCACAGCAACATCCCGATAGGTGTTGCGCTCATTGAAGACCGGAAGCCACAGGGTCATTAACAGAAACCAAGCGAGCACCAAGCCGCCGCTTGCCAAAGCGACCGCCCGCCAGATCATCGGCGGTTGACGGGATACCCGCCAGCGGACCAGCCAAAGCCAGGCAAGCGTGGCCGCAATACTGAGTACGAGCTCAATCACCGATAGTTCAGGCACAAAGCCCGGCGCAATTTGACCTGCCTTAAATGCCATGCGCGGCGGGGTGCCACTCATGAGCGCAATCCAGTAGGCCCAGGCAATCAAGCCAAACAAACTGAAGCTCACCACGGCAAGCCAGTCAATCAGGCTGATCACTTTGCGGCTGAGTGTGGGTAAGCCAATAGCGCCCAGCATGGCCACGCATGGAATCACCACCAGCCACACATTTTCACTGCCCTGGCCCGAAAACAAAGCGGGCACACTCAACGCTGCACCGACTAGCAATGGCAGCGCGACAATGGGCTCTTCCAGGCGGGTACGCCAACGGATCAACGCCCAAAGTGCAATCGGCCAGCTTGGCCACAGGAACCAGGGCAGGGTTCGCAACGCATAGCTCAGTGGACGAGGGTTAAGTCCGTTCCAGGCGCTGAGCTGGCTCGCCCACCAGCTTTGCACAAAGGCATGGGATTCGGCCCCGGAAACGGACACCAAGGCACCAAACCCAAAGAGCCCCAGGCTGATGCTGATCAGCAGGCTCAGCAGCCAGGCTTTTTGAACCAAGCGATAGGGTTGCGATAGCACCGGCAGCATGATCAGCGCAATCCCGATGGCAAGCGCCGTGGCCACCCCTGCCGTCAAGACACTGAGCACAATCGCCAGCGCAGCAATCACCCCTCCTCGACGGGGCGATTCAAGCGCCATGGCGGCCCCGAATAAAGCCAGAACGACCCATAGCACTTGGGTCGCATGCCCGGTGGTTTCATGCATCCGGGCCAGCAGGCCAAGGGTAGCGAGCAACAAAAGCAAGCTGGAATCGGCAATCGTGCGCGCGAAGTCAATGCGAGTTGCGGAGGCCCCCAAGGGATCAATAGGTTGCAAACCGGGGCGTTTAGCCACCCAGTAAACGGCTTGCCAAAAGGCAAAAAACAGTGCGGCGAGTTGCAGGCCAGCCATCACCCGAACCAAAGGCGCTGCACCCACAGCCTGCGGCATGAGCTTGCCGACAGCAGCCCACAGCCAAAAGGGCATCCATCCGGATTGTGGGGTGGGCAGCCCATACACCTGCGGCACCAGCCAACTGCTCAGCGGAAGTTGGGCGAGCGACGCGGCAATGCCAAATCCGGTGGCGTCTTCCACTCGCCAAGGGTCGCGGCCCAAGAGTCCGGGGATCACATAAAGGGCGCACAGCACAAGCAAAGCCCAGCGGGGCAACTTGCCAGCTTGTAAATCGGTGACTAGAAATGGACGCATGCGGCGAGCAGTGTAGTCGCGAATCTCAGGTGTGGCGGGCTGCTAAGTGCGGATCGCCAGGGCTCGACGAAGCTCATAAAGAAGAAAGGCAGCCGCGCGGGCTGCCTTTTGATCGCCTGGGCCTGATCCAGCCCAATGGCCCTGCGCAATTAGTTCGCGGCGGCAGGTTTGCGGGCAAACTTCTGGCGAAACTTCTCGACCCGGCCAGCTTCGATCACACGCTGCTGGGCGCCGGTGTAGAAGGGGTGGGATTCGGAGGTGATATCCAGCTTGAACAGAGGATAGTCTTTGCCATCTTCCATCTTGATGGTTTCGCGAGTGTTCACCGTGGAGCGGGTTATGAACTTAAAGCCCGAGCTCATGTCCTGGAACACAACTTCGCGGTAATTGGGGTGAATGCCTTCTTTCATCACTTTTCCTTTGGTTTCCGACCGGCTGGCAGGCGCCTTTGCGACCCCTACAGACAGGATGCAGCCGAATTCAGTCAAGCCTTCGATTATAACAGCTGTGTGCGCTTTGGCTAGCCTAGCCGCCGCGCTTCATCATTTCGAAGAATTCGGCATTGTTTTTGGTGTTGCGCAGCTTGTCGAGCATGAATTCCATCGCCGCCAGCTCATCCATATCGTGCAGCAGCTTGCGCAGGATCCAGATCTTGGACAGGATTGGCGCGGGGATGAGCAATTCCTCGCGACGCGTGCCCGAGCGATTGATGTTGATGGCGGGATAAATCCGCTTTTCCATCATCCGGCGCTCGAGATGAATCTCCATGTTGCCGGTGCCCTTGAATTCTTCGTAGATCACCTCGTCCATCCGGCTGCCGGTATCGACCAGCGCTGTGGCGATGATGGTGAGCGAACCGCCTTCTTCGATATTGCGTGCGGCGCCAAAGAATCGCTTCGGACGCTGCAAGGCATTGGCATCCACACCACCGGTGAGCACCTTGCCTGAAGAAGGCACAACCGTGTTGTAAGCGCGAGCCAGACGGGTAATCGAATCCAGCAGGATGACCACATCCTTTTTGTGCTCGACCAGGCGCTTGGCCTTTTCAATCACCATTTCGGCGACCTGCACATGGCGGGTGGCGGGCTCATCGAAGGTTGAGGCCACGACCTCGCCGCGCACCGAGCGCTGCATTTCAGTCACCTCTTCGGGCCGCTCATCGATCAGCAGCACGATCATGATCGCATCGGGATGGTTGGTGGTGATCGCATGAGCGATGTGCTGCATCAACACGGTTTTTCCGCTCTTGGGCGGAGCTACCAGCAAACCGCGCTGGCCCATGCCGATCGGAGCAATCATGTCGATGATCCGGCCGGTGATGTTTTCATCGCCGCGCATTTCGCGCTCAAGAATCATCACCCGGTTGGGATGCAAGGGCGTGAGGTTCTCAAACAGGATCTTGTTTTTGCTCGCCTCGGGCGGCTCATTATTGATCTTGTCGACCTTGACCAGTGCGAAGTAGCGCTCGCCATCTTTCGGGGTACGCACTTCGCCTTCAATCGAGTCGCCGGTGTGGAGATTAAAGCGGCGAATCTGCGAGGGCGAGATATAGATATCGTCGGTGCTGGCCAGATAGGAGGTTTCGGGCGAACGCAGAAAACCAAAGCCATCAGGCAGGACTTCCAACACACCATCACCAAAAATCGTATCGCCGGTTTTGGCCAAACGTTTGAGGATGGCAAACATCAATTCCTGCTTGCGCAGGCGATTGGCGTTTTCGATCTCCAGGCCACCGGCCATTTCGATCAACTTGGAGATGTGTTGAGCCTTGAGTTCAGAAAGATGCATAAAGGGGAGGGCTTTGGCAGAACAGATAAGTCGGGTGCAGGAAAGTCACATGCAGAAAGATCAAACGCCGCAAGGCCAGCACACAGCTTTGGTGAAGGGTCGGCGCTTTAGCCAAAAAGCTTTTATGGGCTTTGGTGGGGAGCAACCGGCGCAGTCAGCATGCGCGGCGGTGGGGCGAGAGTCCGGCTTGATCGGACCGGGTCAAGGAATGACGCGATCCGGCGGACTCAGATTAAGGCAGAGAATATCAGAGGTGGCTGTCGAGGAACAGGGTTAGTTGTGATTTTGACAACGCCCCGACTTTCGTCGCTACCACAGCGCCATTTTTGAACAGCATCAGGGTGGGAATGCCACGGATACCAAACTTTGCAGCGATGGCCTGGTTATCGTCGACATTAACCTTGGCGATCTGCAACTTGCCGTCGTAATCCCGCGAAACCTCATCGAGGATTGGGGCAATCATCTTGCACGGGCCGCACCATTCGGCCCAATAGTCCACCAGGACCGGAACATCGGATTTCAGGACATCGGCATCAAATCCGGCATCCGAAGTGTGTTTGATTGTCATGAGGCGCTCCCTGGGCGTATCGCCCTAAAATTGCAGGTGGAACCTTAGCATATGGCCAAGTAGGTAGAATACAAGGTGGCGGGCCCCCCCGCATTGTGGCGCGGTGAACCTGGTCAGGTCCGGAAGGAAGCAGCCACAGCTGTTAACCATGAGTGCCGGGGTCCCGGCTCGCCACCTATTTCATTGTTGTTCCTGTTAATCGAACCCCAGGCCACGCCAATTAAAAGCGCCGCATGACCCATCAAGTTCTGGCCCGCAAATGGCGTCCGCGCGACTTCGAGTCCCTGGTCGGGCAGGAACATGTGGTGCGCGCTCTCACCCACGCACTGGATCATCAGCGCTTGCACCACGCCTATTTGTTGACCGGTACCCGGGGCGTTGGCAAAACTACCATCGCCCGGATTCTCGCCAAGGCGGTGAACTGCGAAAAGGGTGTGTCGGCCAAGCCTTGCGGCCAATGCTCGGCTTGTGTAGCCATCGATCAGGGGCGGTTTGTCGATTATTTGGAGCTCGATGCAGCTAGTAACCGGGGTGTGGATGACATGACCCAGGTGCTTGAGAATGCGGTGTATTCGCCCACCCAGGGGCGCTATAAGGTCTATGTGATTGATGAGGTGCATATGCTCACCAATCACGCCTTTAATGCGATGCTAAAAACGCTGGAGGAGCCGCCGGGGCATGCGCTATTCATATTGGCTACCACCGATCCGCAAAAGGTGCCAGTGACGGTGCTCTCGCGTTGCCTGCAATTCAATTTAAAGAATATGCCCCCGGCCCGGATCGCCGGGCACCTCGAGCATATCCTCGGTCTGGAAGGCATTGCCTTTGATGGATCTGCGCTGCCAATGATCGGGCAGGCTGCTGCGGGTTCCATGCGCGATGCCCTATCGATTACTGATCAGGCCATCGCATATGGCGCAGGCGAGGTGCGTGAGGCATCGGTGCGCGAAATGCTTGGGGTAGTGGATCAACGTATTGTTGAGCGCCTCGTGACGCAATTGATTGCCGAAGATGCCGCTGGCCTGATGCAGGTGGCCGATGAAATGCTTGCGCTTAATGTGAGTTTTGAGCGGGCTTTGGCTGAGCTGGCCCGCGCCTTTCAGCAGGCGGCTTTGGCGCAGGCTGGCGTCTTGAATGACGAGGCCGCCGCGCTCAATCTTCAAACCTTGCAGGCTCTGGCGGATCATTGTTCCGCAACACGCTTGCAGGTTTACTATCAAATCGCACTGCATGGCTTGCGCGATTTGCCCCTGGCTTTTGATGCTCACGGCGGGATGTGCATGATTTTGCTGCGCCTGCTGGCCTTCAAGCCCATGGGCAGCACAGTTCCACTTACTGCCTCGGCTCCAAGCTCAGCTCAACCCCAAGCCCGGGTAACTACAAATCCTGTGGCCAGTGCGCGAGCAGCGCTGAGTTCGGCTCCCCGTGCAGCCACTTTGCGTGCAACGCCTGCGATGCCTGTCCAAGTGGCCACGGTTGAGCCTTCTGCCCCCACGCCAGCGCCAGCCCGCTCAATCGCTGCTGCTGTGCAACCCTCAGTTGCTCGCGTGTTTGACGGCCGGTGGACCGAGCTGGCAAGCACGCTGCCCTTATCGGGCATGCTCGGGCAGTTCCTGCGCCAGAGTGAGTATCTGAAGCATGAGGAAGACGACGGATTGGTAGCCATCTCGCTGCGGGTGCCGGTGCGCCAGTTTTCCGAAGCGGCGATGGTCAGTAAAGTGCAGGAGTCGCTGGCGGCCAAGCTGGGTAAGCCTGTCAAACTCAGTGTTGAGTTGGGCGCAGTGCAGGCCACGGTGCAGGCGGCGGATGAGGCTGCACGCCAAGCCCGCTTTTCGCAAGCTCGGGCCGGCATTGAAAGCGATCCGAATGTACAGTCATTATTGAGCGAATTTGATGCCCGCATCGTGCCTGAATCGGTGCGGCCTTTGGATGAATGATGAGGCTTTGAAAGGGAGAAACAGCGATGATGAAGAATCAATTGGCGGGCCTGATGAAACAGGCACAAACCATGCAAGACAACATGCGCAAGATGCAGGAAGAGCTTGCGCTGGTTGAGGTGGAAGGGCAATCGGGCGCGGGGATGGTGAAGGCGACAGTCACTTGCCGTAATGAGGTCAAGCGGATTGCGATTGATCCTTCGCTTCTGGCCGACGACAAAGACATGCTGGAAGATCTTGTTGTGGCAGCTCTCAACGATGCTTTGCGCAAAGCCGAAGCCACCTCGGCGCAAAAAATGTCGTCGGTGACTGCTGGGATGCCCATGCCTCCCGGCTTTAAGCTGCCTTTTTGAGTGGCGGGTTTGACCACCAAAGAAAGTAACAGTTTCGAAGCGCTGGCGGCTGCATTCAAGCGGCTGCCGGGGGTGGGCCCGAAGTCTGCGCAGCGCTATGCCTATCACTTGCTGCAGCATGACCGCGAGGGCGCCGGGCTTTTGGCGCATGCGCTTTCGGTGGCAGTTAGCAAGGTTGGCCATTGCGAACGCTGCAATACCTTCACCGAGCAGGTGCGCTGCGACACCTGCAGTGATGACACCCGCGACCCGCAGCTGCTGTGCGTGGTTGAAACGCCCACCGATCAGGTGACGGTGGAGCAGACCCTGGCCTATCCCGGGCTTTACTTTGTATTGATGGGCCGGCTCTCCCCGCTCGATGGCATGGGCCCAAAAGAGATTCACTTTGAGCGCTTGCTCGAGCGGGCCACCGATGGCGTTACTCGCGAAGTGATTCTTGCTACCAATTTCACACGTGAAGGCGAGGCAACGGCCCACTATCTTGGCGAAATGTTGCGCGCCCGTGGCTTGAAGGTCTCACGGCTTGCGCGGGGCGTGCCAGTGGGCAGTGAACTGGAGTATGTTGACCCCGGCACGATTGCTCAGGCACTGCGTGATCGGCGTCGACTGGGTTGACCGGATCAAGGCTTTGGCATTGACGATGAGCCGTTTGGATTGTCGGGTTTTTTTACA
>JAIYCW010000065.1 GCA_027487815.1 Burkholderiales bacterium
GAGCTCACGCAAGCCCAGTGGGTGAATGTTTGCGCTCAGCCGCCCACAGCCTGAACCACATCACGCACCAGGGCGCAACGATCAAACAGGCCCGAGCGCATTGTCCAGCCCAAACGCACCACGATCAAGTCGCGTGAAGGCACCATCACCACCACCTGGCCCCAATGCCCACCCATCGACACCGTATCTGTGGGCACCCCAGAGGCGGCATTACATTGCGACTCTTCGCGGCCCTGCAACCACACCTGCATGCCATAGCTTGAGCCATAGCCGCTCGCCAGCGAAGGGGCCACCATCTGTTTGAACGTGCCCGCAGGCAGCACGCGTTTTTCTTCCCACTTGCCCGCTTCACTTCCGGGCACGCGCCACATCCCATCATTCATGAGCAGCCAGCCCAAACGCGCCCAATCGCGAGCACTCGCCCAGCCATAACTGCTCATCACTGGCGTGCCGCGCGCATCAGTTTCAACCACCATGCTGTTTGCCCCGATGGGCTGTGTGACAGCATTGACCCACTGAGGGCCATCGACTCCACTGCGCGCGAGCAGCGCATGGGTGAGCAAATTGGTGGTTGCGCTGACATAACGCCAACGGGTGCCCGCAGGCGCTTGCGCACTGGCCTTCGCGGCATAGGCGGGCACATCCGGTCCGCCCCAAAGCAAGCGCGGCACGTCGCTCCAGGGCTGATAGCCCTCGGTGTTGCTCAAGCCATCACGCATGAAGAGCATATCGGCCACGGTGATCTTGCTGCGATCATCGGCCTTCCATTGCGCCCACCATGCCGGGCGTTTGTCTGCGGGATACACGTCCACCACCGGGGTATCCAGCGCAATGCCCTGATCTGCAAGCTGCTTGAGCACAATCATCGCAGCCAAGGTTTTCGTCATCGACCAACCATGTAAACGCGAGTTCGCATCAAATCCGGGTGCGTATTGCTCGCGCAGCAATTGCCCTTTATGAACCACCACAAGCCCGCGCGTATTTTGCAAGCCTGCGCCCTGGCCTCCAGCAAAGGCTCGGTTAAACACAGCATCCAGCTTGGGGGCAATGCCTGGGTTTGGGGCGAGATCCCCAGCGGGCCAGGGTTGCGTGGCACGCGCCGCAGGTGGACTCGCTGATACTGCAGCGGGCAATGCCGCATTGCCCGACACTGCATTGCCCGACCCGGAAGTGCCATCCAGCACACAGCCGCGAGCCCTTAGCCACACCGCTTCGCGCGCCGAGAATCCGGGCACTTGGGCTTGCACCGATTTACCCGCCTGATTCACCCGCACTTGCACCAAACTCAGTATTGCACTGGCTGGCAAAAAGTCATCACGAATCACTTGCTCGGCCGGCCGCCCCGCTACAAAGATTCCCGAGCACACGGTCTTGGCGGCCATCCCGGCCATCGTCACTGGAAACCCCACCCAAATGGCCGCAGCGATCACCGCAATAATCAAGACAAACAGGGCACCCAGGCAGTAACGGAAAATTTTGCGCATCATTCCGCAAGCTTAACTGTTAACCCTGGCTCCAGTCGATCCAGGCAACTGCAGCGGTACGAACCTCGCAAGGATGGCCGCATAACGTTGCGGCCAGCGCTCGAGCTCGCCCGCAGCCTCGCCATCTTTCATCAGCGCTTGCCGAATAAACGCGGTGGTCAGCTCCCGGGTGGCAGCCTTCACCTGCGGATTAAGCAGCGCCCCACCGGTGCCCGCGCGATCAGTGAACATGCTGTGTGAGCCGCCTGCAAACACCGCCAACATTTTGTGTGCGCTACCGACAGCATTAAAAATCTCGATCCGGTCACTGGCCGCACTGAAATACCCCGGAACCCGAATCACATCTTCGGTCGCGGTAATGTGCAAACTGGGGGCTTGCACATCATGCAGGATTCGGGCTGGTGAACCCTCGCCATAAAAAGGCGGTGCGGAAATCACAATCGAGGCCTTGATGCGCTGATCGCGCCACTGTTGAATCACACCATCGCGTTGCACTTGCGCGCCACTCATCAGCAAGGTGGTGTTCGCACCATACGAATGCCCTGCTGCAATGATGCGCTCTGGATCAATCAGCGCACCAAGCTCGCCGCTCAGGATCTGGTCAAGCGCAAAGCGCCCATCCTTCACCCGCGCCAAAGCTTCGGTATCCTGCGCCGCCGCCTGCAAACGGCTCACCAGCGAAAACACATTGCCCGCTGTCCAGACGCTGCGGTCACTCCCAGCATGTTGCAAATGCAGGCTCGCAAACCCAGCGCCCGCCCAGTGCCGGCCCAAATAGCTATAGCCTCGCCGCGAGCCTCCAATACCATGCGAAAACATCACCAAAGGCACGGGCTGCGAAGCACTGGCCTGACGCGGCAAATACAAACGCACCGGCACGGGCCGCTGACGCTCGGCATCGAGCCAATCAAACTCCAGCACGCTGTGATTCTCTGTTGCTTCAATCCCCTGGGCATGGCAAAGCGCGGCCAAGCCACTTGCCCCAAGAGCGCCCAAGCCACCTACAAGCAATCGGCGACGAGGCAAAGAAAAGTGTTTGAAAGACCAGGCAGGCATACGAACCACTAAGAAGATAAAGGATGAAAAGAGTCTGTGGTCGAGGCCTTTGGCAATTCCTTACCTGGAGACTCAGACGCAGGGATGCCAGCCTATGAAAGCTGCCAGTCTTGCGCATTGATCGGCAGGTAAGCCTCGATCGCTGCGCTCGCAATCACATGGGTCGTGCCCTGCACCGGGTCATGAACATCCTGGCCGCCAAACACCACCTGCACCTCGGCCCTCCCGCGCGGCAACTCTTGAGCGACACGAACCGCATCCACTTGCCCCGGATTTTGCACCCCGATCGTCACCTTCACCCGCATGGACTGGTGATCAATATTCAGGGAGCGAAAGAGCACCAACGAGGAGTGGTGCAGCGCATCCTGAACCGCACGGCAAGCCGCCTTGGTGTAGTCACCGCCATAGAGATCATTGCCCGCACCCATCTCCAGAATAATGCGCCGCTCAGTCATCGCTGCCCTCCAGCTGAACTCGCTGCATATCGAAGGACACGATTACAGTGGCGTGGGCCAACACGGTATGCCCCTGGCCATCAGGCTTCGGGATATCCAGCCCGCCGCGGCTCACCTTGAAACTCGGCTGCCCATAGGGAAACACACCTCGCAAGGCCTCAACATTCACAGCCTCCGGACGCTGCACCGCGATCTCAACATCAATGAGCATGGCTTCACGCGGAAAGCCAAACGCATCGGCGACCGAAAGCGAGTTATGCCAAATCGCATTGCGAATCGCTCGCGCAGCAGCTTCGGTGTAGTTTTGGCTTCGGATGGAGGTGCCCATTCCGAACTGGGTGGCGACTCGGGTTTTTGACATGGGTTGATTCTTACACTATGGGGCCAGTTGTCAAACTGCGTGGGCACGGCGCGATGAGACTTCAGCGATACTGTCAGCGTGCCATCCCTCGCTTCAAACCTTTCAGCCTTGCCCTGCCGCCCGAAATGCGGCGCGTGCTGCATCGCCCCATCGATCAGCAGTCCGATCCCGGGCATGCCCCATGGAAAGCCGGCGGGGATGCGCTGCATTCAACTGGATGATGATGAGCGCTGCATGATCTTTGGTCAGCCTGAGCGCCCCGAGGTTTGCGCGAATCTGCGCCCTGAGCCGCTGATGTGCGGCGAAACGCGAGGGCAAGCCATGCTCTGGCTGCAGACCCTTGAGCAGAGCACACACCCGTGAACTGGGCGGTTATCGATGACATGATGGCAAAAGAGTTTGCCACCACGCCAAGCATTACGACGCTCGAATTTGCCAAGCTCGATAGCTCCAGGTGGCTGATCCTCGATGTTCGCGCACCCGAAGAATTCGCGGTTAGTCACCTGCATGCTGCTATCAACACTACCCCGGAGCGACTACTCGCCACTTCTCAGGCGTATCCCATCCGCGATGGCGTGTTGATTTATTGTTCAGCGGGTGTGCGTTCCGGGCGTGCGGTGCAAAGCCTGGCCCGTCATGGCATCACTGATGGTCTTAACTTGATCGGAGGCCTATTTGATTGGGCCAATCAGGGCTTACCGATGGTGGGCGACCAGGTGCATCCGTTTAGCAGCAAATGGCAGAGCTTGCTCAAGCCGCACTTGATCTGGGTACAAACCAGAAAGTAGTTGTGCTGATTCGAGTGGTTTGTGCTTGATTCATGGGCGCCGGGACGACTCCAACGATTAGTTCAATGGGCGGCTCCGGATGAGCGCTTGAAAAACAAATGGTTCCGCACGTGTCAGGAGGCGCGTATCGCTATCAATTCCTGTCGTCGCCAATACGATGCCGTTCGACCCAATTCAAGCCTGAATGACCTGACCCCTCGCCAGTTCAAGAAACAGCATCAATGCAACCCAGTAGTAGTCCGGCCGGATATCTGGACATCATTGGCCCCAGCAATTTCGGTCAGTTCACATTGCCTCGGTCTAGCGGAAATACTTATAGTCACGAATCAGTCGAGCGACCATCGCAATAACAACAAACCAAAGTAGAACAATGATGCTCGTCGATTCCATCAAAGAAAAATTCGGATGTCTCCAAATCTCTTTGGAAAACCAGGCCGAAAAACCAAACGTTATTGAAACAACAGGTACTGTTAGCACGAGGTATGAC
>JAIYCW010000047.1 GCA_027487815.1 Burkholderiales bacterium
ATTGACATGATTTGGATCTCATTGCTGATAACTATACTTATCAGCAGTGACCAATTCAGGGAGCCCCAACTGCAAAACTTAGCTGCTAGATAGCTGCGGCTGGGGCTGGAAATCAAGCTGAAGCGTTTTCAACGCAAATTCACCGACCGAAAAGGCCACAGCCCTTCGAGTCGGTTCACCTGAAGATGTTCAAGCGTCCGGCGTCGAGCCTGCATCTGTTGTTGCCGGTCTCGCGCGGCTTCCAAACGTGCGATCAATCCATTGGGTGCTGGTACTACTGGAGGCGGGTACACCCGTGCTTGTAAGGCACGAACGGTGGGTGAAGGGGCAGGGGGCTCGGCGGGTAGAGGTGGCAAGTCCACGTTGATGTCGGCCACCGCGATCCCAGCGGTCCATAGAAACTTCGTAGCGACGTCGACCCTCTTTAGCGCGATGGTGGCGGGCAGGGTGATCCGATCGATAGGCTTGTCGGGGTTAGGTGCTTCGAGCCAGGTGGCCGGATGGCGTGTAGCGGTGAGCTCGAGATTCACGTCTGCTTTCACGGTTTGCGCCGTGTCATCGGCCATGGGAAACACATGCGCATTCGGCAGGAGAAGTTCGCGTCGCTTCTGGAACTCGAGTTTCGAAACGACGAACGTGGATGGGCTACGCCGGGTCAGGGGCAGATAACCCGCGGTGTTGAACCGCATGAGCAGGTGCTCGATGGCCGGATCGATAGGCGAGCGAAATGTGATGAGCATAGGTCTCTCCAGGTATTCGGGGGGAAGGCTTTGGTGGGAGGTCTCCCACCGATGGCCGTGCGGTCGCGCGGCCAAGCAGTCGCTTTTAGTGCGACGCGATACCGCCTCGGGCAGGCTCCGGGCGGGGCCCGGCTCGGCGCTTCAAGGTTGTTGGGTCGATCCCTCCATCGGTCGATGGAGTGGCGCTGCGCGTGATGGGCAAGCCGGTTACAAGATCAAAATAGCCCCGATCAAACTGGCGCTCGCATTGCAGATAGTCGGCATTGCTGATCGGGCACAACACACCCTGAATGATCAGGAAGCCGTGATCGGTCGTACGAGCCCAAACCAAGTCGCCCGTTGCCGGGCCAATGATATTGCTCGCCAATAGGCCCGAGAAGTTATACAGCTTCGATTGCCCCTTCAGCAGTTGCGCCACGTTACCCTGGTGAGCAACAAAGGGAATGTTCCAGACTGACAAATAGACCGAGCCTTCGAAGGTCGCGAAGAATTCTTCTTTGGTGGGCGGTGTGAAGCCGAACTCAACGGCCCGCGCCTGGGCCGCTCTAAGAGCACGGCCGCGCGAGAACCAGCCGAACAGTGAGGGCGTGCCGAGGGTGCCAATGACGATAGCCCCATCGGGCCCAAGGGGCTTCCTGAGCATGGCCGCAGCCGAGTACTCGATGGGATAAGTGCGCGCCTGAGCTTTGAGCTTCTCATTCAGCGACATCACGCTACTGCTCCCGGAGGTTGGGAGCCGCACTGACGGGCCAGTACTTGCACAGCCCAAAGTCAACGAGACAATCATCGCTGCCGCGGTCGCGACAGCCGGGCGAACGCATAAAGCGTATCGCTTGTTATGAGCAGCCAAGCGCTGCGATGCAGTCAGGGAGTCATGCAGGTTCAAGTAAAAACCTCCTTTGTTATGCTGAATCCTTGAAGGGCCCGCATCGATGTAAACATCAATGCGGGGGTCGAAATTCAGAATACACAAACGGACTTTTTTTAATCTCGCGTTTTCACGGAAAACCGGCAAAAGCGGAAAATTTTTTGTGAATCGTATTGGTTGTGGCCGACGCAGTGGATCAACAACCCAATCAGAATGACTTCCGGGTGTGAAGGTGGATGAGAAGTCGCTTAGGCTAAGCGCAAGCCTTCGAGATAGTCTGCCCAGGCCTGCATCATCTGGTGCCGCTCCGGCAGAAACTTAGTGCGGTTGTACGCTCGGCCATTTGGGTCACGGACCTGGTGAGCGAGTTGGTGTTCGATCAGGTCGACTCGGAACTGGAGCTCTTCATCCAGGACGGTACGTGCCATTGCGCGAAAGCCGTGGATACTCATCTCGTCCTGACGAATACCCATCGTACGCAATGCTGCCAAAAGCGCGTTGTCGCTCATGCACTTGTCGTTACTTCGAGGACTCGGAAACACGTATTGGCTTTGCTCGGTCAAGGGCCTAAGTAAGGTCAAAATCTCGACGGCCTGTCTAGCCAACGGCACGATATGCTCGACTTGGGTCTTGGTCGAAAGGAAGCGCCACTCTGCACGATTCAGATCCATGTCTTCCCAAAGCGCTTGGCGAAGCTCACCGGGGCGAACGAACAGCATCGGTGCAAGCTTTAGCGCGCAGCAAACCACAAACGTCCCCTGATATCCCCAAAGCTTGCGCAAGAGAGGGCCAATTTCGTGGGGTGCGGTCACCGCTGCGAAGTGCTTGCCTCGCACTGGACGTAACGCCCCGCGCAGCTCAGGAGTGAAGTCGCGCTCAGACCAGCCATTGGAAACGGCGAAACGGAGAACTTGTCCGCAGGTGTTTAGGGCCCGATGGGCCGACTCCACCGCCCCGCGAGCTTCGATGGTCTGGACCGCGTGGAGAAGCTGAGGCGGCCGAAGCAGCTCGACGGGTAGATGGCCAACATACGGAAAGATGTCGCGTTCAAAGCGGCTCATGAGTCTGCCGCTGTGGTTCTTGGCCAAATGGGGGGAGTGCTTCTCAAACCATTGACGGGCCGCCCGCTCGAACGTGATCGATCCATGACCTGAAGCCACTTGGGGCCCTATGACTGCGCGCGCTTTGGATTCCACCGGGCTAATTCCAAGGGCCAGTTTTCTGCGAGCCGCAACGCAGCGATCGCGGGCGCCATCGATGTATTGCCCCGTGCGCTTATCGACGCGCCCGGAAAGCGGCGTCTCCGGGTAGACCCCTAAGCTTGCTCGAGATTCCTTGCCGTTAAAGCGGAACTTGAAGCGCCAGTAGCGTCGCCCGTTCGGCATGATTTCAAGATAAAGCCCTTGGCCGTCGTACAGGCGTACCGGTTTTTCAGCGGGTTTGGCATTACGAATAGCAAGATCGGTCAGCTTCATGTTTGATGTAATGTTGGGGCATCAACCTGGGGGCATGATGAAAAAATAGGCAAAATTATGCCCCCAATTGACCCCGCTAGGGGGTAGTTCAGGGTAAGTTACTGTAAGGCAAGAAAAGGAAAAAGCGAAAAAAAACCGGCACTTAGCCGGTTTATTTAAATCACTATAAAGCACTTAAAAGTGGTATCTGGTGGAGCCGGCGGGAATCGAACCCGCGTCCGCAAGTCCTCTACGGACAGTTCTACATACTTAGTCGATGTACTTGGATCTCGATGCATACTTAGCCCACCGACAGGCCGATATGCATCCAGTTACCTTGGTTTTAACGGCGTCTCAAGTAACCCGAGCCACGCGCGATCCGGCTTAAATTACACCGCAGCTAGATGGTTGCCCATTTCACCCAGAGTTCCGGCACCCTGTTGCGGCGCTCGTCAGCCCTTAGGCTGCGAGAGCAAAACGTTCGTCGTTTGCGTTTAGTTTTTTGCCAATAGATTTACGAGGAAAAGGCGCCTCGGTATGCCCTGCACCGCTTCGCGACCCACGTCGAAACCAGGTCGGCCCCAGATTCGAGAAGTCTTTCAGCGTGGTGATGACGAGTCACCTCCGTGCATTGTAGTTGGGGATTGATGTTTTACCTACAAGTCCCGCCAGGCGGCCTGAAATGGGCTTCCGCTACCATCGGGGCTCAACATGCTTCGAGGAGTGGGCGATGGGTTGGTTTAGCAGCGGGTCTCAGGACATGATGGTCACCACCACCAGTGATTTCGGCTCGACGCAGCCGATTGCGCAATACCTGGGCGTAGTGACAGGCGAGGCGATTATCGGGGCGAATATTTTCCGCGATCTGTTTTCCTCCGTTCGCGATGTGGTCGGTGGCCGGGCCGGTGGCTATGAGCGTGCCTTGGCTGGTGCGCGCGAAAGTGCCTTGAATGATTTGAAGGACGCCGCCCGGGAACTTGGGGCTAATGCGATTGTGGGGGTGGACTTCGACTATGAGGTCATGGGTGAGGCCAACGGCATGATGATGGTGGCTGTGAGTGGGACAGCGGTTAAGCTGAGTTAGCCAGTCCATGTTGCACGGCTTGGGTGAGGGCCAAAATCTTGGCTGAGTCCCGGCGGGTATCGGGGTAAAGGATGTGGATCGGAAGCGGCCGGGGCACAAACCCCGGAAGCAGTCGCACGACTTCGCCAGTGATCAGTTGTTTTGCGAAGAACCAATTGGGTGTAAAGCCGATACCCAACCCGCTGAGTACCGCATCGCGAATCACCTCGGTGTTATTGGTCATGAACCGGCCACTTACGCGCACCCGGATGTCCTTTTCTGATCGCGGTGCAGGCTTTGGCGGTGATTCAAACACCCAAGTGTTTGGTGTGTTCAATCCGGTGTAAATCACGCAGTTGTGTCTGGATAAATCCTCGGGCACGGTGGGCAGATCGCCGTCTTGATTGAGTTGGGCCGCCAAAGCTGCGTTGGCGATCACTGAACGTTGTGCGGTGCCTACCCGCCGCGCTAGCAATGAACTATCGTCAAGTTCGCCCACTCGAACGACGGCGTCCAGTCCGTCTGCGATGACATCAACAAAACTGTCCTTGAGCTGCAGGTCGACTTCGAGTTGCGGATGCTCTTGCATGAAACGCTGCACGATCGGAAACAGCACATGTTTCCCGAATCCATGGGATGCGCCAAGCCTGAGCCGCCCTGTGATCTGGCCCCGGTCATTGCGCAAGGCATCTTCGGCTTCTTCGGTATCCCGCACGATGCGTTGAGCGCTCTTGAGATAGACCATGCCCTCATCGGTGAGCGTTACTGCGCGGGTAGTTCGCGCCAACAGCCGAACGCCCAGATAGCTCTCCAAGGCTGCAACCTGTTTGCTGATGGCACTCTGGGAGGAACCTTCTTCCCGGGCTACTGCCGAAAAGCTTCCGGTTTCAGCCACCCGAACCAGAATGCGCATCGCTTGTAGTCGATCCATCTACCGGGCTCCTTGGAAGTCACAGGCTAAAGGTTCATTTTATTCCATTTAAGAATAAATATAAGTCACAAATCTAATCTACTCGAATACCTGGGAATCTATCAGTATTCGGTCCACGCGCTTGGTGTTTTGCAAACAAATCGCCAAGTGACCCAGTTCAACTTTCCAACTTTCTTGACGGAGCCATCATGAAAACTTTTACCGTTCCCAGCCGTAGCGATGTGTCAGTGACCAACCAGGCCATCTTTGACGGATTGAAATCCAAGCTTGGTTTTGTACCCAACCTTTATGCAACCTTTGCGTATTCCGATACTGCATTGGAAACCTACATCAACCTCCAGTCGGCCAAATCGTCGCTTAGCGCCAAACAACGCGAAGTGGTGAATCTGGTAGTGAGCCAACTCAACGATTGCAAATACTGCCTCGCTGCCCACACCGCAATCGGAAAGCTCGTAGGGTTCACTGACAGTCAAATTCTTGAGATTCGTAAAGGCAGCATCAGCTTTGATCCCAAGCTGGATGCTCTGGCCCGAGTGGTTGCTTCGGTCACCAAAGGCCGGGGGCGAGTGGAGGGCGATGTGCTGGAGCGCTTCTTTGCTGCGGGTTTCACACAAGCCAATCTGGTGGACACCATCATGGTGATCGGCGACAAGATCATCAGCAACTACCTGCACAGCGCCACTCAGATTCCGGTGGATTTCCCACAAGCCCCGGCACTTTGATCAAGCCTAAACCACCTAGAAACGAGGAGTCCAGCGATGGATAGAAACAATCAGTCCAGCCCTGCATCGGGGGTGCCGATCGCAGGAATCCTCGTGGGGCTGTGTGCCGCCAGTATTGGCGCGCTTTACACCGTGTTTGCGCGGCTCGGAATTGCTCAGGGGATGACGCCCTGGGATCTGACGTTTCTGCGGTTTGCCGTGGCCGGTGTGTTGACCTTGCCGATCCTGGCTTATGCCTTGGTCAAGGACGGGGCCGCAATGCAAGCGCAATGGAAACAGTGGCTGGCCATTGCGCTGCTGGCGGGGCCACTGTTCGGACTTTTGATGTTCGGTGCGCTTTACTTTGCGCCGCCCAGTCATGCAGCCGTTTTTCCGTTCACTGCAATGTCAGTGATGGGGATGATCATGGCGGCAGTGTTTTTGGGTGATCGAATCACTTTGCGCAAGGCTAGTGGTATCGCAATAGTGATCGCGGGGCTGGTCGTGCTAGCCGGACTGAATGCCGCATCGTTTAAAGGGCTGGCGTTTGTTGGCGACGTATTGTTTGTCGCAGCAGGAACCATGTGGGCCGGGTTTGGTGTGATTCTGCGGCGCTATCGTCTTGATCCGATTCGTGCCACGGCAGTGATCTCGTTTTTTGCCTTGATGACCTATGTGCCGATTTACCTGTGGACCACTGGGATCGGCCAGTTAAGCGCAATACACCCACCGCTCTTCTGGATTGAGGTGCTGGTTCAGGGAGTAGTTGCTGGCGGTGGCACATTGTTTACTTACGCCAAGATGGTCAGTCTTCTGGGGCCGGCTCGAGCAGCTCTTTTTCCAGCCCTTGCACCGGCCCTGGCTGCGTTGATGGCCTGGCCCGTGTTAGACCATATTCCCGGCCCTGCCGAGCTGATAGGGCTTTTGCTTGCGATCACGGGGCTTGTAATTTGTGTCACAACATTTAGTCCGTTTCGTCGGGCATATTTTCAACTAACAAAGGTTTCCTCATGACTTCTAACTCCCTTGCCGAGCAGTTGGCCGAATTCAAGGCTGGATTCAAGACCCGGGCCGCCCCTGAGCGTGTTGCCACGATGGAGCAGGCCACTCAAGAGCTGCGAAATAGCGGTATTGAGAAAACCGCACTTCAGGTGGGGCAGGCCGCGCCTAGCTTGACCTTGCCGAATGCGGTAAGCAAGCCGATTGCCTTGGCCTCACTTTGGGCGCATGGGCCTTTGATTGTGGTGTTTTATCGCGGTGGTTGGTGCCCATATTGCAATCTTGAGTTGCGTGCCTGGCAAGCGCTCTTACCGCAGTTGAATTCGCTGGGAGCGAAAATCGTGGCCATTTCCCCGCAACTGCCGGATAGTTCGCTATCTACAGCAGAAAAAAACGCCTTGGCCTTTGAAGTGCTAAGTGACTCTTCTCTTTCAGCTGCGGATGGTTTTGGGCTTGCGTTTGAGATGCCGGAATCATTGATCCAGGTGTACAAAACTGTAGGCCATGATCTGCCGAATCTGAACGGTAACGGGCGTTGGGTGCTGCCAGTCCCGGCCACCTATCTCATTGATCGGCAGGGCATCATTCAATACGCACACATTGACGCGGATTATCGCAATCGTGCTGAACCCGCCGATATCATTGAGCAAATCAAAAAGCTCGCTTAACCCCAGAGCGCCTGCATGCCCGCGACATCACTCACCACCAGATCAGCACCCCACTGATCGGGTGGCAACACATCGCCGCAAAATCCATACGCGCAAGCGACGGTCGCCATGCCAGCAGCGACGCCGGCTTCAATATCCCGCTTGTCGTCACCTGCGTAAACGCAGCGAGCCGGATCAATCCCAGTTTGGCTTGCGGCGAGTAAAAGCGGGGCAGGGTGGGGCTTGGGCGTTGGCGTGGTGTCGCCGCCGATGATTACTGCGCTTCGAATATCCAGCTGCAGGCCGACCAGGATTTGGCGTACGTAGCGTTCAAACTTGTTGCTCACCACGCCCCAAATGATGCCGCGTGCTTCGAGCTGCTCCAGCAGTGCGGCCATGCCGGGGAAAAGCCCAGTGTGGACCAGCATGGCTTGCTCATAGCGATGCAGGAATTCATCACGCATCGCGGGGAAGCGCTGATCCTCTTTGGCGATGCCAAAGCCTTTGCCGATCAGGCCTCGCGCACCTCCCGAGGCAAAGGGGCGCAGCTCCTCAAACGGCAAGGTGGACATGCCACGATCGATACGCATTGCATTGATCGGCTCGACCAAATCGCGTGCAGTGTCGGCGAGCGTGCCATCTAGATCAAAGAACACCGCAGTGGGTGTGTGCAGTGCAGGATGCGTCATGAGATCGTGCTTAGGCGGGCTTGCGCATGGCCACCAGATAATTCACGGTGGTGTCGGCGGGATTGAGTTTGTACACCTCGGTGATCGGGTTGTAGGTGAGCCCGTTCATTTGCACGAGTTCAAGGCCACTTTTGCGGGCCGCGCCGATCAATTCCGAAGGCTTGATGAATTTTGAATAATCGTGGGTGCCTTTGGGCAGCAGGCGCAACACGTATTCCGCGCCGACAATCGCAAAAAGAAACGCCTTGGGATTGCGATTGATCGTGGAGAAAAACACCCAGCCGCCGGGTTTGGCCAATGCTGTAGCGGCTGCAATCGTCGACTCCGGATACGGCACGTGTTCAAGCATTTCCATGCAGGTCACCACATCAAATTGCCCCGGCTCACGGGCCGCAAAATCTTCAGCGCTGATGGCCTCGTAGTTCACTTTCGCACCAACTTCCAGGGCATGGAGCTGTGCCACCTTCAATGGGCGGTCAGCCAAGTCGATGCCAGTGGCTTGCGCGCCTGCTTGGGCCATGGCTTCAGTGAGGATCCCGCCACCGCAGCCAATGTCCACACTGCGTTTGCCATGCAGCCCACCAGTCAGGCCAATGATCCATTGCAAGCGCAGTGGGTTGATGGCGTGCAGCGGCTTGAATTCGGATGTGGGGTCCCACCAGCGTGATGCGAGTGCCTGAAATTTTGCAACTTCGGAGGGATCAAGATTGGGGTTTGCGGTTGTACTGGTCATGGCGCAAGGATACGTGAAGGCATAGGTGCAAGGCCAAAAAAAAGCCCCGCACAGGGCGGGGCTCTTTACCGAAGCCTGAGGGCTCCGAGTCGTGATTAACGACGTGGGCGTGTGCCGACCACTTCGATTTCCACGCGACGGTTTTTGGCTTTGCCGTCTTTGGTCTTGTTGTCAGCAACGGGCTGCTTCTCGCCTTTGCCTTCAGTGTAGATACGGTTGGCTTCGATGCCCTTGCTCACCATGTAGGCCTTAACAGCCTCAGCGCGGCGAACGGACAGCTTCTGGTTAAACGCATCTGAACCATCAGCATCAGTGTGACCCACTGCAATGATCACTTCGAGGGTGATGCCCTTGAGCTTGCCAACCAGATCATCCAATTTTGCTTTGCCATCAGGCTTAACGATGGCCTTGTTGACATCAAAGAAGGTGTCAGCAGCAAAAGTTACTTTTTCGCTAGTTGGGGCAGCAGGAGCAGGTGCAGGTGCAGGTGCAGGAGCCGGTGCCGGAGCAGCGGGACGTGGTGCAGGCGCAGCGGCAGGAGGTGCAGCAGGCGCTGGAGCGGCTGGACGTGGAGCAGGTGCTGGGGCAGCTTTTGGCAACAGATCAGCATCGCATTCGCGAGTTGCGTTGGCTGGGCTCCAAAAGCCAGTACGCCAGCACAGACCAAATGGGTCCATGACCACCTTGGCATCCGGGCTTTGGACGTAGCCATTGACGGCTGATGTTTGAGCAACAGCCACCGGAGCGGTAGCAGCGATAACGAAGGCGCTGGCTACCAAGGAAGCCAATTTGACCGATTTCTTCATGTTTCTCCTCACGGGTAAGCGGAACGGAATGGACGGGGACAGACAACAGCCTAGGGCCGCGAACCCCCCGACAAGATTTCTCCGACCTGATTGTGCCACAGGCTCAGGGGTTCGGCCCAATCGGAGCTGCCGCCTGCTGTGATCGCCGCCACAAGCTGTCGTTTGGCGACAACATGGCGCCCGGCGATCCAAACCTCATCCACATGCTCGGGCCCAACGCAGTAGGCCAGATGAGAAATCGGGTCGAACACCGGTTGAGTGGCGGGGCTGCCTAAATTAACGGCAATCAAATCTGCTGCTTTGCCCGGCTCGACACTGCCGATTTGCTCGGATAAGCCCAGGGCTTGGGCGGCCCCTAACGTAAGGGCGTGCAGCACTTGCTCGGCTGGAAATTTCGCCGCGTCGCCCGAAACGCCCTTGACGAGCAGGCTGGCGGTGCGTGCCTCAGACCATAAGTCGAGCCGATTATTGCTGGCTGAGCCATCTGTGCCTATACATATAGTGATGCCCGCGTCCTGCATCTGCGCGATTGGTGCAATGCCGCTGGCCAATTTGAGGTTGGAATGCGGGCAATGCGCCACATGGGCCTGCGCTCGGGCGAGCATCTCGATATCTTCAGCATTGCAGTGCACCGCGTGAATCGCGATCAAGTCGGAATTCACCAAGCCCAAGTCGGCCAGGCGCCTCAGCGGACGCTTGCCGTATTTTTCAAGGCTTTCCTGAACTTCATGGGCGGTTTCATGCAGGTGGCAACTCACGGGCAGGCCAAGTTCGCCCGAAAGGGTGGCCACTTTCGCAAACAGTTCATCCGAGACTGTGTAGGGGGCATGGGGCGCGAGCGTGAAACTCACCAAGTCATCGCCGCGCATATGGTCTCTCAGGGCCAGGCCTTTGGACAAGTATTCCTTGGGGCCGGATCCGTAAGCCGAGGGGAAGTCGATGACGATGATGCCGGCAACCACCCGCATGCCCAGCGAGCGGCCCGCTTGAATCGTGGCTTCTGGAAAGAAATACATGTCGTTGAAGCAGGTGGTGCCGCCCAAAAGCATTTCTGCAGCGGCCAAACGTGTGCCATCCCGAACGAAGGCGTGGCTCATGAGCTGGCCCTCCAGGGGCCAAATCCGCTCACCCAACCAGCGCTGCAGCGGTAAATCGTCACCTACACCCTTGAGCAGTGCCATCGCCGCATGGGTGTGAGCGTTGACCAGGCCGGGCATGATCACGTGCTCAGGGTAGTGCTCCACCGGGGTTTGCTCATACTGGGCCAACAAGTCATCAGCCGGGCCGACAGCCACAATATGGTCATCTTTGAGCGCGATGGCGCCATCGTGAATCACTCGGCCCTGAGGCACAACGGGCACCACCCAACGGGCGCGCAGAATCAGATCGGGTTGCAGGCTCATAAAGCGCACTTGTACCACAGCGCTCGGGTCGGGTACCAGAAGATGATAAAATTCAAAGGTTTAGCTTCTCGCGTGTGCCATGGAACCATTTGCCAAAGAAACCCTGCCGATCTCTTTAGAAGAGGAAATGCGCAGGTCGTATCTCGATTACGCGATGAGCGTGATTGTCGGGCGAGCCCTGCCCGACGTGCGAGACGGACTTAAACCGGTTCACCGGCGTGTGCTGTTTGCCATGCACGAAATGAACAACGTCTGGAACCGCCCGTATGTAAAGTGTGCGCGTGTGGTGGGCGACGTGATGGGCAAATACCATCCGCACGGCGACTCCGCGATTTACGACACCCTCGTGCGTATGGCGCAAGACTTCTCGCTGCGTTATCCGCTGGTGGATGGGCAGGGGAACTTCGGCTCGGTGGATGGGGATAACCCCGCAGCGATGCGTTATACCGAGTGCCGCCTGGATAAAATCGCAGCCGAGCTTCTCGCCGATCTGGACAAGGAAACGGTTGATTTCCAGCCCAACTATGATGGCAAGGAAAACGAGCCCACGGTATTGCCGGCACGCATTCCCAACTTGCTGATCAACGGCTCGGCCGGCATCGCAGTGGGCATGGCCACCAACATTCCGCCGCATAACCTGGGCGAGGTGATTGATGCCTGCCAGCTGATGTTGCGCGAACCGGGGGCGAGTATTGATCAGGTGCTCGAGTGCATTCCTGCGCCCGACTTCCCGACAGGCGGCACGATTTACGGCGTGTCGGGTGTGCGAGATGGTTACCGCACTGGCCGCGGTCGGGTAGTGATGCGCGCGAAAACCCATTTCGAAGAAATTGATCGGGGTAATCGCGCGGCCATCATCGTGGACGAGCTGCCCTATCAAGTGAACAAGCGCTTCTTGCAGGAGCGAATCGCCGAGCTGGTGAACGACAAGAAAATTGAAGGCATCAGCGATGTGCGCGATGAGTCCGATAAGGACGGCATGCGCGTGGTGATTGAGCTCAAGCGCGGTGAGCTGCCAGAGGTGGTGCTCAACAATCTCTACAAGCAAACCCAGCTGCAAGACACCTTCGGTATCAATATGGTGGCGCTGGTTGATGGACAGCCACGTCTGCTCAATATCAAGCAGATGATCGAGTCCTTCATTTCGCACCGCCGCGAAGTGGTGACGCGCCGCACCGTTTATGAGTTGCGCAAGGCTCGTGAACGTGGCCATGTGCTGGAAGGCCTGGCGGTGGCGATTGCCAACGTCGACGAGATGATCGAAATGATCAAGGCTTCGCCCACACCGCCGGTGGCCAAAGAGCGCTTGATGGCGCGCGACTGGAAAGCGGGTATCGCGTTTGAAATGGTGGCGCGCGCCGGGCTGGATGCTGCGGCAGCTTTCCGCCCGGATGGGCTGGATCCAAAACTGGGTCTGCAAACTCCGGCGGATGGCAATTCGGCCAATGCCACCTATCGCTTGTCAGAAGTACAGGCGACCGAAATTCTGCAGATGCGCTTGCAGCGCCTCACCGGCCTTGAGCAGGACAAGATCGTGCAGGAGTATCGCGAGGTCATCGAAACCATCGGTGATCTGCTTGATATTTTGGCCAAGCCTGCGCGTATCACTGAAATCATTCAGACCGAGCTCGCGGTGATTCGCACCGAGTATGCGGATGCGCGGCGCAGTGTGATTGAGCTTAATGCGGTCGAGCTCGATACCGAAGATCTGATTCAGCCCCAGGATATGGTGGTGACACTTTCGCACTCGGGCTATATCAAGAGCCAACCGCTATCAGAGTACCGGGCGCAAAAGCGCGGCGGGCGCGGCAAGCAAGCGGCCACGATGAAAGATGAAGACTGGATTGATCAGCTCTTCATTGCCAACACGCACGACTACATCCTGTGCTTCTCCAATCGCGGTCGGGTCTATTGGCTCAAGGTCTGGGAAGTGCCCCAGGGTAATCGCACCGCACGCGGCAAGCCGATCATCAATGTGGTGCCGTTGGCCGAAGGTGAAAAAATCACCGTGGTACTGGCGGTGAAGGGCTTTGATGAACAGCATTTTGTGTTCATGGCGACCAGCTTGGGCACAGTGAAAAAGACTCCGCTGACTGATTTTTCGCGCCC
>JAIYCW010000041.1 GCA_027487815.1 Burkholderiales bacterium
CCTCTGGTGGAGCATCCTTTGGTGAGGATGGTGTCGATCACCGGTGATGTGGCAACCGGGCGCAAAATTTTGCAGGCAGCCTCCAGTGGCCCCAAGCGCACGCATCTGGAGTTGGGTGGCAAGGCCCCGGTGATCGTGTTTGATGATGCTGACCTCGCCACTGTGGTGGAAGGCATCCGCACTTTTGGCTATTACAACGCCGGGCAGGATTGCACAGCAGCTTGCCGCATCTACGCAGGCGCAAAAATCTATGACAACCTCGTCGCTGATCTATCGAGCGCGGTGAAAACCATCAAGCTTGGGCCGCAGGATGAAGAGGGGGTGGAGATTGGCCCCTTGATTACGGATCGCCAGCGTTCGCGGGTGGCTTCGTTTGTGGAGCGCGCCCAAATGGCGGGCCATATGGAAATCACGGCGGGCGGTAAGGTTCGCTCAGGCGCGGGTTTCTTTTATGAGCCCACGGTGATTGCCGGGGCGCGGCAAGATGACGAGATTGTGCGACGCGAAGTGTTTGGCCCGGTGGTGAGCATCACTCGATTTTCTGACACCGAGCAGGCGATTAGTTGGGCCAATGATTCGGACTACGGTTTGTCGTCATCCGTGTGGACTCAGGACATCAGCCGCGCGATGCGGGTTGCCAAGAAGTTGCAGTATGGCTGCACCTGGATCAACACCCACTTCATGCTCGTCAATGAGATGCCGCACGGCGGTATGAAAGCGAGCGGTTATGGCAAAGACATGTCGATGTATGCGCTGGAGGACTACACCGTGGCGCGTCACATCATGGCCAAATTCTAAGGACGTTTATCATGCAACACTCCAAGAACGAACAGCTCCAGGCGCGCAGAGCGGCCGCTACCCCCCGGGGTATCGGTGTGATGGCGAGTTTTTTTGCTGACCGGGCCGACAATAGCGAGCTGTGGGATGTCGAAGGCCGACGCTTCATCGATTTCGCGGGCGGCATCGCTGTGCTTAACACTGGCCATCGCCATCCGAAAGTGATCGCCGCGATTCAAGCTCAGCTCGAGCGCTTTACGCACACCTGCTATCAGATCGTGCCTTACGAAAGTTATATCGCGCTGGCTGAAAAAATCAATCAGCTCACGCCCGGCCAGCATGTCAAAAAGACAGCGTTTTTCTCGACAGGGGCTGAAGCTGTGGAGAACGCGATCAAGATCGCACGAGCGGCCACCAAACGCTCCGGGGTGATTGCTTTTTCAGGCAGCTTTCATGGCCGCAGCCTGTTTGCTTCCGCACTCACCGGCAAGGTAGCGCCCTACAAAATCGGCTTCGGGCCGTTTCCGCCCGAGGTGTATCACCTGCCTTTTCCCTGCCACTGCGCGAATCTTGAGGAAGTGAAGCGTTCATTGGCAACGCTTTTCAAAGCAAGCATTGAACCCAGCCGTGTGGCCGCGATCATTTTTGAGCCGGTGCAAGGCGAGGGCGGATTTAATGTGATCCAGACCGAAGCGATGCGCTGGTTACGCGACGTGTGTGATGAGCATGGCATCTTGCTGATTGCCGATGAAGTGCAAACCGGGTTTGGCCGCACCGGCAAGTTGTTTGCGATGGAGCACTTCGAAGCCGTCGGGGTGCTGCCCGATCTAATGACGATTGCCAAGTCCATGGCGGCGGGTCTGAACCTGTCGGCCGTGTGTGGGCGCGCCGAAATCATGGATGCTCCAGCTCCGGGCGGTTTGGGCGGCACTTATGCCGGCAATCCCCTCGCTATTGCAGCCGCGCATGCGGTGATAGAAGTGTTTGAGGAAGAGGGCTTGATTGCGCGCGGGCAGCAATTGGGCGATCAGCTCAAAGCACGGTTGAACGTGATGCGCACGAAGATGCCGCAGATCGCTGATGTACGTGGCTTGGGCGCGATGGTGGCGGTGGAGTTTAATCAAGCCCACGACAATTTCACCACCGAGCTGCCCGATGCTGCATTTACCAAGCTGGTGCAAGCGCAGGCGTTGCAACGCGGGTTGATTTTGTTGACCTGCGGCGTGAATGCCAATGTGATCCGCTTTCTGTTTCCGCTCACCATTCCGCAAGCGCAATTCGATGAAGCCTTGGGGATTATCGAGGAGGCATTGATCGCCGCGAAAGCGCAGCAATAAGTCCGGGCCGCGAGCAGCTGGGTGCGTCACCGGGTGCACCTTGGCGCGCTTGGGGCGCAGAAAGGAGCGTGGTAGGGTTTGGGCATGCTGCCCTCCGCCTCCGCCCCGGCCCCCGCTTCGGCATCCACCGCGCTGATTGATTCCCCCCAAGCTTGGGTCCGCTTATGGATCGCGCTGGCCTTGATGACGATTGGTGGCAGCGGCATGTATGTGGTGCTGGTGGTGTTGCCCAGTGTGCAGGCGGACTTCGGCATCACGCGCGCACAAGCCGCGTTGCCCTATGCGCTGACCATGATTGGCTTCGGGGTGGGCGGCATTCTGATGGGCCGGCTAAGTGATCGCTTTGGCGTGGCTTTGCCGCTGCTGTTTGCGTGTGTGTCTATCGGGCTGGGATTCATCGTTGCTGGCTTGGCCCCGAACTACTGGGTGTTTGCGTTAGCCCAGGGCGTGTTGATTGGCTTGCTGGGGTGCGCGGCCACCTTCAGCCCCTTGATGACCGACATCTCGTTTTGGTTCGAGCGCAGGCGTGGCATCGCAGTGGCGATTTGTGCGGGCGGCAATTATCTTGCGGGCGCACTGTGGCCACCGATTGCTCAGTGGGGCGTGGAGCAGATTGGCTGGCGCCACACCTATATGGCGATTGGTGCGTTTTGCATGGCTTCGATGATTCCGCTGGCGTTGTGGCTGCATCGGGGCACCGGCGCATCGAAGGCGTTGCGCGTGGAATCCCAACAAAAACTGATGCGTGCGCAGGCAGGCAATGAGGGCGCTGATCGGCCGCTCGGCATGGCGCCGCAATTGTTGTTTTTCCTGCTCTGCGTGGCGGGCGTAGCTTGCTGTGTGGCTATGGCCATGCCCCAGGTGCATATCGTTGCGTATTGCAGCGACCTTGGTTATGGCGTGGCACGCGGCGCGCAGATGCTCTCGATCATGCTTGCTTTTGGGGTAGTGTCTCGGTTGCTTTCGGGATTGATCTGCGACCGCATCGGTGGGCTGCGTACCCTGATTTTGGGATCGACCTTGCAGATGGTGGCCCTGTGGCTGTTCATTCCATTCGACGGCATGGAGTCACTCTTCATGATCTCCGCTTTGTTTGGACTCTTTCAAGGCGGCATCGTGCCTTCATACGCGATCATTGTGCGCGAGCTTTTCAGCCCACTTCGCGCGGGCGCTTACATCGGCACCGTGATGATGGCCACGATGGTGGGCATGGCGCTGGGCGGATGGATGTCGGGCAAGATTTTCGATATCACGGGCTCCTATCAGGCGGCCTTTTTGAACGGCATTGCCTGGAATGCGCTGAATCTCAGCATTGCGCTGTATCTGCTTTATTGCTCACGCCGTGGTGGGTTAAAGCGCGAGCCCCAGCCTGTGGTTGCCTGAAGGACAGGGCGCGGTTTGGCAGCGGGCGTTATTGCGATACGTGAATCACGTTGCGCACCAGTGGGTAAATATGATGCTGCCAACGCCGCCCGCTAAACACACCATAGTGGCCAACGTTGGGCTGCACATAATGCGTTCGCATGTAGGAGCGCAGACTTGGGGTGAGGTCTTGTGCGGCCAGGGTTTGCCCGATAGCGCAGATATCATCGCGCTCGCCTTCAATCGTGACTAGTGCAGTGCGGCGAATGGCGGCCGGGTTGATTTTGCGCCCGCGAAACATAATTTGGCCGCGTGGCAGCGCAAACTCCTGAAACACCAGGCGCACGGTTTCGAGATAGAAATCGGCATCGAGGTCGGCCACCGCGAGATACTCTTCGTAAAATGTCTGGGTGACTTGCGCCTGATCGGTAAGGCCGTTAGCCAGCGCATGGTAGTAGTCCTTGAAAGCCTTGACATGCCGATCGCGGTTCATGTTCATGAAGGCCGAAAGCTGCACAAATCCCGGATACACACGACGGCGTGCGCCGGGGTAGCACCCTGGCACTTCGCTGATTAATGAGCGCTCGAACCACTCGATGGGTTTGCTCGTGGCCAGGCGATTCACCTCGGTGGGGCTTACGCTGCAATCAATCGGCCCCGCCATCAAGGTCAGGCTGCCCGGGGTGGCGGGATGATTGTCTTCCGACATCAAGGCCACCGCGCACAAGGCCGAAACGCAAGGCTGACACACCGCAAGCACATGACTATTGGGCCCCATCACGGCCAGAAATTGCATCAGGTGCTCGGTGTATTCATCCAGGCCAAAGCGCCCGGCTTCAAGCGGCACGTCGCGCATATTGTGCCAATCGGTCACATATACATCGTGATCCTGCAGCGTGGTGCGCACGGTGTCTCGCAGCAAGGTTGCGAAGTGCCCTGACATTGGCGCCACCACCAACACCTTGGGTTGCGGCGGTGCACCCTCTTTGCGAAAGCGCAACAGCGTGCAAAACGGAGTGGTGTGCACCACCTCTTCCACCACCGGGATCGCCTCATGCTTGACCATCACATGATGGATCGCCCAGGGTGGGCGCTTGTGGGTGATCTCGCCGAGGTTGAAGGTTTTGAGCGCGGCCACCATCTCGCGGGTGCCAAACATGCTCAGCGCGGGGTTGAGCGCCGGCAGGCCTGAATGTTGCAGTAGCGGCAGCGTTGCCCGGCTCCAGGCCCGAAAGGGCGCGAGCATGTCAGTGCCGACCTGATACGCGGAATACATACCGAACCTCGGGTTCATTGTGGTGAAAGTCTCAGCGCATTATGCAAGCTTCGCGCCAGGGGGCATACTTCTTCGGGGTTGATTGGATGAAAGCATCACACTTTCTGGCACAACCCTTGCATGGAATTGCACACAACAGCATTGCAGGAGACTTCAGAATGGTGAGCCGACCCCCCGCGGTAAAGAAGCCAGCGGCCAAGCAAGTCGCGGCAAAGAAATCGCCGGCAACAAAGCCGGTAGCGGCCAAGCTTTCCGCTCAGAAACCAGCAGCCAAGCGAGCTGCTGCCAAGCCGCTCGCCACCCTGACGCTGAGCAGCAAGAATTACTCCTCCTGGTCCTTGCGCGGCTGGCTTTTGGTGAAGTTTTCCGGCCTGCCATTTCAGGAGATCATGATTTCGCCAGATAACGAGGATGCTCGGCGCGAATTATTGCTGCTCGCGCCTTCGGTGCTGGTGCCCTGCCTGACGCATGATGGTGCAAAAGTGTGGAACACCCTGGCGATTGCGAACTATCTTGATGAGTTGCGCCCGAATGCGGGCCTGATGCCCCGAGAGCGTATCGCCCGCGCGCACTGCCGCTCGATTTGTGGGGAGATGAACTCAGGGTTCGCCAACCTGCGCGCTTCGCTGCCCATGAATCTGAAACGGCACTTTCCCAATCACAAGGTGTGGGGCGGTGCAGTGGCCGATATTGAGCGCATCGTGGAGATCTGGACGGATTGCCTGAAGCGCTATGGCGGGCCCTATTTGTTTGGTGCCAAGCGCAATAAAGCGGATGCGATGTTTGCCCCGGTAGCCACCCGATTTTTAACCTATGACGTCAAGCTGCCCAAGGCTTGCGAGCAGTATTGCAAGACCATCATGGCGATGCCCGAAATGCAGGAATGGGTTGCGGCCGCCAAGCTTGAGCCCGATGAGATCGATGAGCTCGACATGGACTTCTGATCCCCTGGGGGGCTCTCAATCTGGTGGCCCCAGTGGTTGCTAATGAGCTTTGGTGTTGCCGCGCGGCGGAGTCGTCGCCAGGTCTTGCCGCTCACGCCAGATCTCCTGCACAAAGGGATCGATCAGCGCATAAACGCCATGCCCCTGGCGCATGATGAGATTCGCAGCCAGAAGTTCGTTGATGACGGGTTGTATTTCTTCAATATGAACCTCCCGTCCTACCACAGAGGAATACTGTTGCGCGGCTTGTGCTGAGAATAAGCCTTTGGCTTCGCCCTCGGTCGCAGCAATGCGCGCAAAGACTGCAATAGCCAGGCTGCCAAGGTGCTCTACCTTCATCAGCTCGATGTCGGCGGTCATGGAGCGCAAGGTGGCGGCAATCACGGGCAGGATTTCATCCGGATCGCCACCCGGGGGAAGACTGCGATTGAGCTGGCTCAGTGCTTTCAGCATTTCCTCGGGACGATGACCGAGCAGGGTGAAAGCGTGATTCGCCGCAGTCAGTGAGGGCAGCACTGTGGCCCCCTCATTCGTCAGGCGAATCAGAAGGCTTTCGACATAGTCGCTGCCGAGCACGGGGTAGGCCACCGAAGTGGCTCCGTTAAACGCTTGGTTGCGTCGGGCAGTCAGTTCATTGATTAACGCTCGGTGTGAGCCAGTGCCGATAAATAGAAAGTGCCCTGGGGTATTTGGACGCGGGTTGATGGCATCGCGAGCCGCCTTGAGCGCCAGCAGCATCTGTTGGCCTTCGCCGGAGGCTATCGCTTGCTGAACCTCATCAATAATCAGAACAAGGTCGGTTTTGGCTTGGTCGATCACCTCGGTGAGCGCTTGAGCGAGCGTTGGACCTTCAGCGGTTCCCAAGGTTTCGAGCTTAAAGCCAAATTTCAGACCAAAGCCTTCGATTTCAGCACCTTCGAGCTTCTTCAGCTTTTTTAGGGCGTTGGACGCCGGGCTTTGTAGCCCTGCCAGGGTCTTCTTGATGGCGGCATGAACGAGCTTTTCCGGGCTGGTTTGGGTATCGCTCCATAGATCCACATAGATCACGAGCGCGCCGGCCTCTTCCAAAGCCGGCATCAAATCATTGAGCAGGAAGGTGGTTTTGCCAGTGCGGCGTAGGCCGGAAATAAACAAGCCGGAGCGTAATCCCTCATCCAGCACCCCTGGATGGAGCAGTTGGGCGGCCATTTGTGCGGCCAACTCGGGGCGCCGATGAATGATGCTCATGGAATTATTGAAAATTATTGGATATCAATAATTATATTCCACGAATAATTTCTAATAAACCTCCGCTCGGCCGCTTTGCCCGCCCTTGGTTACCCGCTCTCAAACCCCGCTGGGTTTTCGCAGGAAATCCATCCGGTCGATGCTCTTCACCGGCACATCGCGCACCTGCCCACCTTTGAGCAGCCTCAAAGCCACGGTGGCTCCTGCGGGCCCCGCCTGCCAAACCCGGCGGTAAAAATCGGCCTGGTCTGCTACCCGCTCCGGCCCCACGCCCATCACGATGTCGCCTGGCTCCACACCCGCCGCGTCGGCGGGGCCATCCTTGCTCACCCGCACCACCATCAGGTTGCCGCGCACTACCTCGGTGGTCATGCCCAGCCAGGGCTGCACATTGGATTTGCGGCGGCCATCGGCCAAAAGTTCACTCAGAATGGGTTTAAGCAGGTTCACCGGCACAAAAAGATTGCCGGGCACGCCGCGCGGCTGGTCGGCGGCGTCATTCAGGATTAGGGAACCAATCCCCACCAACGAGCCATCCTCGGCAATCAGAGCCGAGCCACTCCAGTTATTCACGGGCGGGAAGGTGTAAATCGGTTTCTCAAGCAGATATTCCCAGCTTCCGGCGAACGGTTTGCGCGAAAGCACCATCAGCTCAGTGGCTTCCGCTTCGCCGTGGCCCTGGGTCAGCACCTTTTGCCGCTCCTTGAGCTGGTCGGAGTCGCCCAGCGGCAACACCACGCCATCCACAGGCAATGCGGTGCGCACCAGGCCAAAGCCGGTGGCATGGTCATAGCCTGCTACCGCACCCGGAATCCTCTTGCCCGATGCGCTGATTACGGCCACCTGATCAGCTTCCAAGAGCAAATAGCCGATAGTGAGCACTAGCCTCTCGCCGATAATTACGCCCGAGCCACTGCGGCGCGCGCCAAGTGTCGCCACCGATTGGGCCTCGCGCGGCACTAAAGCTGCGACCTGCACAATCGCGGATTGATACTTGGAAATGCCGGTGGCAGCAGGCTGGGTTGCCGGATCGGGCGCGGCTGCAGGCGGCTGCCCTGGGGGGGTTTGGGCCTGAACCTGCGCACTGAACAGGCCCAAGCACAAGGCAAACAAACCCAGCGCGCGGTGGGTTTTGGATTTCAGGAAAGATGCCATGTCGGACTCCCCGATCAGGGTGGCAATCCCCGCGTAGACAATACCCCGCGAACTTGCACACACTGTGTCTTGATTGTTGCACCGCCCTGACAGCCACGCAACCTGCACCATGAATTTCCGTGCTTGAAGTGGTCCTGTTCGCTGCAGTGCACCATCCTGATGCAACTGAAGGGTCAATCGGGGTTGAATTTGACCCTGCTACGCGAAAACCCTTACACTCGCGCGTCTTTGCTCCTTGCCAGCCCAATCGGTTGAGCTGCGCTTTCGATACCAATATGAAGGCTATGTTTGCTGCGGTGGGTTTGCAGATTGCTGTGGTGTGTGTTGCCGGGCCTTTGGCTTGGTTAACCACCGGTTCATCAAACGCTATATATCTAGTGCTTGGCGGGCTGGCAGCAATCATCCCGAATGCATTGTTCGCGGCGCGTTTGGCGTTGCACCGGAATAAATCCCCCGAGTCCTACCCGGTGGTGTTTTTTCTCGGTGAGTTCGCCAAGATCGGATTGACGATCGCGCTGCTGGCAGTGATTGTGAAATGGGTTCCAGATCTGAACTGGTTGCCGTTTCTTATCGGGTTGATTGCGGCACTCAAAGCGCCCTTGTTTGCCTTTCTGGTGGTAGACAAAGCGGCGGAGCCCAGTGTGCCAGTGTGATTGTTGTGAAACTTAAAGTCCGATAGCTCTATGGCTTCAAATCCTTCGCCGACCCCTTCCGAATATATCGTCCATCACCTGGGCCATTTAAATACATCGGGTCATCCGCAGGAAAAGATCATCGATTTTTCGATCATCAATATTGATACCGTGGTGTATTCAGTATTGCTGGCGATCCTGGCCGCCTGGTTGATGCGCAAAGCCGCCGTGCAAATTTCCACTGGTGCGCCAAACCGGTTTGTGGGTGCGATTGAATCGCTGGTTGAGTTCGTGCATGAGCAGGCGCGCTCGATCGTGAAGGGCGACCTTACTTATATAGCGCCCCTGGCCCTGACCTGCTTTGTCTGGATCATTTTCATGAACACCATGGACTTGATCCCGCTCGACTTGCTGCCACGCATCGGCGAGCTCTTTGGTATTCACTATATGCGGGTAGTGCCCACCGCTGACCTGAACGCCACCATGGCGATGTCCCTGGTCGTGCTGTTCTCCACCTTGTATTACGGCATCAAGGTCAAGAGCTTCGGCGGCTTCACCCATGAATTGTTTGTGGCGCCTTTTGGCACCAGCAAGAACCCGATTTTTGCAGCCATCCTCGGTGTGGTGAATTTCGCCATGCAAATCATCGAGTATCTGGCCAAGACCGTGTCGCTGGGTATGCGACTGTTCGGCAACATGTTTGCTGGCGAGCTGGTCTTTATGCTGATCGCATTGATGGGCGGCGCGTTTGCGTTCACCGTGGGCGGCTTCTTGCTGGGCGCGGGGCACATCATTGCAGGTTCGGCCTGGGCGATCTTTCACATCATGATCGTCTTGTTGCAGGGCTTTATTTTCATGATGCTGACCCTGGTCTATATCGGCCAGGCTCATGAGCATCACTGATTTTCACCTTTACATTTTTCTGTTTTAGTTCAAAGAAGGAGTCGTCATGACCAACGTTGCACTGGTAGCTATTGCTTGCGGATTGATTATTGGCCTGGGGGCGCTTGGCGCTTGTATCGGGATCGGCCTGATGGGCGGCAAATACATCGAAGGCGCTGCTCGCCAGCCCGAATTGATGGATAAGCTGCAGACCAAAATGTTTCTGCTGGCTGGTCTGATCGATGCGGCCTTCCTGATTGGCGTGGGTATCGCCATGCTGTTTGCTTTCGCAAACCCCTTCAAGTGATCCGAGGCTCCGGCGTAAAAGCGCTGGGCCTGGCCTTTTGGCCGTGTACCCCGCGCAGGCCCGGATTGGTTTGTGTCATTGTTAAGTTGAAGGAGTAGTCGTGTATCTCAACGCGACCCTGGTCATTCAGATGATCGTGTTTGCCGTGCTGTGGTGGTTTACCGCCAAGTTCGTGTGGCCACCGATCACTAAAGCGCTCGATGAGCGTAGCCGTAAAATAGCCGATGGTCTGGCTGCTGCTGATCGTGCGAAAACCGAGCTCGTTGCCGCGCAAAAGCGTGTCGATGAAGAGATTGGCAAAGCGCGGGCAAGTGCTACTGAAGTGCGTGGCAATGCCGAGCGTCAAGCCGCTGTGCTGCTTGAAGAAGCGCGTGGCGAAGCTGCGCGTATCGTGACGCAAGCCAAGAAAGCAGCTGAAGAAGAAGCCGCCCTGGCAGCTCAGCGTGCCAAAGACGGTTTGCGCGAGCAAGTAGCTGCATTGGCAGTGTCGGGTGCCGAGCGTATTTTGCGCAAGGAAATCGATGCGGCGAAGCATGCTGATTTGCTGAGCAATCTCAAGAGCGAGCTGCGTTAATCATGGCTGAAGCGCTAACCCTCGCCCGTCCTTATGCCGAAGCTGCCTTTCAGGTGGCTCAGCAATCCGGCCAGTTGCCAGCATGGTCCGATGCGCTTGCGCGCCTCTCGGCGGTGCTCGATCAGCCTCAAGCGCGCGCGCTTTTGGGCGATCCGGGTTTGACCTCGATTCAGGTGTCCAGCCTGATCGGCGATGTGGCCGGTCAGCTCACTGCGGAGCAAAAAAACTTCGTGGGTGTGATGGCGCAAAACGAGCGTCTCGCGGTGATGGGCGAAGTGGCCAGCTTGTTTGCCCAGTTGCGCAACAGTCACGAGAAAGTGCTCGAAGCCCGTGTGGCCTCAGCCTATCCCTTGAGTGAAGCGCAAGTGGCCGAGATTCGTGCCACCCTGGAAGCAAAGTACAACGCCAAGGTCAGTGTGCAGGTGAATGTTGAGCCTGATCTGATCGGTGGTGTGTCGATTCGAATTGGTGATGAAGTGATGGATGCGTCGGTGCGCGGCAAGCTTGCGCAATTGGCCGCGGCCCTCGTTACACAGTGATGATCCGGCCATAAACGACTCAACCACGACCCAACAAATTCAAGAGTTTTAGGAAAATCCATGCAACTCAATCCGGCTGAAATCAGCGAACTGCTGAAAAGCAAAATTGAAGGCCTGCAAACCCAGGTCAACACCCGTAACCAAGGCACAGTCGTCTCGGTGACTGACGGCATTTGCCGCGTCCACGGCCTGTCCGATGTGATGCAAGGCGAGATGATCGAGTTTCCAGGCGGCGTGTTTGGCCTGGCGCTGAACCTCGAGCGCGACTCGGTGGGTGCGGTGGTGTTGGGTGAGTATGAAAACATCTCCGAAGGCGATGTCGTCAAAGCCACTGGCCGCATTCTTGAAGTGCCCGTGGGCCCCGAGCTGCTTGGCCGCGTGGTGAATTCGCTGGGTCAGCCCATTGATGGCAAAGGCCCGATCAATGCCAAGATGACCGATGTGATCGAAAAGGTTGCGCCAGGCGTGATCGATCGTAAATCGGTGTCGCAGCCTGTGCAGTCTGGTTTGAAGTCCATCGATGCGATGGTGCCGGTGGGTCGTGGTCAGCGCGAATTGATCATTGGCGATCGCCAAACAGGTAAGACTGCTGTTGCGATTGACACCATCATCAATCAAAAGGGCAAGGGCATTTACTGCGTCTATGTGGCGATCGGCCAGAAGGCCTCGACCGTAGCCAACGTGGTTCGCAAGCTCACAGAATTTGGTGCGATGGAGTACACCATCGTTGTGGCCGCCACAGCGTCCGAGTCCGCCGCGATGCAGTACATCGCCGCTTACTCCGGTTGCACCATGGGCGAATACTTCCGCGATCGCGGCATGGATGCGCTGATTGTGTATGACGACTTGTCCAAGCAGGCCGTGGCTTATCGCCAGGTATCGCTGCTGTTGCGTCGTCCTCCTGGTCGTGAAGCGTTCCCTGGCGACGTGTTTTATCTCCACAGCCGCCTGCTTGAGCGCGCAGCCCGTGTGAATGAAGCGTATGTCGAGAAGTTCACCAAAGGCGAAGTCAAAGGCAAAACCGGGTCACTCACAGCCCTGCCTGTGATCGAAACCCAAGCGGGTGACGTGTCGGCTTTCGTGCCGACCAACGTGATCTCGATTACGGACGGCCAGATCTTCCTGGAAACCGACCTTTTCAACGCTGGCATCCGCCCTGCGATTAACGCCGGTATTTCGGTGTCGCGAGTCGGTGGTGCAGCGCAGACCGATCTGATCAAAAAGCTCGGCGGCGGTGTGCGTTTGGCACTCGCCCAGTATCGTGAGCTGGCTGCGTTTGCTCAGTTTGCTTCTGATCTGGATGATGCTACCCGTAAGCAGTTGGAGCGTGGCCGCATGGTGACCGAGCTGATGAAGCAGCCGCAGTATCAGCCACTCTCAGTATCTGAGATGGGCCTGACCTTGTTTGCAGTGAACAACGGCTACTTTGATGATATCGAAGTGCCCAAGGCGCTGGCTGCTGAAAAGGCGTTGCGTGAGCATGCCAAGGCGAAGTACTCAGGCTTCATGGCCGAGCTCGAAGCCACGCCCAAGTTCAGCAAGGAAGTCGAAGCCAAGCTGCATGAGCTGGTCAAGGATTTCAAGAAGTCCGGCGCTTACTAAACTGCAATCCACCATAAGGACCCACCATGGCGGGCAGTAAAGAGATTCGCACCAAGATCAAGAGCGTCCAAAACACGCGCAAGATCACCAAGGCGATGGAAATGGTTGCCGCATCGAAGATGCGCAAGGCACAAGAACGGATGCGTCGCGCGCGTCCGTATGCCGAGAAGATTCGCAATATCGCGGCGCACCTGGCCTCGGCCAATCCCGAGTATCGCCATCCTTTCCTCGTGCACCACGACACGGTGAAGGCTTGCGGCATGATCGTGATCACCACCGACAAGGGCTTGTGCGGCGGGATGAACACCAACATCTTGCGCGCGGTCACTGCGAAGTTGCGTGATCTCGAGAAAGATGGCGAGAAGATCGACGTCACCGCGATTGGCAACAAGGGCTTTGGCTTCATGAATCGCATCGGTGCCAAAGTGGTGTCGCATGTGGTCCAGTTGGGCGATACGCCGCATCTGGAAAAATTTATCGGCCCGATCAAGGTGCAACTGGATGCCTACACACGCGGTGAAGTGGATCGCGTGTTCCTGTGCTACACCAAATTCATCAACACGATGAAGCAAGAGCCCGTGGTTGAGCAGTTGCTGCCTTTGCCCGCCGAGAAATTGGGCGAAGCTGGCGCGGATTATTCGTGGGATTACATCTACGAACCCGATGCGCAAACCGTGCTGGATGAATTGCTCGTGCGCTATATCGAAACGCTGATTTATCAGGCCGTGGCTGAGAATATGGCGAGCGAGCAGAGCGCGCGGATGGTGGCGATGAAGGCCGCATCGGATAACGCGAAGAAGGTGATCGATGATCTGCAGCTGTCTTACAACAAGGCACGGCAGGCCAGCATCACCAAAGAACTTTCGGAAATTGTGAGTGGCGCCGCCGCGGTTTAAGCGCAGCCCAACCCACACAGCAGATCACAGTATTTACAGAGGACATTCAAGATGGCTATCGAAACATCAACAGCGGGCACGATTGTTCAGTGCATTGGCGCGGTTGTGGACATCCAGTTCCCCCGCAGTGCGATGCCCCATATTTATGATGCATTGACCCTGACCGACACCGGCTCATCGCTGGCAGAAAAAGGTCTGACCTTCGAAGTGCAGCAGCAGTTGGGTGATGGCGTAGTGCGCACGATTGCGCTGGGTTCATCCGATGGCCTGCGCCGCGGTATGTCGGTGGCCAACACTGGCAAGCCGATCTCCGTGCCTGTTGGCACTGCAACCCTCGGCCGCATCATGGATGTGTTGGGTCGCCCGATTGATGAAGCTGGCCCGATCGCTACTGAAGAGCGTCGCCCGATTCACGCCTCGGCTCCCAAGTTTGATGAGCTTTCGCCCTCGGTTGAACTGCTCCCCACCGGGATCAAGGTGATCGACTTGATCTGCCCGTTTGCTAAGGGCGGCAAGATTGGTCTGTTCGGTGGTGCTGGTGTAGGCAAAACCGTGAACATGATGGAACTCATCAACAACATCGCCAAGAGCTACGGCGGCTACTCGGTATTTGCCGGTGTGGGCGAGCGTAC
>JAIYCW010000055.1 GCA_027487815.1 Burkholderiales bacterium
TGGAGTATGTTGACCCCGGCACGATTGCTCAGGCACTGCGTGATCGGCGTCGACTGGGTTGACCGGATCAAGGCTTTGGCATTGACGATGAGCCGTTTGGATTGTCGGGTTTTTTTACAGTGTTTTGTGACTGATTTTGCAGCTCTTCTGAGGGAAAAACATGGCTGAATTGGGCCAGGCACTCGGGGCCTTGGTACTGCTTGTTGCGGGTATGGTCATGGGATGGTTGTGGCAGCGCAGTCGTAAACCTGCAGCGCCAGCAGCCCCAGTGCTGTACTCACAACTGACCGAATTGCGGGCAATTGGCGAATTGTCGGTGTTCAAGGCGGTCAGTAAGGATCTGCTAACCCAAGTCGACCATAGTTTTGGCGAGTTTGGTCGCAAATACCTCAGCTGGGCCTTCACCAAAAAGAAGCTCGCGATGGTGTTTGAATTCGAAATGGATTTTCGCTACGACCTGCGCAGCGAACTGATGCGCATCGAAACCGAGCCAGCGGATGCCACCGGGCAAAAGAGAGTGTTTGTTGTGTTGCCGCCTTGCCGGGTGGATGTTTCGATCCGCAGCCTCTCGTTTTACGACGAGCAGCGTGCCCGCTTCCTGCCCTGGTTGTTGCCTGATCTCGTGCAGGGGTTTTTTGATGGACGCTTCTCGGAAGAGGACAAAAACCGCTTGATCGCATCAGCCAAGGAGCATGCTGCAGCTCAGGCGGCTATGCTTGCCGAGCGGTATCAGCCTGCTGTTGAACGCTCAGCTTTGCTGACCCTACAAGCCCTGACACGCCCGCTCGGGTATGCCGAAACCCGGATTCAGTTTGCCGCGCAGTCGCAAGTCGGCGCGGTCGAGGCTAGTGCGGCTTTGAGGTTGGCTGATTAGCCGCTGGGTTTGGGTTGGCAGTCGCTTTTTTAGGCAGGTCAGCCGTCGAGGCGGTCGATATCAAAAATACTGCGCCGCAACAACATCTAATCCGAAAGGATGAGACTTTCGTCACATTTGGTGTTGGATTTTGTCGCTTTTTTTTACACTGGGCCAAAGAGTTTGATACTGCGTGACAAAAGCTTTTGATTTTTAGAGGGAATTTACTTGGCATGAAGCTTGCTTCACGATAGATCATCCAATAGGAGGTTCCATGAAGAAGTTACTTTTGTCGATGGCTTTGTCAGTGTCCGCTTTATCGGCCTACGCCGGCCCCGTAATCATCGCAGGCACTGATGCCGATGATCACGGCTCGGTATCTGGGGGAGTAAACCGAACCGGTTGGTTTTTCATGCAACGTGCTCTGGAGAACATAGCTCCTCAGGTCACGAACGGGAGTACCCGAATCGTTTGTATCGGTTGTAACGGATCCACCGCGTCCAGCGCATTGCAAAGCGCCCTGTCACTGTCAAGTATCGCGCCAACCTGGACCTCAGTTTCGCTGACTTCAACAACCGACATTACCAACTTCTTTAACGGTACTGGGACTGTTAATGTAAACAACACTGGCATGGTTTACATGCCTACCGTGGATAGCAACGTGGGTGGCGGTATTACAAACGCGCAGTTGGCTATCGTTAACGCCAATGCTGCTGCGCTTAACACGTTTGTTGGTAACGGTGGCGGGCTGTTCACCCAAGAACAGGCCAACTCGAATATCGGTTATGGCTGGCTGTCCACCCTTCTGCCAGGCTTGTCTGCCCGCGGCGACAATGGAGGGCCCGATTTTGACTCGAACACCCTGACCGTAACCCCTGCAGGCTTGGCTGCTTTCCCAGGCCTCAACGATACGATCATCAGCTCTGCAACTCCGTGGCACGCCTGGTTTACCACTACTGGTAACTTTGGTGGCTTGAGTGCCTTGGTGACAGGCCCGGTTGAAAGTGGTCCCGGCGGTGCGATTCAGCAGCAGCCTGTGGTACTGGGCGCATCCGGAGCCGGAGGTGGCAGTATCACTACACCGCCTCCACCTACCGGTTCTGTGCCGTTACCAGGAACTTTGGCATTGCTGGGTCTCGGATTGATCGCTTTCTCGGCCAAGCGCCGCGCAGCCTAATCAATTTTGATGCTCAAAAAGAACCCGCTTCGGCGGGTTTTTTGTTGTTTGCGTTGGCTCCCAAGGCTTCGACCAGCTCGCGAAATCGCTTGGGTTCAATGCGCATGGTGGAGTCGGTCGTCTCGTAAATGGAACGGCTCAGCGAGCGCAGCGCATTAAACGGGCTAACGCCTGAACGAGCTCGGAGGGCGGCTTCAATCAATCCGGATTGCCGCTGCAGCATGTCCCAATACGAAGCGATGCGGTTGAGTTCCTGCAGTTCTTCAAAGCTCAAGTCTCGGGTTCGCAAGACTTCGTAGGGAACCGCAGGGCTATAGGTCATCGCAAAAGCTTCGGTGTGCCGAATAATCGGTGTGCCACGCAGGCGTTTCAGGATGCCGAGCTGAATGTCATGATCGCGGCCCTGCGCAAGTCCAAGCCAATCAACCAAGGCATCAAAGCCGCGCCCGAAGCTCGCCATGTCTTCGCCCGGGAGGCCGGCAATCAGATCGAGATGCAGGTGAGCATGGGTGTTTTCCACCAGCCAGCGAATATTGGCCTCAGCTTTGGCATTGTCCTGGCGCCGTGAGATCAGGGCTTGCACCGCTGGGTTGAGCGTTTGAATGCCGATTTCGAATTGCAGGGCTCCAGGCACAAACTCGATGATCAATTCGCGCAGCGCTTCAGGCAGATGGTCCGGGATCACTTCGAAGTGCGCAAACACCGGGTCGGTGGCGCTTTGGCGGTCCAGAAAGAATTGCAATATCGCACGGCTGGTATCGATCTTGAGATTGAAGGTGCGGTCGATAAACTTGAAGGTCCGCGCCCCGCGCTCATATAAATACTTAAGCTCGGCGAGTACCCGATCCAGCTCGAATCCCCAAGCGGTTTTATCCAGGGAACTCAGGCAAAACTCACACTTGAAGGGGCAGCCGCGCGAAGCTTCGAAATAGGTCAAGCGGTGGGCAATATCGGTGTCGGTGTAGAGCGCATAGGGGGAAGCCAGCTGTGCCAGATGATTTACTGAGCTGCTGTCGCCGGGAATCTGCTTCATCAGGGGCTGGGGGCCAAGCAGCAGTTGCTCGCACAGGCGCCGAAAGGCGAATTCACCCGGCCCGCTCACTACATGATCGGCAAGTGCGCACAGGCGCTGGGTTTCAGACTCATAACTCACTTCGGGCCCACCCACTACCACCTTGATCTGCGGCGCAAGCAGCTTGAGCAGCCTCACAATCGCGGTAGTTTGCTCAACATTCCAGATATAGACCGAGAACCCAATGATCCGTGGGCTTAGCGCAAGAATCTTCTCGACCGCCACGGTGGTGCGTATGCCGATCACCAACTCAAGCAGGCTGCTGCGCGGCTCCAGCGAACCTAAATTGGCCTTGAGCCAGCGCAGTGCAAGGCTCGTGTGCGACCACCTGGCATTCAGGGTGCACAACACGATGTCGGAAGATGTCATGGCTTCAATGATAAGCGGTGCTGTTCTACACTGCGGGTGATGAACTCAACTGCCAATCCCCTTGAACCTGCTTTGCCGCACTCGCATGCCTCCCAGCCTGATGAACTGACTTTACGGGTCCAGGCTATTGAGGCCTTGCTGGTGGCCAAGGGCTATGTCGATCCTGCAACTGTAGATCGCTTTATTGAAGTCTATGAGCATGAAGTGGGGCCGCATCTGGGGGCCAAGGTTGTAGCTCGCGCCTGGGTGGATCCTGCCTTTGCGCAAGCGTTGCGTGACGATGCGACGCGGGCTGTGCAGGAGGTGTTTGATATCTCCGGGCGGCAAGGTGAGCATCTGGTGGTGGTGGAAAACACGCCCGACTTGCACCACTTGGTGGTATGCACCTTGTGTTCATGCTATCCCTGGACGGTGCTGGGCCTGCCACCGGTCTGGTACAAATCTGCGGCCTATCGCAGTCAGGCAGTAATGGATCCTCGCGGTGTACTCAAGCAATTTGGGCTGCAGCTGCCGCAGACCACCAAAATCCGGGTGTGGGATTCCACGGCCGAAATTCGTTATCTCGTGATTCCCCAGCGGCCACAGGGCACTCAGGGTTGGGACGAGGCGGCGCTGGCGGCTTGTGTGAGCCGTGATGCCATGATCGGGACCGCGCTTGCAGTTGTTCCGGAATCGGTGGACGCATGAATGGCGCGCATGATCTGGGCGGGCAGATGGGCTTCGGGCCGGTGCAGCCCGAGACCAACGAGCCAGTGTTTCATGCGCCCTGGGAGCGCCGAGCCCTTGGGCTGACCCTGGCGGCGGGAGCCTTGGGCCAGTGGAACATTGATATGTCGCGCAGCGCTCGCGAAAGCATTCATCCCGCCCAGTATCTCGCGTTGAGTTACTACGAAATCTGGCTGGAGGGGATCAGGCGGCTGATGCTGGCTCGGGGAATGCTTGAGACTGCCGACTGGCCGTCTCTGAGCGGCGCTGTATCGACTATCGGGCCTCCACTCACACCAAGCCCTGCGGCGGCAAGCTTTGCGGGAGCGCCCAGCCTGACACCGTTGCCGAGAAGTGCAGTGGATGCCTTGCTTAAGCGCGGCTCGCCCACTTTGCGCGCCATTGAGACGCCTGCCCGGTTTGCGGTAGGTGATTCGGTGCGCACGATTCTTACTCACCCCACAACCCACACCCGTTTGCCAAGATACGCACGTGGTAAAGCCGGGAAAATAGTCGGTGTGCATGGCGGGCACGTGTTTGCTGATGCGCATGCGCAAGGCGATCCGCAGGTGCAGTGGCTTTACACCGTGTGTTTTGAAGCCGGCGAGCTTTGGGGGCCGCACACCAGCGCGGATGAAGTGTGCATTGATTGCTGGGAGTCTTATCTGCTGGAAGGACCCCCAAGCGGGTGCGACCGCTGATGCAGCCACCGGCCCGCTTCGGTGAGCCCTGGCAGGCCCGCCTTTATGCGCTGATTGACAGCATGCGTGCGCGTGGCGAGCTGGACGGCGAACTTTGGCGCAAGCGGGTTGATGAAAGCCTGGTGCGCCTTCGGGCGGGTGAGGGTAGCTTAGTAAATGAAGAGCAGGTGCCCGCGGTTGAAGGGCTGTGTGTGGCCGAGCGCCAACTCTGGCAGGCCTGGCTTCTCAGCTTCGAAGCCTGGCTGCGTGAAACCGGAGTGGCTGCGCCGATGCAGCTGGGTTCGTTGCGCCAGGCGCTCAGGATTTCAAGTGAAATTGATCCCGATGCGCAAGAGCCCAAGGAGCGTTTAGTCGCTTGGGCTTTAGGGCTGAGTAAGACGCGATAGCGCGCGTGCGCATTCGCCAACCAGACTGGGGCCGCGATAAATCAGGCCTGTGTAGAGCTGCACCAGATTGGCTCCGGCCTCAATCTTGGCAACAGCATCCTGGCTGCTCATGATGCCGCCCACGCCGATGATGGGATAGCGTTTGCCCAGCGCCTTGCGCAGACTTGCGATCACACGATTGGAAGCCTCAAGCACAGGCGCGCCAGATAGACCACCCGCTTCATTGGCATGCGCATGGCCTTGCACCGCGCTGCGCTCAATCGTGGTGTTGGTGGCGATAACGGCATCAATCTGGTAGCGCTTCATCGCAGCTGCAACCAGCTCGACTTGCTCGTCATCCATGTCCGGCGCAATTTTCAAGGCTAGGGGCACCAGGCGTTTGTGCTGATCCGCAAGCTGCGATCGTTTGGTCTGCAGTCCCTGCAGCATCGCATCCAGCGCATCTCCGGATTGCAGGGCACGCAGATTTTTGGTGTTGGGCGAGGAGATGTTGACAGTGACGTAATCCGCCCAGGGGTACACCTTCTCCAGGCAAATCAGATAGTCATCCAGCGCATGCTCAATTGGCGTGGCGGCATTTTTGCCGATGTTCAGGCCAAGGATGCCGGTAAATCCTGCCCGCCGCGCTTTGCGCACGTTAGCCACAAACTCATCGGCGCCTGCGTTGTTAAATCCCATGCGGTTGATCAAGGCCTGATGCTCGGCGAGCCTGAACATACGCGGTTTGGGATTGCCGGGTTGGCCGAGCGGCGTCACGGTACCGACTTCGACAAAGCCAAAGCCCATCGCATTCCATGCCGGGATATGCGCCCCGTTTTTATCCAGCCCTGCTGCCAGACCAACCGCATTCGGAAAGGTCAGGCCCATGAGCTTGACTGGCGCTTTGACTGAAGCGCCAGCCACCAGCCTAAGCCCGAGTTTGGCCCCGGGGGCATCGAGCGCGCGCAGGGTCAGGTCGTGGGCCGCTTCGGGATCGAGTGCAAAAAGCCAGGGTTTGGCGAAAGAATAGGGCGAGATCACGGGGTGGTTATGCAGCGCGATGGTGGCAGTTGGGCCGCCATGCTACCTGAGGGCTGAGGCAAGCTGGCGCTATTCGTGTTCGGCGCTGATGCCGGGGCGATGCGCTACCCAATGCCCGTTAATCAACACCTCGGCGGGCTGAAACCGCGCTTTATAGTCCATCTTCGGGCTGTCTTCAATCCAATAGCCGAGATAAAGGTACTGCAGGTTGAGCGACTTGGCCTGTTCGATTTGCCAGACAATGTTGTAGTTGCCGTAGCTCGCATCTTCGACGCTGGGGTCGTAGAAGGTGTAGACCGAGCTCAACCCATCATCCAGCATGTCGATGATTGAAACGATGCGAAGCGCGCCATCGGGTTCGCGAAACTCCACCAAGCGGGTATTGATTCGGCTTTGCAGCAAAAACTGCGCGTATTGATCGCGGCTATCCTGATCCATGCCACCGCCCGCATGACGCACCTTTTGATACTGCAAATACAGCTCATAGTGCTCTGGTGAAAATCCAAGTCGCGCCACCAAAGCGCGAAGATTGCGATGCTTGGCAAAGGCCCGCTTATGGCTGCGGGTAGGTTGATACTGCTGCACTGGAACGCGCAGTGCGATGCAAGCGCGGCAGCCATCGCAATGGGGTCGGTAGGTGAATACTCCGCTGCGACGAAAACCTGATTTGATCAGCTCGCTATAAACATCGGCATTGATCAGATGATTTGGGGTGGCCACTTGCGAGCGAGCCTGCTTACCCGGCAGATAGCTGCAGGGGTAAGGTGCCGTCGCATAAAACTGCAACGCGGCGAAGGGGAGTTCGTTGAGTTTTGTCATCAGGATCGGGTGAAGGCCGCGGGTGGAATCACCCTCAATGCGTCACGGCCTGACTACACTTTGCAGTCTAGCACTTTGCCTGCGAGTGTTGAACAGGTGCACTGGAATCAAGCGCGAGCCTGACCGACGACCAGTCTGGCCCAGGCAGTTGGCTCAATCGGTGGAGGTCACGCAGGAAAGTAGCGCGCTCAATTTCCCGGGCGCCGAATGAAGCAAGATGCCCGGTGTTTTGCTGGCAATCGATGATTTCGAAGCCCAATTCCTGCAACTTGCGGGCCCACACCACCAGCGCGACTTTTGAGGCATCCGCGCGACGGGTAAACATCGATTCGCCGTAAAACATTTTCCCAAGCGCCACGCCATACAAGCCACCGATGAGTTCGCTGCCTTCCCACACTTCCACCGAGTGGGCGAGGCCGGCCCGGTGCAGCGCGGTATAGGCTTCAATAATCACCTCGCTGATCCACGTGCCGTCTTGGTCGGGGCGGGGCAGGGCGCATTGACTCATCACCTCAACAAACGCGGTATTCATCCGCACCTCCCATTGTCCGGAGCGCCCCAGGGAGCGCATCTTCTTGGCCAGGCTATGGGTGACCCGAAGCTCGTTGAGGTGCAACACCATCCGCGGGTTGGGGCTCCACCAGAGCACTGGCTGGCCTTCGGAGAACCACGGGAAAATGCCCTGGGCATAAGCTTCAACCAGGCGCTGCGCACTTAAATCCCGCCCCGCGGCCAGCAGCCCATTGGGCTCGATCAGGGCGGTATCCGGAGCGGGCAAAGCCTGCCCGGGGTCGACCCAGGGAATCACTTTTTAGGGGTGTAGCGAATCGCGTCGGTATGCAGCGGCATCATCCCGGCCGGGAGATCCTCGATAAACCAGCGCAAGGTTTTCGCCACGGTTGGAAAAGCGAGCTGCTCCCAAGGCACCTCTTCGGGGCTGACCCAAATCGCATCCAGGCTTTCTTCGCCCGGATCAAGCGCATCGCTGCTCGCGCTTGCCAGGTAAAAGAGGTGAGTCTGATGCACATGGGGCACATCAATCACCGCATAGAGTTTCTCGATCGCGGCCTCTACCCCAGCCTCTTCCAGGGTTTCGCGAGCTGCACCCTGGGCGGTGGTTTCTCCGTTTTCCATGAATCCTGCAGGCAGCGTCCAAAATCCGTAGCGCGGCTCGATCGCCCGTTTGCACAGCAGGATCTTGCCCCCGAAGGTAGTCACCGTCCCCAGCACCATCTTTGGGTTTTCATAGTGCACCGTGCCACAAGCTTCGCAGCAAAAGCGCAGCCGGTTGTCGCCGGGCGGAATCTTCTGGACAACAGCATGTGCGCAGACCGAGCAAAACTTCATGGGTTCTCGTCAAACTGGATGACTTTTGAGTGTAGCAGGAGGCCCCCTGCGCTGCAGACAAGCCTGACCGGGTTTGCCAATAAGCCCCTAACCGGCTATTATCGCGGGTTCCCTTGGTGGGCGAAGTTTGACGCTTTTACCCACCCTTGCCCAGCCATGTTGGCTGGCGAGTCCCTAAGGGACGTTGTTTGTCGCCACTGCAGATTCGTCTGCGGCTTTAGCGAAGCAATGCCATTCTAAGGAGAAACCATGCGTCACTATGAAATCGTCCTGATCGTGCATCCGGACCAAAGCGAGCAGGTGCCCGCCATGATCGAGCGTTATAAAGCTGCGATCGAAGGCACCGAAGCCACTCCTGCCGACCAGCGCGGCAAAATCCATCGGGTTGAAGACTGGGGTCGTCGCCAGTTGATGCATCCGATTCAGAAAGTGGCCAAGGCTCACTACATTCTGATGAATATCGAGTGCCCGAAAGCAACCCTGGAAGAGCTGGAAAACGGCTTCCGGTTTAATGATGCCATTTTGCGCCACCTCACCGTGGTGATGCATAAAGCAGAAACGGCAGCCTCCCCAATGTGGAAGCAGATTCAGCGCGAAGAGGCCCGTAAGGCCGCCTCGGATACGCCAGCACCTGCCCCCGCTGCGGCTTGAAGTTCAGGAGAGCGTGACCAATCAGGTTGAACTAACGGGTTTGTGGGCTCCGCGCGAAACGCTGCGTTTTACCCCCGCCGCCGTACCAGTGATCGATGGATTGCTGGAATATGCGGGCACGGTGCAGGAGGCAGGACATCAGCGCCAGGTGCAGCTTCATATCCGGATCAAGGTTGTTGGGCCACTGGCCCATGCGGCTGGCCGACAGGCAGCAGGCTCCAGGATCCGGGTGCGAGGTTTTTTGGCTCCCCAACGTTTAGGCAGTCGCAGCCTTGTGTTGCATGCCCAAAGTTTCGAACCCGCCAGTGCTGAATCGTCAGGCTCCAACGCTTAACACCCCTATTTATTCGAGGTTCTTATGGCTTTCACTCGCTCCTTTAACAAAGACAAAAAGCCCCGTCGTCCGGCGCAAAGTGCTTTGTTCAAGCGGAAAAAATTCTGCCGCTTCACCGCCGATAAGGTTGAATACATCGATTACAAAGATGTCGACACCCTGAAGGATTTCATCACTGAAACCGGCAAGATCATTCCTGCTCGCCTGACTGGCACCAGTGCCAAGTATCAGCGTCAGCTCACCACCGCAATCAAGCGCGCCCGGTTTTTGGCTTTGATGCCATTCACCGATAACCACTAAGCACGGAGTCCAACATGCAAATCATTTTGCTAGAGAAAGTAGTCAACCTCGGCGGGCTGGGTGATGTGGTCAAGGTCAAGGATGGCTATGCCCGCAACTTCCTGATCCCTGAAGGCAAAGCACGTCGTGCAACAGCCAACGCGATTGAAGAGTTCAAGGCGCGCCGTATTGAGCTTGAAAAAGTGCAAGCCGAAAAGCTGGCCACTGCGCAGGCCCTGGGCGAAAAGCTCAACGGCTCGGTAATCGATATCAGCCAGAAGGCTGGCGTGGATGGCCGCCTGTTTGGTTCGGTCACTACCTTTGATATCGCTGATGCATTGGCTCGCAAGGGTCACGCGATCGTCAAGGCCATGGTGCGTTTGCCAGCGGGCCCGCTCAAGACCGTGGGCGAGCATGCCATCGAAGTTGCTCCGCATACCGATGTGGTCACCACCGTGACAGTGCGCGTTATTGGTGAAGCTGCTTAAGGTGAAGCTGCTTAAGGTGTAGACTGCACGCGGCGTATTCAGGCTGCCTTCGATTGAAGCTGGCCAGATGCGTCGGGTCAAAGAGCCCTGGGGTGCTTCGCGCTTCGGGGCTTTTGTTTTAGGGGGGTAGGCATGGCACAAACTGAGCATCCATCCGGGTTTTCGCAGCAGCGAAGCCGTCCGGTCGACCCCCAGATTGCGCAGCTTCGCATGCCGCCCCATTCCATCGAAGCCGAGCAATCGGTGCTGGGTGGGTTGCTGCTGGATAACGAGGCTTTTGACCGGGTAGCCGATATTCTGCGCGAGGCGGATTTTTACCGCCTCGACCATCGATTGATCTGGCAACGCATTTCGCTGCTGATCGAGCGCAGCCAGCCCGCCGATATCGTCACTGTCTATGAATCACTGCAATCCATTGGCAAAGCGGATGAAGCCGGCGGGTTGACCTATCTAAGTGCGTTGGCTCAGGAGACTCCCTCCGCTGCAAACATCCGCCGCTATGCCGAGATCGTGCGTGATCGTGCAGTGCTGCGCCAATTGATCAGCACAGCCGATGAGATTGCCACCACTGCGCTGAATCCCCAGGGAAAAGATACCCGGCAACTGCTCGATGAAGCTGAATCCAAGGTGTTCCAGATTTCCGAGGATGGCTCACGCGGAACCACCGGGTTTCAGAATCTGCAGGATCTGCTTGGGCAGGTTGTCGATCGGGTGGATGAGCTCTTTAACCAGGCCAATCCCAACGATGTCACTGGCGTGCCCACAGGCTTTGCCGATCTCGACCGGATGACCTCAGGGCTGCAGTCTGGCGATCTGGTGATCGTTGCAGGCCGCCCCTCGATGGGCAAGACCAGTCTGTGTATGAATATCGCCGAGGCTGTCGCGGTCGAGCAGGGCTTGCCGGTGGCCGTATTCAGTATGGAGATGGGTGCGGTGCAGCTGGCCTTGCGTATGGTCTGTTCGGTAGGGCGGCTGGATCAGCAGCGCTTGCGCACCGGGCGCCTGAATGATGAGGATTGGCCGCGCCTGACCAACGCAATTCAGAAGATGCAGGAAGCGCAACTCTTCATCGATGAAACGCCTGCCTTGAATGCGCTGGAGCTCAGGGCGCGTGCACGTCGCTTGTCGCGTCAATGCGGTCAGCTTGGCCTGATCGTGATCGATTATTTACAGCTCATGTCTTCCCCGTCCTCGGGTGAAAACCGCGCAACTGAAATCAGTGAAATATCGCGCTCACTCAAGGCCCTCGCCAAGGAACTCAAGTGCCCGGTGATCGCGCTTTCGCAGCTCAATCGATCGCTGGAGCAGCGCCCCAACAAGCGGCCAGTGATGAGTGATTTACGCGAATCAGGAGCGATAGAACAGGACGCCGATGTGATTCTCTTTATCTATCGCGACGAGGTGTACAACCCGGACTCGCAAGATAAGGGCACGGCCGAAATCATTATCGGCAAACAGCGTAACGGCCCAATTGGTACGGTGCGGGTGACCTTCGTTGGAGCCTACACCAAGTTTGAGAACTTCACGCCAGCTACCAGTTATTAAGCACTAGAAGCGAAGTGCCCACCGCAGCTGCTGTGATGGGCATGCCCTGTTAAAGCGCTTCCGCTGCGAAATCTGCAAGCCTGGAGCGCTCCCCACGCTGCAAGGTGATATGACCAGCATGCACCCAGCCCTTGAAGCGGTCCACCACATAGGTCAGGCCCGATGAGCCTTCGGTGAGGTAGGGCGTATCGATCTGCGCGATATTGCCCAGGCAGACCACTTTGGTGCCCGGCCCGGCGCGGGTGATCAGGGTCTTCATTTGCTTGGGCGTGAGATTTTGCGCTTCATCAATGATGAGAAACTTGTTGATGAAGGTGCGCCCGCGCATGAAGCTCATGGATTTAATCCTGATCCTTGAGCGGATCATGTCCTGAGTGGCCTGCTTGCCCCATTCGCCAGCAGCCGGATCCCCTTGCTGAAGCACCTCGAGATTATCCTCAAGCGCGCCCATCCAGGGTTGCATCTTTTCTTCTTCGGTGCCGGGCAAAAAGCCAATCTCATCGCCCACCGGCACAGTGGCTCGGGTCATGATGATTTCGGTGAAGCGCCGCGCGTCAATGGTTTGGGCCAAACCAGCGGCGAGCGCGAGCAAGGTTTTGCCGGTGCCCGCTTGGCCAAGCAGGGTCACAAAATCGACTTCTGGATTCATCAGCAGATTCATCGCAAAGTTTTGTTCACGATTGCGGGTGGTGATGCCCCACACTGCATTTTTGTGATGCGTGAAATCCTTGAGCGTTTGCAGCACTGCGCTGCGGCCATTGATTTCCTTGACCTGAGCTGCCAGGGGCATTTGCCCTTCGAAGAACACAAACTGGTTCAGCATGAATCCGCTGACCAGGGGACCGGTCACGCGATAAAACGTGTGGCCACCTTGTTGCCAGGATTCGATGCCTTTGCCGTGCTTATCCCAGAAATCAACTGGCAGCTGCAGCAGGCCCGAGTAAAGCAGGTCGCTGTCTTCCAGCACCTGATCATTGAAGTAATCCTCTGCCGCGAGCCCAAGGGTGCGGGCCTTGATCCGCATATTGATGTCCTTGGACACCAGCACGATCTCCCGCCCCGCTTGCTGCTCCTGGAGCGCGCGCACTACGCTCAGGATTTGATTGTCGGCTTTGCCAACCGGCAGGCTGGCCGGCAAGAGGTTATCCATCACCCGGGTCTGAAACAACAGACGGCCTGAGGCATCGGTGTTGCCCAGCGAATCGAGGGGGAGTCCGGCTTCAATGCCACTTTGAGCCTTGGCCATCAGCTCATCCAGGGTGCGGCTTACCGAGCGCGCATTGCGCGAAACCTCGGACATCCCCTTCTTGTGGTTATCAAGCTCCTCCAGCGTCATCATGGGCAGGAACACGTCATGCTCATCAAACCGGAATAGCGCGCTGGGATCATGCATCAACACATTGGTGTCGATCACAAAAAGCTTGGTCGGGCCGGAGCTGCGCGTGCGCGGCCGGGACTCCTTGGCTTTGGGTGGCGGCAGCGCCCGTTTTGCGCCGGCTGGTTCGCTTGACCCGGGCGCCGGGGAGTCTTTGCTGCGCGCCACTGGTGTCTTGGCACTCGGTGCCGCACCGTTGGGCGTCAGAGCCACGACTTTGGGCGTACTTTCGCCTGAAGTGCGCAGGGATGCGGGCAATGCTGAGGGATGGGTCGGGGGGGGCGACTTGCCCGGTCGGGCGGTCAGTAAAAGCGCCGGGGCCGTGGTTTTGGCGCGAGGCAGGTCAGAAAGATCGAGGATGGAGGCTGGTTTTGTGGGTGCTTTGGGCAGTGGCATAAATTAAAGCTGTTGAACAAATTGCAGGACTTCTTCCACATGGCCGGGTACCTTCACACCGCGCCACTCATGCACCAGCTTGCCCGCGCTATCCAGAATGAACGTCGAACGTTCGATCCCCCGCACGGGTTTGCCATACATTTTTTTGTCTTTCATCACCCCGAATTCAAGGCATAGCGCCTCTTCGGGGTCCGCGATCAGCTCGAAGGGCAATTCAAGTTTTGTCTTGAATCCCTGATGGGTGCGCAAACCGTCGCGGCTGACGCCCACCACCGTGGCGCCCGCTTTGGCAAACGCCTTGATGTGATCACGGAAGTCACCAGCCTGCGTGGTGCAGCCCGAGGTGTTGTCTTTGGGGTAGAAATATAGCACCAGGGTTTTGCCTGAAAAGGCCGAGAGCTTGAACTCGCCACCGGTGGATACGGCGGTGAAATCCGCCACTTTCTTGCCAACTTGAACACTCATGCGCTAAACGATATCACACCAAAATTGCAGCCAAGACCTGCCGGCCTTCCGACATGAGAATGTTGTAGGTGCGGCACGCGGCCTGGGTATCCATCATTTCAATGCCAATTCTTTGGGCATGCAGCCCTTGCAGCAGCCGTGGATGCACAAAGCGCTGCCGCTCACCGGTGCCGAGCACAATCAAGGCCGGCTTGAATTCGAGCAACTCGGTGAAATCTTCCGCAGTAAGCGTCTCAAAGCTGGTTGGCCGCCAGCGCTTGAGCACCAATTCGGGCATGACCACCAGCGAGTGATCGAAGCGCTGGGCGTTGATTTCAATATAGCCCGCGCCATATGCGGTGACGGTGTTGAGGCTGGCAGTGGTTTCGGCGTGCAGTTTCATTAGGACCAGCAAGGGGGATGCAGGACAGGAAAAACAAGCCTAAATGTTACGATAACGAGCTGATTTTCCGAAGGATTCCCGCAAAATGAACTCCCCTACCTCCGAGGGCTTGCTGAGAGCTGGCAAGGGCACGGCTGCTGCCGGCATGCGTAGCCTGCGCAAGTCTGACAAGTTGGCCAATGTCTGTTACGACATTCGTGGCCCGGTAATGGCGGCCGCCAAGCAAATGGAGGAAGACGGGCATCGCATCATCAAGCTCAATATTGGCAATCTGGCGCCCTTCGGCTTCGAAGCCCCAGATGAGGTGCGCCAGGATGTGATTGTGAATCTGGGCAATGCGTCGGGCTACTCTGATTCGCGGGGTCTTTTTGCAGCCCGCAAGGCGATCATGCACTACACCCAGCTCAAGGGGATTGCCGGAGTGCAGATGGATGACATCTTCATCGGCAACGGGGTGAGCGAGCTGATTGTGATGGCGATGCAAGGCCTGCTCAATAGCGGCGATGAGGTGTTGGTGCCTGCACCCGATTACCCTTTGTGGACCGCAGCGGTAAGCCTGGCGGGCGGCACTCCCCGGCATTACATTTGCGATGAGGGTGCCGATTGGTTGCCTGATCTGGACGATATGCGCCGCAAGATCACCCCCAGCACTCGGGCCATGGTGGTGATCAATCCAAACAACCCGACCGGGGCACTTTATCCGCCGGAGTTTTTGCGCGAGCTGGTGGAGATCGCACGCCAGCATCAGCTGATCGTGTTTGCCGACGAGATCTACGACAAGATGCTCTATGACGGCGCTGAACATACATCGATAGCCTCGCTTGCCGATGATGTGTTGTTCGTCACCATGAACGGGCTCTCAAAAAACTACCGCGCTTGCGGGTATCGCTCCGGCTGGATGGTGCTCTCGGGTGAAAAACGTCATGCCTCGGACTATATCGAAGGCCTGGGAATTCTCGCCTCGATGCGCCTATGCGCCAATGTGCCGGGGCAGTATGCGATCCAGACTGCTCTTGGGGGCTATCAAAGTATCAATGATCTTGTCGGGCCCAAAGGCCGGCTGACCCGTCAACGCGATCTGGCCCATGCCTTGATTACCGCGATCCCCGGGGTGAGTTGCGTGAAGCCCAAGGCCGCGCTCTATCTCTTTCCGAAGCTTGATCCTGTGATGTATCCGATCGTGGATGATCAGCAGTTCATCCTTGAATTGTTGCAGGAGCAGCAGGTCTTGGTGGTGCAGGGTTCGGGCTTTAACTGGCCCACGCCCGATCATTTGCGGATTGTGTTTTTGCCCAATGCGGATGACCTCACCGAGGCCTTTGGTCGGTTGGAGAAGTTCCTGAGTGCTTATCGAAAACGTGTGTAGAAAATCGTCATGACAAAAGAATTAAGGGTAGGGCTTGCCGGTATCGGCACGGTAGGCGCGGGCACGTTTGATGTGCTGGCGCGCAACCGGGAAGAAATCATGCGGCGCGCCGGACGCGCAGTGCGCATCGAGGCTGTGGCTGATATCAACACCGAACGTGCCAGGCAAATTACGGCCGGGCGGGCCCGCGTGCTTGATGACGCCTTTGCTCTGGTGGCCGACCCCGAGATTGATGTGATCATCGAGCTGATTGGCGGCTATGGCATCGCCAAAACATTGGTTCTGGCCGCGATTGCTCAAGGCAAGCATGTGGTCACCGCCAACAAGGCTTTGCTTGCCCTGCATGGCAACGAGATCTTCGCCAAAGCTCGCGAAGCTGGCGTCACTGTGGCTTTTGAAGCCGCAGTGGCTGGAGGAATACCCATCATCAAGGCGATGCGGGAGGCCATGGCGGCTAACCGGATCGAGTGGGTGGCTGGCATCATCAATGGCACGACCAATTTCATCTTGTCCGAGATGCGCGACAAGGGCCTGCCATTTGCTGAGGTGCTCAAGCAGGCACAAGCTCTGGGCTATGCCGAGGCCGATCCGACCTTTGATATTGAAGGCGTTGATGCGGGGCACAAGATTGCGATTCTTTCGGCCCTGGCATTTGGCACGCCATTGCAGTTTGAAGGCGCTCATATCGAGGGCATCACCAAGCTGGAAAGCAAGGATATTAGGTACGCCGAGCGTCTCGGTTACCGCATCAAGCTTTTGGGCATGACTCAGCGGCGCAGCATGGGCGAGGGCAAGGAAGGGTTGGAGCTGCGGGTGCATCCGACCCTGATTCCTGCCGCGCGCTTGATCGCAAGCGTTGAAGGCGCGATGAATGCTGTCTGGGTGAAGGGCGATGCGGTGGGCCACACCATGTACTACGGCAAGGGCGCGGGTGCCGAACCGACGGCAAGCGCGGTGATTGCCGACCTGGTGGATCTCGCGCGTGCGTTGGATGGCCCGATGGAGCAGCGCGTGCCTGCCCTGGCTTTTCAGGCCGATCAGGTGCGGGTGTTGCCGGTGTTGCCGATTGAAAGCATCGAAAGCGCTTACTACCTGCGTATTCAGGTGGCCGACGAGCCGGGCGTGTTGGCCGATATCACCCGGATTCTTGCGGATCAGGAGATCTCCATCGATGCGGTGCTGCAGCCCGAACCGGCGGAGGGCGAAGCACAAACCGACATCATCTTGCTCACCCACCGTTGTGTAGAAGGCCATGTGAAGCGTGCGATGGCGTCAATCCAGGCTTTGACCACTGTGCTGGCGCCGCTGGTGATGATTCGATTGGAAGACCTGAGCTGATGCGCTATTTATCTACGCGCGGTGGCATGGCACCCAGCGCATTTAGTGAAATCCTGCTGGGTGGCCTGGCGCCTGATGGAGGTTTGGTGGTGCCGCAGGCTTATCCCCAAGTGGAGCCCGGCACCTTGGCCCAGTGGCGCAGTTTGAGCTACCCGGCGCTTGCCTTCGAGATATTGAGCCTCTACGCCACGGATATCCCTGCGCAAGATCTGCGTCGTCTGGTGTTCGCTGCCTATACCGAAGAGACCTTTGGGTCACCAGACATTACGCCGCTGCGACCCCTGGAAGAGGGACTGTCCTTGTTGGCGCTTTCCAATGGCCCCACGCTCGCCTTCAAGGATGTGGCGATGCAAATGCTTGGGCAATTGTTTGAATATGCGCTTGCACAGCGTAATGAGGCGTTGAATATTCTTGGGGCCACCTCTGGGGATACCGGCAGCGCAGCTGAATATGCCATGCGCGGCAAGCGTGGTGTGCGTGTGGTAATGCTCTCGCCGTCTGGCCGGATGAGCCCATTTCAGCAGGCCCAGATGTTCAGTTTGAAAGATCCCAATATTGTGAATGTCGCGGTGCAGGGCGTTTTCGATGATTGCCAGGATATGGTGAAGGCCATCTCCAATGATCTGCAGTTCAAGGCCCGCTGGAAAATCGGCACGGTGAACTCCATCAACTGGGCGCGTGTTGTGGCTCAGGTGGTGTATTACTTCAAGGGCTATTTTGCTGCCACGTCCGACAACGAGCAGCGGGTTTCGTTTGCTGTGCCCTCCGGCAACTTCGGTAATGTGCTGGCGGGGCATATTGCGCGGATGATGGGTTTGCCTATTGCGCGGCTCGTGGTAGCGACCAATGAAAACAATGTGCTGGATGAATTTTTCCGCACTGGGCGTTATCGTGTAAGAAAGTCTTCGCAAACTTTCGAAACCTCCAGCCCGTCGATGGACATTTCCAAGGCCAGCAATTTCGAGCGGTTTGTGTTTGACTTGATGCAGCGCGACGGTGACCGGGTAAAGGCCTTGTGGCAGCAAGTTGAGCAAACCGGCGAGTTTGATTTGAGCAGTGATCCCTTGTGGGCTCGGATGCCGGAATTTGGCTTGGTTTCAGGCACCAGTACGCACGCCAATCGGTTGGCGACAATTCGGGCGGCTCATGAAAAGTATGGTGCTGTGATTGATCCGCATACGGCCGATGGGGTGTATGTAGCGCAGCAATACCGCGAGCCCGGTGTGCCCATGATCGTGCTCGAAACCGCTTTGCCGGTGAAGTTTGCCAGTACGATCCGTGAGGCCCTGGGGATAGAGCCACCGCGCCCGCCGGCATTCGAAGGCATTGAGGCCTTGGGTAAGCGTTATGTGTGGATGCCTGCCTCGGTGCCCATGCTGCGTGAGCTGATAGAACGGCGTTGTGCGTGAAGAGTTTCGAGCAAGCGCTGGAGCTTGTGATTGAGCGCGCGCGGCTCGCTTGCGAGTCACTGTCGGCAACACAGCCCGTCGAACGAGTGCCCACCATGCAAGCGCTGGGGCGGGTGTTGGCCGAGGACTTGCGCTCCGAAATTGATGTTCCCCCGCAAGACAACACCCAAATGGACGGCTATGCAGTGCGCAGCTCAGATCTTGAGCAAGCGGCAGGCCAGCCCATGCGGGTGTCACAAAGGATTCCCGCTGGTGCGATCGGTCAGCCATTGGAGCCGGGCACAGTAGCGCGTATTTTTACCGGTGCCTTTGTCCCGCAAGGGGCCGATGCGGTAGTGATGCAGGAGGCTGTGCAAATCCATGGTGCGGATGGGTCGATGGTGAGTTTTGCCCAAGCGCCGCAGCCCGGGCAGTGGATTCGAAGGCGCGGGGAAGACGTCACGCGCGATCAAGTCGTCGTGTCGGCCGGAACAATATTGACACCCCAGGCCTTGGGTCTGGCCGCCTCGGTTGGCCTAGCTCAAATCGCGGTGCGGCCCCGCTTGCGGGTGGCTTGTTTCTTTACTGGTAATGAGTTGGTGATGCCGGGGGAGCCACTGCCGGCCGGATCGATTTACAACAGCAATCGCTTCGTACTGGTCAACCTGTTGCAGGCGCTGGGTTGTGAGGTCAGCGATCTCGGCATCGTCAAAGATAATCTGGATGCGACCCGTGCCGCGCTGCGCGCTGCTGCAGCCTCTTGCGATGTGATTTTGACCTGCGGCGGCGTGTCTGTCGGCGAAGAAGATCACGTGAAGCCTGCAGTTCAGGCCGAGGGCTCCTTGGACGTGTGGCAGGTGGCGATCAAGCCGGGTAAGCCGATTGCGTTTGGTCAAGTGGGGCGTGCCCAGTTTGTCGGGTTGCCCGGCAATCCTGTGTCTGCTTTTATCACTTTTCTGATGCTAGTGCGCCCCTTCCTTTTGCGCATGCAAGGGGTCACCGCGCCGCAGGCTTTGCAGCCGCCTCGTTTGCCAGTGCGCGCCGGATTTGCCTGGTCCAACCCAGACAAGCGGCGTGAGTTTTTGCGCGTGCGGCTACAGCCCGATGGCTCGCTCGCGCTGTTTGCCAATCAGAGCTCGGGCGTGTTGACCTCCACGGTGTGGGGCGACGGGATAGTGGATAACCCCGCTGGTCAGGCGATCTCGCCTGGGGATACGGTGCATTATTTGCCTTTTGAGCGTTTGGGGGCGTGATGTTGACCTTGCGTTTTTTTGCGAGTGTGCGCGAGCAGATCGGTTGTGATACCGAAGAGATCGAGCGTCCGCCGGGTGTAAACACCGTGGCCGAGTTGCGAGCGTGGTTGCAACAGCGCGGCGGCGCCTGGCAAGAAGCGTTTGCCGAAGGGATTGCGCTGCGCGCAGCAATTCATCATCAGATGGTGAAAGCCGACGCTGTCTTGCCTCAAAGTGGTGAGGTCGCTTTTTTCCCTCCGGTGACAGGCGGCTAGGCGATGCCGGTACGGGTTCAAACCGAAGACTTTGATGTCAGCGCTGAGCTGAAGGCCCTGCGCGCCGGGCGTCCGCAAGTGGGCGCCGTGGCCATGTTCGTCGGCACAGTGCGCGATATCAATGAAGGTGATGCAGTGAGCGCAATGGAGCTTGAGCACTACCCCGGCATGACCGAATCGAGCCTGCAAGCCATGATTGATCAGGCCCATCAGCGTTGGGATGTGCTCGATTGCCTGATTGTCCATCGCGTCGGGCGCTTGGCCCCGTTGGACCAGATTGTGCTGGTGATCGTGAGCTCAGCCCATCGCAAGCAGGCCTTTGAAGCCTGTGAATATTTGATGGACTTTCTGAAAACCGAGGCCCCCTTCTGGAAAAAGGAAAGTACTCTGGAAGGTACGCGCTGGGTTGAGGCTCGTGAGACGGATGAGGCGGCTGCTGCGCGTTGGGCCCAACCCCCAGCGCCTTAGCCCCAAAAGCTTTGTGGATCCGCGGCGCTTGAAAAGCGCTGCCTGCCGCCCAATATGTCGGTGCAAGAGGTAAACACACTATGCGACCCGATAAATTCACCACTCAGTTTCAGGCAGCCCTGGGCGATGCCCAAAGCTTGGCCCTGGCTAATGATCATCAATATATTGATCCGATCCATGTGCTCGCTGCGCTCAGCGCCCCAAGCACGCCATCGGCGGCTATCATCGAGCGCGCTGGGGCCAAGGCGGCGATGCTTCGTGCGCAGCTCGAGGCGGCGATCAAACGTTTGCCGCAGGTGCAGGGCACCAATGGTGAAATTCAGGTGGGTCGGGAGCTGGCGGGCTTGCTGAACCTGACCGAACGTGAAGCCCAGAAGCGTGGCGATCAATATGTGGCCAGCGAATTATTTCTGCTGGCTGCCAGCCGCGACAAGGGACCTGCAGGCGAATTGATGCGGGCAGCCGGGCTGACGCCGGCCGCACTTGAGCAGGCGATTGATGCCGTGCGTGGCGGGCAGGGGGTCAATGATGCTTCGGCTGAAGGCCAGCGCGAAGCCCTGAAGAAATACACGATTGATCTTACTGAACGTGCCAGGATGGGCAAGCTCGATCCTGTGATTGGCCGTGATGATGAGATTCGCCGTGCCATCCAAATTTTGCAACGTCGTACGAAAAACAATCCTGTGCTCATCGGCGAACCTGGCGTCGGTAAAACCGCAATCGTGGAGGGCCTGGCCCAGCGCATCATCAATGATGAAGTGCCCGAGAGCCTGAAGGGCAAGCGGGTGCTGGTGCTGGACCTGGCAGCACTTCTGGCGGGTGCGAAGTTCCGTGGGGAATTCGAGGAGCGCCTGAAAGCCGTGCTCAGCGATCTGTCGAAAGATGAGGGGCAAACCATCGTCTTCATCGATGAAATTCACACGATGGTGGGGGCGGGCAAGGCCGAGGGCGCGCTCGATGCGGGCAACATGCTCAAGCCGGCGCTGGCCAGGGGCGAGCTGCACTGCATTGGCGCGACCACGCTGGATGAGTACCGCAAGTTCATTGAAAAAGACGCCGCACTGGAGCGCCGCTTCCAGAAGGTTTTGGTAGGCGAACCCACTGTGGAGGCTACCATCGCCATCCTCCGTGGTTTGCAGGAGCGCTACGAGCTCCACCACGGCGTGGACATCACCGATCCGGCCATCATTGCGGCGGCCGAGCTCTCCAATCGCTACATCACCGATCGGTTTTTGCCTGATAAAGCGATTGACCTGATTGATGAGGCGGCGGCGCGCATCAAGATGGAAATTGATTCCAAGCCCGAGGTGATTGATAAGCTCGATCGCCGGGTGATTCAGCTCAAGATTGAGCGTGAGGCGGTGCGCAAGGAAACCGACGATGCTTCGCGCAAACGCCTCGATTTGATTGATGCTGAAATTGAGAAGCTGGGCAAGGAAGTCGCCGATCTGGAAGAGATCTTGCGGGCTGAAAAGGCCGCTGTGCAAGGCAGCGCGCAGATCAAGGCCGAGATCGATAAACTCAAGGCGCAGGTCGCGGATCTGCAACGCAAGGGCCAATTCGATAAGCTCGCCGAGATTCAATACGGCAAGTTGCCTGAGCTCGAAGGCAGACTGAAGTCAGCTACAGCCTCCGAGGTGGCGCGCTCGGCCAGCGGCTCGGCAACGCCGCGGTTGCTACGCACTCAGGTGGGTGCCGAAGAGATCGCCGAAGTTGTGTCGCGGGCCACTGGCATTCCGGTCTCGCGCATGATGCATGGCGAGCGCGACAAGCTGCTCAAGATGGAGGCTGCGCTGCATCAGCGAGTGGTGGGTCAAAGCGAAGCTGTACAAGCTGTCAGCGACGCCATCCGCCGTTCGCGGGCTGGGCTTTCAGACCCGGATCGGCCTTACGGCTCCTTTCTTTTTCTGGGCCCCACTGGTGTGGGTAAAACCGAGTTGTGCAAGGCGCTTGCGGAATTCTTGTTTGACGCGCCCGATCATCTGATTCGTATCGACATGAGCGAGTACATGGAAAAGCATTCGGTCGCCCGGCTGATCGGAGCACCCCCTGGCTATGTCGGTTATGACGAGGGCGGCTACCTGACCGAACAGGTGCGGCGCAAGCCCTATTGCGTGATCCTGCTTGATGAGATCGAGAAGGCTCATCCGGATGTGTTCAACGTCCTGCTTCAGGTGCTGGATGATGGGCGCCTGACCGACGGCCAGGGTCGCACGGTGGACTTCAAGAACACGGTTGTGATCATGACCAGCAATATTGGCAGCAGCGAGATACAGCGGCTTTCCTCAGACCCGGCCACCGATGACAAGGACTTGATTCGCGAAGCCGTGATGATTGAAGTGCGCAAGGTTTTTCGGCCTGAGTTCATCAATCGTATTGATGAGGCAGTGGTGTTCCACGGGTTGGATGCCTCTGACATCACGGCAATTGCCCGTATCCAGCTGCGACAGCTTGAAGCTCGTCTGGCGGCGCGTGACCTGGTGCTATCGGTAAGCGAAGAAGCGTTGGCGCATTTGGCCAAGGCGGGTTTTGATCCGGTTTACGGGGCCAGGCCGTTGAAGCGGGCCATTCAACAGCAAATCGAAAACCCGCTGGCAAAGCTGGTGCTCGAGGGACGCTTTGGCCCGAACGATGTTGTGCCTGTGGATGTTCGGGACGGTGAGCTCAGTTTTGAGCGCGTGGTGCATTAACCAAACCAAGTTCCAGGGCTCGGGCCACGGCTTGAGCCCGGGTGTTCACCTGAATCGCGGAAAACAGTGACCGCAGATGCACTTTGATGGTGTTCTCGGAGATGTGCAGGGCTTGGGCCACCTCTCGGTTGGAATGGCCTCGTGCCAAAAGCTCGAGCACCTGCTGCTGACGGGTACTCAAGCTCGGTAATTCGTGTGCGCCCGACCGTTTCGCAATTTCTGACAGGACGCGACCTGACTGAGTCAGGCACCGGTCAAGGATATCCAGGATGTCTTCACGCTGGGCGATCTTGGGGATGAATGCTGCAGCTCCGGCCTCGAGCGCCAATGCGCGGGCATCCTGGGGCGGTTGACCCGAAAAAATCACAAAAACACCGTCGCCGATATGTTGCTGAATCATCGACAGCACGCGATCAGGCGAAGCATCAGGCAAATCCAGATCAACAATGGCCAGGTCAGTCGGCCCTTGCGTAAGCACGGAAACAGCATCACCCAAACAGGTACAGACTACGATCTGAGCGTCTGCGTAATGATCCTGCAGCAGCATGCCCACCGCTTGCGTCATGAGCGGATGGTCATCGAGAACCAAAATGCGCAGGGGCATCGTCAGCAACTCCAGGATTGGGCCCGATCAGGGGTAAAAAGCGAGCTCAATCCTAGCCTACTCAAAATTCGTCCTCGCCGCAGTATCTTTTGCGGCCACTGACGCAACTTTTTTCACGCTTTTGTGGTCTACTTGCGTCCGAATTTGTCCCTCAAGGTCTGACACCATGAAATTTCGCTTTCCGGTCATCATCATAGACGAAGACTGGCGTTCCGATTCCTCCAGTGGCCTGGGTATTCGCGCTCTGGCCAAGGCGCTTGAAGAAGCCGGCACCGAGGTCGTCGGAGGGTTTACCTACACCGATGTCAGCATGGTGGCCAACCAGGCAGCCCGCGCCAGTGCGTTTGTGGTGTCGATTGATGATGAAGAAATCAATGAAGACGGCGATGAGTCGAATGCCGTCAAGGCGCTCAAGCAATTCATTGTTGAAACCCGGCGGCGCAACAGCGATGTGCCGATTTTTTTATTTGGCGAAACTCGCACCTCCCAGCATCTGCCCAATGATGTCCTGAAAGAGCTGCATGGTTTTATCAACATGTTTGAGGACACTCCGGAATTCACGGCCAGGGCAATTCTGCGCGAAGCCAACAACTACCTGAAATCGATCGCGCCACCGTTTTTCAAGGCGCTGGTGGAATACGCAAGCGAGGGTTCCTACTCCTGGCACTGCCCGGGCCATTCGGGCGGCGTGGCGTTTTTGAAAAGTCCGGTCGGGCAGATGTTTCACCAGTTTTTTGGCGAGAACATGCTGCGGGCCGATGTGTGCAACGCGGTAGACGAGCTCGGGCAGTTGCTTGATCACACCGGGCCGGTAGCGGCTTCGGAGCGCAACGCGGCGCGGGTGTTTGGATGCGATCACTTGTTTTTCGTGACCAACGGAACCTCAACCTCCAACAAGATTGTGTGGCATGCCAACGTGGCCACCGATGATGTGGTGGTGGTGGATCGCAATTGCCACAAGTCGGTGTTGCATGCCCTGATGATGACGGGCACGGTGCCGGTGTTTCTACAGCCCACGCGCAATCATCTTGGAATTATTGGCCCGATTTCCCAGGAGCAGTTCTCACCAGCGGCTATTCAGGCCAAGATTCGCGCCAATCCGCTAGTCAAGGATAAAGAGGCCAAGCCTCGGGTAATGACGATCACCCAGTCGACCTACGATGGTGTGCTCTATAACGTTGAGCGTATCAAGCAGAACCTCGGCAATTACATCGATGTGCTTCACTTCGATGAGGCCTGGTTGCCCCACGCGGTGTTTCACCCTTTCTATCATGAGATGCATGCGATTGGCCCGAATCGGCCGCGCAGCGCTGATTCGCTGATCGTGGCTACCCAGTCCACCCACAAGCTCTTGGCGGGTCTGTCTCAGGCCTCCCAGATCTTGATCCAGGATGCGCAGAATCGGCCTCTGGACCGGCATCGCTTCAATGAAGCCTTTTTGATGCACACCTCGACCAGTCCGCAATACGCAATCATTGCCTCGTGCGATGTGGCCGCTGCGATGATGGAGCCTCCGGGCGGGCTGGCATTGGTGGAAGAAAGTATTTCCGAAGCACTCGACTTCCGCCGCGCCATGCGCAAGGTCGATGCCGAGTTCGGCAAATCCTGGTGGTTCCAGGTCTGGGGCCCCAAAGAGTTTGATCATGCCGGAGTGGGCAAGCGTGAGGAGTGGTTCCTCAAGTCCAACGAAAAGTGGCATGGCTTTGGCAAACTCGCTTCGGGCTTTAACATGCTCGATCCGATCAAGGCCACTATTGTCACGCCAGGCTTGGATATCGCAGGCAAGTTTTCCAGCTCGGGTATCCCCGCGGCAATCGTCACGAAGTATCTGGCCGAACATGGTGTGATTGTTGAGAAGACCGGTCTTTACTCGTTTTTTGTAATGTTCACTATCGGCATCACCAAGGGCCGTTGGAATACTCTGGTGACCGAGCTGCAGCAGTTCAAGATGGACTACGACCAGAATCAGCCTTTGTGGCGTGTGATGCCGGAATTTGTTCAGGCGCATCCAGAGTACGAGCGGGTCGGTTTGCGCGATCTCGCCCAGCAGATTCATGAAGAGTATCGGCGCCTGGATATTGCCCGGGTTACTACCGAGATGTATCTCTCCGAAATGGTGCCTGCGATGAAGCCTTCAGATGCGTTTGAGTGCCTGGCCCGCAGGCAGGTGGAGCGAGTGCCGATTGATGATTTGGAGGGCCGGATCACCACCATGTTGGTCACGCCCTATCCGCCAGGCATTCCATTGCTTATTCCAGGTGAGCGGTTTAACCGGGCCATCATTGAATATCTCCAGTTCGCCCGCGAGTTCAACGCGCGCTTTCCCGGTTTTGATACCGATGTGCATGGACTGGTTGTGGAAAGTGACCGCGAAGGCGATCGTTACTTCGTGGATTGTGTGCGTAACTAGGGCGCTGTGATTTTTGGGGCGCGCGGCGGGACCGGAACAATCACCAGCCGCGTGCCTGCGGCAATATCGTACAGGGTGCGTGACTGCTTATCGACGAGTGCCCAGGCGGCAGGGATCAACCCCAAAGCCAGCCAGCCAAGGCCGGCATAGTGGGCCAAGGCCAGCACTCCCAGCATGAATAAACAAATCACCGCATAGCGAACTGTGGCGCGCAGTGGAGTGATCGGTTTTTGGTGTGTGTCGTGAAGCATGACTTCAACCGTTTTCATCGGCAAAGTGCGGCGCCCTGCGCTCCAGAAGTAAACAAAGTACACGCCAATCACTGCACAGATGAAGATTTGATATCCGAGTGCTTTTGCCCCTGGCTGGCCTTTGAACTGGGTCAAACTCGAATAGGCGTAGGCAAAAAAGAACCACACCCCGAACAGGATGATGCTCTCATAGGTCATGCTCATGAAGCGGCGCCAAAAGCGCGCAGGGGCGAACTCATTCATGGCCAGATTTTACTGGCGTTCGGTGTTCGAGGAACTTCCTGGGGGCATTGTGGCGGACCCGGGAGCTACTGCACCAGTAGTTGAGCCAGGTGCCGGGGCTGGGGTCGGTGCCGGATCAACCGCAAGCACGCGGACCGTCTCGGCTGGCAGCTCGGCTGGGGAGGGCTCGGGTTGGGCGAGCACCGGCTTTGCACTGCGCGAAGGCTTGCGAGTCACAGCGCTAAGTGCAGGGCTCATCGGCTGAGCCGCCTCTTTGGCTAAGGCCGTGCGCGAACCAGCGTGTTTTGCGGCAGTGTTGGAGGTGGATCCGTTAGAACGCAAAACTTGCTGTTGCTCTGGGGTCAGGGTTTGATAACTCTCCCATTGCGCAACGCGTTGCTCGGACGGCAGTGATTTTGCCAGCCGATAGTTTTGCCGCGCCAGGCGCCTTTGATCCGGAGAAAGTTTGGCCCATTCCACGATACGGCCCTGAGCCTTCGCACGTTCGTCTTGCGACATGTTCGGAACCCGGTTCGCGAGGCTCACCCAAGCGCGTTTTTCCTCAGCAGGCAGTGTGTTCCACTGATCGGCAAACGGGGCCAGGAGCTGTTGCTGGTCGGCTCTCAGATCCTTCCACAGTGGCTGGCCAAGGCTTGGAATAACTCGGCTGACCGGCTGCTGGGCTTGGATCGGTTGAGCAGCCAGCAGCGCCAGGCAACCCAACACGCAAGCGGCCAGGATGCTTTGGCCCAAATGCCTTTGCATCCTTGTTACACCGCGAATTGCCTGGGCCCAGCTCATGCCTACTCGCGATTGTTCTTGATAAACACGCCAAAGCCCTTGTCGGCATAGGCCTCAATCGGGACTTCATCAACCAGCATGGCTTCATCAAGATCGGCTGTCTCAGCCGCTTTTTCAAAGTCATCCCAAACACTGATCGAATAGAGTCCCACCGCAATCAGGACAATCGGGAGCAAAGAAAGGGCCTTGAGCCACCAACTCGGACGATCCTCGCCGCCCATTGCAATCGCCGCTTGCCCGGTTGACTGCCCCGGGGCGGCGGAGGTGATTTGCAGTGTGACCGATCGTTGTGCCAAAGCAACGGCTTGGAGCCTGGCTTGGTCGAGCCGATGTGTGACGCGATAGGGCAGATGGTCACTGCCTTCTTGGAGATGCGCTACGAGACGCTGAGGAAAGGAATCTTGTTTCATAATGTAATGCCTTGGGCTTTGAGAGCAGCAGCCAGAGTGTGGGTCGCTCTGGAGCAGTGAGTTTTTACACTGCCCTCCGAACACCCCATTGCTGCAGCGGTTTCGGCCACGTCAAGCTCCTCCCAGTAACGCAGCAGGAAGGCTTCTCGTTGACGGCGCGGCAATTTGTTGATTTCCGTCTCGATTCTGCCCAAAATCTGCTCCCGAGAGACCTTGGTTTCAGTACTTTCGGCCCGCTCCGAACCCGACTCGAGTTCCAGCGTTTCCAGCGGGTCACTTTCCCCGCCATCATCATGATCCGGCATCAGGTGCGAGAGCACCGTTGTCCAGGTGTTTCTAACTTTCTGGCGCCGAAAATAGTCGGTGACCAGATTCTGCTGGATCCTCGTGTAAAGCAAGGGAAGCTCCGCAGCAGGGCGATCCGAGTATTTCTCGGCCAGCTTCATCATCGCATCCTGCACGATGTCAAGGGCAGCATCTTCATCGCGCACGGCAAACATCGCCTGCTTAAAGGCGCGTCGCTGGGTCGATTCAAGAAAGTCCGAAAGTTCCTGGGCTGATGCCATGGGCTCACAACAAAACCCCGTGATCCTACCATCGTGGCGCGGCGAGCTTGACCAGCCCCAGCTGTAACAAGTATGCTTCGCGGCCGCTACGGAGCTTTTAAAGGACGTGGCGCCAAAGGGGGAGTGCCATTCCAAGAGGATGGTTGCTCCAAATCCAATCAGACCATCAGGTCCTGGACCAATGTCTGTGTCGACGCGAGTGCGTTGGTGCCGGCGGCCGGGCTCCCTGAATCTAGTTGAGGATGTCAACAGCATGGAATTGACCGGCGCAGAGATCGTCGTGCGTTGCCTTCAGGAAGAAGGCGTAAAGCATCTATTTGGCTACCCAGGTGGCGCTGTGCTTTATATCTACGACGAAATATACAAACAAGACAAATTCGAGCACATCTTGGTGCGTCATGAGCAGGCAGCTGTTCATGCGGCTGACGCCTATGCGCGCAGCACTGAGCAAGTGGGCGTGTGCATCGTTACCAGTGGGCCGGGCGTTACCAACGCTGTCACTGGCATCGCGACAGCCTACATGGATTCGATCCCCATGGTCATCATCAGTGGCCAGGTGCCGAGCCATGCGATTGGCCAGGATGCCTTTCAGGAGTGCGATACGGTGGGGATCACCCGGCCGTGCGTGAAGCACAACTTCCTGGTGAAAAACGTCAAGGATCTGGCTGAAACGATGAAAAAAGCGTTTCACATCGCCGCGACCGGACGCCCAGGGCCCGTGCTGGTGGATATCCCGAAGGACATCACGCGCGACAAGTGCAAGTTTGAATATCCGAAGTCAGTGGCGATGCGCTCCTATAACCCGGTGGTTAAAGGGCATCAGGGCCAGCTCAAGAAAGCGGTTCAGCTATTGCTCGGTGCTCAGCGCCCGATGATTTACACCGGTGGCGGCGTTATCCTGGCCAACGCATCGACCGAGCTCAACGAGTTCGTGGACTTGCTGGGCTACCCCTGCACCAACACGCTGATGGGTTTGGGTGGCTATAAAGCCAGTGATCCGAAGTTCGTCGGTATGCTGGGTATGCACGGGACTTATGAGGCCAACAACGCGATGCAGAATTGCGATGTGTTGGTGGCCATTGGCGCGCGCTTTGATGACCGCGTGATCGGTAACCCAAAGCATTTCGCACAAAATCCGCGCAAGATCATTCATGTGGATATTGATCCCTCATCGATCTCCAAGCGCGTGAAGGTCGATGTGCCGATCGTGGGCGAGATCAAGGAAACCTTGCGCGATCTGTTGTCCGCTGTCCGTGAAGCCATGGCGGCTGGCACCAAGCCGGATGGCACAGCCCTTAATGCGTGGTGGGCGCAAATCAATGAATGGCGCAAGCGCGATTGCCTGTCTTATGACCGCAAAGCAAAAACCATCAAGCCTCAGTTCGCGGTGGAAAAGCTCTGGGAGATCACCCATGGCGATGCCTTTGTGACCTCCGACGTCGGGCAGCATCAGATGTTTGCCGCCCAGTTTTACCGCTTCGATAAGCCACGCCGCTGGATCAACAGCGGCGGCTTGGGCACAATGGGTGTGGGCCTGCCTTATGCGATGGGTGTATTGCTCGCGCACCCTGGCGCCAAGGTGGCCTGCGTGACAGGTGAGGGCTCGATACAAATGTGTATCCAGGAGCTTTCCACCTGCAAGCAGTACAACCTGCCGGTGAAGATCATCAATCTGAACAATCGCTACCTGGGCATGGTGCGCCAGTGGCAGCAGATCGAATACGGCAAGCGCTACTCCGAGTCATATATGGATGCGCTGCCTGACTTCGTGGCGCTCGCTGAGGCCTATGGACACGTGGGGATGCAAATCACCCGTCCGGAAGATGTTGCCCCGGCGCTTGAAAAAGCGTTTTATGGCGAATGGAAGGATCGGCTGGTGTTTCTGGACATCATTACCGATCAGGAAGAAAACGTCTGGCCGATGGTGCAGGCTGGCAAAGGGCTGACCGACATGATCGTCAGCGCCGAAGAGCTGTAAGGAGAGCACCATGAGACATATTATTTCTGTGTTGCTCGAAAACGAAGCTGGCGCGCTTTCCCGGGTGGTGGGTTTGTTTTCCGCGCGGGCCTACAACATTGAGACCCTGACTGTTGCGCCCACTGAGGATCCTTCGCTTTCACGCATGACGATTGTCACCAGCGGATCGGACGACATCATCGAGCAAATCACCAAGCACCTGAACCGGCTGATCGAAGTCGTCAAGGTGGTGGACTTGATCGAAGCGCCCTACATCGAACGCGAACTCATGCTGATCAAGGTGCGGGCGGTTGGCAAAGAGCGTGAAGAGATCAAGCGTATGGCCGATATTTTCCGCGGCCGGATCATTGATGTGACAGACAAAACCTACACCCTCGAGCTCACCGGCAATGGCCAAAAGCTTGATGCCTTTATCGAAGCCCTCGATCGCACAGCGATTCTGGAAACTGTGCGCACTGGCGCTTCGGGCATTGCCCGGGGCGAGCGGGTGCTGCGCGTCTGAGTGAATCAGCGCGCCTGAACCCTGTGATTATTTTTCTCTTTAGGACAAACCAATGAAAGTTTTCTACGACAAAGACTGCGACATCAAGCTGATCAAGGGCCGCAAGGTCGCCATCATCGGCTATGGCTCGCAGGGTCATGCTCACGCGCAAAACCTGAACGATTCCGGTATCAAGGTCGTGGTCGGTGTGCGTAAAGGCGGTCCGTCGTGGGACAAAGTCAAAAAGGCCGGCCTCAAGCCTGCTGAAGTGGCTGAAGCAGTCAAGGGTGCAGATTTTGTGATGCTGTTGATGCCCGATGAGCATATCGCTGCGGTATACAAATCCGAGGTCGAGCCGAACCTGAAGAAGGGCGCCACCCTGGCTTTTGCGCACGGCTTTAATGTTCACTATGGCCAGGTCAGCCCACGCGCCGATCTGGATGTGGTGATGGTTGCGCCCAAGGCCCCTGGTCATACCGTGCGTTCAACCTATGCGGGTGGTGGTGGTGTGCCGATGCTGGTTGCTGTACATCAAGATCAATCTGGCCATGCACGCGACACGGCCTTGTCCTACGCATGCGCCATCGGTGGTGGCCGCGCAGGCATCATCGAAACCAACTTCCGCGAAGAAACTGAAACCGATTTGTTCGGTGAGCAGGCTGTGTTGTGCGGCGGCGCGGTGGAGTTGATCAAGGCTGGTTTTGAAACGCTGACCGAGGCAGGCTACGCCCCCGAGATGGCCTACTTCGAGTGCCTGCATGAGCTCAAGCTGATTGTGGACCTGATTTATGAAGGCGGCATCGCCAATATGAATTACTCGATCTCCAACAACGCCGAGTTTGGCGAGTACGTCACCGGTCCCAAGATCGTGACCGATGAGACCAAGAAGGCGATGAAACAAGCTTTGTTGGACATCCAGACAGGTGAGTACGCCAAGGCCTTTATCCTGGAAAACCGCGCTGGTGCGCCAACCCTCACTGCCAAACGCCGCATCATGGGCGAGCATCAGATTGAGGTGGTGGGCGAGCAATTGCGTGCAATGATGCCCTGGATCAAGGCTAACAAGCTGGTTGACAAGACCCGTAACTGATCACGCTTCTTTGCAGCGGCGCCGGGTGATACTGGCCCGTGTGATGATTCGCTGTTTAGCAGGGCACAGAAGCTTTTGAGGGTTCTGTGCCCTGAGTGTTTTATCATCCTCGATTATGACTATCGTAACTGCAGCGGCCGCTCCGGCCACCGTCCCCTCCACCGCTTTGCCAGCGCAGTGGCAAGACTGGATTGCCAATAACATTGTGCAGGGCTGTATCGATGTGGATATGGTCAGGGTGATGGTGGAAAACGGCTTCGAGCCAGTGTTCTCGGCGCATGCGATCAGCGTGGTGCGCGCCATGACCGAGCGGGTGCGCCAGCAAGTGCCCGGGATGCTCACCGACTATCAGGCGGATGCGATTCGCTTGCCCTCGTCGGGGCGTGTTCGCGCGGCTGACCGCGAGGTGCAGATCGGATTTGTGCTGCGCAATCCCAATGTGGCTTTGATTGAGAACCTGTTGAGCGATGATGAATGCGCCAAGATGATTCAGCTCTCGGCAGGCAAGCTGCGTCGCTCGGAGGTGGTCGCTACAGAGCAGGCCGGGTATGAGGTCAGCCAGGTGCGCACCAGCGACGGCACCCATTTTCAGCGCGGTGAAAATGCTCTGGTGACCCGAATCGAGGCACGGCTTGCGGCGCTGTGCGGTGTGCCGATTGAGCATGGTGAGCCTTTGCAAATCCTGCATTACCAGCCCGGCGGGCGCTATCTGCCGCATCACGATTACTTCGAATCCGATCAGATCGGCGGCCAGGCCAGCCTTCAGCAAGGCGGGCAGCGCATCATCACGGTGGTGACCTATCTGAACGATGTGCCCGAGGGCGGCGACACGACCTTTCCCGAGCTGGAGCTCGCCATCAAACCCAGGCGCGGGTGTGCGGTGTACTTTGAGTATCACAATCACGCCGGTCAGGTGGATCCTCGCTGTTTGCATGCGGGAGAGCCCGTGATACGCGGGGAGAAGTGGATTGCTACCAAGTGGATTCGTAAACACCCCTATCATGGATAATCACAAGCCAACGGGCTTGCCTTCCATCCGCTTGCTCACCAGGCTTACCTTGCGCTCATTTCGTTTCCAACAGGCTCTTTCATGACTCCAGATCCCGGTCCGGCACCCCGTAAACGTCGCCTGCGTCCATTGCGGGTCCGGAGGGTTGAGCATGCTGCGCATCAGAATGGAAGTGTTGCACCGGTGGCTTCGGTGCGGCGCAGCCGCGGTATCTATCTATTGCCCAATCTGTTTACGCTTGCGGCCTTGTTTTGCGGGTTCTTCGCCATTGTGCAGGCGATGAACCAGCGCTTTGAGATTGCTGCGATTGCCACCTTTCTGGCGATGGTGCTCGATGGCCTGGATGGACGCGTCGCGCGGATGACCAATACTCAAAGCGCGTTTGGCGAACAGTTCGACAGCCTCTCGGATATGGTGTCTTTCGGCGTGGCTCCCGCCTTGATCATGTATGAGTGGACGCTCTTCAGTCTGGGCAAGTGGGGCTGGCTCGCTGCGTTCATCTATTGCGCTGGCGCAGCACTTCGGCTTGCGCGTTTTAATGCCAATATCGGTGTGGTTGATAAGCGTTTCTTCCAGGGCATGCCCAGCCCGGCGGCCGCTGCATTGGTGGTGGGTCTGGTGTGGGTTGTCACGGACCTGCGAGCGACCAAATGGATCGAATACACCGCTGAAGATTTGCGGTGGTGGGCCTTCGTACTCACCATATACGCCGGCCTGACGATGGTGTCGAATGCGCCTTTTTACAGCTTTAAAACCTTCAACCTTAAACGCTCGGTGCCTTTCATCGTGATGCTCGCGATGATGGCTGTGTTTGTGCTGATTTCCGCAGATCCGCCCATGGTGCTTTTTGGTCTGTTTATTGCCTATGGCCTGTCGGGTTGGGTGTTATGGACCTATCGAATGGCGCGAGGTGAGAAGGCGCCATGGTCGAACAAACCCAGCGCCTAACGCGCGCGCTGCAGCAATACAATGGCCGACCCGGAAAGCAGCACGGCCGCTGCAGCCAGCATGGCCGTATTAAGCCCATAACGGTCAGCTAATCCACCAGCCAGGACCGGACCCGCAGCTTGGCCAATCGCAAAGATCATGGTGAACAGGTTCATGCACTTGGCCCATTGCGCGGGGGGCAGGGAAAGCCTGACCAGAGCCATCACCGAGCCCGGCACCATGAAAAATGATCCGCCCACAAGTAGTGCTGAGATGATCAGCGCTGCAAGCTCGCCGGAGATCAGCGGGACAACAGTACCCAACGCGGTGCAAAGCGACGCGCTCGCAAAGGTGGTGGCAGGCCACCATCGGGCCATCGGTTGGCGCCACAGCCAACCTGACGCGGTGACTGCCAAACCCAGGATGACCCACACCCCCATCGACCAGGTCACGCCCAATTGCTTCTCCCGCATCCAGGCCACCACAAAGGTGAGATACACGATATAGCCGACACCAAACAGAAAGTAGGCGATCAATGCCGGTGTGAAGGGGCGCCAGGCAATCGGCTGACTGGAGATCTCGCTGGTTTTTCCACCAATCTCGCGTGCCATCTTGGCAGGCCACACCGCCAAGGCAAGGCCGGCCAGCCCAAGCACCATCCAGCCAGTCGGCCATCCCCAGTGTCCGTCGAGCACAGGCAGGAGCAAGCCCCCGCTTAGCGCAATGCCTAGCCCGCCACCCGCGTAATAGATTGCAATGGCGGCTGCGGCATCATCTTTATTGTCTGGAAACCTGGCGGCAATTAATGCGCCTCCGCATGAAAACACCCACGCTGAGCCAATGCCGGCGAGCAAGCGCCACAGCATCATCCACCACAGGTCCGTGGTCAGGCCACACAAGCCCAGGGTGAGTACTGTGGTGGCAAGACCGCCAATAAAAAGTGTGGCGGGGCGCCGGTAGGCCAACAGCCACATGCCAGCCAATGCACCCAGGCCATAGCCCAGCGAATTGGCGGTGTTGAGCCAGCCTGCGAGCGCATAGTCCCAGCGCAAATCATCACGCATCACCGGCAGCAAAATTGCATAGGCAAACCGGCCAAAGCCGTTGACCACAGCGATTGCGCTTGCAAACACCAATGCGCTCCACAGCGCTCCGGGCGCCCGGAGTAGTCCGGGGCTAGACAATCACCAGGCTCCCCCAAGTGTCTTGGCCAGTGTGATCACCGCCTGCAGCCGTGCGGACTGCAGCTGAACCAGGGCGCGTTCCTGCGCGAGGGTCTGGCGTTGGGTTTCCAGCAATTCAAAAAATGGTGTTACCCCGGCCGCATGGCGACGCTGGGTCAGGCGTGAAGCTTCCCGGCTGGCTTGCAGCGCCTGGTTTTGCGCTGCAGTCTGTTCGGTGAGGCTGCGCAGTCCAAGCAAGGTGTCTTGTACCTCACCAAAAGCGCCGAGTACTTGTTGACGATAGTTGGCCACGCTTTCTTCATAACCCGCTTGTGCACGAGAGAGATTCGCTTGATTCCTGCCGCCATCCAGCAAGGGAATGCTGAGGGCCGTGCCGACGAATGGGCCTAGCAGCCAAGTGCGGCTGCTCCAGCGAAACAGATCGCCCAAATCCGAGGACTCAAAACCTCCACTGCCGGTGAGCCGCAAGGCCGGGAAGAAGGCTGCCTTGGCCACGCCAATCCGCTGATTGGCTGCCGCCATCTGGCGCTGTGCAGCAGCAATGTCGAGTCGCCGCTCAAGCAGGCTAGAGGGCAACCCTGCGGGCAGCGCAGGCAGGGGAGCATTGGCTTGCACCAAGGCGCCAGCGGAATGAATAGCCAGCGCTGGCTGGCCAACCAGCACACCAAGAGTCTGCGCCAGTTGATCAGCCGCACCAATCAGGCGTGAGCGCTCGGCCTGCTGAGCTGCAACATCTGCCATCACACGCTGAACATCCAGGGCGGTGGCGTCGCCGAGCTCGACGCGCTTTCTCAAAATGCGCAGTTCCTGCTCGCGCAGTTCAATTGACTTGCTCAATAACTGCGCCTCAGCGCGCTGGCTTTGTTGTCCGTAGTAAGCCGAAGCAATCGTGGCACTCAGGCTGAGCTTGAAATGTTCAAGCAATGCTGCCTGGGATTGCGCATCCAATCGGGCCGCCTGCGTGCTGGCCGCGATCCGTCCAAACAAATCCACTTCGTAGGCCACAGATACTGGAGCACGCCAAAAAGTGCGGGCTGGCACATCCGATCCTGGTGGCAATCCGCTGGCTGCAGCCGAACTGCGGCTTCGTGTTGGCCCAATGCCGGTAGAGGCTTGCAGAGCGCCGTCAGCCGCCTGCACACCGATCAGCGCTTGCGCTTGCTTTAAACGCGCTGCTGCAACCGCCAGCGACGGACTGTTGGCGAGGCCTTGTTCGATCAATTGTTGCAAGGTCGCATCATTCAACACCGCCCACCACTGGCCTTTGGACGCGCTATCCTGGGGTCTGGCGCTTTGCCACAACCCCGCCTCACTAGACGGCAAGTCCACCGTGTATTGGGGGGGTAATGCAGTCTCAACTGGCGCAGAGCTGGGCACCAAAGACTGGCAGCCACCGAGCAGTGCAATCGCGCCCATTGCAACGGGCAGAGCCCGCAAACTCAAGCGGCTCATTTCGAAGCTCCCTTGGCAAATGGCAGGCGCACCAGTACATAAAACACAGGGGTCAGAATCAGACCAAAAAAGGTCACCCCCAACATGCCCGAAAACACCGCCACGCCCATGACATGACGCATTTCACTGCCTGCTCCTTGCGAAAACACCAAGGGCAAGACGCCCATAATGAATGCGAACGAGGTCATCAGGATGGGGCGCAGCCGCAGGCGGCAGGATTCCAGAGCAGCTTCAATCACGCTGCGCCCTTGCTCCTCGAGCTCGCGCGCAAACTCGATAATCAGAATCGCGTTTTTCGCCGATAACCCCACCAATACAAACAAGGCTATCTGGGTAAACACGTTGTTATCCCCCCGGGTGAGATACACGCCGGCGAGCGCCGAGGCGATGGCAGCAGGCACGATCAGGATGACTGCCAGCGGCAAGGTCCAGCTCTCGTATTGCGCAGCCAACACCAGATAGACCAGCAGCAAACATAAGGGAAACACGAAGATCATCGTGTTGCCAGCGAGGATCTCCTGATAGGTCAGATCGGTCCATTCATAGGCGATCCCTTTGGGTAGGGTTTCCTTGAGGATGGACTCCATCGCAGCTTGCGCCTGGCCGGAAGAAAAGCCTGGCGCGGCCCCGCCATTGAGGTCGGCGGTGACAAACGCGTTATAGCGTTGCACCCGATCTGGCCCGAAAGTGTTGGTCACTTCGAGTAAGGTATTGATCGGTACCAAATCGCCTTTCGCGTTGCGCACCTTGAGCAGATTGATGTCTTCGGCTTTGGAGCGATAGGGCGCATCGGCCTGCACCACCACCTGGAAGGTGCGGCCGAACTTGTTAAAGTCATTCACGTAAAGCGAGCCCAGGTTGATCTGCAAGGTCTCGAACACGTCACCCAGCCGCACGCCTTGTTGTTTGGCGCGGGTGCGATCAACATCGGCATTCAGGCTCGGCACATTCACCTCATAGCTGGAAAACACGCCAGCCAGTTGAGGGGTTTGCCATGCCTTCATCTGCACCGCTTTAGTGGCTTGATAGAGTGCATCAAAGCCCAGATTGGCGCGATCTTCGATTTGCAGGCGAAAACCGCCAATGGTGCCCAGGCCATCAACAGCGGGGGGTGGAAACACGGCCAGAAACGCATCCTGGATCTGGCCCAATGAGCCATTCAATCGCCCTACGGTGGGGAATAGCTGGGTGTCGGGACTCTTGCGCTTATCAAAGTCTTTCAAGGTAAAAAACACGATGCCTTCGGAAGGCGACGCGGTAAATCCGTTGATCGACAGACCGGCAAATGCAGCGGCCGCTTCCACCGCAGGATCTTTCAAGCCGATCTCAATCATCTGATTGATGACCTTTTCGGTGCGATCAAGCGAGGCGGCTTCGGGCAGCTTGGCAAACGCCACCAGGTATTGCTTATCCTGGGTGGGTACAAAGCCCGAGGGTACGGCTTTGAATAGCCAGAAAGCAGCGCCTGCCAAAGCAACATAGAGCAGGAGCGCCAATGATTTGCGCCCGAGGATGCCACTTACCGAGCGGCTGTAGGTGCGTGAAGCGGCACCAAAGGATCGGTTGAACAGGCGAAAAAATCCACCGAATACCGTATCAATGATTCGTGTAAGCACGTCTGGCTTGGCATCGTGAGGCTTGAGCAAGGCTGCCGCCAAGGCCGGTGACAAGGTCAGCGAATTGATCGCCGAAATCACAGTGGAGATCGCAATCGTGAGGGCGAATTGCCGGTAGAACTGCCCGGTGAGCCCCGATACAAAAGCAATCGGCACAAACACTGCGCACAGCACCAGGGCAATTGCGATGATCGGCCCCGATACTTCACGCATGGCCTTGTAGGTGGCTTCACGCGGCGATAAGCCCTCTTCAATGTTGCGCTCGACGTTTTCGACCACGACGATCGCATCGTCGACTACAATCCCAATGGCCAACACCAGGCCAAACAAAGTCAGGGTGTTGATCGAAAATCCGAAAGCCAGCATGACTGCAAATGTGCCCACAATCGAGACCGGCACCGCAAGCAAAGGAATGATGGAAGCCCGCCAGGTTTGCAGGAACACAATCACTACCAGCACTACCAGGGCGATAGCTTCAAGCAGGGTCGATACCACCGCATTGATCGAAGCGCGGACAAACTGGGTGGGGTCGTAGGCAATCTCGTAATCGAGCCCGGCGGGAAAATTCGCCTTTAGCTCATTCATCTTGCTGCGCACATCATTGGAGAGCTGCAGGGCATTGGCAGTGGGGCTCTGAAACACCGCAATTGCCACCGACGCTTTGGTATTTAGTTTGCTGCGCAGTGCATAGGCATTGCCGCCAAGCTCCATCCTCGCAACATCCTTCAAGCGCACGATCGCGCCTTCGTTGGCCCGCACAATGATCTCGCCAAACTCCTGTTCCGTTTCGAGCCGGCCCTTGGTGGTGACGTTGATTTGGAAAGGCGCATTGGCTGATGGAGGTGCACCGATCACGCCAGCTGCTGCCTGCTGGTTTTGCTCGCGAATCGCATTGACCACATCACTGGCAGTTAAACCACGGCCAGCGAGCTTGAGCGGATCGACCCAAATGCGCATCGCGTAGTCGCCGCCCCCGAACACGATGACCTCGCCCATCCCCGAGATGCGCGCGAGCTCGTCCTTGATATTGAGCGTGGAGTAATTGCGCTGATACAGCTCATCAAGTGAGTTGTCAGGCGAGTACATGTTCACCACCATCGTGAGGGATGGGGAGGACTTGGCGGTTGTGACGCCTATGCGACGCACCTCTTCAGGTAAACGTGGCAGCGAGCGCTGCACCCGGTTTTGCACCTGGGTTTCGGCTTGCTCGACATTGGTGCCGATCTTGAAAGTAATGGTGAGGGTGAGCGAACCATCGCTGGTGGATTGCGAGCTCATGTAGAGCATGTTCTCCACACCATTGATCTGCTCTTCCAGGGGCGAGGCCACGGTCTCGGCAATCACCTTTGGATTGGCCCCGGGATATTGGGCTCGCACCACCACGGAGGGCGGGGCCACCTCAGGGTACTCGGAGATGGGAAGCTGGAAAATCGAAATGCATCCGGCCATGAAGACCAGAATCGACAGGACAGCCGCAAAAATCGGGCGGTCGATGAAAAAGCGCGACAGGTTCATTTACTTTTTGGCCTTGTCGCTATCAGCCGCCGGAGGATTCACAACTTGCAACATCGGCACTTCGCTGGGTGCAATACCCATGCCAGGGCGAATACGCTGCAGGCCATTGACGACGACTTTCTCGCCTGCCTTCAAGCCACTGAGGATCACCCGTAGACCAGCTAGCGCCGGGTCGTCGCTGGTGGAGCCTACGGTGATGGCCCGCTGCTCGGGGGCATTGTTCGCCCCGACTACGACCACAAACTTGCGGTTCTGATCGGTGCCAATTGCTTGCTCGGCAACCAATACTGCTTTGCTAGCCCCGGTTGGCGCCTGGTCAAGCCGCACCCGGGCAAACAGGCCCGGTGTGAACTGGCCTTTCGGGTTGGCAAACACCGCGCGCAGTCGAATCGTGCCACTGGCCGGGTCAAGCCGGTTATCGACAAAAGCAATCTTGCCCGCGTGTGGGAACCCCGCTTCGTTGCTCAGGCCCATGGCGACTTTTGCACCCACCGCCTGAGCAGCACCACCCAAGCGCAAATACAGGCGCTCATCGGCATCGAAGCTCAGATAGATCGGATCGTTCGCCACGATGCTTGTGATGGCTGCAGCACCGTTGGCTTCGACCAGGTTGCCCGCGGTGAGCTCGGCTCGCCCAATTCGCCCTGAGATGGGCGCAGTCAAGCGGGTGAAGCTCAAATTCAGGCGCGCTGAATCAATGCTGGCCTGCGCGGAGCGGATCGACACCTCCAGATCGCGGACACTTGCCGCACGCTCGTCCACTTCGCGTTGAGTGGCGGCTTGCTCAGCCAGGAGCTTTTGGGATCGTGTAAGTTCTGCGCGCGCGAGTTCAAGCCGGTTTTTGAAGCCTGCCTGGGACGCCTCCTGGCGCGAGAGTTCTTGCTGAAACGGTCGGGGATCAATACTGACCAGGAGATCGCCCTTGCGCACCAACGCGCCTGCTGTGAAGTGAACCTTTTCAATCACGCCAGCCACTCGGGAGCGCAGTTGTACCTGCTCTACTGCTTCAAGCCTTCCGGAAAATTCAAAGCGCTCGGAGACTTCGCGCTCGATGGCGGCTGCAACGGTGACCGGAAGCGCAGGAGGGGGCCCAGCAGGGGTTGCAGGATTTGGAGTATCCGGGGCTTTCGAGCAGGCCGCCAACACAACCAACCCGGCGAGCAGTGCGGTTCGACAGGCGCCAAATGAACGGGTTCTGGGAGTTTGGGCGATCGTGCGAGGCAACATGCGGGGCATCCGAACTGGAGGAAGCCTTCGATAATGCCATAGCAGTTTAAAGTGGTGGTTTCCGCCTCAGCTTGGCGCTTACTTCAAACTTTTGACACTATGACCCCACACTTGACCTCCCCTCAAACTTCCGTGGCCCCTGTTTCGGTGGGTCTTATTGGTCTGGGCGCCATGGGCATGGGCATGGCAACCTCGCTGCGCCGCGCAGGCTATCTGGTCCATGCTTATGACCTGCGGCCAGGAGTGGCCGCTGAGTTTGCAAGCCAAGGCGGTGTGGCTTGCAGTTCCCTGCAAGAGCTCGGAGAGGCCTGCTCGGTCGTGGTGAGTGTCGTGCTCAATGCAGCGCAAGTCGAAGCGGTATTACACGGCGCTGGCGACAGTGCGCAAGGATCGAGGGGTGTGTTGGCTGCAATGCGGCCCGGAGCTACTTTTGTAATGTGCTCCACGGTTGATCCCGCTCGATCCATCGCTTTTGAATCACAAGCACAAGCGCGCGGTGTGCATTATGTGGATGCTCCAATATCAGGTGGAGCGGTGCGGGCGGCCAAGGGAGAGCTGACCATCATGTCTTCTGCAAGTGCGCAAGCTTACGAAGCCGCTGGGCCTGTGCTCGATGCCATGGCCGCCAAGGTGTATCGACTGGGCGATCGGGCAGGGATGGGCAGCAAAGTCAAGATCATCAATCAACTGTTGGCAGGCGTGCATATTGCCGCTGCAGCCGAGGCGATGGCGCTAGGGCTGCGCGAAGGGGTCGATGCGAATGCCCTCTACGAAGTCATAACTCATAGCGCCGGCAATAGCTGGATGTTTGAGAACCGCATGGCCCATGTATTGGCGGGCGATTACACGCCGCTTTCAGCCGTGGACATCTTTGTGAAAGACCTCGGACTAGTGTTGGATACCGCGCGCGCGAGCAAGTTTCCTTTACCGCTGTCTGCGACTGCGCACCAGATGTTCATGCAGGCTTCAAGCGCGGGCTATGCGCACGAGGATGACAGCGCGGTGATCAAGATTTTTCCGGGGATCAAGTTGCCGCGCGGCTCAGCAGATTGAGCTGGGCGATCAGCCAGGCTCGGGTATCGCTTGGGTTGATCACATGATCGATTTCCAGGTAGCTTGCCATGTTGAGAGCCTTGCCTTTTTCATAAGCTGCATCAAGCAGGCTTTGAAACCGGGCTTCGCGCTGATCAGCCGGGCAAGCTTCAAGCTCCTTGCGATAGCCCAGCCGCACTGCACCTTCCAATCCCATGGCACCAAACTCGGCTTGCGGCCAGGCAACAATGTTGGAGGGGGCAGCAAAACTACCCCCAGCCATCGCTTGCGCCCCCAGGCCATAGCCCTTGCGCAGTACAACCACCAGTAACCCGGAGTTCAGCTCACCGGCTGCGTTGAAAAGTCGTGAGGCTTTGCGCACCATGCCTTGTGCCTCGGATTGAGGCCCCACCATAAATCCTGGCGTATCGCATAAGGAAATCACTGGTAGATGCCATTTGCGCATCAGATGCAAAAAGTCATGCATCTTGTCGCATGCGTCTGCATCCAGGGCTCCGCCAAGATGCTTGGGATTGTTGCTCATCAACCCGATTGGTTTACCGCCGATGCGCGCAAGGCCGGTGACCACGCCCACTCCATACGCAGCGCGCAGCTCGATAAAGGTATCGACATCGACCAAGCCGCGAATCACATCGCGCACCTCATAGACGCGCAAGCGGTTGTGCGGTATAGCATGCTCGAGTGCGTCAGACGCAGGGGCAGGCGCATGGTGCGTCGAGTTTTGCAGCAAACCAACGATTTGTCGTGCAATCAGGGTCGCTTCACGATCATCCTCACACAGCACATCAATCACGCCGTTGGCCGCTTGAACTTTGCTTGGGCCGACCGCATCAGCAGGTACAACGCCCAAACCTCCCCCTTCAATCATGGCTGGCCCACCCATACCAATGCTGGAGTCGCGTGTGGCGATCAGCAGGTCACTGGCTCCGGCCAAGGCCGCATTGCCTGCAAAGCAGCGCCCCGCCACCACAGCAATTCGGGGCACCACTCCCTCGAGCCTGCCGTAGTGCCAGAAGGTGGTGCAATCCAGGCCTGCCACGCCGAGCCAGTCCACATCTCCAGGGCGACCGCCTCCGCCTTCTGCAAAGATCACCACAGGCAGCTTGTGGCGATGCGCGAGACTCAGCAAGCGATCGGATTTTTTGTGGTTGAACATGCCCTGCGTACCAGCAAGCACGGTGTAGTCATAGGCCATCACCGCAACCTGGGCAGAAGGAGCGTTCAGATGGTCGGCATTGATGGTGCCGATCCCTGTAATCAGCCCATCAGCCGGGGTATTGGCCACCAGATCATCCAGGCTGCGCCGGGTGCGTTGAGCGGCAATTGCAAACCCGCCGTATTCACGCAGGGAATCGGGATCGAGCAAGAGCGCGACGGATTCGCGGGCACTCATCAAGCCGCTGGCATGACGTTTGGCCATTGCCTGCGGTCGAGCAGCGTCTGCAAGCAGGGCCTGGCGAGATTGCAGTTCGATCCACGCGGGCGAGTGCGACTTTGGGTTCATGCTCGGCGCTTCATCTCGCTGCGAACCATCGACGGCTTGAAGCAGGGCGAGCACCTGATTGGGTTGAATGATCGCGCCCGGTTCCGTCGTGAGGCGCACTATTAGCGCCGCTGTTTGGGCAAGCACCTCATGCTCCATTTTCATCGCCTCGACAATCGCGCATACCTGGCCTGCTCGGATACTGTCGCCCGGATGCACCAGCCATTGCACCAATCGGCCCGGCACCGGGCTGATCAGCTCTTCGGCTGGCGACGCCTGTTCTTGGGTAGCCTCAAGGTGAGGGCGCGTTTGGCTCCAGCGCTCAAACCACAACACATCGGGTGATTCATGCTGCGGAGTTCCGACCAATACTTTGAGGGCTTGCGCGGCAGCAGCCATTTCAGCAAGATTGGTGGCAATACCTTCGATTTGTACTTCGGCCATGGCGCTAAGCAGATCTTGAAAGAGCGCAACACGATTCTGGTCGGGCCGGCTGACGATTAGCTTCGCGACCATGCTGTCATACAGCCCGTTGCATCCGGCGCCTGCTTCCAAGGCGCTATCCACACGAACTGCTGGGCCACCCGGCCAGTTGAGCCGCGTGATGGTGCCGGTGCTTGGCATCCACAGAGGCCCTTGTTCGGCATTGATCCGCACTTCAATGGCTTGCCCACGGCTTGCGGGCTCAAGGGCAAGATCCAGATGTTCGAGCGTAGCGCCCTGGGCGATGCGCAATTGGAGCTCGACCAAATCCAGGCCGGTGAGCTGCTCAGTCAAGGTGTGCTCGATCTGCAAGCGCGGATTGGCTTCAATGAACCATGAGGTGTTGCCATTGACCAAAAACTCGAGGGTAGTGAGGGAGCGCAACTTGAGCTCGTGTGCCATGTCGAGGCTGGCTTGCTTGAGCTGCTGCTGCAGCGCGGGGCTAAGGTCAGCAGCAGGAGCGAGTTCGATCAGCTTTTGGTGGCGCCGTTGGATGCTGCAATCACGCGAGCCCAGGATTTGCACTGCCCCTTGGCCGTCGCCAATGACCTGTATTTCAATATGCCGCGCATGCTCAATAAGGGCCTCGAGATACAAACCCGCTTGGCCAAATGCGCGCTGCGCTTCCTGACTGGCTGCATCAAAAGTAGATTGCAACTCTTCGGTGTTGCGAATTATCCGGATTCCCCGACCACCGCCGCCCGCAATTGCTTTGAGCATCATGGCCGGGCTTTGGCCATCCGCACGAGAGCCATTGCGCCAATATGCAAGCGCGCCTTCCAGGTTAACCAGTGGTGCACTGGCTTGCGGGCATGAGATGCCAAGCTGGGCGGCAAGTCGCAAAGCGGCCTGTTTGTCGCCAAGGGTTTTCAAAGTATCCGGGGTGGGGCCGATCCAACCGATTCCTGCGTCGTCAAGGGCTTGTGCCAGGGCCGCATCTTCGCTAAGGAATCCGATGCCGGGATGCACCCATTGCGCACCGCTCGCTTGAGCTTGCGCAACAATCCAGCTGCGATCCAAATACGCTTGCGGTCCGGCAGCAGGGTGCACTACCGTAGCGCAGGCGAGCCGGGCGGGTAGGCTTTGCGCGTCGTCTTGAGAACACAAAAGCGTTGTGGTCCATCCGAGGCGTCGCGCAGTGCGCAAGATTCGTAGTGCAGACTCCGCGCGGTTGGCGATCAGCAGATGTGGGGTCATGAAAAGCGATCAGCGAATATTGCGTTGAATGCCTGCGCCTACCCGACGGGCCTCGGCCCAGGCGGTTTGCTGGAAAAAAGGATCGTCATTGAGCCAGGCATCAATCAGCGCGGTAGCATCGAAGCCCCAAAAGAGTTGCGCCGATTGATCGCTCGTATCATCCCAGCAGCGCGCGGTAGGCACGCCAAACACATCCTGTGCGATGGCTTTTTCGGTATTACTTATCAGCTGTGCCTTGACCTCGGCATCATCGAGTTGCTCGGGCCTGATGCCCAGTTCCTCTAGCAAGCTTGACCAGCTTTGTGGTTCGTTCGGAAGCTGGCCTTGCGCCCAAACATAATTAAAAAGGCGCTCGACGACCTCAAGACAGTTGCCCTTGAGAATCGAGAGGCGCAGCAGGGGCAATGGATTAAAAGGGTGGCTCGACGGGAAGCGCAAATCAATCTGGTTCAGGTGGGCCTGCCAGGCAATGGTTTCATAGGTCACCTGGCGCTTGCTTGGCAATTCGGCGGGCCCTTTGGTGTCCCAATGTTTAAGCAAGCCAGCAAATAACACCGGGCGCAGATGCAGTTCGGCGCGTTGGCTGAATCTGCGCAGCTGGGTGCTCTGAAGATAGGCAAACGGCGAAATGAAGTCAAACGACCATTCAAGATGCTTCATCGCTCAGGCCTGGGGTGGATCGGTAAAAGTGCGCAGCGCAGGCAGGTCTGGGAATTCAGCTGCGCGCCCGGCCTTGCGAGCCTCGATGGCTTCGGTCACTGAGGCAGGATCCCAGAAGCCCGATTGCAAGGTGCCCATGTACTTCAAGCTATCGGTGACCCCATGATCACGCGCAAAGTTGATCGCTTGTTTGCTGCCCCAGATCGCAGCGGGCGGCTTGCTCGCGATCTCTCGGGCCATTGCCTGGGCAGCTGCGAGCACGGCATCGTGATTCTCGAAGGTCTCGTTGACCAGGCCATGGGTGAGGGCACGAGATGCTGGCAAACGGCAGCCTGTATAGGCCATTTCGCGCACCAGCGCATCGGGGATCAGCTTCGGTAAACGTTGCAGGGTGCCCAAGTCGGCAATCATGCCGATATTGATCTCCTGAATACAAAAAAAGCTATCGCGGGTCGCCAAGCGAATATCAGCGCAGCAGATCAAATCCACGCCCCCGCCGATGCAGCCGCCCTGAATTGCTGCGATCACGGGCATCCTTAGTTCGGCAAGTTTGGTGAATGCACGCTGCATGTCGTCGAGCATCAGCGCGATATTGCCACGCCCACCCACGCTGCTTGAATCCATGGTGATGCCCGAGCTAAACATATCCAGCGCCATGCCGGCCGTGAAATGCTTGCCGGTGGAACTGAGAATAAGCACGCGAGCCTGCCCGGAGCGCTGAAGGGTGTCTACACTGGTTTCAAGCTCGCGCCAGAACTGCGGATTCATCGTATTCATGGCCTGCGGCCGACTCATCTGCAAATGGGCGATGCCCCGCTCAACAGTCAGCACGAAGCAAGGCGCAGCCTCGGCGGCAGTGTCAGGAGACGGAGCAGTTTCAACTTTGGACATCGCGGGCTTTCCTGGGGGAAGGTTCAACAGATTGGGAATGATAAGACGGGGTCTCTAAAACGCACTTCACACGAGCCGGTAAACTTCAATCCACCAAGCCCAATGTAAGTCTGAGCGGTGCGAGGTGACCAGTGGAAAAACATAGGGCGTAGTGTGGCAAATCTTTTGGGTTCTTGGGTGGCGAGTGTGCGCTTGGGCGTGATTCTGGCCCGGCGTGACTGGCGGGCGGGTGAGTTGGGCCTGCTTCTGGCTGCGGTAGTAGTCGCAGTTGCGGCAATCGCAAGTGTTGGTTTTTTCGTGGATCGGATGACCCAGGCCTTGCGCTCACAGGCCACGGCCCTGCTCGGGGCCGATTTGGTTATTGCCTCGGATGCTCCAGTGCCAAGCTCTTTTCTTGCCCGCGCTCAGGAGCTCGGGTTGCAGCGTGCTGATACTGTGAACTTTCCAAGCATGGTGCTTGCGGGAGGCAAGTCCCAACTGGCGTCGATCAAAGCTGTGAGCCAGGGGTATCCCTTGCGCGGTGCGGTAAGGCTGTTTGAAAAAGGATTAAACGGTCCCGACCGCGCAGCCACGGCGACGCCGCAAAAAGGTGAGGTCTGGATGGACCCTCAGATCGCTCAACAGCTGGGGCTCGAAGTCGGAGCGAGCCTCGCGCTGGGCGATAGTCGATTCAGACTCACCCAGATGATTTCGATGGAGCCCGATCGCGGCGCCAACTTTGCCAACTTTGCGCCCCGCGTGATGATGCGCCTGGATGAACTGGCTGCCACCGAGCTTGTGCAGCCTGCCAGCCGGGTCACGTACCGCCTGTTGCTGGCTGGCTCGCCACCCCAAATTGCACAGTACGCGGCTTGGGTCAAAGGCCGAATCGAGGGCGAAGGGCTCAAGGGGCTGCGGGTCGAATCATTGGAGCAAGGCCGCCCGGAGCTGCGCACCACCCTTGACCGGGCACAAAAGTTTCTCGCTTTGGTGGCATTACTCACCGCTTTGATTGCAGCAGTTGCCATTCTTTTGGCGACTCGGCGTTTTGCTCAGCGCCACCTTGATGGATGCGCGGTAATGCGGGCTGTTGGGGTTGGTCAATCGCGGCTGGCCGGTGCCCTGTGTGTTGAACTGCTGATGCTCGGGGTGGCGGGAGCAGCAATCGGGGTGGCCATTGGTTGGGGTATGCACTGGGCTTTGGTCGCCGCAATTGCGCCGGTGATGAAGCTAAGCTTGCCGCCGCCAACCGTGTGGCCCGCGATACAAGCGCTGGCTTGCGGCCTCGTGCTGCTCATGGGTTTCGGGGCTTACCCGTTTTTACGCCTGGCCAAGGTACCGCCTCTGCGCGTGTTGCGCCGGGATTTGGGAGGGGTGGGCACCGGCGCTTTGATATCCATTGTAAGTGCGCTGGTCAGTTTTGCGGGGCTGCTGTTGTGGCTGGCGGGCGATATGAAGCTGGCAGCTGTTGCACTGGGCGGCTTTAGTGGCGGGATCGTGGTATTCGTGGTGGTGGTGTGGGCAGTGATCCAGGGCATCGGTGTGCTGCGCAAGCGGCTGGAGACGGGCTCCACACCGGCAGTCATCCGCATCGCGCTTGCATCCTGGGCCCGGCGCGCGGGTGGCACGATTGCCCAAACGGTGGCGCTTGCCATCGGGTTGATGGCGCTGATTCTGCTCACGGTCACTCGCACCGACTTGATTGAGGGCTGGCGTCAGGCTTCACCTGCAGACGCACCAAACCGGTTTGTGATCAATATTCAGCCCGATCAGAGCGAGCTTGTGAGCGCGGCTTTCAAGCAGGCAAACCTCACTCAAGCGAGCCTTTACCCCATGATTCGTGGGCGCCTGATTGCAGTGAATGATCAGCCGATCAAGGCCGATGGGGTGGACGGGGACCGGGCGGCGCGAATGGTGGAGCGTGAGTTCAACCTTTCCTACACAGATGAGCAGCCAGGCCACAATAAAACCGTTTTGGGTCGATGGATCAACCCAGCCGCCGCCGAAGCTTCAGTGGAGACTGGCATCGCCAAGACTCTTGGCTTGAACATTGGTGATTGGTTGAACTTCGATGTGGCTGGTGAGGTGGTCAAGGTCCGTGTTGTGGGGCTACGCAAGGTGGCCTGGGACTCGATGAAGGTGAACTTTTTCGTGATCATGTCAGCCAATGTGATGCGCGATTTGCCGCAAACCTATGTCACGTCGTTTCATCAGGTTGAGGGCACGGCCGACCTTGCGAATCAGCTGGTACAAACCTATCCCAACCTTACCGTGTTTGACACCGGTAACATCGTGCGCCAGGTGCAAGCAATGCTCGATCAGGTGGTGCGTGCAGTGCAGTTTCTGTTTGTACTGACCCTGGCGGCGGGCATTGTGGTCCTGTATGCAGCGCTGGCTAGTTCGCGCGACGAACGCATTCGCGAATCAGGCTTGATGCGCGCGCTGGGTGCTTCGCGGGCTCAGTTGGTTCGATCACAAACCATTGAGCTGGGACTATCTGGGGCGCTTGCTGGCTTTCTGGCAGCAATCGGTGCGACTGTGATCGGGATGGTGTTGGCGCAGCAGGTGTTTCAGTTTGAGTACTCCGCAAGATGGTGGGTAGTGGCTGCGGCGACAGTGTTTGGCGCACTTCTTGCGATTGTTGCCGGGCGAGCGGGGCTGCAGGGCGTGCTCAATACGCCGCCAATCAACACCCTGCGTCAAGCTTAAGAAGGCCGCCGATGATTCAGGAGCCTGCCGAACCGGATGCGCCCAGCTTGTATGTCTTGCTTGGCGAAGAAGCGGGCATTCGTGGCTTGGTGGATCGCTTCTATGACTTGATGGATCTGGATGAGCAATTTGCTGACCTTCGCAGCCTTCATCCGGCTTCGTTGGAGGGTTCGCGAGACAAGCTCTTTTGGTTTTTGTGCGGTTGGTCCGGCGGGCCAGATTATTATATTGAGCGCTATGGGCACCCAAGGCTACGAGCCAGGCACTTGCCTTATGCGATAGGTGTTAAACAGCGTGATCAGTGGCTGGTGTGTATGGCCCAAGCGATGCAGGACCAGGGGATGGATAGCGGCGGCGCATTGTTTGAACGCCTTTTGGGATCGTTTGCCGGCACTGCGGATTGGATGCGTAACCAGGCGGGTTAGCGCAAGTCCTCAGGGCAGGCGGCAGGCCTTGAACTCGGGATCAAACGTGCCGCCCTTGGCCTTGCAATCTCCCACCGGGCTTGGGGCTTTGAGCCACGCAGGTCGCTTGTCCGGGGGAGCCGAGGTACCGGAGGGTTGGCCCGAAACAGCATCGCGGCTCATCACATTGAGTGGCTGCTTCGGAGTCCAGGGCTTGGCATCCGGCTGATTGTTGCAGGGCTGGTCGGTGTATTCGATTTTGCCGGCAGCGTTCTTGCATTTGAAAGTGGCTGCGGTGGCATCTCCGCTCAGGGTCTGCACCATCACTACGGAGGCAAAAGTAAGCGCTTGGGCTATGCTGCGATTCAAAATGGCCATAAGGATGGGAAGCGAGTGGCAAACCAGGCTAGCGTAGCAAGCAGTGGGTGGAGCAGCATTGAGATCGGCCTGATGGTCGCTTTGGTGTTACTGGTGGTGATGATCGTGTTGCAATGGACCAGCGCGCGTCAACTGGCCCGTGATTTGGCGATCGGGTTGCGCGATCAGCGCGAAGAAATTGCCGCCTCGGTGGCGCGCAGTTCCGCCCAGATTGTGCAGCAGATGGCAGTCCTGTCGGCTGTGCAGAATCAGCGGGTTGATGCGTTTGAAGCCCAGCTTGGCAAACTCACCGAAGCCAATGAAGCCCGCCTTCGCGATATTCGGCACACCCTCGAAACCCGCCTCGCGGAGCTCTCGCGCGATAACCAGATCAAGCTCGATGAGATGCGCAACACTGTCGATGAAAAGCTGCAAGCCAGCCTGGAGCAGCGGTTCAGCGCGTCTTTCAAGCAAGTGGCCGAGCGTTTGGAGCAAGTGCACAAGGGCCTGGGTGAGATGCAGGTGCTGGCGGGCAGTGTGGGCGATCTGAAGCGGGTATTGGCTAATGTCAAAACCCGGGGGCAATGGGGCGAGGTTCAGCTCGCGGCGCTTTTGGAGCAGATCCTTACCGCTGATCAATATGCCGCCAATGTAGCAACCATCACCGGCTCAAGCGAACGGGTTGAATTTGCCTTGCGCCTGCCCGGCACGGGTCGGCGTGGGACTGGTGAGGCGCCGGTCTGGCTGCCGATTGATGCCAAATTCCCGATGGAGTTCTATGAAAAGCTCTTGATGGCGCAGGAGGCCGCAGACACCGCGCTGATGGAGAGTAGCGTCAAGGCGTTGATCGGCCGGGTACGCGACGATGCGAAATCCATCCGCAGCAAGTATTTGGCGCCGCCGATGACCACAGATTTCGGCATCATGTTTCTGCCGACGGAGGGCCTGTATGCCGAAGTTGCGCGCCAGCCCGGGCTGCTGGATGAGCTTCAGCGAGAACAGCGGGTGGTGATTGCCGGGCCAACAACATTGGGCGCAATTCTGACCAGTTTGCAGATGGGGTTTCGTACGCTGGCGGTTGAGCAACGCTCGAGCGAGGTGTGGCAATTGTTGGGCGCAGTTAAGACGGAGTTTGGGCGCTTTGGTGAGGTGTTGGCCAAAACCCATGATCAGCTCCAGCGCGCCGCGAAAACGATTGATAGTGCAGGGGTGCGTACCCGAGCGATCGAGCGGCATCTGCGCCAAGTGGAAACCCTGCCTGGCGAAGCAGCCAAAGCGATGCTGGGATTGGAGCCAGAAGTGAATACCGAGCCAGACAAAGACGGCGAAGCGCCGGGTTGAGTACAGGCGCTAAAACTTCACGATACAAACAATGCATTTCGCATTGTGGCAAAGACAAGGTGCGTTGCAGCATTCTGTTTTTTCATTGTGGAATGTAATTTCCCGCATCGTAAAATTCAGGCAATAAGTCTAATCATTTCAATGGCTTGCGAAATGTGACAAAGTTGGCATTTGGATGTTGCCACGCACCATAAAGTTGATAACCTTACGGCACTAAGGTTTTTTCCTACGGAGTGTAATCATGGCATCACGCGAATTAGAAGCACAAAAGCTGCAAAAAGATTGGTCGGAGAATACTCGTTGGCGCGGTATCAAGCGCAGCTTCAGCGCAGACGATGTGATCCGCCTGCGTGGATCGGTTCAGGTCGAACACACCTTGGCCAAGCGCGGCGCAGAAAAGCTCTGGAACTCGGTTAACACCGAGCCTTTCGTGAATTCCCTCGGCGCCTTGACCGGTAACCAGGCCATGCAGCAGGTCAAAGCCGGTTTGAAAGCAATTTACCTCTCCGGCTGGCAGGTCGCAGGCGACGCTAACCTGGCCGGCGAAATGTATCCCGATCAGTCGCTCTATCCCGCAAATTCGGTGCCGATGGTTGTCAAGCGCATCAACAACACCTTGACCCGCGCTGACCAGATTCAGTGGATGGAAGGTAAAAACCCTGGCGATGCAGGCTATGTCGATTTTTTCCAGCCTATCGTGGCTGACGCAGAAGCCGGCTTTGGTGGCGTGCTGAATGCATTTGAGTTGATGAAATCGATGATTGAAGCCGGTGCCGCTGGTGTTCACTTCGAAGATCAATTGGCTTCGGTAAAAAAATGCGGCCACATGGGCGGCAAGGTATTGGTTCCGACTCGCGAAGCCGTCGCCAAGCTGAGCGCGGCTCGTTTGGCAGCTGATGTCATGGGTACACCGACGGTTCTGTTGGCCCGCACCGATGCGGAAGCGGCAGATCTGGTCACTAGCGATGTTGATGAAAACGATCGCCCCTTCCTGACAGGTGAGCGCACCATCGAAGGCTTTTACCGCACACGTAACGGTTTGGAGCAATCGATCTCGCGCGGCTTGGCATATGCACCTTATGCCGACATGATCTGGTGCGAAACCGGTAAGCCTGACCTTGAGTTTGCCAAGCAGTTTGCTGAGGCGATTCACAAACAGTTCCCAGGCAAATTGTTGGCCTATAACTGCTCGCCTTCGTTTAACTGGAAAAAGAACCTCGACGAAGCCACGATTGCGAAGTTTCAGCGTGAGCTGGGTGCAATGGGCTACAAGTTCCAGTTCATTACCCTGGCAGGCTTCCATTCATTGAACTACTCCATGTTCAACCTGGCCTACGGCTATGCACGCAATAACATGAGCGCGTTTGTTGAACTGCAGGAGGCCGAGTTCGCAGCTGCTGAGCGCGGCTTCACCGCAGTGAAGCATCAGCGCGAAGTCGGCACGGGCTACTTCGATGCCGTGACAACAACCATTGAGCGCGATGCTTCGACCGCCGCCCTGAAAGGCTCGACAGAAGACGAACAGTTTTTCGAAGAGGGTAAGCGCAAGGCTGCCTGAGGCCCTGCGTGTGTCCATCGGCCTGCCTGGCAGGTTTGATGGATTGGAGGAGACATCCAGTTATGCCCCAAGCCCGCCATAAGAGCGGGCTTTTTTTTGGGTCTAGCCTTGTGGCCTAGGCTCATCGTGCTAGTCCAAAGAGCTCGACCATCGAGGCAATAGCCTCAAGCGATCTGACCCCAGACAATCTCCTGACCGATCAACGTTTCAGGAGAAGCCGATGAAGTTCACAGCACATAGCGTTTTTGCCAAGCAGGCTAAGATCCAAAGCGCACTTAGAGGCCAGAGCAGGCGCCAGGGAGGGCAGGGAATGACGGAGTATCTCGTCATCGTCTCGATTGTTGCGGTGGCAGCCATCGGGGTGTATTCCCTCTTCGGGCAAACGCTGCGCAATCAAACCGCAGGTCTTGCCATGGAGGTGGCCGGGCAAGACGCAGCGGCTGCGATTGGTAACGCACAAGCCAATGCCAATACCGCGCAGGGTAATGCAAATACTCGCAAGGGTCTGGATAACTACAACCTGCAAAACCGTCCCTAAGGCCGCAAGGTCAGGCGCTCCGAGATGCAGCCCATCAAGTCTTCTGCCCAACAGGGTCAGGCCCTGGTTGCAGGCTTACTCATGCTTGTTGTGGCGAGCGTGAGCTTGTTTTGGTGGTTTGGCACCAGCCAAACGATCCATATGCGACAGAAGCTTGAAACCGCCTCGGATGCTGCGGCCTATAGCGCTGCGGTGCATCGTGCACGAGTGCTGAATTACATCGCCTATAGCAACCGGGCCATTATTGCCCAAGAGGTCGCTATCGCGCAGGCTGTGACTCTAGCTTCATGGTCTGCGTATTTTTCGAATTTACTGCAAACCGGCGGCACGGTGCTATCGGCTGCATATCCGCCCGCTGCTCCGTTTGTTCAAACCGCACAAAGCGTTGCGGATGCCGCGCGGGATATGGCTACGCAAACTGCCCAGATCGAGATTTGGGCGCGAGGCTCAAGCGGCACGGGTTACAAAAATTTGCTTGCCCTCAGTCAGCAGGCGATGCTGTTGAGCGCAGGAGTGATGGGCATGGGCGCAGTAGCGTTCGAAGTGGCTCATGCAAATGACAATCGGTTCTTCGCCTTTGCCCTCACTGACAATCACGCCTTTGATCGTATGGTGAAGCTGTATTCGACCGATACCGAAAAAGAGCGCTTGCGAGATATGGTGCTCATGAGTCTGGATGAGTTCGTGAAGGGGCCACGTTCGCTCGATCTGCGAATGCTGCTTTTGCCCTCTGGATGCTTTGGCCAGACCCTAAACCTGAGCCAATGGTTCCAAACATTGCGCAAGCGCGGTGGCACAGAACTCTCGGCCGATAGGCAGCGCTGGGAGGCGGCAGATACCGCATCGCTTCATGATTGGCGTCGCCGTGGATTCATCTTCAGGAGCTGTCGGGAATCCGAGCTGTTGGCAATGGGGTGGGGCGGTGCTGAAGCCGCTGATACTGAGCTCAGCCAGTCCCTGCAAGGCAATCCGGGCGGTACGTTCATCAACGGCTCGGCAAGCCAGATGGCTTCAAGCGATGTCAGCAATCGCAGCTTTAATGGCTACTCCGGAATTACTGAAGTGCATGACCTCGACTATGCCGCTTTAGGCACAGGCACCTTGCCGGGATCAAGGGTCGTGGTGCTGGCCTATGCGAAGGGCGAGGATGTCCGCACTGCCAACACCTTGAATGTCGGCGTAGGACGCTTAAGGCTTCAAGAAGCATGGGCGCGTGATCGTATGTGGTCCATGTCAGCTGCTGAGGTGGTGTTTCAAAAGCCCGCAGCCCTGTTAGGCCAAGTTGACGAACTGCCATCGCTATATGCTCCGTGGTGGCAGGCGCGTCTGTCTACGCCTAGTGCAGTGGAACACACTGTGGCGCAGGGCTATGTCGGACTGTAAGCGCAAACTCGGTGGCCAGGCCCTCGCGGAGACCCTCGTGAGCATGGTGGCACTTTTGCCGATGGCTTATGCCGCGATTTACCTCGGCAAGTTGGTGACCTTGCGTCAGGCCAATCATCAGGCCGCGCACGCGCTGGTGTTTGAGTGCACCGTCAGACCAGAGCAATGCGCTGATCCCGCCCAGCATGATGCGTTTATTGATGAGCAACGTCGCCGCGAATTCAGTCGCGCAGATGCTGGAATCCACACCCAGGAGCGATTGACGGCCTCGGTTCAGGGCACTGAGCGGCAGGCGCTTTGGAGCAGCCGCAAAGGGCAACCGATGCTGGCCAGCTATGGTGATATCGGAATGCGGATAGCGCCCGAGCGTTTCGATGCCGGCTTGGGTTGGGTGGGCACAGCGGGAGCGCAAGTCATGAGCTGGTTCGACAACACGGCTGGCCCCGCCCGATTTGGCCTGAATATCCAGCAAGGCATGTTCGTGGCACGTACTCAGACAGGTGTGCAGCAGCAGGAGTGGTTTGGGGCGCGTTCAATACAATCGCGAGCTGCGATCTTGACCGACACCTGGGCAGCTTCGAGTGCTTCTGGTTCCGAGTCTACAAGCGTAATGCAACGCGTGGACCAGGGTAACCGCCTGCCCTTGCACGCCGATGTTGCGATTGATCTTGCTTACGCGCCCACCCGAGGTTTTATCAGTTTGATGGATGCCGTCGGGCTGGAGCCGCAAGCTGGTCTATTTCGATATCACCACGCTGATGCTTCACTGGTGCCAGTGGATCGGCGGGTGCCATGAAGCTGAATCGAGGCTCACCTATCGCCAGTCCCTTGCTTGTGGGGTTGCTGAGCGCAGGCCTGGTTTCAGGCAGTGTCGCGCAGATGCTGGCGGGTGAACCGGCAAGCGCTGCCTTACCTTTCCCTGCTCGTCTCGTGCAAGCCGTCCCCTCGGCGCAGATTGCTTCCCATCGGGTCAGTATCGAACAATTTGAGTCCGCATGGTCGGTGCAAAGAATCATTCAGGCCTTACGTGTTTATTGGCAGGGCCGCCCGGATGCCTTAATGATCGAACCTGCCTCGAGCCCTTGGCAAATGATCTCGATCAAAACCGCAAGCATGACGATCAACTATCAGCTTCAAGCTTCGGGTGCCGGGGCGATTGGTCTGATATCGCGTTGGGTTGAATTGCCCGTGTTGCCCTGTAAAACATTGGGCGCTGAAAGTGGGCTGGTTGCGAGCCGCTGCATGGTGCATATCGAGGGCACACAGCGTGTCACCACTGAACACCTCAGTACGCACGAGTCCTTAAGCCAGGCGTGGGGCCGGCTTGAGCGCTCAATGCGCAAGAACGCTTTGCACCCTCTGCCTGGAAGCCTCAAAACTGAGGGGGATGTGCGGCATGGAATGTGGAGCGCAGCAGGGCGCGAGTGGAGTGTCACCGGGGTCAGCACTGCCAATGGCGCCGCACTGACAGTATTGAGCCGCGAAAACCACCCTTTCGGGGTGAATACAAGGGGAGGTGAACGATGAAAACTTTAGGGCGATTGGATCAGAGGCCGTTGAATCTGCAATACACACGCGGTCAGGCCATGGTGGAATGGCTGATAGCCGTTTCGCTGCTCTGTCTGGCGGTGGTCAGTGTTCAGGGAGGGCCATTAGAGCAAACGGTGAGTGCGATCGGCGCGCACTATCAGCGCTATACCCATGCAATGGCGCGACCATGATGAGTGCACTGATTCACAGGCTTAGAGGGTTGGGCGCTTTGTGGCAGAGGCCGGGAGTACGGTTGGGTGGCCTGGCACTATTGGCACTAGGGTTCGCGGGCCTTGCAGCCCTCGCAGCCGAGGGTTACTTGCAAGGCGAGTTGGAGCAGCAGCGGGCGCAGAACGCTCCCACGCAGCACTGGGTCGAGGTCATTGTGGCCAAGCGGGATCTTGGGCTCAATGAAACGCTCGACGAAGCCAGCGCAGCTGTTCGTAAGTTGCCGCGCGAATACTCGGTAAGCGGCGCGCTTTCACCTGATCATTTTGACCAGTTCAAGGGGCAACGTCTCGCAGTCGCTGTGCGATCGGGCGAACCGGTCCTGATGCATCACCTGGTCCCCAGCCAGACGGCCTCGCTTGCCACTCGCGTGCCCGAGGGCGTCCGAGCCATTACGATCCTCGTCGATGAAGTGAATTCGCTGTCGGGGATGCTGCAGCCTGGTGACCATATTGATCTGCAGGCCTCGATTCGCCCACCAGCAGTTCCAGGGTTACCAAGCCCAGCCGAAATCACCGGGCTATTGCTACAGGATGTGCCAGTGATGGCTACTGGAAAGCAGGCGCGGCCTCTGGCGGAAGACCCACAACAGCAACGCCCCTTCACCGCGATCACAGTCGAGGTCGATCCCCACGCCGCCCAACGTCTGATCGTAGCCCAGCGCACCGGAAAGCTCACCGCCATGCTGCGTAATCGCAATGACCGGCAGCCCGTAGCGCAAAAGCCGCTCGATATCTTTGGTCTGCTGCAAATGCGACCCGCCCAAGCGGCTGTGGCTGCCCAGGCAGCGCCAGAGGTGATTGTTGGGGGCAAGGGCCCGCTCAAAGCCACCGAACCCTCTGCAGCGACCCAAGGTTCTGCACCAAACCCTCCACCAGTAGCGGCCGTTAAGCCATGAATCAAGCCATTCAACTATCTCAAAAGCTCAGGGCTTTGCTCCTGCTCGGTCTGGTTAGTATCTTTGGTGCATCGGCGCTGTTTGCCCAGGATGCAGTACGAAGCGAGCAACAGATCACACTTTATGTTGGTCAGGCTCATGTTCTCAACGAACCCGCGGTGCGCAGGATTGTCGTGGGCAACGGCCGGGTGGTTCAAGCCACTGCGCTTGATGACAAGCAGGTACTGCTGATCCCGGAAGCGCCGGGGCAAAGCACGATTCATTTGTGGAATCGTCAGAATCAGGAGCGCCATTTCGTCATCAATGTGCTGGCCCATGACACCGCACGAATGTTCGAGGAGGTGCGGTTGATGCTGGGGCCACAAACCAATCTCAAGCCGCGCATTGTTGGTGATCGAGTGCTGCTTGAAGGTCTCAGTCAAAACGATGAGCAATCCCAGCGGGTAGCCGAGGTGCAAAAGCGTTTTCCCCAGATGGTTAACCTCGTCGGCAGGGTAGGCATCGAGCGCATGATCGGGATGGACGTTCGCATGGTGGAGATCAAGCGCGAGGTATTGCGCAACATTGGTGTGAAATGGAATGGTTCAGCCAATGGCCCCTCGTTCGGAATCCTTGGCGATTTGCATCGCTCCAGCGCCTTTCAAAGCGGCGGTGCGGCCAGTAACTTTCCCGGTTTGAACGCTGCGCCACGCGTTGCCCCTTTTGCGACATCCCTCGGGCTGGCAAGTTCAATCACGTCCATGCTGAATTTTCTCGTGCAAAACGGCGACGCAGTCATTCTTGCGGAGCCTCGATTGTCTTGCCGCAGCGGTGGGTCAGCCCGCTTCATCGCCGGGGGCGAGCTACCGATCCCAGTGTCTACAGGTTTGGGAGCCACCACCGTGATGTTCAAGGAATACGGGGTGAAGTTTGATGTGAATCCCGTGGCTAATGAGCAGGGTGTAATCGCTGCAAAGATAGCCACAGAAATCTCCGCGATCAACTTTGAGGTGATGGTGCGGGAAGTGCCCGGGTTGACCAAGCGGCGCGCCGAAACCGAGGTCAATCTTCGTGAAAACGAAACCCTGGTGATTGCGGGGCTGGTTACCGAGGATTCTTCGCGCAGCGTTGACAAAGTGGCAGGCTTGGGTGAGCTGCCGATCCTGGGGCCTTTGTTTCGGTCCAGGCAGTTCCGGGATCGAGTGACAGACCTTGTGGTCTTTATCACTCCTTCATTTGTGACTCCGGAGTCGGATCGGCTTGAGGCCCAAAGCATGGCCCGGGAAATAGAACCCGCCCGACCCCTGCCTGCGCCAGTATCAGGTTCAAGCTCGGTGCCGACACCAAGTGTTCAGCAGCATTGGCGCGAACGCTACAAGCAGCAGCGCGACAAGCTTCCCATGATGGAGTGACGCATGGCCAGCCTGGGTATCAGTATTCGACATGACGGGGGCGCTGCGCGCTATTGCGAAATAGATGCGTTTCCCTGCTCCATCGGACGCGCGTCAAGCAGCCAGATCCAGCTTTCGGGCTGGCGTGTGGGCCGCGAGCACGCACAGCTTGAGCGGGTGGGTGATGGCTTCAAATGGGTCGACCGCGGTAGCCTCACTGGCAGCCGAATCAATGGTCAACGCGTCACCGAGTTTGGCCCGCTTAATGAATCGGATGTGATTGAGGTAGGCGACTATCAATTGCAGGTAGTGGTGTTAAACGCTGCTGCACTTGCTCAGAAACCCACTGCGATTCATGGTGGAGTTGAGGCCAACCTGAACCAGTCGAATTCCATTCAAGGGCTCGGCTCGTCCCCTTTTGGGTCCGACCAGAGTGCACTACAGGAGGACCGCTTAGTACAACGCCTGCATCGCGAACTACTTCAGAAGATGGACCTTCGTCATTCCAGCGTCCAGCACTACACCCCAGCCCAGTTGAAGGCGGAAACAGCCCGGCATCTTGAAGCCTTAGTGGAGCAAACTGGCTTGCAAGCGAGCGCGCGAGTGAGTCAACGTGTTTTGGATGAAGCGGTTGGGTTGGGGCCGCTGGAAGAACTTATCGCCGACCCCGAGATTAGCGAAATCATGGTCAATCGATATGACCAGGTGTTTGTTGAGCGCAACGGCCGGCTCAATGCATGCCAAGCAAAGTTCAGCTCGGAGCAGGCCTTGCGCGCGATCATTGACCGAATTGTCAGTCCCCTTGGTCGCCGCGTGGATGAGGCGTCCCCGATTGTCGATGCCAGGCTTCATGATGGCTCCCGAATCAACGTGATAGTTCCTCCTCTTGCTCTGCGTGGTACGGCACTGACCATTCGCCGTTTTAACCGCGCCTTCTTTTCACCTACCCAGCTCGTAGAGTCAGGAACCTGTAGCGCGGAGATGATGCGCTATCTCCAGGACGCAGTTCATGCACGTAGCAGCCTGGTGGTGAGTGGCGGCACGGGTAGTGGAAAAACTACGATGCTGAATTTATTGGCGCAGTTCATCGATCCAGATGAGCGGGTCGTCTCCATCGAAGATGCGGCGGAACTGCAACTGGGCTTAAGCAATTGGATCGCGCTGGAATGTCGCCCACCAAATAGCGAATCTCAGGGTGAAGTGACGGTTCGGACTTTGGTGCGTAACGCACTGCGAATGCGGCCAGATCGCCTCTTGGTCGGGGAATGCCGCGGCGCAGAGGCCGTGGATATGCTGCAAGCGATGAACACCGGTCACTCGGGCTCCATGACCACGCTTCACGCCAATAGCGCACGCGATAGTCTGGCCCGGCTGGAGACCATGACTCTGATGGCCAACCTTGAGCTGCCAATCCAAGCAATTCGTGAGCAGATTGCATCTGCGATTGGGGTTGTGGTTCAAATGCAGCGCCTTCGCAGCGGCCAGCGTGTAATGAGCGAAATCGTTGAGCTCACTGGCTTGGAAGGTGCGCGTATCCAGCTTCAGCCCATGTTTGCTTGGGACAGTACAAATCAACAGTTTCAAGCCAGTGGCTTGCCGTCCCGGGTGATCAGTGCCCTGTCAAGCGTTGCGCAAGAGGCTCATGTATGACTCTCCTCGTGTTGAGCGTGCTGGCCAGCGCCGCGGCTGTGGGCGTTCTGGTTTGGATTCTGGCTTGTGCCCTTCCTCCAGCCCTGCAAGCGCAGCAACGGCACTTCAAGGGTCAAATTGGCCTGGGTTTGCGTACCGTCGCGCTATACATCGACCCGGGTCAGCTGTGGATAGGGCAAATGCTCCTGGCGGTGATTCTGGGCCTGACTGTGCTGGGGTTAAGCGGCTCAGTTGGATTAACTCTGCTCATTGTTGGCGTGATGGGGCTCACCCCGAGATTAGTTATCTGGCGGATGCGTCGCGTGTACCTTCAACATGTGCGCGAGCAATTACCTGATGCCATGCGGATGATGGCTGCCGGCTTGAAAGCAGGGGCGGGTCTATGGAGTGTCATTGACCTGCATGCCAGGGAGCTACCTCATCCCCTTCGGGTGGAGTTCGAAATGTTGTTGCGCGAACAGCGCCTCGGTCAAGGGGTGGAGCCTAGCCTTTTAGCCCTCCAGGCTCGATGCCCGATGGAGGAAATGCGGCTCTTCGTGGCGTTGCTGCGGATGGGGCACGGTAGTGGTGGCAGCCTGGCGCAAGCCCTCAACGCACTAGCCCTGAGCTGCCAGCGCAAACTGGAGCTGGAGGGCAAAACCGACGCACTCACTGCACAGGGGCGTCTGCAAGCGATTGTGATGGGGCTGTTGCCCAGCGCATTGCTGCTGATGTTGCATGTGGTCGACCGCGATAGCGCACGACTGCTGACCCACACCTTCAATGGGCAAGTAGCGCTTGCCTGCGCACTGCTGATGCAGTTACTCGGATTTGTGCTGATTCGGCGCATAGTGCGCATCGAGGTTTGACGCGATATGAATAGCCTCCAAGTCTTATGGTGGATGGCGATTGTGAGCCTGGGGGTCACTGTGGCGTGTGCGGTCATGGTGTGGGTAAAGATTCAGCACACCACTATCGATAACCGTACCCCTCTCAAGCCGACCAGCAGGGTTGGAACAATAGGCACGATCATCAGCTTGGGCAAGATCATCGCCGCCGTCTTTCTGCTTGAACCGTGGCGGCAAAAAGGTTTGAGCCAGCGTGCTGACCGGGCTTTGGTTCAAAAGCTAAAGCGTGCTGGTTTGGATCGAGCCATCACGTCTCCTGAATTTCGTGCCCTTCAACTGGGAAGCTTCGCGATTGGGATATGTGTAGGCGGTGTTTTGGTCAGGCTGGTTTCTTTGTTGCGCGCCGATCTGGGCACGGGAGCGGCAGCGATGCTGTTGGTTTTACCTGGCGTTGTCGCTTTTCTAATGACCCACGCCTGGATACGCGACAGGTCGCGCTCCCGCCGCGCTGCTGTCTTGAGGGATTTGCCCTTTGTGCTTGATCTGATGACACTCGGGATTGAATCTGGGCAAAGTCTTTCAGCAGCACTGGTGTTGGTAATTGAAAAGGCTGCCCCCGGGCCTTTGCTCGAGCATCTTCGAGTCCTGATGGCTCAGCTTAAGGCGGGCCAAACGCAGGAGGTGGCCTTGCGTGAGTTCGGCCAGGATATTGATGTGGCGTCGGTGCACGCGTGGGTCGCTGCGGTGTTGATCGCACACAAGCAAGGTGCGAGTTTGGCCGGGGTGTTTCGCGCGCAGGCCGAGCAGGTGCGCGTTGAGCGATTCCTGAGGGCCGAGAAGGCGGCAATGCAAGCGCCGGTCAAAATGCTTTTGCCCCTGGTGATCTTCATTTTTCCGAGCGCATTTATTGTCCTGTTTTTTCCTGTGATCAGTCGGCTTATGGCAGAAGGATTCCTAAAATGAAGCTCTATCGGGCGCATCGATTCTTTGCTCGAGCACGCGGGTTACTAGGGCGACCACGGCTGAAACTGGAGGAAGGGTTATGGCTCAAACCCTGCCGCAGTGTTCACACCTTTGGCATGCATTACTCAATTGACCTGGTTTTTATTGATGGCAATGCGCAGGTTGTGAAATGCGTTGAATCGCTTTCACCTCGAAGCTTTGCGGCGTGTTCAATCGCGCACTCGGTCATTGAGTTTCCCCCCAAAACCATTGCCCTGGCCGGCATCCGGCCGGGCATGCATCTCAAGGAGATCGGTTGTGATGACTATGTATTTGCCGCCTAATGCGTTTCCTCGCGATCAACCCGTCCGAGTGCATTGGCGTGATCGGGCTTTCAACCGCAGACTGATGGTGCTGGCTTGCTGGTGGCTTGCGATCGCGCCGTGCCTGGCTCAGGAGCCAATCAATCTGGAGAAGGCGAGGTCCGCCGGCAAATCCAGGCAAGTGATGGAGGTGTTGCACCCCAGCTCGGTACCAAGCAGCAATACCCCAATGAGTTCGGAGGCTCAGCGAATTCTCGGGCCTTTGGTGCTGCTCAGGCCCCTGTCGACGGACGCGATTGAACGCCTCTATGGGGAGGCTGATGGCCACTACCAAGGGCGAGCTCAGCGTCAAGCCTTTGATGCTCTGATGCAACTGCTTGAACTGGTTCCCGATCATGTTCCGGGCTGGCTCAGACTAGGCAATTTGTTGCAACAACGCCATGACGTCACCCTCGCCAGTCGGGCGTATCGGCGGTGCGTGGAATTGAGCCGTATTCAGGGTGCGCAGGCCGCTGAGTTCGGGCATAAAGCACTTTTTAATCTGGCTTCGATCAGTCTTCAGCGCGCCCAGGAGGCAGTGTTGGAGCTTGAAGGCTGGCAGGCTGTCAAAGAGCATCGCACCGCCCAAAGCGGGGTAGGGGAAGGGTCTGAAGCAGTTCGAGGAGACAGAGCGGGTAACGCGACGTCTGATGACAAGCTCAGGCCGGTAGTGGAACTTTTAAGCAATCGCTGGCAGGAGCTGCAAAGTGGTCTTGGAGCTCCCCAATCCTCTTCCCCTCCTATTCAGCTTGCAGCAAACGAAAGCGAGCAGGGCGTTTCCCCAAAGGTGCCGGTATACCAGGGATGGGCGAAGCGTCGCCAGCCTGGTCATCGGCAACTGGCTTTACCGCCGGAAGATGAGGTCAAAAAAGGCCAGGCACCTAGCAAGCCGGTAATGCGCGCTGGCGAGGGCTTGCAGGCTGCGCAGCCAAGGATTCAGGAGATGCGCACTACTCCTGAAATCATGAGCAATCCTGGGGCGCCAAGCCGTCCTCCAGAGGTGATTTATCTCAATGGTAAGCCAGGCGCTTCGACGAAGGCCTCCCGATGAGGCCCCCCAGATACCGGGTAAAACTCGGGCGGCATTCGGGTGTGGCGCTAACCGAGCTTTTGATTAGCCTGCCGATTCTGGCGGCGGTTGGATTGGGTGGTTTGCAGGTGAGTCAGGTGATGCGCTGGCGAATTCATCTGGGCTATGTAGTCAACGAAGCGGCCCGCCAGGGAGTGCTCGACCATGCTCTGCCCATCGGGGTGGAAGCAGGGATAGCTCGCGGGCTTGCGCCGATCCTTGGGGGCGCAAGCAATGCTGCAAGTTACGCAGCCTCTTTGGCCGCCGCCCAGGCTCATGTGCAAGTTGGGCAGGCTGCGGGTTGGCTGCAATGGAGGCAGCTCTCGCCGACACTGCAAAGCTTTGAGGATTGGGCTGTGCCTGCCAAAGACTCCGCAGGAAACCTGATCGCAGGCCAGACCGAGATTCCAATCGACAACATGGCAAGTCGCGTAAAGTACCAGCAGCCCAACTCGGGAGTTGCAGCCTTGCGAGGCACTGAGGCAATTGGTGCGAACTCGGGTCAAACCTTGAATGACGCGAATATTCTCAAGATTGAGCTCACCTATTGGGTTCCTCTGCAAATTCCCTGGATAGGTCGATGGGCGGCTCGGCTTGCCCAAAGCACTGCAGGATGCACCACTTTTTGCGCGGCGTATTTCGCGCCCAATGCTCAGGGGGTGCCCACACCGCGTTGGCCGATCAGGGTTGCATCATCCATGCGGATGCAAACTCCAGCGCGGCGGGCCGGTCTAGCGCTGGTTCCAACTTTGGGGCCGCAAGCTTCGCTGGGGTCAGGCGTGGTGGATGACGCCTCGAGTTTCACTCCTGTGGGTGTGGCTGTCCTGAATCCGAATGGCGCCGATGCACAAAGCGATGGCAGTCAATATCGTGGCCCCGGGTTTCTGACTTTTGGCGGGCAGCGTCCGAACAACACCATGGGCGCCTGCGGGATACCACCCTAGTCCTCGAACTGTGATCGTCTGGATTACGAAATCGGCTTGGCGATGGCCTGCTTCACAACCGCGGCGAGATCGGCTTTCCACGGCCCAAGCGTGGAACCGAATACTTCTTGCGTAAGGCTGCAATCGAGGGCGGAGAAAGCGGGTCGTGGTGTGGGAGTAGGGTACTGTTCTGTAGAAATCGCCCGAACCTCGGCAGTTTTCCAACGACTTGTGCCACCCGGAGGAGCTCCCTCCATCAAGCGGGCTTGATTGAGAATGAACTGCGCTACACCATGCCAGGTGTCTACGCCTTCGCCGCTGAGGTGATATACCCCTTGCCTTTGAGCAAGCCAATCGTAAGCCGTTGCACGCGCGCCTATCGCAGGGGTACTTTTCAGCTTAGCCTCAATTGGTTCAAGGATCGCGTTGACCAACCAGCTCGCGATCGCAGGCGCTGCAGTTGGTGTGCCATATTGGTCAGATACCACGCTGACAAAGTCGCGCTGCGCAAACAGCCTGAGCATCGTCAGCAGAAAGTTCTTTCCATAGGGCGACATAACCCAGCTGGTTCGAAGAATGACGGCCGCTGCTCCACTCGCCAACACTGCTTGCTCGCCCGCGAGCTTTGAAGCGCCATACTCGCCCAGGGGGTGCGTAGCGTCCCCGGGTTGGTAAGCCCGTTCGGCCCGTCCATCAAACACATAGTCGGTTGAAAAGTGAATCAATCCCACCTCATGCTGGGCGCACCATTGCGCGATTGCTTGCGGACTGGCGGCATTTGCCCTCCACGCCGCTCGAGGTTCCCTTTGAGCAAGATCCACCTGGGTCCAAGCTCCCGCATTGACTATAAGGTCGGGTTTCCAACCATTGAGTTTCTCAGGGAGCGTGTCCGGGGCATCGAGATCGAATTCAACGCGAGTTGGCGTGCTAACTGTCAATGTGCTTAGAGTCTGGCTGAGCGAAATAGCCAAGCCAAGCGCTTGGCCAACTTGCCCCGAGCCACCGGTAATGAATATGCGCATGGTTGCCTCAAACCAAAGGTGTCATGCAAAAACATCGCCTACCGCAACAGCCTGCGCCAACGTGGGTGCTTGCGCATCTTTAGCATTCAGCACTGGTTCGCTCGCGGTCAAGCCCCAATCGATGCCCAGGGCAGGGTCGTTCCAAAGCAGGCAACGCTCCGAGGCGGGGTGGTAATAATCCGTGGTCTTATAAACAAATGTAGCCGATTCGGAAAGCACTAAGAATCCGTGGGCAAAGCCCTCCGGTATCCAAACCTGGCGACAATTCGCCTGGCTTAGTTCAACTTGAAAGCTTTGACCGAAGCTGGCTGAACTTTTCCGAAGGTCAATTACCACATCAAGTACGCGCCCTTGAACCACTCGTACTAGTTTGCCCTGAGTGTGCTGTATCTGATAATGCAAGCCGCGAAGAACGCTTTGCCGCGAGATTGATTCGTTGTCCTGCACAAACTCCACATGGCGCCCGATTACGTCACTGAAGCGGCGAGAGTTATAGCTCTCCATGAACGAACCACGGGGGTCGCCGAACACTTGTGGTTCGATGACCAGAAGACCGGCGAAGGGGGTAGGAATGACTTTCAAAAAACCCTGCCCTTGATCATCTTCAGCAGATACTGGGTGTAAGGTTTTTTGCTTTCTGCACTTGTAAACGGAAGACGTTCAACGCTCGAGCCTCCCGCATGGGTGATGCCCTTTCTCCTTGGATTCATAGCGTGTTTTCAGCAACGCAGCCCGTGCGCGACCTACATCTGAGTTGCTCCCAATCGCGATAAGCGCCGCTCATGGCGTCCCTAACCCAGTCTTGGTGATCCAGATGCCACTGCACTGTTTTACGGATCCCGGATTCAAATGTTTCGGAAGGCATCCAGCCGAGCTCCGCACCAATTTTTCTGGCATCAATGGCATAGCGTTGATCATGGCCCGGTCGATCCTTCACAAAACTGATCAGACGAGAGAAAGGGCCATCTTTTGAGGGGGCAAGCTCATCCAGGATAGAGCAGACTGCGTGGGCCACCTGAAGATTGGTGCGCTCGCTGTTTCCCCCAACGTTGTAGGTTTCACCGAGGCGCCCGCCGGCCAATACAGATGCAATCGCTCTGCAGTGATCCTCGACGTACAACCAATCTCTCACATTTGATCCGTCACCGTAAATAGGTAGAGGTTGACCTGCCAAAGCATTGGCGATCAGCCTGGGAATCAGTTTCTCCGGGAAATGATATGGCCCATAGTTGTTCGAGCAATTGGTCGTCAAGACTGGCAGGCCGTAGGTATGGAACCAGGCGCGGACTAAATGATCCGATGCCGCTTTGGATGCGGAATAGGGGCTGTTGGGCTGATAGGCCGTGGTCTCTGAAAAGGCTGGGTCGGTGAGCCCCAGCGATCCATAGACCTCATCGGTCGATACATGCAGGAATCGAAACTTCGCCTGAGCGAACTTGTCAAGCTCGTTGAAATAGGCGCGCGATGCCTCAAGCAGGGTGTAGGTGCCCACGATATTGGTTTGGATGAATTCACCTGGGCCCAAGATCGAGCGATCGACATGCGACTCGGCTGCAAAGTTCACTATCGAACCAATACAGTGCTCGCGCAGCAAAGCGCTGACGAGCGGGGCATCGTTAATCGATCCTTTGACGAAGCTAACCCGCTCAGAAGTCAGGGCAGGGGCAATGTTGGCCAAATTGCCCGCATAGGTCAGGGCATCCAAAACCAAGATGGTTGTGGAGTCCTGGCCTGCCAAATACCGTACAAATGCAGAACCAACGAACCCGGCGCCGCCGGTGACAAGAA
>JAIYCW010000003.1 GCA_027487815.1 Burkholderiales bacterium
GATATGCGTGAAGTGATAGCACGCCTGGTCGACAGGTCCGAGTTCCTTGAGTTTGGTGCCGATTACGGCTCAGCAACCCTGTGCGGGCATGCGAGCGTGTTTGGCATCCCTATCGGCATCATCACCAACAATGGGCCGATTGATCCTGCCGGTGCCAATAAAGCCACGCACTTCATTCAAAGCTGTGTGCAATCCCGAATTGCCTTGGTCTACTTGCAAAACACCACCGGCTACATCGTCGGCAAGGCGAGTGAGCAAGCCGGCATGATCAAGCACGGCTCCAAGATGATTCAAGCGGTATCCAATGCCAGCGTGCCTTCCATCACCATTCATTGCGGCGCGTCCTTTGGCGCAGGGAACTATGGCATGTGTGGCCGCGCCTTCGGCCCCCGCTTTGTGTTTGCATGGCCCAATGCCAAAACCTCGGTCATGGGTGGCGAGCAAGCAGCCACCACGATGCGGATCGTCACCGAAGCCGGTGCCAAGCGCAAGGGCGAGCCAGTCGACGAGGCCAAGCTCGCCGCGCTTGAGCAAAAGATCATTCAAACCTTTGATCGCCAGGCCAGCGCTTTTTACACCAGTGGGCGGATGCTGGATGACGGCGTGATTGATCCACGCGATACCCGATCCATCCTGGGTCTTTGCCTGGACATCTGCATGACTGCCGAGCAGCGCCAACTGCAGGCCATGCAATTCGGTGTTGCCCGCCCCTAATAATGCCAACCACTTACTGCTGATCTGGAGACCCCATGTACACCGCTGAACATACCGCCTTGCAAGACACGATTCGAAAGTTTATTCAAGCCGAGGTCAACCCGCATATGGATGAGTGGGAAAAGGCCGGCATTTTCCCCGCGCATGAAGTGTTCAAGAAGATGGGCGCACTGGGCTTGCTGGGAGTGACCAAACCGGTTGAGTATGGCGGCCTGGGTCTCGATTATTCCTACTCGGTCGCGATGGCTGAGGCACTGGGCGAATGCAATGGAGGCGGTGTGCCGATGGCCATTGGCGTGCAAACTGATATGGCAACGCCTGCTCTGGCACGCTTTGGTAGTGATGAAGTACGTAAGGAATTTCTAGCCCCATCAATCTCGGGCGATATGGTGGCCTGCCTCGGTGTTTCGGAAGTTGGCGCAGGCTCGGATGTGGCCTCGATCAAAACTGTTGCGCGAAAAGATGGCGACGATTACGTCATTCGTGGCGGCAAAATGTGGACCACCAGCGGCACCCAGGCTGACTGGATGTGTCTGCTGGCCAATACCGGCGAAGGCAATCCGCATCGCAACAAAACGCTGATCTGTGTGCCCATGAAAACCAAGGGGGTTGAAGTCGCCCGCAAGCTCAAAAAAGCCGGCATGAATTCCTCAGACACTGCACAAATTCATCTTGATGATGTGCGTGTACCGCAGCGCTATCGGGTGGGTGAAGAGGGTATGGGTTTCACCTATCAAATGATGCAGTTTCAGGAGGAGCGCTTGTGGGCTGGTGCCAATGCGCTCTCGGCTGACAAGATCATCAACGAAACCATCAAGTATCTTCGCGAGCGGCAAGCCTTTGGCAAACCCCTGCTCGATAACCAATACATCTACTACAAGCTTGCCGAGCTTAAGACCGAAGTTGAAGCCTTGCGCTCCATGGTGGAGCGAGCCACCAACTTGTATGTGAGCGGCACGGATGTGACCCAGCTCGCCTCAATGATCAAGCTCAAGGGCGGGCGGATGACTCGCGAGGTTGCCGATTGGTGCGTCCAGTTCTGGGGCGGCATGGGCTATATGGAAGAAACCCTCGTCAACCGCTATTGGCGCGACTCCCGTCTGGGTTCCATCGGTGGTGGTGCGGATGAAATCATGATGGGCATCATTGCCAAAACCATGGGCATCGTGCCACGCCACGCATGAAGCGCACGCCGATTCGTAAGCTGCTGATTGCCAACCGGGGCGAGGTCGCCTGCCGGATCATCCGCACAGCGCGGACGATGGGTATCAATACGGTTGCGGTCTACTCCGAAGCTGATGCTCAAGCCCTGCATGTGCAGCTTGCTGATGAAGCGCTTTGCATCGGGGCTTCTGCGGCCAGCGCGAGTTACCTGAATGCCTCGGCTGTATTGGCTGCTTGCGCCCGCAGTGGCGCGGATGCGGTGCATCCAGGCTACGGATTTTTATCCGAAAGTGCTGTCTTCGCACAATCTGTTCAGGATGCCGGACTGATTTTTGTCGGGCCCGATCCGCATAGCATTCAGGCCCTGGGCAATAAGTCAGCGGGCAAACAACTGGCTAACTCAATTGGTGTGCCGTGCTTGCCCGGCTATAGCGGTGCTGATCAATCGATCACCAGGCTAATGAGCGAGGCTCAAATGATTGGCGCCCCGCTCATGATCAAGGCGGCCTCTGGAGGGGGTGGGCGAGGCATGCGCCGAATCGATCAACTCGATCCAATCACCTTGCAGCAGGCATTGAAATCAGCCGCTGGTGAAGCCCAAGCTTCTTTTGGCGACTCGACCCTCTTGCTTGAGCGCCTCGTGGAGCATGCGCGTCATGTGGAGATTCAAATCTTTGGCGACCGTTATGGTGATGTGATCTACCTGGGCGAGCGCGACTGCAGCACCCAACGCCGCCATCAGAAAGTTATCGAAGAAGCACCGGCCCCCGGGCTCTCGGATGACACACGCCGAGCGATGGGCGAGGCGGCTGTTCAACTTGCGCATGCAGTGCGCTACGTGGGCGCAGGCACTATTGAATTTCTGGTCGCTCAGGATCAGAGCTTTTACTTTCTTGAAATGAATACCCGGCTGCAAGTCGAGCATCCTGTCACCGAGTCAGTTACCGGGCTGGATCTGGTGCGGTGGCAGCTGCTCGTAGCGCAAGGCGAACCCTTGCCGCTGACCCAAAACGAAATCAGATCAGTTGGTCATGCGATTGAAGTCAGGCTTTGTGCTGAAGATGCCTACGCGGAGTTCATGCCTCAGGCAGGATTGATCGGCTATTGGAGCGCCGATGCTCTGGCCCGGTTTGACCACGGCCTAAGCGCAAAGGCCGAGGTGCCGGCGCATTACGATTCGATGATAGGTAAGCTTATCGTGCACGGGCATACGCGCAGTGAGGCGCTGAACAAAATCGAAAGCGCCCTGCTCAACACCACCGTGCTTGGCCTCGTGACCAACCGGGACTTCCTGGTGCAGTGCGTCCGCGATCCGGCGTTTCAAAATGCCGAGTCATTCGATGCCTCCTCTCCCCTATCTACTGGTTGGCTCAGCGCAGCGATGCCTGACTGGCCGCGGCCCGAGCCCTCATCTGCTTGGTTGGCGATGGCGGCAGCCCTGCAGCTTATTCTCAAGCGCGAAGCGCGATTTGGAGCGCTCAGCTTTTTTAACTCCACCGGCGCCCAATGGAATACCTGGCCACTGCAGTGCCGTGATCAACGCATAGACGCAAAGGTCAAAGCGCTGCATCAATCCTCAAGCGAGATCTCTGTTGATGTTTCAATCAACCTGAAGGGTGCGGTTCACAACCATCATGTCGTTTTCGAGCGCGCTTCTTCTGCCACTGAGCATCACACGCTTCAGGCCAAGCTGGATGGCTTATCCACCCCAATCACTTTTTGGAGCGAAGGCTCCATACTTTGGCTTGATGCCCTGGGCATGATTAATCAGGTGCGCTCGCTACGCGGGGAGCCGCCTGAGCGGCGCGATGCCAGCCAGCAGCATGCGATAACAAGCAGCATGCACGGCTTGGTCACGCGGGTCCTTGTTGCTGCCGGCCAAAGCGTGAAAGCAGGAGAGCTCTTGCTGTGTATTGAGGCGATGAAAATGGAGCATCGGATTGAAGCTCCTCGCGATACCACCATTGCTGAAGTATTGGTCACCGCCGGGCAACAAGTTGCGCCTCAGCATGCCCTGGTGAATTTTTCTGTTGCGCCCCAAATCTGAAACTCCATGCCATGCAACTTGCCGCCCTTGATCTGCTGAATCATCACCAGCTGAACCCCTCGCAACGAGCACTAGGCGAGGCGCTACGCCCATGGGTTGAAGAGCAAATTATGCCCTTTGCGTCCCATTGGGACGAAGCGGGTGAGTTCCCGCCTCAGCTTAGAAAGCAAGCTGCGAGCATCGGATTGTTGGGCCTTGGGTTTCCCGAGGACATGGGCGGCACCCCTTGCGATATGGTGGGGCGTATCGTTGCAACCACTGAGCTCTGTCGTGCCGGGCTAGGCGGACTGAACGCCAGCCTGATGAGTCACACCATTATGGTGTGGCCATTGATCGCAGCGGGAGACAAAGCGGTGTGCGAACCGATCCTGAAACGTATCTTCGCTGGCGAGGCGGTGGGTGCCCTCGGTGTTACCGAAGCCGATGGTGGGTCAGACGTGGCGCAGCTCAAGACCCGCGCCACGGCGGCTGAAAGCGGCTGGTCCATCTCCGGCAGCAAGATGTACATCACGTCAGGAGTAAAGGCAGACTACATTCTGGTCGCGGCACGCACTGGCGCTGGTGGTGCGGGTGGAATCTCACTGTTTCTCGTGCCTGGCTCAAGCTCTGGACTTGAGCGCCAACTCCTGCATAAAACAGGCTGGTGGTGTTCAGACACCGCTGCTCTTTATTTTGATAACTGCCTCGTCCCCCACAATCATCTGGTAGGTAAACTCGATCACGGCTTTGGCCTGATCATGCAAAACTTCAATGCCGAGCGCCTACTGATGGCGGCCGCTTCGATTAGCTTTGCGGTGGTCTGCATAGAAGAAGCCTGGGCCTGGGCCCAACAACGCAAAACCTTTGGCCGTACGCTGATGGAGCACCAGGTGATCAGACAAAAAATAGTTGGCATGATTGAGCAAGTGCTCCCCCTGCAAAGTTGGCTGATCGATATCGGTACTCGGGTCGATCGGGGCGAAGCCTGTGCGGGCGAGATCGCCTTGCTGAAAAATGCAGCGGGTAAGGCGATGCGGGATAGCGCGGATGAAGCTATCCAGGTGCTCGGCGCTTCGGGCTACATGCGCGGCAGCCGCAGCGAACGCATCTACCGTGAAGTCAAGGTCATGATGATCGGTGGCGGTGCCAACGAAATCCTCAACGATCTTGCAGCCAAACAACTCGGACTCATTTAAGGACAATCATGAGTGCAACCCTTATCGCGATTAACAACAGTGTGGCGATCATCACCCTCAACCGCCCAGAAGTGCTCAATGCGCTTAACGCAGACCTGATGACAAGCCTGCGCGCTCATCTTGATCAGACGGCCTCAGATTCTGCAGTGCGTTGCGTTGTAATCACTGGAGCGGGCCCGGGGTTTTCAGCGGGTGCGGATCTCGGCAGCGTGCAAATGCCAAAAGCTGATGTAAAAGTGGATCTTGGCGCAGCCTTGCGTGAATCCTACAATCCCTTGATCCACCTGATCCGGACTATGCCCAAGCCGGTGATTTCGGCGGTCAATGGGGTCGCTGCTGGCGCAGGCATGAGCATTGCCCTGGCGGGCGATATTGTGCTCGCTGGAAAGTCGGCAAGCTTCCTGCAGGCATTTTCAAAAATCGGCCTCGTCCCTGATGCGGGGAGTACCTGGTTCTTGCCACGTTTGGTAGGTGATATGCGGGCCCGTGCGCTCATGCTTCTGGCTGATCAAATCAATGCCGAGCAGGCCCACGCTTACGGGATGGTGTGGAAAGTCATCGAGGATACCGAGCTGATGCCCCAGGCAATCAAGATGGCGGAAAAGCTGGCTTCGATGCCGACTCAGGCCTATGCGTTAATCAAGGAGGCTATGGCCGGCACCCACACCAACGACTTGCTCACACAGATGAATCTGGAGGCTAACCTTCAGCACCGGGCGGGGCAGACTGCAGACTTCCGTGAAGGGGTGAGCGCCTTTATTCAGAAACGTAAGCCCACATTCCAGGGCCGCTGATGGTTACCAAGCGTAGTGCTCAAGAAGCACTGGATCTCGAACTTGCACTGCGTGAACTATTTGAGCGCCGTATTACTTTTAATCAGGTCTTGGGGCTCAAGGTTGATTCGGTATGGCCAACAGTAATCAGCTTCACCATGCAGACCCCGCTAGTGGGGCACTACGCCTACAATCGCCTGCATGGCGGGGTCATCTGCGCTGTTCTTGATGCCACTGGAGGGCTCGCGATCATGGCAGCGGTCAGCGAGAAACATCCTGCAGAAACTGCCGAGCAACTCCTTCATCGTTTCAATCGGATAGGAACGATTGATCTGCGCACCGACTTTCTTGAGCAAGGCATCGGAACCAAGTTTCTTGCTTCAGGCAAAGTCAATCGCTTAGGCGGACGGCTGGCCTCAGTTCAGATGGCGCTGCATAACGACCAGGGGCGATTGATCGCCACTGCCAGCGCTGCTTATGTGGTGAGCTAACACTGAAGTGAGCTCCTTAGGGCTTCGCAGCCCGGCAATCAGAATCACCGGGCCATCTGCCTGCGGCCAGGGCAAATCAGGGCGCACTGCGAGCATGGCGACGCTGACCCAGCTAATCTCCTGGTTTTCGCGGGCCACATTGCGGACAACTGCGACCTCGTCACTACCCTGAAATCCATTGCGCAGGAGCGCCTGACCAAGCGATCGGCTCAGTCGGCCTGCCATGTAAAACACGGTGGTTGCCCCAGGCAAAATGCTCAATCCGTCAAACTCACCTGACGCCCCCTGATCAGCCTGACTCGGGGTCACAAAGCTTACTTGCCTCGCCACACCACGAGTCGTCAGCGATGTTTGCAATGCTGCTGCGGCGGCGCTAGCTGTGGTGACTCCCGGGACAACTTCAAACAAAATTCCAGCGGCTCGCAACGCATTGAGCTCTTCATCGAGCCGTCCGAATATCGCAGGGTCTCCCCCCTTGAGCCGAACCACCATCTTGCCGCTTCGCGAATGCTGAACCAATAACGCATTAATCTGCGGCTGCTTCATGCTGTGACGGCCAGCGCGCTTGCCCACCGGAAGCTTGAGCGCCCGCTGAGCTAGAGCGATGACTTCAGAATCCACAAGCGCATCAAACAGCACGACATCGGCTTGCTCGATCAGCCGCAAAGCACGAACCGTGAGCAGGTCGATGCCTCCCGGGCCAGCCCCAACGATAAACACTCGCGCTTGCTGCTTAGCCATGACGCAATTCAACAATGGAGTGCTGGTGGGCTGAATAACCCGGTTGATACACCCGTTGATCGGCCAATCTGCTCGAAAGAGCGGCTCGTGCATGGTCTAAACTTTGATCCTCCCGCAACTGAAAGCTATCAAAACCTACTCGCGCCAAAAGCGCCAACTGATCCACCAGCACGTCGCCTGTGGCTCGTAATTCGCCGAGATAGCCGTAGCGCTCGCGCAGCTGTCTTGCAATGGAATATGCCCGACCATCAGTAAAGCGGGGAATGGTGATCTCCACCAAAGGCACTGCTTCCAGAGCAAGTTCGTCCAAGGCATCGATAGCCTCTGAGCCAATGCAGAGACCGGCAAGATGCTCTGGATCAATCACCACTTCGCCGGCCCGATTGAGGATAGTCATGCAATCACCTCCAATGTATTGGTTTCTTGGTAGGCCTGCTGCTTGAAGGGCTCCACCCCCACCCGCTGGATCACATTTGCAAAGCTCTCCTGCTCACTCTCGCGAATCGCGAGGTAGTGCTGCAACATGCGTTCGATAGCTGGTGTAACCTCTTGCGGCGGTAAGGCCTTACCAATGATCTTGCCAATACGGGCAGCCTCGGTCGCACTTCCCTGAAATCCTCCCAGGGTGATTTGATAAAACTCCTCATCCTGTTTGTCGACGCCCAAAAGCCCAATATCGGCGACATGATGATGCCCGCAGGAATTGATACATCCTGAGATATTGAGCTGTAACGCGCCGACCGCAGTAGTCAGCCCGGCAGCTTCAATGCCGCCCCGAATATCTTCTGCAAGCGGCAATGAGCGGGCATTGGCCAGCGAACAGAAATCCCCCCCCGGGCAGGCAATAATGTCGGTGGCCAAACCAATATTGGCTTGCGCCAGACCATGCAGCTTGAGCTGCTCAAATAGCTCCACGAGTTCTGCCCGCTTTACATGGGGCAACACCAGATTCTGATGATGGGTCACTCGCAGCTCAGCATCGCTGTAGCGCTCAGCCAGATCGGCCAGCACATGCATTTGTGTTGACGTCGCGTCCCCGGGCGCCCTCGCCTTCACCTTTAGCGAAACTGACACGGCGCAATATCCGGCCGCTCGATGCGGATGCACATTGTTCTTTACCCAAGCGGCAAACCTGACAGATCCGCGGCGCGCTTGTTCGAAAGCGAGCTGATCACGCGAAGCAAATACCTCCGAGTCTGGTAACCAACTACGGACGAATTGAGCACGAATGCGCTCCAGCTCGGCGCTTGGCACTTCAGCCCTGACCGTGTTTACCCACTGCCATTGCTCGAGTACTTGGCGCTTGAACTCCTGGACACCAAGATCACGCACCAAGATCTTGATACGCGCCTTGTATTGATTGTCCCGTCGGCCATGCAAGTTATAGACCCGTAACACGGCTTCAAGCGCGCGAAGCAGATCATGAGGTGCAACAGCCTCAAGGATCCTGGGCGCAACGATGGGTGTGCGGCCCAATCCGCCTCCGACATACACGTCGAGCGCTTCGCGCCCATGCTCGTCAAGCACCACCCGCAAGCCTATGTCATGGATCTCAATTGCAGCCCGGTCCTGTGGCGAGCCAGAAATGGCAATCTTGAATTTCCGGGGCAAAAAGCTGAACTCCGGATGATCAGTCGACCACTGACGAATCAACTCGGCATAAGGCCTCGGATCACCAATCTCATCCGGAGCAATGCCAGCGAAATGATCCACCGTCACATTGCGGATCACATTACCGCTGGTCTGCACCGCATGCATTTGCACTTTGGCAAGATCCGCGAGAATCGCAGGAACGGCTTCAAGTTGCGGGCCATTGAGCTGAAGATTTTGCCGGGTTGTGAAATGGCCATAGCCTGCATCGTAGGTCTGTGCAATCTCGGCGAGCGCATGCAATTGAGTCGAACTCAGGACTCCGTAGGGGATGGCAATCCTCAACATTGGCGCATGCTTCTGGATATAAAGCCCGTTTTGGAGACGCAACGGCCGGAAATCGTCGGCCGGCAGTTCCCCGTTGAGATAGCGCCGGGTTTGATCAGTAAATTGTGCGACTCGGGCGTTGATCACCGCCTGATCGTGGCTGTCATAGGTGTACATGACCCTATCGTATGGACATAAGCACATACCTGGAACCAATTAGATTGTCTCAGCTGATAACCAAATGGCATAAAGGCGACTATGAATATCCAACGCCTTCGCTATTTGCGGGAAATCGCTCGCCGCAATCTCAATCTCACCGCAGCCGCGCAAGCACTGCATACCTCGCAACCCGGTGTGAGCCGCCAAATCATTGAGCTTGAGGAGGAGCTGGGCATTCAGATCTTTGTACGCAAGGGGCGACGCCTGGTGGACATCACTGAGCCCGGCCAACGGGTGCTCGAGATCACCAACCGCCTGCTTTTCGAGCTGGATAACCTGAGCCAGGTAGCGGCCGAGCATGAAAATGAAGCGATCGGCACGCTGATCATCGGCACCACCCACACCCAGGCGCGCTACAAGCTTCCGAACATCTTGCAGCAGTTCCGCCAGGACTACCCCAGGGTGACGATCAAGATCAAACAAGGAACCCCTGAACAGATCGCTCATTGGCTGCGCGAAGGCCAGGCCGATCTGGGGATGGCCTCTGAATCGCTTCATGGTGCGCAGGGGCTGTCGAGTAAAGCGTGGTACCAATGGAGCCATGTTGTGGTGACCCCATCGGATCACCTCCTGCAGCAACGCTTTTCGACAAGACCGCAGGATATCAAGCTGGAAGATATCGCAGCATTTCCCTTGTTGACTTACGACACCGCATTTGCAGGCCGCACAGAAATCAACCATGCCTTTGCGCAGAAAGGACTTTCACCAGAGGTTGCAATTAGTGCTCTGGACGCCGATGTCATCAAGACCTATATCCGCGCCCGGATGGGCGTCGGACTATTGGCCCAAATGGCATACGATCCTCAAACCGATAGCGGCCTGGTGGCAATATCTTGCGCACATCTATTCTCACCGCGCACCGCCTATCTGGCGATAGCGAACAGGCGAATTCAGCGCAGCTATGTTTATGCCCTGCTCGATCTTGCCATCGGTAAAGCTGAAGTGCTGGACCTTCGCGCTCAAGCACTCGCCCAATAAAAAACCCCGGCCTGAGCCGGGGCAGATATTGCGGCAACGTACCGCTTAGCGCAGGAAATCACTCACGTTATTCCAGCGACCATTTTGAATTTGCGCAATCCGGGCCTGGTTATTTCCCAGGCGTTTGTTGGGGCCCCATGAATAGTCAGGCGAACCAAGGTAGGAGCGCGGATAAGACAGCGTCTCCATGGCCTTCACATAGCTATCAACAGTCAGATTAGGTCCTGCCTTTTCGGCAGCTTTCGCGAAGATGTCAACAATCAGATAGCCGGTGACTGACCAAAGATCGGCATCTTCATTAAAGCGCGCCTTGTATGCATCCATCCAGTCATTGAGCAGCTTGTTGTTCTTTGGATCGTCACGATAAGGGGTAGCCACCTCACTCATGGCATACAGACCCTCCACTGCGCGGCCACCTGCCCGTGCGACCGCAGGCATGTATGCCGCCTGGCTTCCGAAAAAGTCGCCGGTGTAACCCAATTGCCTTGCAGTAGCCATGGCGCCGATAGTTTCGCGCACGATGGTGCCCAAAATAATCAGGTCAAGATTGCCCGCACGGAGCTTTTGCATCTGTGAGGAAAAGTCGGTGGCGCCACGTTTGTAGGAGGTCTTTTCAATCAAAGCAAGGTTTGCTTCCTTGAGCCCGGTTTCAGCCCCACGCAACACCTCCAGACCATACTCATCATCCTGATAAAGAATGCCAACGCGCTTATAGCCCTTCTTCAACATTTCCTTCAAACCAGCTCGCGTGCTGTCGGGGTAAGGCGTGGTCAGCGCAAACTTCAGTTTGTGGAAAGGATCGTAGTTTCCATGGTGTGCAGTAATCGGCAAGAGATGCAGTACATTTTTCTCGAGCACCATCGGCATCGTGGCAAGCGAAACCACTGTCCCAAGCGAACCGATCATTGCGAAAGCCTTGTCATTGGACAATAGCTTTTGCGCACCCAATACCGCTTTTTTCGGATCGTAGCCTGTGTCTTCCACCACCAGCTTCAGCTTGCGCCCATTGATCCCGCCGGCAGCATTGGCCTGCTCAACCCGCATGATCATGCCGTTTTGAATCGGTTTACCCAACACTGCGATGGGCCCCGAAAGATCTTGCAGCGTGCCCAGCACGATCTCAGTTTTACTGACGCCCTGCGTGGCCTGGGCGACTGATACTCCACCCACAGTCAAAGTGCCTGCAGCAGCACCAGCTTTTAGAATCTCGCGACGTGAACTCATAGTTTGAATCTCCTTTAAATCAAAAAAACAACCGGGCTTAGCGGTACATGCCATCAATCAAGTCTTTGTACTTATCATTCACCAGTTTGCGCTTGAGCTTCATGGTCGGCGTCAGTTCTTCATCTTCGGCCGTCAGCTTCTGCTCGATCAATGCAAAGCGTTTGATCTGCTCGACCCGCGCAAATTTCGTGTTGACCCGATCCAGCTCTGCTTGAACCAGCTCCTGCACCTCCGGGGCACGACAAAGGCTGGCAAAGTTGGAAAACGGCACCGACTTATCTTGCGCGTACTTTTCGACATTTTCATGATCAATCATGATCAGGCAGGTCAAATAAGCGCGCTTATCACCAATGACCACTGCATCGGTAATGAACGGAGAGAACTTCAGTTCATTTTCAAGCTCGCTCGGAGTGATGTTTTTGCCCCCGGCGGTGATGATGATGTCTTTCTTGCGATCCACGATCTTGAAGAAACCCTGGTCATCCATCGTGCCAACGTCACCCGTGTGGAGCCACCCCTCCTCATTGATCACTTCACGGGTTTTTTCGGGCTGGTTTAAATAGCCCATAAACACATTGGCACCTTTGACGAGAATCTCACCATCTTCGGCCAGCTTCACAGCACAGGCGGGAGTCGCCTGGCCAATGCTGCCAAGCTTGCACGCTCCGGGTAGATTGGTCGTGCCGCCGCCGGTAGTTTCGGTCATGCCCCAGAGCTCATAAAGATCAACGCCGAGCGCGTGGTACCAGCGAATCAGCTCGGGAGCAATTGGCGCGGCTCCGGTGACAGCAAAACGCACTCGATGCACACCAATCATGCGTCGCACATTGTTGAGCACCAGCCAGCGCGCCAAACCATGCGCGAGGCCAAGCAAAGCACCAGGAGAGCGCCCCGCCAGCTTGAGATCAGCCACCTTGAAGCCGATGCCCAGCGCAAGCTTGTAAGCCGACTGCTGAAGCGCAGTAGCGTCCTTCAGGCGAATCGATACCCCTGAGTAAAACTTCTCCCAAACCCGTGGCACAGCGAGCAATACGGTGGGCGCAATCTCACGCACATTTTCAGCGATCGTCTCGGGGTTCTCAACATAGTTGATTCGCGCGCCCGATTCCAGGGCGAGGAACTGCCCGAACATCCGCTCAGCGATATGGCACAAGGGCAGAAACGCCATTTTGTCATCATCGCTACGCTGACCAATGCCGTGTGGTGCGTTCTCCATCTGCCAGCGAATATTTCGATGCGAGATCATCGCGCCCTTGGGCTTGCCCGTGGTCCCGGAGGTGTAGACAAGGATCGCAAGGTCATCCAATTGTCGACTATGCACCCGCTGCTCATAGACGCCAGGCTCGCGGGCAAACAACTCCGCACCGCGTTTTTGCAGGGCCTCCAGGCTCATCACCATTGGGTCATCAAGTTTGCTCAAGCCATCCATGTCAAACACGATCACCCGCTTCAAGCCAGGGATCGCACCGCGCACCTGCAAGACCTTATCGAGTTGCTCATCATCCTCAACAAACACGAAGGTGGAGCGGGAGTCTGCGCAAAGATACTCAACCTGCGACGAAGCATCGGTGGGGTAAATACCCGAAGAAATTCCGCCAGCACACAATATGCCGTAGTCCGCGTAGGTCCATTCGCGACGCGTGTTGGACAAAATCGAGGCGGTGTCACCGACTGCAAATCCCTCAGCAATCAAGCCCATTGAAATATCGCGCACTTGGTCGCCAAGCTGAGCCCAAGTTACCTCTTCCCAAATCCCGAAGTTCTTTTGGCGCAGAGCAACGCTTGGCCCGCGAAGCTTTACCGCATGCCAGAACTTCTCCGCAATCGTCTCGCCAGGCAATACCTCGCGGCGATCCAACGACAGCCCGGTGGTCAGCTGGCCACTCATTAAGCCTCTCCTTGTGTTCGGATCAGCGCCATTGCTTTTTCTTCTTCCATCGGCGCTCACCACGCACCTGATCCGCTTTCATGCCGAGATAAAACTCCTTGATATCTTCTTTTTGCAA
>JAIYCW010000083.1 GCA_027487815.1 Burkholderiales bacterium
CGGAATTCAGCACGGCGCTCATGATGCTTGCACTACCGATTGCAGGCTCGAAAGCAGGGGCTGAAGTTCAGCAGCGCGGGTTTTTAGCGCAGCATGATTCACCACCAGGCGCGCTGATACCTGCATGATGGTTTCGACCTCCACCAGATCGTTGGCCTTGAGGGTGCTGCCGGTGCTCACAATATCCACAATCGCATCGGCCAGCCCCATCAGGGGCGCAAGCTCCATCGAGCCATACAGCTTGATGACATCCACATGCACGCCCTTGGCTGCAAAATGCTCACGAGCTATCGAGGTAAATTTGGTCGCAACGCGCAAGCGCGAACCGCGCCGGATGGCCGCTGCATAGTCAAATCCCTTGGCCACGGCCACACTCATGCGGCACTTGCCAATGCCCAAATCAATTGGCTGCACCAGACCCTGCTGCCCATGCTCAAGCAACACATCAAGCCCGGCCACGCCGAGATCCGCTGCCCCATATTGCACGTAGGTCGGCACGTCGCTAGCCCGCACAATCAGCAGGCGCAGATTGGCATGCGGCACCGGCAAAATGAGTTTGCGGGAGTCGGTGATCTGCGGATCGATCTCAATGCCGGCACGCGCAAGCAAAGGCACCGTCTCATCAAAGATGCGGCCCTTGGAGAGCGCCAACGTGAGTACATTGCCCGGAGCATTCATGGCTAACTGCGCTCCACGATTCGCTCAATGCCTGCACCCAATGCAGCCAGCTTGGCTTCCATCTTTTCATAGCCGCGATCCAGGTGATAGATCCGGTCGACGATGGTTTCGCCTTGCGCTTGCAAAGCGGCAATCACCAGGCAGGCCGAGGCGCGAAGATCGGTGGCCATCACGGTGGCACCCGAAAGACGCGGCACCCCACGCACCACTGCAGTGTTGCCTTCAATCCGAATATCCGCGCCCAGGCGCTGCAACTCCTGCACATGCATGAAGCGATTCTCGAAAATCGTTTCGGTGATCACACCTGTGCCTTCAGCCACACAATTCACCGCCATCAGCTGAGCCTGCATATCGGTGGCAAAGCCAGGATAAGGCGCGGTGCGCAAATCCACCGCCTTCGCACGAGCCGGCGCCTGCAGATTGATCCAGTCCGCTCCGGTCTCGATCACCGCGCCCATCTCGCGCAGCTTATCCAGCGTGGCGTCCATGCTGGCAGGCAAGGCATCGGTGAGGCGAATCGAGCCGCCCGCAGCCATCGCCGCACATAAGAAGCTGCCAGCTTCAATTCTGTCGGGCATCACCCGGTGTTTGACGCCATGCAGCGCGGGTACCCCTTCGATGCGAATCGAATCGGTGCCGGCCCCGGTGATTTTGGCCCCCATCCCGATCAGCATATTGGCCAGATCCACCACCTCAGGCTCACGCGCGGCATTCTCGATCACTGTCGTGCCATCAGCGAGGGTTGCGGCCATCATCAGATTTTCGGTGCCAGTGACCGTGACCATATCGGTCACGATTCGGGCTCCGCGCAGCTTGGCGGCCTTGGCCACGATATAGCCATGCTCGATCACCACCTCGGCGCCCATGATCTGCAGGCCCTTGATATGTTGATCCACCGGGCGCGAACCTATCGCACATCCCCCGGGCAAAGACACACGAGCTTCACCGAATCGGGCCACAAGGGGCCCCAGCACCAGGATCGAAGCACGCATGGTCTTGACCAGGTCATACGAGGCTTCAAGATTATTCACCCCGGCCGCATTCAGATGAACCCGATTGGCCTCGCGCTCCACGACCACACCGAGCGATCGCAAGAGCTTATTGGTGGTGCTGACATCCTGCAGCTGCGGCACATTGCTCAATTCCACCGGCTCGGCACTCAGCAAGCTCGCACACAAGATCGGCAGCGCCGCATTTTTGGCGCCAGACACCGCAACTTCGCCCGCAAGCGGACGGCCGCCATAAATCTTCAGCTTATCCACGCGAGGCGGCCCATTCAGCAGGCGAAAGTGTTTTCATCGACAGCGCGTGGATTTCCTGGCGCATGCGATCGCCCAGGGCCTTGTAAACCAGCTGATGGCGTGCGATCAGACGCAAGCCCTCAAATGCAGGGGCCACGATGACTGCTTCAAAGTGCTGACCGTCACCCGATACCTCAAGGTGATCGCAGGCCAGACCTGCAGCGATATATGTTTGAACGTTTTCCGGGGTAACCATGATTTCCAACCCACTTCCTTAAAAACAACGCCAGCGCACTATCGAGCTCAATGCCGCAATTTGTATCCGCTGCGCAGCATCAGCAGGGCGACTGAAGCGCTTATGCCAAAGGTGATCGCAACGATCAACAAGCTGATCCCTGGCGGCACATCGGATATGCCAAAAAACCCGTAGCGAAATCCATCGACCATGTAGAAGAACGGGTTCAGATGCGACACAGCCTGCCAAAACGCGGGCAGCGAGTGCACCGAATAAAACACTCCCGCCAGAAAGGTGGCCGGCATGATCAGGAAATTCTGAAATGCCGCGAGCTGATCAAACTTCTCCGCCCAGATCCCCGCAATCAGCCCCATTGTACCGAGGATGGCACTGCCAGCCAGAGCAAAAACCAGGACCCAGATCGGGGCGGCAAAGTGCAAATCGGCAAACCAGGCGGTGACGATAAACACGCCCAAGCCCACAATCATGCCGCGCACCATCGAGCCCAACACATAGGCCGCAAACAGCTCCCAGTGAGCCAACGGTGGCAACAGCACGAACACAATGTTGCCAGTGATTTTGCTTTGAATCAGCGATGAAGACGCATTGGCAAACGCATTTTGCAGCACCGACATCATGACCAGGCCAGGAATCAAAAAGGAGGTGTAGCTCACCTTCTCATAAACCATCAAGCGGCCTTCAAGCACATGGGAGAAGATGAGCAAATAAAGCAAGGCGGTGAGCACAGGTGCGGCAATCGTTTGAAAGCTCACTTTGAAAAAGCGCTTGAGCTCCTTGCCTAGCAGGGTGGAAAAGCCGCTCATTAAAACGCCCCTGACTCGGGCTGCTTCATGATCTTCAGAAATACATCTTCAAGATCGGTGCGCACGAGCTCAACATCTTCAATGGCATAGCCTTGTGTTCGCAGGGCCGCCAGCTGGCTCTCAAGTTCGGACGCATGGCGCAGGGGCTGAACCAAACGCTGCGACTCGCCGCTGCCCTGCCGGGCCAGAACTTTAAGCGACAGCCCTCCGACACTGTTGAGCAAGGTGCTGGTGCGATCCAGCGCCACCACCTGCCCGCCGCGCAACATCGCGATACGGCCACAAAGCTCTTGCGCCTCTTCGAGATAATGGGTGGTCAGGACGATGGTGTGGCCCTGCTCATTGAGCCGGCGCACAAACTTCCACAAGGTTTGGCGCAACTCCACATCCACACCGGCTGTGGGCTCATCAAGCACAATCACCGGCGGGCGATGTACCAAAGCCTGAGCTACCAAAACACGGCGCTTCATGCCACCCGAGAGCGAGCGCATGTTGGCATCAGCCTTGCTAGTGAGATCCAGGTTGGCGAGAATTTCATCGATCCAGGCTTCGTTGCCCTTGACCCCGTAGTAGCCCGAGGTAATTCGCAGGGTTTCACGCACGGTGAAAAATGGATCGAATACCAGCTCCTGAGGCACCACGCCGAGCGCTCTGCGCGCTTGCCGAAAATCCTTCACCACGTCATGGCCCATGATGCTGACCGCCCCGGAGGTAGCTCGGGCCAGTCCACAAATGATCGAGATCAGGGTGGTTTTGCCCGCGCCGTTGGGGCCGAGCAGACCAAAGAATTCACCGGGTTGCACCTGCAGGCTTACCCCGCCAAGTGCCTGCAGGCTACCGTAGCGTTTGGTGACAGATTGGATATCGAGCGCAGGGGACACGAGTAAAAAAAGGGCCTGAATAAGGGGCCTTGGGGAAGGGGCCGAGGTCGCCGAAACATCCGGCGCGAACGCCAGACCAAGCCCTCTAGGATAACACTGCCTCGACTTCATAAAGCCGCGCAAGGGCGCGCAATCCCTCGGGGCTATTGACCAGATCCAGTGTTTTTCCCTGCTTGCGGCGGCTTCGCTTAAGTTCGACCAGCATGGCAACCGCTGAGGAGTCGAGTTCTTGCACTACGGCGAGATCAATCACATCTGCACCGCGAGCCAAGGCCGCCTGCGCCTGGCTCAATGCCTGGGGCACGGTGTCATGCACCAGGCGGGAGGGCGCAGGCCAGATCGTGGTCATCAGCTTTTTTGCGCTGCTGCAGCGAAGGCTTTGTTCTTTTCGGTGAGGCTCTTGATCAGGCCATCCACCCCGCCCGCGTTGATTTCCTGAGCAAACTGGCCGCGATAGGTTTCCACCAGCCAGGCACCAAGAACGCTCATGTCGTAAATCTTCCATGCGGCGCCAGCTTTTTCAAGCCGATAGTCGATGGCAATCGGCTCACCCCCACGCTTGCTCACCACTTCGCTGCGCACGATCACTTCGGTATCGGCCGGGTTCATGCGCAAGGGTTTCAGGCGCACCTGCTGATCCTTCACGCTTTGTAACGCGCCCGCATAGGTGCGCAAAAGAAGGACGCGAAACTCGGTCATCAGTGCTTTTTGCTGCTCGGGGGTGGCATTGCGCCATCCGCGACCTACCGCTGAAGCGGTCATCCGCTCAAAATTAACCTGCGGCATGATGGTGTTGTCTACAAACTCAGAGATCCGCTTGATATTGCCAGCCTGCAAGTCTTTATCAGCGCGGATTTTTTCAATCACCTCGTTCGACAGGCGATTGACGAACTCGTCTGGAGCGGCTGCAGCCGCTGGCGCGGCTTGCGCATACGCGCTCGACACCACTGGCGACAGCGGGCCAACGAATGACCCCGCAACGATGGCAAAGGCAAGAGCAGACAACTTCAAGAGGGAAAACATTTTCATGGTTAATTTTCTTTCAAGCCGGATTGGCTAGCCAAACAACGTCGCTACGTCGTTTCGGGACGACAGTCCTTGCTATCTGAACCTGGAGCCCGGCTACTGCTTTGGCTCCGGGGGGTTGCCATCATAGACTTGGTTGCGGCGCCGCTGCAGGTACCCGTCGCGGAAAAACGTATATTTATCAAGGGCCGCGCCCTGAACTATACCTTCTGTTGGCAACAACACGGAGCGCACGTGCACCAGCCGGGTCACGCTCAAGGTGAGCCTCTGACCCTCGGCCAAACGCAGCAGGGGATCACCGGTCAGATCAATCGGCAGCGCCGCGGTGTCGCGCAAGGATGAGGGCCCCAGGAGCGGCAATACAAGATACGGCCCGGCAGGCAGGCCCCAAACGCCCAGGGTTTGGCCAAAATCCTCACGATTTTTCTCAAAACCCATTTCGCGGGCGACATCCGCAATGCCGCCGAAGCCAAAAAATGAGTTGATTACTACCCGGCTCGCATCCTGAAAAGCCATGATCGGCTTACCTTGCGCCAATTGATTCACCGCCGTCCAGGCGTCGCCCAGATTGCCAAAAAAATTGCCGACCATGCCACGAAACACCTCAGGCACCACTGCAGCATAGCCTTGCGCCAGAGGCTTGAGGAACACCATATCCAGGGTATCGTTGATTGCAAACACCACCCGGTTGAAGGACTCCAGCGGATCTGCTGGCGAGGCCACCCAAGGCTTGGGGGGCTCTGCCGACGAGCTGGGCAAACTGGTGGTGGCACAACCAGTCAAAAGCAAACTGGCACCGAGCAATAGCGCCGCTGCAGCGCGGGTGAATACAAGCTTTGTGATGGTCAGGCGGGTCACTTCTTTTCTCCTTCGGCGGCGCGGTTGTAAAGGAACTGGCTGATGAGGCTTTCCAGTACAACTGCGGATTGTGTCATCTTGATTTGATCACCTGTGGCCAGGTTTTTCGCATCGCCACCCGCCTCAAGGCCGATGTACTGCTCACCGAGCAGACCAGCGGTCAGGATTTTGGCTGAAGTGTCTTTGGGGAAAGCATACCGCTCATCCAGTGACATGCTGACCACGGCTTGGTAAGTTTTGTCATCAAAGCCGATATCAGTAACGCGCCCCACCACGACACCTGCGCTCTTGACGGCGGCTCGCGGCTTGAGCCCGCCGATATTGTCAAACTTGGCGCTTACCAAATAGCCGCCGCCGGTGCCGAAGCTCGCCAGATTGCCTGCCTTAAGCGCCAGAAAAAGCAGCGCTCCTGCACCCAGCAACACAAAGAGCCCGACCATCCAGTTGTTTGAACGTTGTTCCATGATCATCCTTTATTCCGCGATAAAGATGCCGCTGCATGCGCCATCTTCAGGTTCCAAACATCAGCGCTGTCAGCACAAAGTCAAAGGCCAAAACCGCAAGCGAAGACACCACCACGGTGCGGGTGGTCGCCCTTGCCACACCTTCGGGTGTCGCCTGAGCTTCATAGCCGGTGTACACCGCAACAAACGCACAAATCAAGCCAAACACTATCGACTTGATCACCCCATTTCCAACATCCCGAAATGCATCAACCCCGCCCTGCATTTGCGACCAAAACGAGCCGGGATCGACGCCGATCAGCTGCACACCCACCAGATACCCGCCAAAAATACCTAGCGCTGAAAAGATTGCGGCAAGCAAAGGCATCGCGATGGCCGCAGCGGCAAAACGCGGCGCCAGCACACGCTGCATCGGGTCGACTGCCATCATTGCCATCGCATCGAGCTGCTCTCCAGCTTTCATCAGGCCAATCTCGGCAGTTAAGGAAGTGCCCGCGCGCCCCGCAAACAGCAAAGCGCTCACCACGGGCCCGAGCTCACGAACCAGCGACAAGGCCACCAGCAGCCCAAGCGCTTGCTCCGAGCCGTATTTTTGCAGCGTGTAGTAACCCTGAAGCCCCAGCACAAAGCCCACAAACAGGCCTGATACGCCGATGATCGCAAGCGAATAATTGCCGATGAAATGAATCTGATCAATCACCAGGCGAGGCCGGCGCAGCGCGCCAAAGCTCAGCCAAAGCAAGCGCAGGAAAAAGCGCGTGCCATAGCCCAAGCGATTGAGCCAGGCCATCATTGCGAGCCCCTCATTGCAGACCCTTCATTGCAGACCCATGGCTTGCGCCATCGGTGGCGAAGGATAGTGGAAAGGCACAGGCCCTTCGCGCTGACCATCAAGAAACTGACGCACTTCAGGGTCGGTGGATGCTGCAAGCTCGGCAGGTGTGCCGGCTGCCAAAATCCCTTTGGGGCTCAGCACATAAGCGTAATCGGCAATTTCGAGCGACTCATGGACATCATGGGTGACGAGGATCGAGGTGGCCCCCAAAGCATCGTTGAGCTTGCGAATCAATTGGGCGATGGTGCCAAGCGATATCGGATCGAGGCCGGCAAAAGGCTCGTCATACATCAACAAGGGCGGATCGAGCGCCACGGCGCGGGCTAACGCGACGCGCCTTGCCATTCCGCCGGAGATTTGCGAAGGCTTGAGCTGCGCCGCGCCGCGCAGCCCGACGGCCTGCAACTTCATCAGCACCAGATCCGAGATCAAGGCCTCGGAAAGCTCAGTGTGCTCACGCAGGGGAAAGGCAACATTGTCGAACACCGTCATATCGGTGAAGAGCGCGCCAAACTGAAACAGCATGCCCATGCGTCGGCGCACCGCGAAAAGTGCGGCCCGGTCCAAGCCTTGAATCTCGCGACCTTCGAACACAATCTTTCCCGCATTGGGACGCAACATTCCGCCGATGAGTTTGAGCAGGGTGGTTTTGCCGCAGCCTGAGCCACCGAACAAAGCCACAACCTGGCCGCGGGAAAACTGCATCGACACATTGTTGACGATAGTTCGGGCGCCGTAACCGAATTTCAGGTCGTGCAGGCTGAGGAAGTGATTGTTGTCCATGGGAGCGCGCGATTCTACCCGGCACTGGCCTGAGCTGCGCTAACTCCCTCAAGCGGGCCGGACATCACCACGGTATCGCCCACCTGCAATACCCAGTCGGCAGGCGGGTCAATAGTGCGTTGCCCACTGCGCAACACAGCAGCGATGCGCGCCCCATGCTCTGAATCCGCTCGAATCAATTGACCTATCTCCGCAACATTACGCCCGACCCAGGAACTCGCATCATGCAGCTCAATCGCGCGCAGGTGCCTGTCACCCGCTTCGATCTGATCGGAAGTGTCGTCATCGGCGCCGTGGAAAAAACCTTGCAGCAACTGATAGCGCGAGCCACGAACCTGCGCTACCCGGCGCTGCACCTGAGCACTGGGCACACCTGCGAGCACCATGGCATGCGAGGCCAGCATCAAACTGCCCTCCACAATCTCGGGCACCACTTCGGCGGCCCCGGCGTCACGCAGCTTCTGGCTATCAAGCTCATGCGCGGTGCGTACCAGGATAGGCAGTTGGGGAGCCAACTCCTTTAAGACCCGCATGATGCGAAGTGCTGTGGGCGTGTCATCGAATGTAATCACCGCAGCTTGCGCGCGATGCACACCTGCGGCGAGCAAGGTCTCACGCCGCGAAGCATCGCCATACACCACTGCCTCGCCAGCTGCTGCCGCCTGCCGCACTCGGTCGGGGTCAAGGTCGAGCGCGAGTGTGGCTACTTTCTCAGCTTCCAGCACGTGTGCCATACCCTGCCCGCAACGGCCATACCCCAGGATCAGCACATGGCGCGAGCGGGCCAGGCTGCGCGATGCAATCGTCTGGAGTTGCAAGGAGCGCTGCAGCCATTCCTGCGACGACCAGCGCAAGGCCCATTTGCCCGATTGCTCAATCAGCAAAGGCGAAATCAGCAAAGACACCAGCATCGCCGCCAACACCGGTTGTAATACTTCAGGCGGCAAGAGCTTGTTGTCCGAGGCAAGACTCAACAACACAAAGCCAAACTCTCCGCCCTGAGCCAGCCACACCGCTGTGCGGATGCCGGTGCCGGTCGGGGTTTGAAACGCCCGCGCCAGCGCCAACACAAGCAGAAACTTCAATGCCACGGGCACCAGTACAAATAACAGGACACGAGGCCAGGCCTCAAACACCACCCGCAAATCGAGTTGCATCCCGACTGCAACGAAGAACAGACCTAACAGCACGTCACGAAACGGCTTGATGTCTTCTTCCACCTGATAGCGAAACTCGGTTTCAGCAATCAGCATGCCGGCCACAAAGGCACCCAATTCCATGGACAGGCCGGCTTTTTTCGTGAGCCAGGCAAAAAACAGGGTCGCCAGCAACACATTAAGCGTGAAGAGCTCATGCGAGCGCTGCTTGACCACCATATTGAACCAGCGCCGCATCAAAGGAGGCCCGAAGCGCAGCAACAGCACGAGAAGCACTGCGGCTTTAGCCAGGGCAAGACCGACCTGGGTGACCCAATCCGACGATCCGCTGGCCAGCGCCGGAATCAGGATCAGCATGGGAATCACCGCGAGATCCTGAAACAGCAACACGCTAAAGACCCGTTTGCCGTGCTCGGTTTCAAGCTCGCGCTTTTCTGTAAGCAACTTGCTCACCAGCGCCGTGGAGGACATCGCGGCCGCACCGCCCAGCGCAATGGCGGCCCGCCAATCGATTTCAGCGCCCAGCATCCAGATCTGAATCGCAGGCGGCAACATGACCAGCAGGGCCACAACCGCAACCACTGTGCTGCCCACCTGCGCGGCCCCGAGCCCAAACACCCAGCGGCGCATGGTCTTGAGTTTGGTCAGGTTGAATTCCAGCCCGAGCGAGAACATCAGAAACACCACGCCAATCTCGCCCAGCCCATGCACCTGGTCAGCATTTCCAGTGAGCCCGATGGCATGTGGTCCGAGGATCGTGCCCACGGCCAGATAGGCCACAAGTGGCGGCAGGTGCAGCGCGCGCAGCGCGACCACCGCGATCACGGATGCGGTCAGTAAAACCAGGGTAAGTTCAAGAGCGCTGAGCAAGGGCGGCAAACAAAAGGAGGAAGGTCGGGAGTGTCGTGGTATTTTCGCAAGTATGCCTACACTTGAAAGCCCCCACGCCGGGCCGCCTGCACCTACCAAAAACGGTGCGTTGATGCCCCACAGCGATGCTGTAAATCAGCGCTTGATCGAGCAAGGCCAGCGCGCCCTGCAAATAGAGGCTAATGCAGTGCAAGCGCTTGTGCAGCGTATCGGCCCGGAGTTTGCCCAGGCTTGTCAGCTGATTCTCGCTTGCAAGGGGCGGGTGATTGTGAGCGGGATTGGCAAATCCGGCCATGTGGCGCGCAAGATTGCAGCCACCCTCGCCTCGACCGGCACACCCGCCTATTTTGTACATCCCGCCGAGGCCAGCCATGGGGACCTGGGCATGGTGACCGCTGATGATGTGTTCATGGCTCTTTCGAACTCAGGCTCCACTGAAGAGCTGATGGCGATTGTCCCCTTGGTCAAGCGGATGGGCGCGCAGTTGATTGCGCTTACCGGCAAGCCTGATTCACTCCTCGCACAGCTGGCCAATGCCCACCTGGATACGGGCGTAGCGCAAGAAGCCTGCTCACTCAATTTGGCACCCACTGCCAGCACCACCGCAGCACTGGCGATGGGCGATGCACTTGCGGTGGCATTACTCGATGCACGCGGATTTGGGGCCGACGATTTTGCGATGACCCATCCTGGTGGTGCATTGGGCCGACGCCTGCTCACCCGGGTGGATGATGTGATGCGCCGGGAAGGTCAGCTACCCAAAGTGAGTCCGGACACTTCGATTGCCCAGGCGATGCTTGAGGTGTCAGCCAAGCGCATGGGCATGACAGCGGTGGTGGATGCGCAAGATCATCTGCTTGGCATCTTTACAGATGGCGATTTGCGCCGCTTGCTGCAAGAGCAACACCCATTGCAAGGTGCGATCAGCAGCGTCATGACAACCAAGCCCACCACAATTGGCGCGCAGGCTTTGGCCGCGCAGGCCTTGAGCCTGATGGAGGAGCGCAGGATCAGCCAATTGCCGGTGGTCGACAGCGCCGGGCGGCTGGTGGGAGCGCTGCATCTGCATGATCTGCTGACCGCGAAAATTGCCTGAGCATGACCTTTCCGAGAGCCATTTAGAGACCACGCTGCCCATGGCAAAACTAGGATTTCTCAATACCCCCGGCAGCGCCGACGAAGCCCTTTCCCGGGCGCGGGCCATCAAGCTGGTGGCACTGGATATTGACGGCACGCTTACCGATGGCTCGATTGTGTTTGGGCCGCACGGCGAGCTGGCCAAACGCTTTGATGTGCGCGACGGCTTTGGGCTGACCTTGCTGAAAGCTGCCGGCATTCAGCGGGTGATCATTACCGGGCGCAGCTCGGCGATCGTGAATCAGCGGGTCAGCGATCTGGGCCTGGAGGCGGTGTATCAAGGGGTAAAAGACAAGGCGCAGCAGCTCAGTGCAGTAGCGCAGCAGGCCGGGCTTGCGCTTGAGCAGTGCGCCATGGTGGGTGATGACTGGCCCGACGCCAGTGCCATGCAAATCGCCGGGCTAGCCGCCGCGCCGGCCGATGCTGCGCCTGAAATCAGGCAGCTTGCCCACTGGGTGAGCCGTGAAAAAGCGGGCTTGGGCGCGGTGCGGGAGTTTTGCGAGTGGCTCTTGGAGGCCCAGGGCAAACTCGCCGGATTGCGGGCGCACTATGGCTTGCCGGACAGTGAAAGCTGAAGCAAAGCGATGAACGCAAGATTTTTTGATCGCCTAGCCGCAACCTTGTCCGTGATCCTGCTTTTGATACTGGGCGGCGCCACCACCTACCTGGCGCATCAGGCCGCCAAGCAGGGCGAGGAAACGCGCGAGCGCAAGCTCACCCATGAGCCGGATTACTTTGTCGAGGGCCTGCAGTTCACGCGAGTGAATGTTCGGGGTGAGGCGGCCTATCGCCTCTCGGCCAAACGTCTGGAACATTTTCCCGACGATGATTCCAGCAGTTTTACTGAGCCCGTATTGATCAGCCTGGATCCCGCGAAACCACAGATTGCCGTGCGCGCCGACCGTGGAGAATCCAGCAGCGAGGGTATCGAGACTCATCTGTATGGCAACGTGGTGCTGACCCGGCAAGGCGATGCGCAGCGGGCCGCTCTATCCGTGCATACCGACTATGCGGTGATTCTTTCCGATGAGGACATTGTGCGTTCGGACCGGCCTGTGCTGGTGCGCAACGGCGACTCAACACTGAACGGAGTGGGGATGGAATTCAACAATGCCTCACGGACCCTGCAGGTCGATGCGCAGGTGCGGGGCACCTGGGTTATGAAGCAGCGGTAAACTGTGGAGTTGAAGCTTTTTTATCATTCCAGCCCACCTTCATTGGCTAACCAACCGTGACCCGTTTATTTTTGCGCTCCTGGCTCACCGCCTGCCTTGGCCTGTGGCTCATGCTTGCCAGCCCGGCCTGGGCCGAAAAAGCGGATCGCACCAAGCCGATCAATGTGGAGGCAGATAAGCTTCAGTATGACGATCTCAAACAAGTCAACATCTTCACCGGCAATGTCACCCTCACCAAAGGCACCATTGTGATCCGCGCCGACCGCCTGGTGCTAAAAACGGATGCAGAGGGATTCCAATACGCCACGGCCACAGTAAATTCTGCCGCCAACCAGGCCACATTTCGGCAAAAACGCGAGGGCGTGGATCAGTTCATTGAGGGCGCGGGCCAGCAACTGGATTACGACGGCAAAACCGAAGTGGTGCGCTTCATCACCAAAGCCAGCCTCAAGCGGCTTGAGAAAGAGCGCGTGACTGACGAGGTGTATGGCAATCTAATCACCTATGAAAGCCTCTCGGAGTTTTACACCGTGGAGAGTGGCGGCCCGGCTTCAGCAACTTCAAACAATCCTGGCGGCCGGGTGAAAGTGGTGATCCAGCCCAAGGGTGCACTGCAACCGCCAAGCGCTCCGGTGACCTTAAAGCCTGCTGCTCCCCCCTCCGCTCCCGGCCCGGCTCCTCGCTCGCAGTGAAACGCGATCCGGTTCCTGCGGGGGCAAGCCGCCTGGCTGCCGAGCACCTGATGAAGGCCTACCATGGCCGCCAGGTGGTCAAGGATGTTTCGCTGGAAGTGCGCTCAGGCGAAGTGGTGGGCTTGCTGGGCCCCAATGGCGCCGGGAAAACCACCTGTTTTTACATGATCGTCGGCCTAGTACCCGCCAACGCCGGCCAAATATCGCTAGACGACCAAGTGATCGGGCGCCTGCCGATCCATCGACGGGCCCGCTTGGGCTTGTCTTACCTGCCGCAAGAAGCCTCGGTATTTCGGAAAATGACGGTAGAGGAAAACATTCAGGCGGTGCTTGAGCTGCAGCTCGATGCGAAGGGCCAGCGTCTGAGCAAGTCGCTTGTGATCGAGCGGATGGAGGGCTTGCTCAGCGAGCTGCAGATCAGCCATATCCGCTCCAATCCAGCCCAATCGCTCTCCGGCGGCGAGCGGCGGCGGGTGGAAATTGCCCGCGCCCTGGCCACCTCACCCCGTTTCATCCTGCTCGACGAGCCCTTTGCCGGGGTCGACCCGATTGCGGTGATTGAAATCCAGCGAATCGTGAAATTTCTCAAGGATCGATCGATTGGCGTGTTAATTACGGACCACAACGTCCGCGAAACGCTTGGCATTTGCGACCGAGCCTATATCATCAACGCTGGTACTGTTCTTGCTTCAGGCGAGCCCGACCGGATTGTGGATGATGAGAATGTGCGCCGCGTCTACCTCGGCGAAAACTTCCGCATGTAGTCCAGCGGCCCCCGCTGACCGGCTCCCACTAGCAAAAATTGGTCCAGGCGGCCCACGATGGGCCATGTTGTCATTTTGGGAATCATGAAACCGTCCTTACAGCTCCGAATGAGCCAGCAGCTGACGCTAACCCCGCAGCTGCAGCAATCGATCCGGCTTTTGCAGCTTTCCACTCTGGAGCTGCAAACCGAGATCGAGCAGGCGCTATCGGACAATCCGCTGCTCGAGCGGCTCGATGATGTGCTCGACAATGCGGTTCGGCTCGCTCCGAATGGCGCGATGGATGGCGACACCGCCTGGGATGCCGGGGGTTCGGCGCAGGAGGTGTCTGGCGAAGCTGGGGCAGACTTCGCACCGGGCGCCGAGGATTTTGGGCAAGAAGGCTCCAGTGACTCGGGTGACCGGGTGGATTACGCCAACGGAGACGAGGGCGTGTTTGGCGAGCGCCTGAATGATTGGGCGAGCGAAGCCGGCAGCGGCTCAAGCGCCATCAACGACGACTCCGAGGATGATCGCGGCTTTGTACAAGCGCAGCATAGCGCCTCGTTGCGCGAGCATTTGAGTGCCCAGCTCCAGACCACCCGCTGCACACCGCAGGACCGGGCTTTGGTTAGCGTCCTGATTGATGAAGTCAACGCGGATGGCTATTTGGAGCTGGAGCTTGAGGAAGCTGCAACGCTTTTTCCGGCGCAGCTTGAGATTGGCGTGGATGAACTCCAGGTGGCATTGCGCATGCTGCAAAGCTTTGAGCCCGCCGGGGTTGGCGCGCGCAGTGTGGCGGAGTGTTTGGCGCTGCAACTCAAGGAGCGGTTACGCAATGGGGAAGTGAATGCCGAGCTTGCCGAGCAGGCGATGCAGGTCACCCAACACCATCTTGACTTGCTCGCGGCGCGCGACTTTGTGCGGCTTAAGCGTATTTTGCAGGTGGATGATGATCAGTTGAAGGCTATTCAGGCCCTGATCCGCTCGCTCGATCCGCGCCCGGGAGCCGCTTATGGCGCGGAAGGTGCCGCCTTTGTGATGCCTGATGTGGTGGTACGCAAAGTGCGCAATAGCTGGATCGCCATGCTGAATAACGATGCAGTGCCACGCCTCCGGGTCAATGAAATGTATGCCGGGCTGCTTAAGCGCAACCGGGGCAATACCGGAGGCATGGCCGGCCAGCTTCAGGAAGCCCGCTGGCTGATCAAAAATGTGGCCCAGCGTTTCGACACAATTCTTCGCGTGTCTCAGGCCATTGTGGACCGCCAGCGCGAGTTTTTTACCCACGGTGCTGTCGCCATGAGGCCATTGGTGCTGCGCGAGATCGCGGAAACCGTCTCGCTGCATGAATCGACCGTGTCCAGGGTCACCACGCAAAAATATATGCTGACGCCCTTTGGCACCTTTGAGCTCAAATACTTTTTCGGCAGCCACCTGACCACCGATGCGGGCGGTTCGGCCTCAAGCACCGCGATTCGAGAGCTGATTCGGCAGTTCATAGAAGCGGAAGATAGTGCAGACCCACTTTCCGATAGCCGGATCGCCGACCTGCTCGGTGCACAAGGCGTCCAGGTCGCCCGACGCACGGTAGCCAAGTATCGCGAAGCGATGCAGATACCGCCTGTCGGACAGCGTAAAACCCTTTGATTGCCCGGCGAGTTTGCTATACCTTTCTACCAAAGCCTTTTTCTTCCAACCACATTCCGGAGACCTTACCCACCCCCAGCGAATTGTTTATCCAGTTTGACCTGTGTCAATTTTCCGAACGTGTTTCACCATCACTAGGAGTTTGAATGAATCTGCAAATCAGCGGCCATCATCTTGAAGTTACCCCGGCATTGCGGGCCTACATGACACATAAACTGGATCGCATCCGAAGACACTTCGACAAGCTGATTGATGTCACGGCGCTACTCACGGTGGATAAACTCAATCAGAAGGCCGAAGTCACGCTCAGCGTGCCCGGTGCACGGATTCATGCCGAAGCGATAGACGCTGATTTGTATGCTGCGATTGATGAACTGGTCGATAAACTGGATCGCCAGGTGCTCAAGCACAAAGCCAAGATCCGCGATCATCATCATGAAGCCGCCAAGCGGCTGGAGATCGAAGAGATCTAAGCGCCCAAGCGGGCAAGAACAGGGTAATAGCCAAGCTGGAGCCCAATAAAAAACGCGGTCAAAAGACCGCGTTTTTTTATGCCTGCAACAGGCTTAGCGCTTGAAGCGACGCGAACCTGCAGCCGCCAACATGCCCAGACCGAGCAAGGCAATCGTGCCTGGCACAGGCACTTTGCCCGTAGTGCACTCACCCGTCGAAGTCGCTGGACCATTGGCACCCGTGCCCGAGGTGCAGCGCACCTGCAGATTCACATCTGAATTGCGCTGATTCCAGGCCATGCTGCCATTCGGATTGCTGGTGCCCCAAAAGCCAAATTCCATATAGTTGGCAGTGCCGCCAGGCGATCCATTGTTGTAGGGCACGGCGTTCAGGCCAAGAACAGCATCGGTCCCCTGGCGTCCGGCACCACCGACGTCATAAAACGTGATCGACCATGGGGTTGTTGTACCCAAGCGGGTCAGACTGCCGGTGTAGGTTTCCCAGTATTGGTTGCCGTTGGAAAAGTACGGGTTGTAGAGCGTGACATTGATGCTGTAGTTCGCGCCGTTATCGCCGCGCGCGGTGCCAGTCACGGTTGAATTACCGCTGGCATTGGCAGTGAGCACTGCATTCCAATTTGAAATCGAAAATCCCTGGTTGTGCATCGGCGAGTAGTTGGCCGAGTTATTCAGAAATTCATAGGTGGCGGCACCGGCCTGGGTAGACAGGGCCAACAGGCCAACACACACAGCTTGCTTGAGACTTGAACGCATTTAATCACTCCTTGGTTTTGGAATCCCAAGTAGCAAGCCTCATGCCAGCCCTATAAATCAACAACTTAGCGAAAAGCAGCGGCGCTTCCGTTAAACCCGGCGACCGGACTTTTGTCACACACCTCTTACCCCTTGGCCGCACGAATCATGTTGCGCGCAATCACGAGTTGCTGAATCTGGCTTGTGCCTTCATACAGCCGAAACAGCCGCACATCGCGATAAAACCGCTCGATGCCATAGTCGCTGATATAGCCCGCGCCACCAAAAATCTGCACCGCGCGATCCGCCACACGTCCACACATCTCGGAAGCAAAGAGCTTGCAGCATGAGGCCTCGGTGGACACATCGAGCCCCTCATCACGACGCCGGGCAGCATCCACCACCATCGCGCGTGCGGCATAGACCTCGGCCTGGCTATCGGCCAGCATCGCCTGCACCAATTGAAACTCTGCCACTGGCTGGCCAAACTGCTTGCGTTCGATGGCGTAGTTCAGTGCATCGCGCAGCATGCGCTCGGCCACGCCCACACAAATCGCTGCTATATGTATACGGCCTTTTTCAAGCACCTTCATCGCGGTCTTGAATCCCTGCCCTTCCCGCCCGCCGAGCAGCTGGGTCGCGGGCACCCGGCAGTTTTCAAAAATCACATCGGCGGTGTGGGCGCCGCGCTGGCCCATCTTCTTGTCGATTTTGCCAATTGAAAGCCCAGGCGTTGCCGCTTCAACAATAAAGGCCGACACTCCCCCCGCCCCCTTCACACTCGCATCGGTGCGGGCCATCAAGGTAAAGAGACCCGCCTCAGGCGCATTGGTGATGTAGCGCTTGGTGCCGTTGACCACATACACATCACCATCACGAACTGCGCTGGTGCGAAGCGAGGCCGCATCCGACCCAGCTTCTGGCTCGGTCAAGGCAAAGGAAGCTATCAGCTCGCCACTGGCCAGGCGTGGCAGATACTTCGCTTTCTGCTCGGGTGTGCCGTCATACAGAATGCCGAGCGAACCAATGCCCACGGTGGTGCCAAAAAGCGAGCGAAACGCGGGCGAGGTCTGCCCCATCTCCAGCATGACCCGCACTTCTTCTTCCATGGTTAGCGCCAGGCCACCATACTCTTCGGGAAGCGTGAGCCCGAATAAGCCCATCGCCTTCATGTCAGCAACAATATCGGCAGGGATCTGATCGGTGCTGGACACTTCTTCTTCAGCAGGCACAAGACGCTCGCGCACAAAACGACTTACCGTATCCAGTAAAGCCTGCAATACTTCGGGATCACGAATCATGAGAATTCCTTGGCATTCCTTGCAACAACCGCGTCGCAAAATTGATGCATAGCAGCATTCTAGGTGTTAGGCTCCAATCTTGAGCACCATAATCTTGCCACCCTTGTCACTGAGTGTTGCGTGCTGCGGTCATAAGCCCTAGTACCTCCACACCTCAACCATGAACCCTTTCTCACGATTGTTACCTGCAGCCAACGTGGTCACCGATTTGTCGGTCACCAGCAAGAAGCGATTGTTCGAACAGGCCGGTTTGCTGTTTGAGAATAATCATGGGCTGGAGCGCAGCAAGGTATTTGACTCCCTGTTTGCCCGCGAGCGTCTGGGATCCACGGGTCTGGGCGAAGGTGTGGCCATTCCGCATGGGCGGATTAAGGGTTTGAGAGAAACCCTGGCGGCAGTGGTGCGGCTAAGCGAGGGCCTGGCGTTTGATTCCCCCGATGGCCAGCCCGTGCGCTTGTTGGTGTTTTTGCTGGTGCCTGAGAATGCCACCGAGGAGCATCTCGAATTGCTATCCTCGCTGGCAGAAATGCTCTCCGAATCGAGCATGCGCGAGACTCTTTTGAATGCGCCGGGAGCCCCGGAGCTGCACGCAAGCCTGGCGGCCTGGACCCCCTACCGACCCGCCGCCTGACATGCGAATGTTCAACGTCGCCCAACTGGTTGAGGCCAATAGCGCGGCGTTGAGTCTGACCTGGCTTGCAGGCGAAGAAGGTTCGTCGCGCCAGCTTCCTGCCGACACGGCCGAGCCCGCCGACCTGGTGGGCCATCTGAACCTGATCCACCCGACCCGGTTGCATGTGCTGGGGCATGAGGAGATTGCGTTTTACTCGCGCCTGCCCGATGCGCGACGCAGTGCAATCCTGCATGACCTCCTAAGCGGGCATCCGCCGGCTGTAATTGTGGCCGAAGGCCTGGATGCCCCGGCCTCCCTGGTGGAGATCTGCACGCGTGATGGCTTGCCGATGCTCGCCTCGCCTATGCAGGCCGGACGGGTGATTGATCATTTGCGCGATTGGCTTTCCCGCACCATGGGTGAAAGCTGCGAGATGCATGGCGTGCTGATGGATGTGCTGGGCATGGGCGTGCTGATTTCCGGCGAATCGGGCCTGGGCAAAAGTGAGCTCGCCCTTGAGCTGATCAGCCGGGGCCACGGCCTGGTGGCTGATGATGTGGTGGAGTTTGTGCGCATTCCACCGACTGGCCTGGAAGGGCGCTGCCCCGCACTGCTGCAAAACATGCTCGAAGTGCGTGGCCTCGGATTGCTGGATATCAAGACCATCTTTGGCGAAACCGCAGTGCGGCGCAAGATTCGACTGCGCCTGATCGTGCATCTGATTCGCCGCAGTACCATGGAAAACGAATACCAGCGTTTGCCGCTGGAGGCACTCACCCAGGACGTGTTGGGTGTGCCGGTGCGCAAGGTTGTGATCCCAGTGGCAGCGGGCCGCAATTTGGCGGTGCTGACGGAAGCCGCTGTAAGAAGTACTATTTTACAATTGCGCGGTATCGATTCGATGGCCGACTTTATCGAACGCCAACATCACCTGATCCAACAACAGCAACCTTAAGCAGCCCTGCCCCTTACTTCCCATGAGTCACGCATGAAAGTCGTCGTCATCACCGGAATTTCCGGCTCGGGCAAGTCCGTGGCGATTAACGTGCTGGAGGATGATGGCTATTACTGCATCGACAATCTGCCTGCCCAGTTTTTGCTGGATGTGGTTCGCAAGCTTGAGCAGGAAGGGCAAGAGAAAATTGCTGTCGCGGTAGATGCGCGCGGTGGCGCAGGTGGGTCGGACGTGCGCGAGCTGCTGGGCGGCATGGCGCGCTATAGCCAGGATCTCAAAGTGATCTTTCTGAATGCCCGCGACGACACCTTGATCCAGCGCTTTTCCGAAACACGCCGCCGCCATCCCATGGCCCGCCATGTGAATAGCAGCGATGCAAGCCTGGATCTGAGTGATGCCACCCTGAGCGAATCGATTGCGCGCGAACGCGAATTGATGGCACCTTTGCAGGAGATTGCGGTATCGCTAGACACCAGTGATCTGCATCCCAATATCCTGCGCCAGTGGGTGCGGGACATGGTGGGCAGCGGTCGGGCTGCGCTTACCCTGCTTTTTGAATCCTTTGCCTTCAAGCATGGTGTGCCGCTGGATGCCGATCTGGTGTTTGATGTGCGTTGCCTGCCCAATCCCTACTACGATGCCCACTTGCGCCCCTTGTGCGGCCTGGACCAGCCAGTGGCCGATTACCTGCGTGCCATCCCCTCGGTGATTCGCATGGTCGATCACATCGGAAACTTTCTTCACACCTGGCTGCCGCACTACATTCAGGAAAACCGTAGCTACCTCACTGTGGCACTCGGCTGCACTGGCGGGCAGCATCGCTCAGTGTTTTGCGTTGAGGAATTGGCCCGACGGTTTCGGCGCACCGAGCATGTGCTGGTTCGGCACCGCGCCATGTCGTTGCGCGAAGCAGGCTCACACCGCTAAATGCCAGTGAACGATTCCGCTATCAGCCTGCCGATTTTCCCCTTGGGCACGGTGCTCTTTCCCGAGGGGCAACTCCCGCTTCGGGTTTTTGAAGCGCGCTATACCGACATGGTGCGGCGCTGTCTGAAAACTGAAACCCCGTTTGGGGTGTGTTTAATCAGCGAAGGCGCCGAGACGGGGCCTGCCAAGAGCTTTGCATCGGTGGGATGCAGCGCGCGTATCGTCGACACCGACATGGAGCAACTCGGCCTGCTGCTTATCGAAACGCGAGGCGCCAAGCGCTTCGAAGTGCTGGAGCATGCGGTACAAAAAGATGGCCTGGTGATTGCGCAGGTGCGCTGGATCGCGGCCGATGATCCCTTGCCCCTGCCTGATCAATATCAGCCGCTGGCCGATTTGCTTGAGCGCCTGGCGCGCGAAACCGATCGGCTGCCAGGCGAGCTTCGGTTAAATGATGGTGTGTGGGTATCGAACCGGGTGGCTGAAATGCTGCCGGTGGCCAGCCCGCTCAAACAGAAACTCATGGCACTTGAAGATGCGGGCGCCCGCCTCATGCTGGTCCAGCAGATTCTTGAGAAAGTGATTCGCGACGCGAACTAGTCGCATGCTTTTGTACAGCCTAGGGCGTGTTCATCAGATCGTGAAGCACAAGCTTGATTGGCGCCGCGAGACCCACGTCGTCGAGCTGCGCAGCTGAAAACCATCGCGCTTGATCGCTAGTGGTTGAAAGCTCCGGGGGCTCATTCACTTCACCGGTCCTGGCATCAACCACGACCGGCAACATCCATAACTTGTAGTGCGAAAACGCATGAGCCACTGGCTGCAACACGCGCTGCACGGTAAAGCCCGAAGCTTGCGCAAGAGACTCAAGCCTGGCTGCGGGCAGCGGCCAATCAGCCGAATCGAGCGCCTGCTCAAGCGGGCTCCATAAGCCGCCCCAAATTCCTTGCGCCGGTCGCCGAGTCAGCCAGACAGCATGGCCCTGCATCGGCAACCAGAGCACCACATGCCGCGTGGGCACGGCCTTGGCTGGTTTGGGCGAGGGCAAGTCATGCACCCGCGATTGCGCCCGGGCCTGACAAACAGCTGCTAATGGGCAGGCCTCACACATGGGCTTGCGTCGAGTGCACAAGGTAGCGCCCAGATCCATCAGACCTTGCGTGTAAGAAGCCAGCGCATCAGGCAAAGCTTCACTCGGTGTGTGCTCCACCAAGGCATCCATATTGGTTTGCGCAAGCTGCCACATTTGCTTTTCCACGCGCCCCTCGCCCGGCCAGCCTTCAATGGCATAAACCCGCGCAAACACCCGCTTCACATTGCCGTCAAGAATCGGTGCTGGCTCGCCGAAGCAAAACGCAGCAATCGCTGCAGCCGTGGAGCGGCCAATACCCGGCAATTGCCCGAGCCGCTCGGCTTGCCTGGGAAACTCGCCTCCATGTTCGCTTACCACCAGTTTTGCACACGCGTGCAGGTTACGTGCACGGCTGTAATACCCCAAGCCCGCCCAGTGCGCCATCACCGCATCGCTGTCAGCGCGAGCAAGATCCTGAACTGTCGGGAAGGTATGCAAGAAGCGTTGGTAGTACCCCAGCACGGCGCTGACCTGGGTTTGCTGAAGCATGATTTCAGAGAGCCAGACGCGATAGGGATCGCGTGTGTTTTGCCAGGGCAGATCATGGCGCCCAAGCCGCGATTGCCAATCAATGACTTGTTGGGCAAGCGGTAGTGCAACAGAATGTGCGCGCATCAGTCTAAACAATCCCCTGGCAGTGCACGGACCCGCTGGCCCGCGAGCCTAGTTCAGCGCGCTTGGCGCACCAGCGCATCCACTTCATCTGCACTCAGATCATCCGGCAGGGCCTGTTGGCCTTGCTCTTGAACCAGCGCAACAGACGCGGTTGCACTATCGAGTGCACTGTCCAGCGCATCGGTCGTGCGCGTTCCCGCAAAAGCGGATTCGGCCAAAGCGGATTCGGCCAATGCAGATTCTGCCAAAGGCGCATCGAGCAACTCGTCAATGCTGGCCATCGCCTCGCGCCTGGCGGCCTGCATGTCCTGGGGAAATTCGTCGCCTGCCGCCGCCTGCATCGCATGATGCATATAGCCTTCGGCCGGTTGGGCCAGGCACTGACGCACTTGCTCGCCCAGCTCCTGCACCAAAGCCAACTGCTGATCAATCTGGGTGCGGGTATCGTCAAGCTCCACGATGCGCGATTCCAGACTGTCGCTGGCATCCATCACGCGGCGCACCGAATCCAGACGCCGGCGCAGCTGCAATTGATGCTCACGTACTTGCCCCTCAATCGGAGCCAGCACGGCACGCAGCCAGGTTTCCAGCTCTCGCGCGGCCAACTCATAGAGCTCCTTCATGCGCGCGGCCACCGATTCGAAGAAACGCTTCATCAACGCCGATTTTTCGGTAGTCGCCAAACTGATCGCACCAAACTGCTTGCGATAGAGCGACTCGATTTGCGCAAGCTCCAGGTAATAGCGCTTGGTGGCAAACAGCATCGGCTGACCCAGTGTGAGGCCATGCTCAGCATTGAACTGCCGATACATTGCAGTCATGAGCGTGCCGGTTTCATCGACCAGGCGCGATACCTCATCAAGATCACCGCGCACCGATGTGACCAGACTCGTCATGCCATCGCGAAGCCCCAGCGAAAAATTACTCGCCTTCATCACCTCACGCGCCGCGCGCACATGGCGCTTGAGCTGATCGATGCTCACCGCCGCATAGATGCCCTGCGAATGCCGGCCAAACACCGCTCGCAAGGCCTGCAAATGCCGCAGGCTGCGTTCAAATTCGGTGCGCTCGTTTTTAATACGCCCGGCCATCAACTCCACCACATTGCGGTTCTTGCCACGCAATCCGTTGAGCTCAAAAAGCTGCTCCACAAACCCGCGTCTGCGCGACTGCAGCACTGCGAAGGTCACCGAATAAAGCTCATCGAAGCCGCGCTGCACATGCTCGCGCACCACCGCTTGCTGCTGCGGCACCAGTTCGTTGGCCAGGGCGAGCTCAAGTGTTTTGAGCCGCGAGCGATCCAGCAAAGCCGGATCGTTGTGCACTTTTGCAACCAAGCCCTTTTGCGCGGAAACCGGATAAATCCGGTCGCGACCAATTTCCAGGGTTTGAGCTACCGATTGAGCCTGTTGCTCGATTTCGGCATTGATCTCGCGCTCCGAGCGCAACTCATCCCACAAGCCATCAATCTTGTTGAGTACCACAAAGCGCCCGGTGCGATGTGTCGGCGCAATATGCTCGCGCCACACATCGATATCGCTGCGCGTCACACCTGCGTCGGCCGCCAAAACAAACAGCACCGCATCTGCACTTGGGATCAGATTGAGGGTGAGCTCAGGCTCGTGACCAATCGCATTGAGCCCTGGCGTGTCGATGACCACCAAACCCTGCTCAAGCAGGGGATCAGGAATATTGACTACGGCATGGCGCCAGCGCGGCACCTCAACCTGCCCGCTCGCATCCGGCGCGAGGCCCAGCCGATCATCATCCTCGGAGTAAAGCCCGAGCGCCCGAGCCTCAGCGACATCAACCCGCTTGGTCTCGCGCACCGCTTCAAAAGCACCCGCTACGCTATCCGCATTGCCGGGCTCGATGGTGATCTGATGCCACTGACTCAAATCAGCTCGCAACTCGGCCAGCGCCACATCACGCAAACGGCTTTCAATGGGCAGGAGCCAAAGGCAAGGCGTTTGTGCTGCGTCGTACATCAGCTCGGTGGGGCACATCGTGGTGCGGCCGGCTGACGAGGGCAAGATGCGCCGCCCATAGCCCGAGAAAAACAAGGCGTTGATCAACTCGGATTTGCCACGCGAGAACTCGGCCACGAAAGCAACCGACATGCGGTCTTCACGCAGCCGTTGGCTGATGGTTTCAAGCCGCGATTTCAGGCTGGGATCGGAAAGCGAATTCTCATCGAGCCAGTGTCCGTAGCGACGAAGTGCTTCGGCAACCGCCTTGCGCCAGGCACTGTAAGCGGCGACACGTTGGCCAAACTCGGTCGGCGGCACTTCGGTATCAACAGGCATAGTGGGCTTACGCTAAAGCTTGAAGCTTCGGGGGAAATTCCAGACCGAGGCAATGTAGCACAGGGGTCTGCGCCGCGCCGATCAAGCGTCGCGTGCAAGCGCCAGAAGGTATGACTTTACGTGTCAGTGGTCAGTGATCGGTGACCACTACGGGGTCACTAGCGTTGACAGCCCTTGCACCAGAAGGTTGAGCGTTGCCCCTGGCGCAGCAATCGCACCGTTGCTCCACAGCGTCGGCATTCTTGACCGGCCCGCCCGTAGACCAGGGCATCCATTTGAAAATAGCCCGGGGCACCGTCGGCTGCATGGAAATCCCGCAGGCTCGAGCCCCCCGCTTCGATCGCCTGGCTCAAGGTCAGGCGAATCTCCTCGGCCAAACGCTGATAGCGCGGCAGTGCGATCCGGCCAGCGCAGGTTGTCGGGCGAATTTGCGCCCGAAAAAGCGCCTCCGAGCAATAGATATTGCCCACGCCCACCACGGCCTGACCCCCAAGCAAAAATTGCTTGATCGCCACCTTGCGCCCGCGCGAGTGCTCAAAAAGCAATTGACCACCCAGCGGCCCGGCAAAGCCCGATTCCAATGGCTCCACCCCCAGCCCGACCAGCAAGCGGTGTTGCTCCAACGGCCCATCGGACGCCGGATGCCACACCATCGCGCCAAAACGGCGCGGATCGTTGTAGCGCAGCACCCCATGCTCAAAGACTAGGTCCACATGGTCGTGGGTCAGCAACGCAGGCGCCTGTAGATGAAATAGCAAGGTGCCTGACATCCCCAGGTGGATGATTAAGGTGCCGGGGTCAAACTTCATCAGCAGGTATTTGCCGCGGCGATCAATCTCGCGCAGGTGCTGCCCCTCGATGATCTTGAGGGCGGGATCAATGGGCCAACGCAATTGCGGTTGGCGCACCACCACTTTGAGCACTCGTGGGCCGGCCCCTGCTGCCGGGCCACACCCCTCCCTACCCAGCAGCCCGCCGCGCAGGCCGCGCCTGACCACCTCAACTTCGGGTAACTCAGGCATGATGAACGCCTATCGGCTCGCATGGTTTTATCATTGCCCTGCAGTGTAATTGACCCTACCATCTGACTCTACCGTCTGTGATCCGTCCCAAACACCACTCGAGGCCGCCGTCTTGCGCGTGAATCTTCCACTTACCGTTATTTGTGCCAGCCTGACTTTGCTGGTGGCAGGCTGTTCGACGCTTTCCGGGCCGCAAGCTGGGGACGATCCAGCCAAACAATCTCAACCTGCCGCCGGCTCAACCGCCACGCCGACCCAAAACGCGCGAAGTGCAACCACCGCGCGCGACCCCGCCAGTGAGGGCGACAACCTGCCCAACCTGAGCCTGAGCCGCGAGGTGTTGTTTCAGGTGCTGGCTGCGGAGATTGCGGCGCAACGTGGTCAGCTTGGCACCGCCAGCGTGACCTTTCTGGCGCTATCCCGGTCCACCAAGGATCCCCGCTTTGCACGCCGGGCGACCGAGCTGGCCCTGGCGGATCGCTCCCTGGATCGGGCGCTCGCAAGCGCAAGGGTCTGGTACGAACTTTCGCCTGCCAACCCGACCGCCTTGCAAACACTGGAGGCGCTGTTTTTGGCCAACGGCAACCTGACCGAGGTTGAACCCCTGCTGGCCACCCGGCTCAACCGCGCGCGCACCGAAAACACTCTGCCTCAAGCCTATGGCCAGATGCAACGCATGCTCTTGCGCGCTACCGAGCCTGCTGCAGCACTCGCGCTGCTGCAGCGCCTTGCTGCACGCGATCTTGGTCTGATCGAAGCGCGGCTGGCGCTGGGTGCGCTAGCTGACGCGGCACGCGACCAGGAGCGTTCGGCCGCCGAGTATCGTGCAGCGCTTGCCCTGAAACCCACCGATGCAGCACTTGCCGTGCAAGCCGCACAAGCGGTAGCCCGGTCGAGTGCCGGCAGCCTGCCCGCATTGCAGCTGTTGAGCGATTTTTTGAACACCAATCCGGCGGCGAGCGAAGCCCGTTTTGCCTACGCACGCTTGTTAGCCCAACTGGAACGCAATGCCGAAGCGCAGACCCAGATGGATCAGGCGCTCAAAGATGACCCCGAGAATCCCAACATTCTTTATGCGATGGCGGGCCTGGCCTACCGGCTCAAGCAACCCGAAATAGCCAAGCAGCATTTGCAGCGCTACATCGCTTTGCCCCGCACCGTGCAGCGCGACAACATGCCCGCGTTCCTGTTTCTCGCGCAAATTGCCGAAGAGCAGAATCAACTGCCTGAAGCAATCCAATGGCTCGAGCAAGTCAACCGCGGGGAGAGCTTTTTGTCGGCGATTGTTCAGCGCGCCTTGCTCACCTCCAAGCTCGGCAAGCTTGATGCCGCCCTTGAATTGCTGCGCTCCACCAATGTGCCCACCAATCGCGAGCGTATTCAACTCACATCCGCCGAAGCCCAACTGCTGCGCGAAGCCAACCGCCCTGCAGATGCTTTTGATGTGCTGGATAAGGCGCTTGAACGATTACCCAACAATCCCGAGCTGCTTTATGACCATGGCATGGCCGCTGAGCGCATCGACAAAATCGATGTGATGGAACGCAGCATGCGCAAGCTGATCGAGCTGCGGCCGGATCATGCGCATGCCCATAACGCTCTTGGCTACACGCTTGCAGACCGAAACCTGCGGCTTGATGAAGCTCTCAAGCTCATCACCCGCGCCCTGGAGCTGTTGCCCAAGGATCCCCACATTATCGACAGCATGGGCTGGGTGCTGTACCGGCAGGGCAAGTTGGTAGAAGCTGAAAAGTATTTGCGGCAAGCCTTCGAAATCAAGCCTGAAGCGGAAGTCGCTACCCACCTGGGTGAGGTGCTATGGCAGCAAGGCAAAACCGCTGAAGCCCGCAGGCTCTGGCAGCAAGCCATGCAACTCGACCCCGCCAATCAAACCCTGCGAGAAACACTGACCCGGTTCAAAGTGTCCTTGCAATGACGCAGGCCCCAGCGTCGTTTGCCAGCAGGCGGCGATTTAATCTTCAGGCACTGGGCCTGAGCGCCCTTGCACTCATCAGCATGGCAGGCTGCGCCACTCCCGGCAGCGGACCAACTTCAGGCCCGGATAACGCTTCGAACCCTCCCAGGCAGTGGCGCGGCCGCTTCCAGCTCCTCACCCCGCAGCGCCAAAGCGGGCGCTTCATTCTTTCCCATCAGACGGCCGGCCCTGGAGGCCTCGCCCGCGGCCGTGCGGCGGAGCGCTTTGAGCTGGAGCTGCTAACCCCACTGGGCTCCACCGCTGCATTGCTCGTGGCCAGCCAAGGCATGGCAAGCCTCGATTTAAGCGATGGACGACGCTTCGAAGCCACAAGCCTTGAGCAGCTCACCAACGACACCCTCGGCTGGACCGTGCCGCTGCAACAGTTACCGGGCTGGCTTGGCCAACTCGAGCGCGGCGAAACCATCGAGCATCCCGTCTGGAAGGTCGGAGTGGAACAAACTGAACCCTTGCGCCTTTTTCTGGCGGGCCCCGGGCAAGTCCAATTGCGCTTGCTGATGGATGCTCGCGAAGGTTAGGCTGCCACTTCCCCTCGCTGCCACTTGATTCATGTCCCGACTTGTTGAACTGCGCCACCTCCCGGCACCGGCCAAACTGAATTTGTTTCTGCACGTCACTGGCCGCCGCCCGGACGGCTACCACCTGCTGGAAACCGTATTTCAATTGATCGATCTGCATGATTCGATCGATCTGCGAATTCGCGAGGATGGCGCGATCTTGCGCCCCCGGGGCGCGCCCGGGGTGCGGCCTGAGGCCGATCTTGTGGTTCGCGCCGCAAGATTGCTGCAAAAGACCACCGGATGCGCACAGGGCTGCGAAATCCATGTGAGTAAATCCATCCCCATGGGCGCAGGCCTGGGCGGAGGAAGCTCGGATGCAGCCACCGTGCTCCTGGGGTTGAATCGGCTTTGGGAGTTGGGACTCAGCCGCCGCGAACTGGCCACTTTGGGCCTGCAGCTTGGCGCCGATGTTCCGGTCTTTGTGCATGGCTACAACGCTTTTGCCGCGGGCGTGGGTGAAAAACTCACCGCCCTTCACCTGCCTGAGCGCTGGTACGTGGTGCTGCGGCCTGATTGCGCGGTGCCCACTGCGGCCGCCTTTGCAGCTCCAGAATTGCGGCGTGATTACCCCGCTCTCCCTGCCTCCTGGTGGGATTCGATGCCGGCGGAGCAACTTTGGGAGGCTTGCCTTGCAGCCACCAATGCTCTCCAGGATCCGGTCTCGCAACGCTATCCCCCGGTCGCTGCGGCACTTGCCAGCCTCCAGGCGGTGGGGCGCAACTTGAAGCTTGAGCCAGAACATGTCAAAATGTCGGGCTCTGGTTCTTGCGTGTTTATTGCGCTGGAAACTGCCGAAGCAGCCCGCAAGGCTGCCCGGCTGGTGCGGGAAAGCGCTCAAGAAGCAGATCGGGTCTGGTGTGTAAGGTCGTTGGCGCGGCATCCGTTGCTCTAAAGACCTGTATACCGGAGGCTCGAGGTTCCAAAAGGCCTGTTGGGGAGTCGCCAAGCTGGTTAAGGCACCGGATTTTGATTCCGGCATGCGAAGGTTCGAATCCTTCCTCCCCAGCCAACCCATCCCGAGACGTCGATGCTCAATCCTACCCGTCGTTCCGTTCAAGACAGTCTGCGCCCAGAAGGCATGATGGTGTTCACTGGCAATGCCAACCCCAAGTTGGCTGCCGATGTCGTGGGGCATTTGCAGATGCCGCTGGGCAAGGCGACCGTGAGCCGCTTCTCCGATGGTGAAGCCATGGTCGAGATTCTGGAGAATGTGCGAGGCAAGGATGTATTCATCCTTCAAAGCACTTGCCAGCCTACCAATGATCACCTCATGGAAGTGCTGATCATGACGGATGCGTTGCGGCGCGCCTCGGCCGGAAGAATCACTGCGGCCCTGCCCTATTTCGGTTACGCGCGCCAGGATCGCCGCGTGCGCTCCACCCGGGTGTCGATCAGCGCCAAGGTGGTGGCCAACATGCTCCAGGTAGCTGGCGTGGATCGGGTGCTCACCATGGATTTGCACGCCGACCAGATTCAGGGATTTTTTGATATCCCGGTAGACAACATTTATGCCGCACCACTCCTGCTCGCCGATGTGCACAAGCAGGACTTCCCCAATGTGATGGTGGTCTCGCCCGATGTGGGCGGGGTGGTTCGTGCGCGAGCTCTGGCCAAACGACTTGATTGCGATCTGGCCATCATCGATAAGCGCCGCCCCCGCGCCAATGTTTCGGAAGTGATGAACATCATCGGTGAGGTTGAAGGCCGCACCTGCGTGATCATGGATGACATGGTCGATACCGCCAACACGCTGGTTAAGGCGGCGGCCGCACTCAAAGCCCACGGCGCACTGAAGGTATATGCCTATTGCACCCATCCGGTACTTTCTGGGGGTGCGGTGGATCGGGTGAAAAACAGCGATCTCGACCAATTGGTTGTGGTGGATACCATTCCCTTGCCGCGTGACGCGCAAGCCACCGACAAGATCCGGGTGTTATCGTGCGCCAACCTCCTCGCTGAAACCATCCTGCGCATCAATCGCGCCGAATCGATTTCCACACTGTTTGTCGATTGATTGTTGATTCTCCCCGGGTCGGTGGTCGCGCCGTTCGGGATTAAAACCGCCACACACGAAGTGGCACTCTGTTGAAAGGAAGCACGATGAAAGTCGTTGCAAATACACGTAGTGCGCAAGGATCGGGTGCGAGCCGCCGACTGCGCCGTTCGGGCAAAGCCCCTGGCATTCTTTATGGTGGCAACGGCACGCCCACCCAGATCGAAATCGATCACAACCCGCTTTACCACTCGCTGCGGGTTGAAGCCTTCCACTCCTCGATTCTTGATATGGAGCTTGATGGCAAAGCCGAGCCGGTATTGTTGCGCTCCGTGCAATGGCATCCATATAAGCCCCAGGTGCTGCATATCGACTTTCAGCGCGTTGCAGCCGATCAAAAGATTCACATGAAAGTGCCTCTGCACTACAAGAATCAGGAGATCTCGCCTGCTGTAAAACTGAGCGCGGCACTGATCAGCTTTGTATCGACTGATATCGAAGTGATCTGCCTGCCCAAGGATTTGCCGAGCTTCATCGAGGTGGACCTCTCTACGCTTGAAGCCAACAAGAGCCTGCATATTCGCGAGATCCCTTTCCCAGAAGGTGTGGCGCCCGCGCTTCGCCCGAAAGAAAATCCGGTGATCGTGACCGCTTCGATTGCAGTCATCGAAGAGGAAAAACCGGCTGAAGGCGCTGCTCCTGCAGCCGCTGGCAAAGGGGCACCCGCTGCAAAAGCTGCGGCCAAGCCTGCCGCCAAGAAGTAGGGTTCTTTTGTTCATCGAGCGATGCAGCAGACGCCCGAAGGGCGCTGCTGATCGCTTGGCCTTATTCCTTCCCGAGCGATGCCGCAAACCCCAAAAGGGTGGCGCTGATCGCTTGGCCTCATCCCCTCCCGAGCGATGCGGCAAACCCCAAAAGGGCGCTGCTAATCGCCTGCTCCTATTCGATGTCCGCCTGACATGAGCGCCATCAAACTCATCGTCGGCCTCGGTAATCCGGGTGCTGAATACGAAACCACACGGCACAACGCAGGCTTTTGGTGGTGTGATGCACTGGCCGCTCGAGAAGGCGCACGCTGGAGCAAAGACGCCAAGCTCTTTGGCTGGGTGGCCAAGGCCTCTGGCGTATGGCTGCTCAAGCCCAGCACCTTCATGAACCGATCGGGCCGCGCGGTGGCTGCGCTCGCAAATTTTTACCGCATCACTGCTGACCAAATCCTGGTTGCGCATGACGAACTCGATTTGCTTCCCGGCATCTCTAAACTCAAGTTTGGCGGCGGGCATGCCGGCCATAACGGCTTGCGCGATATCCACGCCCAACTCGGCACACCCGAATACCATCGCCTCAGAATCGGCATCGGACATCCCCGCTCGCTGAACCTCAACCAGGAGGTGGTGGATTTTGTGTTGCATGCGCCAAGCCGCGAGCATCAACAGGCGATTGACGCCGAGATTGATCGCAGCCTGCCGCTCTTCGCCGACTTTGCCGCAGGCGAAATCATGCAGGCCACGATGAAGCTCCACACCAAACCGTGAGCACCAGCCGCTAAGCCACGGCCTGTGCTCGGGGACTGATTCTGCGAGCCATCAGCAAAAGTGAAAGCCGATCATCGGCCAGCCCCAGCTGCACCAGCCTCGCAGCAATTGAGCCCGGGGTGCGCTGCAGCAGCAAACCAATTTGCTGCACCGATTGGCCCGCCTCAAAACATTGAGCCACTTGCTGATCATCTTGCCCGCTCCAGGGCTTGCCGGCATTGGCTGGCAATTGCCTCTGCCGGGACTCAATCTGCGCAACCTTTTCCAGCAACTTGACGGCTTGCCCCAACGCGCGGATCACACCCGGCTGGTTATAACTGCTCGTTGCATCAAAGATCTCACCAGACAGCGGATCACAGCCATCAGCCAGGGGACGCAGTACCTTCAAAACATCATCTGTATTCATGTCACGCTCCTTGAGGGTTGGAGCGCCAACTTTACAAACTACTGGATAAACATCCAATACATCTTACGGCCTAGCCAAATGGCTTATCCGAGCAACTCAACCAAACAACATAAGCCAAACGTCTAGCGCAAGGGATTGGCGATCCCGCTCACCACATGGCCCGTCGGCCCCACCTGAGCGGCAGACTCGCAATGCCGGGTCTGGTCGTCAAAAAAGAAATCCGGTTCAAACTCGCGCAAAAACGCGCCCTTATCCAGTCCGCCCAGAAAAAAGGCCTCGTCCACATCTACCCCCCACTGCATCAGCGTGCGTACCGCCCGTTCGTGAGCCGGGGCCGAACGCGCAGTAACCAGGGCAGTGCGCACCACCATGGGTGCCGCGCCATCGCCAGCCGCCGCCCCTGAAACCACCGACCCGTGCTGGCGCAATCGATTCAAGGCATGCAACAAGGGCGCAAACGGCCCCGGTGGCAAGGGCGCCTGGGCGAGCCGGGCTTCATGCGCCTGAAATGCTGGCAATCCATCGCGTTGAAACACCTGCTCGGATTCATCGGAAAAGAGCACCGCATCGCCGTCAAACGCAATCCGGATTTCGTTCGGATAGGTCTCAGAAGCCCGCACCGATTGTGGAAACACCCGCGCCGCAGGAAACCCCGCCTCAAGTGCTGCGCGCACATCCGCCTCGTTGGCCGACAAAAACAGGTTCGCTTTCAGCGGCTGCAAATAAGGCATGGGTGTGCGACCCCGGGTAAACACGCCGCGCTCAATACGCAAACCGGTCTGCTGAGCTGAGCGAAACACCCGCATCCCACTCACCGGATCATTGCGCGACACCACCACCACCTCTACTCGCCGTTGCGCATCTGGCGTATTCGGAGCATCCACACCCAACAATTTCTTCACCAGCGCAAACGCGACCCCCGGGCGCGCGGGAGTATCCAGCCGCTCGCGTTGCAGGGCCATATAGCTGTGGTCGTCGTCCTTCTCAAACACCCGGTTTTCTTCTTCGAAATCGAAGATCGCGCGTGAAGAAATTGCAACGACCAGCTTGTCGTCCAATGAAATTGCCATAGATGGGATGATATAAGGCCATATGCGTCGATCCCAAGCCTGTGGCACTTTTCTTTTCCTGGCGGCCTGCGCCTGGCCCTTGCAGGGATGGGCTCAGCCAGCAGCCAGCCCTGAAACCTTCATGGCACCGGCTCAAGCCACCCATGTAGTGCAGTTCAAGCCAGCGTTCAGCGCGCCCTACAGCGGCCAAAACAGCCTCCTGCCGGAACGCGAGCGCAGCTTTTCGAGCACGATCACGGTGTTCTTTGGCTGGCGCCTGAGCAATGCTTGGGAGGTGTTTTTCAACCCGGAGGTCGCCGCGGGCAGCCCACTGTCCAATCTCACCGGCTTGGGCGGCCTTACAAATGGCGAGTTGGCTCGCACCTCGGGGCCTGACCCCACCTTTTATCGCGCGCGCCTCTTCACCCGATACACCCACAATCTCGCGCCCCGCTCAGGCGAAGCCCCCACCGAAACACTGGACGCCGACGCCAATCAATTCCCAAAGCAAGTCTCCACACGCCGCTGGGTGGCCACCGTGGGCAATCTGTCCGCGCTGGATGTGTTTGATGGCAGTGCTTATGCCAAGGACCCGCGCCGCCACTTCCTCAACTGGTCGCTCTTTGCACCAGGCGCCTGGGATTTTCCTGCGGATGCACGAGGCTACACCTGGGGGGCCGCGCTTGAGTACTACGATGGTCCCTGGGCCCTGCGCTTCGGACGCTTCATCATGCCGCGCCAGTCCAATGGCCTGCGCTTGAATGAGAAGTTTTGGCGCAGTTGGGGCGATGCGCTTGAACTCACCCGCAGTTGGGGCGATGACTCAGAGGGTTCCACCGCCCTGCCGGGGCAATGGCGGGTGTTGCTGTTCAATAATCGCGCAGCCATGGGCTCCTACCCCAATGCGCTGGCCCTGGGCCAACAAACCGGCACCCCGCCCGATCTTGCCGCCACCCGCGTGCCGCGAGACAAATCCGGGCTCGCCCTGGGCTTTGAGCAAGCACTGCATCGCGATGTTGGCGTGTTTGCAAGAGCCAGTATCAACTCAGGCAAAGCCGAAACCTTTGCCTTCACCGAAATTGATCAGTCACTATCCCTGGGCACCCAAATCATGGGCACCTCCTGGGGGCGAGCACAAGATCAGGTGGGCATTGCAATTGCGCAAAATGGTCTCTCGAGCTCGCATCGCAACTACCTCGCCGCCGGGGGCTTGGGATTTTTCCTGGGTGAAGGGCAACTCAACTACCGCCCTGAGCAAATTCTCGAAGCCTACTATCGCTGGGAGGCGCTCAAGGGGGTCGAGCTCAGCGCTGGCGCGCAGTGGATCAACAACCCCGGCTACAACGCGGATCGCGGCCCGGTACGCCTATGGTCACTGCGGGTTCACTTGCGAAACTTTTAGCCCAAAGCGCAGATGGAACAACTCGATACGATTGTGATTGGCGCAGGCGTTGTTGGCCTGGCCTGCGCACGCGCTCTGGCACTAGAAGGCCGGGAAGTCATGGTGCTCGAAGCGGCCGATGCAATTGGCACCGGCACCAGTGCCCGCAATAGCGAAGTGATTCACGCGGGCCTTTACTACCCGCCCGGCTCACTCAAGGCGCGGCTGTGTGTTGAAGGCCGTGAAGCGCTCTATGCCTACGCCAGCGAACGCGGCATTGCGCACAGCCAATGCGGCAAATTGATCGTCGCCTCCCATGCAGATCAGCATGCCAAGTTGCAGGCCATCGTCGAACAGTCGCGTGCCAATGGGCTCACCGGCAGCGATGCCTTGCAATGGCTCAGTGCATCCGAAGCGCAGGCCCTCGAACCACATCTTCATTGCACCGCGGCCCTGCTCAGCCCGCGCACCGGCATCATCGATAGCCACGCCTTCATGCTCGCCTTGCAAGGCGAGCTCGAACACGCAGGCGGGCAGGTCGTGCTCAATACGAAAGTGCTTGGCATCAAGCTTCATCCTGATGGCCCGCATGTTCTGAATCTGGCCACTGGCGCAGAGGAGTTCAGCATCGCCGCCCGCACCATCATCAATTGCGCGGGCCTGCATGCGGTGCGACTGACCCAGCAAATGAGCGGCTGGCCAAGCTCCGCTCGCCCAAGCCTGCCCACCGCGCGCTTTGCCAAGGGCGACTATTTCAGCCTGCAAGCCCGGGCCCCCTTCAGCCACTTGATCTACCCTGTGCCCGAACCCGGCGGGCTGGGCATTCATCTCACCCTGGATCTGGCCGGGCGCGCCAAGTTTGGACCAGACGTGACCTGGTTGCCCGAAAACACCGATCCCGCCAACCTCGATTATTCGGTCGACCCCGCCAAAGCCAGCCACTTCACACAAGCCATCAGCAACTACTGGCCAGAGATTGCCGAGCACCAACTGCAGGCCGACTACAGCGGCGTGCGCCCCAAACTCAGCGGCCCCACCGATCCTGCTGCCGACTTCATGATTCTCGATCCTGCCCACCACGGCGTCAGTGGCCTTGTGCTCTGCCTGGGGATCGAATCGCCCGGGCTAACGAGTGCTTTGGCGATTGGGGCCGAGGTGGCGATGCGGCTGCTCACAAGGTTCTAGCCTCAATCGGCGATAATTGCGTTTTCCCCTTGCGCCCCGCGCGCCCTTAGGAATCCCGATGAGTTTGAAATGTGGCATCGTGGGCCTGCCCAATGTAGGCAAGTCCACCCTGTTTAACGCCCTGACCAAAGCAGGCATCCCGGCTGAAAACTATCCGTTTTGCACCATCGAGCCCAACATCGGCATGGTGGAAGTGCCCGATCCCCGCCTGGGCAAACTGGCCGAGATCGTCAAGCCGCAGCGCATCTTGCCCGCCACGGTTGAATTCGTGGATATCGCCGGCCTAGTCGCTGGCGCCAGCAAGGGCGAAGGCCTGGGCAATCAGTTCCTCGCGCACATCCGCGAGACCGATGCGATTGTGAATGTGGTGCGCTGCTTTGATGATGCCAACGTGATTCATGTGAATGGCAAGGTTGATCCTCTGGGCGATATTGAAACCATTCAAACCGAGCTCGCGCTGGCTGACCTTGCCACTGTCGACAAATCCCTGCTGCGCTATACCAAGCAAGCGCGTTCGGGTGGCGATAAAGAAGCCGTGCGCATGGTGCAGGCGCTCGAGAAATGTCAGAAGCATTTGGATCAGGGCCAGCCCGTGCGCTCGCTTGATCTTTCCGATGAGGAAAAAGCCGTGATCAAACAGCTTTGCCTGATCACCGCCAAGCCCGCGATGTATGTTGGCAATGTGAAGGAAGGCGGCTTTGAAAACAATGCTTATCTGGATGCGCTCGCCAAATATGCCGAGTCACAAAAGGCTCCCATGGTGCCGATCTGCGCTGCGATTGAAGCCGAAATTGCGGACATGAGCGATGAGGATAAAAGCATTTTTCTCGCCGATATCGGCATGAGCGAACCGGGCTTAAATCGCCTGATTCGCGGAGCCTTCAAACTGCTCGGGTTGCAGACCTACTTCACCGCAGGCGAGAAAGAAGTGCGCGCCTGGACAGTGCATGTCGGAGCAACGGCGCCGCAAGCGGCTGGTGTAATTCACACCGATTTTGAGCGCGGCTTTATCCGCTCCGAAACCATTGCGTATGACGACTATGTCGCGCTCAAGGGCGAGGCGGGCGCCAAGGAGAAAGGCAAGATGCGGCTCGAAGGCAAGGACTACATCGTGCAGGATGGCGATGTGATGCACTTCCGGTTTAACGTTTGACCTGAAAGTAACCGAATAGATGCAGGCTTAGCGCCCGGTGTTCATCGCCAACCACTGTTTCGGAGTATAGGCGCGCACCGGACTTGAAGAGTAGTCCTTAATGTTGCGCGTAATAATGGCTAGCGCATCAGCCTGATGCGCGGCTTCAGCCAACACAGCGTCCTCAAAATCAGGCGCCTTGGTGGTTAAGGCTGCCTCGAGCACTGAACGAGTTACCGGGGCTATCTCAAAAAGCCCCATCAACCGACGCACCTGCACCAGAGCCTCTTTGTTACCCACCTCGCGGCTGGCCAGGTAAAAGATAGTGGTTACCGCTGATGCAACGATGATGCCAGTCAGTGCGCCACGCGCTACTTGATCCAGAACCAGCGAAGAATCATCTGCAAAGGGCTTTCGGTCCAGCAACACGTCCATCAGGACATTGATATCAAACGCGACCCTCACAGGTGCTTGTTCTCAAGATGCTGGCGATAGGCCGACTTATCCGGATCCGTTTTGGAGCGCCGCTTCGCTGGTGGTTTCAGCCCAGGCTTTTTTAGTACGCCGCGCAAACTTAACGTTGCAGGGCTTAACTCGGACCTCTTGGGCTGCGAACTGTGCAACTCAATCCCCCTGGCTTTGCTGGAGAGCTTGGGTACAGATTGCATCCCCAAGCGGGAAAAATAGTCCGCGACCAACTGGGACAACGAGCGCTCATTTTTTAGCGCAAATGCCTTCGCGTCCTTGATCAAACCGGAATCGAGACGCAACGTAAGTTTGCTTGGCTGATTCATGATCCAAATACACCACTGAAATGTTGACGTATACAACATATGAAAGTATACGTCATGCTTTACCTTCGAATCAACCTTAGTTCCGCGCTCCCACTTGGCCACCAGCGACGCTTTCACACAGGTACTTGAGCCGCGTCATGGTGAGCGGCAGCCCTGCAATCACATCAGCCCCGACCATCTTCATCAGAGGCCCCGCCAGCCAACCTTCGAACCTGACCTCATGGGTGGCGACCACACCCAGCGAAGTTTGCTGAAGGCGATGATAGAAATGCATACGACTTCCCAGCGCCGTTGCCATCACGGTAAAGCTATGCGGTCTGGAAGCCTCGCTGATAAAGAGTTTTATCGGCATCCCTTTGCGCGGTGCAAGCCTGCCTTTTGCACCCGCCACTGCAGGCCCATCAAGCGAAGCATGTTTGGTATCGGGATCCCAAACATGCCAATGAGCTACATCGGCCCACACTTCGTAAAGCACCTCGGGTGCACATGAGATAGTAATCGTGCAGCTAATTGTGCGATTCATCTGAGATACGGTTAAGACAGCGTCCGCAGACGCGCTCGCGGGCAAGGCTTGAGAAGAGTTCATCCAAATACTCTAGGCACAATGGGTTGCGCAGTCTTGGAAAAAACCGTCAGTCCTGAAGCAGCAAGGGAGCAAGCAGGCTTTTGCCAGTGCGCAAAGCCCATAAGGTGTCTTCCAACTCGGCGCCTGTACTTGGTCGACCGGGGCGCTTGAGCGCGCTCGGCGGATAACCCACCAACTCACGAAACTCCCGCGCCAAATGCGCCTGATCAGCGAGACCCACTTCAGCCGCAAGATCAGCCAAGCCTGGAGCGCGAGTAGCCTCCGAACCCCCAAGCTCAACGCAGCGCTGGATGCGCAACATTCTCTGCACCCGCTTGGGGCTCATCCCAAAATGCTTGAAGAAAAAACGCTGCAACGCGCGTTCACCCATGTTTAATGACACCGCCGCTTGTGGCAAATCATGGTCACGCAATGCTCGCAGCATCATGCCCATGGATGGCCCAACTTCCTGGCCCACCTGCACTTTCAACGGCGCCAAACATTTAGGCGTTACACATTCAAACATCGCGTGCGCAATCTGATGGGCTGAATCATTACTCGAGGGGTCTATCCACGCGGCAAACACTTTGCGCGGCTCTATCCATTGATCCACTGCATCCTTAACCGGGCGGGCAGATAACGATTGCATTGCATCAGCACGACAAAACAAAGTGATCAGTACCGCTCCAGCACTGATCCGATACCGTCGACTGCGGGTCTGGGGCCCGGTCGCAAAACTTGTGGGCAGGCCTTGATCTTCTAAGCTGAGTGAGCCGCTATGAACATGATTGAGCGTGACCATCACATGAGCGGGCACACTAAAACTGATCTCGCCATCGCGGGAAGCCTGCGAAATCAGAACCCCCAGCACCCGTCTACAAAAATGTCCTGGGGGTGGAATAAAGTTTACGATCTCCAACGGCGCTTAACCAAAGTGATTGTTCATCCGCGCCAGTATAGGGCGGGCTCGCAGGTAGCTCTTTAACCGAATTAGAGCAGCCGCTAAGCCTGATCACGCGGATCAATTCGCTGGATATGTCGCTGCCAGCGACATATCACTAAAACTTCCCAAAAAACTTCGCGATCTCGCGAGCCATCGCCCGCTCCTGCCCACCGAACCCAAGATCGGTGTCGCGCACATAAAGCTGCTCGCTGCGAGCATCCAGCTCCTTGGCCATCGCGATGCGATTCGGGGCTCGACTGCGCGTCCATTCACTGCCGCGCTCGGTATAAACATCAAAAGTTGCGGGGCGCTGCGGTCCGAAGCTGCCAAACCCCCCGGTGTATCCGAGCGTGGTCCAGGCCACGATGTTTTGCTGCGGGCTGCGCGCAAAAAACTCGTTCACCATCCATGCCCCCATCGTGTGCCCCACCAGGAACACCTGCTGGGCACCCTTGGCCCGCACATAGTTCACCGCAAGCTGGATACGTTCGCTCGCCTCGGGCATCAACGCTGCATAAGGCGCTGCGTCTGTCATACCTGTCGGGTCAAGAATTGGTGCCTGAATCGCAAGCGTTGCATAGCCCGCATCATGCAAATCACTGCGCAACACGCCAGTGAGGCTGTGATCCGGATGACTGCCTATGCCATGCACTAGCACGATGGCGCGAGTCTGCGCGGGCTTGTGCGCCCAGATCGCCTTGAAGCGATGCCCATTGGTTTGAGCCAGCTCAATCACATCGCCCACCACCACACCGGGCTCAAACTCCGCAGCCCAGCGCTTCTCGCGAGCATAGTCACTGGTGCGCGGCCGGTCTTTCCCACCTGATGTTGCACATCCTTGCACAAGCAATGCTGCACCTGCAAACATCAGCTGTCGTCGCTTCATTTCATTTCCCTGTCGGCTCAGAATCGTGGGGCAAGAGTAACGCAATCTGCAGCAATTTACCTGCTGAAAATTTTGCTGTTCCAGCCGAGATACCCAGTGCTATATTGACTTCACCTGCCGGGACTCTTGGCCCAACGAACCAGCATCAAGGTTGGCACAAGAGCGAACTCCAGGACAAACCACAATATGAGGAGACACGATGAAATCACTTGTTATTGCTGCCGCTTTGAGTCTGACCACAGGCCTGGCATTTGCGCAGGCCGATTGGTGTAAATCCAAGTGGGGCCCGGATGATGAAAAAGGCGCACTCAACATCATCACGCCCGCCATCACCGCTGAGGCTGCCAAGCTCATCAAAACCGGTAAAACCTACGCCCTGGGCGTTGAAACCAATGCCTCCACGCCGGCCTTTGGCACGCGCACGTTCAATCTGCTGATTCAGCAGCCTGGCCAAGCCAGTGGCGGCAGCCTGGGGCCCACAAAAACCACCTACAACGATGACATCATCATGGGCTATGTGGCTGTGGGCTCGCAGCTCGACGGGCTGGGTCATATCGGAGTGGACGGCGTTTACTACAACTGCAACAAGCAGTCCGATTTTGCGCAGCCCGATGGCTTGAAAAAGCTTGGTGTTGAGAAGCTTCCGCCCTTTGCCACGCGCGGCATCCTGCTCGACATGACGGTGCACTTCAACACGCCGATGGTGCCCGAAGGCACCGCTTTTAATCGCAAGGAAATTGATGAGCAGGCCCGTCGCCAGGGGATCGAAATCAAACGCGGTGATGTTGTGCTCTTCCACACTGGCTGGCAGGCGCTGGTGGGCAAGGATAACAAGCGCTTCATGGCCGGTGAGCCGGGGCTTGGCAAGGAAGGCGCCGAGTATCTGGTGAGCAAAGGCGTGGTGGCCATTGGGGCCGACACCTGGGGGCTTGAAGTGCTGCCCTTTGAAAAGGGCGTGGGCGTATTCGAGGTTCATCAGATCCTGCTGGCTCGCAACGGGGTGTTCATTCTTGAAAACATGAACACTGCCGCCCTGGCTGCCGACAAGGCCTATGAGTTCATGTTTGTGCTCGGCCACTCGCGTATCACTGGCGCAGTGCAAGCGATCATCAATCCGGTAGCGATTCGGTAGTCAATCGGTGTTGATTCGCAACGCTCGCCGATGGCGGCTTCAACCGGGCCTGGCGCTTTGTGCGCCGGGCTTGATTGGGTTGGGCTTGGCCGGGTTGGGGTTGGCTGGGTTTAGCTCGCCCGTGCAAGCTCATCCCCACGGCACCATCGCTTGCTCAGCACAACTGAGTTTTGAGCAAGACCAACTGCGCTCGATTCGCTTGCGTCTGGAAATTGACGC
>JAIYCW010000091.1 GCA_027487815.1 Burkholderiales bacterium
GTCGGCCCATAGGCCTTTCATTGTTCTGCGTGCGTGTTCTTCGGCCTGACGATCCTCGCGTACCTCGCTTCCAGGCTGTTCTTTGGTGTACCGGTTGAATACCCAGGCATGCCCCGCGAGCAGCTGCGCCCGTGCGATATCCAGGGGCGGCTTATTACCTCGCTCAAGATAAACGCGCGCCACCCAGCGTCCAAACGGGTCGCGTTTGCGCGGCTCAATGTCTAGCTCCGGGGCGAATAGCAGGGACTCCAGCGCGGCCTTGGCCTGCGGACCGCCCGCCTGCTCCAGCTCAGGCGCATCGATCCCGGATAAGCGCACCCTCTCGCGTTTTCCAAACCGATCAAGGACGATAAAAGAATCGCCGTCCTGCACGCTGTGCAGCCTGGCCTGAAAACGTGCAGGTTGTGCTGAAGCATCACCCCAAGCCACTAGCCCCGCGAGCAGGGTGCCTATGATCGCCAACCGGTAGGTCTGCAAAGCTACAATGTCCTCATGTCGAATTCAGAAACCTATTGTCCCAGACGGGTCAGCCGAAGCGAGTTCCAGCAACTGCGCCATATCAAGCATCACCTGCGCATTTGGGAGGCAAAAGGCAAACCTAGTCGTACGGTGTGGATGTTGCATGGGTGGATGGATGTGGGGGCGTCGTTTCAGTTTTTGGTGGATTGCCTGCCAGATGACTGGCGGGTGATCGCACCGGACTGGCGAGGCTACGGGCTGACCGAGTGGCCCAAAACCGATAACTATTTTTTTGCCGATTATATGGGCGACCTGGATCAGCTCCTTGACCGGTATAGCCCGCAGGTCCCGGTGCAGGTGGTTGCCCACAGCATGGGCGGCAATGTATCTATGTTGTATGCGGGTGTGCGTCCTGAGCGAATCGCCGCGCTGGTGAGCCTGGAGGGTATCGGCATGTCGGCTTTTGATGGCTCAGCCGCCCCCAAACGTTATGCGCGCTGGCTAAGCGAACTGCGTGATCCCCCGACCTTGCGTACCTACCCAACGCTGGCCGCTGTCGCTGAGCGCTTGCAAAAAAACAATCCAAGATTACGTCCAGACTTTGCGCTTTATTTGGCCCAGCATTGGTCTGCATTGAATCCGCAGGGCGAATATGCCTTGCTCGCCGATGCAGCCCATAAAGTCATCAATGCCAACTTGTATCGGGTGGACGAGGTGTGCGCCTGTTGGCAAAACATCAGCGCCCCGATCCTGCTCATGATGTCGGATCATCTGGAGCAATGGGCCTCGTTTGTTGAGTCCGACGAATTCAAGGCTCGCCTGACGCATATCAAAAGGCTTGAGCAAGTCCAGATTACCAACTCGGGCCACATGCTTCATCATGATCAGCCCGAGCGTCTTGCCGAGCATATTCGTCAGTTCTTTGAAAAGCATTGCCCATGACCCGCGCGCGCTATGACGATCCTTGGCGGATCAATGCTGATTTGCACTGTCACTCTCACATTTCTGATGGCACGCTCGCACCAGAGGTAGTGGCGCAGCGGGCTGCTGACCATGGCGTACAGATGTGGGCCTTAACCGATCACGACGAGGTTGGGGGATTAGCTGTAGCGAAGCTTGTGGCCGAGCAGGCCGGCCTCTATTTTGTTCCAGGGGTCGAAGTTTCTGTCACCTGGGGTGGGCAAACAATCCATATCGTTGGTTTGAATATCAACTTTGAGGATCCGGTATTAATCGATGGGTTGGCTCGCACTCGGGGCGGACGCGAAGCCCGTGCACGAGACATGGCCGAGCAACTGGCCCGCGTCGGGATTGAAGGAGCCTATGAGGGTGCTTTACGCTTTGTCGGCAATCCAGCGCTGATTTCACGCACCCACTTTGCACGGCATCTGGTGGAATCTGGCGTATGTGAGGATGTAGGGCAAGTATTCATGCGCTACCTCACTGAAGGCAAGCCAGGCTATATCGAGCACCGATGGGCTCGGCTAAGCGATGCAGTCTTATGGATCCGCTCGGCGGGCGGCGTGGCCGTCATCGCGCACCCTGGGCGCTACAAGCTTAATGACCTCGCTCTGAATGCCTTATTCGATGAGTTTCGCGAGGCTGGTGGAGAGGCGATCGAAGTGGTCAGTGGCAGCCATACCAAGGACCAAATCGGGCGTTTCGCGCAATTGGCCAGAGACTACAATTTTCTGGGCTCGCGGGGCTCGGATTTTCATGGCCCCAACGAGAGCCATGTGGAGTTAGGCCAAGTGGTTGCTCTGCCGGATCGCGTAGTGCCGGTCTGGTCGCGCTGGGCTGAGGGGCATGACGCAACGCTTTGAATTGGTGGCGAGCCATCCCCAGGCTCGCTTACTCAAACAAATAGCAAAGATGATTGGCGACGGTGCCGTCATTGCGCTGCCCACCGACGCTTGCTACGTGCTGGCCTGCGGTATTGAGGACCGGGAAGCTGCGGATAGATTGCGCACCTTGCGCCAATTATCGGACAAGCATCTGCTGACACTCATGTGTCGTGACCTCTCGGATCTTGCGACCTACGCGCAGGTCGACAATTGGCAGTATCGCTTTTTGAAAGAGTGGACTCCGGGGGCCTACACCTTTGTTCTTCAAGCCACAAAACAGGTGCCCAAGCGCCTGTGGCATCCCTCGCGCAAAACCATTGGTCTCAGAGTGCCCGATGCCCCGGTCGCGCTGGGATTGCTCGACATGCTTGGCAGCCCCTTGCTTTGTACCAGCCTGATTCCGGTGGGTGCTGATGAGCCGTTGCAAACTGCCGATGAGGTGTTGGAGCATTTTGAGCGACGCATTGAGTGTGTTGTCGATGCTGGCAGCCAGGGCACCATTCCTACCACTGTGATCGACCTGACGGGCAGTGAGCCTGAGGTGCAGCGCATTGGCTTGGGAACCCTTGGCGGTCAGCTGATATAATAAAACTTCACGCTAGGGGTCCCGCACAAATCTGCCTGCAGTAACAGGGCAGTTCACCAACCGGTGAACGGGTGAGAAAAACCCTTGGAACCTGATCGAGTTAATACTTGCGCAGGGAAGCGTTGAGGGTCCTTTCGCGCCGGTATTTGTTATTTCGCCTGCATGCAGTGGAACCTCATGCCCCCTGCCATCACTGGAAGAGATGATGGCGTCACCCTCAGTTTTTCATGCTCACGTTTTCTCTATAGCACCGATGGTGCGGGCTCTGGTATTGGCCGGTTTGGCTTGTCCACCACTGCTTTATGCTCAAGTCGCCCCCCAAGCTGAGCCTGCAACCCTGCCCACTGTGTTGATTGGAGGCCAGCGTGCAACTCCGGCATCGCAGACCTCAAGTGTCGGTGCCGTGGGTGATGCACCGCAAGCTCAAACGCCTCAGTCGATTAGCGTATTGCGCTCCGAGCAATTGCGCGAGGAAGGCGCAAGTTCCTGGGCCCAAGTGTTGCGTAGCGAGCCTTCAGTCGGTAACTTTTATAACACCACGGGATACATCGAAACCCTGCAGATTCGAGGCTTCGTCCTGGATAACCGATTGAATTTCCGGCGTGATGGTTTGCCGGTTTCAAACCACCAGCCGTTAGCGCTTGAAAACAAGCAGGCAGTGGAATTTTTGCGCGGCGTGTCCGGTATTCAGTCTGGGTCATCTGCTCCAGGCGGGCTGGTCAATCTGGTGCTCAAGCGCCCAACATTAACGCCGCTGCGCGAGGTGTTTCTCGGCTTTTCGGAACGCGGCTCCTTGAGTGCGCATGCGGACCTTGGCGGGCGCAGTGCTGATGGCATCTTCGGATATCGCATCAATTTCGCCAGCGCACAACTGCGACCTACGGCCCGCACTGCGGATGGCAGACGTGAGTTTATGTCCGGGTTTTTCGATTGGCGGGTTAGTCCAAGTACAACACTTGAGGCCGAATTCGAATGGCAGCAATCGCGCCAGTTTTCCGTGCCGGGTATCGGCCTGCTTGATGTGAATGGCGATGGAGTAGGCGAAGTTGTGCCCAGCGTCCCCAGCCCGCGCCTGAATCTGGGAGCACAGCCCTGGGCCCAACCTTTTGAGTCGCGTTCACTCACCGGCTCCTTGCGGATGCGGCAGGTGCTCAACAGTCAATGGAGTTGGGGGGCCAAAGCTGGGCAGCAGGTGATTCGCACTCAAGATCGGCTGGCCTTTCCTGATGGCTGCAGTAACGCGCCGGTGTATGTGTATCCGGGGTTTTGTGCCAATGGTGATGCCGATGTGTACGACTACCGCAGCAACAATGAGCGGCGCATTTCCACCGGCGCCGAGGTGTTTCTGAAGGGCGATATTCAAACGGGTGTGGTGCGTCATGAACTTACCATGGGCGTGGCGCAATCGACCTATCGCGAACGTTATGAGTTTATGCAGGCCTACAACTATGTGGGTTCAACCAACCTGTTCGCACCGGTTGTTTTGCCGCAAGACCCCACGCCAACCTCGCTTAACACGCAACTTGATTCACGCTCAACCGACATCTTTGTTTATGACGCAATGCGCTTTAATCAGCAGTGGTCGCTCTGGGCTGGGTTACGCCACAGTCGCTTAAATCGAGGGAGTGTGCGAACTGACGGAACAAACGCCACCCAACTTGATCAGCAGTTCACTACACCATGGGCCGCGCTGGGATATCAATGGGATGCCCAGCAGTTCATTTACCTGGCGGCCGGGCAGGGCACCGAAAGCGAAGTGGTGCCGAATCGTCCGACGGTATTCAGCAATTTTGGCGTGGCCTTGCCGGTATTGCGCAGCTCGCAGTTTGAGTTGGGATACAAACGTCAGCTGGATCGCGGAGGCTTGTTCAGTGCCACCTGGTTTAGCATCAGCAAACCCTTTTCTGATGATGTGACCCAGGCAAGTGGTTTGCTTGAGCGTCAGGCGGGCGCACGCGAGCAACGCCACCAAGGCCTTGAGCTCGCATGGCTCGGCTGGCTGACGTCATCGACATCGCTGCAAGCGCAGACGACATGGTTAGATGCAACTACTGTGCGTAGCCTGGACGCGAGCTTATTGGGCAAGCAAACTCCGAACACCTCGAAGTGGGCTGGCGCTGCCACATTAAATTGGCAGGTGCCCGAGCTCACTGGCGTGACTTGGTCAAACCGTGTGAGTTTTGCGAGTCCCAAGCCTGTGAACCGGGACAACAGCACCACCATCCCGGGCTGGGCGCAGCTCGATTCCTGGATCGGCTGGCGCACTAAACTCAACGGCCAGCCATGGCTGTTGCGCGCCGGTATCGACAATGTGTTTGATCGGCGATTTTGGCGTGATGCACCAACTCAAAGCTGGGGCGGGGTGTATCTTTTCCCGGCGCCACCCCGGACTTACCGGGTGTCTATGCAGGTGAGTTTTTAAGTGGTCTCGAATGTTTAACTCTACATCGGACTACTTCTTGCCACTCCGTGCTCGGGGAGTGTTGCCATGCTGGGCTTGGCTCCAACTTCAGTTGATACCGAGGGGTGCAGGATCTGATTGCAACAAGTCCAGACACAGGACTCGCTCAAGGCCCAACACCCCTGAGGATCGCTTGTTCAAGAAGCCCCTGAAAAGGCAACTTACTCGCTAGTAATAGACAAGCACGGTGAAAGGTGGGTACTTGTTTGACTCCTGAACAGGATCGCAAGGCTGCAGCTCAATGCCATATTGCCCACCATAACAACCCTGCGCGGATATTCCAACATAGATGGTATTTCCTCGACGTAGGAAGAAGCCATTGTCTTTGCCGCTCAACTCGTCGGGTGCCGTAATAAAGGTTTGGCGGTCGCAAGTTAAGTCTCCTTGGGCGCAAAAGGCATAGACAAGCCGAGTGGCTGAAGGTGTTGCCAGCGCATCTGCCTGCAAAATACGGTAGCGAGCGGTTGGCTTGCCCGTCGTAGCATTCAGGATGGTGTAGATGTAGTGCTTCGCCCCAGGCATGATGGGAAAGCTCCAGCCAAGCTGTATGCCCGGTAAAGGTGGACTATTTGGCTGATTGGGGTTTAGCCTTTCATAGTCTACCGTCAAGCTGATCAGAGCCGGTTGCACATCCCGCACCGGAATTGTAGAACTGGCCTCACCAACTTTTTTCTTAAGTCCTGAAATCGTCTGAAACACCTCAACGTTAACTTGAAGGGTCCCGACATCTCCAGAACCGGTTTTGACTGTTGCAAAGAAATCTGTGTGCTCCAAAACTCTCCCCACCCCAGCCTCACTTACATAGCGGCTAAGTGTTGCCGTGGGTGCCGACGGCAAATAGAAGCGATAGCTAAGGCCGCCACTTGGACCGCCGGTCATCGCAACCGTAAAGACTGCTGCTTCTCCTTTGTAGATCTCCGGCACTGCAGGGGACATTTTCACAACCACACTGCTGAACTCAGGCGCAATAGCCATTCCTGATGGCCCTGCCGACGCTGTCGCGGATGGGGGTACAGGTGCAGGCGTAGTGCCCAGTGCAGGTGTCGCACCGGCCGGGCTGCCTGAGTTCGAAGAACCCCCAGCCGTTGCCGCATTCGCGAATCTTGGAGGCACCAGGGATAAAGGAATGCCACTTGCGCTCACATAGCTGGTCACAGCATTCTGAAAGGCCGCTTGGTTTGCGGAACCCAAGGCTATTGTTGCTTGAGACACAGTCGCTTGGTTGGCTGCCATGAACTGCGAGATCCCACCAAGAATCACCGCGTAGGAATTCGTGGCGGTTCGAGAATCCGAGGCAAACGTAGGGGCCGTTTGGGTCAGGCTCACGTCAGTTGCAAGCCCGGTTAGTGCCTTAACCGATTGTGCAGCGGCATTGAAGGCGTCAGTGTTCAGGCTCGAACTGCGAGAGACCGCGAGGCTTGTCAATGGTGTGACCATTGCGAGTTTAGGCTCTGACGCGGCCACGAAAGATGAAAGGGACTCAGATAATGCTTTGCTTTGACCAGAGCTCTCATCGACATAGGTGCCGCCTGACGCCTCAATCAAAACATCGCCCGAGTACTGTGCGGGCAGACCGATATCGTACTGGCCGTTGGCACCGCTTGTTACGCATGCCACTATTGGGCTTGCCTCTTGCTTTCCCTCCCGAACAGCGTAGGCACAAACCGTAGCGCCATTCACCGGCCCTTTGATCACCTGTCCGCTCAGGCTAACCGGGGGGGCTGCAGCGCTGGTAGCCGCGCCACCATCACCACCGCCACAACCCGTCAGTGCAAATATCGCTGAGCCGACGCTAGCTAATAAAGCGCAAGAGTGGGCAAATGCTACAAGACGCTTCTTTGAGGCCATGATCTTTCCCTTCTGACTATACCTAAATGAGTTTTTGAAACGGTAAGCGACATTGCATGGCGTCACCATCGGTCAAATGGCGGATGCCTGAGCACAGATGATTCAATGGTTACTTGCCTTCGGCCAAGCATTCAGAGGCGGACTCGCTAAGCAAGCTCGAAGCTTCGAAAACGCGGGTCACACTGACACTTTCGGCAGGTGCGAACAGTGGATATAACGCAACCGCAGCTTTTATTCTCGTTACGCGCGTTGGCTACAACAGCAACACGCAAGCTGTTGGGGGGGGCTGTTGCGGGCGCTGAGACAAAGCACGCCATGATGTCGATGTTGAGCGTGAAAACTGATAGCACAATGAATTCCTCTGAGCCCTCAGAGTAGGTGCTTCCGCATCCGCAGCCTATCGGTCAGGTGGTGGAGCCGATTGGGGGGGCCGGTAAGCCTACGAACCGGACCCCGCTCGCGGTAAGCTCACGCATGGCTCCGGACTTTGCAGCGTCGAACCCACTTCGCCCCTTGGTGCTGACCGGGGCATTGACTTTGTTGGCATATGCGAGCGGAGTAGTGGCTGTAAGCATGCTTGCTGAGCCTTATGCCCCAACCTGGAAACACCAGGGATGGACCATTCTGGCTATTGTGTTCGTGATCGCCTGGCTGAGCGTGGTTGTTGTGATGGCCCTGCGCAAGCCCGATCTGCATGAAACCATCACGGTGTGGGCGAAAGCTTCGCTTGGCATCACGTACGTGTCTCAGGCTGTCGTGGCTGCCGCGATCTGGGGATTTTTCCCGCATTGCCCCGAGTCCACCCGAGTCATGCTGGCAGCGATGTTCATGATTTGCTCCCCTGCACAGCTCATCGCCGCACCGGAGAACGTGGTGGCCAATCGTTGGGGCATCGTGGCCAGCAGCGGTTCGTTAGTGCTGTGGTTTGTGCTCTACGGTTCCAGCGAAGAGCGCACCATAGCCATGTTTATCTTTATGGTTGCGCTCATGCTGTTGGGGCTGTGCAACTATGTGCCTGGCACCATGGCTGAGGCAGTGAATGCGCGCCTTGCCGCTGAACAAGCCAAGACCGAACTGCAGCGAGCGCTTGCGGAAGTGTCGCAAGAGCGAGATGCCAAGACACGCTTCATGGCTGCAGCTAGCCACGACTTGGGTCAGCCCTTGCATGCAGCGAGTTTGTATTTCGACCAAACCTTGCGCGCAGCCGATGCCTCGCAACGCGAACGCGCCGCCGAAGGCGTGCGCAAGGCTTTTGCTTCAGCCGATCAATTGATCTCGCATATGTTGAATCACTTGCGGCTGGAAGCTGATGCCGTGGACCCCCATTTCTCGCGCGTGCACCTTGGTGTTTCGCTTGCCCACAGCGCCATGCAGGTGGGGCCCGCAGCGACCGAGGCAGGAATTGCGATTCGTGTCGTCCCGACGCGGCTTCGATTGCGGCTCGATAAGGTGCTCTTCGAACGCGCCATCAGCAATTTGTTGAACAACGCTCTCGTGCACAGCGGTGCCGATCGCATCACAATTGGTGCGCGTCGCAGCGGCCCGCATGTACGCATCTGGGTCATCGATAATGGGCGCGGCATTCCCCCCGAGGATACAGAGCGTGTGTTTGAAGACTATTTTCGCGGGGCAAGTTCCAAGGCGGCCTTGGCCAGTGGTTTTGGCCTGGGGCTCTCCTCGGTGCGCCGGATCGCTACCCTCATGGGAGGAACAGCGGGTCTCGATGCGCGATGGCACAAAGGCGCTGCATTCTTCCTTCAATTTCCCGCATCAGGCACTCACCGGGAGCGTACCTCATGATGTCCTTTCTTCTTTGTGATGATCATGCTCTGGTTCGCGATGCTCTGGCAGGTACGGTACGGACCGGTTGGCCTGGTGCCCGGGTGACCCTTGCAAACGATTTCCCTGCCGCGTGGGAACAAGGTGTGCTGGGGCATGATTTGATCGTGTGTGATTTGGTGATGCCCGGCAGTGCACCTTTGGCGGGCATTGATCGCTTAATGCAAGCAGCGCCCGGGACTCCACTGCTGATCCTTACCGGTACCGAGGATGACACCTTGCTGCTCGATCTTTTGGATCGCGGGGTGGCCGGATTCGCGCCCAAGACGGCCAATGGCTCCATTGTGGAAGCCGCGATGCGCTTGATTCTGGCGGGTGGACGTTATTTGCCCGAGCGTATCGCGCAAATTGCGTCGGCGCGCATTGGTGATGGCTCGGTACCTGCGGTACGCGACGACATGGTGCGCTTGTCGGAACGCCTAACCCCCAGACAGATCAATGTGTTGCGGTTGATCGCCAAAGGGCAGTCGAACAAGGAGATCGCCCGCGCACTCGACCTCGCGCCGTCGACGGTGAAGACCCACATTAGCCAAGTATTGACCTGCCTGGGCGCGACCAATCGAACCGATGCAGCAGTGAAGGCGCGTTTGCTGGATTTGATTTAGCTGCTTGGGCGCTGCTCACTCAGCCTCATGCTTCAGCGCCGGAAACAGAATCACATCGCGAATGCTCGGTGAATCGGTGAGCAACATCATCAGGCGATCAATGCCAATGCCGCAGCCCCCGGTGGGAGGCATGCCGTATTCCAGGGCGCGAATGTAATCTGCGTCGTAGAACATGGCTTCATCATCGCCAGCTTCTTTGGCGCTGACCTGTGCCTGAAAGCGTGCGGCCTGGTCTTGGGGGTCATTCAATTCTGAGAAGCCGTTCGCAATCTCGCGACCAGTGATGAAAAGCTCGAAGCGCTCGGTGATGGCTGGGTTCGCATCTGAGGCGCGCGCCAGGGGCGATACCTCAACCGGGTAATCAATGATGAAGGTCGGGTTCCAAAGCTTGGACTCTGCTACTTCTTCAAACAAAGCCAGTTGCAGGGCGCCAACCCCCGCATTTCGCAACGCAGGCGCTTTCAGATCGACGTGCAATTCCCGCAAGCTTGCGCGTAAAAACTCAAGATCGTTCAGATCACCACGCTCATTGGCCTGAGTGAACTGCGGCGCATAACGCACTATGGCTTGCACGATGGTGAGGCGATCAAAGCGCGGTCCGAAGTCAAGCGTTTGGCCTTGATAGGTCAGTGCCGACGATCCGGTGGCATCCATAGCCGCCTGACGCAAGATGCTCTCGGTGAAGTCCATCAGCCACCGGTAATCGGTGTAGGCGGCATAGAACTCCATCATGGTGAATTCAGGATTGTGGCGTGGGCTGATGCCTTCGTTTCGGAAGTTGCGATTGATCTCAAAGACCCGATCAAAGCCACCCACAATCAAGCGCTTCAGATAAAGTTCGGGCGCAATGCGCAGATACATCTGCTGGTCGAGCGCATTGTGATGCGTGGTGAAGGGCTTGGCTGCAGCACCCCCTGCAATCGGATGCAGCATGGGCGTCTCAACTTCAAGAAACCCGTGGCTGGTCATGAAGTTGCGCACGCTGGCCACCGCTTTACTGCGTGCGATAAATGTTTTGCGAGTTTGTGGACTGACAATCAGATCCACATAGCGTTGCCGGTAGCGGGTTTCCTGATCAGCCAGTCCATGAAACTTGTCTGGCAGCGGGCGCAGTGACTTTGTCAGCAAGCGCAATGCTGTGCACTTCAGGGTGAGCTCACCTTTTAGCGTTCGAAACAGGTGGCCAGTAGCCGCGACAATGTCGCCCAGATCCCAGTGCTTAAACGCTTCGTGAGTTTCCGCGCCCACACCTTCATCGTTGATATAAAGCTGCAAGCGTTCACCCGAGCCATCCAACAGGGTGGCAAACGATGCCTTGCCTTGCACACGCTTGAGCACCATGCGCCCGCCAATGCTGGCATGCACAGGCGTGGCCTCAAGCTGCTCGCGTGTGGCCTGCTCATGCTTGACCAGCAGGGCCGCAGCGTTGTCTGCAGGAACAAAATCGTTAGGGAAGGCCACGCCTTGACTGCGCAGCGCTTCAAGTTTGGCTCGACGTTCGGCAAAAACATCAAGTCCGGTTTCGGGGTGGGGCGTGTCCGCAGCTTCACTCATTTCATACTCCCTGCTTCAAGCTGGCGCTGATGAAATCATCAAGATCGCCATCCAATACCGCGCGGGTATTGCTCATCTCCACGCTGGTGCGCAGATCCTTGATCCGCGACTGATCCAACACATAGGAGCGGATTTGATGGCCCCAGCCGATATCGGATTTTGTGGCTTCAACTTTGTCTTGCTCAGCCCGTCGCTTGCGCATCTCATATTCATAGAGGCGCGCTCGGAGCATCTTCATCGCTTCATCACGGTTGCGATGCTGAGAGCGGTCATTCTGGCACTGCACCACGATCCCGGTCGGCGCATGGGTAATCCGCACTGCAGATTCAGTTTTGTTCACATGCTGACCGCCCGCACCCGAAGCGCGAAACACATCGGTGCGCAAATCAGCTGGATTGATTTCAATCTCAATCGAGTCATCCACCTCAGGAAACACATAAACCGAGGCAAAGGAAGTATGGCGCCCGCCACTGGAATCAAACGGTGACTTGCGCACCAA
>JAIYCW010000054.1 GCA_027487815.1 Burkholderiales bacterium
CGCGGGGGAGCCTGATACTCCTCATTGCGGCCGTTAATACTCAATACGACCGAGCCCGCTTTGACCTGGACCAGTTTGGCCTCGGGTTTCTCGGGCGCCAAGGTCGAGCCGACAGCGATAAATCTGCCGGGTTTGCCATCGAAGGCGATGACGGCGGCACCTTTGGGGCCCGCGCTAATGATCCCTTGCACCTGGACACTGGCCAAGCTGGTCGAAGTAGGTGCGGCGGCAGCACTGTTGGCGATACCAAAAAGCTGAGCGCTGTTTTGTGCAGAAACATCACGCCCCGAGCTTTGTGATGCACCGGCTGGCGCGATTGCAACCCCTGGGGCTGTAAGGATTAAGGCCCAGTAAGTGACGACCCCAACCAAGGCCAACGCAAAAATGAGGCATGCCAAGCGCGCAGGCCACGTCATCGCGTGTGCTGCGCCTCCCCTGAAAGCATGACCCCATTTCATAAGCATGGATTATCATACTGCACGGTCGAAAACACAGGACCGTTGGTGCTGACGAATTGCACCGCCCGCCGCAAACTCGACTTCATGGCTAGCCTTCAATCCAGCATGTTTATCCCCTCTTTTTATCCGCCCACCACTCGTGCTCAACAGCGTCGCGCTCGCGGGTTTACATTGATTGAAGTCATGGTGGTGATCGTGATCCTGGGAGTATTGGCCGCTTTGGTCGTGCCTCGCGTGATCGGGCGACCTGATGAAGCCAAAGTTGTGGCTGCCAAGCAGGACATAGCTCAGGTGATGCAGGCGCTCAAGCTTTTCAGGCTGGATAACCAACGTTATCCAACCACCGAACAAGGGCTGCAAGCCTTGGTGACTCGGCCCACCTCGGGGCCGGCTCCGGCTAACTGGAAAGCGACCCTCGAGAAAATGCCCGTGGATCCCTGGGGTAAGCCCTATCAGTTTCTTAATCCTGGCATTCGCGGCGAAGTGGATGTATTTAGCCTGGGAGCCGATGGGGCGCCTGGCGGCACAGGGGTCGATGCGGATATTGGCTCCTGGAGCCTTTAGGGCGGGTAGGTGGTATTTCACACTCGCCCCCCTCACCTTCGGTTTGGTTTCGAACCTGGCCATGTTCGCGGCAGGCGCAGCAAAGGTTTCACGCTGATTGAATTCATGGTGGTGTTGGTCATCATCGGCATAGCAGCAGCTGCAATCAGCGTAAGCGCTTGGCCGGGCCAGCGCCAGGGTCTGAGATTTGAGGCTGATCGCCTGGTGCAATTGTTGGTTCTGGCCCGCGAGGAAGCTCAGGTACGCGGTGCTGCAATTCGCTTTGAGGCCGATGAGAACCGCTATCGATTCCTTATTCTGCGTGAACGCCAGTGGATTCCCATCGATGATCCTGATCTGCGGGCAAGACCCTGGCAACAGGCCGTGCGGATCCAGGTTGTCAGGCCTGACGGTGGTCAGGTGGTGGAGTTTGGTCGTGATGCAGTCGATGTGCCGTTTGTGCTGACTCTGCGCAGTGCCGAGGCCGAGGTCAATATCGCGGCCAATGGACTGGGTGCATTCGAGGTGGCGAGATGACTTCGGGCCATCGGCCAGGCGGTTTCACACTCATTGAAGTGCTGGTCGCACTCACGATATGTGCGGTGGCGCTCATGGCAAGTTTGCGGGCAACCAGCTCGATGACTACCAATAGTGAAGACCTCAGAATGCGCACGCTGGCGCAGTGGAGCGCGGAGAATCGGCTGGCCCAGATCCGGATTCAAAATGAGTTGCCTAACGTTGGACGGCGCGTATTTGATTGCCCCCAAGCCGGCTACGCGTTGAGCTGCACCGAGGAGGTGGCCAGCATGCCAGAGCCGAATTTTCGGCGGGTCGAGGTGCAAGTGCGCGGTGCAGGCGGGCAGCTGCTTGCCCAGCTGATCGCGTTTCCGAGCCGCCTGCCATGAGATCGGCAGCTTTGAGGCGAGGTCAATCATCCGGCTTTACCTTGCTTGAGTTGATGATTGCGATTGCTTTGCTTTCGGTGGTGGCAGTGTTGAGTTTTCGCGGGCTCGATTCGATTCTGAATACCCGCGAGCGCATTGTCGAAGCCTCTGATGAACTGCGTGCGCTTACCGTCAGCTTTGCCCAGATCGAAGAGGATATGCGGCGATCCTGGCCCTCGCGCTTGCTGAACCTTGGCGCGCCCGCTTTAAGCTTCGCGCCGGGGCCGATAGAAGGGCAATCCCAGCTGCAATTGCTGCGCGAAAACACCGGTGCGGCGAGTCGTGATCGTGTACAACGAGTGATCTATCGCGTGCGTGAGGGACGCCTGGAGCGGGGCTTTGGCATGTGGGTGCGCGGCACCACGACGACGACAGAAACCATAACATGGCAGCCTTTGTTAGAACGGGTCGCTGCAGTTCAAATGCGGGTCTGGGTGGAAGAGCAGGGCAACTGGATTGAGGCTGCGGGTTTGGCAGCACTTCCCAATAATCCGAGCGTAAGTGGTCTGGAATTGGCGCTCGCGCGGCAAAACGGTGAACGTGTAATTCGGGTGATTGCGGTGCGCGACTGAATATGAGACTTAGCAAAACAAGCGCTCGGTCTGCGCAAGGCGGCGCGGCAATCGTGATGGCGATGTTGGTGGTCATGCTGGCAGCCACGGTGGTGAGTAGTTTGTTTTGGCGTGAGCATGTGGCTTTGCGCTCGGTGGAAAATCGCTCTGCACTTGCGCAGACCCGATGGATCGAGCGAGTGGTGCTGGACTGGACCCGTGTGGTTTTGAGGGTGGATGGCTTGAGTAGTGGGCCGGTGGATCATCTTGAAGAGCTATGGGCCAATCCGATCGCCGATACCAGGCTTGATGAGTCAGTAACAGGCGGGTCGAAGCTTGGGGATGGTACGCGCGCGGCTACGCTATCGGGGCAAGTGTTTGATGCTCAGGGACGCTTTAACCTGACCAATCTCGCTGCAGAAAACAGCGCGCGTCAACAGGCTGCGGCGCGCAAGCTCTTTGAATCCTTGGGTCTGCCCGGGCAATTGGTCGAGGCACTGACGGTGTATTTGCGTAAAACCCGCGACACTGTTGCCGAGGGCAAGGTGGTGCCTGCTTCTGAGTTGCCCTTGCTGCGCAGTGCTGACCTGCGGGCGGTAAATGGCTTTGATGAGGCGACGATTCGTGCGCTGGATCCGTATGTGATTCTGCTGCCCACAGCCGCTGCCACCAACATCAACACCGCTGATCCGTTGGTGATTGCTGCGCTTGTCGAGGGGCTCGACAGTGCGGGCGCACGGCGCTTCGTTGCACAATCGCGTCGCCGATTTACCACGCTTGGAGCAGCCCAAACTGAACTAGGAGGTAATCTCACGCTGAACTCGGAACTGCTCACAGTCAGTTCCAACTATTTCCTGGTGCGTGGCCTGGTGCGCTACGACCGGGTGGAAGCTCAAACCGAAACACTGATGAATCGTCAAGGCAACAAGGTCAATATCGTATGGCAACAGCGTTTCTGAAGCGCGCCGAGGTGCTCATATGGTTACCGCCCCGTACGGTGGGCGAGCGCGCGTTTGCCAATGAGCCCTGCTTGATCGTGATGCAGTCGGAGGGCTCCGAAGGTCAGGTTCAGTACCGTCGCATGAGCCTGGAGGCCCTGCCCAAAGTCAAACAAGCCACCCTGGTGTTTGACGCCCGCGATGTCAGCCTGATGACGGTTGAGGTGCCTGCGCTGGCTCCGGCCAAGTTAGCCAAGGCATTGCCTGGATTGGTGGAAGAGTTACTTCTGCAGGATGTCGGGTCTTGCGCTTTAGCAGTCGGGCCAGTGTTGCCTGGTGAAGGTGCGCCCCGGCGCACGGTGGCGGCAGTGGATCGGAGCTGGCTGGAGTTTGTGATCGGCGCCCTGGAGCGACGCTCGATTGCGGTACGCGCGGCTTGGCCTGCGCAATTGGTGTTGCCGATGTTGCCTGCCGGTGTTTCGATGGCATGTGTGCATGATGGACTGGCCTTGAGACACCATCTCACTGAGGGTTTGGGCTGGCATGCGGGGGCTGATCCCGAGTTTCGCACGGAAGCTTTGGTGAGCGCCCTGTCGGCCGTGATCGAGCCCGGCCAGTCGAAAGCGTTAGCTGTTTATATTGAAGATGAGTCCTGGAGGGGAGTGGTGCAACGCGCCACGCAACGCCTCGGGCTATCACCTCATATTGCGCCGCTCGCCTGGCCACGCGGCTGCCCGATTGATTTGAAAGAAGGACGGCTTGGAACGGCATCAGGGCGTCTGTTGGCTCAGGTGGATTGGCTGGCCTGGCGCTGGCCTGCCGCGCTTGTCGCGCTTGTGCTCGCCGCTGGCTTGATTGGTTTGAATTTGCACTGGGGTCAATTGGCTCAGCAGCGCACCGAACTCAAGGTGCAACTGGATCAAGCCTTTCGCGAGGCTTTTCCAGGCGCTCAGGTGGTGGTTGATCCGGTGCTTCAGGCCCAACGCCTGGTGTCTGGATTACGGGCTCGCGCGGGCCAACCGGGGCCGGAGGATTTCGGGCCGTTACTCAATCGCTTCTCGCAGGCTTTGGGGCCTAAAGCGATTGACGCCTTGGTGGCCGCCGAGTTTCGCGAAGGACGTGTAAGGGTGAGATTTAATCCAACCTTTGTCGAATCCCGGTCGGTGCGCGACCAGTTAGCCAAGACTTGCGCCCAGGCCGGGCTTGATCTGAAGTTTGAAAATGAACGCGAGCCCTTGGCCTTGCTGAGTGTGAGCAAATGATCGAGACGCTGCTCAATACCTGGCGCGGCTTGGGTGCACGCGAACGCGGGATGGTGGGGTTGGCCGGGGCGGTTGTGATAGC
>JAIYCW010000048.1 GCA_027487815.1 Burkholderiales bacterium
GCGATCATGAAATCCGTAGCAACTGTTATTGGTCTTGCCACTGCTCTTTTGAGCACTAGCGCAATCTCTGCCACCTACACCTTTCAGCAAGGTCTTAATGGCTATACCGGGTCTCAGGACACCTACCTTCGTGAGGCTGATCCTGCAACGATTTATGGTGCCGATGAAGACGTGAGTGTGGACTCAAGCGACGGCGGCGGTGAATCACAAATTCTGATCCGCTTCGACAGCATTTTTGGTAATGCTCTGAACCAGATCAAACCCACCGACGTGATTACCTCGGCAAGCTTGAACGTGGAAGTCACGAGCCAGGGCAGCGGCTTCACTGTGTACAACATGCTGGTGGGTTGGAATCAAGGCACGGCCACTTGGGATTCTTTCACCAATGGTGTGAGTGCTAATGGGATTGAAGCTGGAACCTCTGTGATCAGCAGCTATGGAGCCAATAACTCCTCGGGCAATGTACCTTCTGGGCCGCTGAGCATCGACGTGCTGGCTTCGCTGCAAGCGTGGCAGGCCAACCCATCCAGCAACCAGGGCTGGGCCCTTTTGCCCTTCCTGCCAAGCGGGACTAACGGCATCGATTTCCATTCGAGCGAGTACTTCGAAGCCAATCTGCGCCCGATCCTCTCGGTCGAGGTCAGCCCGATTCCAGAGCCCGCCAGTATTGCGATGTTTTTGGCCGGAGCTGGGCTAGTAGCCGCTCGCGTGCGTAAAACAAAAGCACAGTAAGAATCCCCTTTGCCTGACGATCCATTTCTACTCTTTCCTGGAGCTTGTTGATGACGACGCAATTTGAAAATACTGCTGATAACACTGAACGCCGTGAAGTCATGAAGGGCGGCATGGGTGCTGCTATCGTGGCCGCTTTTGCTGGCCCGATTGCCGCGCTCGCCAGCCGCGATGCAGAAGCATCACTTCTTGACGGAGCCGATTGTGTTGCCGGTGGCACATCGAACCTCGTGACCAGCCCTTACGGTGCCTGCGTACCGACTAACGACCTCACTACTGGCTTGCCACTCATTCAGTTGCCTCCTGGCTTTAGTTATCGCTCATTCTCGTGGCGTGGCGACTTGATGAGCGATGGCAAAATTTGCCCGGGTAATCACGATGGCATGGGCGTTGTACGCTCGCGTCGCGTGGGGCGTAGTAACGAAATCACCCTGATCCGCAATCATGAGCTGTCGGGTTCGGGCGTTCTTTCCGGCGTCGCCGGTAATGCCGCCCATATCGCTTCCAACCGGTCATACGACAACACCAATTGCGGGGGCACGTCGACCCTCGTGTGGCGTGATGGTCAGTGGGTGGAGAGCTATCTAAGCTTTGGCGGCGGGATCCGCAATTGTGCTGGTGGATCATCGACCTGGGGATCGTGGTTGACCAATGAAGAACCCGGCTCAGGCCTGGCGGTAAATAATCTGTCTGGCGGTAAGTTGCATGGTTATGTCTTTGAAGTGCCAGCTGACGGTACGCCCAATATTGAACCAATTCGCGACATGGGCCGCATGAGCCATGAGGCCAGTGCAATAGATCCCGAGACAGGCTATTGGTACCTCACGGAGGACGCGGTAAACACACTGTACCGCTTCCGCCCAACCAACATCCAAGGGGGTGTTGGCTCGCTGCACCAAGGGGGCATCCTTGAGGGCCTCGCAGTAAAGGGCACTCCCAATGCTGATTTGCGTGCTCCAACCTTGTGTCAGGAGTTCCAGTGTGAGTGGGTGGCCATCGCCGATCCGGACGCTAATGCGGCTAGCTCTCCAGTGGGCAACGCCAGCGGTCCTTACCGCCAGGCCTATGCCAATGGCGCTGCGCGATTTGGTGCCAACGAAGGCTGCTGGGTTGCCAACGGTATCGTTTTCTTTACTGACAAGGCCGTTTCCGGTGGTCGGCGTGGTCGCATCTGGGCACTTGACCTCGATACGATGACTCTCAAATGTATCTTCGCGCCCAACAATTTCTCGATGGTCAACCCCGCCACTGGCACCACAGTAGCCACAGGCGCTGTCGGCAACTCCCCAGACAACATCTGCGTGAGCCCACGCGGTGGTTTGCTGTTTTGCGAAGATGGCGGCGGCACCTTGGATCCAACCAGCAGTGGCGTTGTTGCAGATCGCTTGATGGGCCTCACCTCAACCGGTAACGCCTTTGTGTTCGCACGCAATAACTACAACTTCACCTCGACTCAACTCGCCGCGGCAGGCAAGCCCGGTGCAAGCGCCGGAAACTTCCGAAACTCTGAGTGGGCGGGGTCAGTCTTCAGCCCAGACGGCCGTGTCTTGTTTGTAAATATTCAAGGCCCTGGAATCACTGTCGCAATCACCGGCCCTTGGGCCACTGGCACCCTTTAGACCAATCCGGCGGGCTGTAGCAGCCCGCCTTCACTCCTCAGGAATTAATCATGTCTCCAATGAAAAAACTTTTGGCAGTAGCCCTGGCCTCTCTTGGCTTGAGCGCTGCAAACTCCGCTACCCTCACCGCACTCGACACCGCGGGTAACACCCTGGATGCGGATTACTCTGACGACGGACGCGTAGAGTTCGATCTCAGCATTTCGAATACCAACCTGATGCGCTTTCGTATCACGCTCCAAAGCGAAGACAACCTGAACGCAGCCACGGGCCAGCCCCAGGCGTTCATGAGCTTCAACACGGTGGTTCAGAGCTTCTTGCCCGCTGGTTTGCAATATCTGCAGTTCAACTTCTTTGGCCTTGATGCTCAGGCTGGCACTGCCAAAGACCAGTTCAGCAATGCTTTGGGCAGCGTAGTTGAATCGCCGAGCAATGTGTTTACCGTGTTCATGGGCGCACCCGTGTTTACCGCCCTGAACATTGGCAATCCCTTGCTGAGCAACAATGAGATCAACTGGGGCTTATCCACCACCGGATTTGCTGCAGGTCAGACCTACGATTTCACCATCCAAGCCATCCCTGAGCCTTCTGAGATCGCGATGATGCTCGCCGGTTTGGGCATGGTTGGTGCCATGGTTCGCCGTCGCTCCAGCTCAACCGGCCGCGCCGCTTAATAGCCAGACATATTCTGTTATCCACGATTGGAGAGAAACATGACTTTTAATCGATCAATTTTGGCTCAGGCCTTGGCAGTCGCGCTCGTTGCCGGCGCTGCCAATAGCGCTCACGCTATTGCCCTTCTTGACGGCGGCTATCAGCAGTCGTTTGATTCGATGGGCACTGCGGGCACTACACTGCCTACCGACTGGACGCTCTGGAATGGTGCCAGCTCCAGCAATAACAATACTTGGACCAACGCTACCGGCATCACGGTTGCGGGCGTGACCGCTATGGTTCAATCAGGCGTTGCGCTGACTGCGGTTACCACGCCAAGCAGCACAAACAACTCAGGCTGGAACGCTGCTCGCTCCGCGACATTGACTTCTGATCGTGTTGTGGCGACTTCTCCCACAACCAATGCTGGAACAGGCCTACAGCTCTTGCTAACAAACGGCACCAGCAGCAGCTTTAACCAGTTTCTGGTGAGCTACGACACCGTCAGATATACCGCAGCAACGACGGCTGGTGATTTGCCTGGTTACCAACTGTTTGCACAGGTGAACTCCGGCGCATGGACCAACATTGCCGCGCTCAACCCAACGCTTACACAAGTGCCCAACACAGTAGGGCTTACCTCAGTAAGCGGCGCAGTGGTTACCTTGGGTTCCGCTGTAAACATTGGCGATACATTGCGCCTTCGCTGGATTGATGACAACGCCACACAATCCTCACCTGATCAAATCCTTGGTCTAAACAACGTGCTCATCACTGCGATTCCTGAGCCCCAGGAATACGCTCTGATGCTGGCTGGTCTTGGCTTGGTTGGTGCAGTAGCCCGACGCCGCGCCAAGCGCCAGCTGAGTGCCTAATTAGCTTTTAACGAACTCTGCTTTTGATTGACCACCGATTTCGGTGGTCTTTTTTTTGCACTGTCGAATCTTGATCAGGCAAGGCGCGGGCGACGACGAGCAATGAACCCGATCATTGCCAACCCGGAAAGAATCATCCCGATCTCACTTGGCTCAGGAATCATGCTCACAGTCAGGCTGACCGACCCGCCTGCAAACTTCTTCTCGATGAAGGCCTCGAGACCCAATTCACCCGGGGTTGAACCCAGGGTATTGGCACGCAGAATATTTTCAATCGTGATGTTGACCTCATCGGCAGTGGCCAGCCCATTACCGACTGAGCTGATGTTTGCATTACCCACCCAGTTGTAGTTGTTGCCGTCCCGATAGGCCGAGTTGGCGGCGATCGATCCCAACAAGGTCCCGATAGCCGGGCCGCTCGCGGTGGTCGAAACAATGCTGTCTGAAAACTCGGTGAAGGGAGTGGCCGTGTTAAATGCCCGCAACTGACCCTGAGCACGAACCCTTGAGGTTGCACCTTCAAGGAAGAAATCGCCTCGCTCGAGCAAGTTGAATCCAAGAAAGTCATACCCAGCCAACGGAATGATGCGCAAATTAACTGTGCTGTTGGTGGTCTGCGCCTGATTGACTCCGATTGCATTGGCAGCGAAAGTCGTCGGGGTAAAAAACACCACGTTGTTGTTCAAACTGGGAATGCCGAAAAGACCCAACGCTGAACTGTCGTACACAACATCAAAGCTTGAGTTGCTGGCCGAGCCCGAGATGGTCACCAAGGCAGCATGCGCCTGCGACAACACTCCTATCGCAGCAAAGGCCAATACAGCAATTGATTTCATGAGGTCACCTTTGAGTAAAACTTTATCTAACTATTTCCAGGACTCACCATCCGAAAGCCTGAAGGATCAATTACGCCGCGGCAAGCTGCCTGGTAGCTGACTGACGCTGCGCAATAGCCCCGATCGCCAGGATTCCAAACAAATACATCACCCACTCAGAAGGCTCCGGGATCGGCGTCACACTCACAAACAGACCCGAACCCCCAACAAATTTGCTTTCGACAAAGCTTTCAGCAAAGCTCCCGTTCGAAGCGCCGTTGCGTGCTGTCAACGTGTTGGAGATACTGAAATCAACCTCGCTTGCTTGTGCCAATCCATTGGCAGTGGTGGCAAGAATCGAAGCTACGCTTGACCAATTCGTGGTGTTCGGCAAATTGCGGTAGGCCGACGATGGACCGATCGATGCAAGAAAGGTGCCCGGGGCGGGCCCATCTGCCGTGACTGCAGCGATGGAAGAGGCCACGGGGGCAAATCCACCCAATGCATTGGTTACCGAAAGTGAACCGGTGACATCCACACTGCTGGTTGCACCTTCAAGATAGAAGTCACCTCGCGCGCTCAGCGCAAACTGGGTGAATGCAAACCCATTGTGGGGAATGAGCCGCAGTAGCACGTTGCTAGACCTGGTTTGCGATGCATCCGACCCCAACGCATTGGCAACAAACGAGGTGGGCGTGAAAAAAACCGCGTTGTTGCTCAGAAAGGGGCGTCCGAACAATCCTGTAAGCGCTTCATCGTAGACCACATCAAATTGGGAACCACTCGCGGCGCCCGAAAGCGTGAATTGAGCCGCATGTGCGCTGCCATTCATTAAAATGCCAACGCAAAGAAACATTCGGTAAAGATTGGTCATAACTACCCCAAGGGCTGGTTTTCAGATGGGCTGATCGAGCCAGTGAGGATCAATGTTTTATATGTAGGTATTGCGACTCAGGGCCTTTAGCTATGGACTGCAAAGACCAATAAGACTAGCTCTAAAGAACTAATTTCACTCTTTTTATTGATCTGATTTTTTCCAAAGATTGATTCAGGGGACTAATTCCCCCACATGGAATTGCAACAAACTGTGGGTAAAAGATTCGCTCTTCGACCGGAGAGCCGCCATGCCACGTGTTGTATCAATCCTGATAGGTGTTTTGCTCTGTGTTACGGGGCTCATGTCTGCAACGAGCGTGAACGCCGCCCAGGCGACCCTGTACCCAGTCAAGGACGCCACTTTGATTGGTGATGAGAGCGCGCTTGCCAACGGCAAGGGGCCTATTTTTATCGGCAAGATCGCCGGGGGTTCAGCACGCCGCTCACTGATGCAATTTGATTTTGCGGGGATTCCTGTTGGCTCCACGATTCGCTCGGTCCAGCTTCGGGTATGGGTGTTTACTGCAGCCTCGAATTCTTCCTTCGACGACATCGCAAGCTTGTATCGCTTGACGACAAGCTGGGGGGAAGGACAGTCTTTCGCAAGCGGAGGTAATGGCGGCACGGCTCTCGTCAACGACTCCACGTGGGTTCATCGCTTTTATCCGAATCAGTTCTGGAGCTCGGCAGGAGGTGATTTTGTATCGCAGCCCAGCAGCTCGACACTGATCAACACACTCGGCGAATTCACTTTTCCCTCTACCCCGGCCCTCATAGCCGATGTCCAGCAGTGGGTCAACTCCCCGGCCACTAACTTCGGATGGCTGATGAAGGATGTTGAAAATCCGGATGTGGAGAAGAATGCCAAGCGCTTGTTTAGCCGCGAGAGCGGAACTTTTGGGCCTCAACTCACCGTGGTTTACGACCTTCCAAGTCCGAATGCCGGGGACTCCGACGTCCCCCTCCCCGCGTGGGCCCTTGCCCTTCTTGGAGCCGCGTTGGTTGCTGGGTTATCAGGCCGCAGCCTTGGTAAGCGAAGCAAATAAACGATGAGCCTGCTGAAGGCGGGCCACGCCGAGTTCAAGCCTCTCCACTGAAGCGCTGGTGAAGTTCAGCCGAATCGCATTGCCCTGCGGATCGGCTGCATAAAACACATCACCGGGCACGAACATCACGCCCTGCTCTAGCGCATGCTGCAATAAGTCTCGTGTGTTGGTGCCGTCAGTAAACTCGCCCCATAAAAACATGCCGCCTTCGCTATGGCGCAGCTTGAGCTTCGAGCCAAATGCTTCTTCGAGCAAACCGCGCATCGTTACTTGCCGCTTGCCGTACTCGGTGCGGACACGTTCGATATGGCCAGGCAATCGCCCCGATTCAAGATAGGCCGCCCCAACCTGTTGAGCAAATGATGAGCTATGCAAATCCATCGCCTGCTTGATGCGGGCCACCAACTCTACGAGCGCCGGTGGCATCACCAACCAGCCAACCCGCAAGCCCGGAGCGATGATTTTCGATAGGGTCGAGGTATAACAAACCCAATCGCTTGCACCAGGAATTGACGCAGCAATCGAGTAGATCGACTCCACACGCTCACCTGCTGCACGCAACTCGCCATAAGGATCATCCTCAAGAATCACCACCTGATGCTTCATGGCCCATCGCACCAGCACCTCACGCCTTGCGCGCGACATGGTGGTGCCTGAAGGGTTTGAAAAAGTGCTCACCACATACACAAGCTTGATCCGCGGATCTGGCGCAAGCGCAAGCAACTGCTCGACCTGTCCGCCTTCATCATCCACATCGATGCAGGCATAGGTGGCACCGGCCAGACTCAGGGCTTGAAGCGCTGCAAGATAGGTTGGACGCTCGACCACGACGGTGTCGCCTTCATCGAGTAATGCGCGTGCGATCAGATCAAGCGCTTGCTGAGAGCCCGTGGTGACTACGATGGAGTCAACCGTGGCATGAATACCCCGCTTTTCAAGCAACCCTACCAAGGCGTGCCGCAGGGCGGCTTGGCCCTCGGTCATGCCGTATTGCAAACACTCCACGGGCGATTGCTTAAGCGCATGCTCGGTGGCTTGCGCAATGCCTTCAATATCAAAGAGTTCAGGCGAAGGCAGGCCACCCGCGAGTGAAACCATGGCGGGGTCTTTTGCATAGCGCAACAAACTGCGCACATCCGAACTGCGCACCGCAAGCGCCCGACGCGACCCTATCAATGCAGCTTTCATCCCTTGCCTCGTGAGTAAAATCCGAGGCTCAAGATACCGGGGTATCGCGGACTTGCCCCGGTGCAGTTGGGCAGGGGCGGTGGTGTACTGTACCGGTCGACGCACCCACACAACTCGACCTTGCGGAGCACGATTGATGGCAGCGACCCCCAGCCAATTCTGGCTCATGAAAAGCGAACCGGATGAGTGTTCAATCGATGACTTGGCTCGAGCGCCGCGGCAAACCGTGCCATGGATTGGCGTGCGCAACTATCAGGCTCGCAACTTCATGCGCGATCAGATGCGCCTGGGCGATGGTGTGCTGTTTTATCACTCTTCTTGCCCCGAGCCCGGCATTGCGGGCATCGCGAAGGTAGCGAGCGCAGCCTATCCCGATGCCAGCCAATTTGATCCCAAGAGCCCCTACTTCGACGCCAAATCAAAACCCGAGGCACCGCGCTGGGTGCATGTGGATGTGAGCTACGTTCGCAAGACCCACTTGTTTGGCATCAAACAGATGCGCGAGTTGCCTGAGCTAGATTCCATGGTCGTGCTTCGCCCGGGCAATCGGCTGTCCATTACCCCGGTTTCGCCCGAGCATTGGGAGTTTTTGATGCAGGCTCTGAAGGCTTAGTTGTAATCCTCTAAACAACGCGCCCCACAAACGGATAGGCCGGGTCGGTATAGCCCGGCGTCGAAGGATGGCCAGGCTTAACCAAGCGATCCACCAGAGCATCATCTTCGGGCGTCAAGGCCACACTCAGAGCGGGCAAATAGTCATTCCACTGCGCAAGTGTGCGCGGGCCTGCGATCACCGAAGTCACGATTTTGTTGCGCAACACCCAGGCGCAGGCGTAATGCAACAAACTCACCCCCAAATCATGAGCTCGTTCGCGAAGCTGCTGCGCAATCACCAGCGACTCATCACGCATCTCGGTTTGTTGAATACGCGAATCATTGCGGGCGGCCCGCGAGTCAGGCGGTGGTGCAACGCCAGGCTGGTACTTGCCCGTCAGTACCCCACGAGCAATCGGGCTATACGGCACCACAGCGAGCCCATAGGCATGGCATGCAGGCAGAATCTCAACCTCGGGCATGCGATTCAAGAGGTTGTAGTAAGGCTGGCAAACAACCGGGGCGGGCACATTCATTTTCCTCGCAAGCTCCACAATCTGCGCAATCCGCCAGCCGCGAAAATTCGATACCCCCCAGGCGCGAATCTTGCCCTGGGCAATCAGCTCGCCCATCACTCGCACCGGCTCTTCAAGCGATAAGCCTGGGTTGTCGCGATGCATGTAATACACATCAAGATAGTCCGTTTGCAGGCGCTTGAGGCTGGCTTCCACCGCGCGGATCATCCAGCTGCGCGAATAGCCCAACTCATTGGGCGCCTCGCTCATCTTGTTGCCGACCTTGCTTGCCAACACCCACTGATGACGCTGGCCTTGCCACAATTCACCCAGCATGGTTTCGGAGGCTCCGCGGGTATACACATCAGCGGTATCGATGAAATTCACGCCCTGCTCAAGCGCGCTGGCCATGATGCGGCCCGCTTCATCACGATCGGTTTGATCGCCAAACATCATCGTGCCCAGGCAAAGGCGCGATACCTTCAAATCACTGGTTCCCAAAGCTGCGTATTGCATTTTTATCGCTCCTTAAGCCTGCAAGATCAGGCCTGCCAAACACCAAAGCCGCGCTGCCGCAGATCAATGGCCAATTCAACTTCCATCTCGCGCGCCGCCTCGTAAGGCATCGGGTTATACACCTCATAGAGCGCGGGCAGCAAACTCAGTCCGTACTTGAACACAAAGCGGTTCGCCTGGATGCCCGCCTTATGTTTATCAAAGCGCACATCCGGATCAAGCCCGGTCATGCCCACATACACACAGGGTTTGCCGAGCTGATGCTCTGGATTGGCTTTGCGAAAAGCAGGCTCGTTCCAGACCTGATCGGCCAGGGCGATGACATACACATGATGATGGTGAGGGCGCCTCGGCATGCCGATCAATCACGCCCTCAACCCAGATGGAAACTAGGCCGCTTGCTGCACAGGTGCTGCGGCAATCTTGCGCAATGCAGCTTCGAGATTAGCCACCGAACGATCAACATTGTGAAGCTTATCCAGGCCAAACAAGCCAAAGCGGAAGGTGCGGAACTCCGGGCCTTCATCACACTGGAGCGGCACACCCGAAGCAGACTGCAGGCCGAGCGCCATAAACTTTTTGCCGTTCTGAATCTCGGGATCATCGGTATAAGACACCACAACTCCAGGTGCCTCAAAGCCGGGCGCAGCCACGCTTTGGTAACCCATGCCTTGCATCATCTTGCGCACCGCACGCCCCAAGGCCCATTGCTCTTCGCGGACTTTATCGAAGCCATAAGCTCGAGTCTCTTGCATCACATCGCGCACATTGGCTAGCGCATCGGTGGGCATGGTGGTGTGATACACATGCGAGCCAGACTCGTAGGTTTCCATAATCTGCAGCCACTTGCGCAGATCCACCGCAAAGCTTGAACTGGTGGTTGAATCAATCGCCGCACGAGCCCGTTCGCTGAGCATCACAAACGCGCAGCCGGGCGAGCCTGTCCAGCCCTTTTGCGGCGCGCTGACCAACACATCCACGCCAGTGGCTTGCATATCGACCCAGATCGTTCCCGATGCGATGCAATCGAGCACAAACAATCCACCCACCTCGTGCACCGCGTCAGCGACTTCACGAAGATAAGCGTCGGGCAAGATAATCCCGGCCGAGGTCTCCACATGGGGCGCGAACACCACTGCGGGCTTTTCTGCACGAATCGTGGCGGCCACCTCCGCTGCGGGCACTGGAGCAAACGGTTGCTGAGCGCCAGGGGCGACGCGACGCGCCTTGAGCACGGTTTCTTTCGAAGGAATCTTGCCCATCTCAAAAATCTGCGTCCAGCGATAGCTGAACCAACCGTTGCGAATCACCAGGCAGTGCTTTTCGCTGCCAAATTGGCGGGCCACGGCCTCCATGCCGTAGGTGCCGCTGCCCGGAATCACGATGGCCGAACGTGCGTGATAGACCTCTTTCAGGATCGCGGAAATGTCGCCCATGACGCCCTGAAACTTCTTGGACATATGGTTAAGCGCCCGGTCGGTGTAGACCACCGAATATTCGAGCAGGCCATCCGGATCAACGTTGGGTAAGAGTGCGGGCATCGGGAACCTCCTTGGAGCAAGAGACGATAGCAGGGTTCTAGAGGAGTTGCACTACAGAAGTGGCACTACCTCATGGCTCGAAGGGGAAAGGAATGGTGCCGGTTACAAGAGTCGAACTCGTGACCTTCGGTTTACAAAACCGCTGCTCTACCAACTGAGCTAAACCGGCACAGCCCTTGATTATACAAGCTCCAATGCTTCCGCCAAATTACAAGCTGGCGGTCATGCCACCGTCGACGTAAAGAATATGGCCGTTCACGAAGTCCGAGGCTGCGGAAGCCAGGAAAATCATCGCCCCACCCAGCTCTTCGACCTTACCCCAGCGCCCGGCTGGCACCCGCTTTTCGATCCAGCCGGTAAAGACTGGGTCTTTGACGAGCGCGGAGGTGAGCTCGGTATCGAAATAGCCTGGCCCCAGGCCATTAACCTGAATACCCTGGGGGCCCAGATCGATGGCCATGCCTTTGGTGAGCATTTTCAGGCCGCCTTTGGTGGCGGTGTAGGGCGCAATGGTGGGCCGCCCCAACTCGCTTTGCACCGAGCACACATTAACGATCTTGCCGCGCTTGCGCTGCACCATATGCCGCGCCACAGCCTGGCCCACATGAAATGCACTACTCAGATTGGTGGCAATCAGGCGATCCCAATCTGTGGCTTTGAACTCCGTGAACGCCCCCCGGATCTGGATGCCCGCATTGTTTACGAGGATGTCGATAGGCGCGCGCGCTTCGATCTCGGCCACACCAAGCTGCACTGCATTCGCATCAGTCACATCAAACGCCTGGGTTTCGCACGCATACCCCTGCGATTGCAGTTGCTCGCAAGCCTGGGCAAGTTTGGTGGCATCGCGCCCGTTTAGCACAATCTGCGCACCAGCCGATGCAAGCGCTTGCGCCAAAGCCAGGCCAATGCCCTGACTGGAACCTGTGATGAGGGCACGCTTGCCGGTGAGGTCAAATAACTGTTGCATCTTCACGCTACCAAATGAACTTTGAGGGATTGATCGCGATCCGAAGCGACCATGAATGCTTCTTGTGCAGCTTTCATCGGAAAGCTATGCGTCATCACCGGCTGCACATCTATCGCGCCGCGAGCCAACACATCCACCGCTTGACCAAACTCGGCATCAAAACGAAATGAGCCGATCAAATCCACCTCGCGAGCCACAAACGGATTCACCGGCAACGGCACTTCCGGCATGCCCACCATACCGACCACCACCACCTTGCCACCAGACGCAGTGGCGCGGATTGCACTCGCCAAAGCCGCGGGATTGCCCGAGCATTCGAAGGAAAGATCGAAGTGCCCCTTGCCCGCATACCAGCTTTCAACCCGCGTGGTTTCCTGCAGGGAATTTACGATCTCATCGGCCGGCAACACCTGCATTCTTGCAATCGCTTTTTCACTCACTTCAGTCACGGTGATACTTTTGGCTCCAGCATGGCGCGCAGCCAGAAGCACTAGGCAACCAATCGGCCCGCCGCCCGTGATTAACACATCCTTGCCCACCAGGGAGCCCGCGCGATTGATGGCATGCAAGGCAACCGCGAGTGGTTCGGCCATCGCCGCGATGCGAAAATCGAGCAGCTTCGAAACCCGATAGCACTGCTTGCGCTCCACTACCAGCCGCTCACGAAACACGCCCTGCACATGCGGAAAGATTGCAGCGCTGCCAAAGAACTGCATCTTGTAGCAAAGATGCCCCTTGCCTGCCACACAAGCGCGGCACACGCGGCACGGATGATTCGGATTCACCGCCACTCGATCTCCAACTTTGAGATCAGTGACGCCACTGCCCACCTCGAGCACCGAGCCTGAAAACTCGTGGCCCAAACATAGCGGCTCGCGCACAGTGAAGTCCCCCACCCGCCCCTTGTTGAAATACGACAGGTCCGAGCCGCAAATTCCACCCGCGCCAAACGCAAGCAGCACCTGATCGGGCCCGGGTTGCTGCGGATCGGGGCGATCTTCGAGCCGCAAATCCTTGGCGGCATGAATGACGGTGGCTAGCATGGTTATCCTTTCGTGGGGGTGGGGCGCGTGCTTTCGCGCATCAAGGGGGTGGTGCTGATGCC
>JAIYCW010000044.1 GCA_027487815.1 Burkholderiales bacterium
CATGATGATCTCCAAGATGTCCAACCGCCTGGACTCGCTTTCGTGAATGTTCACGATGGCTGGATCTTCGCTGAGCGGCGCCGTCAGAACACCGTCACTGAGATTACAAAATTGTTCGGTTTGGGGCTCGCAAACCAACGCTTACCAGCGTGTCGTGGCAATCCACAAACGGCTCACCATCATGCATCTTTGCTACCGCAGCGACTATCGCAAGCCCTAACCCATGGTGCGTTGCAGTGGCATGACGTGCAGGATCAGCGCGATAAAACCGATCGAACATTCTTGCTTGCACATCTCGCGGTATTGTCTGGCCTTCGTTGGTAACAGAAATGACCCATTCGTCAGAGTTCGCTCGCAAACGCAGCTCGACTTCACTTCCAGTTCTTGCATAACGAAGTGCGTTCGAAATGAGGTTGGAAACTGCACGCCGGATCAATGAAATGTCTAGGCATATTGAGCCGGAGCCAGTTACCTTCAGCGCAAGCCCTTGATCTTGGGCCAGGGGCTCCCAGAATTCAGCGATGCTTCGCATCAAACCCTCGCTATTTTCTACCCACTCCTTGCGCGCTCGTGCGCCGCGCTGTGCTTGAGACACAAACAGCATGTCTGACACAATCGTGTTGAGGCTATTGATCTGGTCTTGAGCTCGTTCAAGAAGATCGATGACGTCGTTATTTACACTGCCATTTATTGCACTTTCAATAGCTAGCCGCGTGGCAGCGAGAGGGGTCCGAAGCTCGTGGGCTACGTCGGAATTGAAAGCTTCCGTTTGAACGTAAGCGCGCTCGATTCGGTCAAGGCATTGGTTGAGTGCTCGGGTAATTGACCGTAGCTCAACGGCGTCATCCACTTCAGCAACGCGTTGATAGAGTTGCGAGGGATCGAGTTGACCAATAGAGCGTGTAAGACGCTTAAGCGGCAACATCGTCCACTTGGCGGCCACCCAGGAAAGAAAGAGTCCCGCTCCGAGAGCTGCAGCAGTCGCTGCAAAAACAATCTGACGATAGGTGCCAACACGATCCTGCGTAGCCTTTGTGGAAATCAAAATAGCAATACCGAGTGACCTGTCCCCTGAAGAAAGCGCTTCCCGTTTCAGGGCCATATGGGTTCCATTTGCAATGACCTTGGGAGTCGATGTCGAAGTCACCTCTTGAATCGTTGCCACGAGTGCCGGCGAAAGTGCCGCACCGCGTACCGTTGCTTGGTTGGCAATCGTGAGGACGACACTCATATCGGGGTGCCCCGCAAGGAGGTCGTCAATGGCGTGAAGCTGATTCTCGGAAAGAAACTCCGCTCGATCCTCAATGATGTGCCTGACAGCGCTGAGTTTTTCAAGGGTTGTATTCCTGAGGTCAGACTCAAGTGCCTTACGCAACGCCTGCGACACGACAAGACCGCTCAAGACCATGGTCAGTAGCATCGTTACGACAAAACCGAGAGCAATTCGGCGCGCGATGGAGAGTCGAAACACGCGCGGCACTAAAAATCGCTAGCGATTCTGTAACCCCGCCCTCTCACGGTTTCCAAAATCTTGATCTCAAAGGGGTCGTCTACTTTGGCGCGCAATCGCCGCATGGCAACGTCCACAGCATTCGTTCCGGTATCGAAGTGCATTTCCCACACAAGCTCGGCCAGCATCGTGCGTGACACCACTAGGCCGCGATGCTCGACAAGCACTTGCAAAATCTTGATTTCTTTGGATGTCAGGGCAATCATCACTCCACCGCGCCGTACCTTGTGCGCCCAAAAATCGATTTCGAGATCGCGTACCACAATCGCCTGTAGAGGCGCGACGGGCCCTCCAGCGCGCCTACCAATGGCGTCAATTCGTGCAAGAAGTTCCACCATTTCAAAGGGCTTGACAATGTAATCGTCGGCACCAGAATGAAGGCCCTTGACCCGATCATCCACCGCACCTTTCGCTGTCACCATGATCACTGGCGTCCTTTTGCTGGCCCGCAGCTTTTCCAACACCTTGAATCCATCAATGCCGGGTAACATGACATCCAGGACAATCAGTTGGTAGTCGCCCTCTAAGGCGAAGTGAAGCCCATCGATTCCGTTATGAACGAGATCCACAACATAACCCGATTGGCTCAATGCCTTTTGCACGTAAGCGCCGATATCGGGTTGGTCTTCGACAACAAGAATTCTCACTGCGGTCCTTGATATTCAGCAACCCGTACTTTGGCCTGCTCTTGGGCGAGTTCGTCGCGCGCTTGTCGGCCTACGGCGGTTGCGCTTCGCAATGCCAGAGCCGCCATGAAAGCAGCCACCACAAGATCTGGCCAGGCGCTTGCGGTCAAGCTTACGGCAACTGCCGCACCAATCACAAGAACGTTGCCTATGGCGTCGTTGCGACTGCACAGCCATACGGAGCGCATGTTGGCGTCGCCCGCACGCCAGCGATACAGCATCCACGCCACCCCGACGTTGGTGGCCAGCGCAAAGGTGCCCACCAAACCCATAGTGTACGGCTCGGGGTTGGCGCCAACCATCCATCGATAGCCGGCCAGCCCAAGTACGCCCATGCCAAAGGCGGCCATGGAAAGCGCCTTGAGAAGCGCAGCGCGGGCCCGCACTTGAAGACCCATGCCGAGCACGAAAAGTGAGACCGCATAGTTCGCGGCGTCGCCCAAAAAGTCGATGGCGTCGGCAAGTAAAGAAGCCGAGTCCGCGCGTACTCCCGAGCCGATCTCCACTAGGAACATAGCCAAGTTGGCGATGAGCGCGATCATGAGCACGCGTCGGTAGCGTGGATCGTTGCCCGCGGGCGCGGGCTCGCAATGAGATTGGCAGGTTGATGACATTGCCGGATTAAAAACCCTGGAGCTACACCAGGGTCAAGCCTTGTAGTAGGCTTTGGGCCCATGACCCTGCCCATGACCATTCAAGCCCTGTCCGTAGCTACTCGCAGCTCGGTGGATACCATTCGCTACTACGAGCGGGTTGGCTTGCTGCCAGCGCCACCTCGAGGCTTGAACAATTACCGGCAATACGACGCGCGCTTCGTGGGTCGGTTGCAGTTCATTTTGGCTTGTCGTGATCTAGATATGTCGATCGAGGAAATTACCACGCTGCTACAAGTACGTGACCAGCCCTCGACATCTTGCGAGGCCGTGACCCACGTGATTGCTGAACATCTTGGGCATGTGCGCGAGCGCTTGAAGACGCTAAAGCAATTGCAACGGGAACTGCAACAGTTGCAAGATGCCTGCGCGGGCCAAGGCGATGGAGCCGAGTGTGGAACTCTTCAGGCCATCGAGCAGCGCGCTCCCGCGCTTGCCCTGCGCCGGACACGTGCTTCTGAAAAGTCGCATCTCGGATGACGATGGGTTTGGCTAAGCGCGCTGACCTCATTGTCGAACGCCCGAAGGCCTCTACGTCCCGGCTGGCGATCTCTTTATCGACCCGTGGCGGCCCGTACCGCGAGCTGTGATTACCCATGGGCACGCCGATCATTCGCGCTGGGGCCATGGCCATTACCTCGCCGCAAAGCCCGCGGAACGTGTCAAGCGATCACGCTTGGGTCAGATCGATTTTCTAGGGTTGGCCTATGGCGAACGGATGCGTGTGTGTTGATAAACACGTTAGATTGAGCCAGTTTCACGCCGAAATTTTGCGCCACTCAAACACTAGCAGGCTTCCTTATTTCTTTAGGATGATCCTAGTAGTATCCACGATGTGCTGACCTATGTCTCAACGTAATCGCTTCCTCTCGTGGTGGCCGGTGAATCGTCCGGAAGGACAGCATGTTTTGCAATACAAGGCGCTCCTGACGAAAATGCACTAAAGTATGGTGCTACTTGGTCCAAACTTTGAGATGAATTCGAAGATTCTTGGCGCAGTTTCACAGATGTATTAACAGTTCTATCCAAGAACGTGGTCCAACGTCACCGTGGAGCAATTCATGAAAGCGGTGGACTCCTACATTCATTGGTACAACGAAAAACGCATCAAGATCTCATTGGACTCAATCAGTCCGGTGCAGTACCGCTCTAAACTAGGTATCGCAATTTAAAACCGTCCAAGAAAAAGTACGAATCCCCATCCCTTTTTGCGCGCATTAAGATTAGCCACTACAGCAGCAGTTTGCGACGAAGAGTAACTCAAATAATGGCTTTCAAGCGTCCGAGTTTTCCTAGTAGGTATTGAATACACTAGTCGTACCATTCCTTTGAACCAACAGTACTTGATAAGCATCTCGACGACCGCCGTACGCAGCGCCCTCCATCCCAGGGGACCCAATCGGCATTTTGGGAACCGCAAGCCCAAGCGCTTGCGGCTTTTCTTTGAGCAATCGTTCAATGTCCTGAGCAGGTACATGCCCCTCAATCACATAACCTCCTACGACAGCTGTATGACAAGATGCAAACTGCTTTGGCATCCCAAGTCGCGCCCGCGCAGCATTATTTCCTTGGTCCTTTACGGTTGCGACAAAACCAACCTTTTCAAGGTGCACAATCCAATCTTTGCAACAACCACAGTTAGGGTCTTTCCAAACTTGGATGGGTATAGCGTTCGTTTTTGCATTGACCTCAATTGTGGTGAAAACCGGCGTAACTGCTGCAATGAGAAAAGAGCGGCGGCGGAAAGGGAAAAAGGTATTGTTGGAAATCATTGGGCGACTCTCAATCAAAAAAGGCGGCGTTCAATGCCGCTTGTGTTCAAAATTGAAACTTAGTTTGTCGTAAATGAATTCGCGCGAGCCGCCTTTTCGTTGGCGCTCATATTTCGAAGCTCACGCATCACATCGTCTCGCGTTTTCGTAATGCTTATACCGCTAACTTGTCGACTAGGGGAATACACGCCCATCATTGAAATCCGAATACTGCCATCAGTTCGCGCTACAGAAAGCTCTTGGCGAAGGTCTTCCTGCGACTTAGGGTTTGTTACGTGACAAGGATGCTCTGTGAAGCCAAGTTCATTCGAACTCGACTGGTAGAAACTAGTCGCGGCGCTGATCGATGGCAGCGCAATGCCGATGTTTATGAGGGTAGCGATAAAGGGTAGACGTGCTTTCATGACAACTCCATCTGAAGCAATGTAATCAGATTTTATTAAAGGCGTATGCAAAAGTGCATAGGAGTGATAATCAATATCGGTGATTGATATTTTGCTGACTGCAAAATGACAGTTGCGTCGTTGAAGTTACGTTTGGAAGCACAGTCCGCTTGCCGTTGGCAATAGATCTGGTTGAAGACTCTGCTTTGCCTACTCTAGTGCGCTGCTGCTACGAGTCAATAACTAGGGCGTGATTTCATCGGATTTGATACCCTAGGTCTCTAATGGCTACTTCTGCAGCTCGCTCTCCCTCGTTAATTAATTCAGTGGCTTTTTTTAGCGTCACATTTTGTTCGTGAATGCGCGGGGTGATGACTAAATCTGCGTTAAGTAACTGCATCGTGCGCAGGGAACTTATGGATATTTGAATGCTTTGGAATGCGACGTCTAACGGATTTGTAATGACGGCCTCCGAAGGTCTATACCCAACATCTACTGCAACAACCGTCTGAGCTCCCAATAGACGCGCGGTTTTGATCGGAATAGGCTCTGTTAAACCCCCATCGATTAACTCTAAGAGTTTGTCATTAACGATAAGGCTAACTGGCCTCATTACGACTGGTACCCCAGCCGACGCTCTTACTGCCCGAGCAAGTGAGCCAACGTTTATACGAACTGCAGTGCCAGTGTTCAGATCCGTTGTTACAACAGCAAACCGAATGGGTAAGTCTTCGATGTTTCTATTGATGACGTGCTGACGAATGAAATGCTCAATTGCGTTGCCAGAGGTAAATCCTTTAAAGCGGCCTTGCATGATTGCATACAGTATCTCCTTCCAATCTGAATAAACATCTGTTTCGAGAAGTCCTATCAGGTTTTCCATATCGCTGGACTTCATACCTGATGCCCATAGAGCCCCAACGATAGCGCCAGCGCTACTACCTACAATAATGTTTGGTACGACACCGGCCTTCTCAAACGCGCGCACCACACCAATGTGTGCGTAGGCACGTTGCGCCCCTGCACTGAAAACAACAGCGAGCTGTTTACGATCACTTAAATCGAGCGAATCGGGCGGAGTAACCCAACTATGGCCTTCACCTGACATCGGCTCGGTTCGAATAGATACACACCCAAAGCACAAAAATACAATCCCGAGCATAAGCATTGCGGTAAGGTGTTGTAGCAGTCTTAAGTACAAGAATTTTTGCATGGGGTTTTCAGAAAGAGAGATGTCAAACAATGCGGTCTGCGATGGATCAGTCGAGTTCTCCGGTGCAATGTTTCAAAGAGCAAAACCATTTCTCGTCCGAGTCGAGGGCTGGTTAAACGTTACACCGCATTACAGGCAGCACTTCGATGTCGTTTGGAGCCATGAAAATGTTTTAGATCATGAATCCTTGGGGCCAGATGCCACTAGAATTCCTCTCCAACCTAGCTAGCACTTTGTAGCAGCATGTGAACGGCCATGCCGCTCATCAGCGCACCTTCTACAATAGTGACCGTCGACATTGGAAGATTAAAAGTAACACCCAGACAAGCGCAACGAATCTTTGTTTTTGACATCACCGCTTTGGTGACGCCGATCAGTGATGCGCTCATTAGGATCAACGCAATCCAGTTAGTCGCTATCAACGAAAAGCCAGTCAAATAAGCGAGGCCAAGGCCAAGCTCAATAAAGGGATATAGGTACCCCCATGCAGGCCATTTTCCGGCTACTAAATCATAACCAGAAAAAGCGCTAGCAAAGCCGCCAATGTCAATGAGTTTAAAGTACGCGAACGACATAAAAAAGCCTGCCATAAACAACTGCATCCAATTGTGAAGAGTTAGTTGGCCGGTCGACGCGAAAAAGGCGAGGGGTACAACCGCTAACAATCCACCTAAAATTAAAAGCGGCCGGTAAAGGGAAAGCCACAAGAGTATTCCGTTGCTGCGAGGCAGCTCTGCCAAATCGTTTGATGAAGCAACTGACACGTCGGTTGCTGGTATCTCGACTTCATCAGACGTCTTGTACTCAGGAATAGACCCCACAACTTTGGCCTGGTACTTGCCTGCGCCCTCGACCTGAGCAATTAGACGATCAAGGGATACGGAAGGATTTAGAACCGTCGCAAGCATTGGCTTTAAGCCCACCGACACCTCTTGAGCATGGGGCAAAAGAGCAGCCGTAATTCTCTGTACACAAGCCGCACAATGAAGACCTTTTAACGCTAATGTCACCGATTTAGTCATGATTAAAGCTGTCCTTAAGTTCGGTCTGAAAAACATTATCGATGGAGATAGCCTCTGTTAATAGGAAACCTAATTCGCCCGAACGATCTCTGTAATCACAAATGCGTTTCCCTCTTTTTTAGCCTTGAACTTCACTTTGTCCCCAGCCTGTATTTTGTCGAGAAAAGCGGCATCGCCTACTTGAAAAACCATTGTCATTCCTGGCATATCAAGAGATTTAATAGCTGCATGCTTGAGGGTCAATTTCTTTGACTCTTTATCAACCTTGCGCACCTCGGCGTTGGTCATGTCAGCGTCTTCGGCAGACCCTACTGGATTGGAGGCACTAGGCTGGGTGGTGTGCGAAGTTGCTAGGGCAGGACTTGTCGTAACAGCAAGTGCAATGACCGCTAGGAATTGTTGTAAACGAGTTTTCATGATGATTTCTTTTTAAAAAAAACTAAAATTTTACGTAGAGGAGATATCGCCTAGACAGTTAATGCTTGAGACTGTGACCATCGCTTTTTGCCGCAATGACTTTGATCTTTCCCACCATCCCAGCTTGATAGTGTCCGGCAATAAGGCAAGCAAACTCGAAATCACCGGGACGGTTGAAGTTCCAAACAATCTCCCCCGATTTGCCCGCAGAAACGTGAGCCATGTAGGGCTCGTCGTGCTCCATCCCAGGATGCTTGAGCATCATTGCGGCATGTTCATCAAGATCTTTCTTAGTCCCAATGACTAACTCATGCATCGCCATGCCGATATTCTTGATGACGAACTTAACCGTCTCACCTTGCTTGACTTCGATGCTGTTTGGCTGAAATCGCATGTTGTCGGTCATGTTGATGGTCACGGTCCGCTTGGCATCTTTCATATCGCCAGCGATGCCCCATGCCTTTTGCTCCTTTTTTACGGCGGAAGTTGATTTCTTGTCGTGGTCTTTATCGCCGTGAGCAAGTGCCAGTAAAGGTAGCGTCAAACTTAAAAGAAGTGCGGTATAAATGGTCGAGTAAAACTTCATGCTGTATGTCCTATGTAGAAGTTGAAACTAAATGTGCAACAGGTGTTGGTAAATAATGATAGTTAGTGTTTACCGTGGGAGGTAGGTTTTCGAATTTGAACTTCGAAGTCAGTTTTTGGTACCGCTTTTGATGGCATTGAGCCACGCTGCGGCACTGCGCCTTGTTGCGTAGACGGCGCATCGGCTGCGAAACGAGCGGGCTCCGGCAAAGCGCCTTTCCACTCAAAAGCAACTTCCCCCGGGGGGTGCTTGTACCATCCGGGATTGCTGTAGTCGCCAGGTTTTTGCTCTTTGCGCACCTTGACCATACTAAACATGCCACCCATTTCGACCGAGCCAAAGGGTCCATCGCCGGTCATCATGGGAACGGTGTTCTCCGGCAGCGGCATTTCCATCTCTGCCATATCCGCCATGCCACGCTCACCCATCACCATGTAGTCAGGTATCAGTTTGGCAATTTTCTTTGCCATGCCGCGATGATCAACGCCGATCATCGTCGGCACATCATGGCCCATCGCATTCATGGTGTGATGGCTTTTGTGGCAATGAAAAGCCCAGTCGCCGGGTTCATCAGCCAAGAACTCAATCTGTCGCATCTGCCCAACAGCAATGTCTTGGGTAACCTCGTATTGCCGGGAGGATTTTGGCGTGGGACCTCCGTCTGTCCCCGTTACCAAGAATTCGTGACCATGCAGGTGAATTGGATGGTTAGTCATGGTGAGATTGCCGATCCGAATGCGAACTCTATCGTTAAGCCTGACGTTGAGCGAATCAATTCCCGGAAAGATACGGCTATTCCAACTCCAAAGATTGAAGTCGAGCATCGTCATAATCTTTGGCGTGTATGCACCAGGATCTATGTCATACGCATTCAGCAAAAAGCAAAAGTCCCGATCTACATCGTCAATGAGGGGGTTTTTGACTTTGGGGTGGGTCACCCAAAAGCCCATCATGCCCATCGCCATTTGCGTCATTTCGTCAGCATGCGGGTGGTACATAAAAGTCCCCGGTCGACGTGCGATGAATTCGTACACAAATGTTTTGCCAGGGTGAATCGGTGGCTGATTTAAACCCGATACGCCGTCCATTCCGTTCGGTAAGCGCTGCCCGTGCCAGTGAATGCTTGTATGTTCAGGTAACTTATTCGTAACGAAAATTCTTACTCTATCGCCCTCCACCACTTCAATGGTCGGACCGGGCGACTGGCCGTTATAACCCCAAAGATGAGCTTTCATACCGGGGGCCATTTCTCGCACGACCGGTTCTGCCACCAAATGGAATTCTTTAACTCCTTGGTTCATTCTCCAAGGTAGTGTCCAGCCGTTTAACGTCACTACGGGGTTGTATGGGCGGCCTGTATTGGGTACAAGCGGCGGCATGGTGTCGGGCTTGGTTTGCATCACAGGTTCGGGTAAAGCGGCCATCGCGACCGAACTTACTGAGGCTATCGAGGTGGCTGCTGCGATTGAGCCCGCGCCTGATAGAAAATTTCGTCGAGTTTGCATTTTTCGTTAGCTTCTTTGGTTTCTTTTGGTACGGTAATTAATGGCCTGCAGCAGCTTCACCACTGCCACTTGCCGCACTCATGGGGGCAGCCGATAAATTCGCTTTACCGATTAAGGCCATCTCAAGGTCTGCTTGGGCGATCCAAAAATCACGGAGTGACTCGATGTAACTGTTTGCAGCAGTTATTTGCGATCGAGCGTCTGCAAGCAAATCAAACACGCCGATGAACATACCGTTATAGCGGAGCTGGTTTTCGTCACTAATACGCTTTCTAATCGGCACAATCTCGTCGCGATAGTGCTGCGCAATGTCGAAACTTGACCGATAGCCGTAATAGGCTTGCCGCACTTCAGACCGTGCTTCAATCGCTACTTGCGCAGAAGAGTGCAGCGCCTGCATGTAGATCGCTTCGGCCCTCGCAATACGCGCCCCACCCCAATCGAAGATCGGTAATTCGAACGCCACTTCATAGCCTTTTTTGTATCCGCTACCCTTGGGTCCCTCGAGAACTCGCGCTGGGCCAAACTCCAAAATATTGATGAAGCGTGATGTTTTTGTCAGACCTAAATTCCGCGCTAACGACTCAGTCTGCGCCCTGATTTGTTGTAAATCTAGACGCTGGGCCATCGCCATTTGTTCGACATTAAGTAGATCGTTCGGGCGTTGGGGTAGATCGGGAAGACGTTGAGGCAACTTCAAAGCTGTTTGATCGCCCCAAAGTCCAAGCAACCGAATGAGTTTCTCGTGTGCCACTTGACTTGACGTTCGCGCCTTGGCATAGCTTAGCGCCGCATCGGCATAAAACCCTTGTTCGCGTGCGTTTTGTAATTTGTTGAAATTGCCAATTTGTTTCATTCGCTTTGCTAACTCAGCGCCCGCTTCAGCTGCTTCCTGCACTTGCGACATATAGCGAACAGATTCTTGGGCTGCGAGTGCGTTGTAGTAGGCTTTGCGGGTCTCAGAGGCGAGCCGCAATACTTCCTGCGTAACCGACAATTGTGTCGACGCCATACGCTGACGCTCCATGCCTATCACTTGAGGGAGAAGCACGAGCGAGAAGATATTGAAAGTAAGCGCCTGTTCAATCTTAAATTCGCGAATATCGCCATCCGGTTTACTGGCCCTTAGCATGGAAAAGTGGGGGTTTGGTAAGCTCGTTGCACGTAAAAACTCCGCCTCTCCAATACGCAACTCTGCAAATGCGGCTTGAAGCCCTCGGTTGTTCAGTAGTGCAATTTGAATCGCATCATCGACGCTTAGCGGTTGGCTTAGAAGTGTTGTCACCCGCTGTTGAATCGCTTGGCTTGGGCCGTTCGCGGACTGAAATTCAAGTTCTTTACTAAGCTTTTCTTTAGTGAATTTCGAGATGTCATCGAAGGCTTTATCGGCACTCACGGTGGCGCAACCTTGGGTGGCCAAAATGGCTGAGACTAATAAGACTGCTCGATGCCTTGTGTATCGTTTCCTTAAACACAGCATCATTACTTGCTCCCTTGGTGGTGTTTGTGCGTTGTTGGCGATGCGCTCGGTTCGCTGGGCTTGGTTGGCGTAACCGGCAAGCCGGGTTGCGCAGCAGGCACATCAGGCGCTTGGGCCTCTTTTAGGTAGACCTTCCAACCACCGATTTCGGCCACGGTCTTGTTCGCTTCGGGCCAAGATTTCATGGGCACCTCACTTTGTTTCGTGTAGAGACGAAACGCGGATTCATACGGCGCAACAGGAACGAATGCTTTTGAATTCAATGGCTGACGGATATCGATTGTCTCCGCAGCGAAGGAAGGCTGTGCGTTAAGAATCAGCGCAGCTGTGGTGGGAATGCAGAGCTTGTAAAGCAAAATATGAGTGCGGTTGTTGCGCATGCTGTTCCTTAGAATCACTAAAACCATAGTTTTTACGTTTCGATGAAAAAATTCATGATGAGGAACTGATGCTGACAACTTGCCTTCGGGTAGATTACAAATTTGTTATCTCACTGAAAGCATTGCGAAAAGCAGTCACACTACCGGTACTAATGCTTCGCTGGAGAGTTTGTTTGTGAAAATCCTCATCGTCGAGGACGAGCCAAAAACAGGCGATTACTTGCGCCAAGGCCTTACCGAGGCAGGTTTTACGGTGGACTTAGCAAGAGATGGAACTGACGGCCTTCATCTTGCTCAACATCAATCGTATGACTTGTTTATTTTGGACGTTATGCTGCCTGGCATCGACGGATGGACGTTACTAGCGGATATCCGCAAGAGCGGCGTGCAGACCCCGACCATGTTTCTTACCGCTCGGGATCAAGTATCGGACAAGGTGAAAGGGTTGGAACTTGGGGCTGATGATTATTTGGTGAAGCCCTTTTCCTTCGCTGAACTCCTCGCACGAGTACGGACTCTGTTGCGACGAGGCCGAGGTGGTATTGAAAGTGCGATGCTTAACATCGCAGATCTAGAGCTCGATTTGCTAAGACGGCGCGTTACGCGATCCGGAAAGCGGATTGATCTAACAGCAAAGGAGTTTGGTCTTCTTGAACTTCTGATGCGACGCCAAGGCGAGGTTTTGCCCCGCTCATTGATTGCATCTCAAGTCTGGGATATGAACTTCGACAGCGATACCAACGTCATAGAAGTGGCTATGAGGCGTCTACGTGTCAAAATTGATGATGGTCAAGGGGTAAAGCTGATCCACACCGTACGTGGAATGGGCTACGTATTAGAAGTAACCGAGGTCGAGTGATGGGTAAACGACTATCGCTCACAACCAGATTAACTCTCTTTTTTACATTGGCTGCTGCAACCGTCGTAACTGCGTTGGGATGCTTGTTTATTGCTGCAGCGTCACAGCATTTCATGGAGCTTGACCGCGAGACTTTAGAAGACAAGCAAGCGCTCATTAGAGAAACGTTGGACTCAGCCAGTTCTATCCAAGAAGCGCGACAACGCTTACGAGAATCGTTAAATCATCACCATAGCCTCTCTGTTTTAATCAAAAGTGTTGGCGGTGAAGAGGTGTTGCAGATCGGAGATTTTTTCCAATCAAAAGAGCCGATTGAGATGAAGAATCACGCAGACGGTGGATCGCTAAATCTTCTGACAAAAGGAGCTAAAAGGCTCCATGCGATTGACTTTAAAGCCATGTTGAAGCGGTCAGATGAACCTTCCTACATTGTCACAATGGGAGTCGACACCAAGCATCACGACCATTTCTTAACCGAGCTCGCGTTTCGTCTACTAAAGTATGGGACTTTAGTGACGCTGATGAGCGGCTTGCTAGGATGGTTCGCAGCCCATCAAGGCCTTGCGCCTTTGAGGGCGATGAAAAAAAGAGCGGCTACAGTGACAGGTCAGAAAATGCAAGAGCGTATGCAGGCAGAGGAGGTGCCCATTGAAATGGCCGACTTGGCCAACGAATTGAATCAGATGTTGGATCGATTGCAGAGCGACTTTGAGAGGTTGTCTGAATTTTCTTCCGACCTAGCGCACGAGTTTAGAACGCCGATTAGTAATTTACTAACGCAAACCCAAGTGACTTTGTCTGCTAAACGGGACGATATCACCTATCGAGAGACGCTTGCCTCCAACGCAGAGGAGTTTCAAAGAATGGCGCGGATGATATCCGACATGCTCCTTTTAGCAAAGACTGAGCAGGTGGTTGAACTTCCTAATCGTGAATGTTTCGACGTGGCTTCGGAGGCTCAGGCGTTACTCGAATTTTATGAGGCGGTTGCAGAAGAAAAATCAGTAGTTTTGAAAGTTGAAGGCGAGGGTCGAATACAGGGTGATCGTCTGATGTTCCGAAGAGCATTGAGCAACCTGCTGTCCAATGCCCTTCGTTATTCGGGTCGAGGAGGACAAATTCGCGTCGTAATCGCTCAGGACTTAAAGTTCACAACGGTATGTGTCGATAACACCGGCAAGACTATCGATCCGACGTTATTGCCTCGTCTTTTTGATCGCTTTTATCGAGCAGACCCATCGCGATCACAACCTGACTCCGATGGCACTGGATTGGGTCTTGCGATTACCCGTGCCATCGTTCAAGCTCATGGTGGCGACGTAACGGTTAATTCTACTGATGGTAAAACTCGCTTTTGTTTAACTTTTCCTCAGCAATAGAGATTGCACAAAAATGGCCTCATAACATCATTAAAGTGTGTTGTGAGATAGTAAATATTCGTTATACAAAGAATTACCGACCAACCAGCTGGCGCGAGACTTTATCGAGCTGACTTGCATATCCATTCGTACAGGGCTTCACATGATGTAACCGATACTACGATGACGCCTTAAGAGATCGTTAGAACTGCTCTGGACGAAAATGTTTCAATGATTGCGATCGCTGATCACAATGAGATCTCAAATGTAGAGCTGGCGATGAAGCTTGGCGCTGAAAGCGGCCTGCTTGTAATACCTAGTGTCGAGCGTACCACTAACGAGGGCCATCTTCTTTGTTATCTGCCCAACCATGCTCAGCTATCAAAGTTCTATGCCGGATTGGATACAGTCGACAAGGGATTACCAACCTCTCGATGTCAACAGTCACTGTTTGAGTGCTTAAGTTCAGTTCAAACGCTGGGCGGTTTCGGCATTCTTGCGCGCTTAGATACAGGGTCTGTTGATACACCTCTAAATCTGAGCCACTCAGTTAATGGATAGTTGTCTACTCGGTTGTGGATAAGTGTAATGGATCTGGCGTGTCGGTGCCTCCTTTCTTGGATCGTGAACGTAGGCCTGATTTGGCTTGAGCGCTGGAGTTCTTGAAGCGCCAACTTCGGTTTCCCGTCTCTACAATATGGCAATGATGGGTCAGGCGATCCAACAAGGCCGTTGTCATCGCAGGTAGCTGTCCATGCGATATATTGAGTGGACGCTTTGAATGGAGCCCTCGCGTATGGAGCCCCTTGGTCTTTCGGTTGTCCTCCCGTGAAGTGTAGTAAATCTGATAGTAAATAGTAGTAAAAGTGATAGTGCGGCCCGAATTGACATTTCATCGGGGTCGAGGCGGCGGATAAGTCATTGCTTTGTATAGGCGTAAGTGTAGTAAATGTGTTAATCGGGCACATTTGCGGGGATGCGATAAATTCCCGCCTCCCAGATAGACGCAAGTGGCTGAAGTGCAAGGCGAAGTGGCCAGACGTTTTGGTCTCCTAGTACAGTGCGAATGGCCTGCTTGCAGCATCGCTCAGTGACCCTAAAACGCTTGGTCAAGAGCATCGCGATGTCAGCTGGTTGCGTGATTTGCTGCTCGAGGTCGAAATGGGCAAGCCATTTCATGAGACCCGTCGGTGGATGAGCAATCGGTCTCGTCAACGCGCGCGGATGCGAGGAGCCGCGCCACAGCATTGCCTGGAGTTGACCCTTTAGCCCGGAGACTTTCTGGTGAGGTGTGAATGGTCTGACGTGCTTAAGTTGCCGCCCATCGGAATACTGGCCTATTCCGAGCACTTAGCAGGGTTGTGATACCTGATCCCAATTGGAAATCTCGGGTGGGTTCTGAAAACATACACTTATTGCGCCACGCCACGAGAGACAACAATACTTGCCTCTCGTGGAGCGATACCTGACAAAATCAGACGCCGAGGGCCTGTTTCACGGGTAGCCCTCGTAGCGGTTTCCTAGCGTTGCCTGTCCGGCCAGAAAATCTTATCGGCGCAGACCAATGCCAAATCGACTTGCGCGCTCCTCACTCCGCCCAGCTTCTTTGTGCCACCAAGATCCGCCCGTGCGGCGATGGCTTGGGTCGCTGGGTTGTAAAGAACAATCAAGCTGTGCGTATTGCACTGATGGGCCAAGCATGCGGTGGAGGCTAGCCAAATTTGGCCGTTCATTGAGAGGGTCACGGCTGGCAGACTGGGACCTTGTACAAACCCCTTGAGCTCTGACCATTGGAGTGCTTTCAGAGATGTGTAAAGCGCGGGCTCGACTTTGATTAGCCTAAAGAGCGGCACGGCCAATCGGGCGGGTGGCGCTGAGGTTTCGCAGTTCAGTCCCGCGATTGCGGGAGCGCAGCTTGTCATGGCCGCCAACATTAGACCCAGGGTCAGTTGCGGCATTGGACGGACTTTACTCATCGCAAGCTCCCGGCATAGCTTGATGGGGCTGTATGCCTCGTGAGCTTGCACCCAGATTCACCGGCCGAAAGGGCCAGCGTCCCATCGAGGTTGCATATCGCTGCGACACGCTGTTTGGTTGACTGGGCTTCGGCTGCTGGCGTGCGTGTTGGGCTGTGCGAAGAGCCTCGATCCGTTCGAGCAGTCGGGCGGGAGTCTGAGCGGCACCCGCCGCGCAGAGCTCCGCAATAGCCATCGCCCCTGTCCACAGGGATCGGCTCGATACATCGGCCTCGGTAAGATTGACTTGAACGGGCAGGGTAAACATCGCAGGCGACTCACGGCAAGCACCGTCCTGTCCATACCAGCTAGAAGGCTTGCGGGTGCAACTCTGAGCGATCTGCAACGTGGCCGGTAGGTGTTGGAGCTGGATGGGCGCTGGGCCGCTGACACTGGGGATCAGGCTTCGCACCTGGTCGCTGGGCAGCAGCATGTGGTGCTCGCGCTGCCACTCAAGCCTACACACCGCGAAGGTGCTTGGGCTTAAGCGGGTGAGTGGCAAATAGCCCAGCTCGCTAAAGCGTACGAGCAGATGCTCGAGTCGGCAAGTGATAGGTGTATTGAACTGAATGATCATGAAATAGTCCTTGAGGCGCAAGGCGCACCTCGGAAATGCGCCTTGCATCATTGAAGAAAGGTGGTTAGGTAGGCGCCGCTTTATTGGGCGCTGGGGCCGTGCTACAAGCTGGGGGCAGCAGGCCTGCGCTTGAGTGTTTGGGGATCGATTCCCACTCCACTGGATTCGCTTTCGAAGCGCGACAAGGGTCGGCCTGTAGTCTGATCAAAATGGCCCTTTTCGTATTGAAGCGCGCACTCGGAATAGCTGGGCGACGTGGCCGAGCACAACACCCCACGGATCACGGTAAAGCCTTGATCGGTCGTGCTTGCCCAGACAAGATCGCCGATGGGGCCGATCAAGGCGGCGCTCACCATTCCCGAAAATCCAAGGTTTGAGCTTTGACCCTTGAGCAGGTGAACAATCGTCCCGGTATGGGCAAAGAGCGGCAGGCTCCATGTGGCCACATAGACCGTGCCATCAAAGGTTGCTTCAAACTCTTCAGCGGTGGGTGGAGTGATGCCGTGCTTCGTAACTTCCTTGACAAAGGTTCGATGGGCCCGGGGCCGACTGAACCAGCCGTAGTACACGGGCCTGCCGAGATTGCCGACCACGATGGCGCCATCTTCGCCGATGGGTTGTTTCATCAAACCAGCGACGCTGTACTCGACCGCGTATTTGGGCGCTTGGGCCCGGATTCGATCCATCATTCCTTTGCCTGTGCTTGATGGTGCAGGAGGAATGTTGATGGCGGGGCCAGAGCCCGTGGTGCTGCAACCGCTTAAGGCGGTCAGCGCAAGCGCTAAGGCCGAAGCCAGGCTTGCTGAGGTGTATCGGCCCAATGGAGCAGTGCGGTCATTGGAGATGACGGCATCAGGAGCGGGGCGGCCGAACGAGGCAACATAGTGCATTCAGTGAGTCCTTTGTGATGAAGGGTGGGTCAGGTTGTCGGGTCCGTGGTGAGCTCAATTCCTCAGACCCGACTCAAAACAGCATACAAAAATGACCTCAAAATGGTTCGCTGAAATTTGCGAAAAACAGGCTGCAAACAAAAATATTTTTTATCCGCGACTAACTTTCGATCGGGAGGTCATGCAAAGCTGCGCCAACGAACTCGGCAAATACATGGCAACCGTTAGTCGCGCCACTCACCCGGTGTAAGGCAATGGACTGGAAAGGTCCCAAGCGTCTGGATCACGATTGCATCACTTGGCTTAACTTTTTTTGGTGGCGCGGTGTGACCACTGGGTTTGCCGTGGTTGCTCTGCTTGTCGCGAAGTGAATCCAAATAGTCGGCCCAGTGCTGCACCATCTCACGACGCTCCTCCAGGAAATCCGCACGGTCATAGGCGCTTCCTAATTCTTCCGACGAAACATGGGCGAGGTGTCGCTCGATCACATCCTCAGACCACTTCAATTTTTCGCGAATCAAGGTTCGCGCAGTGGCCCGGAAGCCATGCGTCGTGATGTCGCTGCGGGTGTCGTAGCCTAGCGCACGAAGTGCTGCATTGAGCGTGTTTTCGCTCAAATAGCGTGAAGGTTCCGAACGCCTGGACACAGACTTGAAGACGGCTCCGTGTGGACCGGTCAACTCATGAAGCTCACGCAGTAGTGTTACCGCTTGGCGCGGTAGCGGTACTTTGTGGGGGCGCGCTGAGGGGTCGCGTTTTTGCCATTCTCGCAGTTTCATTTTTTTGGCCGGGCAGGTCCACATCGCGCCCTCCAAATCGATCTCAGACCAATCCGCGGTACGAAGCTGCCCTGGACGTTGGAACAACATTGGCGCAAGCCGCAACGCGCACTTCGTGATGATGTTGCCGTTGTAGAGCTCCACATTGCGTAGCAGCTGCCCCAATGCCTCGGGCTCGAGAATGGCCGCGTAATGCCTGGCGCGCGGTGAGGGTAGAGCACCCGTGCGGGAGGTGACAAAATTCTTTGAGGCATCGAGCACCCCAATGTCCACTGCATAGCTGAAAACTTGCTGCACTACCTCGCGCACCCGCTGCGCTGTTTCCAGTGTTCCGCGATCCTTGATGCGGTGCAGGCAGCGAACGAGCTCAGTCGGATGAATGGAGTCAATCTCTAGCCCGCCGAGCCACGGGAAGAGATGAATTTCGAAATGTCGAATGACTTTGCCAGCATAACCCTTGGACCATTTACGATCCTTGGTCATGTTGGTATGCCAGCGGCGCGCGATGGATTCGAAGTCGCGCTGGGCTTGGAGCTGGCGATCAATTCGCACCAGTTCAATGTTGCGCTTCATATCTTCGCCGTCCTTGCGCTGGGCAGTAAACGCTTGGGCGAGCTGCCGAGCGTTGATCAGCGAGACCTGTGGATATAGACCGAGCGAGATAAATCTGCGCTTGCCTTGTTCGGAAAATCGGTACTGCCAGTTGGCGCTATTGCCGCGCACACGCAGATACAAACCGCCGCCGTCGTGCAGAAGCTTATCGCGCGCATTGCTTGGAAGTTTTGCCAGTTGCTTGTCACTCAGACCGCTCATCTCAACGCACTTTCTCAAAAGGGGCCACCAAGCCAAAAAGTGGTCACCAGTGTGGTGGCCCCTTTTGAGGCCACCAAGCGAAAGATCTTGTGAGATTTGGGGAATCGAATTGAGACGCTAATTCGATTAAGTGCTTGTTCTCAAAGGGCTTTGAGATGACGTGCAACGGTGTGAGATCAAGCGGTGGTGGCCCGGGGCGGAATCGAACCACCGACACAAGGATTTTCAGTCCTCTGCTCTACCGACTGAGCTACCGGGCCACGGCAAGCCTTTGATTATAGCTTAGGCGAAGTGGGCTGGCAAAAAGGCTGCGAGCCCGGTGTTTTGTTAGGGTATCCACCAGTGTTAGTCCGTATTACCCATAGTGTTGCTTGAAGATGGGGGCAGGTTTAAGCACAATGGCGGCAGTTTGCGGCAAACCATTGGCTGGATTGGCGCAAATCTCAAATCGAATTTACATAATGAGCAGGAGACATCTCTATGGCCACATCGGTCGACCCTAATAAATTGCCTTTACAGATGTTCTATAAGTGGGTCGATACCAACCCCATGGGCACGTATTTCACCCAGCCCATGGGCCAGGGCGCGGTGCGGACCTGGACTTGGCAGCAGACCTGCGACGAGGCGCTGCGCATGGCGGCCTATCTCAAGTCCTTCGGCTGGCCTGCTGGTACCAAGATCGCGATCATGTCGAAGAATTGCTCCTGGTGGATCATGTCCGACCTGGCGATCTGGATGGCAGGGTATGTGTCGGTGCCTTTGTATCCGACGCTAGCTGCAGAGACGGTAGGCCAGATCATTGCGCACAGTGAGTCCAAAGCCATATTTATCGGCAAGCTTGATGACTGGGAATTGATGGCGCCTGGCGTACCGGCAGATATTCAGCGGATCAGCTATCCCTTGTCGCCTCCCAATAACTATCCGACCTGGGACGACATCATTGCCAAGACCAAGCCGCTTGAAGGGCGTCCGGTCCGCGCGGCTGATGAGATGTGCACGATCATCTACACCTCGGGCACAACCGGGATGCCGAAGGGCGTGATGCACAGCTTTGCCAACTTTGCTACCGGGATTGAGTCTGGTGTAGCGCGAGTGAAGCTGGATCGCAACGATCGCATGTTGTCCTATCTGCCCTTGGCGCACGTGGCTGAGCGTATCTTGGTGGAACAGGGCTCGTTTGCAACTGGCATGAGCTTGTTCTTTGCCGAATCGCTTGAAACCTTCACTGCCGATTTGCAAAGGGCTCAGCCGACGGTGTTTTTCTCGGTGCCACGTTTGTGGGTGAAGTTCCAGCAGGGCATTCAGGCAAAGATGCCTGCCGAGAAACTGGATCGCCTGTTGAAGCTGCCGATCATCAAGGGGCTGGTCAAAAAGAAGATCCTTACCGCGCTAGGTCTGAATAAATGCCGTATTGCGGTGGGCGGTGCTGCACCAATGCCCCCGGAACTGCTGCGTTGGTATGACAAGCTCGGGCTGCGGATTCTTGAGGGTTACGGCATGACCGAAAACGGTGCGGTCTCGCATGCCACCCTGCCCGGTACATTGAAGCCTGGCACGGTGGGGCGCGCTTACGATGGTGTGGAAACACGCCTGGATCCCGAGACTCAGGAAGTGCAGATGCGCTGTGCCTGGTTGATGCAGGGCTACTACAAAGAGCCTGAGCTGACCAAGCAGGCCTTCACTGAAGATGGCTGGCTCAAGACCGGTGACAAGGGCGCTTTTGATAGCGAAGGCAATCTCAAGATCACTGGCCGAGTAAAGGATTTGTTCAAGACCTCCAAGGGCAAGTATGTTGCACCCGCGCCGATTGAAGACAAACTGGTGATGAATCCGATGGTCGAGGCCTGCGCTGTGGTGGGGGCCAACCTGGGCCAGCCGCTGGGCTTGCTAATGCTTTCACCTTTAGGGCTGCAAACCGCCAAGGAAGGCAAGAAGCAGGAGCTTGAAGCGAACCTCAGTGGGTTCCTGAAAACTGTGAATGACAAGCTCGATCCGCATGAGCAGATGAGCTCGTTTGTTGTAGTGAAGGATCCTTGGACTGTGGAGAGTGGCTTCATTACCCCTACCTTCAAGATCAAGCGTAATAAACTTGAAGACGCTTATGGGTCAAACTTCGACAAGTGGTCGCGTTCGCGTTCGCCAGTGATTTGGGAAGGCTCCTGAAGCGAGTTGAATGTATCGTGTGATGTTGTAGTGGTGGGGGCTGGGCCGATTGGCGCAGCCGCTGCCCTCGGGCTGCTTCAGCAAGGCAAGCGGGTCATTTGGCTCGCCCGCCAGGCGCCGGTAGCCCAGCTCGCCGAGGCCCTCGATTTGAGGGTCTTTGCTTTTTCTGCAGCCTCGCGCACTTTGCTTGAGAGCCTTCGCGTGTGGTCTGCGCTGCAGGCCTCGCGTGTGGCTCCGGTTTACAAGATGCAGATCTACCCGCAAGCGGGCCAAGATGCCAGCCCGCTTAAGCTTGATGCCTATGAAGCTCGCACCGAAGCTTTGGCCTGGATCATTGAGGGGCAGCATCTTCTAGCCACGCTTACCCAGGCGATTCATGGCATGGGCGGGTCTTGCAAGCTGGGGCAGGTGCAAGGTTTGTTATGGGATGCGCGGCGTATGCGTATGCAGGTGAGCCTTGAGGATGGCTCAACGATTGACACGGGTCTGGTGCTCGGCGCGGATGGTGCGCAGTCCACAGTGCGGGAACTCGCGGGCCTGGAGTTTAGTGAAAAGGCTTATCACAAGACTGCGCTGATCGAGCACTTCGAAGTGCAGCATCCACATCGGGATATTGCATTTCAATGGTTCGGGCCGCATGGCGTGCTGGCCTTGCTGCCTTTGCCGGGGCAAAGAGTGAGTATGGTCTGGTCTGCTCCTGATGCGCTGGCCTCAGAGCTGCAGGCGCTGAATCCAAATGATCGAGCCTTGCGGGTTCAGACGATAGCTGGCGCACAACTCGGTGCGATGCACTCCATCAGCGAGATTGGCGCCTGGCCGTTGCGCTTGTTGAAACTGCCGCAGACCAGTGCTCCGGGCGTGTTGCTGCTGGGCGATGCGGCGCATGCTGTGCATCCCTTGGCCGGGCAGGGGATGAATCTGGGCTTTGGCGACGTGCAGGCCTTGCTTGATGCCGCGCTCGCTCGTAACGCAGCTGCTCCACAGCATGGCAGAGCCTTGGGCGAACCGGCCTGGTTGCGCTCGATTGCTCGCTCGCGAATCGAGCCTGTGTGGAAGATGCAAACTGTCACGGATCAGTTAAGTGCCCTTTTCGATGAGCCTGCCGGGCAAAACGCTACCCTGCACGGGCTTAAACAAACTGCAGTGCGTTGGGGTTGGTCGGCATTCGTCCAGTCACCAAGCTTGCGACGCCTCCTGGTAGGCGCAGCCAACTAAGGATCGGCCAAGTGAATTTTGTTCCTCAGGGTTTTCGTGTGTTCGCCGTATCCGCACTGATGGCGTTGTCGGCATGGGCACTTTTCAGCGGTGTTGCCCACTCGCAATCAACACCACCTGTAGTAGCCAACGGCGGATCGGCTGATCCTGGCGGGCAAATCAAGCAGACCGTCGAAGCCTGGCTCAAAAACCGCTACAAAGTTGATGAGGTGCGAAAGACTCCACTGCCTGGAATCTTTGAGGTGCGGATTGGTACTGAGCTGATTTATGTCGATGAAAAAGGCCAGTATGCTTTTATCGAAGGCAGCCTTGTTGATATTCGTAGCGAGCGCAATCTGACGCGCGAGCGCATTGATGAATTGCTCACGATCAACTTCAAGGATTTGCCAATCAACCTGGCCCTGAAGCAGGTGACGGGTAATGGCAAGCGGGTGGTGGCCGTGTTTGAAGACCCGAACTGCGGGTATTGCCGCACCATGCGCCGCGATCTCATGAAGATGGATAACCTTACCGTGTACACCTTCGTTTTGCCCATCCTCGCCGCTGATTCGGATTTGAAATCACGCAAAGCCTTATGTGCGCCCGATAAGGTCAAGGCCTGGAATGACCTGATGCTGACTGGAAAAGTGCCTGACAATCCGGGCACATGCGATACATCGCTTGCTCGCATCAAGGATCTTTCCGCAAAGCTTGGGATCACTGCAACGCCAACCGTGTTTTTCTCGAATGGCAAGCGCTTGCGCGGCTATGTGCCTTTGCCCGAGCTCGAAAAAATGTTGGCCGCCAGTAGCTAGTCGCTTGAAGATGGTCTGGGGCTATGGGCTGCGGGGCATCAAGCGCCACACGCGCCCCGGCTGCCGCGCCAAGCCTGCTTCGATTTGTGCGCGCTCGTCACTGCCCCAAAACACATCTATGCGCACCGCGCCCACGATCGCACTGCCAACATCCTGGGCCAGCATCAGGCGCTGCAGTGGTTGCAAAGTGCTGGGTGTTTTGGCATCGAGCCAAAGCAGCGATCCCAGTGCGACATGATTGGGGTCGATCGCCACTGAGCGCAAAGCGGTTAGCGGAACGCCAAGAGCCCCGGCAGGGCCGAGCGGATTGGCACCGATCGGAGTTTCGCGGAAAAAAATGTAGCGCGGGTTCTGATCCATTACTGCATGAGCTTGCGCCGGGTTCGCGCGCAGCCAGGCTTTGATGCCCGGGGCCGTGGCCTCCTCACGGGTAAGGATGCCCGCTTGCACCATCGCCCGCCCGATCGCCACATAGGTATGCCCGTTGTGCTGGGCATAGGCCAACCGAATTGTGCGCATCGTGCCATGGGTTTCGCGAATCCGAACTTGTCCGGAGCCTTGCACCTGCATGAAGAAGGCTTCAACCGGATCATCAAGCCAAAGCAAAGGTGTGCCGAGCCTGCTCGAATCGCGCCGAATTGCAGCCCGAGTCCACTGGCTGTCACCCGCTTGCAAAGCACTTGGCGGCCCGTACACCGGTACTTGATGGCCCGCGTCCTGAAGTCGTGAGCCGGTGAGCAAGGGCTCGTGATATCCGGTGATCATGCCCTCGAGGGTCCATGCTGGTGAGGCCTGCGAGGCAGGGTGAAGAACGGGTTGGGCTGTAGGCTGAACCAGCGGCTGGGCAACAAAGTGGGTCTGCAGCCAGGCGCGTAAACGACCGGGATCACTTAGCACAGCAGGCTGATGGCACAGTAGTGCGGTTGGAGCGGGTGGGCGCGGCAAGCGGCACTGAGCTTGTAACGCCGGGCCAAACCCTGAGAGATCATCGCTTGCCCAACCCGGTAACTTGTCAAGGCTCACTGGGGTGAGGTCCGGCGCAGAGGGCAGGGAGGCGGGCAAGCTGCCTCTATCCCAAGCGCAGCCGCTTAGTGCACAAATCCCCGCGAGCATCACGGCCTGAATGAAAAAGGTAAGCTTGCGCCCAATCAATTTTGGGTAGGGCATGGTGGGGGATAGCTGGATTTTGTTTGCAGAAGCCGGGGGCATTCTCGCCTTGGTCGTGTTACTGGTCTGGTGGACCTTACGCGGGAAAAAATAGCGCGGCGATGAGGTGGCCAAGCGTCAGTGCAGGGTGCGAGGCGTGCCGAGCATGAATTCCTTGATCGGCACTTCGAAGCGGGTGGCATCTTCTGCCACACAAAAATAGTGGCCCTTCATTGAACCATTGGGTGTGCGCAATGGGCAGCCGCTGGTGTACTCAAAATGTTCGCCCGGCTTGAGCAACGGCTGCTGGCCGATGACCCCAAGGCCCTTGACCTCAGTTTGCTGGCCACTGGCGTCTTCAATAATCCAATGGCGAGAAATCAATTGCGCTGCGATGTTGCCGGTGTTGGTGATCCGCACTGTGTAGGCAAATGCGTAGCGGCCTTGTTGAGGATCCGTTTGCTCGTCGATCCGCTGGGTGCGCACCTCGATGTGCATTGCATACTGAAGCTCAGGTGCAGCAGGTGGGGCAGCCATTGGGGCAATCTCCTTGCAAAGGTAAAATCCGGGATCTTGCCATTTTAAGCAACTCTTAAGGTTGCCGCTTTCATGCCCACTTCCAGCCCCCCAAGCCCTACCAACCCCATGCGTATCGCCCCGAGCATTCTTTCTGCAGACTTCGCCCGCCTGGGTGAGGAAGTGCGCGCATTGCAGGCGGCTGGCGCCGATTTGCTTCACTTCGATGTAATGGACAGCCACTTTGTGCCCAACCTCACCGTGGGGCCGATGGTTTGCGCAGCGGTGCGCCCGCATGTGACGATGCCCATCGATGTGCATTTGATGGTGAGCCCGGTGGAGCGGCTGATTGTGGATTTTGCCAAGGCTGGAGCCAACATCATCACGTTTCATCCCGAGGCCACTGATCATGTGGATCGCAACCTGGCCCTTATTCGAGAGCAGGGCTGCCAGGCAGGTCTGGTGCTGAACCCCGCCACTCCCTTGCATGTGCTTGATCATGTGATGGATCGGCTGGACATGATTTTGCTGATGTCGGTGAATCCGGGGTTTGGCGGGCAGTCGTTTATTCCAAGTGCTTTGCCTAAGCTGCGGTTGGTGCGGGCGCGGATCGACGCGCATGTCGCTGCGGGTGGCGCGCCGATTGCGCTTGAGATCGACGGTGGGGTCAAAGTCGACAATATCGCGGCGATAGCCCAGGCCGGAGCCGACACGTTTGTTGCAGGCTCGGCAGTGTTTGGCGCGCCGGATGCGGACGGCGGTTACAAAACAATCGTGCAAACCCTGCGTGGTCATGCGCAAAAGACCTTGCGAAGTGAATGATTCGCAAGCCCAGGGCACAGCACCGGTGCTCGGCGTGATGTTTGATCTGGATGGCACTCTGCTCGATACGGTTAGCGATCTGGCTGCAGCAGCCAACGCGGTGCGCCTGGATATGGGCTTGCCTGCATTGGCTGAGTCGCGTCTGGGGCATATGGTGGGCAAGGGCGCAGATCGGTTGATGCATCGGGTGCTCACGGACGATCTTGACGGACAAGCCTCACCTTCTGATTTCACTCGCGCCAGAGCCCTGTTCGATAAACACTATGCGAATTTGAACGGCACGACTGCTGTGATTTATCCCGGCGTGATCGAGTGCTTGGGCCGCTTTCGGCAGGCGGGCTTGCGCCTGGCCTGTGTGACCAACAAGCCCTTGCAATTCACGCATCCGTTATTGCGGCTCAAGGGGCTTGCCCAGTGGTTTGATCCGATCGTGGGTGGAGATTCGTTTTCAGTAAGAAAGCCTGATCCCTTGCCGCTTTTGGAGGTGGCCCGGGGCTGGCAGCTTGAGCCCAGGCATTGTGTAATGGTGGGCGACTCGATCAACGATGTGCAGGCTGCTCGCAATGCCGGGATGCGGGTCTGGGCTGTGCCCTATGGCTACAACGAAGGGCGCGATATACAGCTCGCGCAGCCCGATGGTATAGTCAAGTCTCTCGATCAACTTCCCCGGGCGCTTTTCATATCGTGATGCCATCCGGTTTCTTTCAGGAGCAACGCTCTGCTGGCTCAAGCTGGCAGGGCTGGCGTTGGCGCGCTTAACTTTAAGCGTGCCCGGTCGGAAACATTCCGATCCTCCAAGCTGCGCTGAGGCCATTTGTGCTGCAAGCCCGGCGGACCTGAACCCAAACAAGTGTTGATCTCATGACAGAAATTGAATTCAAGGCCCTGGTGGCCCAAGGCTACAACCGTATCGCTTTGCTGGCCGAATGCCTGGCCGATCTCGATACCCCGTTATCGCTTTATCTGAAGCTCACCGATCCGCAGCACCGTGCCAATAGTTTTTTGCTTGAGTCGGTGGTGGGGGGCGAGCGATTCGGACGCTACTCCTTTATTGGTTTACCGGCACGCACCACGGTGCGGGTGTTTGATGCTGGTCCGCAAGCCCGTATTGAAGTGCGGCGCGATGGGGAGGTAGTGGAGTCGGCGACGGGTGATCCGCTCGATTTCATTCGCCAGTTTCAGAAGCGATTCAAGGCTTCAGTGCGGCCAGGCTTGCCGCGATTTTGCGGTGGGCTGGCCGGGTACTTCGGCTATGACATGGTGCGAGCCATTGAGCCCAAGCTCGGGCCAAACACCAAGCCTGACCCTATCGGCACGCCTGATGCCCTGATGATGGTGGTCGATGAGCTGGCGATTGTGGACAACCTGCAAGGCAAGCTTTACCTGATGGTGTATGCCGATCCGGCGCAGCCTGATGCCTACTCCAAAGCCAAGCGGCGCTTGCGCGAACTGCAAGCCCGGCTGGATACACCGGCTGTAGCGCCTACCGATCAGGCGCTCGCCGAGCGCGAACCAGTTCGCGGGTTTGCCAAGGCGCAATACTTGCAAGCCGCAGAGCGGGCCCGCGAATACATCATCGCAGGTGATCTCATGCAGGTGCAGGTGGGGCAATGTATTCGCAAGCCTTATGCACATTCACCCTTGTCGCTGTATCGCGCGCTGCGTTCCATCAATCCCTCGCCGTATATGTATTACTACGACTTTGGAGACTTTAATGTGGTGGGGGCGTCGCCCGAGATTCTGGTGCGGCAAGAAGCGGTGGAAGGGCATCCTCATCAAACCCGAGTGATCATTCGCCCAATTGCAGGCACGCGCAAACGGGGGCTATCGCCCGATGAGGATGAGCGTCTGGCGCAAGAGCTTTTGGCTGATCCCAAGGAGCGTGCCGAGCATCTCATGCTGATCGATCTGGCTCGCAACGATATCGGCCGGATCGCACGCACCGGCACTGTCAAAGTCACTGATCAAATGATCATTGAAAAGTACTCCCATGTGCAGCATATCGTCTCGAATGTGGAAGGCATTTTGAAGCCCGGAATGGATGCAATTGATGTGCTGCGGGCCAGCTTCCCCGCAGGCACCCTGACCGGGGCGCCCAAGGTCAGAGCCATGGAATTGATTGACGAGCTGGAGATCACCAAACGCGGAATTTATGGCGGGGCATGCGGCTACCTGAGCTATTCCGGTGAAATGGATGTGGCGATTGCAATTCGCACCGGCGTGATCAAGGATGGAGTGCTGAATGTGCAGGCGGCGGCCGGCATTGTGTATGACTCTGTGGCTGAAGCGGAGTGGCAAGAAACCGAGGCCAAAGCCCGTGCAGTGTTGCGCGCGGCCGAGTTGGTTGAAGAAGGGTTCACCCGCGAAATCTAGAGGGCTGCTTGCCCGGGAGACTGCCATGCTTTTGATGATTGATAACTACGATAGCTTCACCTACAACCTGGTGCAGTACTTCGGCGAACTGGGTGCGGATGTTCACACCGTGCGCAATGATGCGCTGAGCCTGGCTGAGATTGAAGCGATGAACCCCAGCCATATTGTGATCAGCCCGGGGCCATGCACACCCAATGAGGCCGGCATTTCGGTGGCCGCATTGCAGCACTTTGCGGGCAAGTTACCTTTGCTTGGCGTATGCCTCGGCCATCAGGCCATTGGAGCTGCATTTGGCGGGCGGGTGGTGCGCGCCGCTCGTGTAATGCATGGCAAGGTGGATCGGCTGACCAGCACTCAGCAAGGGGTATTCGCTGGATTGCCAATGGAATTTAATGTGACGCGCTATCACTCCCTGGCCATTGAGCGCTCAAGCTTGCCGGATACTCTCGAAGTCACCGCCTGGACTGAGGACGGTGAGATCATGGGAGTGCGGCATCGCACGCTTGATGTGGAGGGTGTGCAGTTTCATCCGGAATCGATTGCCAGCGAGCATGGGCATGCCTTGCTCAAGAATTTTTTGAATAGAACAACACCGAGGAGCTGACCATGCCCATTACCGCACAAGAGGCGCTGCAGCGCTGCATCGAACACCGCGAAATTTTTCATGATGAGATGCTCAAGATCATGCGCATGATCATGAGCGGCGAGATGAGCCCGGTGATGGCGGCGGCCATCATCACCAGCTTGCGGGTCAAGAAGGAAACCATCGGCGAGATTTCGGCGGCAGCCCAGGTGATGCGCGAATTTGCCAATAAAGTGGAGGTGCCCAATCCTGGGCCACACTTCGTGGATATCGTGGGCACCGGCGGCGATGGTTCTCACACTTTCAATATCTCCACCGCTTCCATGTTTGTAGCCGCTGCTGCGGGCGCCAAGGTGGCCAAGCATGGCAATCGCGGCGTGTCGAGCAAGTCCGGGGCGGCTGATGTGCTCGAAGCGCTTGGGGCCAACATCATGTTGACGCCCGCGCAGGTGGCTTTGTGTATCGAGCAGGTGGGCATTGGATTCATGTTTGCGCCCAACCATCATCCTGCGATGAAAAATGTGGGGCCGGTGCGGCGCGAGATGGGGGTGCGCACGATCTTCAATATTCTCGGGCCACTCACCAATCCTGCAAATGCTTCCAATATTTTGATGGGCGTGTTTCACCCCGACCTGGTCGGAATTCAGCCGCGTGTGCTCAAGCAATTGGGCGCGGTGCATGGTGTAGTGGTGTGGGGCAAGGATGGGATGGACGAGGTTTCGCTGGGCGCAGCCACTTTAGTCGGCGAGTTGAAAAATGGCGAAGTCACTGAGTACGAAATTCATCCGGAAGACTTTGGCCTCTCGATGATTTCCAATCGTGGCCTGCGGGTGAATGATGCGCAGGAGTCAAAGATGATGTTGATTGAGGCGCTCTCCAATAAGGTGGGCACCCCGCGCGAGATCGTGACCTTGAATGCAGGCACCGCGCTTTACGCCGCCAACCTGGTGCCGGATATTGGCGCTGGGATCAGCAAAGCGCGTGAGGTGATTGCGAGCGGAGCCGCGTTGGCCAAGATGGAGGCCTTTGTCGCTGCCACACAAAGCATCGGCAAGGCTGCGGCATGAGTGATGTGTTGCAGCGCATATTGGAGGTCAAGGCGCAGGAGATTGCGCTTGCCAAATCACGCGTGAGTGAGGCTCAGCTTCAGCAGCAGGCCGTGGGTAGCGTGCTTGCGGACCCCACGCGTGGTTTTGCGCAGGCCATAACGCGGCGGGTCGCCCAATCCAAAAACGCAGTGATTGCAGAAGTTAAAAAAGCGAGCCCGAGCAAGGGTGTGCTGCGTGATCCGTTTGATCCGGTAGCGATAGCCAAGAGCTATGCCGCCGGGGGGGCTGCCTGTCTGTCAGTGCTGACGGATGAAAGTTTTTTCCAGGGTGCCCCGCACTATTTGACGCAGGCGCGTGCGGCTTGCGAGTTGCCGGCATTGCGCAAGGATTTTATGGTTGATCCTTATCAGGTGCTGCAGGCTCGCGCCTGGGGCGCTGATTGCATCTTGCTGATTGTTTCGGCTTGCAGCGATGATCAGCTTGCCGAGCTTGAGGCAGCCGCGATGAAGTTGCAGATGGATGTGCTGATCGAGGTGCATGATGCGCAAGAGCTTGAGCGGGCTTTGAAGCTACGCTCGCCACTGATCGGTATCAATAACCGCAACCTGCGCACCTTTGAAGTCAGTCTTTCGACCACGCTGGGACTGCTACCCCGTCTTGCCGAAGTTGCGAGCAGCCGGCCCACAACTGTCATTACTGAAAGCGGCATTCTTGCGGCGAGTGATGTCAATGTGATGCGGGATGCGGGGGTGTTTGGCTTTTTGGTAGGCGAAGCATTTATGCGTTCACCGGAGCCCGGCGAAGCTCTTGAGACATTATTTGGCTAGTGAGCATGGCTGCAAGTTTGGGCCAAGGATCCGCCACTTTTCCGTGGCGACGACCTAGAGCCGATGTCGGGTGGTTTTCAGCACTGGCTTGGTCTTGCGTCGCATGTCTGTGAATACACTGAACTCCCATTCCTTGAGGGCCAGAATCATGGTGCAGCCCTTGCGATGCTCTTCGGGTAGCTTCATATCGGCGGCATGCTGCTGCGCAAAGTCCTGAGCCACCCGTTGGAGTCTTTCCTTGAAGCTTGTCAGCTGGCTGGCCCCGATCTGACCGTGGGTCAGCATCAACAAATCTTCGTCGGGAACGAAGGGGCTGCCGAAGTAGTCTGGTAGCACGGCATTGCGGAAGTAGTTCATCACCGGGCCATCGGGCAGCCAGCGAAATGTGCGTGCGAGCTTGAGTTTGTAGCGGTTCAAGGGCCGCAGCTCAATCACACCGAGTCTGTCCAGGGCACTGAGGCAGCGGATCAGCTCTGGCTCATCGAAGTCGTAGGTCTCGAGCATTTGCTGGGCGGTCCATTGGCTCAATACGCAGAAAGCGACCAGGAGCAGTTTGCGGTCCTTGATCACTGCTTGCTCCTGCTCGAGCGTGAGTTCGTTGAGCAGGGGCTGGGCATTGACGACATGCCGCGCTAGCTCGACAAACTCGATGCCCAGCGCCTTGCAAATCTCATCAACTCGCGACAGGGGCATATCAGCTTGCGAAAGCATTCGCTTGACGCTCGATTCAGCCATGCCAATGGCCTGCGCAAGGTCGGCATAGGTCCATTGGCGGGCCTTGAGTTCGGCCTTGAGTGCGGTGATCAATGAGGAGGTGGAGCTCATCACATTCTTTCAAGGTATCGCGATTTGATACCTTGAATACTGCCAGAAAGCACCTTCATCACACGGGTTTGCGATCTGCGGCGGCGGCATAGACTGGGGTGTATCTCTTTGTCCAAGGACCGCAGCGTGAGCTCATCCCACCATTCTTCCAGCCAGTATCAGATCATGCGGCAACGCCGGTTTGCCCCCTTGTTTTGGGTGCAATTCCTCGGAGCGGCCAATGACAACGTGTTCAAGTTCTCGCTTACCTTGTTGGCAACCTATTCGGCCGCCCAATGGGGCGGGCTGGATCCTGCTTTGGCCGGGTTTGTGATTGGGGCGCTCTTTATCGCGCCCTATGTGTTGTTTTCTGCGACGAGCGGTCAGATTGCCGACAAGTTTGAGAAGGGCGCCTTCATTCGCCGGATCAAGGAGGTTGAGATCCTGATCATGATGCTAGCGGCCTATGGCTTCTTCACGCAGCACGCCACAGTGCTTTATGTATGCGTCTTTCTGATGGGTCTGCACTCCACTGTGTTCGGGCCAGTGAAGTACTCCTACCTACCGCAGCACCTGAGCCATGAGGAGCTGGTGGGGGGCAACGGCATGATTGAGATGGGCACCTTTGTATCGATCCTTGCCGGCACGATACTCGGGGGGGTATTGATCAATCAGTTTGGCGAGACCGGACCCAAGGTCACCGCTCTGGTCGTGATTGTGCTGGCTGTGGCGGGCCGAGTGGCAGCGCACTTTATTCCGAACTCGCCTGCGAGCGACCCCAATCTCAAGATCAACTGGAATCCCTTCACCGAAACCTGGGCCAATCTGAAGATTGGTGCGCGTGATCGGGCGGTCTTCAACGGCATGCTGGGGATCTCCTGGCTCTGGTTTTTTGGCACTATTTTCTTGACGAGCTTTACGCCGCTGGCCCGCAACGTTCTGGGGGCCAACGAGGCGGTGGTCACTTTGCTTTTGGCCACGTTCTCGGTAGGTATCGGGATCGGCTCAATGCTCTGCGAGCGGCTATCCGGGCGCATGATCGAAATCGGGCTGGTGCCTTTCGGCTCGATTGGCATGAGCGTGTTTGCGATCGATCTTTACTTTGCCTGCGAAGCTTATGGGCCTGCGGGCGCAGCGCCTTTAGGGGTGATGGGGTTTCTAGCGACAGCAGGAGCCTGGCGAGTGCTTATTGATCTGGGGTTGCTGGCGCTTTTTGGTGGGCTCTATTCGGTGCCGCTTTACGCACTGATCCAGCAGCGCTCCGATAAAACCCACACGGCGCGAATTATCGCGGCTAATAACATCCTCAACGCGGTGTTCATGATTGTGGCTTCGCTGATGGCGGGTGTGTTGCTGAAATCAGGATTGAGCTTGCCGCAGCTTTTTTTGGTCACCGGCATCCTGAATGCGTTGGTAGCGATTTATATCTACACCCTGGTGCCCGAGTTTCTATTGCGGTTTTGTGCCTGGCTGCTGAGCCATGCGATGTATCGCCTCAAGATTCGCAATCGGGACGCGATTCCGATAGAGGGCCCTGCGATCCTGGCCTGCAATCATGTGAGCTTTGTTGATGCACTACTGGTGATGGCGGCCAGCCCGCGACCCGTCGTGTTTTTGATGGATCACTCGATTTTCAAAACACCTTTGCTGGGCTGGTTGTTTCGCACGGCTAAAGCCATCCCGATTGCGCCAAAAAGTGAGCAACCCGGGCTGGCTGCACAAGCGTATGCCCAAGCGGCTGCTGTGCTGGCTGATGGTGGAGTGATTGGCATTTTTCCCGAGGGTGGCATCACCCGCGATGGCGAGTTGCAAGCATTTCGACCGGGGTACTTGCGTGTCGATGAACAAGCCCGCGCGCTGGGGCTTGCTCAAGTACCTCTGGTGCCGGTTGCGTTGGAAGGGTTGTGGGGCAGCTTTTTCTCGCGCAAGGGTGGCGGTGCGATGAGCAAGCCGTTCAGGCGGGGGTTTTGGAGTCCTGTGCAGGTGATTTGCGCAGACCCGGTAGCGGCTCAAGCCACTACGCCAGAAGCCCTGCAAAGCCAGATCACATCGATGCTCACAAGTGCGGGTAGCGCCAAGTGATACCGCCAGGGGCGGGCCTTGATACCTCACCGACTTAGCGTGACCAAGCCCGGCCCGATCCAGACAATGAAGATTCTTTAACTCTGAGCGAGGCTCAAATGCAGATGATGAAACGACGTGACACCAAGGCCTGGATGATTCAAGTATGGGTCTCCTTTGGCATAGCCGTATTTTTGAGCGGCGTGGGCCTCGCCTACCTTCCAGGTGCTGATCTGGACCGGGCCTTTATGGTGATGGGCTACTTCTTTTGCCTCTCAAGCGCATTTGTGTTGGCCAAGACGGTGCGCGATGAAGACGGCGCATCAGCAGGCTTACGCAAAGCTGATACCCCGGGGTTCAAGTATGTGGTTTGGATCGGGTTTTTTCTGGCGATGGCGCTTACTGCGTGGGGCTTGTTCCGCATGGATATCAATCAGACCTACAAAGCGTTTCTTGGCGTGTGCTGGCTCTATCTGATCACCACGGTGTTTACCCTGGCCAAGACTTTGCGCGATCAGCATGAAGCTGAATCCAACTAATCATTAACTGACTTCTATTGAATCTGAGGCGATGATAATGAATGTTCGAATGATCAAATCGACTTGTGCATCAGCTCTACTTGTAGCGGCACTTTTTCAGGCGGCTCCTGTGCGTGCACAAAGTGATGCTTCGGTGATTTCGATGCTGCCGGTGGTGTCCGCTGCGGTGGTGGTCTCAGGAGTTGCCGGGGCGAGTGCCACTGTGCTGGCAGCGCCTGTGGTACTGAGTGCTGCAGGGGCGGTGTTTGTAGTACGGGCTGTTGAGGTGTCAGCCACCGGTACGGTGTATATCCTGGAGCGCACTTCGGATGGCGTACGGGTCAGTCTTCAGGTGGGAGCCAAAGCGGGGAAAGCTGCAGCGCAAGCCATTGGAACGACGGCGGTGATTTCGGTGATCGGTGCAGGTGTGGTGGTCTCGCTTGCAAGTGAAGTGATTGCCTTTGTGCCCAACGCCATCGGCCAGGCCCTGCTTCATAACGAACGCATCACGTTTTAAGTCGCGATGCGGATCACATACAAAGAGGATAACCTGATGAGAACCCGCTCCGAATCGAATGGTGCTTTTAAAAATTGCGCTCCCCGATTCTTGAAATTCTATCGAGGGCTTGCGGGTGCCGTGCTTGTGCTTGGCCTCGCCGGAGTCAACCCGATGCCAGCCTGGGCTGGCCAGGATTGTGAGCAGACGCAGGCCACTGTAAGCACGCTTGATCGTGGCCTGCGGATGGCTGAACGCACCCGGCAATCTCTGGAGGCGGAATACGCCCGCACGGGTGCGCAAGTGATGGTGCTCGCAAGGGCGGGTCAGGATCTGAGCAAATATGGTTTGCGCTACTCGCACCTGGGATTTGTGATGCGCACGCCCGAGGGTTTTTGGCGAGTGGTGCACAAGCTCAATACCTGCGGCACTGCTGAAAGCTCGCTCTACCGGCAGGGGCTCGGAGAGTTCTTTATGGATAACCCACGGTTTTACGAAGCGGGCTGGGTGAGCCTGACCCCACAGGCCCAAAGCCGGGTTTACGCGATACTCAATGACCCGGTGAGGGCCGCAAGCTTCCATCACCGGCCTTACAGTATGGTGAGCTACGCCTGGGGTCAGCGCTATCAGCAATCCAACCAATGGGCGCTTGAAACTCTGGCCGCAGCGATGGAGCCGGGTGTGTCAACCCGGTCTCAAGCCCAGGCTTGGTTGCAGTTCAAGGGATATGAGCCTTCGCCCTTGAAGATTTCGCCCTTAACCCGATTGGGCGGGCGTATCGGTATGGCCAATGTGGCGTTTGATGATCATCCCAACGACAAGCGATTTAACGACCGGATTGAAACCGTCACGGTGGATTCCGTGTTTGCCTGGTTGAAGCGCTCGAGCCTTGGCGGCGAAGTTACGACAGTACGCCTGTAGGCGAAAACCAGCGGTCACGCAGGGCAGATGGCGTGGGCGCGCTGCCTCGGGTGCGTATTGAGGGTGCCTCACCCATCAGCTCCAGACGCGCCCGTTTTAATGCTGGTTGCACTGGTCTCGCGATATGCCAGCGGCGCAATTCATCGCGCCGAAAGCCCACGATCTCGGCTTCCCATCCGGCAGCCTGGCGCAACACCCAGGCTTCCAGCATTTTGTCATCCACTCGCAGTCCGTCCCAGGCCATCAGGACATCTCCGCTACTCAGGCCAGCTTCATGCGCCGCGCTGCCCACCATCACATGGGTGACATGCAGTTCGCTGCCACGCTGTGCGACGCGCATGCCCAAAGCAGCGCTGCCTAGACGCGGTGCTTCCAGATGAAGCGCAACGCCGTGAGTTGCCAGCACTTCTGCAAGGGGCAGTTCGCCAGGCTGATAGGCCCAGTGCTCGATCTCGGCATTCAGTTTGATGCCAGTGGCTTGCTTCACCACGCTGGCAAACTCGTCTTCGCCCAAGCCCGGGCCATCCATCGCGCCGAACTTCGTCCATAGCAAACGCATCACATCATCCAGGCTATGCGCTCCAGCACTGCGATGCCTGATGGTGAGATCGAGGCACAAGGCCACCAGTGCGCCTTTTGTGTAATAGCTCACCTGGCTGTTCGGGCTGTTTTCATCCTGGCGGTAATACTTGATCCAGGCCTCGAAGCTGGCGTCAGCCACGCTATGGGTGAGTCGGCCCGGTGCACTGAGCACCTGGTTGATGGTGGTGCTCAGGCATTCGAGATAGTCAGCAGGGCGAATCACCTGCGACCGGCACAGCACCAGGTCGTCGTAATAAGAGGTGAAGCCTTCGAAGATCCACAGCAGGCGGGTATGGTTCTCACGGGTGAAGTCATAGGGCTTGAATGCGGCGGGCATGATCCGCTTGACGTTCCAGCTATGGAAATACTCATGACTGGCCAGCCCGAGGAAGTTGCGATAGCTTTCGGGCAACACACTGCCGGGGCTGATCAGGCTCGGGGGCGGCATCGATTGACGCGATGCGAGCAAGGCCGTGCTTGAGCGATGCTCGAGCCCTCCATAGCCATCGCCGGTCACAGTGGTCATGAAGAGATAGCGATCAAAGGGCGCCGTGCCACCAAACATCGCGATTTGCTCAAAGCAGATCGCTTGAAGATCTTTGGAGAGTCGCGAAGTGTTCGTGTCGTGCTGGCCGTGGATCACAACTTCATGCGCAGTGCCGCAGGCGTTGAACTTGAACACCGTGTGATCACCACATTCAAAGGGATGATCGATCAGGCTGTCGTAATCGGGCGCACTAAATCGCAGGGATTTTTTCGCTGAGCCGGGAGCCAATGGCAAGGTGGTTGCAACACGCCAGTGCTTGCCGATCTTGGGCAGCTTCAGCTCCAGCTCGATGGGCTGATCACGCAAGGCCACTGGCAGCACACACAGCACCGAGGGATTAAAGAAGGCATGCGTGTCATCGAAATGGGCTGCGCGCACAGACAGATCCCATGCATAGACCACATAACTCACGATAACCGCGGCGCGGTTGGGCGCGAGCTGCCAGGTATGTTTGTCCAGCTTTGTGGCTGACAGCGGCATCCCGTTTTCCTCAGCCTTAAGCTGGCTGAGGTGGCGTGCGAACTCACGAATCATGTAGCTGCCAGGGATCCACGCGGGCAAAAGCAGCTGATGACCCTTGCGGCTAGGCGCTTCAATCTTCAGAGTGACCCGAATCAGGTGCGCGGCAGGATCGGCCAGGGTGATCTGGTAGTGCAACACGGCTTAAGCCTCCAGGGGAGGGGCTGGCTTGAATGACGTTGGGAGATCTTCGGGAAGATCAATGTCGCGCAAAATTCCCGGATCATCAACCTCCAGCAAAGTGAGGCCTACCGGGTTGCGAAGCACCGCTTCTGCGCCCCGATCGCCTGAGCTGCGGCCGAGCACTTCGAACCATTCGCTTCCAAAGAGCACCGGGTGCCCGCGCTTGCCCTGATAAGTAGGCGCGGTGAGGGCTTTCGGATGGCCGGCTGTGCTGGCTACTCGCCGAATGGTTGCGCTGGATATGAAAGGCATATCACCAAGCATCACCAGCAAGGCTTTGGGGTCAAATCGCCGAATCGCATGGGCTACACCCCAGGCCAGGCTATGGCCCATTCCTGAGTGAGCGTCTGGGCATTCAACCACGATGCAGCCAAAGCGTTCCAGCCAGGCACGCAATTCATCGGCGCCGGGGCGAATCACTGCAAGTGTGTGCTGACAGCTTTCTGAAAGCCGCGACGCCGCATGGCAGGCGACTGGAATACCCTCGATCGGTGCAAGAAGTTTGCTCTGTCGTCCGGTAGCATCAAAACGCGCGCCGCGCCCGGCGGCCAACAGAAGCCCGACGACTGGCTGAGTCATGCCTTGAGTTTGCTGAATCAATGCCTGATCGAGCAGGCTGCCACTGGTGTTCATTGCTCGGTCTGATCCCAGGCCGATGAAACGCATGATGGAATGCCACATCGAATCATGACCCGATGCAGCCATTCGGGCACTCCATTGACCCGGGCAGAAGCAGGGCAGCGGGCTGGCCGCTAACCCAGCTGAAGGTGACATTTGCTTGCATCACAGCAGTGTAACTCTGTTCAACACGCCACTCATCGCCACAAATCGACCGGATATTGGCGACGAAGTCCCACTTTCGGTGACAGATGTCACATCGCCAAAGCGGGATCCCTCCGGTACCATTCGAAGCTGAAACCATTACTTAGCTACTGCGGAGTTCCTCATGATGACAGCCAAGCGCTCTTTTTCCTCCTCCTTCGTGCGATTGGCACCCTTGGGCCTCGCAGCAGCGCTTGCGGCTTGCGGCGGTGGGGGTGGAGGCGGTAGTTCAAATTCGTCCACACCTGTGGCGTTGACTTGTCCTATCCTGAGTGGCGCGTCCACAGGCTTCACGATTGGAGGGTGTATTAGTGGCCAAACCTACGGCACCGCATCGCGAAATGAACAAGCTACCGTGACCTTTGCAGGGTCTAACGCTACCCTTGCACTCAGCGGCGCACTTAACACGGTGCCGCCGATTGTCTTTGCATCGACGGATCTTGCAAGGACTGCAACGGGCGGCTTAGCCAATACACTCGGAGGCCTCGTAGCAGGACCGAGCTTTTTAGAGCGTACGCTATCTACTTCGCCCAAGGTGACATCAGCGTTAGGCGAATTTACTAGGGGGGTTCCGATTACACCTGCGCCGGTTTTCGGATTGACGAGGGCCCGATTCGGGACTTGGGAGTACGGCACTGCAGCGGAAGGGTATTTCGGTACTTGGTTCCAAGGTGATTCATCGACCCTTTTACCAAATGCGGCACCAACCTCTGGTCCCGCGACGTTTTCAGGTTACATAGTCGGCTACCTGTGGCCAATTGGGCCAGCGGCGTTTTCAAGTTCCCCGCTTTATGGGATTTCAGGTTCAATAACAATTAGCAATGTTAACTACGTGAATCGTACATACACTGTGACGATCAATTCGCTTAGAGGCTCTCAAGCTTCGCCGGAGTTGAGCAACTTCGATCTTTCAGGCTCATTGGGTTCGTACACTATTGCTAATGGTTCGTTTCCCTCAACAAGTAGCAGCTTCAGCGGACCACTTTCTGGGTCGAACGTCGCTGCGGGCTCCACTAGTTTTGAAGCCCAGTTCTTCGGTAGCTCGCCAACGACCGCGCTGGAAATTGCGGGGCGGCTCAGGCTTGACACTGCCGACGGGCGGCGATTAGTTGCATCTTTTGGCGCTCGCTAATTTACTCGTTGGCGGCAGAGGAATGATCAGCTGCAGAAGAGTTGCCTTAGCGCTGATCAATCACCCGCTTGGCTTTGCCCATTGAGCGTTCGATACCGCCTTCGAGCAGCACTTCGATACCAGCGCTCACGCCTATGTAGGCCTTGATATCTGTACTTAGGGCTGCTACGCAGGCTCGCAGAGCGTCATTGCTCAAAGCCGCGCCAGGTTTTTGCTCAACCCGCACTGTGAGCGTGTCGAGCGGACCTTCTCGCCCCAGTACACAAACATAGTGTGGTGCCAGCATGGGCTGCTTGAGGATCAGCTCTTCGATTTGGGTAGGGAATACGTTTACGCCGCGCACAATCATCATGTCATCCGAGCGGCCTGTGATTTTCTGCATGCGCCGCATGGTTCGCGCAGTGCCTGGCAACAGGCGCGTGAGGTCTCGAGTGCGATAGCGAATGATCGGTAGAGCCTCTTTGGTGAGCGAGGTGAATACCAGTTCGCCAAGCTCGCCTTCGGGCAATACTGCGCCGGTTTCCGGATCCACAATTTCGGGGTAAAAGTGGTCTTCCCAAATCGTTGGGCCATCCTTGGTTTCCGCGCATTCGTTGGCCACGCCCGGGCCCATGACTTCACTCAGGCCGTAAATGTCAACCGCGCTAAGGTTCATCCGCTTTTCGATTTCGCCGCGCATTTCATTGGTCCAGGGCTCGGCGCCGAAGATACCGATCCGGATTGAGCTGGCCTTGGGGTCCAGGCCCTGGCGCTCGAACTCATCGGCAATTGCCAGCATGTAGCTGGGGGTCACCATGATGATGTGGGGGCCGAAATCCTGAATCAGTTGCGCCTGGCGCTCGGTTTGCCCGCCGCCAAAGGGCACTACTGTGAGCCCCAGTTTTTCCGCGCCGTAGTGAGCGCCCAGGCCGCCAGTGAACAGCCCATAGCCGTAGCTCACATGGACAATATCGCCTGCTCGTGCGCCAGAGGCCCGGATCGAGCGCGCGACCAAGCCCGCCCAGGTGTCAATATCCTTCAGCGTGTAGCCAACGACTGTGGGTTTGCCGGTGGTGCCGCTTGAGGCATGAATACGAGCGACTTGCTCACGCGGCACCGCAAACATGCCAAACGGATAAGTGCTGCGAAGATCCGCTTTGGTGGTGAACGGGAAGCGCGAAAGATCTGCCAGGCTGCGCAGATCATCGGGGTGCGCACCATGCGCTTCGCACTGGCTGCGGAAGTGAGCGACGTTATCGTAAGCATGGCGCACCGACCATTGCAGGCGTTGTAGCTGCAGCGCCCTTAGCTCATCCACGCTGGCGGTTTCGATGGGCTCAAGCGCCATCCCTCCAGCTGAAAATCCCGCATTGCTCATACCTGTGGTTCCTCGAAAAACTGCCCTTTGATTGTGGCCGACTTGCCGCGAAACACGGCGATCAACTGGCCAGACTGATTGGTGACGCGAATATCGTAAATTCCGGTGCGCCCTGCGCGATGCTGCTCAGCTGCCACAGCGGTCAGCTCATCACCCAGCTGCCCGGCCGCCAGAAACTCGATGCTTGCACCTGCTGCCACTGCGCGCTGATTGTAGCTATTGCAGGAGTATGCAAAGGCGGTATCGGCGAGCAGAAAGATGTAGCCACCATGGCAAATACCGTGGCCATTGGTTTGATGTTTGCCGACAGTCATGGTGACCGTTGCCTGACCGGGCGCTATCGAAACCACCTGCATGCCGAGGTGCTGTGCGGCGGTATCTTCCGCAAACATCATCTCTCGCGTTCGCTCGGCGCGTTGTTGCGGGGAAAGGTCGGGCGGGTCAGGTTCACTCATCAGGCATACATCCAATTTGAATTCGAGGTTAGCACGAGCAACGGCTCGATGTGGCGCAAGAGCGGCCCGCTGCAGCTACACTTTAACTCCTGCTATTGCCCTTTTTGAAAGCCTTCCATGACTCCTGCTATGACTACTGAATTCATCCTTGTCGAAACCCGCGGCCGGGTTGGCCTGATTACCCTGAATCGGCCCAAACAACTTAACGCGCTCAATGACGGGCTGATGAACGAGCTGGGCGAGGCGTTGCTTGCCTTCGACGCCAATGACGAAATCGGTACAATCGTATTGACCGGGAGCGAAAAAGCCTTCGCAGCGGGCGCCGACATTGGCGCCATGGCCACCTGGAACTACATGGATGTCTACAAGACGGATTACATCACCCGCAACTGGGAAACCATCCGCAAGGTGCGCAAGCCAGTGATCGCGGCAGTCGCAGGATTCGCATTGGGCGGCGGCTGCGAGCTTGCCATGATGTGCGACATCATCATTGCTGCAGACAATGCCAAATTCGGCCAGCCTGAGATCAAGCTGGGCATCATCCCCGGCGCGGGTGGAACCCAGCGCTTGCCCCGCGCAGTAGGCAAGGCCAAGGCGATGGATCTTTGCCTGACGGGGCGCATGATGGACGCGGAAGAGGCCGAGCGCGCCGGACTGGTGTCGCGTGTCGTGCCTGCGGACAAGTTAATGGACGAAGCGCTTGGTGCTGCTCTTGCCATTGCGCAGCTCTCGCTGCCAGCGGTGATGATGGCCAAGGAGTCAGTCAATCGAGCCTATGAGTCGTCATTGGCCGAAGGCGTGCTGTTTGAGCGCCGGGGCTTTCATTCGCTATTCGCAACCGAGGATCAGAAAGAAGGCATGGCCGCTTTTGTTGAGAAGCGTGCGGCGCAATTCAAGCACCGCTAAGTCTGGCAGCCGTTTTAATTCCCCGAAGTGGCTGACGAAAGGCGCTCCAACACGGGCCGGCGAGCCAAGTTCAAGCCACTTTTTCGAGGGTCAATTTGCAAGGCCCAAAAAAGCTTGCTATAGTCGAGGGCTTCGCTGCTGAAAACAAGGCAGCGCAGGACCTCGCAGGAGGTCGGTGGAAACGGGTTCTAAAGCGCAAGCAAAACACCCCCGCCGATTTGACAGGGTCTAAAAAACGAGTCATACTTCCGCTTCTTTGCTAAGTGAAATACAAGTCAATTAAATGACAAGTAAATCAGGCAGTGAAGTCGCTCTTTAACAACTGAACAACCGATAAGTGTGGGCGTTTGGTAGTGCGCGCAAATCACAAGTCTTCGGACCTGTGATCTCGCAAAAACCAAAGGCTCATACGATTCAACCAGATTCAATAAAACGAATCAAAGTTGATTCCTTGAGCAGTTTCTTCGGAAACAAATTTAAGATCGAACTGAAGAGTTTGATCCTGGCTCAGATTGAACGCTGGCGGCATGCCTTACACATGCAAGTCGAACGGCAGCACGGGGGCAACCCTGGTGGCGAGTGGCGAACGGGTGAGTAACATATCGGAACGTACCCAGTAGTGGGGGATAACTAGTCGAAAGACTAGCTAATACCGCATATTCACTGAGGTGGAAAGCGGGGGATCGCAAGACCTCGCGCTATTGGAGCGGCCGATATACGATTAGGTAGTTGGTAGGGTAAAAGCCTACCAAGCCTGCGATCGTTACCTGGTCTGAGAGGACGATCAGGCACACTGGGACTGAGACACGGCCCAGACTCCTACGGGAGGCAGCAGTGGGGAATTTTGGACAATGGGGGCAACCCTGATCCAGCAATGCCGCGTGTGTGAAGAAGGCCTTCGGGTTGTA
>JAIYCW010000079.1 GCA_027487815.1 Burkholderiales bacterium
CACGGCCCGGGCATTGAGAAAGCCTTGGAATCGCTTGATGCTCGCAGCCGCCGCATCGTCGAAACCCGCTGGTTGCGTGATGACGCCGAAGGTGGCTCGCTCACCCTGCACGATCTGGCTGCTGAATACGGCGTATCGGCCGAGCGGATTCGCCAGATCGAAGTCAAGGCACTGCAAAAGATGAAGGGCGTGCTGGCGCAGTACGCTTGATTGGGCGGGGCAAGTGAATGCAGATGCATGAACCGAAGAGTGTCGCCGAGCTCCACCTACACCTCGTTACTTCACTAAAGCCAGCCTCCCCGATCGAGCTCCTCGGCCTTGAGCTTGCTCTAGGCCGAGTGTTGGCTCACCCTCTGGTCGCACAACTCGATGTGCCACCTTGCGATAACTCTGCTGTTGATGGTTACGCGCTGATTGCGGATGACATCAGCGCCGGACAGCTCACCACCTTGCAACTCGTGGCCCTTCAACTAGCGGGCCCAGCCCAGCCCATGACACCGCTTTTACCGGGTCAATGCATTCGCATCATGACCGGGGCACCCATACCGCCGGGTGCGGATGCAGTGATCATGCTTGAGCACACGGCGCTTGAGGGTGATCAAGTCAGACTCAGGCCCGGCCCCTGCACACCCGGCCAGAACATTCGGCGCCAGGGTGAAGATATTCGGGCTGGGTCCGAAGTACTCCAGGCGGGTCGCAAGCTCGACGCCTATTGCCTGGGCCTAGCCGCATCCCTGGGTATCTCGCACCTTGAGGTGATGAAGAAGCTACGAGTGGCAGTGATCTCAACCGGTTCTGAGATCGCCGATGCCAACACCGCATATCGCGCCCAAGGCGTGCGCTACGACAGCAACCGACCGATGCTGCTCGGGCTGATTGCTGCGCAAGGCTATGAGGCTATCGATCTCGGCATTGTTCCTGATGAGCCTTCCGCCATGCAAGCAGCGCTTGCACGCGCAAGCGAACTCGCCGACGTGGTGATGTCCTCAGGCGGCGCATCACATGGCGATGCGGACTACATTGCCCAAGCCTTCACCTCGCTTGGCAAACTCGCCAGCTATCAGCTTGCACTCAAGCCGGGAAGGCCATTTGCCCAAGGCCAATTTGCATCCACTGGCGCGCAGTTCTTTGGACTGCCCGGCAATCCAGTGGCGGCGGCCGTGGTGTTTGAATTATTGGTCAACGATGCCCTTGCTGTTCTACAAGGCCAAACCTTAACTCCGCGCATCGCGAGTGCCGCACGCTGCTCAACGCCCCTCGCTAAAGCGCCAGGCCGGGTCGAGGTGATTCGCGCATTCGTGAGCGTGAATCGCGAAGGCGAACTTATCGCTGAGCCTTCCTCGACACAAGGCTCAGGCCAACTCAGCTCAATGACCCAAGCCAATGCGTTTATCGTGCTTGAGGAGTCACAAGGCCCGGTGAAAGCGGGCGAGTTGGTATCTGTCCGCTGGTTTGATGCGCTTTGATTGCACTCAGCCAGCTCCCTAGCCCCGCTCCACCACAAAGCTCACCACCGTTGAGAGTGAGCCACCGATGTTAAGCGTTTGCATGCGCCTGGCACCATCAATCTGGCACTCACCGGCCTGACCGCTAACCTGCCTCGCTGCGTCAAGCAGCATGCGCGTGCCGGTGGCGCCTACCGGATGCCCGCAGCCAATCAAGCCGCCACTCATGTTGATCGGGCAAGCGCCATCCGCTTCAATCATTCCGCTCTCCACCGCCTGCCAGCTTTGCCCCGGCGCAGTGAGCCCAAAATGATCAATCGCCACATACTCGGTGGAGGTGAAGCAATCATGCGTTTCGATGCCACTCAGATCCTGATGCCCGGCAATCCCTGCACGCTTCCAGGCATCCTCAATGCCCTTGCGCACATGCGGAAACATAAACGCCTGATCACGCCCTCGCTCCAGCTTATCGAGTAAGCGAAGGCCCGCGGTGGTGTGACCCCATCCGCTAATGCGAGGCAGCCTTGCCATCGCTTGATCCGATTGATCGTGATGCCGGGCAAGATGGGCTTTGGCAAACGCCTCCGAAGCCAGCACCACCGCACAAGCACCATCGGTAATTTGCCCACAATCCTGGCGGCGGGTGCCAGGCTCAATGATCGGATTGGCTTGATCATCATCGGTGAAGCTCAGCGCATCAAACTGCCACTTGCGGGTTTGCGCCAGGGGATTGCGCCGCGCATTGGCATAGTTCAATTCGGCAATCCGATTGAGATAGCGGCGATCCAGCCCATAGCGCTCGTCATAGGCTTGTGCAATGCGGCCAAACGCAGCTGGCCACATGAACTTGCACTCAATGCCTTCGCGCCCCTGCCAAGCCGCCGCATTCTGATTCACCGAAGCAATATCTCCAGCGGTGTTCTTGAACTCCTCGGCCCCGATCACGAGCACGCAGTCATAGCGCCCCGCCTCAATCTCGGCCATCGCAGCCAACACCGCCAGCGATGATGAAGCACACGCGCCCTCATGACGCATCGCAGGCACACCCCAGAGCTCTGGAATCACCTGAGCCACCATAGCTCCCAAGTGCGCCTGCTGGCGCTGCAACTCGGCAAACGCATTACCCACATGAATGCTCTGCACATCAGCACACTCCAGCCGCGCAGCTTCAAGCGCCCCGAGGCTGGACTCGCGGATCATGTCCGAGATATCAAGCCCTTGCCTTGCCCAGGCGCGAGAAAAATCGGTCTGATGACCACCAAGAATATAAACCGGTCTGCTCATGCCAAAAGCCTTCCTCGCGCTGCGGCGTATTCCTGTTCGAGTCGATCCACAATCACTGCAACTGATTCAATCGCCTTAATTGATCCCACGCCCTGGCCCGCTGCCCACACATCTTTCCAGCGCTTGGAGGCAATCGTGGAATTGCTGTCATAACTGCGTGCAGGCACTGGGGGCAGGTTGTCCGGATCCAATCCGTTGTCGCGCAATGAGGGCTTGAGCCAAATGGCCGGCGTGCCAGTGATGCCCGCACTCACAATCAGATCATCGACTGTGCTTTGCACGAGCATCGCTTTGTAGGCCTGCTGCGCCTGGCTCTCGAGCGTGGCAATAAAGCGCGTACCCATATAGACCATGTCTGCGCCTGCCGCCACCGCACCGGCCACACCCCAGCCATCGCTAATGCCACCACCAACAATCACAAGGCCATCAAAAAATTCACGCACAGCACTCACAAAAGCAAACGGCGATAGAAACCCGGTGTGTCCTCCTGCTCCAGCCGATACGCAAGCCAACCCATCAGCCCCCGCAGCCACCGCCTTGCGAGCCAGCGTCAGATTGATCACATCTGCAATCACCTTGCCGCCATAGCTGTGTACCACCTCGATCACAGGCTTCGGGCTACCCAGGGCAGTCACCACCAA
>JAIYCW010000032.1 GCA_027487815.1 Burkholderiales bacterium
CCCAGTGGCCGTCGGCGCTCAGGCTCACCCGCTGCACTGCCTCGGCATGACCTTTCAGCGTCTGCACGCATCCACCCGTTGCGCGATCCCAGATCTTCACCGTCTTGTCCCATGAGCCAGAGGCCACCCACTGGCCGTCGGCGCTCAGGCTCACGCAACCCACTACCTCGGTATGACCTTCATGCATCCGGTTGAACGTGGGCTCGGCCTTTAGCAACTGATCCGTCGTAATAGCAAATTCCGCCTCAGCCAACATCCAGGCGGGCCGCTTCATTGCAGAGTGGCGCCACGATAGATACTTCATCATCGTGGTGCCGTCAGTCTTGGCACCATTCAGGTTCACTTCATCCAGCATCGCAGAGTCTGCATTAACGCCTCGCAGGTCTGCTCCCGTGAGATCCACGTTCGTCCATTTGCTATGGGACAACGTTGCATTCCTGAACTGTGCACAAGGCAAACGCAACGCGCAATGTTGCGGACCTTCAATCGTCCAGCCACTAAGGTCCGCACCTTCCAGATTCAACGCAGGTAGCGCAGGAGCGCAACCAAACTTCACTAGCCGCAAGAAAACGCCAAACAACCAGACATTGCGCACGGTCCGCACTTGCGCCAGCAATGCAGCAAGCGTCTCATCGAAGGTCGAGCCATCGTCCTCATCGGCGTTAACTCGCAATTCGGCCAAAAACTGCGCTGTCTCGATAGATGGTGCGACTGACTTGAAGAGCGTGTTATCTAGCTTGCCCTTGAGCATCTGGCGCCAAAGCGCCTGGGCCAGAAAGTATTCCAAGAAGGAAGTGTGGGCAAAACTGTACTGACTTTCCGTTCCATGGGCGCCGACTCCGTGTACGATAAACGTTGCCGTTCGCAGATCCTCCTTAAGCAACTCTTGGGTCACTTTGTCGTGTGCCGCGCGAATATGCGGTCGATCAAACAGGAACTGATCCAACCATTCATCCAGCTTCTCGGCAGACATCGAGCGCGAACGCTTTTGCCAAAGCTCACAGGCCAGGCTCTCCATCAATTGTGGCTTGTACGGGGCGCTGATCTTGTGCTTGGGGTTGTCCCGCATCAGCCAGTCACTGACGATATCCTTGTAAATGTCAACGGTCAGGACGGGTTTTCCCGTCGTTGCACTGATTCGTTCGATCACATCAATGCGATCGGTGATCATCCGCAGCAGAAGTGGTCTCTCAACAAGTTCGCGTAATTTGTGAACTCTACAAAAGAGCGCCATCACCCGATCCGGATCACGAAGAGGTAGGCGCGCCTTCAAGTATTGCCGAATCTGTTCTTCGCTGAATGGCAGAAGGTGGTAAAGCTTGAAGTCTTCGCGCTGCGTATCGCCGCGAGTGCCGTCTAGAAGAGTGGCATACAGTTCAGACAAGGTGCGGAAGTAGTGGGTTCTGCACGTCAGCAGCATCTTGCCCATCGGCGCAGGCGGCTTGGGCTCCTTGCCGGAGTCCTTAAGATTGGCCCGAAGCTGATAGTACGAGCGCCACGCGGCAAGTTGCTCTTGCGGAAAAATGCGCCAAAGCTGCGCGATGAATCGCTGGGCCTCCTCGCGCGTCATACCCACCGTGCGCTCATCGAGCCCATCAAAGATGACGCAAAGCTCGCCGCGATGAAGCGCCTTGATCAACTCGGCAAACCCCGCCTCGACTTCATCACCGACTTTGCCGGCAAACACCAACACCTTCTTGAGTAAGTCTTCTACCTTGTCATCGGGCGAATACTGGTACTTTCGCAAGTCGACATAGATCGGTAGACAGCCCGTCAGGGGCTTGTCGGGATTCCGTTTTGCGGCGCGCGCGCGTTCATCCAGCAAACGCCTTGCAAACATCTGCATGGCCGTGGTTTTGCCTTGACCCGTTTCCCCTAACACCGCACAAAACGGAGCTGCTTTGGGGTCGTGTACCCAGTCCTTGAGCGCCTCCAAAAGATCCATGCCGGTTGCGCCTTCTGCGCGGCTAAAGTCCCCCGCTTTAGCCAGCGGCGGAACTCGCGCGTCTTCAAACTTTTGCGCGAGTCGCTCCGCCTCCTGATCAAGTCCCCGGTTGTGCTGGTTGTTGTTGGGTACTTTGGGCAGGCTTGCGCTGCCATTGGGCCGACCAATAACTGCGTTCTTGCCAGGTCGCCCAGGTGTTGCGCGCACCGGCAATAAGGGCGGGCGGGCCAGCAAAGCGGCAATAATGGCCGCAGCTACCGCGTTGACCCATTTGTCGATCGCTTCCTCATCTCGTGCATGCCGGACAGGCGAGTTGTATAGGGCCACTGGTTTGTCCCCAAACAAGTGGCGGCGCAGCCCGTCCAAACCCGTCAACGACCCGTACGCCACCAAAATCGAGCGATCCGGGTGGCTTTGAATGAATGGCAATTCCTCATCGCGGATCACATTCAAACCGGTGTCCTTGTCCGTTGCGCGATCCATATACCGCGGCCACAGAAACGCCACGACAACATCGGTGTTCTGCAGTTCATCGGACACCCGAGCGGTGATGCACCGGTCATGCGCTGCAATTTGCCCGTCGGCAAACAGCGTGACATCGGACAGGCTGGGGTGCTGACGCGACAGCAACATTGTGCGAGCGCACACAAGGCTGATGATGCGTGCGAGGTGGGCTTCTTGTAGCGGTTCTTGCTCGTGAGCCAGCGACAAAAACACGGTGCGCGCTGGCGGCGCTTTAGCCCTTGGGCGCACGGATTGGCGGGTATCGAGCGTCAAGGAACTGGCCGCCAGTTGCTCGGCAGGTCCAAGCGTGGGCGCCAGGCCCAACGTGACCAGATCGGTCTCAGGCGCGTATGCCAACTGCCAACGATTGGTTGTGAAATCCGCGACAAGCTCTTTCAGCCTTTGAAGGCTGGTCTTGAAGCTTTTAGGTTGAAGTCGGGGGGCCAGGATCGCAAACAGATCTGCCAACGAACAGGCGGAGGTCTCGGCAAAGACCGTTTCCAGCCGGCGCAGCTTTTCTTGATTCGGTTTCGTAAGCCTCGCGAACGACGGATTTGACTCTTGAAGAAGATCCAAAAAAGTAGACATCAGCGGCCTCCAATGTGCTTTATGGACACATTTTACATATATAAAGACACATTAATCAATGTCCAAGCCACATTTAGTATTTGTTCACCTCACTGCTCTGCACGATTCTGAACACTCTTCTCGGGCGCGGCGCAGCACCTCTGACGCTCATGCCGGTGCAACGCAAAAGCCAGCAACGCCTAGTGCGTCAATCAAAGGCCTAACTGCCCGGATCAGCCTGCGCTCCTTTGCCATTAACAAAATTCCCAGAGTGCCGACAACCCTAAGCTTGTGCGCCATCGCCACCGAGCGACCCATCCGCCGACCGATCAAAGTCGGCGCCTGCAAGCCCATGGCCAGACCTATCGCCGCTGCTTCGCCCGACCTGACCGACTTTCCGAGCCACGGGTTCAATTTGTACCAATTGCGGTTGGCGGCTCAGGCATCCTCGAACAAACCCCCACTCGATCGGCTGCCCCCGTGGTACAGCCAGTACCGATTCGCAAAGAGCTATTAATCCACCGGACCAATGCGACCGAGGGCGGAGAAAACCGCGGCCTATTGTTGAATAGTGACTGTATTGTGATTATGATGGGCTAATGTCACTTCTTGGAGCCTCCGGTGGAAAGTCCTCGCAAGCTCGACTCATTCGCAGCCCGGGTTGCGCTGAAGCACTTCGCTGAGCACGCAACGTCGCTGTCGCCCAGCCAAAAGGGCTACCTGACCGCCCTGGCGCATTGTTTGGCGGACAGCGCCACCGGCGAAATCCTGCGGGAACGCCTACTTTCGGATGTGTTCGCGGGGCTCGGCACCCCAACCGCCAACAACCGCGTGCTGGAGCTGCGCGAGGCCATGGTGGCTGCTGACGGCCTGGCACTGGGCTACCAGCTGCGGCTCATCTCCAGCCCCGAGCGCAAGCCCAGCCTGCAGCGCTTTTGGCTTGAGCTCACGGGCGTTTTGCCGCTAGCACCCTCGGACGCGACGCTGCGCAGCGCGGCAACCGTGTCGAGCAGCCGATCGGTGCCCGCCTTGGCAGCACCACCCACGTTAGAGCTCTTTGTCTCCTACGCTGCGGACGACGGTGTCCTCGTGCATCGCCTGATCAGCCTGTTCCAAAAGCGCTTGCGCGCCCGGACTCACCCCCTGGCTTCACGCATCACACTGTGGACCTTCCACAAAATTCGAGGGGGCATGGAAGACGACACCGAGATCCAAAAAGCGATTGACCGCTGTGTGATGGGGTTGGTGATGATCTCGCCCATGGCATGCGCCTCGCCCTATATTCAGCAGCACGAATGGCCGCGGTTTCGTCGCATGTCTGATGCCCAAGCCGGCCCGCCGCTTAAACCGTTCTATACGGTCTTTGTCGAATCGGTGGACGCGAGAAGACACGATCTTGGAGTGATGTGCCGCGACCAGGCAGGCGTGCAGCCGCAGTACGGGCATCTTCGCAGACCTGACCCGACGACGGGGGGGGAAAGGATGTACACCTGGAGCCAGTGCGACACGCCCGAGCTCCAGGGCGCATTTGTCGAAAAGCTGATCGATGAAATCTTGGCCAGGCTCGAGCCGTTTGACCCAAACTTTAAGGGTGGCCACGGTTCAAATTCGGGCAATCCCCCGCAGCCTCCTGCACCGAGCCCACCCTCCAAAGGGCAACTGCACTCGCATCGCGCCCACGAAGCGCACGATCACCGCAACGTGCCAACGCGTGGCAAGCGAATGGATGACGCTCAGCCGCGCACGGACCGGCGGGCCCAGGAAGGCAGCGCGCAACCACTGGACACAGCAGACAATGCCCAAGCGGACGCGGTCTCCACGGTCCAGCCCCAAGCCGTGCAGGAACTCCTGGAGCTCTGGGCTAAGGACACTGGGCCAAAAGCCGAGCCATTCGGAGCACTTTTCGGTGAGTTTGGGACCGGCAAAAGCTGGAACACACAGCTGCTGGCCAAGCACCTGATCCACCAGCGCCACACGGGCGATGCGAAGGCGCCCCTGCCGATTTACTTTGACTTCTTTAGCGCCATGGGGGAACACAACGCGTTGGTGCGCGATGCAAGCGTGCCCTCGCTGGAAGACATCCTCACCCGCTTGCTCGAGCAAACCCGGGCCGCAGGCGAAACCGCTCAAACGGCGCAGGAGGTGATTGACCTCGTGCGCCATCACCAGGCCTTGGTGATTTTCGACGGGCTCGATGAAATACTTGCCCACCGAACCCCCGACTGGGGCGTGAATTTCATTCGCCGCTTGCTTGAGATTTTGCCTGTGCAGTATTGGCCCACTGACCTAGGCGGTGATCCTGCCTTGAACACAAACGCTGGCAAGGTGCTTTTGACCTGCCGCAGCCACTACTTTAAGACCGCGCAGGACCAGTTTCAGGCGATCCGCGTGCAACACAAGACCGGCCACCGCGGGGCTGAGACGCGCATCTGGGAATTGCTGCCCTTTGACGACACCCTGATCCTGGACTACCTCGGCAAACACGCCCCCGGGTTGGATGCCCAGGTGACGCTGGCTGATATCAAGCGCGTGCATAACCTCTATGACATCGTCCAGCGCCCGATTGGCTTAAAGAGCATGGTCGATTTACTGCAAGGCCGCCCGATCGGGGAGCTCTTTGCAGGCGATAGATACATCAACGCCGCCTCGATCTATGAGCACATGGTGGCGGCCTGGATTCGGCGCGATGAAGGCAAACACCGCATCCTGCCAGAGGACAAAATGCCATTGCTCGAGGATCTGTCCTTAATGCTCTGGGGGCGTGGGGAGCGGCGTATTGCATGGGATGCCCTGCAGACGTGGTTCAAGAGCTGGATTTACAGCGATGCTGTCCGCGCCAAAACCTATGAGGCCCCCGCCGGGCAAAGCAATGCGAGTGTCATTGCGGTGCTCATGGAAGATCTTCGCACCTCGACGCTGCTCACGCGACCGGGAGCCAGTGGGTTTCAGTTTTCCCACACGTCGCTGCAGGAGTTTTTTGTGGCGCGCAGGCTCTACCGGGCGCTGCAGCAACACACGGCGCAGGACTGGGACGTCACGTTGAGCCCGGAAATCGAAGCCTTTGTGGGGCAGTGCCACGCTAACAATCCTTCGAGTTATGACGCCAGCGCTGCGGGGCAATATATGGCTCAGACCCTGGCAAGTGCGGGTTCGACGCCACTTAAACGCTGTCTGCTGAACATCTATCGCCGCAACCCCCAGGCCTGGCAACAGGTGCGCACGCTGAACCTGCAAGGGATGACGCTGCCGGGCTTTTCCTTGGCCCACGCCGAGCTGCAGGAAATCAATGCCACCGATGCCAAGTTAGCGGGCAGTCGCTGGCATGACTGTGCCCTGGGGCAACTCACTGTGGATCGGGCAGATCTGCGCAGCTCTGAACTCTATCGGGTGACGGGGACAAGGCTGCGGGTGCGCGACGCTGACCTGAGCTTTACCAAAATCAATGAGACGCAGTTTGGGCAGATCGAGGCCCAGGGCTGCCGGACGCACTGTGCGGTGATTGGCGGCCACTTAGCCTTGGTAGGCGCCCCGGCAGCCGGACCCCTACCGTTGGATGGTGCGATCCGGCGATTTCGCAGCCCGGCATTGCCAGCGGCAGGTTCCGCAAACACTCCAGCCCTGGAAGTTCTGTCCTCGTTGGGGCACACTGGCTCTGTGAGCTCCTGCGCCCTGATCGAGCACCAGGGCCAGCTGCGCCTGCTCACCGGCTCTGACGACAAGACCGCGCGCCTGTGGGCGGAGGATGGCACCTGCCTGCAGGTGTTGGAGGGGCACATATACGCGGTGACCTCCTGCGCGCTGATCGAGCACCAGGGCCAGCTGCGCCTGCTCACCGGCTCTGTCGACCACACCGCGCGCCTGTGGGCCGAGGACGGCACCTGCCTGCTGAAGTTTGCGGGGCACGCAGGTCCTGTGAGCTCCTGCGCCCTGATCGAGCACCAGGGCCAGCAGCTCGGGAGAGCGGCGTCTAGGGAAAGAGCCTAGATCTCGGTGGCC
>JAIYCW010000059.1 GCA_027487815.1 Burkholderiales bacterium
CCGACTGCGAATAATCCGACCACCGCGATCACGACTTCAATGCCGTCCAGCAACTCCACCTGCCCGAAGGTGAAGCGCGGCTGCCCGCTTTGCAGGTCAACGCCCGTCAAGCCAAACAGCAGCCCCGCCAACAGACTGATCAGCCCCCGCAGCAGGGAGCTTCCCAACACTGCAGTCACGGCGACCAGCGAAAGCACCATTAAGCTGAAATACTCCGCGGGGCCGAAGGCAAGCGCGGCATCCACCACCAGTGGCGCGAAAAAGGTGAGCGCAAGTGTCGCGATCGTGCCCGCTACAAAACTGCCTATGGCGGCTGTGGCGAGCGCTGCGCCCGCGCGCCCTTTGCGGGCCATTTTGTTGCCCTCAAGCGCCGTCATCAGCGTGGCCGACTCTCCGGGTGTGTTGAGCAAGATCGAGGTGGTTGAGCCGCCATACATGGCGCCGTAATACACGCCGCCAAAAAGCACAAACATCCCGACTGCGGGCACTTTGAAAGTGAGTGGCAAGAGAAGTGCAATCGTGAGCGCAGGCCCGATGCCGGGCAGCACGCCCACGAGGGTGCCGACAAAGCAGCCGAGGAAGCCATAAAAGAGGATCGTGGGATCCATCGCCATGGCAAAGCCGGCCATTAATGCATCAAATGAGGACATGACCGCCCCTAGTTGGTTTTGGAAAGCAAGGGCAGTAACGGGCCCAGATCAACCGACAGAATCAGATCAAACAGCACCCAGAAAAACCCGGCAATCGCCAAACAGATCGCGGCAGATTTGGGGCCCAGTGGTGCATCAAAGGCGCGTGCGATACCCATGCCCGCCAAAGCGCCGGTGATCACAAAGCCCAGCGTTTTGATGCCCAGAATAAAGATCACGCCAGCAGACAAAAAACTCACCACTCGAGTCGTGGAGCCCGGCAGCGCCTTTTCCTCATCAGACTGCGCCACATCAGGAGCGCTGCCCCTGTAAACGCTGATCAGGTAGAACGCTGTGCAAACGCATAGCAGCGTAACTACCACTGCGGGAATCAGGGTAGCTCCAACCACCGCAAACATCGGCGAGGGTGGAATCGCGAACACCTGCCAGATGCCAAGCAGACAGATCAGCGTCAGGCAGGCTGCAAAACGGGGGGTGGTCATGGCTATCGCCCTTCGATTTAAGCGAGGCCCATATCCTTGAGCACCGCTTCGGTATCCGCGATGTCCTTGGCGATCTGCCGCTTGAAGGGCTGCTCGGTCATGAACACATCGGTCCAGCGCCGGGTGGCCAGGGTTTTGGCCCAATCGGGCGTGGTGACCATCTTGCTGACCAGATCGATCAACTTATCGCGCTGCGCATCATTGAGCCCTGGAGGTGCGAATACTCCGCGCCAGTTGGCCAGGGTGACGTTCACACCCAGTTCAGTCAGCGTGGGCACATCAACGCCAGGGATTCGCCGGTTGCCCGAGACAGCGAGCGGCTTCATCTTGCCATCCTTGATCTGCGCCTCGAATTCGGAATAGCCGGAAATGCCTGCTACCACCTGGCCGCCGATGATCGCTGCAGTGGCCGGGCCGCCACCAGCAAACGCTACATAAGCCGCCTCACGCGGATTTTTGCCCAAGGCCTTGAGCAGCAAGCCAAGAAGCTGGTGATCCGTGCCGCCTGCTGAGCCACCGGCCACCGAGACCGCGTTGGGCTTGGCCTTGATTGCGGCCTCAAAATCTTTCCAGGATTGGATCTTGCCGCTCGTGGGCACCACCACCACACCAGCCTCTTCGGTGAGCCGCGCAATCGGCGTGACATCTTTCATGGTGACCGGGCTCTTGTTGGTGATCCCCGCGCCCACCATCACCGAGCCGCCCACCATCAGTGAATTTGGCTGGCCCTTGCGTTGATTCACAAAGCGGGGCAAGCCCACCATGCCGCCCGCGCCGCCTACGTTTTCAAACCTGAACGAACCCACCAATCCAGCTGTGGTGCAAGCCGATTCAATCGCACGCCCGGTGCTGTCCCAGCCGCCACCAGGCGCTGCTGGAATAAACATGTTGATTGTGTCGAACAGGGCTTTGGCTTGCGCCCAAGACGCTGCAGGCATGAGGCCCAGTGCGCCTAGGCTCAATGGTGCTGCAATGAAGTCGCGTCGCTTGATAGTCATTGTCTTTCCTCCATGGATTTAATTGGTTTTTGTAGTTGCCGAATCGCTGACTTGGGCAAGGATAATCTTTTTCTCAATGAGCTGGCCAATGGCTTCATCGTCATAGCCCAACTCGTGCAGTATCGGAATGCTGCCTTCGCCGAGGCTCGGAGGGCCAGAGCGCACTGGCAGGCGCTGCCCGTCGAGACTCAATGGCAGAAGCACGGCAGGCGAAGAAAAATCGCGGCCTGCGCTGCTGGCATCTGCCGGCACGTGCATAGGGCTCAGCCCACCCGAGGCGATCAGGTGCGAGTCGTCAAGCAGGTCCTGCGGTTTGGCGATGGGCGCAAAGGGCAGCCCGTTCTTCTCAAATCGCGCGGCGAGATTTGTTGCGGAAAATTGCGCAAAGCGCTCGCGCAGCATCGGAATCATCCACTCGCGCGCGTTCACACGATCGTTGTTGCTGGTGAGCCTTGCGTCTGATTTCAGGTCTTCAAACCCGAACTCGGTACACATCAACTGCCATTGCGTATCACTCACCGCAGCCAGGAAAATCCGCTCGTCGTCTTTGACTGTGAACACATCGTAAACCGCCCAGGCGCTGATGCGCGAAGGCATCGGTGCGGCGGCCCGGCCAGTGACGGCGTATTGCATCATGTGCTGCGCCATCAGCAGCACATTGTTTTCAAAGAGCGCGCTTTTTACCTCTTGCCCGCGCCCGGTCTGACGCCTCTGCTCAAGGGCTGCGAGCGCGCCAATTGCTCCAAACATGCCACCCATGATGTCATTCACACTGGTGCCCGCGCGCAGGGGCTGGCCTTCGGGGCCGGTCATGTAGGCCAGCCCGCCCATCATTTGCACCACCTCATCGAGCGCTGTGCGGTGCTCATAGGGGCCGGGCAAAAATCCCTTGTGCGACACATAGATCAGCCGCGGATGCTGCTTTGCCAGTTGCTCATAGCCAAGGCCCATTTTCACCAGCGCGCCCGACTTGAAATTCTCGCTCACGATATCGGCGGTGGCCACGAGCTTGAGGACGATCTCCAGCCCCTCAGCACTTTTAACGTCGATAGCGAGGCTTTGTTTGTTGCGATTAAACGCAGCAAAAAATCCAGCGCCTGAGCCCTGCAGCCTGCGCGTCTGATCGCCAGCCAACGGCTCTACCTTGATGACTTGCGCGCCGAGATCAGCCAGGATCAAGCCGCAGGTGGGCCCCATCACCATATGGGTGAACTCCACCACCCGCACGCCTTCCAGCGGTAAGCCGCTGCGCTTGAATGACTCAGCCATGAGAGGCACTACCACTGAGTGCGCGGGGTGCGCGGCCATCGGCATACACAAAGCCTTTGGTGAGCCCGGCTTCAGGTGTCATGCCATACACCGGCTCATTGGGCAGGGCAGCGTGTAAGGCTTCGCGGGCAAGCAGCAACTTCTCCAGATCAATGCCGGTATCCTGACCCATCGCTTCAAACATGAACACCAAATCCTCCGTGACCACATTGCCCGAGGCCCCGGGCGCAAACGGGCAGCCGCCCAGGCCACCCATGGAGCTGTCAAAGGTGCGCACGCCTTCGTCCCAAGCCGCCAGGCAGTTGGCCAGACCCAGGCCCCGGGTGTTGTGCATATGGGCTGCCCCGGCTTTTGCGCCAATCACCTCGCGCAGCTGACGAAACAATCGCCGCACCTGCGCCGGGTTGGCCATTCCGGTGGTGTCGGATAAGCCGATCTCATCCACGCCCGCTTCGGCAAGATCCGCGGCGAGCCGCACCACATCATCTTCTGGCACTAGGCCTTGCAAGGTGCAACCAAACGCAGTGGACACACCGACCTCAACGCCCACGTGTGGGGCGAGCGTATTGCGAAGCGCAACCATTTCTCGGACCTGCGCCACCATCGCCTGCCGGGTGCGGCGCAAATTGGCCAGGCTATGCGCTTCACTCGCTGAAACCGGAATGGTGATCCTGTGCACCCCGGCTTCGATAGCGGCCTGCGCCCCTTTGAGATTGGGCACCAAGGCCATCACCGTGAGCCCATTCAGGCTGATGGCATGACGCACCACCTCGGCGGTGTCGGCCAGCTGCGGAAGGAGGGATGCCGGCACAAATGACCCCACTTCGATCTCGCGCACCCCGGCTTCATGGAGTCGGCTGATCCAGAGGAGTTTATAGGGGGTCGGCATGATGGTGTGGATGCTTTGCAGCCCATCCCGGGGTCCGACTTCGCTGATGTTGACGTTAAAGCTTTTCAAGGGCTTGGCAATGATTGAAGTGTTCTATAAGATAGAACTTAATTCCGCGAGAAAGAACAATTTATAAGACTGTTCGATTGAGGTCAAGATCATTTTGTGAGCCGCCATGCCAAGAAAACCATCCAGCCCATCTGTTTCCGATAATCAGAGTGCGCCTGGTGGTGTGGCCGCAGTGGACCGGGCCCTCAGCCTGTTAAGCGCGTTTCAGCGAGCCGATCGCGCATTAAGCGTGACGGAGTTGGCCACCCGCACGCGGCTCTACAAAAGTACGGTGTTGCGCCTGCTGGCCTCCCTGTCGCATGCCGGATTGATGCGCAAAACCTCCGAGGGCCTCTGGGCTTTGGGGCCGCAAACCGTGCGCCTGGCTGCGATTTACACCGCCTCGTTCAGCCTTGAAGCGGTGATTACTCCGGTGATGCAGGCTCTGGTGAAGCAGGTGAATGAGAGCGTTGCATTTCATATCCGGCAAGGCGAACAGCGGGTGTGCCTGTTTCGCGTGGACTGCACCCAGGCCATCCGAGATCATGTGCGTGTGGGCGATGTGCTGCCGTTGGATCGAGGCTCAGGCGGGCGCGTGTTGCTGGCGTTCTCCGGAACCCCGGGCGAACTCTATGACCGGATTCGCAAAGACGGGTTTGTGGCACTGATTGGCGACCGTACCCCCGGGCTGGCCGGGATCTCGGCACCAGTCTGGAACCATAATCATGAGCTGCTCGGGGCCCTCACCCTCACCATTCCGGAATCCCGATACCAGCCGCGCCTGGCAGACCCGGTGATCGAGGCAGCGGCTGCCTTAAGTAGTCAACTTTGAGGCAGGCCCGACTGAAAGCTTGACCCTCGAAGCTAATTTAGGCATCATGATGTCTTGCTATTTGATGCTTTGATGCCATGCGAACAACCCTCACAGTAGATGACGACTTGCAACGCCAAATGTTGGATCAAGCTCGGGCGCTTGATGTCCCGTATCGCCAGGTGGTGAATGATGCGCTGCGCCGCGGGCTGGAGGTGCGCGATGGCTCAGCGCCGGTGTATGCCGCGCCAGTGTTTGATATGGGGCTAGCGCGGGTTGATTTGGTGAAGGCGCTGGCTTTGTCGCAAGAGTTGGATGATGCCAAGCAAATAGGGGGCGGGGATGCGGCGGCAGGAGGCTTGCCCGCGTGATCATTCCTGATCTGAATGTATTGCTCTATGCCACCAATGCCTCTGTGCCGCAGCATGCGCTGGCACATAGCCGTTTGGCGCAGGCGTTTTCCACCGATGTGGTGGGGCTGCCGATGGCGGTGCTCATTGGTTTTCTGCGCCTCACCACCCGAACCGGCATACTTGCGCGCCCACTTGCGGTGGATGCTGCTTTATCTGTCGTCGATTATTGGGTCAATCTGCCCTCAGCCCGCCAGCTTGATGCCACCGCAAGGCATCTCGGGATTGTAGGGCGCTTATTGCTGGGAGCAGGCCGGGGCGGCGGGTTAAGCTCGGATGCGCATCTGGCGGCTTATGCCATCGAGCACAACGCCACCCTGCTGACCTTCGATCATGATTTCCTGCAGTTCAGTGGGCTGCGCACCGAGCTGCTTGCCAGCTCCCCCTAAAGTCTTATATACTCGCGGGCTTTCCGTGAATCGCTGACGCAATCGTTCGTCGGCGCTCGTCCAAAATAACTGAAGGACTGGCGAAATGCCTACAGTAAACCAATTGGTGAAGTTCGGTCGTGAGACTGAGATCATCAAGAGCAAGAGCCCCGCGCTGCAAAATAGCCCGCAGCGTCGTGGCGTGTGCACCCGTGTGTACACCACGACTCCCAAGAAGCCGAACTCCGCCCTGCGTAAAGTCGCCAAGGTGCGCTTGACCAACGGCTTTGAAGTGATTAGCTATATCGGCGGCGAAGGCCACAATCTGCAAGAGCACTCGGTCGTGCTGATTCGCGGTGGCCGTGTAAAGGATTTGCCAGGTGTGCGTTACCACATCGTGCGCGGTTCGCTGGATCTGCAGGGCGTGAAAGACCGCAAGCAGTCGCGCTCCAAGTATGGTGCCAAGCGCCCCAAGAAGGCCTAATCCTGGCGAAAGCCTAGCTTTAGCAGTATTTCCAGCAGTATTTTTTCCGGTGCCGCAAGGCACCTAACCAGGGCGGGATGGCTCTTCAAGCGAAGCGTCACCCCGTCAAGTAAGCGGAGTGCCCGGGTTTGCGCCTGCAAGCCCAGTCGGACCTCCCGAGATGCCAGTGGTGGTGATCTCAGCTGAAACAGTCTTAGAGGTGTGTTATGCCACGTCGTCGCGAAGTCCCCAAAAGAGATATTCTTCCTGATCCCCTGTACAACAGCGTAGACCTTGCCAAGTTCGTCAACGTTTTGATGCTGGATGGCAAAAAAGCGGTCGCTGAGCGCATGCTTTACGG
>JAIYCW010000070.1 GCA_027487815.1 Burkholderiales bacterium
GCGGTGAGTGAAGCAACAGAAACCATCAAACAATGCGAAGTCGTGGGCTTGCTGCTCAACAAGAGCAAAATGGGGCCGGGAAGCGGTTATGGATACGGCTACGGGTACGGCTACGGCAAGGGCATTTAGCGCCCTCCTGCTAACCGTACTCGGATTCAGCACTTCAACTCCGGGCTTTGCGCAAAGCCCGAACCTGAACCCGAATCCGACCTCGCAGGAGCTTACATTTCTGCCCGGGGTTCGGACCACACTGCGGCAGGCTTGGAGAAGCCCCGATGACCCAGCTTTGAGCGGCACGCAGCTCGAAGTGACCCCGTATTTTAATGCCACGGCAAATACTTCAAGGCTTCAGGCGAATGTCAGTTACGCCATGCGTAACTTCTATCGGTTTGGCGGCGAGGGAGAAAGCACGGCGCTCAGGCATTCCCTCAACGGCACATTTAACGCCGCGCTTTACGATGATTTTTTCTGGCTTGCCGGTGCAGCACAAGTCGGCACCTTAAACGCATCGCCTCTTGCTATTACAACACCCGATCCCGGGTCGAGCTTTTCCAACACAGTTAACTTTAGGACGTTCAACCTGCGACCCTACGTTCGCGGCCAATTCTCCAACTTCGCTCAATACCGGGGCGAGTACTCCTACACCAACTCAAACATAACGACGACGCTGGTTGCTCGCGATGATCATCGACTAACCGGAACCTTGAATAGCGGTAGTCTTTTCGGCCCAAACTGGGGCTGGTCTGCAACCGGAACAACACAGCGAAGGGTGTTTGAAGGCGGGACACAGCTTGATCGCAATACCTCAAGCTTTACCGGCTACTACTTCCCTAATCCAGAGCTTCGCCTCGGTGCCTCGATTAACTACGATCAGGTCGATGGATTGGTTGCGAGGGACGGCACAACACGTGGCGTTGGCCCAGGGGCAAGTGTCGACTGGGCACCAAACTCCCGCGTAAAGATGTCGGCCAATGTGTCAAACCAGTATTACGGGAACAACGCTGCGGTAAATGCCACCTACAGGTTAACAAATACGACATTTGGATTTAGCTACAACCGCGGAATCATTACCAGTTTTTCCGGTTCAATCTTCAACGTTGATCCTGCATCAATTTTCGGGGGAACCGGAGCGGTTGGGGTCACCAACAGCGTCGTTCAGCAATTACTCTTGAACAATTTGTTATCCGGTTTCGGAATTCCGGCAGGCGCTGGGGTCACCAACGACGCGGTGGTGTTCGACAAGTCCATGACCTTTACGATTGGTCATGTACTTCCGCGTGGAGGCCTCTCCTTTACTGCATTCCGCAGTGACCGCACCTCGGAATTCAACGTGAGCGCAGCCAGTTCTTTCGGAGCGCGCAGCGGCGGATCCCAGGTTTCAGTGTTCACAACAACTCAGCTAAACCGTGACGGTTTCCGCTTGACTGGCAACTATCGCCTCGGAGCTACTGCCACCTTGAACACAGCATTCCGGTACGACCGGTTCCTTTCGTCCGTCAGTAACATCGAGTCTGTGACAAATGGCGTGGACTTGGGCCTGACCTTGCGATTAACTCAGGATCTGTCGGCGAATACTGGAATCAGGTTTACGAGATTCAATGCCGAACGTCCGACCGTTTCCACTACTGATGAAACAATCTTGTTTGGCACTCTTGATATGAGGTTTTAAGCCCAGTGTATGAAGCGCATTTCGGGTTCACCAGCAAACCCTTCCAGCTAGTTCCCGACCCCGACTTCTTTTATGGAAGCAGGGGGCACAAGCGTGCCTTGGCTTATCTTGAGTATGGCCTGCATCAAGGGGAAGGATTCATCGTCATCACTGGTGAAGTTGGTGCAGGCAAAACCACACTGGTTCGGAATCTCCTTCGAAGAGTACCTCAGCAAAAAATCGTCGCCGCACAAATTGTCAGTACGCAGCTTGATGCTCAAGAACTAGTCCGTACTGTAGCAAGTTCGTTTGGCCTCAACACTGAAGGTCTGGACAAAACCCAGATTCTCGGAAGACTCGAGGTCCATTTCCGGTCCCTTTATAGCGAAGGACGTCGTGCCCTCCTAATCGTCGACGAGGCCCAAAACCTCACAGCCCAAGCGGTTGAAGAACTTCGCATGCTTTCAAATTTTCAAATTGAAGCGCACTCGCTGGTTCAGAGCTTTCTCGTTGGACAACCCGAGTTTCGCGAGATGATGCAACGCCAGGAGATGCGGCAGCTCAAGCAGCGAATCATCGCGTCATATCATCTTGGGCCTTTGGACGAGGCAGAAACCCGCGCCTACATCGAGCACCGCTTAACCAAGGTTGGATGGCAGGAAAATCCTCGATTCCAAAAAGGGGCTATTGAAGCAATTCACCGACTCACGGACGGAGTGCCGCGCCGGATAAACACGATTTGCGACCGTCTGTTGCTAGCAGCGTTTCTTGGGAATTCCAATGAGATCACCGCTGCAAACACGGAAGATATTTTTAATGAATTGAATGTCGAGTTAGGTATCAACCGCGATCATCAGTTTGCTTTGCACCGCGGTACGAATGAAAGCGAAAGCACCCCATCAAACGCGCAGGCAGATTCCTTAAATTCTGTTCCAGCAAACAGCTCGATCGAAGTCTCCCTCGCACGAATAGCAGAGGCTCTGGAGCTCATGGCCCGTCGTCAGAATACCTTGGGCTGAACCTTGGGAACCTATGTCCTTCTCCTGGCTTATCTTGTCGCACTGATTTTGCGACCGCAGGAGTACATCCCTGCTCTGCAAGGTGCCCCTATTTTGGTGACCTTGCTTTCGGTGGCCGGAGCGACGTGGCTTTTCTTTCAAAGTCGAAAACGGATTTTTAGTGCCGAAACTGTATTTGCAGTAGGGTTGAGCTTTGCCATAGCGATCTCTGTTGCGGCCACTGGCTGGTGGAGTCAGGGTATTGTTGAGTTTGCAGATTTCATTCCAACCGTAGTTTTGTTCATCCTAATCTGCACTGTAGTAAACACACCCGGTCGATTTAAGGCGTTTTTCGTTTGTCTTTGTATATGTACCGCAATCGTTGCTGCTCATGGCATTGATCAGTCAGTAAGCGGAATTGGCTGGACGGGAGCCGCCGTCGTTCAAGGAGATAGAAGCACTTACATCGGGATTCTTGGTGATCCTAATGACCTTGGAATGCTGTTTGCCCTTTGCCTTCCATTAGCCGCAACCCTTGCATTTGGCAAGAACGGTATTCTCGTGCGACTCATCGGACTTTCAACACTTTGCCTGATTGCGTACGGGCTCATTTTGACCAATTCGCGCGGTGCTGGTGTCGCAATCGCAGCCGTTCTCCTCACCATGACTCTGGTAAGTGGCAAGCTGTCCAAGGGAATGTTTTTACTGACCATACTTGCCGCAGCATTCATAGCACTCGCTCCATCAAGAGTCTCTGACCTAAACTATGACGAAGACTCGGCCAATTCGAGGGTGGAGTCGTGGTACCAAGGGTTGCAAATGCTGCGCGCCAATCCTGTCTTCGGAGTAGGTAAAGATCATTACCTCGATTACCACCACCTGACTGCACACAACTCTTTTGTATTAGCATTTTCAGAGCTCGGAATTTTGGGTTATTTCTTCTGGGCGTCCTTGATTACCTTGGCGGCCTACATGCTGTTGAAGCTACATCGCTTTGGAAAGAGCAAAGCCAAGGAATCCTCAGCAGTGGTTAATCCGACTTTGGCTGCGCATATTGCACTGAACCGTCCACTGATGCTTTCATTTGTTGCGATGGTGGTTGCTGCAACATTTCTTTCTCGTACCTATACAGCGCTTATTTTTGTAACCTTGGGAATGGTGATTGCCAACTATCGGTGCGCCGAAGTGCTTGCTGGTGCGGAGTTACGACTTGAAGTTCTCAAAAACCTTCGATGGTTTATTGCAATTTCACTATCTTCGATCATGTTCTTTTGGCTCATGACCAGAACAATCTTGCTGCTTTAGAACCTGCCAACCGGTACGCGATCGCAGTGAATTCACTAGAGCCCTATAGCGAATCGAAGGCCTAACCCCCCGTCGGGTCAATATGATTCTCGTCGACTGAACTATCTTCGATTGCCCTTTTTTCGCGATACTGCCTTGCGTAGTGAAACATCCGTGAGTTGATGCTCTCACCTAGAATTTTGGAGCTTGTATGAACATTTCTGTTTTTGGCATGGGCTATGTTGGAGTCGTTGCCGCAGCTTGCCTTGCAAAGTCTGGTCACACCGTGATCGGAGTGGACCCTAACCAGACAAAAATTGATTTGTTGCGCGCCGGGAAGTCACCGATTGTTGAAAAAGATATCGGAGAGATCATTGAAGAGGTCAGCTCACAAGACCGGCTAAGCGCCACCACTGACACTTCAGGCGCCATCGCAGCAAGCGATATCGCGCTGGTTTGTGTAGGAACCCCGAGCCAGATCAACGGCGCCCTTGATCTTAAATACATTCGCCAGGTATGCGAGCAAATTGGAGCAGCACTTAGAAACCGGCCGCAGTGGTTTGTGGTGGTCATTCGAAGTACCATTTTGCCTGGCACAATGCATGAACTCGTCATCCCGGTTCTGGAGCAGTCGAGCGGAAAACGCGCTGGAGTCGATTTTGGGGTCTGTAATAACCCCGAGTTTCTGCGCGAGGGCACAGCCGTATTCGACTACTTCAACCCACCTAAAACTGTCATTGGAGCTACTGACTCTCGCTCGGCTGATCTGCTGAAGTCTCTCTATGTCGGCATCCCAGGACCATTAGTGGTCACTGAGGTCAAAGTCGCCGAAATGGTGAAGTATGTTGACAATGTTTGGCATGCTGCAAAGGTAGCATTCGCCAATGAGATCGGTAACTTCTGTAAATCAATTGATGTCGATAGCCATAAAGTTATGGACATTTTTTGCCAGGACACCAAGCTGAACCTGTCGCCCTACTATCTCAAACCAGGCTTTGCTTTTGGTGGGTCTTGCTTGCCCAAAGACGTTCGCGCACTGCTGCATAAAGCAAAGCGACTTGAGGTGTCGATGCCGGTCATCAATGCCCTGCTACCCAGTAATGAAGGTCAAATTGACCGGGCCTATGAAACGATCATGGCGAGGGGAGTAAACAAGATAGGTGTGCTCGGATTTAGCTTTAAGGCGGGCACCGATGACATGCGTGAGAGTCCGGTCATCAGCCTTATAGAAAGGCTTATCGGCAAAGGTAAAGAAATCACGCTCTATGACAAAAACGTCAACATGGCGGCGCTTACCGGCGCCAATCGCGACTTCATTTTGAATCAAGTTCCGCATATCGGCCGCTTGATGCGATCAAGTGCAGCAGAAGTCGTTGACCAGTCCGAGCTCATTATTATTGGAAATGCGGGCGAAGAGTTCCTGCCACTGGTGCAAGCTCGTGCACAAGACCGCGCTTTCGTGGATTTAGTACGCCTTTCCGCGACTCTTAAATCCGAAGGAAAATACTGGGGCATTTGCTGGTAAACCCGTGGCAAAAGTATTCTGGATTACCGTTGACTTTCCATTGCCGCTCACAAAGGGCGGCAGGATTCGAACATTTGGTCTGCTCGAGGCGATTGCGAAAACCCATGAGTTGTCCCTTGTAAGTTTGGTACACCCTGACTCGGTCCCAGCTGCAACCAGCCCAGTACCCCTTCGACTTTCAGGCCTGCAAACCTTTACCAGACCTACTGTGGGCAGCTTTGCAGGACGGGTTGTTGATCTGATGAAATCACTCTTTCGCCTGGAGCCCTTTTCGGTGTACAGGAGCCGGTCCGTCGAAATGCGTAAGGCCTGTGAGGGTTTGCTTCGTGATCTGGGACCAGAGGATGTCGTTATCTGTGATTTTGTACATGCCGCAGTCAATATGCCTGATGCATTGATCGCGCGCTCGGTCGTGTTCCAGCACAACGTAGAGGGGGATTTGTTCTACCGCAGATTCCGAAGTGCGACCGGAATTACCGGAAAGCTTGCAAACCTGCTTCAGGCCATCCTCATGACGCGCTTTGAGCGTCGAGCCTGTGAACTGGCTAAAGGAGTGATTTGCGTTTCCCACGAAGATTCAGAGATTACCCTGCGCGATTACCGCTCTAAAGCGGTCACTCAAATCGAATCGAGTATCGACCTTGACCGATTTGATATTGAAAGAAAACACACAGACGCCTCCCCAAAACTGCTCTACATGGGGTCAATGGACTGGCCTCCCAACGAGGAGGCGGTGATCTGGTTTGTTGATCATGTCATGCCCTTGCTTCGAGAAAGAATCACGTCGCAATTCGTAGTTGTTGGCCGTATGCCGTCGGCTCGAATTTTAGCTTTGGCAGATCAGCATCCCGATGTTTTGATAACCGGTACCGTCCCGGATGTTCTTCCTTACATGAGCGAAGCAGCGATCAGTGTGGTGCCTTTATTGACCGGGGGCGGCACCCGATTGAAAATCCTTGAGGCATTCGCGGCTCGCGTCCCGGTGGTCTCGACCCGCCTGGGAGCGGAGGGAATTTCAGCACAAGAAGGACGCCATTTTATCGAAGCAAATTCTCCCGCTGAATTCGCTGATGCCATCATCAAAGTATTGGACAACCCCTCTCTTGCCATGTCCCTGGTTACTGAAGCGTTTGAGCTTTGCCAGTCACGATTCTCCGCATCCACCGTAGCGGTCGACTTCATGGCTAAAGCCTCGGCGATAGGTCAGGCTGATGAGATGATTTCAAATAGTTCCTCGGCCCGTACCTTGAATGCGCAACGCTTTTCTTCGTAGCAAGCTCCATGTTCTTGATCAGCTCAAGCGCCGCCAGGTGCATGGCTTTCTTTATCGGGCTCTAGCCCGCGCGCATCCCGTACTTCCCGGCACCTACCCCTCATCAATGCTCATCAATGCACTGATGTTTGAGCCAAGCAGGCAAAGGCGTCAAAGCTATCTGAAAAAAGCTTTTGGAGACCCTGCACTTGCCCTTAGCGGGACTGACGACACAGTAACGCTAGAACGAGCGGCGCTAATCAAGCCCCACATTGCCCCCAAGGAGCGGGGCATCATCGTTGTATCGTTTGAATCCCAACTTGAAAAGCTGCTCAAACTCAAAAGGTTTAGCGCGCTTGAAGAGAAGTATGCAATAGCCTTTATGCCCACGTGGCAACCGTTTTATTCCAAGCCTCTACTCAAACTTGCAGCACGGGTATCCGGGGATTTTTTTCTGCTGCCCTCGTCGAATAATGATCTTTTGCTGTGCCCCGAACTCGGTCCGCACTGCGTTGGGCTGCCCTTCAGCGCGGCCAGCTGGGTTCCTGCATCATTTGCACCAGATACGGACAAGAAAGCCAGGTCGATAGATTTCCTTATGCTCGCAAACTTCAGTACCTACAAAAGGCATTGGAAGTTATTTGAGGCGCTTGCCTCAATACGAAGCAACGTGAATGTTGTGATCGCGGGCCGCCCTCTTGTCAACCGAACGCTCCAAAGCCTCAAGGCCGAGGCAAATGCCTTCGGAGTCCTTGATCGCCTTACGTTTGAAGTTGATCCCTCCGATAACCGCGTCGCTGAGCTGCTTCAAACAGCTAAGGTAGTTTGTGCCCTGAGCCAGAGAGAAGGCGCATACATCGCAGTTGCTGAGGCCATGATGAGCGGTGCTCGGGTAGCGATGTTTTCAGACGCGGCTATTGGCGCCAGGGATTTCCTGAATCAGGTGACTGGGGTACTTCTCAATCAGGACGAACCCTTGGCCCCACAACTGATGCAATCCCTTGGTGTTGAATCCCACGAGGCGATCAGCGACTGGGCTAGGCGAAATATCGCTGCTGAAGTGAGCGCTGCCAGCCTTAACGAGAAACTTCGTACACACAGCCTGCAAGCGGGGATGACCTGGACCCGAGACATTACGCCCTTCTATTGCAAGAATTTTCGCTTTCATCAGACTGGCGCAGAAAGCTCGCTCCTGCAAACCGGGCGAATTAGCCTCGCGAAAGAATATGGACTGAATTTGCCTTCGATGGCGCCCGCCGAGTAACTGCCCCCGGGTCCATCGAACCTCCGTCAATGATGGGTTTGCCGCACAGCGAAGCAAATGCCCGCAGGTTGGCAAATCTCACACTCGCAAAAGAGTATTGATGGCAAACCGGGGGACGTCTCGGTAAAATGTTGATTCTAAGGAGTATTTTGCTATGTCTTCGGTTATTGTCCTGGAGTTTAACGAACTGGCCGTACCACTCATGAAGCGTTTCATGGCGGCCGGTCAGCTTCCCAACTTTAAGCGACTTCACGATAGCTCGCGCACCTACATTACTGATGCGGGGGTAAGCGCTCCTTACCTCGAACCCTGGATTCAGTGGGTTACTGTCCATACCGGCTTGCCCTATTCGGACCATCAGGTGTTTAACCTGGGTGATGCCCAAAAGTTTCAAAAGCCAAGGCTTTGGGATCTGGTTTCAAAAAATGGTGACCGGGTCTGGGTCTGCGGGAGCATGAACGCAGGGTATTCTCCTGGCCTGAAGGGCGAGGTTTTGCCCGATCCGTGGAGCGTTAAAACCGAGCTAAACGATGACCAGTTGAAACCATATCTGGAGTTCGTGCGGGGCCAAGTCCAGCGCTACGACGATCCAAACAACAAACTCACGCTGTCATCAGCGCTAAAGTTTGGCGGATTTATGCTGCGCCATGGATTGCGGTTCAAGACCATCGCGGCAATCCTGAGCCAATTGATTAGTGAGCGATTTGGCAACACCTACTGGAGGCGGGCATTTATTCTGGATCGCCTCCAATTTGATCTGTTTCGACATGGGTACTTGCGCCACAAGCCAAAGCTTTCGACCTTGTTTTTGAACAGCACCGCCCACCTTCAGCATGTTTATTGGCGCAATCTGGAGCCCGATTCGTTTCAGATCAAGCCATCAACTTCAGAGCAGAAGGCGTATCAAAATGCGGTGCTTGATGGTTATCGCTCGATGGATAAAATCGTTGGAGAGGTACTGGAGTTTGCCGGTCCTGAATGCACGGTAGTGTTGGCCACCGCGCTGAGTCAGCAGCCTTGTTTGTCCTACGAGCACACCGGCGGAAAAACGTTCTACAAGGTGATCGACTTCCCTCGCTTGCTGAACTTTATCGGAATCCCCAACGAAGAGGTCGCGGTAGAACCGGTCATGTCTGAGGAGTTTCACCTTAGATTCAAGGACGAGGCAAGCTGCGAGCGAGCACACGCTGGCATCGCCGCTGTATTGATGAATGATCGGCCGGCGTTCAAGGTCAAGCGCGATAACCTTGACCTTTTAGTAGGTTGCTGTATTTACAGCGAGATCCAGGGCACGCCCGAACTGGTTAATTCACAAGGGTCCAAGCGTCAATTCTTTGACCTGATGTACCACGTTGATATTCGCAAAAGTGGCATGCACCACCCCGACGGCATTTTTTGGGTGAACCGTGCGGCCAACGAACAGACCGTCAAGGAACAACGAGTCCCGCTTGAAGCGGTAGCTCCAACCTTACTAGGTTTGATGGGCATCAAACCCCCTGAGTGGATGAAAGGCAAAAACCTGGTTTAGCAACTCACTGATAGACCGGCCTTCAAGACTTTTGGTTGCGGGTCTATTCTCAGACCAACGTGAAGCCCTGACTTCAGAAATCGACTCGGCGTAACACCAACCCGAAGTCATTCTGCCAGACCACCTGATGACCTGGGGGCATGATAAGGAGATCTACAGGCTTGGTTACCACCACGTGGGAGTAACCCGGAAACTTACTCCAAGTGATCGGGCCCTCTCGTCGGTACCACGTTCTTACTGGCACTTGCAATGGGTGACGATAGTCGAAATACACCTGCGGGTTAGCGTTGGTTCGGCTGAAAAGATATGGGGATACTGACTTATTCACGAACCATGCCAATTCGGCTGTGTGGGCCATGAAATTCCCTGGCCGCGGCCATGGCCCAGTTTCTACTGGCAAGAACCGGGTTTGCGGCGGTAGCTTTGAAAGCAACTCAAGATACTGCAGATTCCAACGATTGTTCCTGTAAAGGTTGGCTCCTACTAAAGTCAAATTCACCGCCACAATGCCAATTAGCAACAAAAGCGGCATGCCCCCTCGGTGGGAAATGACTCGTCCGGCCACAATAAGCACCATCACAATCTGTACAAAGAAAAGTGCCCTTGAATCCACTTCAAAGCCGGTTGTTGTCTCCCGCGGAAGTGCGAGATAAATGCTGAGAAAAATCAATAGCAGTATCCACAAATTGCGTTCATGTGAGGTCTGGCTTGCTTTGCCGGCCAGCAGCCACCAAAGCCCTGCAATTGCAAAACATGCCAAAAGAGCAATTTCAACGCTCAGCTCATAACGCACGGAAAGCGACCCCAAACGCAGCAGCTTGTCGCTGACTGAGCCCCAGCTTACAAAGGATTCACTGGACCCAATGACAAAGAATTGCAGGACGCTAAGTATTGCAAAAGGCAACCATAAGCTCACTAGGCGGGAAAGAAAATCTGTTCTGTATTTCCACACCCCATGACAACCAAGTAACAGGGCTACGACCCCACCGAAGATGAATGGGGCAGGATGTATGAAGTAGCTCAGCACTATGAAAGCCCAATAAGCGATCCAGACCCAGTTATTTTTCCGGCTTGAAAGAGCTTCAATTGCAATGCCAAAGCCGACAAGCAGTAGTGCAGCGGCAATTTGAAAATGATGAAAACCAAGAGCGAAAAACTGTGAGGTCGCAGGGTAAGTAGAAAGAAGCCCTGCGATCACTGAACTGCGACGGGGAAACCCGAGTTTGGACGCTAGCGCAAAAACACTCAGCGGGATCGAAACGAATGCTGCCGTCGACCAAAGCGCACCACCTAATCCCCATCCAAAAAGCTGAACGAGGCCCCCTAGCAAGAGGTCACCAAGAAGGTACGACCTCAAAAGGAAATCGACAACGAACGGAGAGTCTGGGTCAGGCAAGGACTTAGCAAACGCCTTCCAAACAATATCAGCTCGTACCACATGAGAAGGGAGATCGCCGAAGGGAGCTGCGTGCAAAGTCAACGACCATACGCAGAACGCTGCAAGCACAAGTAACCCTGCGACCAGCATGTCACGTTGAGGATCACGGCTTTTGGCGTGGTTGATCTGACTTATGACTTGGCGATCGTGCACAAGCTACCCTTCCCTTGCCAGCCTGACCTGGGTCTCTTTTGAGACCTGCCGATCAAGCTTGAACTGCTTTGACTTTAAGCGCTGTTTGGTTCGCCTGAGCACTTGCTCGATAACTAGCGGCAAGCGCTTTTTAGCAAGGACAACCGAAGTCTGCTCAGCTGTATGGGTGCAAAGCGCCTGCTTATAGGCAGCTGTTCCTCCAAGGAAGTCATACGCCGGCGCGCCAGCCTTCCACAAATAATCGATCACGCACAAATGCGAGATCAACCCCGGCTTAAAGGCAGGGTCCATGTCATATTCGACGGCCCCAATGTAAAAGCGTAGCGCGCCGCTGGCATCTGCAAAGCAGGCTATGTAGGCTAAAACTTTACTGCCAGCCGACACCCTAAAAAAGTGAAGCTCATTGCGGCTTAGTGCGCTTTTCATAAGGTCGTGCTGATGGGCCGAAAACGAAAGATTTCGAAATCCTGAACCTCCCGATTCGTTACCCCAGCGTTTGAGATGGAGTTTAGCTAATTTATCAAGCCAATCAATCAACTCAGAATCAGTTGTAGCCAGCTCGAGCTTGAGCTCGCCGAATTCCTTCTCGATTCGCCGTCTTGATCGCCGCAACTGCTGTCGAAGATTGGCAGATCTCGAAGCAAGGTAATCTGGAAATCCCTGTTGCTTCAGAAACTCAAAGTCGACCCAATATGTTAAGCGGGTTGAGGTGATTCGCTCCATCAGGTCGGCATTTTCGCAAACCGCCCTTACTGCCTGTAACTGTGCATTAGATAGCGAATCCAGTGCAAGCTCATCGGCCGACGCATCATCCAAAAATCGATCAATCAACTCACCCCAAGGATCGGCCAGGCAATCATCAGATTTGCAAAATCCATTCACCTCCACCGACACATCATCCAGCTCTTGAGCCATAGACCGATTCAGCGCCAGGCTTGTTGATTTGAATATCCGCAAAACTCTCCTTGTGCTACGGCCTAGCATGCCTATCACGACGCCTTGGGTGGAGCCCTTGAACTCAACCAGAAGATCGTAGGTATTTTTATGATCCAAGGGGGAGTGCCGCCAGTACGCCTCGCTCCAGGTTGGGCCGAGGAAAAACTCCTTGCGGCTCAGGTCTGCGGGCAGCTTTAAAGGCGGAGGTTTACCGAGATCACCAAGCATGGGAAATCAATGCCTGTTTCAACGAACAGCGCACTGCTTGAATTCAGAAAGAGAGAAAAAGGTCATAGCACTCCAAACGCCACTGGTCTTAGACTCGGGTACTTGCTCTGAATCATTACGTCTCAAACTTTTTGCAAGGTAAACTTCGAACACTGGATATCCCGGTGCCCTCTTATTCCAGACTGTAGCTTAAGCAGCAATGCCCGCCCCTCTTTTCTCAGTTGTCATGCCAGCCTATCAAGCATCGGCAACCTTAGCAGCCGCCGCTAGCTCGGTTTTGCAGCAAACCGAACGCGATTTAGAGCTATTGATCGTAGATGACTTTAGCAAGGATGAAACGTACGACATTGCTCTCGGGTTGCAGGCCGCTGACAGACGGGTCAAGGTGTTGCGTCCTGCAAAAAATGGTGGGGTAGCAGCAGCCAGAAATCTGGCGATTGAAGCCGCCGAGGGGCGGTATATTTGTTTCCTTGATTCCGACGATCTTTGGTATCCCGGCAAGTTGTCGCTTCAGCGAGCTGCCTTCAAGTCCGGGGCGACGGTGTCATTCGGTTCTTATATCCGTTCAGCAGGCCGTTTTCAAAGCGTCAGGCGAGCTTGGCGCTCGGTAGTTCCGCGAGATTTTCTGATAAGTAACCCAATAGGGAATTTAACTGGTGCTTATTCGGTTGAAGCCATAGGGAAAATTTACCAACCAAAAGTTCGACATGAAGACTACGTCATGTGGTACGAGATCGTGCGAAAAGCGGGAAAGGCTTTTGGCATCGATGAAGTGATGGGCGTTTACCACGTAGCTCCCGGGTCCGTCTCCGGTAACAAGGCAAAAGCGGCTCTTTGGCACTGGCAAGCTCTACGCCAGAGTATGAATGTACCGTTGGCGCCTGCAGTAGCCGGATTTGTGGGATACGCAGTGTATTCAGTGGCGGTACGCGCACGCGAACGCCTCAAGGTGGATCGGAGGTATTCTGCTGATAGGTCGCCCTATCAATGAGAATCGTTCATTGCGTGGATACGCTGGAAATCGGCGGGCTTGAACAAATGGTCTGGGCGTTGGCGAGAATCCAGAAAGAAGCTGGACATCAAGTCAGTATTCTTTGCACCTATCAACGGGGTGCCTTGAGCGAAAAGGTGGAAGCCCAGGGAATATCCGTATACCACTTTGATCGCCTTCACTCTTCCGTTATTCAAGTATTACGACGTATGCGATCCACATTGGCCATGCTGAATCCCGATGTGATTCATACGCACAACTCACTAACTCACTACTTTATTCTGTTGGCGGTGGCTGGAAAATTCAAAGGGTCCGGCCGAATTAACACCCGGCACGACATGGGGCTGCAAGGACATGCCAACCGAAAGGGTTACCTTTACACGATAGCCTCAAAATTTACAGATCAAATCGTAGCCGTTTGCAGCCCTGCTAGAACCGCACTAAACAAGGCGCACGGAATCGATCTCGAAAAGATCATAGCTATTCCGAATGGCATAGATTTGAGTCGATTTGATTCTGGGACGCAAACGTTTCGCAGCGAACTGAGAAATTCAATTGGCGCTTCCAGCGATGCCGTTATCGTGGTGTGTGTCGGGCGACTGGTAGCGCTAAAAAACCATGCCGCATTGCTTCGCGTGCTTGCACCATCACTCAGACGGCGACTCTTTACGCTATTGATCGTTGGGGACGGACCCGAGCAGGAATCACTGGTTGCTTTGAGCGGCAGCCTCGGAGTTACCGATACCGTGAGATTTCTTGGAGCGCGAAGCGACGTACCACAAATCCTGGGCGCATCTGATGTTTTTGCCCACCCTTCGGTGACCGAAGGCTATTCCATGGCTCTTGTCGAAGCAGCCGCGGCCGGCCTGCCCATTGTTGCACGCGACGTTGGTGGAAACAGCGAGATTGTTTATGACGGCGTAACCGGTTTTTTGGATACGACCGCGGATCTATCCGGGTTGCTGCGGGCCATCGACCTACTAGTCGGCGACGCTACACTCAGGCAAAAAATGAGCGCATCGGCCCGTGAATGGGCTCGGGCAAACGGATCGCTTGGGCTAATGTTTGAACGCTATGAAGCGCTCTATAACCAGGTCCTTGAAAAGCGACGTCATGCTTTACCTCATTACTAACCTTTATTGGTTGCCTTGGGAAAAAACAAGAGCAACTTTTAATCAGGAATTGTTTCCTCGACTCGCCCACCACCATATGAGTCGGGTACTCGTGTTGATTCCGATCTGGGACTTTGTCCGATACTTTCGCCACATGACGCCTCGGGATCCGCACGGCCTTGCCCTGAGTTATGTGCCATTCCTGCGAATTCCAGGCCTCCCGCAAGTTAATGGGTTTCTTTACTGGATCAGTCTTAGGATCTTTTTCGCTCTGCAGGGAGGCCTAAAGAGAGGCGACACGGTATTGTCGAGCTGGCTATACCCCGATGCATATGCTGGCGCAAGAGTTGCAGCTGCCTATGGAACTCCCGCAATTTCGGTGGCGCTCGGCACCGATGGAAACTTCCTGCTGGAGGTGAAACAGATCCGGCCCCAAATTATCAAAACGCTTGAGCGAAGCGTTGCTACCGTCGCAGTTAGTGAAGCACTCCGCGATCGACTCAAATCGGCTACAGATCACCCTGAGCGGGTCATAACGATCTATAACGGTGTGGATAGCGTCAAGTTCGCCCCGGGTTCAAGGACCCTTGCAAGGCAAAACAAGTCTATCGGGAAAAACGAGGTTGTTTTGCTCTTCGTCGGCGCCTTGATTGAAACCAAAGGGGTGTTTGAACTTCTTGACGTGTTTGCAGCCCTAAAAGCAAAGAAGGTGGTTGATCGGCTAGTGTTTATTGGCGGTGGCGATTCGGGAAATAAACTCCGGGAGAAGGCTACTCAGTTGCAGGTTGCTGACGGCGTAACTTTTGCGGGCAAGATTCCCCACGAACAGCTGGCCGAATGGTTTCAAATTGCCAACCTGTTCTGTTTGCCAAGTTATCGCGAGGGTGTCCCTAACGTCATCCTTGAAGCTATGGCATGCGGCATTCCGGTTGTGGCTACCCGGGTCGGCGGAATTCCTGAAGTTTTACCCCCGGAATGTGGGATTCTCGTCACACCCCATCACGGCCCGGAACTCTTGGCAGCCGTCGAGCGGGCCGTCAGTCTTCCATGGAATGAGGCTGATATTGTCAACCACGCTCGCAGTTTCTCTTGGGAAAATGCTGCAGTTGGGTTTTCAAAGATTATTGATGAGGCGCAAGGCCGGGAATAGGTTATGGTTTTTTTTGTCGGGTTATTGCTCGTCGGACTCGGGCTGGCGGGATGCGCCATTGCTCTTATGATCCATCGTAAGAATGCCTGGGTTTGGCTTCCAAGCTGGATTAACTATAAGCCCGCCCGCAATGAAACGGGCGGCCCAACGCATTTGATTTTCTGCTTTGTCGATCACTTTGAGCCTATGTGGGAAAGACCGAGCTACGAAAAGGAAGTCGAGCGGGTTGACCGATGGGTAACGCAGTACCCAAAGATGGCGGGCAATCACCTTGATGCCGATGGTTTTCACCCTAAACATAGTTTCTTTTATCCCATTGAGGAGTACCGCCCAGAGCACTTGGAAAAACTCCGGGTACTGTGCGCCCAAGGTTTCGGTGAAGTGGAAATCCACCTGCACCATGAAAATGACACTTCTGAAAATCTGTGCACCACTCTTCGTGACTTTGCAGACCTGCTTCATCGCGAGCATGGTTTCTTGCCTATTGACCCGAAAACTGGCAAACCAAGTTATTCCTTCATCCATGGCAACTGGTCTTTGGACAACTCACATCCACACGGTGATTGGTGCGGCGTGAACGATGAAATCACCGTGTTGCAGCAAACCGGGTGCTATGCTGACTTCACACTTCCATCGGCTCCAAGCCCGTGCCAAACCTCGCAAGTGAATTCGATCTATTATGCGATCGACAATCCATTGCATCCTAAGTCGCACAACACGGGTAGCCCGGTTGCAGTAGGGAAAGCTATGCCGGACAAGGGGCTCATGCTAATTCAGGGCCCTTTGGCGCTGAATTGGAAGTGGCGAAAATTTGGTCTAATTCCACGAATCGAAAATAGCGATGTGCGCCGCACCAGCCCTCCCATTCGGGAGAGAATCGATTGCTGGGTCAATCAAGGTATCAGTGTTGCTGGACGCCCCGAGTGGGTTTTTGTGAAGATTCATACTCATGGCACTCAGGAAAGTGACCACGACGTGCTGTTGGGAGCTAGTGCGGACTTGATGTATACACATCTTGAAAAGCACTACAACGATGGAAAAAACTTTGTCCTCCACTACGTAACTGCCCGAGAGATGTACAACATTGCGAAGGCCGCAGAAGCAGGACTGGCAGATAATCCAAACGCCTACCGGGATTTTGTATTGCCCAAGCCCACTTTTCAGAAAAGCGCCGAGGCGACCTGTGCCCTGTGACCGCTTCCATCGGGCCTGACATGAAGGCTCTGAGTTTACGTCGGGAATTACTGGCAAAATTTGTCACCCACTCGGGCATCGGAAGAGCGGCGCGTGTATGGCGCCACGGTATGCGACCCGATGTTACGATTCTCGCCTATCACCGGGTTCTTCCGGAGACGATGAGCGGGCAGTCAGACTTCGACCCGGAGTTGGTCAGTGCTTGGGCCAATGAGTTCGATTGGCAGATGTCTTATCTTAAGCGTCACTGTGAAGTGTTGACCTGCGAGGAACTTGATAGCGCTTTAAGCTCCTCAAAGGGCGTTCCGAGGAACACCGTAGTCGTCACTTTTGATGATGGCTTTAAGGATAATTTCCTCGTGGCCTTCCCTATCCTCAAGAACCACGGGTTACGTGCCACCTTCTTCATATGTACCGATAACGTTGAATCGGGTGAGCGTCTCTGGTTTGATCGCATAGTGACCCAGATTGGCCAGCGGGCTTCAGGACCCATTGATTTACCCGGGTACCAACTCGATTTCAAGGAAAATGAGCTTTCAAGAAAATCTGCAACGGACAGGTTTCTTGATCACCTCAAGCGCGTACCCAATATCGAGAGGGTGAGTCTTTGCCAAGCGCTATTCGATCTCATTCCTGAGGGTAGCCTCAAAGCAAATCAGCTGCATCTACCAATGCACTGGGGTGAGCTTAAAGAAATGGCCCAGGCGGGGATGGAAATTGGGTCTCATTCCAAAACCCACCCGATCTTGTCGCAGGTGGCGCAAGATGACGAGCTTCATGCAGAGATCCATGGATCAAAAGAGATCATTGAAAAAGCCCTCGGACAAGAAGTGGCCTCGTTTGCATATCCTGTAGGAAAGCAGTTTAGTTTTGACGCGCGTACCGTGAAAATGGTGGAGCGCGCGGGATATCGGTTTGCCGTAACTTATGAGGCAGGAATCAATCCGTTGCCAGTGGCTCAACGCTTTGCTCTCAAGCGCATAAGCGTGGAGCGATATATCTCCAGAGACATGTTTTCAGCGTCGATTTTGGCCCCTGATATCATGCTTTTTCCCCATCACCGAAACAATCCAGATCGATCAAGCCTCTGAATTGGATTGAAATGCATCTGAAAAATTCCTATCCACTAGTGCTGCTTGCCGGTATCAGCCTGGCATCTGTCGCCGTGTTCAGCCAAACCTGGCTTGCCATGGCCAATATGTGGGCCTCAACCGAAGACTTTTCCCACGGATTTCTTATCCCGTTGATTAGCGGCTGGTTGGTCTATCGCTTGCTGGGAGATTTGCCCGCCCCGAGCAAAAAAGGACGTTTGCTTGGCTTGGCATGCGTGGTTTTGAGCCTGCTTACTTGGATTGCGGGAGAAGTTGCGGGCGTAGGACTCGTGGCCAAGTTCGGTGTTATCGCACTTGTCCCTAGCGCATTTATTGCGCTATACGGTCGTACGGCAGCCTGGAGTCTTTTGTTCCCGCTTGCGTTTCTGTTTTTTATGCTGCCGATTGGTGCCGGGCTTACACCACTTCTTATGGAGTGGACCGCCGACGCAACGATTTGGGCCCTGAAGATTTCCGGAATCCCCGTGTTCCGCAAAGGATTGTTTTTCGAACTACCCACAGGTAACTGGTCTGTGGTTGAGGCATGTAGCGGGTTGCGCTATTTAATTGCTGCAATTGTGCTGTCAACACTCTTTGCGTACCTGAATTTTACGAACTGGCGTCCGCGGGTAATGTTTGTCGTTCTCGCCTCGATCATTGCATTGGTGTCTAACTGGCTGAGGGCGTATTTGATCGTCTTGCTCGGACATTTTTCTGGCATGAAAATCGGTGTGGGTGACGATCATGTTGTTTATGGTTGGATCTTTTTCGGCATCACCATGTTTGCAGTATTCTGGTTAGGTATGCGATGGAAGGACCCCGCTCCCGTTCCAGCGCCGGCATCCAAATACCTTGAACCAGAATCAACAAGACTTTCTCCGTCCAGCTTGGCTTGGGCTAGTGTAATTCTGGGCCTCATGATTTTTGCTCATGCCATTCTTGACTACCGAGGTCTGACGGTACCCCGCCAAAACCTGGATTCGCTAAGCAGCGAGAAGCTGGAGACAGTACCAGAGCAGCAAGCTTGGTTTCAACCCAGTGTAAAGGGAACGCGCTGGCAAGGCACAAAGAGAGCCGAGGGGCTACCGGTCCACTTCTCGTATTTCGCAAACCAAGTTACCGATTTCGAGATGATCCAGCATGGAAACGTGATCATCTCGAGTACAGGCGAAAAATCAGTGCGAAAGCTTTCAGGACCATTTTTACTTGCAGGTCCCGATGCCTCCGACCGAGCGTTAAGAATTGACTTTGAACGGGGGAATCAGAAGTATTCGCTGGCGTATTGGTACACAGTCTGCGGGAACCACACAACCAATCAATACTTGGCAAAAGGGTTTCAGTTGAAAGCCTTTGTCCAAGGATGCGGCGATCACTCTGCGATTTCGATCGTGTATTGGCCTACAAATGAAGGCGTAAGCCAGGAGCAAATCTTCAAGTCTATTCGGGCAGCGAAGATGTTTGCCAAATCCATCACATCCAGTTTGTAGGAAAATTTTACACTCGCCTGAGCGAATTAAACTTATCCGCCCTAAGTCATTGATTTAATTGACCCCTATTTTCTGGCACGAGTTTTGCTAATGACAAGGTATTCTTAGGAGCGTATATGAAACTTAAATCTTTGGCCGTTTTTTCCCTGATTGCTGGTGTTACCGGAATCGCAACTGCAGCACCGGTTTTGGTTGCTAACGCTAACCCAGGCGTTACTTCAAACACTTACTCGATCCCCACAACTGTTCCAACAGCTAACAACTTCAACTTGGCACTCAGCGACGCTCTGGGTGCTGGTGCTCTGACCAATTGGTTGGCTGGCTATACCCTGAGCGTTGGCGGCCTAGGTGTTGGCGAGATGGCCAATGTAACTTTCCAGTACTACGGCTCAGAAGCTTTGGCCAGCGACACGTTTTTGTGGAGCGGTGTAGCGGCTGTGAACAACCTCGCGACACCAGGTCTCCTGATGTCTGGTGAGTTTCCTGCGACTTTTGGCGCTCCAACTTGGACCGGCACTTACAGCGTGGGTGCCAATGGCTTGCTTCCGTTTTCCTTCTCAGTGGTTAACTCCAGTGGTTCGGGCTCCGTTGGCAATGACGCAACGAACGTGTTTGTGCCACAGGGAACGACCTCCGGAAGTGTTTTGAAGCCTAATTTCCTATACAAAGCAATCGACGCGACCAGTGGTTACATCATGCTGGACGACGACGGTAGCGCAGTGTCCGATAACCATGACGATATGGTCTTCAAGGTCAGCGTCAAGGTTCCAGCTCCTGGCGTTGGCTTGTTGCTCGCGCTTGGCTTGGTCGGTATTGCTGCTTCGCGTAAACGTCGCGCCTAAGTCGGCTAGATTCTTTTCAAAGGCCGGTCTTTACAGACCGGCCTTTTTGTTTTGCAGATCAGGAATTTCAGTGATGACAAAGTGAGACGGCCTTTGATCCCCTAGTTTTGATCGCGTATCGTTTAAAGACTTAATATAAGGGGGTTTTCCCCGATCCTGTTTGTGCGGAATATCACATCAATGGTGATGAGCCGCGGAGTGCCTCGGCCATCAAACACCTTTCAGTTTGATGGCGAGCATCTCGACATACTTAACAGGATCAAAGAATGCCCGTTTATCTCACCACAAGAAGCATGTTTGCCTTAGCCGTTGTTTTGTTGTGTTCTGCTTGTGCAAGTGGCGGTGGAAATTCCGAATCCGCTTCTCTGGGCGTAAAACAACTTGAAGATCAAGCTGAAGCTGCACAATCGCCTGAAGAGAAAGCTCGCTTGCTTGGGTTGAGAGATACCTTGATCGCGCGCCTGAGATTAGCAGTAAGCAAGCTTGGCTTCTCAGGCACCACCGAAGCCGCCAGTTCGTCGCCTGCAACTAGCACCACCACGGCTACAGCGGGAGCTGCAAGCGGCGCGCAATCTGCTGACCAGGGGGCAGCTCCTCTAGCTCCTTCGGTAGGCGCTCAGTTTCCGACAGTGACTCGTGAACTTGCACCAAGGAATCCGGTACTGTTTACCACCCAAGTACCGATTGCAGCAACCTTCGGCACCCGTTCTACCGCTTTTGCAAATCACGGTGGGACGGTAACCTCTGCACCACGAGGCGGAGATTTAATGATCCGTTATCCGGATGGGACATTAAGAAACCTAACAAAAGAAGCTGGGTACGGCAGCGAGGGGTTTCAAGGGGCTAATGCAATAGCTGTACGGGAACCCGCCGTACACTGGGATGGGAAGAAAGCACTGTTTAGTATGGTCATCGGCTCACCGATAAAGCGTTATGTGGCGGAAGACTATGTTTGGCAAATCTATGAGGTTTCTGGACTTGGGAAAGGCGAAACAGTACAGATCACCAAGGTATTAGGGCAACCGACTGGCTTTAACAACATCACTCCTATTTACGGACCAAGCGACGAAATTCTTTTTACATCTGACAGTCCTCAAAACGGAGAGCGTCATTTGTATCCGCAACTTGACGAATACGAGAGCACTGCAACGGTGACTGGTATCTTTCGGCTCGATCGAACGACCGGTGTAAGCAAGCGGCTTAATCACGCTATAAGTGGCGCCTTCAATCCGACTATCGACTCTTTTGGCAGGATCGTCTTCGTACGATGGGACCATTTGCAAAGGGATCAACAAGCAGACAATGACAGGACGTTAGGCAACTCCTACAACTTCGGATCACACAATTATTCTTCTGAAGCAATTACAGCTTCAAAGTTACCTTTGTTGGATGAAGTGTTTCCGGAATCGAGGCTCGGTCAAACCTCAAAATACGGTCCAGTTCGCCCCTTTAACAGCAATACTTTTATGCCCTGGGAAATGAACCCCAACGGAACCGGGGAGTTGTCGCTGAACCATGTTGGTAGACACGAGTTTTTCTTTCGACTCCTACCTTCGTCATTTACTTCGGATCCGAACCTTAAGGACATTGCCAACCCACTTTTTCGCTCTAACCAGTTTCCGTTACATGTTGACGGGGGCATGTATCAGGTGAGGGAAGATCCGATCAGGCCTGGTCATTACTTCGCTGTGCAAGCGCGTGAATTTGCTCCGAATGCCGCTGGCGCCATTATTGAGTTCAATGGACCGCCGGGACTTAGTCCAGAGAAAATGCAAATTCGGGCACTCACTGCTGTTGAAGAAGGTTCAACAAATCAAATCGGCGGTCGATTCAAGAATCCAGTTGGCTTATCAAATGGGGCAATCCTCGTGTCTCATACTCCGGTCGAAAGTCAGGATCTACCTGCTGGTGCGGCCTGGAATTTCAGACTGAAGATGGTGGCAATTGGTACGACAGGTAAGTTTGAAATCCGTTCCAATCTTACGGCGGGTATTCGAAAAGCTGTGAGTTGGTGGGACCCAGACAACTCGCGAACCTTTGACGGCGAACTTTGGGAACTTGACCCAGTTGAGGTAAAGCCAACCCCCAGGCCAGTAGTACGTTCGACCCCAATAGTTGAAACACCTGAGAAAAGCGTCTTCACCGAGGAAGGTGTTAATGAAGCGGATTTCCGGAACTGGTTGGTATCAAGAAATCTCGCGTTGATCATTACCCGAAACAACACTTCCCGGGACCGCAGCGACGTCCAACAACCATTCAATCTAGCTGTTCCAAATGGGACCCGGTCTGTCGTTCCAGGCGGAGGTACTGTGTATGAAGTTTCAAATTTTCAGATTTTTCAAGCTGACATGGTTCGCGGCTATGGAAATGGGAAAAATGGACGGCGTCCTTTGGCCACCCAGTCTGAGATTGTTCGGTCGAACAATCCCTCCACATCTGGGCCTGTTGGGAGCGTGCAAATCGCCCTGGACGGATCAAGTGCGGCGCTAGTACCCACAGGCAAAGCAATCACTTGGCAACTCACCGACCCAAGCGGAGAACCGGTGGTCAGAGAAAGAAACTGGATCACATTCCAGCCTGGCGAGATCAGAACATGCGCAGGCTGTCATGCGATTAATGAGTCCGATCAGCTTGGAAGAGCTTCGCCCGCCAATAAGCCCGAAGCACTACGCGCGCTGCTTCGATATTGGAAGAGTAATCGTTAGTGTGTCGCTCCTTAGGTCTGCTCAGATTAGATATCCGTGTAAATACTGATGCAGGCGGAGCGATTAGGCGCAAGAGGTTACTGTTTTAAAGCCGGTCTGGATCAGTAATGAGAAAGACTGCTCAAATACCGGCTACCCTCTGCCTTGAATCATCGAAGCTCGTAATAGAATCAAAAGCCTGAATGTTTTTGATCAACTGGATAGTGGATCCGCCATATGTCATTCATAAAATCAATGTTTCGTAAGTCTTTCGTACTTATGGAGCTACGCAGGTTCATCGGATCCATGATTGACCTAAGGGATCTGAGTCTTCACCTGCAAACAATTCAATTACAAAACAACCATCCAAATCCGCTGAATAAATACGGAGGTAAAGGTTTCTCGCAGACGGATGAGGATGGAATAACCATTGAAATCGTAAAAAGACTGAAACTAGATCGCGGAACTTATGCTGAGTTTGGCGTTGGGAACGGTATGGAGAACAACACCTTAATTTTGGCAGCAATGGGCTGGAAAGGATTTTGGGTTGGTGGAGAACAATTGGCTTTCGAGGCCCTCCCCTCGAGTAAGTTCACTTACCTTAGATCTTGGATCACCCGCGAAAACATCCTGGATTTAACCCGCGCGGGCATGTCTAAGATCAACGTGCAGCAACTCGACGTTGTTTCCCTTGATCTAGATGGCAACGATATCCACTTTGTCCGAGAGTTGCTGTCCAATGGCGTCCATCCAAAGTTGTTTATTGTCGAGTACAACGCCCAGTTTCCGCCTCCCGCAAAATTCGAAATCGACTACGACCCAAAGCACGTTTGGCAAAGCGATAACTACTTTGGAGCTGCACTCCAAAACTTTAATGAGTTGTTTGAAACCCATGAATATAGTCTGGTGTGCTGCAACTCACACACTGGCGCGAACGCTTTTTTCGTCAAGCGCTCATTTATGGAAGAGTTTAGTGAGGTCCCCAACGACCTTTCAAAGATCTTTGTCTACCCTCGATACAAAACTTTTCATCGTTATGGTCACAAGCAATCCGCTAAAGTTGTACAGAAGCTTCTAGGCGATTGAGGCGCACCTTTCGCGTGAGTACAACCAGTCGTTACCCCATCGTGACGTGATGATGTGCAATGCGACGATCTGAGGAGGAAACAGACCCGCAATATTTTGAGTCACCAAACCCAATTCGCCCTAAGCAGAACGATATTCAAATCGCCGAATCAAACGGGCTTTGAAGTCATCTTCTAGCGGTCGTTTGGTTACCCATGTTTCAAACACCTGGAACACTACCCCAAGCTCAGATGCTGTGAAACTTCTGAGCAAGCCTGCCAAGACGATATAAATCACACTGGCCACCAGACCCGCCGAAATTAATCGGCCATAAAGAGGTAACTGATGGGATACCAGCCATGCAAAGCCACATGCCATTGAGGCCGCAAATAAAACGCGAAGCAATAACCAAAAATCTAGCCTAAAGTCGATGATCCGTTTGGAAAGAAAAAACGTCGATCCGGTCCATCCCACTGCTGTAGCGATGCTGCTCATGACGGCACCCCACAGCCCATACTTGGGCACCAATATGAAGGCAAACACCACACTCAAAGCAATTGAAAACACAGTTGCCACAATTCGACTATTCTGACGATCGTTCATGGTGAGGACAATCGTCAATGGTGTTGACGAGATCGCTATCGCAGCCGCTAGCGCAAGGGCTCCGCAGGCGAGGCCCGCGTCTGCATATTTTTGACCATATAGAACCAAAACGATATCGGTGCTGGTGAGCAGCGTTATCGCAGCGATTCCCACCGATAGGACAATGAACAATCGAAGATATTTGTTCGTCAACTCGACGACCTCAAGGCCGCGGGGATTGCTACCGTAGCGCGATACCATTGGCGCTAAAACGTTGGTTAGGCCAACGGTAAGCACATCAACGATAGACTTGGAAAGCGTATTGGCAATAGCAAAAAAACCAAGTATCGCCGGGGCGACACTTGCCTTTAGAAAAAAGAACTCTGCGGCCCGATTCCCAAGCAGAGAAAGCGCGACGAGCAAGGCACTTGGTCCCAAAAACTTTACTAAACGCGGGCGTTGCGCCACATCTAACTTACCTGCTTTGGGTATTAGCTCCGCGCGGCCCAATAGCATTCGCAAAACAAGATATTGGAATGCACCGGTAATGATGTATATCGCGAGGAACGCCTGTATTGTGGGAAAAAAGTACCCCGCCACCGCAACGGCAAGCAAGTTAAACACTGAAGCGGCGACCAGAGCGACTGCCTCAAGGCCAAATCTTTCTCTTGCTTGCGCCAGATTGCTCAACACCCGAAAACGCGCCCGAGCCAGCGATGAAACTCCCACAACCGCTAACATAGCGATCGTTTCGATATGCGCAGTGTGCCCGAGTCGCGATTGTGAAATGGCGAGCAAAACAATAAGCCCAAGCCCCAACTGAAAAAGGTAAACCTTTTGCAGCGCACCCCAGTACCCGGCAAGCGCTGCCTGATCTTTTGACTCCAGTTGTTCCGGTAGAAATTTGATGATCGCGGTAGCCACTGGCCCCACCGCAATAAGAGCCATCCATCCGGCTAGCCAAACAATAAATGAATACTCACCGAACACATCCGGTGTCAGCGAACGGACGATGATGACGCTGCTGAGCATACCGGAGACATACTCAAAATTAGCGCCGGTTGAAGCGGCAAGTACGCGGCGAATCACCATGCAGAAATAAAACTCAGGATGATGCGGTCACCGTCGCTCTCGACTGCAGTTATCGCCAAGCACGCGATTCTCACTGCTCGAGCAACCCGTTTACGCCAAACTTCGCGGCGATCTGTGATGCAACGGCTTGAGCGCCAGCGTCCGAAAAATGAACGAAGTCAGAAAACATTTTTGGGCCTGGTTCAATACCCTGAGCAATATCAAGCACTTTAAAACCGTGAGATACCCCGACACTGCGAATCAGCTCGTTGGCCGCAATCTCGATACGCCCAAAGCCGGATTTATCAAGCTCTGGATAAAAGCGTTGCCATGCGTTGAGCATTTCTGGATAGTCCATTTCAAACCGAGGGCCGAACATAGTTGCGTGGGTTAGCAGCAACGGGGCCGCTCCTGCTTCTCGAACCTTGTCTGTGATGCATTTAAGATCGGCCTCGAATGCTATCTGATCGTCTCTGCTCCAACTAGCAGCAAGCGGAGTCGAACCTGCTTGTAGCGCTGAGTGAGTCGATCTGAAAAAATCGCTGACCTGACCAGGCAGACTGCGTTTCAGATAATCGTACAGTTTACTTGGTGCCCTCAAAAGAGGACCACGTGTTGCTTGCCCCATGACACGACTCTTCGGATTACCACACACTCCTTCGTTGATACCAAAGTACCCCAAAGGCGTCGGATAAATCACCACGGCCTTTGCGTTAGTGCGTTGAATTGCATCAACCAAATAGGCATCTCGTCCAAAGCGCATACCAGGCATAGCAGCATTGACAACACTGTAGCGTGGGTTGAGTTTTCTAAGCTCCCTTTCCAGCAGCCTCGGGTACTCGTGCCCAGCTGACTCAAAAATGCCAAATGACTCTGAAGCCCCATGAACCAGAACTGTCCAAGAATCGGCAGCAAGTTCAGGCCCGCGAAACCCTAAGCTATTCATTTCCCATTTTTTGAATTTCGCAAGGGGCTTTCCTTGCTTACCCAACTCCCCGGTCTGAAACACCTCTTCGATATCGTATCGCGCGAAAGGCGAGGCCCCAAAGCGCACCCAGTCATCCACCCTCGCAAGCACTTCAAAAGTAGCGCCTGCCAACAGGATCATCCATATCGCCCTAAGAATACTTCTCACGCGCACACCTAAAACTGGAAGTAAACAAACGACTGCGACACACCGCCATACACCGTCATGAAATAAAGCATCAAGCAATAAGCCACAACCCGAAGCGCTGGCGCTGCGTTTCTAAGGAACCACAAGTCACTTTTTCGATATTGATAAATCTGCACCAGAATCAAGGGAGAGGTGTATCCAACGATCGTTTGAAAATCTGAAAGTGGGAAGTTTTCGAACGGGCTCAAAAGCTGAAGGCTCATCCTGGCGATCTGCTCTACCGAGGTCGCCCGAAACAAAAGCCAGCCGTAGAGGGTCAGAACAAACATTCCCAGGACACAAACCCAATGCCACATCCACTTGGGTAACCGGCTTGCGCTCTCAACCAACACTAACGGCCCAAGCATTAGGCGATGCAGAACCAGAATCACTCCGTGATAAGCGCCCCATAAAACGAAATTCCATGCAGCACCGTGCCATAGGCCTCCAAGCAGCATCGTAAGCAGGAGGTTACGGTAAGTTAAATAAGTACCGCCTCTATTCCCACCCAAAGGTGTGTAAAGGTAATCACGCAACCATTCGGAAAGTGAGATGTGCCAACGCTTCCAGAAGTCTGAAGGATTTCGCGCAAAGTAGGGCAAGTTAAAGTTGAGTTGAAACTCGAAGCCCATGATTTTTGCTAGGCCTCGGGCTATGTCTGTGTAGCCCGAAAAATCGCAATAGATTTGTATTGTGAAAGCTAGCACGCCGACCAGAACCTCACCACCGCTTGCAGCCGGATTGCTGAACACTGAGTCTGCTATTGGTGAAAGGTTGTCTGCAATAAAAACCTTCTTGAACATCCCCCAAACAATCAGGTGCAGGCCTTCCATTACCTTATCTTTGGTAATTACCCTTGGATTGACAACTTGAGGGATCAGGGAAGATGCGCGTTGAATCGGACCCGCTACAAGGTGCGGGAAGTAAAGCACTGCAAGAAAGAAATCCCAAAACCCTTCCCTTGCATGAAACTTGCCCCGATACACATCAATCGTGTATGACATGGCCTGGAAGGTGTAAAAAGAAATTGCAACAGGTAAAACAATTTCCATAACCTCAACGCGCACTGCAAGACCGCCAAACTCCAGAAGCTCAACCAGGCTTTGCGCGAAAAAATTGAAGTACTTGAAAAACCCAAGCAATATCAAATTGGATACGACACTGATCACCACCAGCCGCTTGCGCGTTACCGCGTTGTCCGGCGTACTCGGCAGGCTCTGAAGCCGCCTTGCGATATAAAAGTCGATTGATGTAGTCGCCAAGAGCGGCAAGAGAAATCGCCAGTCCCAAGATGCATAAAAGACGCAGCTCGCTACAACGAGGAAGCGATTTTGGTTCTTGTGATCAAGGCTGTAGTAGCCAAGCAAAACAACCGGCAGGAATAGAACCAGGAAAACGAAGGAGTTGAATAACATGTTGGAAGACTAGTTCATTGCCTAGCATGCCCCAACCTCACAGGGACGCTCTTTGGCCGCTTAGTTATTCTACGGATTCTCACATCCAAGAACGTTCGATTTAGCACGATTTAGCCGAGTTGTTTTAATCATTAAAGCTCTTGCTACGTCCACACTTGAGGCTGTGTGGCGCAATTTCTGCGTCGTATCATCAACAGCGCGACAAAGTGCCTGTTTGGGAGTATTTGTAACCTGACTATTTAGGCCCCAAACCGATAAAGTACGCTTTCGGGTTGCCACATCAAACTAAGCCAAATGATTTTTATTGAAGATCTAACGGAAAAAGCAAGGCTCTATTACAAATCAGACTCCTTGATTCCTATCCTCAAAGCCGTCCTACTGGATGGAACCTCGGCAGTAGCGCTTTATCGCTTGATGCGATTTTTTGTTGTACTTCGCTTGTATCCAGTAGCCTACCTTGTGCAAGTCGCAAACAAAATCCTCAATCAATGCATGATAGGTGCAAGAGCCGAGTTTGGGCCGGGATTGGTTCTTATCCACCCATGTGGCGTAATCGTCAACTCTGCGGTCCGGGCAGGCAGCAATGTCAGAATTGAAAGTGGGGTGGTAATTGGAAACAATCGTGGCGCGTGTCCGTCGATTGGTTCAAACGTGTTTTTTGGATCAGGCGCAAAAATAATTGGCGACTTGAGAATCGGCGACGATTGTTTTGTAGGCGCGAATGCAGTTGTCACAAAAAGCGTTCCCGATGGACATCTTGCTATTGGGATTCCCGCTCAAAACAGAGTTCGACGTCCGGTGTCTGCCGAAGCGTCGGCTGACCTCTGAGATTTGATGTTGCTTCCAGCGCTAGCTTCAGAGGGAGATAGCACACCTCAAACCGGGCATTAGGGACGACCCACCGAAAAATAGGCAATTCCTTTTTCTTTCATCGCCTGGGGTTCAAAAAGATTGCGACCGTCGAATACAACCGGCTTGTTAAGGGCTGACTTGATTAAATCAAAGTCAGGAGCACGAAACTCTTTCCACTCGGTGACGATCATCAGGGCATCGGCCTGATTCAAAGCACCAGCAGCGGAATCAGAAAAGGTCAATCGATTTGACTCGTCCATTGCTGCGATAGCGTTGGAGGTCGCTACTGGGTCGTAGGCGCAAACGCTAGCGCCTTCCGCAAGAAGCGCACGAATAACTTCAACACTTGGAGCCTCGCGCATATCGTCGGTCCCTGGCTTGAACGCCAGGCCCCAAAGTGCGAAGCGCATTCCTTTCAGAGATCCAAAGTGAGCTCGCGCTTTGTCGACCAGAATCAATTTTTGTTTCTCATTGACCAACTCGACTGCGTTCAAGATTGGAGTTGGCGCATTAATTTCCGACGCGCTCTTGATGAGCGCTTTTACATCCTTGGGAAAGCAGGATCCGCCATACCCTGTACCAGCGTAAAGGAAAGAAAATCCGATTCGAGGGTCCGATCCAATGCCGCGCCGCACATCTTCAATGCTAGCTCCGAGGCGCTCGGCAATCAGCGCCAACTCATTCATGAAGGAAATTCGGGTAGCAAGCATCGCGTTGGCTGCGTACTTGGTTAACTCAGCCGAACGGCGAGACATGACGATCGTCTTGTCATGATTGCGTTGAAACGGTGAATACAACTCCCGTAGCAGTGCTTCCGCTTTAGCGTCCTCTACACCAAACACAATTCGATCTGGTTTGGTGAAGTCCTCGATCGCAGCGCCTTCCTTCAAAAACTCAGGATTGCTCACCACAACAAAAGAGTGGCTCACGCCACGGGATGCGAGTGTTGCCTTAACCACACCTTCGACACGATCAGCTGTCCCTACCGGGACCGTACTTTTATCCACTATTACGCGATAACCGTCCATATGAGACGCAACACTGCGGGCCGCCGCCTCGACATATTGCAGATCTGCAGAGCCATCCTCACCGGGCGGGGTTCCTACTGCAATAATCTGTATCAAACCGAACTTGGCGGCTTCCTCAGCACTCGTGGTAAAGCGCAGTCGCCCTGCCTTGACGCTGCGTTTCACAATTGCATCTAATCCAGGCTCAAAGATCGGGATTTCACCCAGTCGTAACTTGGCAATCTTTTCTGAATCTACGTCCAGACACAGAACGTCATTGCCTACGTCAGCCAAACAGGCACCGGTCACTAGCCCAACATAGCCAGTTCCAATAATTGTAATTTTCATTGTGCTTTAAATACGCAGCTTTATCATTTCAGACCAAAATGTACATTAGCGGTGAGAAATCCTTGCTTACTGCCGCAATCAAACCGCTTTCCGCCGAACCGGCAGCCGTGCAACCCGTTTACTTCAATTTCACGTGCGATAGCGTCAGTCAGCTGTATCTCCCCGCCAGCACCCGGCGTCTGACTCTCAAGCAGCTTCATGACGTTGGGGTGCAAGATATATCGTCCTACTACTGCATAAGTTGAAGGAGCGCTCTCAATGCTGGGCTTCTCAACTATGCCTTTGACTTTGATCGTTGTTCCCTGCTCGGACTCGGGATCAATCACTCCATACTTGCTGACATCCTGTCGAGGAACCTGCTCAATAGCAATCACGCTGCCATTGGTGGACTCTGCAACTGGAAGCATTTGGGCCAGCACTGGCTCCGGATATCCATCAATGAGGTCATCGGGAAGTAGCACTGCAAAGTACTCGTCAGGCTGAATCAAAGGTGCGGCACAAAGCACGGCATGCCCCAAACCTAATGGCGCAGGTTGACGCACAAACAAGACTTTGACGTGGGGTGGAATGATGTTCCGAACCGCCTCCAGGGCTTCAAACTTGCCTTTCGCTTCAAGCTCAGCTTCAAGCTCTGGCGCGCGGTCAAAGTAATCCTCAACTGCTCGCTTTGACCTGCCAGTAACGAAAATAAGTGTGTCGCACCCGGCAGCTATGGCCTCGTCAACCGCGTATTGAATAATTGGCCGATCGACGATCGGTAACATTTCTTTAGGGATCGACTTCGTGGCTGGCAGAAATCTCGTCCCCATCCCGGCGACAGGGAAAATGGCTTTCCTAAGCTTCATACGTTTTTTCCGAAAACAATAATTGCGAATACTACCTGTACGGTATGTCAGCCCGGTTTATGCCCGATAACTGCGGTTCAGCCAATTGACGGAATGCTGCCAAATGCCCCGACTAATTATTTTTTTCGGCCCCATGTAATGGCATTGGACATCGCAAAATTCCAAATCGTACCAACTAGGACACCAGCAATCGCGGCTAGCCACCAAGTAGTTGGCTGCTCAAATACCGCTTGGGCAACACCCACGTTAGCCACCGCGCCAAGGCCACAAACCAGGTAAAAGCTGGCCAAGCCACCGATGAGCTTCGCGCCCTTCAGGCGCTTGTCGCGGTAAGTAAACGAGTTATTGATAAAAAAGTTAGTCGTCATCGCAACCAGAGTTGCGGTTGCCTGCGACACGCTGAAATCAATAAGAAACTGCTTATGCAATAAAGCTAGCATTAGCATATGTACCACTAACCCAGTCGCACCAACCCCAGCAAATAAAATCAAACGGGCCGGGATGAATTTGGGCAGTCGTTTTTCAAGCAACAACAATAGGTACTCAAGCACCACCGCAGAATCGAGTTTGCTCTCACCATGCATCCGATTTCGGAAGGTGTAAGCTACCTCGTGAATGTTGAGTCTGCCGGGGAACGAAGCCACAATATCCACCAGGATTTTATAGCCCTCTCCTGAGAGGTTTCTTACTGCTTTTTCAAACGACTCGCGGCGAATCCCGAAAAATCCGCTCATCGGGTCGGATATTTTGTGGCCACGCAAAACAGTGCTGCTCAGCCGAGTAGCAAAACTGCTCATCCAAGCGCGGGTTGAATCCCAATCCCCAACACTGCCACCGTCGGCATATCGGGTGCCAACAACTAAATCCGCTCCACCTTCGCTTAGCGCGAGATACATGTCGCGAAGCTTGGTTTCATCATGCTGCCCATCCCCATCAATTACACATACATACTCCGCGCATGACCCCTGAATCCCTTCGATAACCGCCCGCGATAAGCCCCTGCGCCCGATCCGATGGATGCAGCGAACATGAGAGTTGGTCTCCGCCAGTTTCCGAACCAGTTGTGCGGTGCCATCAGGCGAATCGTCATCCACAAAGACGGCTTCCCAGCGCAGTCCCCGCAGCGCGATCGTAAGCCGCTCCAAAAGAGGCTCGACATTGAGCCGCTCATTGAATGTGGGAATTACAACAGCCAATTGGATATGTCCGCGACGTTCGGTAGCGGGGTTGGCCCTATTCAGGGTAGAAATTTCGGCAACTGAGGAGCTCATAGGCAAATCCAAGGAAGGCAACCCGAATGGTATCTGGGTCACCAGCGGTTTCAAGTGATAGCGGTCACCCCGACATTTTTCCCGATAACTGGCAGGCAAACTGTGAATTACTGGGTGCAAAACCCGAAGAATTGCTCAATAGGTGACCAAGAATGACCTGATTCTCAGCTCGAACCCTTTCGATAGGTAAAGCTTTGCATGCCATTTAGTACACTGCCGCGGTATAACTTGAATTGTATTTGCCGAGATCATGTCTTCAATTCTTGTCACCGGCGGCGCCGGGTTCGTTGGTTCTGCATTTGTACGGTATTTGGCAGGCCAGGACTCCACAACCATCTTGGTTTTGGATGCCCTGACCTATGCGGGCAATTTGGCCAAC
>JAIYCW010000007.1 GCA_027487815.1 Burkholderiales bacterium
GCTAACCCGGTCACAAAACAGGGCGCAATTTCACGCAATGCAAACAAGCCTGGATCGCCGAAGCATCCGATCAATACGGCATCGCGATGCGGATCAAGGGCCTGTTGCGCTTGCACACGCGCAAGCATATCCACTACTGCATGATGCGCTATTGCATAACTCGATTCGTCGGAAATGTAGGGAGCACCAAACGATGCGGTGACTGGCTCGATCGTCATATCACCTGGCAGGTTGGGGCTCATGGCTTGAGCCATTCGCTCGGTGACCTCGCTTGAGGTATTCGGATTCAGTAATACCAGCCGACCCATAACCCGAGTTCCTTCAGCGCGTAGCGGGGCCTTGGGCCACCTGCATCATCGCTTGCAGTAACACATTGGCGCCGGCCTCGATATGCTGGGGCTGCGCGTCTTCAATCTCGTTGTGCGATATGCCGTCTTTGCAGGGAATGAAGATCATCGCCGCTGGACACACCCGCGCAACATAGACCGCATCATGGCCCGCGCCGCTGACAATATCGAGCGCGCTTAACTGCGCCTGGCCTGCGGCTTGCCGTACCGCCTCCACCAGGTGAGGCGCAAAGGCGGTGGGAGGGAAATACACGGTAGGCTCAATACCCACCGTGCAGCCTGACTGCGCTTGAGCTTGCACGCAGGCCTCGCGAATAGACTGATCCATCCGATCCAATCCTGCATCGGTGGTATTGCGGAAATCCACGGTGAAAGTGACCCGACCCGGAATCACATTGCGCGAGTTGGGAAACACGCTCACATAGCCCACCGTACCTCGAGCGTGAGGTTGATCCTGCATTGCAATTTCTCGCACCTGGGCCATAAGCCCAAGCGCAGTTTGCAGGGCATCCTTGCGCAAGGCCATTGGAGTGGGGCCCGCATGGGCCTCCTGTCCTGTCACCACCACGTCGTACCAGCGCTGGCCAAGAGCGCCCGTGACTGCGCCAATCGTGATGGCCTCATTTTCAAGCACCGGCCCCTGCTCAATATGTGCTTCAAAATAAGCCTCAAAACGAGGCGCTCCAGTCTTGACACTGGCGGGTTGATCGCCTGCATAGCCAATGCTCTGCAAAGCCTGCGCAACGCTAATGCCATCGCGATCTTTTGCGGCAAGGGCATGTTCGAGGCCGAAGGCATCGGCATACACCCCCGATCCCATCATCACCGGAACAAAGCGCGAACCCTCTTCATTGGTCCATACACATACTTCTATCGGCGCCATGGTTGAGAGGTGATGATCATTCAAAGTGCGAATCACTTCCAGCCCCGCCAATACGCCATAGTTGCCGTCGAATTTGCCCCCGGTGGGCTGGGTATCGATATGACTCCCGGTGGCTACTGCAGCGCGCTGCGGCTGCGAGCCCTCGCGGCGCATGAAGATATTGCCAATCGCATCCACCCTCACCGAGCAGCCTGCTTCACGGGCCCACCGTGTCACCAGCGCCCGGCCCTGCGCATCAAGTTCGGTGAGCGCGAGTCGGCACACTCCGCCTTTGGGGGTGGCACCAATAGCGGCGAGTTCTTGCAGGCTGGCCCAAAGGCGCGCGCCATTGATTTGTAGGGGTTGCATCGTCCCAATGGTAGTGCATGACCCGTGAAACTTGAACAAGACTCTCGGTTATCGCACAAGGTGCGCATGCTCGTGGTGCACACTGCCCCGCGCTTGTGCGTCGAATCTGCCTTTTGCACATGGCATGGTCTTTGCTGGTTGAGATTGCGCTTGTGTAAGGCAGGCATTTTAATTTCTTGATCGGATTTTTAATGAGCAACTCCCACCCTCTCTCTCGCTTGCGCTTGGCCACGGTTGGTCTGGCGTTAGCCGCTGGCCTCAGCCTGACCCAAGGCGCAATTGCCCAGGAAAAAACCCTGCGTATCGCCATGACGGCGGCCGACATACCGCGCACTCTGGGCCAGCCTGATCAAGGTTTCGAAGGCAACCGCTTTACCGGCATACCGATGTACGACGGACTGACCGCGTGGGATCTCTCCAAAGAAGAGGCTCCCAGTGTGTTGATTGCCGGGCTGGCTACCTCATGGACGGTTGATGCGAAAGACAAAACCAAATGGATTTTCAAGCTTCGCCCCAATGTGAAGTTTCATGATGGCTCCTCCTTCAACGCTGATGCGGTAGTGTGGAATGTTCGCAAGGTGCTGGATAAAGACGCGCCGCATTTTGATGCCAGCCAGGTCGGGGTCACCGCCTCGCGCATGCCCACCTTGCGAACCGCCCGCAAGATTGACGACATGACCGTGGAGCTCACCACCTCCGAGCCCGATGCCTTCTTGCCCATCAATCTGACCAATCTGTTCATGGCTTCGCCAAGCCATTGGCAAAAAAAGTTTGATGCCACACCGGCCACTCAAGCCGCGCCCGATCGTATCCGCGCCGCATGGGGAGCATTTGCCGCTGATGCCTCAGGCACCGGCCCTTTCCGCATGACCCGATTGGTGCCACGCGAACGGCTGGAGCTTGCCGCCAACAAGGGCTATTGGGATCCCAAGCGGGTACCAAAAATTGATCGGGTGGTTCTGGTGCCCATGCCTGAGGCCAGCGCCCGCACCGCAGCCTTGCTCTCCAATCAGGTGGATTGGATTGAAGCTCCTGCGCCCGATGCCATGGCTCAAATGCGCCAGCGCGGCTACAAGGTGTACTTTAACCCCCAGCCTCATGTCTGGCCTTGGCAGCTCTCATTTGCCGAGGGCTCGCCTTGGCTGGATAAAAAAGTGCGTCAGGCCGCCAATCTGTGCGTGGATCGCACCGGGCTGCTTAAGCTTCTCAGCGGCATGATGGGAATTCCCAAAGGTACTGTGGCGCCATCACACCCATGGTGGGGCGGCCCGAAGTTCGATATCGTGTACGACCCTGCCGCTGCTCAGAAGTTGATGACTGAAGCGGGCCATTCTGCAGCCAAGCCCCTCAAGGTCAAGGTGCAGATCTCTGCCTCAGGCTCCGGGCAGATGCAACCCTTACCCATGAACGAATTTGTGCAGCAGTCGCTGAAACAATGCTTCTTTGATGTGCAGTTCGATGTGGTGGAATGGAACACGCTCTTTACCAATTGGCGCAAGGGCGTCAAGGATCCTTCGGCCAATGGCGCCAATGCCATCAACGTCAGTTTTTCGGCCATGGATCCCTTCTTCGCCATGGTGCGCTTCACCAGCACCAAGACCTTCCCGCCAGTGTCAAACAACTGGGGCTACTTTGGCAATGACGAGTTCGACAAGCTGATTGCCAATGCCCGTGGGGCGTTTGACGACAAGGCGCGTGATGTAGCGCTAGCCAAGCTGCATGCACGGATCGTTGAAGAAGCGCCTTTTGTTTGGATTGCTCACGATGTTGGCCCGCGTGCCATGTCCGCCAAGGTGAAGGGTGTTGTTCAGCCCAAGAGCTGGTTTATCGATATCGCCACCATGTCGATGGAATAAGGCAGTGATCCGCTACGTCTTGCGCCGGGTAGTGCTCGCGCTGCCCATCATGCTGGGCGTAGCGGTGGTTTGTTTCGCCCTCGTGCATCTGGCTCCAGGCGATCCGCTGGTGTCGGTGCTTCCGCCCGATGCCTCATCCGAAATGCAGGAGCAGCTGCGCGAGCTTTATGGCTTCAACCGCTCGCTGCCCGAACAGTTTGGATCGTGGGTGTGGCGAGCCTTGCACGGTGATCTCGGCACTTCAATTGCTACCAATCGACCGGTCGCCACCGAGGTGCTTCGTGCAGTGGGCAATACCTTGAGGCTCGCACTGTTGGCGACTCTCATCGGTTTTATCCTGGGTTCTTTCTTTGGATTTGTTGCCGGTTACTTCCGTAACTCCTGGCTCGACAAACTCGCATCGACCCTGAGCGTTCTGGGCGTTTCCGTGCCCCACTACTGGCTGGGCATGGTGCTGGTGATTGTGTTCGCCGCTCAACTCAACTGGCTTCCGGCCACCGGCGCTGGCCCGGGGGGATCGGACCGTTGGGCTTGGGACTGGGCGCATATTCAACACATGATCCTGCCCGCAATCACCATGTCCGTCATTCCGATGGGCATCATCTCACGCACGATCCGCGCCCTGGTAGGCGAGCTTTTGGCCCAGGAGTTTATTGTGGGCTTGCGCGCCAAAGGTCTCACTAACCTTGGGATCTTTTTGCATGTCGTCAAGAATGCTGCCCCTACCGCTTTGGCTGTGATGGGCTTGCAACTGGGCTATCTGCTTGGCGGCTCAATCCTGATTGAAACCGTGTTCTCTTGGCCCGGCACCGGCTTTTTGCTTAACAGCGCAATTTTTCAGCGCGACCTGCCTTTGCTTCAGGGCACGATTCTTGTACTGGCGATGTTTTTTGTGGTGCTCAACTTGTTGGTTGATGTAGTGCAAACCGCGCTCGATCCGCGAATGGCTCGCGCATGAGTGCTGTGCTCAATCCAAAGATCGCAGCGCTTGCGGTGAAGGCCGCTGAGAAATCGCCCGGCTATTGGCGCTCGGTGTGGCAACGCTTGCTGCGCGACAAAGTGGCTATGGGTGCTGCAGTCATTATTCTTGGGCTGGTTATCCTCGCGATTTTCGGCCAGGCACTCGCTCCCTCCGATCCCTATCAATCTTCCATGCTCAGTCGCCTGAAACCCCTGGGTTCCCCGGGCTATCCGCTGGGCACAGATGAGCTGGGTCGGGATTTGCTATCGCGCCTTATTGTCGGCACACGCCTTTCGCTTTTCATGGGCATCACACCGGTCGTAATGGCATTTGTGATTGGGTCCTTTCTTGGCATCGTCGCCGGCTACTCCGGCGGCTGGCTCAACAGCATCATCATGCGTACGATTGATGTGTTTTATGCTTTTCCGTCCGTGTTGCTGGCTATTGCATTATCCGGCGCTCTGGGTGCGGGCATTGGTAACTCGTTGCTGTCACTGACCATGGTGTTTATTCCACCGATCGCGCGAGTCGCCGAAAGTGTCACGACGCAGGTGCGCTCGCGCGATTTTGTTGAGGCCGCACGTGCCTCGGGGGCCAATGCCTGGGCGATCGTGCGGGTGCATGTGCTGGGTAATGTGCTGGGGCCGATTTTTGTGTATGCCACGAGCCTGATTTCGGTCTCCATGATCCTGGCCTCCGGGCTTTCATTCCTCGGGCTTGGCGTCAAGCCTCCCGAACCTGAGTGGGGCCTGATGCTCAATACCCTGCGCACTGCGATTTACACCCAGCCCTGGGTTGCGGCACTGCCTGGTGTGATGATCTTCTTTACATCCGTGACCTTCAATCTGCTTTCGGACGGGCTGCGCAGTGCCATGGAAATCAAGCAATGAGTGAGGCGACGATTCTTGAAATTCGCGGCCTCACCAAACATTTTGCGCTCAAGGGTGGAGTGCTATGGGGCGGGCCCAAGGCGGTTGTGCGCGCGGTAGACCAGATCGACTTTTCGGTCATGCGCGGAGAAACACTTGGCGTTGTTGGAGAGTCAGGGTGCGGAAAAAGTACCACAGCCCGTTTGCTGATGCACCTGATCGAGCCAAGCGCGGGCGAGGTGATCTTTGAAGGCAAGGCCGTAGGTAGTGCCCAACTTTCACTGAAGGATTTTCATCGCCAGGTGCAAATGGTTTTTCAGGACAGCTATGCTTCCCTGAATCCTCGCCTGACCATCGAAGATTCCATTGCCTTCGGACCCACCGTGCATGGTGAGTCGCAAAAAGTCGCACGTGCTCGTGCTCACGAGCTGCTGGCCAAGGTAGGGCTCGAGCCCGAGCGCTTTGCTGGCCGCTATCCGCATGAATTGTCTGGTGGCCAGCGCCAGCGCATCAACATCGCACGTGCATTGGCACTGCAACCGCGAGTCGTTATTCTGGATGAAGCCGTATCAGCGCTGGACAAATCAGTGGAAGCTCAGGTGCTTAACCTGCTGCTCGATCTAAAGCACGAATTCGACCTCACTTATGTATTCATTAGTCATGACCTCAATGTGGTTAGGTTTGTGAGTGATCGGGTGCTGGTGATGTATCTGGGCCAGGTCATCGAAATTGGACCAGCGGACGCCTTGTTTGAGAACCCCTTACATCCCTATACCCAGGCGCTGCTGCGATCCATGCCCAGCATGGATCCAGACGCTCGCACTGAAGTGCCGCCGCTGGCCGGTGATCCTCCCAATCCAATCGATCCACCGGGCGGTTGTCGCTTCCATCCTCGATGCCAATTTGCGCAACCGATATGTGCACAGCAGGCGCCTGCCATCACGAAGCGAGACGCTTTGACCCAGGTAGCTTGCCTTGCTTATGAACCCGGCACCCAACACCCTGGCCTGAGCAACTCGAACACACTGGTTGCAGACGGGCTCGCAACATGAGCGCTGAAATCTGTGTCGACATCAGCGATTTGAATGTCACGTTTAACGCGGGTAAGCGCCCAGTTCGTGCCGTCAACGGTGTAAGCCTGCAGGTCAAGCAGGGCGAGGTGGTGGCATTAATCGGGGAATCAGGATCGGGCAAAAGCGTCACGATGCGGTCGGTGCTGCGGCTGCACTCTGAAAAAACCTCCCGTATCACCGGCAGCATTCGCGTGCTGGGCGAGGAAGTGCTTGCCATGAGCTCGCGACAACTGGCCGATTTCCGAGGCAAGACCGCGGCCATGATTTTTCAGGAGCCCTTGCTCGCGCTGGATCCTGTCTATACGGTTGGCCAGCAGATTACCGAATCCATCGTCCGCCATGAGCCGACCAGCCGATCGCAAGCGCAAGCCCGTGCGCTCGAACTCTTTGAACGTGTCAGGATTCCAAGCCCTGAGCGTCGCCTGAGCGCCTATCCTCACGAGATGTCAGGAGGCATGCGGCAACGGGCCATGATTGCATTGGCCTTGGCCTGCCGACCCCGCTTGCTGCTGGCAGACGAACCCACCACCGCGCTTGATGCCACAGTTCAGATTCAGGTCTTGCTGCTGCTGCGAGAATTACAGCGCGAGATGGGGCTTGGCGTGATATTTGTGACCCATGATATTGGTGCAGCGGTTGAAGTTGCCGATCGGATCGCAGTGATGTATGCCGGCAGAATTGTTGAGCAAGGCGATGTGCGCTCGATCATGCGCTCTCCCCATCATCCCTATACCCAGGCCCTGCTGGGCAGCCGCGCGCACGGTGCAATGGACAAAGGTGCTCGTTTACAAACCATTGCAGGCAGCCCGCCTGACCTCGCCAATCTGGGTCCAGGATGTGCGTTTGCACCGCGCTGCAAGCATGCCAGCCCGCAATGCGAAGTGGCCACGCCTGAAGCGCACATCCTGAACTCCGGGCAGGAGCATCTGGTACGCTGCTTTCTTCATTCCCCCATCACCAGTCCCCATGGAACTTGATGCTGTGCGCCATTCTCGTGACAACTCTCGTGCCTATATGCCCTATCCCGAGGTCC
>JAIYCW010000056.1 GCA_027487815.1 Burkholderiales bacterium
AAGAACAAATATCAACTCACCGAGTTAGCCCTCAAAGCGACGCCCTTGATCTTGTGCGCATTAGGTCTTTCAATTTGCTATCGCTCCAATGTATGGAACATCGGTGCGGAGGGCCAGTTCCTCCTCGGTGCGATCACCGCGGGTGGTGTTGCGCTTTGGATTACCACTGCCGGGCTTAAGCCGGGCGGCTGGATCATGCTGGTGGTGCTTGGAGCCGGTGTCCTGGGAGGGATGTTCTGGGCTGGCATCGTGGCGCTGCTGCGCGACCGGTTTAACGCCAGCGAGATCCTGGTCAGCCTCATGCTTGTGTATGTGGCCAATCTTTTGCTGAGCTATCTGGTGTTTGGGCCGTGGAAGGATCCACAAGGATTTAACTTCCCCCAAACCAAGAGTTTTGATGCCGCGGTAACGCTGGGCAAACTGGTGAGCCCCGGGCGGTTGCACTGGGGTTTCTTGCTCGCATTAGGGCTGGCGATTGTGGCCTGGGTATTCATGTTTCGCAGCTATAGCGGCTTTAAGCTGCAGGTTGGCGGCTTGGCTCCTGCGGCGGCTCGTTATGCAGGCTTCTCGGAGCGCAAGGCCTTGTGGATGGTGTTGCTGATATCAGGCGGATTGGCAGGGCTGGCAGGTGCGATGGATGCCGTGGGGCCCTTGGGCCAACTCACTCCTCATGTTTCGGTCGGCTATGGCTTCACAGCCATCATCGTTGCCTTTCTCGGTCGCTTGCATCCCCTGGGTTGCGTGTTTGCAAGCTTGTTGCTGTCGATGTTTTTGATTGGTGGGGAGCTTGCCCAATCCCGCCTCGGTTTGCCCAATGCCTTGACCGGAGTGTTCCAGGGCCTGCTGTTGTTTGCCCTGCTGGGTTGTGACGTGCTGATCAACTACCGGATTCGCTGGAGCGCGCGCGCATGAATGAACTCGCCTTATTGCTTGCTGCAACTCTGGCTGCGGGCACGCCGCTTGCCGTGGCCGGGTTGGGCCTTCTGATTAATGAGAAAGCCGGGGTGTTGAATCTGGGCGCCGAGGGCATGATGCTGATGGCGGCTGTCGCGGGCTTTGCTGCGGCTTTCCTCACCGGTAGCGATAGCCTTGCCATGCTGGTAGGAGCCAGCGTGGGGGCTTTGTTCTCGATCCTCTTTGGCGTGTTGGTGATTTGGCTCAACACCAACCAATACGCAACTGGCCTGGCCTTGAGTTTGTTGGGCACCGGGCTTTCTGCGTTTATTGGCGTGGAGTATGTGGGCAAGAAATTGGCTGACAAGCCCGCCTTTGAAATCCCGCTGTTGGCGGACATTCCGTTTTTCGGCCCGGCATTTTTCAAGCAGCATCCGTTTACTTATCTGGCGATTTTTCTTACCTTGGCGCTGATGTGGTTCCTGTTTCGCACGCGCGCCGGGCTGGTGCTTCGCTCGATTGGGGAATCTCCCGAATCTGCACATGCGCTGGGCTATAACGTCCGCCTGTTGCGACTACTCGCGGTGATGGCGGGTGGTGCGTTTTGCGGGTTGGCAGGCGCCTATCTCGCGGTGGTTTACACACCGCTTTGGGTCGAGGGAATGACCGCTGGGCGAGGTTGGATTGCGCTGGCTCTGACGACCTTTGCGACCTGGCGCCCAATCCGGGTGTTGTTTGGGGCTTACCTCTTTGGCGGCGTGACCATGCTGCAGCTTTACCTGCAGGGCCAGGGGGTGGATGTGGCGAGTCAGCTCATGTCGATGCTGCCCTATCTGGCGACGATTGTGGTGTTGGCGCTGATATCGCGAAACCCGGCTTGGATTCGTATTAACATGCCAGCTTCACTTGGAAAACCTTTTTACCCCGGTGCCTGAACTTATGCAGTTAAGGTCCGTTTTTTTGTTTTACCCCAGGAGAGTTCATGACCATTTCTAGCAAACGCACCATGCTGCGGGCCGCAGGCCTTGCTGCTCTTGTTGCCTCCACTGTATTGGTGGGCTGCAGCAAAAAAGAAGAGCCCAAGCCCGCCGCCCAAGCTCCAGCTCCAGCCCCCGCTGCAGCACCTGCCCCCGCTCCTGAGCCGCTGAAAGCCGCCTGGGTCTATGTGGGTCCGGTAGGCGATGCCGGTTGGACTTTTGCACACGACCTGGGCCGCAAAGCGGTTGAGGCCGAGTTTGGTGACAAGGTCAAAACCTCGTTTGTAGAAAAAGTGCCAGAAGGTGCGGATGCCGAGCGCGTGATTCGCGATCTGGCCCAGCAAGGCAACAAGATCATTTTCGCAACCAGCTTTGGTTATATGGAGCCGATGCTCAAAGTGGCCAAAGACTTTCCGGATGTGAAGTTTGAGCATGCCACCGGCTATAAAACAGCTGAGAACATGCGCGTGTATGATGCCCGCTTTTATCAGGATGCATATGTTGCCGGCATGATCGCAGGCAAGATGACCAAGACCAACACCCTGGGCTTTGTCGCTTCCTTCCCGATTCCCGAGGTGTTGCGCAACATCAATGCCTACACGCTGGGCGCGCAAGCAGTGAATCCCAAAATCAAGACCAAAGTGGTGTGGGTCAACACCTGGTTTGATCCGCCCAAAGAGTCCGAAGCTGCGCAAAGCCTGATCAATGGTGGCGCTGATGTGCTCTTGCAAAACACCGACTCCACTGCAGTGCTGCAAACTGCAGAAAAGAACGGCAAGTTTGCATTTGGCTGGGATAGCGACATGAGCGCGTTTGCACCCAAGGCTCACCTGGCTTCAGCCATCGTGAATTGGGGTCCTTACTATGTGAAGTCGATCAAGGAAACCATGGATGGTTCCTGGAAGACCGGGGTGACCCGTTGGGGCATGAAGGAAGGCCAGAATGATCTGGTGAGCGTGGCTGCTGGTATTCCTGATGACGTCAAAGCGAAAGCCATGGAAGTCAAGGAAGCCATCAAGGCTGGCACGTTTGAGCCATTCACTGGCCCGATCGTCGACAACGCTGGCAAAGAGCGCCTGGCCAAGGATATGAAGGCCGATGATGAGTTTAAGGGCAAGATTGATTTCTACGTCAAGGGCGTGGAAGGCAAGATTCCTTCGGGCAAGTAATTTCTGTGCAGTCAGCAAACCCGGTTGCAGCGATGCGCCGGGTTTTGTTTTTTGTGCCCTTGTTTTTTCTTTAGCTATTGAGGTTGATGATGGCGATTGAAGCGCAGTCGTGGCATCCATTGATCGCGCAATGCGCGGTGGTCGCAGGCGGCGCGCCGCGAGCCGTGGTCTTGATGGGTGAGGCGCTCGTCGTTTGGCGCGATAGCCGGGGTGAGGCGCATGTATGGCGCGATCAATGCCCACATCGTGGCGCTCAACTTTCCATGGGGCGGGTGCATCTGGATCGCCTGGAGTGCCCTTATCACGGCTGGCAGTTTGGCGGCGACGGGCATTGCAAGCTGATCCCAGCGGCCCCGCAGTTTCAGGCGCCTGAAAGCCATTGTGTGAAGCAGTTTCAGACCCAGCAAGCCTATGGGCTGATCTGGGCTTGTTTGGGTGAGCCCAGGCAGCCGCTACCGCTCTTCGAGCAGGAGCTTGATGAGCGATTGCGCAAGGTGCTTTGTGGCCCGTATGAGGTCGAGACCAGTGCTCCAAGGATCGTTGAGAATTTTCTGGATATGGCGCACTTTGGATTTGTGCATGAGCATTGGCTAGGTGATCGTGAGCACACCGAAATGCGCGGCTATCAGGTGCAAGAAGATGAGAAGGGTTTTTTGGCGACCGAATGCTTTGCCTGGCAGCCCAAAAGCAGTGTGCATGCTACCCAAGGCTCGATGGTGGAATATACCTATCAGGTGCCCGCGCCCTACACCTCGATCCTGACCAAGATTCCGCAGGCCGAGGCAGTGGCGATAGCTAACTTTAGCGAGGCAATAGCGCTGTTTGTTTTACCCATTACTCCAGAGCAAAGCCGGGTGTGGTTTCGCCTGGCGATGAATGATTTTGAATCCCCCGATGAAAAACTCACTGCTTTTCAAGACACGATCTTTTCACAAGACAAGCCGATAGTGGAGTCCCAACGCCCCAAGTGCCTGCCGCTGGCGAGCGGCGCTGAATTGCATGGCCCGGCAGATCGATCCAGCAGCGCTTATCGGCGCTACCTGAGCCGCGTCGGGGTTCGCTTTGGCGTCATTCCGATAGAAACCAATTCATGAACTTCATTGAAACCCAAAAGCCCGAGCCTCCCGAAGATATTGACTTCGAAGCGATTCGGGGAGCAAAGCTTCAAGCCGTGATGCGAGCCATGCCCAAGGCCGAGCTGCATATGCATATCGAAGGCTCGCTGGAGCCCGAGCTGATGTTTGAGCTTGCGCAGCGCAATCGGGTGAGCCTGCCATATCCTTCAGTGGAAGCGGTGCGCGAGGCATATGCTTTTGATGACCTGCAGTCTTTCCTTGATTTGTATTATGCGGGCGCAAGCGCTTTGGTCACTGAGGATGACTTCTTTGCGCTCGGCCAAGCGTATTGCGAAAGGGCTCTTGCTGATGGCGTGGTGCACAGCGAAGTGTTCGTCGATCTGCAAACCCACACCATGCGCGGTGTTGACATCGGCGTAGTGTTTCGTGGCCTGGAGCGTGCCGTTCACTGGGCTGCGCAGCAGGGTTTGCAGTTGAAACTCATTGTGTGTTTCTTGCGCCATCTCAGTGAAGAGGAAGCCTTTAAAACGCTTGAGGCTTGCCTGCCATGGCGCGAGCATTTCATCGGTTTTGGGCTGGATTCAAGCGAGCGAGGCCATCCACCAGAAAAGTTTTCCAGAGTGTTTGCCAGTTGCCGGGAGCTGGGTGTGATGGTGGTTGCGCATGCAGGTGAGGAGGGGCCAGCAGCCTATGTGAGCACCGCGCTGGATGATCTGCAGGTGGCTCGTGTGGATCATGGAGTGCGAAGCATCGACGATGCCGCGCTCATGCAAAGACTAGCAAGCGAGCGTGTTCCGCTCACCGTGTGTCCGTTATCGAATTTAAAGCTTTGCGTGGTCGATCAGCTTTCGGATCATCCGCTCAAACATATGCTGGATGCTGGATTGGCCGTGATGATCAACTCCGATGATCCGGCGTATTTTGGTGGCTACCTCTTGGAGAACTACTTGCAGACTCAGGCGGCGTTACAGCTTGGAGCGCGTGATATCTGGCAACTGGCTGCTAATGCCTTTAGCGCAAGCTACATCTCGCAAGAGCAGCGCGAGGCGCATATGACGCAGCTCAATGACTGCTTCAGAAAGGCTGCGCAATGAAGGGCTATCGAGCGGATCTACTTCGCTTCAACGACCAAGGTGCAGCCGAGCTTTTGACCGATTCGGTGATGGTGGTCGATCAAGGTTTGATTGTTGAGGTGGGTGATGTCGCGGCGATGCTAGCGCGCTATCCACAGCTTTTGGTGCAGCACTTCCCTGGCAAGATCATCGCGCCTGGGTTTGTTGATTTGCATGTGCATTATCCGCAGCTTGATGTGATTGGCTCGCCCGCCAGCGGCCTGTTGCCCTGGCTTGAGGACTACACCTTTCCGCAAGAGTCGCGCTTCGGCGATCCCGAGCATGCGGCCGAAGTGGCTGAGGCGTTTATCGATCAGCTCTTGCTCAACGGCGTGACTACTGCCTCGGTGTATTGCACCGCGCATGAAGGCTCGGTGCATGCGTTTATGGGGGAGGCAAGCAAGCGCGGGTTGCGAATGATTGCGGGCAAGAGCATGCAAGACCGCCATAGCCCGCCAGCACTCACTGATGACACCGCCGCCAGTCTCGCGATTTGTGAAGCACTTATTAAGCGGTGGCATGGCCATGGGCGATTGGGTTATGCGATCACCCCACGCTTTGCGCCCTCATGCACCGATGAGCAAATGCGTGGCATGGGCGCGTTAGCAGCCAAGTACCCGGATGTGTGGCTGCAGACTCATGTGGCTGAAAATTTGGATGAGATCGCATGGGCCAAGCAGTTGTATCCGCAGGCGCGCAGCTATCTGGATGTGTATGAGTCGTTTGGCATGTTGAGGCCGCGCAGCATTTATGCGCATTGCATTTGGCTGGATGACACGGATCGACA
>JAIYCW010000057.1 GCA_027487815.1 Burkholderiales bacterium
ATCTGGTTCGATCTGTTAATCAATGCTTCAATCGCCTGGGTCATGATGGTCCAGCAAGCTAAACGCCTGGGAATGAATCTGCTGCCATGGATGATTCTCGTCATCGGCACAGGCGGTATAGGCACCCTGGCTATGCTTGCCCGACTGCTTTGGCTTATGAACCGGTCTTCGCAAGTCAAAACTCAATAAAGGCGACAATAGCGGGCATGTCCCCCGCATCCTCAGACCCATTGATCCAAGCCCGCGAGTTGTTTATCGAGGGCAATCGCCACCACGAAGCTGGTGAACTTCACGAGGCTCAACGCTGCTACGAGGCCGCGCTGGCCTTGGCCCCAGGCCGAGCATCTGTGCTTGCCAACCTCGGACTCACCTTGTTCAAGCTCCAGGAATTCGCACGCGCCGCGCCGATATTGCGTGAGGCCATTGCGGCAAACACCGACCATCCCGGAGTGCCGCCTGCATTGGGGTTAAGCCTGGAGGCCTTGGGTCAGTGGCAGGAAAGCCTGAACACCATGACCTCAATCGCTGCCTTGCAACCCGATCAAGCCGAGCTGTGGATGAGCATCGCTCGCTGCCATAACCGGCTGGACAACATCCCCGCATCCCTGCAAGCCTGGGAGCGGGCTTTATCCATCGATCCCGAGCTGCCCCAAGCCTGGAGCGAGCGTGGCAATCTGATGCGCCATATCGGCAATCTCAAGCAAGCGGCCTACAGCTTTCAGCGCGCTCTCGCCTTGGGCGCAGATCGCGAGCTGCATGAATTTTATTTGGCTGCGGTCTCACCCGAGCATCAAGCGCAAAGTGCGCCACCCCCGCCCTCTCAATATGCGCAAGCACTTTTCGATCAGTACGCTGGCGAATTCGACAAGCATCTGGTCGATGAGCTGCACTACTCGGCACACACCACACTCATTACGCCGCTGCTTAACCCATCACCGCTAAAACCATCGCTATTCAACCCCGGGCACCGATATCACCTCGCACTCGACCTGGGCTGCGGCACCGGGCTGTGTGCCGAACTCCTCGCACCACACACCGATCTCATTGATGGCGTGGATGTGTCCTCTGAGATGGTGCATCGCGCGCAAGGTTCAGGGTGGTACCGGCGAGTCGAGCAAGCCGATCTTGTCAGCTTTTTGAAAGCTTCAGACGAGCTTGCCGACCTTATCGTGGCGGCTGACGTGTTCATCTATGTCGGTGCGCTCGAGGCTGTGTTCGAAGCCGCTGCGGCTCGACTTTCACCTCGAGGAATGTTTGCATTCTCAGTCGAGCAGAGCCCCTCAAATCGCGGGGTGGAGCTCTTGCCAAGCCTTCGCTACGGCCACAGCCTGTCCTACCTGCTCGGGTTAGCCCAGGCCCATGGGCTCGAGCCAGTGCATGAGTTTGAAGCGCCCATCCGCGAAGACCAGCGCCGCCCGATCATGGGCCGCTATGTTTACTTGCGCAGCCAGCGCAGCGCTTGAGAGGTAAAATAGTCTCTCTTAACCCTGACTCCTCAGCCACCCCAAGTGTGCTGCGCTTAAAGCCTCGACAGCCTATGAACACCCAATACCGCAAGCCCCTGCCCGGAACCTCCCTGGATTTTTTCGATGCACAAGAGGCGGTTGATGTGATTCAACCCGGCGCGTGGGCTGGCCTTCCCTACACCGCACGGGTTCATGCAGAAAACCTGGTCCGCAGATGCGACCCCGCTATCCTGCGGCAGTCGCTCACCCAGCTGATTGAGCGCAAGCGCGAGTTCGATTTCCCCTGGTTCCCCGCCCGCGTGGTCTGCCATGACATTCTGGGACAAACGGCATTGGTGGATCTCGCAGGCTTGCGTGATGCGATTGCTGATCAAGGCGGCGATCCCGCGCAGGTCAATCCGGTGGTGCCGGTGCAACTGATCGTGGATCACTCGCTTGCTGTGGAATGTGGCGGTGATGATCCACAAGCCTTTGAAAAAAATCGTGCGATTGAAGACCGGCGCAATGAAGACCGCTTTCACTTCATTGAATGGACCAAGCTCGCATTCAAAAACGTGGATGTGATCCCGGCGGGCAACGGCATCATGCACCAGATCAATCTTGAGCGGATGTCACCGGTGATTCACTCGCAAGATGGCGTGGCCTTCCCCGATACGCTTGTGGGCACCGATAGCCATACCCCTCATGTTGATGCATTGGGTGTGATCGCAGTAGGTGTGGGTGGCCTTGAAGCGGAAAACGTGATGCTGGGCCGCGCCTCATGGATGCGCCTGCCCGATATCGTTGGGGTCGAGCTTCTGGGGCAGCCGCAGCCTGGCATTACCGCCACGGATGTGGTCCTGGCCCTAACCGAGTTTTTGCGCCAATCAAAAGTGGTTGGCGCTTATCTCGAGTTTTATGGTGCAGGCGCCTCGGCACTCACTCTGGGTGATCGCGCAACCATCTCCAACATGGCTCCTGAATATGGGGCCACTGCTGCGATGTTCTTCATCGATCAGCAAACAATCGATTACCTCAAACTCACCGGTCGCACCGATGAGCAGGTGCGCTTGGTTGAAACCTATGCGCGTCATGTCGGCTTATGGGCTGAGAGCTTAAAAACCGCAGTGTACGAACGCACCCTGAGCTTTGATCTTTCAAGCGTGGTGCGCAACATGGCGGGCCCCTCCAATCCGCATGCACGTGTGGCCACTACCGATCTCACCTCCAAAGGCATTGCTGCGGGCTGGACCAAGGAAGAAGGTTTGATGCCCGATGGCGCAGTGATCATTGCTGCCATCACCAGCTGCACAAACACCAGCAATCCTCGCAACGTGATTGCTGCCGGCTTGCTCGCGCGTAATGCCAACCGCATGGGCCTGACCCGCAAGCCCTGGGTAAAAAGTTCACTGGCCCCTGGCTCAAAAACAGTTGCGCTATACCTCGAAGAGGCCGGGCTTAAGACCGAGCTCGAGACCTTGGGCTTTGGCATTGTTGCATTTGCATGCACCACTTGTAATGGCATGTCTGGAGCGCTGGACCCGGTGATTCAGCAAGAGATTATTGATCGTGATCTTTACGCCACCGCAGTGCTTTCCGGCAATCGTAATTTTGATGGACGTATCCATCCCTATGCCAAGCAAGCCTTCCTGGCCTCACCGCCACTGGTCGTAGCCTATGCGCTGGCAGGTACGATTCGTTTTGACATCGAGCGCGATGCCTTTGGTGTGGATGCCCAGGGCAAGCCGATCCTGCTCAAGGATCTTTGGCCCACGGATGAAGAAATTGATGCGGTAGTGCGGGCAAGCGTCAAGCCACAACAGTTTCGGGATGTGTATATCCCGATGTTTGAATTGCGAGCGGCCAACACCGAGAAGGTCACCCCGCTATACAACTGGCGCGAGCAAAGTACCTATATCCGCCGCCCGCCTTATTGGGAAGGAGCGCTGGCAGGCGAGCGCACACTCAAAGGCATGCGGCCACTGGCTTTGCTTGGCGACAACATCACTACCGATCACCTCTCGCCATCAAATGCGATCATGCTCAATAGCGCGGCTGGGGAATACCTGGCCAAGATGGGCCTGCCCGAAGAAGACTTCAATTCCTATGCCACACATCGCGGTGATCACCTCACTGCCCAGCGCGCAACATTTGCCAACCCCACTTTGAAAAACGAAATGGTGATGGTTGATGGCAAGTTAAAGCCTGGATCACTGGCCCGGGTGGAGCCCGAAGGCCGTATCACCCGGATGTGGGAAGCGATTGAAACTTACATGCATCGCAAGCAGCCCCTGATTGTGATTGCCGGAGCGGACTATGGCCAGGGATCATCGCGCGATTGGGCAGCCAAGGGCGTGCGGCTGGCGGGCGTTGAAGCGATTGTGGCTGAAGGGTTCGAGCGTATTCACCGCACCAACCTGATTGGCATGGGCGTCCTTCCGCTGGAGTTCAAACCTGGTGTCAATCGAAAAACCCTGCAGCTTGATGGCACCGAAACCTTCGATGTTTTAGGCGAGCGTAAACCACGAGCGGATCTTCAGCTTGTGATCCGGCGGCGGGATGGCTCGGTGGTTGAAGCCATGGTCACCTGCCGTCTGGATACCGCAGAGGAGGTCTCGATTTATGAAGCGGGCGGTGTGTTGCAGCGCTTTGCACAAGACTTCCTTGAAGCGACAAAAGCCGCCTGACCTTCAATCAACACTTCGAGCCTTAACCCAAGAGACCTCCGATGGCCCATGCCCCACAGATAAAAGTTGCCGCCACCTATATGCGTGGAGGTACGAGTAAAGGCGTGTTTTTTAAGCTTCAGGATTTGCCCCCGGCATGCCAGGTTCCGGGCGAGGCCCGTGATCAATTTTTGATGCGGGTGATAGGTAGCCCCGATCCCTATGGCAAGCAGATCGACGGCATGGGTGGTGCCACATCAAGCACCAGCAAAACCGTCATCCTTGCAAAAAGCACCCGGGCTGATCACGACGTGGATTATCTGTTTGGGCAAGTGTCGATTGATAAGGCGTTTGTGGATTGGAGCGGCAACTGCGGCAACCTTTCCTCAGCCGTGGGGCCGTTTGCAATAGCCCATGGCCTGATTGATCCTTCGCGCGTGCCGGCTGATGGCAAAGCAGTCATTCGCATCTGGCAGGCCAATATCCAAAAAACCATCATCGCGCATGTGCCGATCACTCAAGGCATGGTGCAGGAAACTGGCGAATTCGAACTGGATGGTGTGACCTTTCCAGCGGCTGAAGTGGAGCTTGAGTTTCTGGACCCGGCAGC
>JAIYCW010000028.1 GCA_027487815.1 Burkholderiales bacterium
ATGCCGATAGGGATGCCAAACACGCTCGCATGCCCGCACAGGGTTGCTGAGCCGTAATCGGCACCAAACTCAAGGAACTCGGACCTGTCGACCAGGCGTGCTATCACTTCACGCATATCCAGGGGCTGACGAAAATCCGCTGGCGCGAGACCCAGGAGCTCCTGAGAGTCATACACAGGCTCAGCGGCGGTGGTATCGAGCTGCGCTTTTGCCATGGCTTGTCTGTCACGGTCAAAACCGAGCTGGGCCATCAGTGCGCGTGTGATGCGCAAGGCATCCGCATCATCTTCTGCCAGATACTCGCCCAGCCCTGAGACGCTCGTGTGCATCTGAGCGCCGCCAAGCTCTTCATCGGTTGCGATTTCTCCAGTGGCTGCTTTAAGCAGTGGCGGGCCTGCGAGAAAGGCCTTGGCACGATCGCGCACCATCACAACATAGTCCGACAGGCCTGGCATATACGCTCCGCCTGCGGTTGAAGATCCATGCACTACGCCGATCACCGGGCAACCCGCCGCCGAGAGCCTCGCGAGGTTATAAAAAATCTTGCCACCCCCAACAAAGCCTTCGACCCGGTACTTGAGCAGGTTGGCTCCGGCAGATTCAATCAATTGAATCAGCGGAAGCTTGTTATCCAGGGCCAGCTGCTGGGCACGTAGCATTTTATCGAGACCCATCTCCTGGATCGCACCTGCATCAATACCGGCATCGCTTGCACTGATCACGCAACGGGTTCCGGAGACATAGCCGATACCGCAAATCACGCCGCCACCTGGAATTGAGAGCTCAGGGTCCGGTGTGTCGCAGAGATACCCAGCAAGCGTGGACAACTCCAGCCACGGCGCGCCAGGGTCAAGCAAGAGGGAGACCCGCTCACGCGGCAAGAGTTGCTTACGCTTGTCGAACAGGGGCTTGGCTTTGGCCGAAGCCTGCACTGTGCGCTGCTCAAGTGCCCGGAGCTCACCAATCAGGGCTCGCATACGTTCGACATTGGCCTGCACTGCAGCAGACAGCGGCTGATAACGGCTGGCAATCTTCATCGACTATTCCACGCCATCCAGCATCTTGGGCAAGGTGGCGAGATCAAAAGGATTAAACGCCTGCGTGGCTTGCGCTTGGGTGTTGGTGGACTGGGCCGGCCAAGTATGCCGGGCGTTGGGCACGCCGCCGTCGATACGGATGCAGGTGCCGGTGATGAACGCGCTTGCGGGGCTCAGAAGGAAGGTAATGGCTGCAGCCACTTCTGCTTCGGTGCCGAAGCGCTGTAGGGGCACGGTCTTTCTTAACCGACGCAGTTGCGACTTCATGGCTTCGTCATAGGTGTCAAAGCCGCTGGATGCGATCCATCCCGGCGCTACAGCATTAACACGCACGCCATACATAGCCCACTCGCAAGCGGCTGTTTCGGTGAAGTTCAACATGCCGGCTCGGGCGGCGCCTGAGTGGCCCATGCCGGGCATGCCATTCCACATATCCGCCACCATGTTGACGATCGCACCACCATGCTCTTTCATCGATAAAAAGAGGCTCGCTTTTGCGCAGATAAACCCGCCATAAAGATTGTTGCGCACTACAGCATCCCAGCCCTTGATAGAAATCGCTTCAAGCGGCGCGGGATATTGACCTCCTGCATTGTTGACCAGCCCATGGATACGACCATGCTGCTGAACGATAGCTTCAAAAGCCTCCTCCACCTGATCTTCAAGCCGGATATCGCAAGAGTGAATGCTGACCCGGCCACCTGCCTTGACGATCTCATCTGCAGTGCTCTGCAGCTTATCGACGCTTCGACCCACTAGCGCTACCGTAGCCCCCAGGCTTGCAAGCTCATGAGCCGTGCAACGACCGATACCCGAGCCGCCCCCGGTAATGACGATGACCTGATCGCTGAACAGACCGGGCTTGAATTGCGAGTGATAAACCGGTGAGGAGGGCTGGCTAGTGGCGCTGCCAGATGCGGAGGCTAATGTCATTAAGGGACCCGAAAACGCTATTGAGTGGTATTCAATAAGTGTGCACTTAAAGTTGAAACGGGGCAAACCTTTTATCATTTCTGTAGATAGCAAGATGCTAATAATGTGATTGAAAATATGCTCTGCCAGGAAATCTGGTGCACAATCGAGGCATGACTGAAGAGCATTCATTAAGGCGACGGCGCAAGGCCACCCGACGTGAGGAAATCCTTGCTGCAGCGCATCAAGCATTTGTCGAAAGCAGTTTCGATTCCGTTGCGATGGGCGATATTGCCCGGCGTGCAGACTGCGTAGAAGGTACGATCTATACCTACTTCAAAAACAAGCGGGCATTGTTTGATGCGGTTTTGGCGCAGTTTTATGACCGACTGATTGCGGAGATTCAGCCCAATGTGCAGGCCGTGACTGGCACCCGGGATCGGCTGGTGTATCTGGTGGCCAGGCATTTGCAGATTGCGTTGGATGAGCCCGGGCTGGCGCGCTTAATTACCCGCGAAGCGCGCAGCGATAGTTTGTATCGTGGATCGGAGTTGCATCGGCTCAACCGACGCTACAGCCAGTGCATGATGCTCGTGCTTCAGGAAGGGCAAAGTCGCGGCGAGATAAAAGCTGGGGTGGATATCAAGTTGCTGCGCGATTTGATCTTTGGCGGTTTGGAGCATGTGTCGTGGAATGCGCTGGCGCAGGGGCAACGACTCGATCCGGGCAAGCGTGCTGCGCAATTGGTGGATTTGTTGATGGCGGGGTGCCTGGTGCGCGAGGAAGACGGGCTGGGCACACGCATTGAGCGCATCGAAGCGCAATTGGCGCTCCTGGTTGCTGCGCCTCCTTCAGGCGCCTCCGCCGCTCGCAAGGGGGCGGTGGCTGCCCTGCGTGTAGCCAGTTCTTCACGATCAAGGTAAACCCCATGGCAGCAGCAACGATTCGTATTGGTTCGGCCTCAGGGTTTTGGGGCGACACGGCGCTGGCTGTGGGGCAACTGCTCAAGGGCGGTCGCCTCGACTATCTGGTGTTTGACTATCTTGCAGAAGTCACCATGTCGATTCTGGCGATGCAAAAGGCCAAGAATCCTTCGGCTGGGTATGCGAGTGATTTTGTGGATATCACTTTGCGCGAACATCTGGTGGCCATCAAGGCGCAGGGGGTCAGGGTGGTGGCCAATGCTGGAGGCGTTAATCCGCTCGCCTGCCGAGACGCGATTGTGCGGCTTGCTGAGGAACTGGGTGTTGCGGTTAGGGTAGGCGTGGTGCTCGGCGATGATCTGAGTGGGAACGGTTCAAGGTATCGCGAGGCGGGCCTGCGCGACATGTTTTCGGGTATGGAGTTCCCGGCGCGCCCCGCCAGCGTCAATGCTTACCTGGGCGCGCTGCCGATCGCGAGCGCTTTGGACGCAGGGTGCGATATTGTGGTGACCGGGCGCTGCGTGGATTCGGCAGTTACCGTGGGCGCGATGATGCATGCGTTTGGCTGGGCCGCAAACGATTACGACAAACTTGCCCAGGCGAGTTTGGCTGGGCATTTGGTGGAGTGCGGAGCGCAATGTACTGGGGGCCTCTTTACTGATTGGCAGCGAGTGCCCGATTGGGAAAACATTGGCTTTCCGATCATTGAAGCGAATCCCGATGGCACCTTCCTGATTACCAAACCTCCTGGAACCGGCGGCTTGGTTGAGCCAGCAAGTGTGGCTGAGCAAATGCTCTACGAGATTAGTGATCCGCGGGCTTACATGCTGCCTGATGTGACATGCGACTTTACCCAGGTGCGGTTTGAGGCATTAGCTTCGGGTGAGGATGGGCAAGCGCGGGTTGGGGTGAGCGGAGCCATCGGCCGCCCACCTTCGGAGCACTACAAAGTGAGCGTGACCTTCGCGGATGGTTTTCGAAACACCGCCTTTCTTACCATCGTGGGGGAGCAGGCCGCCGCCAAAGCGCTGCGTACCGGTGAGGCGATTCTGGCTCGTGTCGACAAGATGCTCGCCGCGTTGCAGTTGCCAGGGTTGAGTGCAAGACGAATCGAGGTGCTTGGCGCAGAGGCGACCTACGGTGCGCAGGCCGCGCCTGGGTTGGCTAGGCAAGCACGCGAAGTGGTATTGAAGATTGCGGTGAAAAGCGCTTCGAAGGCTGCGCTAGAAGTGTTTGCTCGTGAGTTCGCCCCTGCAGCAACATCCATGTCTCCCGGCACTACAGGTTTGGTGGGTGGCCGGCCGAGCCCGGCGCCGGTAGTGCGCTTGGCATCGTTCATGGTTCTCAAGCGAGAGGTACCAATCAGCGTTGATGTGATGGGGCAACTATTGAGCGTCGAAGTGCCTGGTAACGGAGGCTTTGATGCCGAGGCCTTGCCGCTAGCGCATGTGTTTGAGGCCGCCGTTGCGGATGAGGGCGAATCCGCGGACAGCTTTCAGTTGATCGATTTGGCCTGGGCCCGATCGGGTGACAAAGGCAATATTGCCAATATCGGGGTGATTGCAAGGCAGGCTCGCTATTTGCCCTGGATTTTGACGAGCGTGACTACACAGTCTGTTGCGCAATGGTTTGCCCATAACTTTGAGGGTCCCAAGCCCGCACGGGTGGAGCGTTTTGACTTGCCGGGCGCGAATGCTGTGAATTTTGTATTGCACGATGTTTTGGGGGGCGGGGGGATGGCCTCCTTGCACACCGACAATCTTGCCAAGACCTACGCTCAAGTGCTGCTTTCGATGCCGGTTAAAATGCCGCGTGCGCTGCGCTGACCTTATCTATGTTGACCTTGACGGGTCGCTGACCTATACCGATACGCTTTGGGAAAGTCTTGCGACCGGGCTGCGGCGTGCCCCTGGAGCGAGTCTGTTGGCTTGCTTCAATGTGCTTCGTGGACGCGCCGCGCTGAAAGCCCGCCTCGCAGCGCTTGGTGCCCCGGAACCTGTTTCGCTGCCTTTGCGTGAGCCTTTGATCGAATGGTTGAAGACCCAACATGCGCAAGGCGCCAAACTGATCTTGGCAAGTGCAGCTGACTCGCTTGTGGTCGGGCCGGTAGCAATGCATATGGAGCAAGCGCATGGTTTGCCAATGCGCAGCTTGAGCTCGGATGGCACGGTGAACCGCAGATCGGCAGCCAAGCTTGAAGCCATTCAGGCTGACGCGGGCGCGCAAAGTTGGGCCTATGCGGGCAACTCTACTGATGACATCGTGATCTTCAGGAAGGCGCACGCGGTTGTAGTGTGTGGTGATGAGGGCGATGTTATTGCTGCTGCGCGAGCCACTGGCAAGCTGGTCGCCCAGTTTTCTGAGCCGCCCGAAGGCAAGGGCGCAATCGCGGCCTTGCGCCCGCATCAATGGTTGAAAAATCTGCTGATTTTTGTTCCGGTGCTTACCGCATTCAAGTTTTTGGATGCTGCTGTGATGTGGCAAGCGCTGATTGCATTCATTGCATTTAGCGCGGCGGCCTCGGCAGGCTACATCATCAATGACCTGCTCGATTTGGCCAGCGACAGAAAACATCCGCGCAAGCGCTTGCGCCCCTTTGCGAGCGGGCGAGTTAGCGTATTGGCTGGCTTTGGGATGACCTTTGGATTGCTTGTTCTGGCCTGCGGGTCTGCGCTTGCAGTGGGGCCG
>JAIYCW010000066.1 GCA_027487815.1 Burkholderiales bacterium
CGGGCCAGATCAATCACCACATCTAGATTGGTGTCGGAGCAGGAGGTCACAATGCCCGCGCGGCCTGCAGCTTGCTGAACCGCAATCTCAAAGCAACGTTTGCGCTCAGGCACCGACATCGAGAAAAATTCACCTTGCTTGCCGCAAACGAATAGCCCTGCCAAACCAAGCGTGTTCACCCAATGCTCGATGTTGGCTGCGAAACCGGCTTCATCCAATCCCAGCTGCGCATCAAACGGTGTGGCTGTGGCTGCCCACACCCCGCGAAAGTGTTCACGAGCATAGTCTTTGGCATGTTGCCTGGAATACTTCATGGCCATCGCACTACTCCTCAGAAAATCCCCGAAAACAAAAAACCTGGATCGCGCTTCAACCACGCTCCGGTGAATGAATCACTCGCCAGAGCTGTTCGCAGCTTAGCGGAAACTGCAAGTCGATATCACACCACGGCGCGATCGCATCCTGAGCTGCATTCAGCAATGCGGCCGGCACACCGATGCAACCGGCCTCGCCCACCCCTTTGACACCCAGGAGATTGGCCTGCGTGCTTGAGCCCAAGCTGCTGATGCGTGCAACTGGTACGTCGGTAGCACGTGGCACGCAATAGTCCATCAAAGAGCCGCTGAGCAATTGACCCGACTCGTCATAGACCACCCGCTCAAAGAGGGCCTGCCCAAGCCCCTGAGCCAGCCCACCCTGGAGCTGACCAAGAGCGCTCGGTTCATCAAGCATTCGGCCACAATCATCCACCCACTGAATCGCCTCGATGTGCAACTCGCCGGTGCTGCGCTCAATAGCCACCTGAATCATCACGCAACCTGCGCTCCAGGCCTCCATCGGCGCCTCATAACGCACTGTCACTTCCATCGGCCAGGTTTGGCCCGCCCTTTGAAGACCCTTGATTTCGCGGGCCGCTTGAAGCACTGCACTGCCACCAATTGCAGCACTGCGGCTTGCCAATGCGCCGATCCCCTGAGGCATTCGGTCACTATCGCCCGGCAGCACCCGAATCAAGGCAGGGTCCACCTCAAGCTCGCGCGCGACGATTCCTGCAAACAAGCTGGCATGGCCCTGACCCTGATCAGGTGCACCAGTGCAGACTTCGATCGTATGGGCGTTCAGCCAGCGAATCGATGCGGTCTCATGGCCCTGCCCGCACGGCTCGACATACATTGCAATACCCAGTCCCACCACTTCGCCTTGAGCTCGCCGCTGATCTTGTTGCGAACGCCTCGCTTCGTAATCAAACTCTCGAGCCGCTTGCTCGAGCATCGCCCGGTAGTTGCCCGAATCCAGTACTTGGCCCGCGAGCGTGGTGAAGGGCATTTGCTCAGCGGGAATCAAATTGCGCCGGCGAATGTCGAGCGGATCGCACCCGATTGCACGCGCGGCTTTGTCAAGCAATGCCTCCATCAACAACGCAGCTTCCGGGCGACCGGCACCCCGATAGATACTGGTGGCAGCTCGCGTGCTTGATCGGATGTTGGCCTGAACATCTAAAGCTTGAATAAGATACGGCCCAGGCAGAATACGAGCTGCGTTGCGCGCGGGCACATACGCGCTATAAGGCCACCAGCCGCCCAGCTCAAAATCAAGCGTGGCTTGCAGGCTCTTTAGCTGGCCTTGCGTGTCCGCGATCAAACGCGCTTTCATGCTGGCCCCGCGCCCTTGGGGAGCACTAAGAAACTCTTCGGACCGGGTGGCGCACCATCGCACAGTGCAGCGCATCTGCTTGGCAATCAGCGCTACCAAAAGCTCTTCGGGAGCGAGCGAGGCCTTGGCACCATAGGCTCCGCCAACTTGAACACAAAGTACATGCACCTGGTCAACCACGAGGCCACATACCTGGGCAATGTGATCCCGGGCACGGGCAGGCGCCTGGGTAGCCGCATGGCAAATCAAGCGCCCGGAATCCTCATCCCATTGAGCCACTATCGCGCGCGGCTCCATGGCAAAGGGCGCTACGCGGGGCTGCTCATGGGAAATGTTGACCTCAATCGCACCAGGTTGCGTGGCTGCACTTGCTGCAGCGGCTTGATGATCACCAAAAACAAAACGCGCGTGAGGAGCTACACCACCTTCATCAGTTGAGGCCTCGTTCGGTGCGTAGTCGATCATGATTGCTTCGGCGGCATCCTGAGCAATCCATGTATTGCGGGCCACAATGGCAACTACTGGCTGGCCCAAATAGCTGGCTTGCTTGTCGGCCAGCAGCAGGTGCATCGGATCGGGCAGTGCAAGGATGCCAGGATTGGGCAATGGCATCACCGGATGGCCAAGTGAAGCAGAATCAAACACGCCCAACACCCCGTCAAGCAAACGCGCCGCACTACAGTCCACCGATTGAATGGCTGATGCCGGATAGGGGCTGCGCAAGAACATCACCACCGGGGCCCTCGCAGCGAGGTCGGTGGTGTAAAGCGCCTGACCACTCAAGGCCAGGCATTCATCATCACGCACTAGCGCACTAGGCTTCGGGCGACCCCGGCGAGCCCCACGCTCTCGTAGTGCCGAGTGGCAATCTCCAGGCGGGTGAACACATCGTCATACCCGGTGGCCTGACCATCAGGATCCACATACATCAGTGCACCGTTAACGATAAAAAACGTGATCATTTCGGCGCAATCATCGGGCACTACCAGGGTATGAGTTTCGCCCGGAGGCTCAAAGGCATAAGACCCCTCCTCGGCCACCCAATCATGCTCAAGATAATGCCAGCGCCCCTTGAGCACAATCGCGTGAACACCGCCGGTGTGGCGATGGCGCGATAGCACACCACCACGAGTAACCCGCATCACGTGCGCGTAAAAGCCTTGCGACACATTAAAATGCACAGGTCGAAATGAAATAGTGTCTGTCAGCGGTACCCATAGCCGCGGGTCGGTACCCAGCGGATCGCGGATAGCCTGCAACATGCCCGGCACCACAAGATCCTGAATCATTCCCATCGGCTGAGCCTTGCGATACGGCACCTTGCTGTAATCCAGGCCGCGATGGGCGATATCACTTTGTACTGGCGCCTGATGTGTTGACTCGACCGGCGCCGGAAGATCATTCAGCTTCATTGGCATCTCGCAAAACAATGGATGATTTAGTGTGCCATAACGGGCCCCGATCCAAAGCCGGAGCCATCAGGCCGATACCGCGCCAAGCGGCGTAGCCCGCCACCAGGTAGGGTAAAGCGAGCACTCCCAGCATTGCTGCCCACCAGGCTGCACCCGAGCTTGGCTCGGTGGGTATCAGGAGGCCTGCAATCGCACATACCGCAAGACCCAGCGCCAACAGCAATGGCTCCCGGGCAGGTTTCAAACTGCTCTTTTGTTTCAACCCTGCAGCCTTGCCGGTGATTTCAAAGTGGCGATCCCGAGTCCATAAGCCTTGCAATACACCCTGGGCCACCACCAGCGATAAAGCCATGCCTGCAAGCGTGGCCCCGCGAATTTCACTACCACGCGCGCTCACACAGCGACGATAAACAAGCATATTGGTCGCCAGGCGAAGCCCGAAAAACACAAGGAGGGGTAAAGCGAGCGCAGGGTCAGGCCGTCCAAACCATGCAGGTATGATCAGCATGCCAAGGGTCCAGACCATCATCGTAAGGACCATTAGCAAATTCAAGGCTTCACCAATCCAGGGTAACCAGCCCGCAAGAAAGTGATAGCGCTGCGCGGCAGACAGCCTGGAGCGGCTGCCGAGCAAAGTGCGGGCATGATGCTTCATGATTTGCATCGCCCCCATCGACCAGCGGCGGCGTTGGCGGCAGTACTGCGCAAAGCCTGCGGGCAGCAAGCCCTGGCCGAGCACCTCATCAAGGTAACGCGCCTTAAAGCCAAAGGCCAATAGGCGCAGGCCCAGTTCGGTGTCTTCGCATACTGTGGCGTCACTCCAGCTCCCCACCGCTTCGAGGCTGCTGCGCCGCACGACACACATCGTGCCGTGCTGGATGATCGCGTTGCGTTCATGGCGGTGATGCATGCCCATGCGGAAGAACCCTTCGTACTCCGCGTTCATCGCTTGGGCAAGCCCTGGCTCGCTCGCCCCGCGATGCGCTTGAGGACATTGCACCAAGGCCACCTCGGGCTCCTGAAAATGCCCCATCACCCGATCCAGCCACTGGGGATGCACCAGATAATCGGCATCCACTACTGCAACGAAGCTCGCACGCGAATCCGTACTGGCCAATGCTCGGCAAAGCGCACCTGCTTTGTAACCAGCCAGCTGCGGATGATGCTCAAAGCTCACAGCGTGACCCCGGCTTTTCAGGTGGTCAATATGCGCGCAAACCGGTTGCCAACATGCCGGGTCGGTGGTGTTGTTATCGACCACTATCAATTCTATCGGGCGGTAGTGCAAAGCGATGACACTGTTGATCGTGGCAATCACCATCTCTGCAGGCTCATTGCTGCACGCCAGATGAATACTGACCAAGGGCTGAGCTTCAGGCCCCACCCATGAACGCGCGGCGATGCGCCCAGGCAAATGCTCCTTGAACCAAACGTCGATCGCTTCGATCAACACGACCAGCAGCACCGCCAAACCGATGCACACAGCGATCACAACCAAAAGCCAACCTACAATCTGCCAGGGCTGCAGGTAAAAGCGCAGCGGCTCGGCCACTGCCCAGGCGCTTAAGCTAATCAAGCTACAAGCAAGCACGACAAATGCTGCTGTAGCCCGCCATTGCCATCGTGAAAATAAGGTGCACACCAGGCCCACGATGACAGCACTTAGAAGCGCAGCAATCACTGCGGGCTGGCGCCAATAGGGCCTAACCGCAGGCGCCTGTAACGCTTGCCCCGGCAATGGTGCTTCAAGGGAAAACTTCGGCTGGCGTGCCGCATCGAGCCAACCCCAGTGCGCACCAACCGTGCCTTCGAGCGATATCTTCCAGGGTTGATCGATCGCTTCCATCAAAAAATAATCGGTCGGCCGGGTGCGCATCGCCCGCACAAACTCCTGGGTGACTTTAGCTTGCAGCGCAGGCGATGCAATCGCGGCGCCACGCTGCGGGCCGGCGCTCGGCCAGCCAAACTCGCCAATCACGATGCGCTTGTTGGGATAACGCTGCTGCACCTGAGCCAAACGCTGCAGGGCATAACCCACGGCATCCTCAGCGCGCACGCCTTCCCAATAGGGCAACAAATGCACCATCAGAAAATCAACCTTTGCTGCAAGCTCAGGATGCGCAAGCCAGACATGCCACGGCTCCGCTGTGCCCACCGGTTGAAGTATTGCCGCCTTCACTGCACTGATGGTTTGAAGCAGTTGTGCTGGCTCAAGCTTGCGTAACAACAAGGTCTCATTGCCCACAACCACCTGAGTGATGTGCCGATTCTCGCGGGCTTGATCAATCAGCGCGTTGACCTCGCGCTGATTGTTGGCCTCTCGCTGATCGAGCCAGGCGCCGGCTGTGAGCGAGAATTGCGCGCGTGCCGCAATGGCCGGAATGTGCGGCATCTCTGTGCTGCTGTAGGTGCGCAGGTGGCGGGTGACCTGGCGCAAAGCTTGCAAGTCGGCAAGGGTTTGCGTGGGCGTGGGAGCACCGGTTTGCGGGTCGCCCCAACGGGCATATCCTGTGTACGCCATCGCGCGCACGGCCGGCTCACGGTTTGTGGTGGGCCAAAGCGCTGTGCTCCCCCATCCAAACGCGGCGATCCAGCCGAGCAAAACAGCAAGCCCGGCTATGGCACCCCACCGCAATGCCCGCAGCACGTTAGACTGCTCGCCCATGGCGCATCACTCTTTCCGGTCTGACCCTTGGCGCTCGTGGGGCTGGCTCCTCGCACTGGCTTTGCTGGCCGGATGGTTGATGGTGAAAGTCGCAATCAAACCCGACACTACTGCTTCGAAAGGCGGCCCATGGGTTAGCCTGCCCTGCGTTTCTTACGCGCCTTTTCGGCGACCGGGCGACACGCCAATACCGCAAGCGCCTGACCGAGTCACCCAAGCCATCAGCGCTGCGCAGATCCTCGAAGACCTGAAGCTCATCAAACAGATCAGTCCGTGCGTGCGAACCTATGGCGTTGACCATGGGCTCGATCTTGTGCCAGGGCTCGCCAAACAAGTGGGGCTGCGCGTCAAACTTGGTGCGTGGATCAGCGGCGATCCGGTGGCCAACCAAACGCAATTGACCGGGGCTCTCGCCCTGACTCGGGCATTTCCCGAGGTGATCGATGAACTGATTGTGGGCAACGAAGTGCTGTTGCGCGGTGACTTGAGCGTTGAGCAATTGCGCGGACTGATCGCGCAAGCCCAAGCAGCCACCAGCATCCCGATCAGCTATGCAGACGTTTGGGAATTCTGGCTGAAGCATGACAGCCTGAGCCCAGCGGTTGATCGCATCGCAGTGCATATCCTGCCCTATTGGGAGAACGACCCCATCGGTGTGGATGGGGCGAGTGCTCATGTCATCAACACCTTGCAGCGAATGCGCAATCACTTTGCTCCCAAAACAGTGTGGGTGGCAGAAACCGGCTGGCCCGCGATCGGACGCCAACGGGGGGACGCTCGGCCAGGCACATCGGAACAGAGGCAATTCTTGCGCATGCTTGTCAGCAATCCTGACCTGAGAAGGGAAGAGTTTAACGTGATCGAAGCCTTCGATCAGCCCTGGAAAAAGCGCTTTGAAGGGTCAATGGGAGGAGGCTGGGGGGTGTTTAACAGCGCGGGCGCTGCGAAGCCTGCAATTTCGAACGCAAGCTTGACCTATTGGCACAGTGCCGCAGCGATTGCCGCAAGCCTGATCTTGGGCTTGATTACAGTTTGCCGTGCACCGACTTATCGGGGTCAAATGGACGCATTGAAACGCGCACTGATCGTTATGGTGTGTACTTTGGCAGGCGTACTGATAGCTCAATATGTGATCGCCTGGTCCAAGTCCCCTACCGAGCTTGCCCTTTGGCTCATTGCGGCTCTGGGCCTGAACGGGACGGCATGGGTGGCATGGTCATATCGGTCGAGACCGACCCGGGCTTGGGCCACAGCCCTGGGGCTCGCAGTAATCTGCGCTTATCTCATCGGGTTTGTCGCCCAACCCCGCTATCTCGGGTTTCCGGTGGATTTGCTCTGGCTGTTTCTTGCCGCCCACTGGTTGGGTCACTCACCATCGCATATGCCTTGCTTAGCCGGTGAAATGGCTTTCGCAAGTCGATCAGCACTCGCGCTCGGCACACTTGCTTTGATTGCGATTGGGCTGGCTTGCGCAATGCTTTGGAATGAAGGTTGGGGCAATGCTCAGGCGCTCGAAGCGTGGCTTGTCGTGACGGCGATTGGTATCGGCGTGATCAGAAAACTGAAACCAGGCACTCAGCTTACTGCAGCGACCGGCCAGTAAAAACCGTTTCAAGCATGCGCGTGAAATCGTCCATGCCGCCAAGCACCGGACGCGCAGGAATCAAGCCGGATGTAAACCCAAGCTTCCGAAAGCCTGCCAGCAAGTCGGCATCCGCACTCAAAATATAGACCGGCACATCCCACGGTGCGCCCTCCCCGCTCACAACCGAGGAAGGTTGATGATCGCCAATCAAGATGAATACTGCCGGACGCTTTTTTATCGACTCGCGAGCCTGTTCAAAATACCAACTCAGCCATTCATTTTGATAAGCGATGATGCGCTGAAAATTGATACCCAACTTGAGCCAATCCACCGGTTCAGCCATGGCGCGCGCGGCCTCTTCAGGTTCAAACGGAGTATCCGACAACAACTTGACGCGGTCCTTTGCCAGCGGAGGCACCGGTGCAAAAGGGATATGCGTAGTGATAGTGGGGAACATCAAAAAGCGCGGACGCGCAGCACCCTTCGCGGGAGCCAGCTCATCAATCCGAATCATGGTGAATTGATCCGGTGTCCACCAGTAGCCTAACTTGGGGCCCTGATACTTCAGGTCGCGCCCATCAATAAACTGATCAAACCCATAAAATTTGCGCTCATCCCAATCCCAGCTCAGCGCGGGGTACACCCCCACCGTGTGATAGCCATATTGCTTGAACCAGCTCACTAAGGTGGGGCGCTTGGAGGTCAGGAGCAAATCGTGCACCAATGGATCGCTCAGATCGATTCCGGATAACACGCTGAGATGCGCCAGCTCTGAAGCGCCGCCGAAAGTCGCCGAGCGCACAAAGCCGGCCACAGCATGCAGCCCACTGGCTTGAATCGATTCAGCGAGCCTTCGATGCGATGGCGCAAGCGCCTGCGCCACCTGGGGATTATCGAATACCACCGCTCCATAGGACTCAAGAAAGATGAGATTCACATCGGCCTGCTTCAGCGCAATCGGTGCTGTGTCAAAGCGCGGGCTCGCGGGCAACACCCGTTCAAGCGCCCCTGGCAGCAACGCTGTTCCCAATAGCGTAGCCTGACGCGCATAAGTCGGCACCACCGGCTTGGAAACAAAAGGCCAGGTGGCTTGGACGCCAAGGAAGTTGGCAACCGACACTCCAACCAAAGCGAGACTCAGGCCCCAAGTCCAACGCCGCTTGAGCGCCCAGCCCAGGCAGTGCCCGACCACTTGACTCCAGCACCACCGCACCGCCCGATATAGCCCAAAAAGCAGCGCGGGTACGCCAGCTGCAATCAATGCGGTAGCCCACCACGGGGCTCCCTGAATACCGGTCCAAATCAGGCGGGGCAGCTGCTGCCCGTCCCAGTAGAGATTGACCCCGCGACCAAACAGCGCAGGCACCGTGACTTCGAAATAGCGCCCGATCACCAGCACCACAAAGCCAATGCTGATCCAGCGCACCGCACGCGCGCTGACGCCTTTCCCAAGCCCGACCCATAACAACAAAAAGGACCAGGCCAGTACCAGCTCGGCTGAAATCCGATGATCCGGCTTGATCGCCGGAGTGGGCCAGATGTTTTCAAAGCTCAGCAGCAGATTCAGGCCGAGCAAGCCAAGCCAGGGCGCCGCCACGGGCCAGACATCGGACCAGTGCCTACTACGCAAACGCTGGGCCGATGCTGGGTCTGTCAAACCTCAAGCCTTCAGCGAATCGCGCAGCAGATTTTTCTGCACCTTGCCCATGGCATTACGCGGCAGCTCGGCCAGGATCACAATCTTCTTGGGCACTTTAAAAGCAGCAATGCTGGACTTCAATCGGGCGATCAGGGCTTGCGGGGTGATGCTCGCTTTGGGTTTCAACACCACAGCAGCAGCTACCGCTTCGCCGAAATCACGATGCTCGATGCCCACCACGGCGCTCTCGAATACCTCGGGCTGATCATCAAGATAGCTCTCGATCTCTTTGGGATAAACGTTGTAGCCACCGCTGATGATCAGGTCCTTGTTGCGACCGACAATCGACAAATAGCCATTGGCATCCCACTTGCCCATATCACCGGTTTTGAAGAATCCGTCGCCAGTAAATTCTTCGGCAGTCTTTTCAGGCATTTGCCAATAGCCGCCGAATACATTGGGCCCCTTGACCTGGATTGCGCCGATTTCGCCCACATCGGAAGCCTTGAGCGTTGAGCCATCATCACGCGTGATGCGCACTTCAACTTGTGGCAATGGCAAACCAACCGTGCCTGCAGCACGATGCCCCTCATAAGCGTTGGAGGTGAGCATCACGGTTTCACTCATGCCATAACGCTCGAGAATCCGATGGCCAGTGCGGGATTCGAACTGCTGAAAGGTATCGGGTAAAAGCGGAGCCGAGCCACTGATGAACAGGCGCATCCGGCGTACCAGTTCACGACTCAGTCCGGGCTCATCGAGCAGGCGCACATACATTGTGGGCACGCCCATCATCACACTTGCGCGCGGCAAATGCTCGATCACGCGCTTGGCGTCAAACTTGTTGAGCCAGATCATTTTGCTGCCATTGATCAGGGCACCATGGCTGGCGACAAACAGGCCATGCACATGAAAAATCGGCAGGGCATGCAACAACACATCACCCGCGCGCCAGCGCCAGGTGGTTTGCAGGGTGGTGACGTTGCTTCCCAGATTCCCATGCGAGAGCATCGCGCCTTTACTGCGCCCTGTGGTGCCGGAGGTATACAGGATCGCAGCGAGATCCGCGGCCTTTTTCTGCGCAACCTTATGCCGTGTTGGCTGCAGCGCTGCTGCCTTGAGCAAACTGCCAGTGCGCTGATCGCTCAGGGTATAAACACGCTTGACGCGATGCTTCTTTCCAAGCGCTTTGACCCACTCGTGATTGGCGGGTGAACACACCACGATTTCGGGCGCCGCATTGCCAATAAAGTAATCAAGCTCGGCGGCCTGATAACCATTATTGAGCGGCAAATACACCACCCCGGCACGCAAGCATGCGAGGTACAGCAAAAGCGCTTCGACCGATTTATCAAGATGCGCAGCCACCCGCGCACCCGGCCTGAGCTTGAGGCTTTCCAGCAGATTGGCGATTTTTGCACTCGCATGCTCCACATCGCGCCAGGTGTAATAGAGCGCCGGCTGATCGCCCTGAGCCGGCACCTCAATTGCACATTCCTGGGGCGCGCCAAATCCCCGAGCCAGCAGCGCATACAAATTCTGATTCATGCTCAATCGAGTTTGGCCCCGGAGTCTTTGACAACCTTGGCCCACTTCTTGACCTCGGCATCCACAAACCTGGCCATCTCCTCGGAGCTCTGCCCCCCGGGCTCGGCACCCAGGGTTTGCCATATGCCTTTGAGCTCTGCCCCGGACAAGGCCTTGGCCGTGGCTTGCTGCATCCGCTGCACGATATCGCGAGGCGTGCCGGCTGGCGCCCAGATGGCATACCAGGTGCGGGCCTCATAACCCTTCACGCCCAGCTCACTGAGCGTGGGTACATCAGGCAATGCTGGCGAACGCTGAGCGCTCGTCACCGCAAGCGGCAGCAACTTGCCTGCGCGAATATGCTGAATCGATGAGCCCAGACCGTCAAACATGAAATCCACCTGTCCGGCCAGTAGATCCTGCAAAGCCGGCCCAGCGCCCCGGTACGGGATGTGGGTTGCAAAGCTGCGGGTCAGTACCTTCCACAATTCCACTGTGAGGTGATGCGTGGTGCCATTGCCTGCCGATCCATAATTCAGCTTGCCGGGATTGGCCCGCACATAGGCCTGAAACTCGGCAAAGGTTTTCACTGGCACGCGTTGAGGATTTACTACCACCACGTTGGGCACATAGGACAGCATCGTGACGGGTACGAGATCTTTTTGCAGCTCATAGCCCAGCTTGGGATACATGCTCACAGCAATCGTGTGATGCACTGCACCGATCAGCATGGTGTAGCCATCGGCAGGCGATTTGGCAGTGAGCTCGGCACCGAGAGTGCCGCCGGCCCCGCCCCGATTATCGATCACAAACTGCTGATTGATCTCCTGCGAGAGTACTTTCACCAGAGGCCGCGCAAAGGCATCTGTGCCTCCGCCCGGTGGAAACGGCACTATCACCCGCACCGGCTTATTGGGCCAGGGGCCACTTTGCGCCTGCGCCAAGCTGGAGGAAAAACAAGCTGCCCCGCCAAGGCTCATGGCCCCGGCTGCACTAAGCACCATGCGCCGCTGCGCATTTACATCGCTAATACCCATTCTGATCGGTCTCCTGGATTGTTTTGTTTATGCCATCAAACTCATCACCGCTTTGCTGGCGACCACTTCGCCGTCCACAAACCGTTGATGGTGATCTTCGATATCTTGCAGGTCGTACAAATAGTTGACCATTAGACAAAGGGATTGTTTGACGCCTTTGCGCGTCAAATCTGCCGCTAAATTGATGCGCTCAAGGCGCGCACCGTTGTTGAGGTGAAACCGTGCCACTGGATCGCCCACCACCGAAAGATCATTGACGCTGCTGGTGGTACGCAACACAAGATAAAACGCTGCAAGCCCCATCAGCGCCTGAACATGGGGCTTGGGCAAGGCCGCCAACACTGCAGGGTCTGCAGACTGCAGCTGAGCCAGGTTGGCTCCGTAGTGCTTGCGCAGCAGCCCGAGCGATTGATTCAAGCTTGCTACCTGAGCGGGCTTCAAGCGTGCGGAGGCAATCTCGTCTACCTTGCTGATCCAACCTACGAGACTCGGTACCGGCGAAAGCGTGCAAAAGGTTTTCAGGCTCGGTAACTCACGTTGCAGTTGTTCGGCCACGCGCTTGATCAGGAAGTTACCCAGATTCACCCCCCGCAATCCGGGCTGGCAATTCGAAATCGAGTAAAAGGTGGCCACCTTGAATTTTTTAGGCTCATCCACCGGTGCCGCGCTACGATCAAGCAGCGGTCCAATGGCCCCCGGTATCTCCGATAGCAACGCCACTTCCACAAAAATAAGCGGTTCATCGGGCAGCATGGGATGAAAAAACGCAAACAGGCGGCGATCCGGTTCGAGGCGGCGGCGCAAATCATTCCAGCCATCAATCGCATGTACCGCTTCATGATGAATGATGCGCTCAAGTAAAGAAGCAGGCGAATTCCAGGACACCTGGGTCATCTTCAAAAACCCCGGGTTAAACCAGGAGCTCATGAGATGTTCGAAATCCGCGTCCACCGCCATAAGTGAGCGATCCTGACGCAAGCGATCCAGTAACTTGGCCCGCATCCTCACCAAAACCGCCGTGCCACCGGGGGCTCGATTCAAGCGACGCAACAATTCCTGGCGCGGTGGCTCAGCGGCGCGCGCCAGCTTGACCAAATGCTCGGGCGAACGATTGACCGCATACCGCTCGGCAAGCCGCAACACATCACCCGGATCGGGATCAAACTCGGTAGCCAGCACTTCAAAGAAGCGTTGCACACCCTCGGCATTAAGCCGCTCAAAGCGCTGCAAGGTGTCGGTTGCAATCGCCACGCTATTGGCTTCACCTTTTTCAGTGAGCAGCTGGCGGCACGCATCCAAAACTCGGGCCAGATCGGCGCGCTCGCGAGTAGAGCGCCGCGCTTCAATCAGTTTTTCAAACACGGGCAACTCCAGCTCGCGAAGGCGCACTTAACATCAGATAGATCCCGAGCGCAGCCATCGGAATGCAAAGCCATTGCCCCATCGACAGGCTAAGCGCCAGGAGGCCCAAAAAGCTATCGGGTTCGCGGGCAAACTCTGCGACAAAACGCATCGCAGCGTATCCCGCCAGAAACACCCCCGCTACTGCTCCGGGTGCGCGAGGCTTGCTGCTGAACCACCAGACAATGACAAACAACAACAGGCCCTCAAGAGCAAATTGATAGAGTTGGGAAGCATGCCGCCCCAGCCCATCGGCCGCTTGTGGAAACACCATGGCCCAGGGCCCAAGTGTGGGGCGACCCCACAATTCGCCATTGATGAAGTTACCCATCCGGCCTGCAGCAAGCCCGAGCGGGATCAATGGCGAGACGAAGTCCATCAAACGCAGATAGGGGATGCCACGCCGTTTGGCAAACCACAGCAAGGCCAGGCTCACGCCAATCAAACCACCATGAAACGACATGCCACCTTGCCAGACTGCCAAAGCTTCCAGCGGGTGCTGCAGGTAATAGACAGGTTTGTAAAACACGACATAGCCCAGGCGTCCGCCAAGCACGACCCCCATGGCGCCCCAAAACAGCAGGTCTTCCAGTCCGCGTCCATCCAACTTGGTCGAGCCAGCCCAGTAAGCCTGCTTCAAACGGATGCGGCCGAGTGTAAAAAACAGCCCAAAGGCCACCAGATACATCAGCCCGTACCAGCGGATCGCTAGGGGCCCGATTTCAAGCGCAATCGGACTAAAATTCGGATGGGTGAACATAAAAACGCATCAGTGCGAAGCTGGGCTGGAGGGGGAATCCCGTATTATCTCAGCCGCATTCTCACACTTTCTGCTGTATTCCCTGACTAATGGAAAACCATGAGCTCCAATCGACGTTCCAAAACCATCACTGAAGGCACTGCGCGCGCGCCCAACCGTTCGATGTTCTACGGCATGGGCTATCAGAAAAGCGATTTCAGCAAACCGATGATCGGCATCGCCAATGGCCATAGCACCGTTACGCCTTGCAACTCCGGGCTCCAGGTGCTGGCTGATCGAGCGGTGCAAGCCGTTGCCGAAGCAGGCGGCAATCCACAAACTTTCGGCACCCCCACCATCTCGGATGGCATGAGCATGGGCACCGAAGGCATGAAGTACTCCCTGATTTCGCGCGAGGTGATTGCGGATTGCGTGGAGACCGTGGTGCAGGGCCAGTGGATGGACGGCGTGCTGGTGCTGGGCGGCTGCGACAAGAACATGCCTGGCGGCCTGATCGGTATTTTGCGAGCCAATGTGCCCGCCATATATGTATACGGCGGCACGATCAAACCCGGCAATTGGAAGGGCAAAGATCTCACCATTGTTTCGGTGTTTGAAGCGGTGGGCGAAATCACCCACGGCCGCATGAGCCAGGAAGATTTTGACGGTATCGAGCAAAACGCAATCCCGGGTACTGGCTCCTGTGGCGGCATGTATACCGCAAACACGATGTCTTCAGCGTTTGAAGCCCTGGGCATCAGTTTGCTGGGCTCGTCCACCATGGCCAATCCGGATGAAGAGAAGGCAGAAAGTGCGGCCGAGTCCGCCCGGGTTTTGCTGGAGGCTGTGCGCAAAAACATTCGCCCGTTGGATATCGTTACCCGCAAATCCATAGAAAACGCTGTAGCGCTCATCATGGCCACTGGCGGCTCCACCAACGCTGTGCTGCATTTCCTCGCCATCGCACACGCCGGCGGCATCGAGTGGAGCATTGATGACTTCGAGCGCGTTCGTCGCAAAGTGCCAGTGATCTGCGATCTCAAGCCCTCCGGCCAATATGTGGCCACCGATCTGCATCGCGCAGGCGGTATTCCTCAAGTGCTCAAGATCCTGCTGGATGCCGGTTTGCTGCACGGTGATTGCATGACCATCACTGGCCGCACCATCGGCGAAGAGCTGGCGAACATTCCAAGCGTGCCGCGTGCTGATCAGAAGGTGATCTTCCCGATCGACAAGGCACTTTATGCCCAAGGGCACCTCGCAATTCTCAAAGGTAATCTCGCACCTGAAGGCTCAGTGGCCAAAATTACTGGCCTGAAAAACCCTGTCATTACCGGCCCGGCGCGGGTCTTCGATGATGAACAATCGGCCTTGGCAGCGATCATGGCGAGCAAGGTTCAAGCGGGCGATGTGGTGGTGTTGCGCTACCTCGGCCCCAAGGGTGCGCCAGGCATGCCTGAAATGCTCGCCCCAACTTCCGCAATCGTAGGCGCTGGCCTGGGTGAATCAGTGGGGCTGATCACTGACGGCCGCTTTTCTGGTGGCACCTGGGGAATGGTGGTGGGCCATGTCGCCCCGGAGGCGGCAGCCGGTGGGCCTATCGGCCTGGTGCAGGAGGGCGATTCCGTCACCATCGATGCTAAGCAGTTATTGCTTCAGCTCAATATTGACGATGCTGAGATGGCGCGGCGCCGAGCGGCCTGGAAGGCGCCCAAGCCCCGCTATACCCGTGGCGTGTTGGCTAAATTTGCCAAGCTCTCTACCAGCGCAAGCCGCGGAGCTGTTTTGGATGCATTCGACGACGATCTGAATAGCAACTAAGCCCATTGCCGTCATCGGGCAGGGATCAAGCTTTTGGCTTGACCTTGCCCCGACCATGGAGTTGCGCAAACTGTTCGTCGACCCGCTTCTTTTTGCGGGCTTCCCATTCGGCATGCTCGATCTTGCGCTTGTCTTTGCCAAATACCTTCTCCAGCCCTTCAAACCACACGATTGCGGCACCCAGGGGCGCAAGCACCCACCACCACGACCAGGTCGCGACCGGCCCAATTTCGAGCAGCTTCAAAGCAAGAAAAATCACACCAATCGATAAAAACCACATGACTGTGCTCCATTTGTGCCAATAGGCTAGTCCTTTCGGGGGATCGCGCCCTAGCAAATCACGCCTAGCGGCTCTGTAAGCGGGCTCAACGGGGTGCAAGAGTCAACTTGGCCTGCCAGCCTGCGTTACCATCATGGTTACAACGTTTTTTGTTTGTGGAGATGGCTGGTGAAAAAAACCCTGATTTCATTGTTTGGCGCCGCAATCCTGCTCGGTTCGAGTATGAGCGCCCAGGCAAGCGCCGAACTGGTGAAGGCGAAAAACTGTATGGCTTGCCATGCGGTTGAGAAAAAACTGATCGGGCCGTCTTACAAGGATGTCGCAGCCAAGTACAGCACTGATAAGGACGCTGTGGCCAAGCTCACGAAAAAGGTTCGCGAGGGTGGCGTGGGAGCCTGGGGGCAAATTCCGATGCCTGCCAATCCCCAGGTTAGTGCCGAGGAAGCCGGTACGATCGTCAAGTGGATCTTGAGCCAGAAGTAATTCTCGCCCGAACGATTCTCAAAGGCACCTTCGGGTGCCTTTTTCTTTTTCGGGATTTAAAAGTCGCCGGATGTGAAAAACCTCACATTCCCCGCTGGTCTGCGCTTGTGCGCCTTTTATCCCGGGCCACTCAAGCTTTCCTGCGCCACCCCGATACATTGGATGTACGGACGGTGACTTGCAGCAAGTCGCGTTCGGTCAGGCCTCCTCTTCCAGCCACAGTGAAGGTTTTCCTCCCTGGCTGGTTTGCCCCGCTTCGGCGGGGCTCTTTTTTTGCACCTGCACAGTGCAAATCCCTTCCAGTTGCATCGAATTCAGGCGAAACTGCGCCCAGCTTCCGGGTAGAATCCGCGCCCAACCGGGTTCACCAGCAGGCACGAGACTTGCCTGTCCCTGTGGCAATGAAAACGATAAACAGCTAGAGGAAGGCCATATTCATGGAATTCGATATCCAGATTCTGCTCCAGCAGATCCTGAACGGGTTGGTGCTGGGCAGTGTCTATTCCCTGGTAGCCCTGGGCTACACCATGGTGTACGGCATTTTGCAGCTCATCAATTTTGCCCATGGTGATGTGTTGATGGTGGGCGCGATGGTGGCGGTAGTCCTGGCTCCCATGATGATTGCTGCTGGCGTTCATCCGATCATTGCGCTGATAGTTTCGATCGCCGCCGCGATCGTCGTCTGCGTGGTGCTTTCCCTGGTAATTGAGCGCCTCGCCTATCGCCCTTTGCGCAACGCACCGCGATTGGCCCCGCTCATCACCGCCATCGGAATCTCCATCGTGATTCAGACCCTGGTGATGATTATCTGGTCGCCCAACCCCCGAGTGTTTCCCGATTTATTGCCCACCAATCCAATCATCATGGGTGAGGTGGTGCTCGCTCCCAAACAGCTGCTGATCCTGGTTGTAGCCGGCATGATGATGTATGGCCTGACGACTTTGGTGAATAAAACCAAACTGGGCCGAGCGATGCGGGCTACCGCCGAGAATCCGCGGATTGCTGGACTTATGGGCGTAAATGCCAACCAGGTGATTGCAGCCACCTTTGCGATTGGTGCCGCGCTTGCGGCTGTCGCAGGCGTACTGGTCGCGCTGAACTACAACATCGCGCAGTTCACCATGGGCTTCATGCTCGGCTTGAAGGCGTTTACTGCTGCGGTGCTGGGCGGGATCGGCAATATTGCAGGCGCCATGGTGGGCGGACTGCTGCTGGGGGTGATCGAAAGCTTGGGCGCGGGGTATATCGGCGATCTCACCGGAGGCTTTTTGGGAAGCCACTATCAGGACATCTTTGCCTTCATGGTGTTGATCATCGTGTTGGTGTTTCGCCCCTCGGGCATCATGGGCGAACGTGTCGCCGACCGCGCTTAAGGAGGGACCATCATGACCAATCTTTTCCCCTCCCTGAAAGACAACCCAAAAGCTGCGTGGCTCGCTTTGGCAGTGATTGCCGCGATCATGATTGCGCTGCCCCTGTTTGCCGGACAATTTGGCAATGGCCCGGTGCGAGCATTGGCCATGGCTCTTCTCTATGTGATGTTGGCCCTGGGCCTGAATATTGTGGTGGGCTACGCCGGGTTGCTTGATCTGGGCTATGTGGCTTTTTACGCGGTGGGCGCCTACATGTATGCCCTGCTCGCTTCGCCCCATCTATCGGAAAACTTTGAGTGGATTGCCAAGACCTTTCCCGATGGCCTGCACAGCAGTATCTGGCTAGTCGTGCCCCTGGCGGCAGCACTGGCAGCATTCTTTGGGGCGATGCTCGGAGCACCGACATTACGCCTGCGTGGCGATTACTTGGCCATTGTGACGCTGGGATTTGGCGAAATCATCCGGATCTTCATGAACAACCTGAATTCGCCGATCAACCTCACCAACGGGCCACAGGGCATCACCAAAATCGATCCGATCACTATCGGGCCGATTGACTTTGGCAAGCCCTTTGAATTCATGGGCATCACGCTGCAATCGGTGCAGCTCTATTACTACCTGTTTTTGGTGCTGTGCATCATCATCATCATCATCAATATCCGTCTGCAGGATTCGCGTATCGGTCGCGCCTGGATGGCGATTCGCGAAGATGAGATTGCCGCCAAAGCCATGGGCATCAACACCCGCAATATGAAGCTGCTTGCCTTTGCCATGGGCGCCTCGTTTGGTGGCATCTCCGGCGCCATGTTTGCTTCATTTCAGGGGTTTGTATCGCCCGAGAGTTTTGTGTTGATGGAATCGATTGTGATTGTGGCGATGGTCGTGCTCGGTGGCATGGGCCATATCCCGGGCGTGATTCTCGGCGCATTGCTGCTCTATGCAGTACCAGAGGCCTTGCGCTACTTCGACCGCAATGCCCAGGAGGCGCTGTTTGGCAAAGAGCTGATTGCTCCCGAGGCCCTGCGCATGCTGCTCTTCGGCCTGGCCATGGTGGTGATCATGCTGCGGCGACCCGAAGGCTTATGGCCTGCTCCGAAACACGGTGCACAGTCTGCAAAAGCAGCTGGCGCAACCAAAGCGGCTTGAGGAGGACAACATGAGCGAAGCACTTCTCAAAGTCTCCGGAGTCAACAAACGCTTTGGCGGCTTGCAGGCTCTAGGCGATGTTGGTCTTGAAATCACCCGGGGCCAGATCTATGGCTTGATTGGCCCCAATGGCGCGGGCAAAACCACCTTTTTTAATGTGATCACCGGCCTTTACACCCCCGACTCCGGCACCTTCATGTTGGATGGCCAACGTTACGAGCCAACCGCAGTGCATGAAGTGGCGCGTGCGGGTATTGCACGAACCTTTCAGAATATTCGCCTGTTTGGCGAGATGACTGCGCTCGAAAATGTGATGGTGGGCCGCCACGTGCGCACGCGCTCAGGCATCGTGGGCGCAATTCTCAAAACCGGTAGCGAAAAACGAGAAGAAGCCGCAATCCGCAAGCGCGCCTACGAGCTGCTGGAATATGTTGGCGTGGGCAAATACGCAGACTATCAAGCGCGCACGCTTTCATATGGTGATCAGCGTCGCCTGGAAATTGCCCGCGCTCTGGCCACCGAGCCCAAACTTCTCGCGCTGGATGAGCCTGCGGCGGGTATGAACGCCACTGAGAAGCTGCAATTACGCGGCTTGCTTGAAGCGATCAACAAGGATGGACGCACGATCTTGCTGATCGAGCATGATGTGAAACTGGTAATGGGATTGTGCAATCAAATGACGGTGCTGGATTACGGCAAGGTGATTGCGCAGGGCGCACCAGCCGATGTACAGAAAAACAAGGCCGTGATCGAGGCTTACTTGGGGACAGCACATGACTGAGCCAGTGTTAAAGGTCAGCGGCCTCAAAGTGGCCTATGGTGGGATTCAGGCAGTCAAGGGTGTAGACCTTGAAGTGCGCCCCGGCGAACTGGTTGCCCTGATCGGTGCAAATGGCGCGGGGAAAACCACCTCCCTGAAAGCCATCACCGGCTCGCTTGGCATTTCTTCGGGTGATGTGACCTATCTCGGGCGCTCCATCAAAGGGCAACCGGCTCACTTATTGGTCGGCAACGGCTTGGCGATGGTGCCTGAAGGCCGGGGGGTATTTGCCCGCATGACCATCGTTGAAAACTTGCAAATGGGTGCTTACTGCCGCTCGGATAGTGGCGGCATTACTGCCGATATCGACAAGATGTTCGGCATCTTTCCTCGCCTGAAAGAGCGCGCTCATCAACTCGCGGGCACCATGTCAGGCGGTGAGCAGCAAATGCTGGCGATGGCTCGCGCCCTGATGTCGCAACCGAAATTGCTGCTGCTTGATGAACCCTCGATGGGTCTTTCCCCGATCATGGTGGAGAAGATTTTCGAAGTGGTGCGCACCGTCTCGGCTGCTGGCACCACGATTTTATTGGTTGAGCAAAACGCCAAACTTGCGCTTCAAGCAGCCTCCCGCGGGTATGTGATGGAATCCGGCTTGATCACCATGACAGGCGATGCCAAGTCCATGCTCAACGATCCTCGTGTGAAAGCGGCCTATCTCGGTGAGGCCGCATGACCGACCCAATCGCATTTGCGATTGCGGTGCTGGCCTTTTTGATGCTGCCCGGGCCAGGTACTTTCGCGGTGTTGACTTCGAGCGCGCAAGGCGGTGTGCGCGCAGGCTATGCCGCGTTGTTTGGGTTGATGCTGGGTGATGTGATCCTGATCGTGTTGGCGCTGGCAGGCGTGGCTGCCCTGCTCAACGCCCATCCAGTAGCGTTTCAAGCTGTACAGTATCTGGGTGTCGCTTACCTGCTGTGGATTGGCCTGCAGTTGATCTTGAAGGCACCAGGCAGCGCCAGCACAACCTTGCTGCATATCAATCACGGCAAGTTTTTCCGCCAGGGGTTTTTGATCACCCTGATCAACCCCAAGGCCATCGTGTTTTATATGGCGTTCTTTCCACTTTTCATCGATCCGGCGAAAGACCCGGGGGCAATCACCTTTGCAACGATGATGCTGATCATTGCGATTGAAACCTTGCTCTATGGCTCGTTGCTGATCTTCGCGGGCAATGCGGTATCTCGCCACCTCGCCAGCCGCCCCCGACTGCGCTGGCTGGGCAACAAACTCGCGGGGGTCAGCCTGGTGGGGTTCGGGGTAAAGCTAGCAACTGATTAGGTGGCTGATCAGGCTGCTGCAAGATCTGCTGCGGTGGTAAACGAATCCGCGAAAAACTCGTCTTCCGGCAACGCACGCTGCTCTACAAAATCACGCCTGGCGCTATCCACTACGATAGGCGCCCCGCAGGCATAGACCTGATGCCCGCTCAAGTCAGGGAAATCAGCCAACACCGCCTGATGCACAAACCCGGTTCGACCCGCCCACTCGTCGTGCGGCAATGCATCCGAGATCACCGGCACGTATTTGAAATGCGGCAACTCGCGAGCCCACTGCTCACACAATTCGTGCATGTATAGATCGACCGGCCGACGCCCACCCCAATACAACACCATGGGCCGGGTGATCGACTTGTGAATGCTGTGCTCGATAATGGCCTTGATCGGCGCAAAGCCTGTGCCGCTTGCCACAAAAACGATCGGCTTGGCGGAGTCTTCACGCAAAAAGAAGGTGCCCATGGGCCCCTCGAAACGCAAAATATCGCGCTCCTTGACGGCTGGCTGGCTTAGTCCAAACAAGCCATCGGTGAATTTTCCTCCCGGCAAGTGGCGCACATGCAGCTCAACTTTTTCTGCAAGGTGGGGAGCCGAGCCCATGGAATAACTGCGCCGGGTACCATCTCGCAAAATGATTTCTACAAACTGACCCGCAAGGTATTGCAGCTTTTCATTGGCAGGCAGCTGCAGGTACATCACCTTCACATCAGGCGCTTTTTCTTCAATCGCAGCAATCCGGCACGGGAGCTTTTTGATCTGGATATCGCCAGCCATTACCACCCGAGCCTCAATCACCAAATCACTTAGCGCGCGCGAGCAACACATCAGCGCGTAGCCCGCTTCGGCCTCTTGCACCCGTAACGCACTTACCGCATGGGGGCCTTGTTCGAAACTGCCGGAGACAACCTTGGCCTTGCAGGAGCCGCAGGCCCCATTTTTGCAACCGTAAGGCAGAATCACCCCAGCCGCCAAAGCGGACTCGAGAATCGAAGTGTCAGGCGCGCAGGCAAACTGTTTGCCACTGGGCTGGGCGGTAACGCTAAAGCTCATAATGTGTATCGAAAAAAATGAAATCAACGAGAACCCCCATTATCCACCGAGCGCGCCTTCGTGCGGCAGTGTCCCCTGCGATGTCACCTGGTGTTGCTGCGCCCCACCTAGTAAATCCGTGGGCAGGCAGGATACCCATGCGCATGCGTCGCCCTAGGATTCTGGTGGTGGGAGCTGGCGATATCGGATTGCGGTTGATCCGTCTGATTACTGAACGCCATGCCGGGCGGTTTCGAATCTTTGGCACCACCCGCCGCGCCGATCAGGCCCAAGCCATCCGCAATGCAGGCGGCACACCACTTTCGGTGGATCTCGACCGGTTCAACGAAGTCAAACGCTTACGCGGACTGGGAGCCTGGGTGGTGCATCTGGCGCCCCCTCCGGCTGCGGGTCGCAGCGATCCCCGCTCCAGACATTTGGTGGCGCAACTGCTCCAGTCTCAATGCCCGTTGCCGCAGCGCTGGGTATATGCCAGCACTTCCGGGGTGTATGGCGATTGTGGCGGTGCCATGATTGATGAAACCCGCCAGGTCAAGCCACGCAATGCCCGGGCGGTGCGCAGGGTCGCAGGGGAAAAGATCATGCGCCATGCCGCACGAAGCAGCTGGTCCGGGCTAAAGCGCTTGGCGATCCTGCGGGTGCCCGGCATTTACGACAGCCATGACCGGCTGCCGGTGGAGCGATTGCTCAAGGGCCTGCCCGCCCTTGACCCGGCTGAAGATGTGTACACCAACCATATTCACGCCGATGATCTGGCCCGTATTGTTTGGTACGGGCTTTTCAAAGGCAGTGGCGGGCGGCTTATTCACAGCAGTGATAGTGGGCATATGAAGATGGGGGAGTATTTCGACGCAGTCGCGCAGGCCTTGGCACTACCCAAGCCACCTCGCATGAAACGCGAAGAGATTTCGGCCCATCTTTCGGAAGCCATGATGTCGTTCATGACGGAATCGAGGCGACTCGATAATCGCCGCTTGCTCAAGGAATGGCGGGTCAGATTGCTGTATCCCAGTGTAGCCGTTGCCTTGGAAAAACGGACCGCTGCTTGAAATAGTGCCTCGAGCGGCCACTTATCCGCTTATTGACAATGACTTGCAGCTGCCATGCTGGGCATATGCAAGAACTCGATCAAGTTATTCATGATCTGCTCGTCCAGCTGAGCGACGGTCTCGATCACCCCGAGGTGTGGACGTTGCTGTCTGAAGTGTGTGCGGCTGATCCCCAGATCGCCCCAGCGATCCAGGCCCGACTGCAGCGGCCAGGCCCAATGGTGAGCATGGATCAGCGCTATGCAATGCTGGTCTTGCCGAAAGTCCTCATGGCCTTAAGCGGCCAGGCCAATGAAGCGAAGCTCGATCTTGAGGCACTCATGGTGCAGGCCAGTCAACATCGACTGGTCCATGGCGCCTTGTTCTTTGTGGCCGGATTGGTCAGCCCACAGCGAATGCCTACCTTGCAGGGTCGCATATGCCCGATTCCGTTCATTGAAATGGATGTGCTGGAAAACAGCGCCCACCTATGCTGCGCAAGCTGGCTGCCCACTTCGGTAGGTAACCTTCATGAGGGTGCCTGGCAGGACCACTGGAACTCCCCTGCCGCGCAGGATATCCGCGCAAGCATCATTGACGGAAGTTACCGGCATTGCACCAAAATGACCTGCCCGGTGATTCAGGGCGACGCCTTGATTCCGGTGGAGTCCATCATTCACAAGCGCCAGCTGCAACTTGATGGCCCCTTCGAATATCTGGGTGTAAAAGGTCAATCGATTGAACTCGATGAGCAATGGCTCAGCCCGGTGCGATCGCAAGCCCCGGCGATTGTTAATCTTGCCTATGACCGCAGCTGCAACCTGGCTTGCCCGAGTTGCCGCAGTGAAAAGTTCATGGCTGACGGCTCGCAGCGCGACACCATTGATGCGATGCAAGAGCGGGCCGTCGAACCCATGCTTAAGCAAGCGCAGGTCGCCATCATTACCGGCAGTGGTGATCCGCTCGCAAGCAAAACCTTCCGCCATCTGCTCAACCGCCTGGGCCCGGAAACAAATCCCGATCTACATATCAAGCTGATGACCAACGGCCTGTTGCTCAACAGCAAGGAATGGGCACGGCTCGCACATTTGCATGGCCAGATTGTCGAGATCAAGGTATCAATTGATGGCACCAGCGCGGCCTCGCATGAGCGGCTGCGCAAAGGCAGTGACTGGACCACCATGCTGGCCAATCTGAGCTTCATCGGCGAGCAGCTCAAAGCCCATCCGCATATCCACTTTGCCCTTGCCTTCATTGTCCAGCGCGATAACTATCACGAGATGGGCGACGCGGTGACCCTTGCACGCATGGTCGGGGCCCACAGCTTGCAGTTTGCGCGGATTACCAACTGGGGCACCTTTAGCGCGCAGCAATATCAGGCACTGGCGGTCACGTCATCCGAGCATCCCGAGCACAGCAAGTTTCTTGCGGCTTTGCTCGACCCGCGCCTGAGCGAAACGGTTGTGCAACTGGGGGATCTCGCAGAGTTCGTGCGTCCGCAAGTAGTGCTTGAAGCGGCCACCGGCCCCAACCCCAACGCCTTGTTTCCGGTCGCTGGGGATCGACGGGTGTCCTTTCTGAAAAACGCGATTCGCAACCCCAATATCACTGTGGGCGATTACACCTACTACGACGACCCTGAGCCACCGCAAGACTTCGAGCATCGCAACGTCCTCTATCACTACCCCTTTGTGGGAGATCGTTTGATCATCGGCAAGTTCTGCTCACTTGCGCGTGGGGTGCGTTTCATCATGAACGGGGCCAATCACGCACTGCGCAGCCCCTCAAGCTACCTGTTTCCTTTCTTCGGACACGGCTGGGAACACATCGGGCACGCCGAGCAAGCGCAAGCCACATCACGGGGCGATACCGTGTTGGGCAATGACGTTTGGTTGGGGTATGAAGCCTGCGTGATGCCTGGCATCAAGATTGGCAATGGTGCGGTAGTGGGCACTCGCGCAGTAGTGACCAAGGACGTACCGGCTTACGCGATTGTGGCCGGCAATCCAGCGCGAATCGTTGGCTATCGATTTGAGCCAGAGATCATCAAGAATCTCGAATCAGCCGCTTGGTGGAATTGGAGTCCACAAAAAATTGCACAAGACCTGCCCACTTTGCTAGCCCGCCTGGAGCGCTGCGCTAGCCCGTCTTGATCGCGGCGTAGAATGCCGCGCTATGCAATCCGCTCCCCCTCCGGTCGAGTTCTGGCAAGCCTTGCGGTTTTGGCTCAAGCTTGGATTTATCAGTTTTGGTGGGCCTGCAGGCCAGATTGCGATCATGCATCAGGAGCTGGTGGAGCGCAGACGCTGGATTTCTGAAAAGCGATTCCTGCATGCCCTGAATTACTGCATGGTGTTGCCAGGCCCCGAAGCACAGCAATTGGCCACCTACCTCGGCTGGCTGATGCATCGCACTCCAGGTGCGGTGATGGCCGGTGCCTTGTTTGTGTTGCCTTCGCTCGTGATCCTGATTGCGCTATCCTGGATCTACCTGGTGTGGGGGCAAACGCCACTCGTCGCCGGATTGTTCTACGGCATCAAACCTGCAGTGGCAGCGATTGTGGTCCAAGCCGCTTGGCGCATCGGCTCGCGCACCCTCACTCATCCCTTGCTTTGGGGGATTGCAGCTGCGTCGTTTGTTGCCATCTTTTTCTTGCAGCTACCGTTTCCGTTGATCGTCCTGGGCGCCGCTTTGTTGGGTTATTTCGGAGGCCGTTTTCGACCGGCTGTATTCGACAGCCATGCTTCGCACACCTCCAAGCAAGCGTGCTATGGACCGGCCTTAATCGATGACCATACACCGCTAGCTGCGCATACAAAGCACTCGTCGGCTGGTCTTGCAAAAGTGTTACTCGCAGGAGCACTGCTGTGGAGTTTACCGATGGGCCTGCTGATCGGGCTGCTGGGCTGGCAACATACCTATACACAAATGAGCTGGTTCTTCACCAAGGCCGCCTTGCTGACCTTCGGCGGCGCTTATGCGGTGTTGCCTTATGTTTATCAGGGAGCGATCACCACCTATGGCTGGCTCACGCCGGCCCAGATGATGGATGGCCTCGCACTTGGTGAAACCACTCCGGGCCCGCTCATCATGGTGGTGGCTTTTGTTGCATTTCTTGGTGGCTACGGGCAAGCGCTGCTGGGGCCAGACGCTCTTTTTGCAGCCGGAGCCCTCGCGGCATGCCTCGTCACCTGGTTCACTTTCTTGCCCTCATTTATCTTCATACTCGCAGGCGGCCCCTTCATTGAATCGACCCAGGGGCAACTCAAATTCACAGCACCCCTCACTGCAATCACTGCTGCAGTGGTGGGAGTGATTGTGAGCCTCGCCCTGTTTCTAGGAATCCATGTGTTGTGGCCCGAAGGCGGCGCAGATTTGCGAACTGCACTCCAGGGTCGCTTTGATGCGGTGAGCGCTCTGATTGCCATAGCCGCAGGAGTTGCACTATTCAAGCTGAAACGCTCAGTGATTCAGGTGATCATGGGCAGTGCACTGGTGGGATTGGCGATTCGCTTGCTTGCGCTCTGAATCCTTTACTACCCACCCTTAACCGAGCTTTGCGCCGGAGGCCTTGACTGCAGGAGACCAATCGGCAACCTGTTGGCTCACAAACTGCTGGAATTGATCCACCGTCATTGAACGTGTTGCAATGCCGGTGTCTTCCAAAGTCTTGGCTACCTTGGGATCCTTCAAGGCGGTTTGAATATGGCGGTGCATAGCCTCCACAACCCCGGCAGGTAGACCTGCAGGACCACTCAGACCAAAAAAGTTTTCTGCCACCAGTTTGGGAAGACCCACCTCGGTAACAGTCGGCAAATCGTTAGCCATTGGCGAGCGTTTGGGTGAAGTTACGGCCAGGCCACGCAGTTTGTTTGCCTGCATAAAGGGGATATTTTGCGGCAAGGTGTCAATCGCAAACTTGATGATCCCGCCCACAAGATCATTGTGCATCGGTGCAGACCCCTTATAGCCGATATGCTGAAGCGAAATACCAGCCTCCGTGCGCATCATTTCTCCAACAATATGCCCGATCGAACCCACGCCGCCACTGCCGTAGTTAATCGGTTCCTTTTGGGCTTTTGCCCAGGCAATAAATTCACCCATGGTCTTTGCAGGCACGGAAGGATGCACAACAAAACAATTGGGCACCGCACCGATGTAAGCCACATGAGTAAAGCTCTTGATGGGATCGTACGGAGCCTTGTCCAGCATGAAGGGGGACAGGCTGATTGGGGCCGTGTTGGAGAGCATGAAGGTATGGCCATCGGGCACTGCGCGGGCCACTTCAGCCGCACCAAGCGTGGCCCCGGCACCAGGGCGGTTTTCCACCACCACTGACTGGCCAAGTGAAGCTGAAAGCGATGGCGCGATCAGGCGCGCCACGATATCGGATGATCCGCCGGGCGGAAAGGTCACAATCAAGCGGACCGGCTTGGAGGGCCACGCTTGCGCACGTGCCCCGGGGATACCCAGTGCCAGACTAGCGAGCGCACCAATGCGAATCACACTGCGACGCGTTGCGCCATTAACAATCGACCTGTCGTCCATTTGAGTGCATTTCATTAGACTTCTCCCCGTTTTTTGCCACAATATAGCCCTGGCTTAAGAGGAGCAAGTGTCATGCCCGGTATCTCGATTCATGTTGTAGACATCAGCCAGGGACGAGTAGCGCAAGGCATGGCAGTAAGCTTGTGGGCTTTGGATCCCGAGCGCTTGATCACCCAGGGCACCATCGATGCCAAAGGTTTACTCGACCAGGCGGTGTTGCGAACACGCTTTGCGCGCGGAAGGTACGAGGCGCGATTCGAGGTAGGCGCTTATTTTCCCCAGACTCCCGGCTCGGTACCGTTTCTGGATCTCGTGCATTACCGTTTTGGGATTGATGACCCGGAGCAGCACTACCACCTGCCGATGAAACTTACTGCTTGGGGCCTCTCGTGCTTCCGCGGTGGGGCTTAATCCGGTCTGATATTACGTTCACGAATCAGTTTTTCCCAGCGCACCATTTCCCGGGCCAGGTGCTGAGTGAACGCCTCGGGCGTTGATCCGACAGCCTCTGCACCCAGAGTCACAAAGCGCGCCTTGATTTCGGGACTGGCCAATACTTCGATCATGGCTGAATGCATTCGGGCCAACACGTCGCGCGGCGTACCTGCGGGCATGAACACGCCAAACCAGGGACTCAATTCATACTGAGCCAGGCCTGCTTCGGCAATGGTGGGCACTTCGGGCATACTGGCCGAACGCTTGTCAGTGGTTAGGCCCAGCGGAATCAAGCGCCCTGCAGCGATATGAGGACGCGCCGAGGTGATGCTATCGAACATCATATCGACCTGGCCACCAATCAAGTCGCTCACTGCTGGGCCACTGCCTTTGTACGGCACATGCAACATATCGACATTGGCCATGGAAGCAAACAGCTCGCCGGCCAGGTGAATCGATGTGCCGTTGCCTGCGGATGCATAGGTATAACGCCCGGGCTTGGCGCGCAACTCCGTCAAAAGATCGCGGATATTGCGGGCCTGCACCTTGCTCGGGTTGACCACCAGCATGTTCGGCACGACCGCCAACAGGCTCACAGGCGCGAAGTCTTTCTGCGGGTCGTAACTCAGGCGGGGATACATGAATTTATTGGTAGCCATTCCGATGGAGGTAATCACCATGGTGTAGCCATCAGCGGGCGCACGGGCAACCGCCTCCACACCGAGATTGCCGCCTGCGCCCGGGCGATTTTCAACCACAACTGGCTGATTGAACTTTTTGGCCAATTGCTCGCCCATCGAACGCGCAATCGCATCCATTGCTCCCCCCGGGGGGAACGGCACAATCCAACGAATGGGCTTTTCCGGATATGCAGCCTTCGCAGGCAAGGCGAAAAACGGAGTCAGAATGATCAGTGTGAACAAGGCCCGCCGCAGTAAGGGTTTTGGATTCATGAAACAAGGTCTCCTTGGAAATTTATAGTGCAGAGGGGTGAGCGGCCAATGGTGTGACCTCGATCCTCATGTAGGGAAACAATGGGAGCCCGGAAAGTATCTGATGCAGATGATCATTGGACTGCACATCAAATACGCTGTAGTTCGCATATTGCCCAACCACTCGCCAAAGATGACGCCACAGGCCTGCCCGCTGAAGGTCTTGCGCATAGGCCTTTTCCTTTGCCTTGATTAAATTGGCCTGCTCCTCGGGCATGGTGGAGGGTAATTCAACTCGCATGGATACGAGGTACAACATGATTCGCTCCGTTCATTGGAATATGGACACGCCGGGGATCACGGCGATAAAAGTCCAGCTTGGCCAGATCGAGGTCAACCCCGAATCCGGCACCGGGGTGGAGATGAATTGAGAACTCGGACATCCGCAACGGCTCAGTCACCAGATCATCGACCAGCAGCAACGGGCCAAACAACTCGCAGCCATGAGTAATAGCCGGGATCGCTGAAAAGCAATGCAGGTAAGCCGCGGTGCCCACGCTCGTCTCCAACATACACCCGCCATAGCAGCCGATGCCCGCCGCCTGAGCCACCGCTGCGGTATTCAGGGTAGCCCAGGGCCCGCCGGCCTTGGTGAGTTTGAGGGCAAATACATCGGCAGCCGCACTGCGGGCTAGCGCAAATGCGTCAGCGCTCGTGCTCAATGATTCATCCGCCATGATGAGCGTGTCAAACCGATGGGCCAGCCGTTGCATGACGTCCAGCCGCTCGCGAGCTACCGGTTGCTCGATCAGGCTGATACCGGCCTCTTCCAGCCCTGCGATCGACGACACCGCACAAGCTTCATCCCACGCTTGATTCACATCCACCTGCACTCGCGCGCGACCAGAAAAGTGCCGGGCAATTCGCGATGCATGGGCCACATCCTTGGCAGGATCGCCATAACCAATCTTGAGTTTGAAAATCTCGTGCTTGCGTTGCGCCAGTTTCTCCTCGCCCTCTTCGATATCACGATCTGTATCACCACTGGCCAAGGTCCAGGCTAGCGGGATGGAGTCGTGAACTTGCCCGCCCATTAACTGCACCGCTGGCACGCCAAGCTGGCGCGCGGCCAGATCGAGTTGGGCCATCTGCAGAGCAGCCTTCGCAAATCGATTGCCCCGCACCCACACATCCATGGCTCGCGCATAACGCAAAAGATGCTGTGGGTCTGCACCAATCATGTGAGGAGCCAGATAGCGCTCAATCATGATCTGAATCGTCTCGGTACTTTCTTCAGCCCAGGCGGGTCCGCCAATCGTGGAGGCTTCGCCGAGCCCGATACGCCCGTCTTCGTCCGTCATGATCACCAGGGCATAGTTTTGCGCAGTGATCGTGCCGAAGGACAAACGATGCTGACGACGGGTCGGAATGTCTACCAACACCGTCTCGATACTGCGAATCGGGCTGGTCATCGCTTAACCCACACGCTGCCCGGGCCGATTGGCCAACACCAGCTCCACCAAGCCACTGGCCTTGCCCGACTTGCGACTGACCTGCATGAGGTTACGCGAGTGTTTGGCCCAGGGGTCCTTGGCGATAAATGGATCACCACTCATATACACCTGGGTGGTCAGGGGCAGATAGATGGGGTGAGTAACGGTGATGTGAAAATGCGCCGGACGAGTTTGCCCCGCAAACTTCTCGAAACCCTCCAAACCGGGGGGAATACCGTAGCGACCGGGCACAATCGTTTCAAAAACAAACTTGCCATCCTTGTCGGTTTGCGCCATGGCCCGAAATCGATAATTCTCTACCGCAATCTTTTCGTCGGGCGTCTTGATATCGTAAGCGCCCTGATGATCACAGTGCCAGAAATCCACACTTGCACCCACCACAGGTGTTTTACAGTCGGGACGCAACACTATCCCGGTGAACACCAGTTTTTCGCCCTCAGTTTTTGCATCAATCAGGCTCGCAGCCACTTTGGCGTTGGGGCGATAAAACGGTCCTAGGATATCGCCGTCGCTCACTTTGCAGCTGCCTGCAGCCTGGGCCGCCGTGCCCACTAGCAAGGCCGGGGCGCCAACGAGCAGCGTGCGGCGGTTTGAAAGGATTGGCTTGATGCTCATGTCGTGTCTCCCGATGTTATTAAGAAGCACAACCATAGCGCTCGCAATTTAATCGATCCAGTGATACTTTTTCATTAATTCAATCGATGAAAACGAACTGTTAGGCTTCCGATTATGGAACTTCGTCACCTGCGCTACTTCCTTGCGATTGCCAGCACCAGTCATATGGCCAAGGCAGCAGAGCAGATGTTTGTCACGCAATCCACCTTGTCTCATCAACTGGCGCAGCTGGAAGAAGAGCTTGGGGTAGCGTTGTTTGAACGTGTGGGCCGTGGGCTTCGCTTATCCGCGGCCGGGGAGCACTGGGTCAGTGTTGCGCGCGAAGTGATCGACAAGGTCGAGCTGGGAAAGGAGCAGTTGCGCGGGCACTCCGAGGAGGTGAGCGGTGATCTGAAGGTGGGGGTGATTCATTCTTACATGACCCATCTGATTGCCCAAGTTACCAGCCCACTCATTGAGCGGTTTCCAAAATTACACATGCGGATCCATGAACTCACTGCGCTTGAGATCGAAGCCCAGGTGGCCTCGGGGCAACTGGATGTTGGCGTAGCATTTTTCCCAGCTACCAGCGCGGCGGTGGATACGACGCTGTTATTCGACGATCAACTGGTCATGGCGGTTCATCCCACCCATCCTTTGGGCCATCGCAGCAGCTTGCGCCTGGCCCAATTGCAGGATTATCCGATGGCGCTGATGAGCCCGCGCTTTGCCACCCGACGCTTGCTCGATGCGTGTTTTCAGCAGGCTGGATTGCGAGCCAATGTCGTGCTGGAACTGGATTCGATTGAAGCATTACGATTGATCGCGCAAGACGGCAAGCTGCTTACCTTTCTTCCCAAGCGCACCACCCGCCCAAGTGCTCAACTAAGGCTGGTCAGGATCACTGACCCGGAGCCACGGCGAGCCGCTGGATTGATCTTTCGGCGCACTGAATATCGCTCGCCAGCGGTGCAAGCTTTTGAGGCGCAATTGCGGGCCGCAGTAAAGCGGCAACGCTAGTTCGGGTTATCAGCGAAAAACGCAACCACCCGCTGCACCGCAAGATCGCGAGCCTTAGCATCGGTTTTCAACCGGCGTGATGTGACCATACCGCGCTCACCCAGCCCTTGCACTGTGAAGTCGCGCTCCAGGAACATATCAAAATCGTGGAAGGCACCGGGATACTCGAATAGCGTGCCTAGCGATTTGCCAACGAAGCTCCAGTACAGGCCCGAGCATCGATAAGCCGGCGTCCAGTCATCAGCGGCGCCAATATGAATTTGCACTGGAATTTGCGGGTTGGCGAACTGTCGCTCACACCACGGATACATGGCCACCGCCTTGCTCACACCGAGACCCAACTTGGACACTTGAAGTGCCAAGGTGCCGCCGTGGCTCCAACCCAGCAGGTGGATGGGGCCCGCGTGCCAGCTCTGCAACTTGAGATGCGCCATCGTGAGCTCAACTTCTTTAGTGCGATCCTCACCACTGACCCGATTGTCGCGGCACACTCCGCCCGGAATTCCGCGCCAGGCCCAGGAATCAAACGCCACCGTGTTAAAGCCCGCATTGGCCAGGGCTGTGGCCCAGCCCCGATCGCGCATCATGGAGGGGCCAGCACAACCATGCGCCAGAATCACAGTGCCCTTATTGCCGCTAGAGCGCAGCAATTCGAAGGGCAAGCCCTCTGCAGTTTGGCCCTGCTCAAACCAGCCCTGCACTTGCGCCTGGGCAGCGCTTTGAATTACTGAAAGCGCTAGGAGTATGAAGGCGATGAAGTGTTTGAAAAGCAGCATGCCTTCAATCAAACGCTTTTTGCAGACTCTCCAGAAGCGGGCGCTGACCAGTGGCTTTCCTCTGAAACCGGACGGGCCATCATGATCAAGCCAAGCGCGACAAAAATCAGCGGCAAGGCTAGAAACACCCAGCCGGTGAGCTGCTCGCCGCCCAGGATTACCCCAACCAATAGCGCCACTGCAGGGTTCACAAACGCATAGCTGCCTGCCAAGGCGGCGCTGGTGTTTCGCAGCAACCACAAGTAAGCGTTCAGGGTGATCAAAGTGCCAAAGCCCACCAGATACAGCCATGCCCACCACGCCTTGGCCCCGGCGTTTAGCATCTGCTCAGGCGACTCGAAGGCAAGGCCAATGACGAGGGCTATGCAGCCACCCATCAACCATTCAAATCCGGCCGCCATGGCAGGCGCAGGCAATGAAAGCTTTTTGGAGGCGTAAGACCCCAGGCTCCAGCACAAGGGCGCACCAAAGGCACACAGACTGGCAAGCACACTCGCTGAGAAGTCGCCTTCTAGCGCAAGCAGGGATGCGCCGCACACCCCAAGCGCCAAGCCCGCCCAGGCGCGCCCGGGCACCTGTTCACCGCCCAGTCGGGTCCAAAGCGCAAGCCACATTGGCATGGTAGTCACGACGGTCGCCATCAAGCCTGAACCCACTCCCATCTTCTGCGCATACATCACCAGCACCATCGCCAAGGACACCATCAGCACGCCCACCAAAGCCGCAGCTTTAAGTTGTGGCAAGGTGGGCCAGGCATTGCCTCTCAAGCGGGCGATCCCGAGCATGATGATCCCGGCGACCACGAAGCGGCTGGCGTTCATGAGCAGCGGCGGCATTTCGGTCATGCCGATGTTCAGCGCGAGATAAGTCGTGCCCCAAACGATGTAAACCACAAGTAAAGCAAGACCGAGCATCAGCACGGATGGCTTGGCGGACGGATTGTTCTGGAGATTCATCATTGTTTTTGCCAAAATGCCGGAAATCATTCGGCGAATCGCGGCCTGAACAATAACTTCTAAAGAAGCGCAATGCAAGAAAATTTATTGCTTGACGACACAGATGCCAGAATTATTACTGCCCTTCGCAAAGACAGCCGTCGTTCTTATTCCGACGTGGGTACTGAAGTCGGGCTATCCACTGCGGCTGTGCATGAGCGCGTGAAGAAACTGCTGGAAAAAGGTGTGATCGAGCGTTTCAGCCTGAAAACCGATCCGGAAAAGCTGGGGCTCAACTTCACCGCGTTCGTGGCTATTCGCAACGACGGCGCAGCGCACTGCAAAGACATCGCTGCTCGGATGCGCGAGATTGTGGAAGTGCTGGAGCTGCATAGCGTGGCAGGGGAATATGACCTGCTGGCCAAGATCCGCACTACTCATGCGCGGGCGCTTGAAGACATTCTCTACAAAGTCAAAGCGATTCCCGGCGTGGTGCGCACTACGACGACAGTGGTGCTCAATACCGAATATGAAATCTAAGCTGAAAAAGCACAAGGGAGCCAAACCATGGCCATGATCGAGAAGCTTCAAAAACTTACCCAAGGTCACGGCGAACTGCGCCCGGGGCATGGCCTGATCACCGGCATCATTGCGCTTAGCCTGGGAATCCTAAGTTTTCTCGGAGTGCTGGCGTTTCACTTTCCCGAGTACCTCACCACGCCTCAGTTGCGCAAAAGCTATGACGTGGCTGTTATCAGGCAGGTGATGTTTGGTGGCCTGGTGATTGGCGGCGCTTTGAGCCTGGTGAACATCATCTTTGGCCGGGCACGCTGGTTGAGTACCGCTGCGTTTGCCCTGATTGCCATCACAGCCGTGATGGGCGGACACAAGGTGCCGGTCAATGATTTCCCCGACAACACACCCTACATCGGCCTGGACTGGTTCATCCTCGATTTGCTGGGCTCATCGCTGATCTTCATCTTTATCGAGAAGCTGTTTCCGCATCGCAAGAATCAGCCGGTGTTTCGCCCCGAGTGGCAAACCGATTTCACCCACTTTATTGTGAATCACATGCTGATCGGCTTCATGCTTTTGGCGGTGAACCTGGTGGTGCATCGCGGCTTTGGCTGGGCGGTGAAAAATGATGTGCAGGCCTGGATTCAAGCCCTGCCTTTCTGGCTCGAACTGTTTTTGGTGATCCTGGTCGCCGACCTCGTCCAATACTGGACGCACCGCGCCTATCACGAGACGAAACTGTGGCGCCTGCATGCGGTGCATCACAGCGCCAAGCATATGGACTGGATGGCCGGCTCGCGCCAACACCTGATAGAAATTCTGCTCACCCGCAGCCTGGTGCTCGCCCCGATTTTTGTATTGGGCTTTAGCAAGGAAGTGATTGACGCCTATATCGTGGTGGTGGGGTTTCAGGCGGTGTTTAATCATTGCAATGTGAATGTGCGGCTGGGGCCACTGCGGTATTTGATAGTGACGCCGAACTTCCATCACTGGCATCACAGCCAGGACAAGGAAGCGCTCGACACCAACTATGCCGCGCACTTCGCCTTCCTCGACTACATTTTCGGCACGGCAGCCAAGAGCGACCGTATGTGGCCCGCTGAATATGGGGTGCTTGGTGACTATGTGCCGAAGGGATTTTGGGCGCAGTTGAAGTTTCCGTTTACCTGGAAAGGCTAGCTGAGAATCAGCTCAAGCAATCGATTGATGCCTCTTAAGGTGAATGTAGCCAGCTAGCACGAGAATTGCCGCAACGTTACTAGTTATAAAACCGAACAGCAGGCCCATTGATGGCGCCATGAAACTGGTAAGGACCATCAAATAGTTCGACTCGACAAAAAGGGCTATGACGGCAATGAGTAACCACCGGATTGCTTGCTTGAGTTTCAGCAACAAAGCAATCGCAGAAGAAAAAATCAACAGACCCACAACTAGCCTCATAAACAGCCAGGAGTCCCAGCGGTTTTCGATCAGCAGCCAGTCGAAAGGGTAGGCTATGCCGAGCAACTTGAAACTCAAATAGAGCAAGAGGCCCAAGAACATCCATTCAAACACGGATCGTTTTCCAGGTCGTTTCGGATGATCAAACCCGGCCTTGCCCGCATTGGGTGTGCTGGCTTTGGTCGGGTCGGACTTTGCGGTCATCACCATCACAAGGGCAGAGATTGGCGCAACCACCAGCCACGCCCCAAAAATTGCGGTCATGATCCAGCCCATGATGAGCATGGTGTTTCCGCTATCGTCGACCAGGCCTGCGAGAAGGAATGCTCCAAATGCTAGCGCCGCGATTGCACTAGTGCCGATCAGAAGTATTTTTGCGAAATTATTCATACGTTACCTAAGGTTTGAATCCAGTTGCAGCAATTAACTGCTGTCTCGAAGCAAGTCTCGTGAAGGGCTCAACTCAGTCTATTGGCTAGCTCAACCAAGCGACCATTACATAGATCACACTTTAGTTAATGCACACGCCCCCGCGCCATCTCCCGTTTGGCATAGAACGCACCTTTCGGAGGGTCTTACCGACCACTTAGGCGGATGCCCCACAAAAGCCCTGGAAAACGAAGCATGCGTGGTGCCTCGCCGCGTTGGTTATCAAAGCCATGATCAAGGATGCGGATGGTTTGTTGATCTTGCTGCGCGATAAATCCTTGTCCGGCAGCTTTGGCTGCTTGAAAGAAACAAGGGCTGCTTTCGGGCGGCCTTGGTCCTTCGAAGGGCCCGATTTGCTAGGAAGGCACGTTGCCTCTGCCATTTGGGATATCAAGCGACCGGTTGCCTGGCCGATATTCCTCAGGAACAGTGCCTAGGGGATAGAGCAATGAAGCTTCGGATATGGATCGCGCTTTACTTGATGTTTGCGTCGTTTGCGGTGTCTTCCACCGAGGCAGTGTTGCTTGCTCCGCACCAGGTGGTAGCGGGTAAAACCCAGGAGGAGTGGTCAAAACTTTGGTGGCAGTGGGCGGCCTCGTTTGATTATGAGGAAAGTCCGGTGGCCGACCGCACGGGTCGCAACTGCGGCGCCAAACAGGAGGGAGCGGTGTGGTTCCTCGCGGGGACCTATGGCACGCAACGGACTATCCGTGCCTGTAAGGTTCCAGCCGGCAAGCACCTGTTTTTTCCCCTGATCAATTACGTCACCTACTCAACGCCGATGCACCCCCGCACCTGCCGCATGGTGGAAGCGACTGCAGCAGGCCTGACCGATGATGTGGGCCCGCTCATACTGGACGTAAATGGGATGCGCTTTACCGGACTGGAGAAACACCGGCTAGCCACCCGCAAATGCTTCGACCTGGGAACAAAAATCAAGCCGCAGGTGTCCGTGTTTCCTGCAGCGGCCAACGGCTACTATGTGATGCTAAAGCCCTTGCCACCCGGCCAATACACGCTGAACTTTGGTGGCGTGTTACCCGGCATGATGCAGGCAGTGACTTATTCGCTCATCGTGGAGTAAGAAAGACAGCCTCACAAAGTTTTCCTTGCCTGCAGCACTTCGGATAATCATGATGCGCTGGTTTCCAGCTCCCGCTGCAAAGCGATCCACTGCCCATCCACGCTCAACTTTTTCGCAATCGTTGAGCCCGGATCAATCACCCGCCAAAACGGCACCACTTCAGACGCCGCTTTACCTTCAGCAAGTTGTTCAATTGCAGCTTCAGCCACAATGCGCAAAAAAATCGCTGTGGTCACTGGGCAGGTCGCGGTGCAATCATTCTGACGCGCGAGTTCGTTGCGGGTGCGTTCGATGGTTCGGGTCTGACCGGCCGGAATCTTGCGAAGATAGGCCGCAAACATTTCAGGCGTGCCTACCAACATCATCGTTCCCGTTTTGATGCCTGCAAAATCGGTGTCCAGGCGCACCCGCTTGGGCGCACGCTTGGCTGCAAATTTGTCGGTCCAGTTCAACGGTTTTTTAGGCATAGGGCTCGGTGATCGGAAAGACTCAAACGGAACAAGATTAGCGTGCCTTGTTCGCACCCCCAATAATCCCGGTTTTTCTCTTTGCCGATCAAGGCCTTAAGCTATCGCCTTTGCGCGCTTGCGTGTTTGATCACTGAAAACGGAGAAGACTATGGACTTGGGTATTGCGGGCCGGTGGGCCCTGGTAGGCGGCGCAAGCAAGGGCTTGGGCTTTGGTTGCGCACAAGCGCTTGCCAATGAAGGGGTGAATGTCGTGATCGTGGCACGCAGCGCCGAGCCGCTCCAGGCAGCAGCCATCAAGCTCAAGGAACACGCAAAAGCGGCTGGGCACGCGGTGCAGGTGATTGCCGTGGCGACCGATATCACCACACCTGAAGGACGTGCCGAAATCTTTGCACAGCGCAAGGACTTCGATATCGTGGTGACCAACGCTGGTGGCCCACCCACAGGCGACTTTCGCCAATGGGATCGCGAGGTATGGCTCAAGGCGCTGGATGCCAATATGCTCACGCCGATTGAGCTGATCAAAGCGACGGTGGATGGCATGATGGCGCGCGGTTTTGGGCGCATCATCAACATCACTTCAAGCGCAGTAAAAGCGCCGATAGACATCTTGGGCTTATCCAACGGCGCGCGTAGCGGCTTGACCGGATTTGTGGCTGGCTTAGCCCGAAAAACCGTGACTCAGGGGGTAACGATCAACAACATGCTGCCGGGTATTTTTGATACTGACCGCTTGGCTTCCAACTTCGCAACCCAAGCGAAAAACGCGGGTAAAACCCCAGATGAAATTCGCGCCACCCGCATTGCCGAGCATCCGGCTCGCCGGTTGGGAACGATTGAAGAGTTCGGTGCCACCTGCGCGTTTTTATGCTCGGTCCACGGTGGCTATATCAACGCGCAAAACGTGTTGATCGATGGCGGCGGCTATCCCGGCACCTTCTGATTTCAGACCGCTGGCGCGGCTTTCCCCAAGCCCTTGGGCAAGGGGAAATGCACGGTTTCCTCGATGCCCGGCAAAGGCTTCACAGTACGGACGCCGAGATCCTTGAGCCGCGTAATCAGCGCCTGCACCAGCACCTCGGGCGCTGATGCTCCAGCGGTCACGCCAACGCGTTTTTTACCTTCCAGCCAAGCCGGATCAAGCTCATCAGCCGAGCCAATCAGCCGGGCTTCGCTGCCGAGCTTTTCCGCGACTTCCCGCAAGCGGTTGCTGTTCGAGCTGGTCGGTGAACCGATCACCAGCACCAGATCACATTGCGGTGCCATGAATTTCACCGCATCCTGGCGATTTTGCGTGGCATAACAAATGTCTTGCTTCTTGGGCTCGGCAATGGCGGGAAAGCGCTTCTTTAGCGCCTGAATGATGTCCTGGCAATCATCCACCGAGAGCGTGGTCTGGGTGACATAAGCGAGTTTGTCGGGATGCTTCACCTGCAGCCCATCGATGTCTGCAAGGTCTTCAACAAGATAGATGCCGTCATCGGCTTGCCCCATCGTGCCCTCAACCTCGGGATGCCCGGCGTGCCCGATCATGATGATTTCAAATTCATCGCGCCGCAGCTTGGCAACCTCAATATGCACTTTGGTAACTAAAGGGCAGGTGGCGTCAAACAGCTGCAGCCCCCGTTGCGCGGCCTCACTGCGCACTGCCCTGGATACACCATGCGCGCTGAAGATCAGCGTGGAGTCATCGGGCACTTCATGCAACTCTTCAATGAACACCGCGCCTTTTTTGCGCAGCTCACTCACCACATGATCGTTGTGCACAATTTCATGGCGCACATAAATCGGCGCGCCGTGAATCTCCAGCGCACGCTCAACAATCGCAATCGCCCGATCTACGCCAGCACAAAAGCCTCGCGGCTGGGCTAGCACGGCTTCAATTACTTGCTCATGGCCATCGTCGTTCAGGGCTTCAAGACGGACTTGTCGTGTGGGTTGATTCATCGGTGAGCTCATTCAAGAATTCCCAAAATATGCACTTCAAATTGCACAGCCCGCCCGGCCAGCGGATGGTTAAAGTCAAACACCGCGCCCTGCTCATCAAGGCTTTTCAACACGCCCGCAAACCGGCCGCCATCGGGCGACGGAAACTCGACCAAATCGCCTAATTCATAGTGCTCATCCGGATCGCCATTGGCGGCCAACATCGCCCGCGAAACCCGCTGAATCAACTCCGGGCTGCGCTCGCCAAACCCCGCACCGGCAGGCAGATCGAAGGTTTTGTGCTCACCCTCGCCCATGCCCAGCAGGCATTGCTCCAATGGCGGAGCCAATTGGCCTAAGCCAAACGCCAGGGTCGCGGGGCGGTCCCCGAAAGTGCTAATAATCGTCTCGCCGCTGTCGGCCAGGCTGACGCGATAGTGCAAGGTCAGGTGGGACTGCGGGCCCACGCGCAAATCATCAGGAGCTTGGTTGGTGTCAACTGTCATAACCCCGGATTCTAGCAACCCGATCCCCCAATGGCCGCTCAACGAGCGGCCGCGTGAAAGGTTGATGCACCAGGGCGCAGCCGCCCTATCGGACGCGGAATTGCTCGCCATCTTCCTGCGCACCGGGATTCCGGGCCTCAGTGCCGTGGCTCTGGCGCGCCAATTGCTCGTGCGCTTTGGCTCTTTGGGTGGCCTCATGGGAGCGGCGCGCACTGAAGTCTGCGCGGCCCCCGGGGTGGGCGATGCCAAGTGGGCCTTGCTGCAGGCCAGCCATGAACTGGCCCGGCGGGTGATGGTCGAGCCGCTGGCTGAGCGGAGCCTTCTGAACTCACCGCACAGCGTGCAGGCCTATTTGCAGCAGACCCTGCGTGGGCGTTTGCGTGAAGTGTTCATGGTGCTCCTCCTGGATACGCAGCACCGACTGATCGAAGCCCGGGAAATGTTCGAAGGCTCAGTGAGCCGGGCGGCTGTCTATCCCCGGGAGATTGTTCGCGCAGCCATGCAGGCCAACGCAAGCGCGGTGATCGTGGCGCATAACCATCCCTCGGGGGTGGCTGAGCCCAGTGCGGCAGACAACCACATTACCGAGGCGATCAGCAAGGCGCTCGCGCTGGTGGAGGTGCGTTTGGTAGACCACCTGATCGTGGCAGGGCCGCAGGTGGTGTCGTTTGCTTCCCGCGGCTGGCTTTAGGCGCACAGGTGCGACTCATCAAGCGGACCAAGCCAACCGACTCAAAGCCTATGCTAAGGTGCCTCCACACTAAAGTTACGGAGCACCCCATGTCATCGATTCGCCGCCAAATCCTGCTTGCCTTGCTCTCAGGCTCGGGCGTCACGCTGGCCGGCTGCGGGTCCATGCAGTCCATGAGAGACGCGTTGCCCTCGGCGCTCGGGGGCAAGCCTGCATCTGCCGACCCGAGGCTGGACACTGTCGTGGCGGGCAGCGCCTTCAAGGGCGTGCATGGACTCGCCTTCGACAAGCAGGACAGGCTTTACGCAGGCTCGGTGCTGGGCCAGGCCGTGTATTCCGTAGATCGCAACTCAGGCGCCGTGAAAACCCTGTTGAGCGGCCCGCAGGGCATGGCGGACGATATCGCGTTTGCGCCCGATGGCACGATGGCCTGGACCGGATTTTTGACCGGCGAAATCAACGCCTTGCGCGATGGCAAATCCATGATGCTGGCCAAAGGCCTGCCCGGCATCAATTCGCTCGCTTATCGCGCTGATGGCCGCTTGTTCGCCACCCAGGTGTTTTTGGGCGATGCGCTGCATGAAATCGATCCTGCCGGGATCAAGCCCGCGCGCAAAATCATGGAAGGTATGGGCGGGCTTAACGGGTTTCAGTTTGGCCCCGATGGGAAGCTCTATGGGCCGCTCTGGTTCAAGGGCCAGATCGTGCGCGTGGATGTTGAGAGCGCCAAGCTTGAAGTGATTGCCGATGGGTTCAAGATTCCAGCCGCGGTCAATATGGACTCCAAGGGTTTTCTCTGGGTGGTGGATACCGCCTTGGGACAGCTTGTGAGGGTTGATCCGCGGAGCGGCGCAAAAACCACCACGATTCAGCTCAACACGTCCCTGGATAATCTGGCGATAGACAGCAAAGACCGCATCTTCGTGACCAACATGGCCGATAACGGGATTCAGGAAGTTGATCCTGCCAGTGGTCGCACCCGGCAGGTCATTAAGGGGGCGCTGGCCGCTCCCTCAGGCCTGGCACTCACCGCCGGGCGGGAAGGTGATGAATTGCATGTGGCCGATGTGTTTGCCTATCGCCGGGTCAACACCCGAACTGGCATGATTACGGATATCGCGCGAATGCATGGCGACACGCTGGAATATCCCTTCAGCATTTCTGCCAACAACCGCCAGGCCCTGCTCTCCAGCTGGTTTACAGGCACCGTGCAGGCGATTGATCGCGCCACGGGCCGCTCGGTGTGGATCGCGCATGATCTCCAAGCCCCCCATGACGCGATGGAACTTTCAGACGGCTCGGTGGTGGTGGCCGAGCTGGGCACCGGCAAACTGCTCCGCTTGAGCGAGCAAGGCAAGCGCCGCGTCACGATCACTGAAGGCCTGGCGGGCCCGGTCGGCCTGACCTCCGATGGGATTGGCCTTTATGTCACGGAAAGCTTGGCTGGCAAGGTCACCCGGGTAGATATCGCTACAGGTGTGAAGCGTGAAATCGCCAAGGATCTGAAGATGCCGGAGGGGATCTGTCGCGCCTCCGACCGGCAGTTGATCGTTGCCGAGGTTGGAGCACAAAGAATCGTGTCCGTAGACACCTCCACCGGGTTTGTGGCGCTCATCATGGACAAACTCCCCATCGGTTTTGCCGGCCTGCCTGGAGTGCCTCCGAGCTACCAGCCCACAGGTGTGGCGATTGGCGGCGATGGAGCAATTTACTTTAGCTCCGACCTCGAAAACGCGATTTACCGCATCCCGCGCTCGGCTCGCCCCTGATCGCCTGCCATGGCCCTGCCCTGGCCCTGCCCGAATAGACAAACCCGGCGAAAATTCGGTATACTCGCGGGCTTTGCTGGAATCAGCTATCAGTTTCAGGAGCTCGACCGTGTCGCGCGTATGTCAAGTAACGGGCAAAGGCCCCATGGTAGGGAACAATGTTTCCCACGCCAATAACCGTACCAAGCGTCGCTTTTTGCCTAACCTGCAATGGCGCCGTTTTTACCTCGAAAGCGAAAAGCGCTGGGTGCGTCTACGCATCACCAGTGCTGCATTGCGTCTGATCGACAAGAACGGTATCGAAGCCGTGCTCGCCGATCTGCGTGCCCGCGGTCAAGCGATCTAAGCCCAGGAGTTCATCATGCGTGAAAAAATCAAGCTTGAATCCACTGCCGGCACCGGCCATTTCTACACCACCACCAAGAACAAGCGTTTGCATCCAGAAAAGATGGAAATCAAAAAGTTCGATCCGGTGGCTCGCAAGCATGTTTCCTATAAAGAAACCAAGATCAAGTAAGGTCTTGCGAAGCCCAATAAAAAAGCCTGCTCTTCAGCAGGCTTTTTTTATCTGACACCCGCATCGGCGGGCATCTCCGATCGATCAAGCAGGTGTTGCTGCGCTATAGCTGCGCAAACGAAGCGCCATCTCCTGCAACGCTCTTACGCCACTGGCCTCCGCACGGGCGCACCACTGGGTGAGCTGCTGCACCAATTGCTCACGGGTAGCATTCGATTTGCCCCAGAGCAAATTGAGCTCATCACGCATCTCAACCAGTTTGCGCAAGGCCTCACTTGCGGCCATCACTTCGCCAAGCTTGGCGCGCTGCTCTGCGCTCCACTGCCCGGTGTTTTCATGCAGCCATGATTTCGCACCGGCCACAGCACCTGCGCCGGAATGATTTGCACTCATCAGGCGATGGGCTTCTTCGGCGCAAGCTTTACGCAAGGAGCGGGTGTAATTGGCCATCACATCATAGCGATGGTGGATCACCGCTTGCACGGCTTCCAAATCGATACTGGAGCGCGCTGCAACCAGCTTGGCCACAGGAGCAATCTTTTTGACTCGCGCCAGCCCCAACATCTCGAAGATGCGGATATACATCCAGCCAATATCGAACTCATACCACTTGTTGGACAAGCGCGCGGAGGTTGGGTACGCATGATGATTGTTATGCAGCTCTTCGCCACCAATGATGATGCCCCAGGGCAGCAGGTTGGTGCTGGCATCGGGCGAATCGAAGCTTCGATAGCCGCGATAATGGCCCAGCCCGTTGATGATGCCGGCCGCCGTGACCGGAATCCAGATCATCTGAATTGCAAACACTGTGAGACCAATCACCCCGAACAAGGCCACATTGATGGCAAGCGTCAGGAAGATTCCAAGCTGTGAATACGGTGTATAGAGCTTGCGCTCGATCCAGTCATCCGGAGTGCCGTGACCATACTTGCTGATGGTTTCAGTATTGGCCGCTTCAACTCGATAAAGCTCCGCGCCTTCCAGTAGCACCTTGCGGATACCCCAGGTTTGCGGGCTATGGGGATCCTCAGCAGTTTCACACTTGGCATGATGCTTGCGGTGAATCGCCGCCCATTCCTTGGTGACCATACCGGTGCCCAACCAGAGCCAGGCGCGAAAGAAGTGCGACACCAACGGGTGCAAATCAAGTGCTCGGTGCGCCTGATGGCGGTGGAGATAAATCGTGACGCCAGCAATCGTGATGTGGGTCGTGGCCAGGGTGAACAAAACGATTTGCCACCACGACCAGTTAAGCAGGCCGGTGTCAAGAAAGCTCAAAACACCGTCGAAGGAAAAATCAGAAAACAAATCAACTCCCTTAATCCCAATGACAGGACGATTACATTTTACCCCGCCCCGGTGATTCGCGGGTCTGCTGCCCCCGATTAGACCCCTTTTGCAGGATGTGCGGGCGGGGCCGAATCACCATCGGTTTGACGTGCATCAAGCGCACTCACCTCGCGTTGCGCAAAAGGCACAGAGATTCCTGAGGCTGCAAACTTGCTGAGCATCGATTGGGTAATGGCCGAGCGCACCACATCCTGACCGTTTTCCGGATCGGCGATTGAAAATCCAAGCTCAAGTTCGATCCCGGTGGCCGCCATCTGTTTGATCACCACCAAAGGTGCGGGAGTCGCAAGAACCCTTGGCGTGGCCAATGCCGCCTCCTGCGCGAGTTGCGCAGCACGGTCGAAATCCGATTCATAAGCGATCTGCACCACGACCTTCAGGCGCAACGCACCGGCGCGCGAAAAATTCTGTACCGCAAGCGATGTGAGTAGCTCATTGGGCACGATATTGTCGATGCCGTCCAGCCCGCGCAGCACGGTGTAGCGCGTTGAAATGGTTTGCACCCGCCCGCTGAACTGGTCCACTTTAACCATATCGCCAATGCGCACCATCCGCTCAAGCAACACGATAAAGCCACTCACATAGTTGCTTGCAATGCGCTGAAACCCCAGCCCCAGGCCCACGCCCAGCGCCCCGCCGAACACTGAAAGCGCGGTGAGATCAAGGCCCACCAGCCCCAGACCGATTAACACGCCGATCACCAGCATCAAGGCCCTGAGCACCCGCCCAAGCACCGCCCGCAAACTGGGATCCATCGACTCCTGATGCAGCAGGCGGCTTTCCATCACGCCCCCGAGCCACAGGGCGATCAGCAAGGTCACGATCACCCAAAACGCTGCCGAAATCAGGGTCCAAAGGTCAACCTTCTGTTTGCCCATTGGAAACTTGATCGACTCCAACAGCTCGATGACATCCACCCAGTACCCGGTCACGTAAAGCGCTGTGCCGATCCAAATGGACAGCACCAGCACACGCTCCAGTGCCGCAATGACAGGCGTCCGGGTAATACGCGATACAGCATAAACAGCCGCCTGAATCAGGCTGTAAGCCACAAGCAAGGTGATCGCCACGCGCAACAGATTGGTCTTCATGAACTGCGCGGCTATTGGCTTGGCGAGCGCCACCAGGATGAGTGCAAACACCGGAAACATCAAGCGAGCCAAGGCCTCCTGGGCCTCCAGCGATTGAACCAATGCACGAGCGTGCCTCAGTCCCGCGCGAGCCCTCCACCATGCCAAGCCCAAACATGCTGCGATCACGCCAAGCTGCAGCAACGCGCCGGGCTGCTGCAAATCCTGCCAAAGGTCCATCACCATGGACTGCAGCAAACGCTCACTGGTCATGCGCTGCGGGCTCCTCGTCTATTACTGCGGGCGTTGCCTTCGGCGCACTTTTGGCCTTGGTGCGTTTCCAGCGCACTGCAAAAAAACCGTCGCTATCATCAATATGGGGCCACAGCCGCAATTGTTCTTCGCGCTCGAAGCTGCCGGCCATCTGCTTTTCAAAAGCTTCGGCCACCATTTCGTTTTCCTGCTCAAACAAACTGCAGGTGGCGTACACCAGATGCCCGCCGGGCTTCACTAGACGCGCTGCTGCCAGAAGAATCGAGCTTTGAATTTTGGCAAACCGGCCCAGATCTTCCAGCCCAACCCGCCATTTGATTTCCGGATTGCGCCGCACCGTGCCCGAGCCGCTGCACGGGGCATCCACCAGCACCAAATCCGCGCGCGCCTGCATGCGCTTGAGCTTGGGGTCTTGCTCGGAATCGATCTGAAAAGGCTGAACATTGGTCGCCCCTGAACGCGACAATCGGGGAGCCATCCGGCGCAGACGCGGGCCTGAAACATCGCAGGCAAAAATCTGACCGCTGTTGCGCATCATCGCCGCCATGGCCAAAGTTTTACCGCCTGCGCCCGCGCAGAAATCGACTACGGTCTGACCACGCTTGGGTTGCGCAAATTGCACCAGGCGTTGGCTGCCTGCATCCTGCACCTCAACCCAACCCTGCTCAAATACGATGGTCTTCTCAAGCGCCGGCTTACCTTCGAGACGCAGCCCCAGTGGCACCTCGGGGATGGGCTGAAAGGTGAAGCCTTTTTTGGTGAGCATCGCACTCACCTGCTCGGGCGTGGACTTCAGGATATTGACCCGCAGATCGAGGGGCGCTGCTTGTAAAAGATGCTCAGCCAGGCGGGCCGTATCCTTCTCGCCCAAGCGCGGCACCAACAGATCCCACCAGGGCGCGGGCATGCTCAGGCGCACCGGCACTTGCAAGTGCCCAAACAGCGTCATGCGTTGCTCCGCCCATTGGCGCAATGCGGGTTCAACTCCCCGCGTGTCCTGGCCATCCAGCAATTGCCGCCGCCGAAGGGATAGCGCGCGCATGCAGGCGCTTCGGCCATAAGCCCGCAAGGCGGTGGGATCGCCCTCACACAAATGATCGTAGAGGCGGCGATTGCGCATCACATCAAAAATCAATTCAGCAAGCTGGGCGCGATCCATGCGGCCCATGGCCGGATTGGCGCGGAACCACTGCCGCAAAAACACATCAAGCGGGCCGGTTTCGGCCAACGCGAGCGCCAATGGATCGGGCACAGTTGGCACTTTGCGCGCATCGGAGCGCGCGGGCTTTTCACGAGGGGTTTTATCGTGTGGTGTTTTTTCACGCGCACTGCGCTCGCGCGGGGCTCGTTCACGGGGGGGTCGAGCCGATGTCATACCTGGGGATTCCATAAAAAACGCGCGGGAGCCGGAGACACGAATTGCGCCTCCTCACCAGCCCGCAAAATCAACTTGTCCTGCAGCCACCAACGCACAACTGTTGGTAGCAATACATGCTCCGCAGCCAACACTCGCGCGGCCAATCCTGCTTCCTGGTCCTCGGGCATGACGGGCACTCCCGCTTGCGCAAGAATCTGCCCGCCATCAACCTCGGCATTCACCAAATGCACCGTGGCGCCATGCACAGCCACTCGCTGATCAATTGCGCGCTGATGCGTATGGAGCCCGGGGAATGCAGGCAATAACGCCGGATGAATATTCATCAATCGGCCAGCGTAGTGATTCACAAAGGATTCGCCCAGCACCCGCATGAAGCCCGCGAGCACAATCAAATCGGGCTGCCAGGCATCCAACTGGGCACGAAGCGCCACTTCAAAGTCACCGCGCGATGCAAACGCGCGATGATCGATCACGACCGTCTCCAGGCCAGCCTGCCCGGCCAACTGCAACCCAAGCGCTTGTGGCCGGTTGCTGATCACCCCGCTCCATCTCAAGCCATATTGGCTCGGCCAGTCCTCCGCAAGTGCGGCATCCAGCAGGCTGCTCAGATTGGAGCCACGGCCGGAGATCAACACTGCAATACGACGGGAAGGTAGGCGGGAGGGAAGGCTGGACATGCTGGGTTCACTACAAGATCGGCAAGTCTAAAGCATCAAGCCGGGCAATCAGTGGGCTGCGCTGTCTATAATGGCAGCAATGTCAGATATGCCCGCGTCATCAAGGGCATCCGGCTTGCCAACGCCTTGGCAGGCAACCCACGCTACAGTGCACCGGTTGGATGCCACCTCCAGCACACCTCTCGACTTGCCCCAGGCCAGCAGTGGTGCGGCTGCGCTTGGCCGGGCATTGGCGATTGGCAACTTCGATGGCGTGCATATTGGCCATCAGGCCATTGTTGCTCAACTCGTTCAACACGCAAGCTTGGTGCCTGGCGTACTCACATTTGAGCCCCATCCCCGGCATTTCTTCGCCCATCGCTTTTCTGCGCTTGGCGCAGGTGATGTGAAGAGTCCTCCTGCCATCATCAGCACGCTGCGGGATCGAGTGGCCGGGCTGGCTCGGGCCGGCGCTCACGAAATTTTTCTGGGACGCTTTAACCACGCGATGGCCAGCATGCCCGCGCACCAATTTATCACTGAGCTGCTGCTCAAGCGCTTGCAGGCCCGAGAAATTCTGGTGGGCGAAGACTTTCGCTTTGGCGCCAATCGCCAGGGGGATTTTGAATTGCTGGAGCGCGAGGCGCGCCGCAGGGATTGCCGGGTCACGACCTGGCCGCAAGTTCAGCGAGCCGGGCGCCGGGTATCAAGTTCGTGGGTCAGGCAAGCATTGCTTGCTGGCGACCTCAGCTTGGCCACTACCCTGCTCGGAGGCCCCTACAGCGTCAGCGGCCATGTCTTGCACGGGCAAAAGCTGGGTCGCCAGCTGGGTTTTCCTACCCTTAACTTGCGGGTGCCCGGTTCGCACTTGCGTGATGCTCACCGCTCTGCGCCTGCCAAGCCTGCGTCTGCGCTTGACGGCATTCTCGCGGTGCGCGTACATGGCCTGGCCGACCAGCCGCTTGATGGTGTGGCAAGCTGGGGCACCCGTCCTGCAGTCACCTCCGGTGGCCATAGCCTGCTTGAGGTGCACGTGCTGGATTGGTCCGGCGATGCGTATGGGCAAATCGTGCAAGTGGATTGCCTGCACAAGCTGCGTGACGAAGCCCATTTTGATTCCCTCGCAGCGCTTACCGAACAGATTCGATTGGATACCGCGCAGGCCCGTGAGTGGCTCGCGCAGTTTAAGGATAGACCTCATGGCTGATACTCCACGCCCGGCCCCGGCTGGCGAAAACACTACCCGCGCCACGCTTAATCTGCCCGACACGGCCTTTCCGATGCGCGGTGATCTGGCCAAACGCGAACCCGTCTGGACCCAGCAATGGCAAGCCGAAGGCCGCTACGCCGCGATTCGCCAAGCGAGTCTCGGGCGGCCGGTGTGGGTGCTGCATGATGGCCCGCCCTATGCCAATGGTGATTTGCATATGGGCCACGCGGTCAACAAGATCCTCAAGGATATCGTGGTCAAGAGCAAGCAAATGGCGGGCTTCGACGCACGCTATGTGCCGGGCTGGGACTGCCACGGCATGCCGATCGAAATCCAGATTGAAAAGAAGCATGGCCGGGGATTGCCTGCACAAAAAGTGCAAGCGCTCTCGCGCCAATACGCCAGTGAGCAGATCGAGATTCAGAAGGCCGGATTTATCCGGCTTGGCGTGCTTGGCCAGTGGGACAACCCCTACACCACCATGAACCCGCGCAATGAAGCCGATGAGTTGCGTTCGCTCGGCAAACTGCTGAAAGACGGCTATGTGTTCCGTGGCCTCAAGCCGGTCAACTGGTGCTTTGACTGCGGCTCGGCGCTGGCGGAAGCCGAAGTGGAATATCAGGACAAGGTGGATGTGGCGATTGATGTGGGCTTTGCGTTTGTGCCCGATCAGCTCGATCGCCTGTCGCAAGCCTTTGACTTGCCACTTGATCAATGGCCGACCCATCAAGGCCATGCGGTGATCTGGACGACCACCCCCTGGACGATTCCGGCCAATCAGGCGCTTAACCTGCATCCGGAGTTTGACTATGCCCTGGTCAGCACACAGCGCGAGGGCCAGCCTCATCTGCTGATTCTTGCCAAGGATCTGGTTGCAAGCGCCCTGGAACGATTTGGTCTGGAAGGCCAAGTGATCGCCACCTCCAAAGGGCAAGCGCTGTCGCTGATTGAGTTTGCCCACCCGTTTTACCCAAGACGCTCGCCGGTATACCTGGGCACCTATGTCACGCAGGATAGCGGCACCGGTCTTGTGCATTCATCGCCTGCCTATGGCATCGAAGACTTTGCATCCTGCAAAGCACACGGCATGACAGACGCACAGATCTTGCAACCGGTGATGGGCGATGGCGTGTATGCGAGCTCGGAGCCCTTGTTTGCTGGCTTATCGATCTGGAAGGCCAATCCGAAAATCGTCGAGACGATTGCCGAGCATGGAGCGCTGTTTCATCAAAAGAAGTACGAGCACAGCTATATGCACTGCTGGCGGCACAAGTCGCCAATCATCTACCGGGCCTCCAATCAATGGTTTGCCGGCATGGACCTGCGCCCCAAAAGCGGTGGAAAAACCTTGCGTGAAACCGCGCTGGCAGGCATCGAGGCTACAGAGTTCTTCCCGGCCTGGGGCAAGGCTCGATTGCACAGCATGATCGCCAACCGCCCGGACTGGACGCTATCGCGGCAACGCCAGTGGGGCGTGCCGATGGCCTTTTTCCTGCACCGCGAAACCGGAGCCCTGCACCCGCGCACCGAAGAGCTGATCGAGCACATCGCCCAAAGAATTGAGCAAGGCGGCATTGAAGCCTGGCAAACCCTGGAGCCCCGCGAATTGCTGGGCGAGGATGCCGATCATTATGAAAAGAATCGCGACACGCTTGATGTGTGGTTTGACTCGGGCACCACGCATCAAACGGTGCTGCGTGGTTCGCATGCTGCCGAGTCGGTATTCCCGGCGGATATGTATCTCGAAGGCAGCGATCAGCATCGTGGCTGGTTTCACTCTTCATTGCTCACCTCATCCATGCTCAACGGCCAGCCGCCCTATAAGGCCCTGCTGACCCACGGCTTTGTGGTGGATGCCCAAGGCCGCAAGATGAGCAAGAGCCTGGGCAACGGAATTGTGCCTGCCGAAGTGACCAAGGATCTGGGCGCTGAAATCTTGCGCCTGTGGGTCGCCAGCACTGATTATTCGGGTGAGCTTTCGATTGGCAAAGAGATCCTTAAGCGCGTGACCGAAAGCTATCGGCGCATCCGCAATACCCTGCGCTTCTTGCTCGCCAATATCGCCGACTTTGACCCGCGCACCCAAGCCGTTGCTGTTGGCGATTTGCTGGAGCTGGATCGGGTGATGATGGCTTACACGGCCCAATGGCAAGAGCAGGTGTTGGCCGATTACGCGCGCTTCGAGTTTCATCCTGTGGTGAGCAAGTTGCAAACCTTTTGCTCGGAAGACCTGGGCGCGTTTTATCTCGACATCCTCAAAGATCGCCTCTACACCATGGCGCCAGGCAGCCATGCTCGCCGTTCGGCTCAAACCGTGCTTTGGCATATCACCACCAGCCTGCTCAAACTGATGGCGCCAATCCTTTCTTTTACTGCAGAGGAAGCCTGGCCTTTGGTGCCACAACTCAAATCGGCCAGCCCCACTCCTGCAAGCGCGATCAACACAGTATTTGTCCATGCTCATGCAGCCCTTCCCCTTTCAGATGATGCCCCAACGCTTGTCGAGAAATGGAACCTGCTCAGGCAGGTGCGAGCCCAGGTGCTCAAAGCCATGGAAGAGCAGCGCGAAAAAGGAGTGATCGGTGCATCCTTGCAGGCCCACCTTGAGATCAGGGCACCGGGCGCGGCGTTTGATGCGCTCGCTTCGCTTGGCGATGAAGTGAAGTTTGTGATGATCACCTCACAAGCGGAAGTCTCGCGTGGCTTAGGTGAAACGATCGAAGTTACGGTGAGTGCGAGCCGCAAGACCAAGTGTGAGCGATGCTGGCACTATGAAGATGATGTGGGTCATGATGCGAATCACCCCGGCATCTGCGGCCGATGCGTAAGTAATCTTTCCGGGGCTGGTGAAGCCCGGCGCTTTGCCTGAAGGCCGATCCAACCATGCCCAAGCGCTCCAGCTCATCTCCGATCGCCGCCTGGCTCAGCCTGGCAGCCATCATTTTCCTGCTCGATCAGCTTACCAAGCAATTGGTGGTGCGCAGCTTCAAGTATGGCGAGCGGCTCAATGTCGTACCCGACTTCTTTGATCTCACCCTGCTCTATAACAAAGGCGCCGCTTTCAGCTTTCTCGCCTCGGCAGGCGGCTGGCAGCGCTGGTTCTTCATCGGCATCGGTGTTGTTGCGGTTGTGTTCCTGCTTTACCTGTTAGCCAAGCATGGCGGCCAACGGCTGTTCAGCTTCGGTATTGCGATGATCCTGGGTGGCGCAGTGGGCAACGTTGTTGACCGTATCTTGCACGGGCATGTGGTGGACTTTTTGCTGGTCTATGTTGATCCCTACTATTGGCCGGCGTTTAACCTGGCCGACAGCGCGATCACGATTGGTGCGGCTTGCCTGATCATTGATGAATTGCGTAGAGTGCGCAAATCTCGAACCTGACCCTGGAACGGGGATCAAGTGCAAGCGAATCTAGAAGATAAAGAGCTCGAACGCCTGGCTGTTCTGCGGGGCCTGCAGATCATGGACACCGCCCCCGAGCCGGCACTTGATGCCATTACACGGCTCGCCTCCACGATTTGCGACACACCGATTGCCTTGATCAGCCTGCTTGACGAGAAGCGGCAATGGTTCAAGTCCGTGCAGGGTCTCAAAGTACGTGAAACGCCCCGGGAGCATGCGTTTTGTGCCCATGCCATTGAGCAAGCCTCCATGCTTCAAGTGGCCGATGCTTCGCTTGATAGCCGCTTTTCCTCCAACCCGCTTGTTACCGGCGAGCCTTACATCCGGTTTTATGCTGGCCAACCCATCTCCGTTAACGGGCATCGCATGGGCACGCTTTGCGTGATTGATCGCACCCAGCGCACGCTAAGCCTGGCCCAGCAGCGATCGCTGATTGATTTGGCGTTGATCGCTCAGACCCTGATCCAGCGGCGCGCGCCAGTGCTGGAAAAAACAGTGAGCGCCCCCCAGAGCGTGGAACCCGTTCGGCGAACAGCCCCCATGCCGTCGGCTCGCAAGGTGCTTTATGTTGAAGACAACCGCCTGAATGCCTTGCTGCTGGAGCAATTGTGTTCCAGTGTCGAGAATGTTGACCTGCGTATTTGCCCTTCGCTCGACGAGATGTACCGGCAACTGCAAATCATGGTGCCGGATTTGATCCTTCTCGATATCAATCTGCCTGGCACCTCCGGGCTGGAGATTCTGGGCTGGCTCAAGCGCACTGCGGCCACCTCCAAAATTCGCGTGATCATGGTGAGCGCGGATGCCTCTGCGGAGGCGATTCGTGCCGCTCAAACCCTTGGAGCCGAGGACTTTTGGACGAAACCGCTAAACCTCGCTAATGTGCTGAAAGTTCTGGATTCCATCGGATAACATGATTTCTGTGACCTCGCCCCTGCAGGGCAAGCGTATCGTGCTTGGCGTTACCGGGGGTGTAGCCGCCTTCAAGGCGTGCTTTTTGGCGCGCGAATTGCAGCGCCAGGGCGCCACCGTGCAAGTGGTCATGACTGAAGCCGCGACCCACTTTATCGGGCCTGCAAGTTTTCAGGCACTCACCGGCCAACCGGTATACGTGGATCAGTGGGACGCTCGAGTGCCCAATAACATGGCGCATATTGATTTGAGCCGTGGCGCCGATCTCATCCTGATTGCTCCTGCCAGCGCCGACATCATGGCCAAGCTTGCTCAAGGACTGGCCCCTGATTTATTGACCACACTATGCCTGGCTCGCGAGTGCCCTCTTGCACTGGCGCCCGCGATGAACCGCCAAATGTGGGCGCATCCCGCAACCCAACGCAACGCCGCGCAATTGCAGAAAGACGGCGTGTTGTTACTCGGGCCAGGTGATGGCGAACAAGCCTGCGGTGAAACCGGTGATGGGCGTATGTGGGAGCCCGAGGATATTGTGGAAGCGCTGCAAAGCTATTTCACTCCAAAGTCCCTCGCGGGAAAACGCACCCTGATTACTGCCGGCCCCACTTTCGAACCGATTGATCCGGTGCGTGGCATCACCAATCACTCCTCGGGCAAGATGGGCTTTGCATTGGCACAAGCCTGCGCACGTGCTGGTGCCAAGGTCACCTTGATCGCCGGGCCAGTGAGCTTGCCCACGCCCGCAGGTGCATTGCGGATCGATGTGATGAGTGCGCAGCAAATGAATGATGCGGTGCATGCTGTGCTCGATGAGTCTTCTGCCCGCTTTGATCTATTCATAGCAGTTGCGGCAGTTGCCGATTGGGGCGTTGCCAATCCCAGCATTGAGAAAATTAAAAAATCTTCTGCTGATGACAATGGTCCCAGTCTTCAGTTCAAGCAAAACCCCGATATCCTCGCAAGCGTGGCCAAGCGCTCCGATCATCCATTCTGTGTGGGCTTTGCCGCCGAGAGCGAATCACTTGCCGCCAATGCTCATGCCAAGCGGGCTCGCAAAGGCATTCCCCTGCTTGTTGCCAACTATGGCCCGCAAACCTTTGGCCGCGACGATAACGAGCTTTTGGTGGTGGATGATCTGGGCCAGGAAAAGCACCTGGCGCGTGCAAGCAAAACCTTGCTTGCCAGGCAGCTTGTCGAACTGATTGCGCAAGCGATGAACCGTTGCTGAGATGTTCGGCGATCCACTTTAACCCTTGAGCCGCCCGCCTACTTTGATGAAACAGGTTGAACTGAAAATACTCGACCCGCGCATGCGCGACATGCTTCCGGCCTATGCAACCGCAGGCTCGGCGGGCCTGGACCTCAGGGCGTGTATCGAAAGTGCGCGCACCCTCGGCCCGGGGCAAACCGAGCTGATTGCCACCGGGCTTTCAGTGCATATTGCCGACCCGGGGTATTGCGCAATGCTCTTGCCGCGCTCAGGGCTTGGCGTAAAACACGGCATCGTGCTTGCCAACCTGGTGGGCCTGATTGATGCCGATTACCAGGGTCCCCTGATGGTGGCGCTATGGAATCGCTCAGACAAGCCGTTTGTAGTGGAACCGATGGAGCGCATCGCACAAATGGTGATCGTGCCGGTTCAGCAGGTTCAGTTCACCATTGTCGATGAGTTCGCCGCAAGCGAGCGCGGCAGCGGCGGATTTGGAAGCACAGGCCGGGGCTAACTTGGAGCTGACTCGGGGCTAGGCCGCGACGATTGCATCCAGCTTGCGGGCATCAGCCACAAAAAGGCGAATGCCTTCGGCGAGTTTATCGCTAGCCATCTCGTCCTCATTCATGCCGAAGCGAAACTGCTTTTCATCAAATCGCACCCGCTCAATTGCCAGTTGTTGCGCAGCCTGGGCATCAAGTTGCAGGCTCACCTGCTGATCCGAACTCGCAAGCTGCTGCAATAAATCTGGGCTGATCGTAAGCAAGTCGCATCCGGCTAGCGCAAGAATCTGGCCGGTGTTGCGAAAACTCGCGCCCATCACTTCAGTCTGATACCCAAAGCGCTTGTAGTAATTGAAGATTCGCTGCACCGATTGCACGCCAGGGTCATCAGCCCCGGAATACTCCAGCCCGGTGCGCTTCTTGGTCCAGTCGTAAATCCGACCCACAAAAGGTGAAATCAGGGTCACACCAGCATCTGCGCAGGCCACCGCCTGGGCAAATCCAAACAGCAAGGTCAGGTTGCAGCGAATGCCCTCACGCTCAAGGCGCTCAGCCGCACGAATCCCCTCCCAGGTGGCCGCAATCTTGATCAGCACCCGCTTGGGGTCCACGCCCTGATCACGATAAAGCGCGATCAATTCCCGGGCCTTGGCCACAGTGGCTTCGGTATCAAACGACAATCGGGCATCGACTTCGGTCGATACACGCCCCGGAATGATTGACAGGATTTCGCAGCCAAAGCGCACCAGCAGCCGATCAATCAAGGCTTCGCCCGAAAGCCCGGGATGCTGCGCACGGGCTTGACCCACCAGTTCGGCATACTCAGGCTTGGCCAGGGCCTTCACAATCAGCGAAGGGTTGGTCGTAGCATCTCGCGGTGCGAAGGCGCGCATGGTGTTGAAATCACCGGTATCGGCGACCACCACGGTGTGTTGTTTCAGCTGATCAAGGGCGTGAGGCATAAAAAAGCGTCCGAAGCATCGAAGTAAAGTGTCAGTAAGCCGGTCGTTTCAACGCGCTCAGAATCAGCATGGTTTCAAGCACGACAAACAGTGCCGCACTCCAAAGCGCAAACGAGATTCCCAGCAAGGGTAGATTGGCTTCATGACAAAAAGCCGTTGCCTTGAAAAGCCAGGGTGCCAACTGATCGAGACCAGCGCCTTTGATAATCTTGTCGGCCAGACTGAGCGCACACGATTGGCTTTGCGCCGCTACAAACTGCTGATAAAGCGCCGCGCACAACCCGGCAATACTGAAACCAACGCCCAGTGCAACCCAGGGCAAAGCTCGTTCGCCGGCATTTTGGCGCCACCAAACGATCAAGGCCAAAGCGCCCACCACCAGAAAAATCAGGCGCTGCAAGGTGCACCAGGCACAAGGCTGCATATCGAAGGCGTGTTGCAGCACCACCGCCAATCCCACCGCCCCCCAGGCCAGTATCACCACCAGCCCGGCGAGCCGTGGGCGCCCTTGAGGACGCCCTCTGAATAAACCGCGCTCGCTCAAGTCAGCATGTCGCGCCAGATGGTCTGGGCCCAAGAGTTGGCATACACACCTTCCAGTACGTTCATTTCAGTGGATAAACCACCCGAGCCCTGCACCACTTCCATGGTTTTCTTGTCGGCCACATAACGATGCACCGAAGCCACGTGCACGACGTTCTTGTCGTCGATGAAGCTGTAGCAGGTGTTCGCCATCATCTGAGGTTGTGGCACGCGGCCATTCAAGCTTTCGACAATAGCTGCCGCAGCTGCTTTGCCGTGCTGGTTGGCCATGTGTCCCGACTTGGGCATCAAAGGCGCTGACAGGGTGGCATCACCCAGCACATGCACACCCGGCGCAACGGTGGATTCCATGGTGATCCAGTCGACCTGGCACCAGCGATTGTTGGCATTGATCAACCCGGATTTTTGGGCGATATCACCGGCACGCTGTGGCGGAATCACATTCAAGACATCCGCCTTGACCCGATCACCCACTTCAGTAATCGCCACCCGATTGCGCGCATCAATTTCAGTGACTACTGAATTCGGACGATATTCAATAATGCCGCGATAGGTTTCATTAAAAGCCTTGGTAAACAACCCGCGCTTGGACATGATCTCCGGATTGCCGTCCATCACAATGACTTTTGAGCGTGGCTTGGCGGTCTTGAAGTAATGCGCGATTTGGCAAGCTCGCTCATAAGGCCCGGGCGGGCAGCGATACGGTGCCTTGGGGATACTCATGACATACACACCGCCGTCAGGAATCGCTTCAAGTTGCGCCCGCAGCGCAACCGTTTCCGGACCCGCTTTCCAGGCATGCAGGATGGTTTTCTGGGCTTCAGCGTTCAAGCCCTGCACTTCGTTGTACATGAAGTCAACACCGGGCGCGACCACGATCCGGTCGAAAGTCTGGTCAGCCAGCTTGGTGAAGCTCACCTTGCGGCTCTTAGGATCAATGCTCAGCACCTCATCCTGCACGACCGAAACCCCACGCTCACGCAACCCAACATACGAAGTGGTGAGCGATTCAAGATTGCGCGAACCTCCCAGTACCAGATTCGACATCGGGCACGACACAAAAGCCGGGTTACGCTCAACCATCAACACATCAATCGAAGGGCCGCCCCACAGCTTGATGTATTTCGCAGCTGTTGCACCGCCATATCCACCACCAACCACCAATACCCGACCCAGTTTCTTGACAGGCATCGGTTCGGGAGTTGCGCACGCACTCAGCAGCCCAGCAGAACCGATAGCTCCAGATGCCTCAAGAAAGCGGCGACGCGAAAAATCAGAATTCATCATCATGCGTTCCTCAATTGGCTTTTTGGCGGGAAAAATAATCGGCCATCACCGCAATCTGCTCATCGGTGTAGCCCTTGGCCAACTGATGCATGATGGTGGCGGGCCGGGTGCCCTCCTTGAAGGCCTTCATTTGCGCAATGATGTAGTCTCGCTTCAAGCCGGCAAGGCCTGGCATTCCACCTACGGCATTGCCAACGGTGCCATGGCAATTGGCGCAGTTAGCGGCCAGATAGGCCGCTTGATTGGGGGATGCCGCAGTCGACGCTGCCTGCGCTTGAACCGGCCCGCTACTCCAAGCCGCTAGTATGAATCCGGCAGCCGCCAAGGCTGCGCTTACGATCGATCGCTTCACGAATATCTCCTCGTCCTCTTAATCGTGGCAGCAGCATACCGAAAAAAAACGGCATCCCAAAAGAATGCCGCCTTCTACCCATATGCGAGAGGGATATCTATCAAACTTGGGCTGTCTCGACCGTTTCCTCGCCCTCACCCGATGGGGCCGGGGGAGAGCCTGCGCCTTCAAAAGCCAATAGCACCTGGTCATCCTTAAAATCGACCGTGACCTTGCCGCCACTAATGAGCTTGCCAAACAGCAACTCATCGGCAAGCGCCTTGCGGATGGTGTCCTGGATTAGTCGCTGCATGGGTCGCGCACCCATCAAAGGATCGAAGCCCTTTTTAGCCAAATGGGCGCGCAGGTTGTCCGTGAAGATGGCTTCAACCTTCTTCTCATGCAACTGCTCTTCCAGACCAATCAGGAACTTGTCGACCACACGCATAATAATGTCTTCGTCCAGCGCGCGGAAGCTGATGATGGAATCCAGCCGGTTGCGGAACTCAGGTGTAAAGAGGCGCTTGATCTCGATCATTTCATCGCCAGCCTGCTTGCTATCGGAGAAGCCAATCGAGCGCTTCTGCAGATCAGCGGCTCCCGCATTGGTGGTCATGATGATGATCACATTGCGAAAGTCGGCCTTGCGTCCGTTGTTGTCCGTGAGCGTGCCGTGATCCATCACCTGCAACAGAATATTGAAGATATCCGGATGCGCTTTCTCGATCTCATCAAGCAGCAACACAGAGTGCGGCTTCTTGGTAATTGCCTCGGTGAGCAATCCACCCTGATCAAAGCCAACATATCCTGGAGGCGCACCAATCAGGCGGCTCACCGCATGGCGCTCCATATACTCCGACATGTCGAAGCGAATCAGCTCAATGCCAAGAATGAAGGCGAGCTGCTTGGCTACTTCGGTTTTGCCCACACCAGTTGGGCCTGAAAACAGGAAAGCGCCAATCGGCTTGTCTGGCTTGCCCAAACCCGAGCGTGACATCTTGATCGCTGCTGCCAGCGCTTCGATTGCAGGATCCTGACCAAACACCGTGGCCTTCAGATCGCGATCCAGAGTTTGCAGTTTGCCGCGATCGTCCGAAGAAACCGAAGCAGGTGGAATCCGGGCGATCTTCGACACGATATCTTC
>JAIYCW010000024.1 GCA_027487815.1 Burkholderiales bacterium
GTATCTCCGGGCTCTCCGGTGCATATCAAGATCAATGGGGTGAGCCTGCCCATCAACCAGCAAAAGCTCGATTCGGCCGGAGTGATCAGCCTGCTGCGTGAGATTCTGACCGAGCGCCAATGGGAGCAGTTTGAAGATCAGCACGAACTCAACGTAGGCTACGGCCTGCGTGGCGTCGGCAGCTTCCGGGTCAATGTGTTTCGCCAACGCGGTTCGCCCGCCTGTGTGATCCGCTACATTGCAGGTGATATTCCGGCGTTTTCCACCTTGGGCCTGCCCGAAAGCCTCACCAGCATCGTGATGGACAAGCGTGGGCTGGTGCTGGTTGTCGGTGCCACAGGATCGGGCAAATCCACCACGCTGGCTTCCCTGCTCGACTATCGCAATGAGCAGCGCTCGGGACATATCCTGACCCTTGAAGACCCTATTGAATACACCTTTCGCAACAAGCGCTCGATTGTTAATCAGCGCCAGATCGGCACCGACACCCTTTCGCTCCAAATCGCGCTCAAAAATGCAATGCGCCAAGCCCCCGACTGTATTCTGATCGGCGAGATCCGGGATGTCGAAACAATGGGTGCCGCCCTTGCTTATGCGCAATCGGGTCACCTGGTGCTCGCCACCCTGCATGCCAACAATGCCTATAACGGCCTGAACCGGATTATCAATTTCTATACCCCGGAGAATCGCCGGGTGTTGCTGGCCGACATGGCCGCTTCGCTCAAAGCCATCGTGTCCCAGCGCCTGATCCGCTCCGCCGAAGGCGGCCGAATCCCGGCTGTGGAAATTCTCCAAAATACTCGGCATGTGGCTGAGCTGATCGAGCAAGGTCGCCTGACAGAAGTCAAAGAAGCGATGGAAAAAAGTTTGGCCCAAGGCTCACAGACTTTTGAGCAGGATCTGGTGCGCTTGGTGCGGGAAAAGAAGATTGCCCGCGAAGATGCCCTGGCCAACTCGGATTCACCCACCAACCTGCTTTGGATGCTCGAAAATGCCGAGCCGGCCCATGCGCCCGCCAACGCTGCGACCCCGACTTCGAGCCCACCTTCAAGCACCAAACCCAATGCTGGGCAGTCCGAAGAAGGCCCAAGCTTCTCCGAATTTTTGCTCAACATTTGATCTACCCATGCGTTTCCGCCCCGTGCTTTTGCACGCTACCCGATCGTGTCCGAATGAATAATGCGTGATTCCCTCCTGATTGATGCCGTCGTGCGCCGACCCGTCAAGTTCGAAGAGAGCAAGGCAGCCACGCATAGCTTGAGAGATGCGATCCGGCATTGTTACTCCCACATGCTGCGCAGCAAGGTCGCTCTGGGGCAAGGAACTCTGGATATCTATGATGAGGCGGTCAGTCTGGTGCTTTGGGCTGTGCATTTGCCGCCTGACACCCTTGATCCGTTTCTGGATACGGCCTTAACTCACACTGAAAAAGAGGTGATTTTCGAGCTGCTGCGGCGTCGTTGTCAGCGGCGCGAACCCTTGGCCTATCTCACTGGCGAGGCTTGGCTGGCCGGCTTTCGCTTCAAAGCAGATTCCCGCGCCTTGATCCCGCGCAGCCCGATTGCGCAAGTTTTGCTTCAGGGCCTGGATGACTTTTGGCAGGCCGAATCAGCCCCAGACACCATCCTTGATATGTGTACCGGAGGAGGCAGCTTGGCCATCATCGCTGCGCAGTGTTTTGAAGATTCCGATCTACTGGGGGTGGACATCAGCGCAGACGCTTTGGATTTGGCGCAGGAAAATATCGCTGCTTATGATTTACAGGGCCGCATCCGGTTGCAACAATCTGATGGATTGGCAGCACTTGCGGACCATCAATTCGACCTGGTGATTTGCAACCCGCCTTATGTCAACGCAAGCTCGATGGAGGGCTTGCCACAGGAATTCAATCATGAGCCTGAGCTCGCCCTGGCCGCTGGGCCTGCAGGGATGCAGTTCATCGAGCCGTTCTTATATCAGCTGGGCCGGTTTGTGCGCGCACAAGGCGGTTTGCTGATCGAGGTTGGGCATGAGGCGGATGCCTTCGAAGCCTTATTCGCTGAGCACATGGAATTCGCCTACATTCCAGTGCCCGCAGGGGAGCGGATACTGGTATGGGTGCAGGGCACTGAGCTGCACCGCCTGCTGCGAACCTCATGATTCGCCTACTTGGACTGCAGCTTGCGCGAGCTGGCCGCGTTTTGCTTGATAACGCCAGCCAGAGCATTGAGGCCGGGCAACGGGTAGCGATCCTTGGACCTAATGGTTGCGGAAAATCCACGCTCTTTGACGCCCTCATGACTGGAGACGCGATCGAGCAAGGCAGCATCGACCGGCCGGCGGGATGGCGGGTGATATGTCTGGAGCAACAAGTGCTCGCGGGCGAGAGCCCGGCCTGGCTCCAGGTGTTTGAAGCTGATCCCGAACTCTATGCGGCCTATCGCGCCACTCAGGAAGCCAAACCGTCTGATGATGATGCGCAAGCGAATGCCGAACTGGCTTGGCATGAGGCTCAAGGCCCGGCGGCTATCGCAAGGTGCAAGCAGCTGCTCGCAGGCCTGGGCTTTAGCGTTGAACAAATCGAATCCAGCGTGCAGGCGCTGTCGGGCGGCTGGCGCATGCGGGTCAACCTGGCCCGTGCCTTGTTTGCCCCCAGCGAGCTGTTGCTGCTTGATGAGCCCACCAATCACCTCGATCTCGATGCGATTTTGTGGCTCGAACGCTGGCTGCTGCGCTATGAAGGTACGGTCATGGTGATTTCCCACGATCGTGAGTTCATCGACCGGGTGGCTCAGATCAGTTTGGCCTTCGAAAGCGGCCAGATGGTGCGCTATGGCGGGGGCTATTCTCAAATGGAAAGCACCCGGGTGCAGCGTTTGATGGAGCAGCAGCGCAAGGTCCAGAAAACCGAGCAAAAAGCCGCCGCCCTGCAAACCTTCATCGACCGGTTTCGCGCCAAAGCCACCAAAGCGCGCCAGGTGCAAAGCCGTATCAAGGCCCTGGAAAAACTTCAAACCAGCGCTGTGCTGGCCCAGCATAGCGGCGCCCCAAGCATCACGCTCGCGCAGGTGGGCCATTGCCCGGATCCCTTAATCAACCTGGTCGACGCTCAAATCGGCTATCAGCAACCCTTGCTCAGCGCAGTGGAGGTGCAATTGCGAAAAGGCGCGCGAGTGGGCGTTTTGGGGCGCAATGGTGCTGGCAAGTCCACCCTGATCAAATCCCTGATCGGTGAGCTTGCGATTCTGGATGGCGAGCTAACACGGGCCAATAGTCTGCGCGTGGGCTACTTTGCCCAAAACGCCATTGAAGGCCTGGCACCTGATGACACCCCCTTGCAATTGATGCAACGCATGGATCCAGCGGCCAAGGAATCGCATTTGCGGGATTTGCTTGGCGGCTGGGGGTTTCCTGGTCCGATGGCGATCAGTCCTGTCGGCCCGTTTTCAGGCGGTGAAAAATCACGCCTGGTGTTGTGCATGATCGCCTATCGCAAGCCCCAATTGCTGGTGCTTGATGAGCCGACTAATCATTTGGACGCTCAAAGCCGGGATGCGCTTACCGAGGCCCTAGCCCAATTCGATGGCGCCTTGCTCCTGGTCTCCCATGACCGCTTCTTGATCAACGCCTGCACCGACCAACTGATGCTGGTGCAACAAGGCGGTGTCAGCTGGTTTGAGGGCTCGATGCAGGACTATCTTGAACAGCAAGACGACACTCGCACAAACACCCAACCAGAGCGCACTGAAGGGGGTAATCCCGCCAATCGCAAGCTATTGCGTCAACAGGCTGCGCAACAGCGAGCCCTGGCGGCCAAACTCACGGCGGGATTGGATACCCGACTCAAGGCGCTTGATCGCGAGTTGAAAGCGACTCAAACGGCCATCGAAGCACTGGACCGCGAGCTGATTGATCCCGCGGTGCTGGCCGATAGCAATGCCGTCAGCGACCTGGTGCGCAAGCGGGCCCAGCAAGTGCAAAGCCTGGCTCGCATCGAGGACGATTGGCTCGGCTTGAGCCTGGAGCGTGAGCGCCTGCTTAATCAACCCGAGCTGCAATCGTCAACTGAAGCCTGATATCAGCCGCGTGAGCGGGTCATCATCAGTTCCTGATTTGCTTTGCGCTCGGCATTAACCCGTTGAACGGAGGCACGCGCGCCCATGGCTTTCAGGTAATCGCGCACCGGGAGATCGGCGAGCATATCGGAGCCGTAAATCGCCTTGGTCGCCAACGAGAGCAGCGGCAGGTGAACGATGGCGCAACAATCCGCCAGGGTGAATTGGTCACCCGCCACATAGGGTGAAAACTTGGCCAGGCGGGCAAAAGCGGCCAGGTTGCGGCCAAGCTCCTTTTGGGTCTCCTCAATCAGATTGGGCGAGACCGTCTGCCCAAAGAAGGCTTGTGGATAGAGCCTGCGCACTACCAATTCAAGGTGGGTATCCAAATACTGGCAAAGTTCACGCACTTTGGCAGCAGCAAACGGATCGGCGGGTAGCAAAGCATGCTGTGGCGCGATCGCCTCCAAATATTCCAGCTGCACTTGCGATTCGCTTAGGCACCCCTGTGCGGTCTTGAGAAACGGCACTTTGCCCAATGGGCTCATGTGCAGAGTAGCCTCATCTTTTGTTGCCCAATTCAGAACCTCGGTGAAGGCAATCTCCTTTTCAAGCAAGGCAATCTTGACTTTGTTGTGGTAATTGCTTGCGGCAAAACCGTGCAGTTCCAGCATGGTGTCTCCTGATCGTTATTCGTGAAAAGCGGAAAGAAAGGCAAGACGTCGAAACAGGGGCGTTAACGGCTGGCGCCCTGGCTTCGGATATCCGGCTAGAATCATCGCATGGAAACCATCACAGTCAACACGCTCGGGGTCGTCGGCACCGGGGCAATGGGGCGCGGTATCGCCCAGCTCTTTGCGCAAGCCGGGCAACAAATCCTGATGCTCGATACCCAACCCAACGCAGCCCAAGCGGCCCGGCAAACCATCTGCAAAACCTGGCAATCTCTGGTTGACAAGGGTCGGATCACAGCCGAACAGCAAGCCCAATGGTCAGCACGTCTGGAGGTGGTCGAATCGGTAGAAGCGCTGGCACCCTGCGAGCTTGTCGTCGAGGCGATTATTGAGCGTCTGGATATCAAGCAACAGTTGATTGCGCAGCTGGAGAGCCATCTGAGCGAGCAAGCGATCATCGCCAGTAACACCTCCTCGTTGTCTATCACTGCAATGGCTGCTCAAGCCAAGCATCCTGCGCGCATTGCCGGCTTTCATTTCTTCAATCCTGTGCCCTTGATGAAGGTTGTCGAAGTTGTGCAGGCCGCTCACACCTCGCCACAGGTTGTCGAAACGCTGATGAGTCTGGCCCAAGCATCGGGCCACACTGCTGTGCTGGCCAAGGACATGCCAGGTTTCATCGTCAATCACGCCGGGCGCGGTTATGGCACGGAAGCTCTCAAGCTGGTCACCGAGGGCGTGGCCGACTTCGCCAATGTCGATCACATCATGCGCGAGCAGGTCAGTTTTGGCGGACTGGGCTTTCGCATGGGCCCTTTTGAGCTCATGGATCTCACCGGGCTGGATGTCTCGCATCCGGTCATGGAGTCCATTTACCAGCAGTTTTATGATGAGCCAAGATTTCGACCCAGCGCGCTTGCGGCGCAGCGCTTGGCTGGTCGGGTGCTGGGGCGAAAAACATCCGCTGGCTTTTACCACTACGACGCGCAGGGCAAAGCACTCGATGCAGTCTTACCTGCCCCTGGCGAAAGAGGTGCGTTGCCTCTGAGCGTGTGGATCGAGCCCCTTGCGGCAAATCCTTCTTCCTTGGCAGGGTGGTGCAGGGACCAGGGTGTGCGAGTTAACTCAGCCCCTGCGCCGGATGCCACTGACCTGATAATCCTCACGCCTGAGGGTCAGGATCTGAGTCAACATCTGAGCGACCTCGGCTTGCAATCCCATGGAGCCCAGGCGATTGCACTCGATACCTTTTTTGATCCGTTCGCCTCAACAACCAAGCGACGTACCCTGATGCGCTGCCCGGCAACCAGCGCCCAGATACAAGCTCAGGCAACCGCGCTCTTCTCAACCCCCGGAGTCCAGGTAAGTTGGTGCGAGGACAGCATCGGCTTTGTTGCCCCGCGAATCGTTTGTATGGTGATCGCCATTGGCTGCGAAATCGCACAACAAGGCATCGCACAACCCAAGGATATCGATGCGGCTGTGCGGTTGGGTCTTGGATATCCGATGGGTCCGCTTGCGATGGGCGACCACATCGGCCCCGCGAAAGTCATGCACTGGCTGAGTCAAATGGAGCGAACGTCGGCAGACCCGCGCTACCGCCCGAGTTTGTGGTTGCGCAGGCGCGCCCAGCTGGGTTTATCGTTGTTGCAGCCATGAGTCAGGATCATCCCGCCCAGCTCAAAGTGGAGCGTCAAGGCGCCGTGCTTGAGTTGGTGATTTCAAACCCGCAAGCCCGCAACGCTTTGCATCCCGACATGTATCACACCGGACGCGAGGCTCTGCAGGCCATTGATTCAGATTCGAGCGTGGGCGCAGTGGTGTTGCGCGGCGAAGGCGAGTTCTTTTGCGCTGGAGGCAATCTGCAACGCCTGCTGGGTAACCGGGCGCTTGATCCACAAGTGCAAGCCCAAAGCATTGATGCCCTGCACGGCTGGGTACGCGCAATTCGCAGCACCAGGGTTCCCGTAATTGCTGCTGTAGAGGGCCCCGCGGCTGGAGCTGGGTTTTCGCTGGTGCTGGCATGTGACTTGATTGTGGCTGCCAGCAATGCGAAGTTCGTGATGTCTTATGCGAAGGTTGGACTGACTCCGGATGGCGGGGCAATACGCCAGCTTGCGTCGCGCTTGCCCGCTTCATTGGCTTTCGAGATTCTTGCTGATGCAGCACCGATCAGCGCCGAACGCCTCCATGCACTGGGCGTAGTGAATCGCTTGGTTGATCCCGGCGCTAGCGCACACCAAGCCCGTGAATGGGCCGAACGGCTTGCGCACGGCCCTCGCCTGGTCTTGCAACGCCTCAAAACCGGCATTGAGCACATGCCTGGCATGCCTCTGGATCAAGCGCTTGATGCCGAACGCGATAACTTTGTTCGTAGCCTGCATGAGCCTGATGCAGGCGTCGGCATCGAAGCTTTTCTGGCGAAACGCCCTCCTCTATTCGGATCCTGAACATGATGTATCAGCCACCTCGACGTCGACGCCTTTACCTGATGAGGCATGGTGCGGTCGACTATTTTTCTCCGGATGGTCAGCCGGTAGAAGACAGCTCCCAGGTCGTGTTAAACGCTGCCGGCCAGGCTCAGGCACAAGCGGCAGGCCAACTCCTGGCGGCACATCAAGTCAAACTGGACCGGGTCGTGACCAGCAGCCTGCCTCGCACTAAACAAACGGCCGGCTTGGCGCTTCAATCCAGCGGACACGGAGACATGCCGATTGAGCATGTCGAAGCGTTGCGTGAAATCGAATCAGGCGAACTGCGCGATGTGCCACATGCCGAACTCGAGGAAAGCTTTCTCGGGCCTTTCCGTGGAGTTCCTGATCCCCGGTTGCGCTATCTACAAGGTGAGGCCATCGGGGATTTTTCGCAACGGGTGATGAGCGCCACCCTGCAAACGTTGGCGCAGCCCGATTGGGAAGTAATGCTGATGGTGGCGCACGGCGGCGTCAATCGGGTGATCCTGGGCTATGCACTGTCAGCTCAAGTAACCATGTTTTCGAATCTGCTGCAAGCGCCGGGCTGCATCAACATTATCGATATCGCACCCGAGCCACGCGACTGGATCGTGCGCGCTGTAAACTTGAACCCGAGCAACTGGCTGGCGCCGGATTCGCGCAACACCACAGTTGAGCACATGTTGCTGCAGTTTCTGCGTGGGCAGTCCGAGGCCAGGTAAGGCTCATAAAATATCAGCCAGAAGAAATCAAAAGAGGAGATCGGAGTGCAGGCAGAAGAACAGTTCGTGGGCACGATGCCGGTGGCCCAGCGTCAAAGTTTTGATCAAGCAGCTCTCGCGCAGTATTTGAGCGCCCATATTGATGGCTTTTCAGGCCCACTTGAGATCGAGCAATTCAAGGGCGGGCAGTCCAATCCGACCTTTTTGCTAAAGACTCCGACGCAGTCCTATGTGATGCGCGCCAAGCCGGGCCCCGTGGCCAAACTTTTGCCCTCAGCCCATGCGATCGAGCGGGAGTATCGGGTGCAGGCCGCCCTGGCCAATACGGATGTGCCGGTTGCGAGAATGCACTGCCTGTGTGAAGACGAAGCTGTGATTGGCCGCGCCTTTTATGTCATGGAGCATGTAAAGGGCCGGGTGATGTGGAATCAGGCCTTGCCCCAGCTGACACTAGCTGATCGAGCACCGATTTACAGCGAAATGAATCGGGTGATTGCGGCGCTCCATTCTGTGGATCCGATCAGTATCGGGTTGGCCGACTATGGCAAGGCCGGCAACTACTTCACCCGCCAGATCGGGCGCTGGACCAAGCAGTATCAAGCGTCTGAAACAGAGCATATTGATGCGATGAATCAGCTCATTGAATGGTTACCCGCCCATGTTCCCGATGCTGATGAAGTGAGTATCGTGCACGGCGATTACCGCCTCGACAATCTGATCTTCGATGCCCAGGAAGCAAAAATTCTCGCAATTCTTGATTGGGAGCTTTCGACCCTGGGTGCGCCTCTTGCTGACTTTTCCTATCACTGCATGAGTTTTCATATCCCGCCGGGCCAATTTCGCGGGGTTGGCGGACTTGATTTGCAGGCGCTCGGTATTCCGCAAGAAGCTGAGTACATCAAAATGTATTGCGAACGCACTGGGCGTGATATGGCCACAGTGACCCGGCACTGGCAGTTTTATCTGGCTTACAACATGTTCCGACTCGCGGCCATCCTGCAAGGCATCATGAAGCGCGTGGTCGACGGCACGGCATCAAGCCAGCAAGCGGTGGAATCGGGTCGCAGCGCCCGTCCCTTGGCTGAACTCGGCTGGCGTATGGCGCAGGCAGCCTAACGCCTTATCTTTTAATTGTTGAACAGAACACCTCAGGAGACTTCGATGGAATTTGAATATTCGCCCCGCTGTAAAGATCTGCGTGAACGCCTGCTGTCCTTTATGGACAAACATATTTATCCCAACGAGCATCTCTTTTTGGAAGAGGTTGCGGAAAATCGTGCGAAGGGCAACGCCTGGATCCCCACCAAGGTGGTCGAGGAGATGAAGCCAAAAGCACTAGCTGCGGGGCTGTGGAATCTTTTCATCCCCCACTCCGCCCGGGTGCCTGAGGGTCTGTCGAATCTGGACTATGCGCCGCTTTGCGAAATCATGGGCCGCAGCTTTTGGGCGCCGGAGGTGTTCAATTGCTCCGCTCCAGACACCGGCAATATGGAAACCCTTGAGCGCTATGCTTCAGAGCCCATCAAGCGCCAGTGGCTCGATCCCCTGCTACGCGGTGAAATCCGCTCAGCATTCCTCATGACCGAGCCTGAAGTGGCATCTTCGGACGCAACCAATATCCAGTGCCGCATTGAGCGTCAAGGTGATGACTATGTGCTCAATGGCCGCAAATGGTGGTCATCCGGCGCGGGTGATCCACGCTGTGCCGTTTATATCGTCATGGGTAAAACCAACCCGGATGCAGGCCGCCATGAACAGCAATCGATGGTGGTGGTGCCTTCAAATACTCCTGGTATCACCGTGGTTCGACCCCTGTCAGTATTCGGTTACGATGACGCTCCACATGGTCATATGGAGGTGGTGCTCAAGGATGTTCGGGTACCTGCTGGCAATATCCTCCTGGGCGAAGGGCGTGGGTTTGAGATTGCCCAGGGCCGTCTTGGGCCTGGCCGGATTCACCACTGCATGCGCTCCATTGGCGCGGCCGAGCGCGCTCTTGAATTGATGTGCCACAGGTTGAACACCCGGATTGCGTTCGGCAAGCCGGTAGCCGCACAAAGCGTTTGGCATGAGCGTATCGCTGATGCACGCATCATGATTGATCAAGCTCGCTTGCTCACGCTCAAAGCTGCCTACATGATGGACACAGTTGGCAATAAGGTCGCCAAGGCCGAGATCGCGATGATCAAGGTGATTGCGCCGAACATGGCCTGCCAGATCATCGACTGGGCGATCCAGGCCCACGGCGGTGGCGGTGTGTCTGGTGATTTCCCACTTGCCTATATGTATGCTCACCAGCGCACATTGCGCCTGGCCGATGGCCCGGATGAAGTGCATCGCAGTGCGATTGCAAAACTCGAACTGGCCAAGCAACTCAAGTTGCCAGGTGAAGTATCGATGCCCATTACCCGCGGAGCCTAAATCCGATGATCGATCTATACAGCTGGGCCACGCCCAATGGGCATAAGGTGCACATCATGTTGGAGGAGTGCAAGCTCCCCTATGCCGTGCATGCAGTGGATATCGGTACAGGAGATCAGTTCAAGCCCGAGTTCCTGGCGATCAGTCCCAACAACAAAATCCCCGCCATGGTGGACAGTGAAGGCCCGGATGGCAAACCAATTTCGGTCTTCGAGTCAGGCGCCATGCTGATTTATCTGGCGGGTAAGACTGGTAAATTCATGCCCAAGTCTGACCGGGCAAAGTATGAAGTGCTGCAGTGGGTCATGTTTCAGATGGGAGGCTTGGGGCCGATGCTGGGGCAGAACCATCATTTCCGCTTGTATGCCCCGGATAAAATCGAATACGCGATTAACCGCTACACCAATGAGGCGAAGCGCCTATATGGCGTGCTCGACAAACGCTTAAGTGCAAGCCCCTTTGTTGGTGGCAAGGCCTACAGCATCGCGGACATGGCCATCTGGCCCTGGCTGCGCAACTGGAAAAACCAGGGGATTGAGCTGAGCGACTATCCTCATGTCAAAGCTTGGTTTGAGCTCATCGAAAAACGCCCGGCAGTTCAAAAAGCAATTCAGGTCTTGGCGGCTCAGCGCAAGCCCCTTACCGATGACAAACAGCGAGATGTTTTATTCGGCAACACCCAATACCAAAAGCGCTAAAGAGCGAGCTCAAAAGTAGCGCTTCTGATCAGGCTTACTGCAATGGTTCTTTAAGTGCTGCAGGCAGGGGAAAGGCAAAGATGTCGACCCCCTCCTCAGCCAACTCCAAGGCCTGTTCAGCAGTGGTCACGCCCCGAATACCACGAGCAGGCACCTCCGCGTAATGAATCTTGCGGGCCTCCTCGGCAAACGCATCGCCCACATCATCGGTGTCGCGAATGATTTTGCGAGCAGTTTCAAACCACATTTTCTGGATGAATTCGGCCTGCTCGGTGTGCTTTGAGTGCAGTGCCACCTCGCTTGCCTGCGACTCAGGCTGCGGCACCACAACTGGAGCTCGCGCGCCTTTATTGATGCGCGGCGCCGACAGGAGCTTGCGAATCTCGGTAGACTCGCACACCGGACAGGCCACAAGATCACGGGCCAACTGACTTTCGTAATCCTGCGCAGAAGCAAACCATCCCTCGAAGCGATGCTCCCGATCACAACACAA
>JAIYCW010000042.1 GCA_027487815.1 Burkholderiales bacterium
ACCATCATCGCGCATGTGCCGATCACTCAAGGCATGGTGCAGGAAACTGGCGAATTCGAACTGGATGGTGTGACCTTTCCAGCGGCTGAAGTGGAGCTTGAGTTTCTGGACCCGGCAGCCGAGGAAGAAGGTGCGGGTGGCGCGATGTTCCCCACCGGCAACATGATCGATACGCTTGAAGTTCCCGGCGTTGGCAAGTTGCAAGCGACCATGATCAATGCAGGCATTCCCACCATCTTCGTGAATGCCCATGCTATCGGGTATCGCGGCACTGAGCTGCAGGAAGCGATCAACAGCGATCCGAAGGCATTGGCCATGTTTGAAACCATCCGGGCGCATGGTGCATTGCGCATGGGCCTGATAAAAGAGCTTGGCGAGGCTGCTTCACGTCAGCACACGCCCAAGGTTGCTTTTGTCGCGCCACCGGAAAGCTATCTGTCTTCCAGCGGAAAATCAGTGGAGGGCAGCGATATTGATTTGCTGGTACGCGCCCTTTCCATGGGAAAACTGCACCACGCGATGATGGGCACAGCCGCGGTGGCCATTGGCACAGCCGCAGCGATTCCCGGCACGCTCGTCAATCTCGCTGCAGGCGGGGGAGCCCGTGAAGCGGTGCGCTTTGGTCACCCCTCCGGCACCTTGCGGGTCGGTGCTCAGGCCACTCATGAGCAAGGTGAATGGGTAGTGAAAAAAGCCATCATGAGCCGCAGTGCGCGGGTATTGATGGAAGGCTGGGTGCGTGTTCCCGCCCTATGAGCGCGCTGAATCCTGGTTCGGTACCGCGCACAATAAGCTGCGCGTTTTCCGATGAAGCGATTGCGCGGCAGTGGGTGCAAGCTCTTCAAAAGCGCTTGCCGCCGAATATCGAAGCCAAGCTTTGGCAGCCCGATGCCCCACCGGCCGACTATGCTGTAGCGTGGCATCCGTCGCAAGGGTTCCTCGATAGCCAGCCTAGGCTCAAAGCACTCTTTGTGGCAGGCGCAGGCGTGGATGCGGTCACCGCACTTAAGCGTGCACCGGATTGCTTGCTGGTGCGAGTTGAGGATGCGGGCATGGGACTGCAAATGGCGCAATACGTCGCTTACGGTGCCTTGCGATTTGCGCGAGGCTTTGATGCCTATGAGGCTCAAGCGCAGCGTGCGCAATGGCGCGATCACCCCAGGCCTGATCTTGCCGACTTGCCGGTGGGGATCATGGGCGTAGGCGTGCTGGGCCTGACGATTGCCCATAGCCTGCAAGCCCTGGGTTTTCAAGTGCATGGCTGGGTTCGGACGCCACGCGGATCGCAGACCGTGCCAATCTCTGCAGGGCATGATTCTCTTGAAGACTTCTTGCGCGCAACTCGTATCCTCGTGTGCGCGCTACCCCTCACCGTTGAAACCCAACAGATTATTAACGCCAGGCATCTGTCTGTTTTGCCTCGGGGTAGTTTTGTGATCAATGTCGCGCGTGGCGGGCATGTTGATGAGCCCGCATTGATCCAGGCTCTCGATAGCGGGCACATCGCAGGAGCATTGCTCGATGTGTGCGCCATCGAGCCCGCCCCAGCCGACCATCCGTTTTGGACCCATCCGAAAATCAGGCTCACACCGCACATCGCTGCAAGCACCCTGCTTGACCCCTCTGCGGATCAAGTAGTCGAAAAAATCATGCGCCTGGAGCGTGGTGAAACCATCAGTGGAGTGGTTCAGGCGCGGGGCTATTAAACGCCTGCCATTGGCCCTGATGAAAGCGGGTCGCCAAGCCGGTGGATTCATCTACCTGGAAAAGATAGATCCATTGATTGCTGACCAACTGCTCAACGATCGCGTGTTTCTTGATGATGGCTTCTATCTTGCTTTGAGGTGCCGCAATAAACACCGAAAGGCGCAAAGGCTCATGCATCCAGCGCTCGCCGTCATGCACTGATTGCAGCGGCAGCCCAATGCGCAGATCACCACCATTGCCCTCAAACACCCCGATGCGCCCACCCACCACGTTGTGGAGCACCTTATTGCCGCTACCCAATCGCTCTGGATCGACGGTTGAAGCAAAGTATTGGAAGTTAATCCAGTGTGTCACCAGCATGGGTGCCGTCATGAGCAATTCGAGCACCGCGCTATCGTTATCGCGCCGCCAATCATAGTCATGCAGAAAGCTGCGCCCCTGTAAGTCTATTGAGCGGGTCAACTCGCGTGGCCCAATGACAAAAGCCGCGTTGTTGGCCAAGCCCCATTCAGGGCGGGTGTGAGACCAATCACGAGCCCGCTCATTAATTGCAAGCTCAAGCGCTTTGCCGTCTTTAACCAGCGCGCCCAACCCGAGTGCAGGAGCACGCTCGGCACGCGCCACTTGGCCTGCCTTTAAAAGAATGTTTTGAAGCTCACGAAGATCTTCCCGATGAGAAGCCGGAATATCGGCGGTATCAAAGAGCAACATCAGGTCGGTTGTCGTGTTATGCAGTCCAGCTACAAACCAACAATCCGCAAGCGTAATCCCTTGATCGGCAAGGAGCTTGCGAACCTCGGCATCGTTCAGCACCCCAGCCAACACCCGCGCATTCACCTCGCCGGTTTGACCGCAGCATGCCCCACAATCGAGCCCTGCAGCATGGGGATTATTGGCAGTTTGGCTACCGTGGCCAGCAAGCAAAACCATGCGCGGAAAATTCTGCGTCATGCTCATTGCTCCCAACACCTTCCTCGCCAGATCGGCTTTGGCAGGAATATCCATACCGAGTAATTGCGGGCGGCAGTGTGCCGCTGCTGTAGCGCTCAATCCAGCCTGATCGATAGTGGGCATCACAAGCCCCGCAGATAAACTATTGCGCGCCAAACCTGCGGCATAGGCCAGCCCGGCCGTTTCCACATAACTGAAAGCAGCACCCGGCAACAAGCTCAAACGCTGCCGTCTCGCAACCTCAGACAAGTGAATTTGCCGCTCCCCAACAAGCGCTTGTGTCGCTTCAGGGCTTTGCATCTCGTCGCTAACCTCAATGGCTGGGGCCAGTAAGCCGGGCAACTGCGGTCGACGTGCAGTCGTGCCCTGGGGCGTATATGCAATCGGCAATCCGAAGAACCCTGCAAACCCGGAGGTTTCGATGACGGGAGAGGCTTGTTCCAGCGCGCGCCTGAACACCTCGGAGCGAACATCAATACAAAACACGGCCTTGAACTGCACCTCGGCTTGCGTCATCACCTCATCAGCAGTGCTCGCCATTGCCCGCGCTCGAGCGGCATTCTTCAGCCCCTGGCTGATGTGATGTTGATAGGCAAATTCGCAGGCCCGCAACCAAATCCCATCGCTGCTTTGCGCTTTGGCCTCGCCAAGGACATGACTGCGCCAGCCACGCCAAGTGGTTTGCAAGGCAAACACACTGCTCGCAGCATCGCGCTTGCCATCATCAAGCAGGCTTTCCCAAGCCAGGCCAATGGCCAGCAGATCGCGCGCGTATTCATTGGACTTGTTTTCAAAGGCAGCTTGCCACCTTTCATAAGCACACCACGAGGCCCAACCATGCAAGGGAGCCAACACCGCATCGAAGTAAGGCTCAAGCCAATCGCTCTCTATACCAAGCTGGGTCACTGCCTGCTCCAACATCTGCTCAGCTTGGAGAGGCAGCTTGATCGCCTTATCCCGCAAGCCCTTTTGACCCAATAACAAACCTAGCCCACGATCCGCATTGATGGCTTTGCGCCAAGCGCGATACAAGCTGCTTTTATCGGTCATGGACCACTGTGCTTGCTCGGCGTCAAAAAAGGCCGCACACACCTGACTGATCTGATGCGTGACCACGCTTCGGCAAGCTGGCAATCGGCTGAGATCCCGGCGCGCATCCAGAATATCTGCGAGGATCGGCAAAGCTTGCACGCTATGTGCCCCCTTTAATGCACTGATCAACTCTTCGGCCGTGCGGGGATCATCGTATTCAGCCAATGCCGCGCTCAGGTGCGAGCGCTTCACGATTCCGGCGTCCCAGGCCCGCTGGAAGTGTCCATGGTCCGGCATAAGGCGTTGCCCCTTAACGCTCGCGGCCCATGCCGCGACATCATGCATGGGGCGATCAACATGCCCCCACATTGGATTGACCGCAATGAACTGATCTAAAGGCCAGGTCGGCGCTATTTTCTGAACTACTTTTTCAACAGATGAATGAAGCATGACGGCGCGCTCAATAAATGAATGACTGGAAACAGACTGCAATGAACTGGCGGTATTCAAACCGACCTCATCAATGAAGGAAGTGCTGGCGCTATCTTTTGACTTGAACCAGCCGGTGGGCGCGGCATTTGAACCGGCCAAAGCCGAAAGGTCCATCGCGTGAAGACTTCATCGAGGTAAAACCCTCCATACACCCAGGGGTAGGCCTGCTCGGCGAGTGGTGATTGGCGAAAGCCGTGCAAGATCACCTGGGCGACGTACAGCAGGGCCGAACAAACCACCGCCCAAACCATCCACCCGGAGTGCAGCGACTGCGAGCTCAAGCCCAATGGCGCAACGATCCAGTGCATCAGCAGATAGACCAGGCCAAGCCCAATCACAAGAGCCAAGCCCTTGGCCAGTCCACCTATCCGGGGGCTCGAAACGAGCCAAAGCAGCGGTGCCCAAGCCAGGCTCAGAATCAAGATCCACCCCGGAGCGATGACTGACGCACCAAGCGCAGTATTTGCCCAGGTAAAAAGCGCAGTAAGACCCACCAAACTCAACACAGGCGCACACACCAGCATCAACCAATGCGGCGCTCCTTGTGCAAGCACCGTGGGTTGCAAGGCCGTTAACCTGGCTTCATGAACCCGACTTCCTGCGCTCAAAAAGGCATGGGCCTTGTAAAGGGAATGCCCCAACAGATGCAGGAAGGCCAGATCGTAAAGCCCCAAACCGCAGGTCATGATCATGAACCCCATCTGTGCGCAGGTCGACCATGCCAGCCGCACCTTGATGCTGATCCGGGTCATCATCACAAGCGCTGCTGCAAGTGCTGTCAAGCTTCCCATCACCACCAGCATGCCCTGGGCAACACCGGCTTGTTCAAACAAGCCCGCCATGCGGATCAAGGCAAACCCGCCCAGGTTAACTACCCCGGCATGCAGCAATGCCGACACCGGCGTGGGCGCCTCCATCACTTGAATCAACCAGCCATGAGCAGGCAGCAACGCAGACTTCAGGATCACACCGATGGCCATCAGCGCAAGACCCCACTGTGCGGACGCTTGCGCAAGCGCATCCGATTGGGCAAGAGCGGAAATTGAAAAGCTACCGGCTGCCGAATACACCAGCAACGCACCACCAAGCATCATGATTTCTGCGAGGCGGCTAGCCAAAAACTTCTTGTGCGCCGCGAGCACAGCGCCGGGCCGCTTGGAGTAAAACATCAGCAAGCGATGCAGACTAAAACTTGTCACGCTCCAGGCAGCAATCAACACTAGCATGTTGTCTGCAGCCGCCACCACAAACACCGCAGCGAGGGTAAAGAGAAACGCGCTGATATAGGCAGGCTGATTCGCTTCGCCCTGCAGGTAGGTGCGTGAATAGTTGAGGATCACCAGGCCGAGAAAAGCCACCAGCAGCACCATCGAAGTGGCCAGCAAATCGACCTTCAATCCCCACATCGGGGTGAGCGCGAGCGTTTCTGCGCTGCCCCACAAAGTGGATACAGCAAGACCAAAAAGCGCCAGCGCGATCACGAACCCCGCGGATGCATTGGCCATCGCCACTTGCCAGGCCCGCTTCAGGCTAACGCCTGGTAGTCGAGCCATCAGGGCAGCACCGATGGTGAGAAGGACAAGTATTAGAAACACTTGGGGCAGAAGAGCGAGCTGGGCCATGGCAAGATCACTGGAATAGTTGGAATGGGCGCAGTATCCAGTACGCGATTAGTTCCGTAAAATACATATTTATGAAGAAATCCATACAAAAAAGCGAACTACTGCAGGCCAGCCGAATCAACTATCACCACCTGCATTACTTCTGGGCAGTCGCCAAGGAGGGCAACCTCACCCGCACCGCCGAGCTGTTGCACGTTTCCCAATCGGCCTTGTCTGCGCAGATCAAGCAACTTGAAACCCAGCTGGGGCTGACGCTTTTTACGCGCGAAGGCAGACGATTGGTGATCACTGAGGCCGGGCAAATGGTGCTGCGCCATGCGGAAGGAATTTTCGCGATGGGTGCCGAGCTGATTGCATCTGTGGAGGGGCAGGGCCAAGCGACCAGGCAAAAACTGCGAATCGGAAGCGTGGCCACCTTGTCGCGCAACTTTCAGGAAAATTTGTTGCGCCCGGTGCTGGCTGATGACGCAGTGCAGCTCAGCCTTGAATCGGGCACGCTTGATGAATTACTCGCGCGCCTGATTGTTCACAAGCTCGACCTGGTGTTATCCAATCGACCGGTCGCTCGCGATGCCGAGCATCCGTGGCGCTGCCGAAGGATCGCCAGGCAACCGGTGATACTTGTCGGGCCCGGCAAGTCCAAGCCCGCCCGGCCATTCCGGTTCCCACAAGATGCTCAGGGCCAGGATATTGTCCTGCCGGGGCAAAGCAGCGATATTCGATCCCGCTTCGATAGCCTGTGCGAGCAGCTTGGTTTGCAGATGCGGGTGCGGGCCGAGGTGGAGGATATGGCCATGCTGCGCCTCATTGCCCGCGATAGTGGAGCGCTCGCATTGGTGCCCGGAGTTGTGGTGCAAGATGAGCTTAAAAGCGGGGTCTTGCGCGAGCTTTGCCGAGTGCCTCAGGTGGAGGAGAGTTTTTACGCGATCACTGTGCCGCGCAAACTTGAGCCCCCTGCGCTCAAAACCCTCTTGCACCCCCAGGACCGAAACCAGCCGAGCCAGGCGCTAGAATGAGTTGAGTCCATCTCTGGGCACCTACCGATTCTGAAATGCATCAACCCCTGTCCACCCCCCGCCCCTCGATCTACTACCCCTACCGGGTCTTTGAGGCCTGGTTACCCACTAAAGACCAAGGCCAGCATGAACACTACCAGCCTGCACGAGTAGTGATCGTCGGGAGCGGCCCTGTTGGTCTCACCACAGCGCTGGAACTGGCCCGGCATGGTGTTGCGAGCATCGTGCTGGAAAGCGAACTTCAGGTCTCAGAAGGCAGCCGGGCGATTGTCTTTACCCGCCGCTCGATGGAGATCATGCAGCAAGTGGGGATAGCCCGTCGGGTCACGGAAGCTTGCTTGCCCTGGCGCTTTGGTAACTCCTATTTTCGCGGGCAACACGTCTATCGGATGCAGGCGGCGCATAGCGAGCATGAGCGCTTTTCCCCAATGAATAATCTGCAGCAGCAATATGTAGAGGAGTATCTACTGGAGGCCTGCTCGGCACAGCCCTTAATCGAAGTGCGTTGGGGCAATCGGCTCAATGCTCTTCACCAGCATGATGATCATGTTGTGCTCAGCATCGTCACCCCTGCAGGGCTCTATGACTTACAGGCATCATGGGTCGTAGCCGCAGACGGCGCGCGCTCAAGCATTCGCAGCCACATGGGCCTGAAGATGCAGGGAGCTTCTTACGAAGGCCGGTTTGTGATTGCTGATATTCGCTGCGACCTGCCCTTTCCCACCGAGCGGCAGGCGTTTTTTGATCCGCCCTGGAATCCCGGCAATACCGTGTTGCTGCATCGCGAGCCCCATGGCATCTGGCGCGTCGACTATCAGGTGCCAGCCCATGAAACCGATGCCCAGGCACTTGATCCAACCAGCTTGAGCACCCGTATCAACGCCATCCTTGAGCAGGTGGGGCAAGCCGGCAAGCCATGGGAGATGGATTGGAGCTCTGTGTATTCCGCACGAACACTCACCCTTGAGAGCTATCTGCATGGTCGAGTGCTATTTGCCGGTGATGCAGCACATTTGCTCCCGATCTTTGGAGTGCGCGGTGCGAATACCGGCTTTCAGGATGCGCAGGCGCTGGGCTGGCAACTCGGGATGGTCGCTCGCGGGGTCGCCTCGCCTCAATTGCTCGAGAACTATAGCCGGGAGCGCGTGGGAGCCGCCAAGGAAATCATCACTGAGGCAGGCAAGAGCACTCGCTTCATGACACCGCCCAGCCATGGATTTCGACTGCTGCGCGATGCAGTGCTTTCGCTTAGCCTGACGCAGGAGTTTGTGCGCCCGCTTTATCATTGGCGAACCTCGCGTCCTCATGAGTATCGCGATTCATGGCTCAACGCGAGCGACGACGATACGGCGATGTTTGCCTCCGGCCCCGGCCATGGTGCACCACCCCAAAACATCAAGCTTGGTGAAGCTAACTATCTGCTGGATCACCTCGGAGGCGGATTTGATCTGCTGATTCATATTGGCCCTGCAGCGCTATCACCAGACCTTCGCGAAGCCATTGATCAGCTGGGTCAACAGGGTATTGCAGTCAGGCTGATTACAGTTGGTTCACACCCGCCGCTCCTTGGAAGCGACATCCATCTTGATGATCCCGAGAGCGCCTTGAGGAACGCCTATGGGCTTCACGAAATCGGCAGCGCTTATCTGTTTCGGCCCGATCAGCATATTTGTGCGCGCTGGAAAACTTTAAGCGGCGCGCGACTCAAGCATGCGATCTACCAAGCCCTACTTTTGAATCGCCCTTCACCAGAAAAAACATCATGACCCCCACCCTCACTATTGATGGGCTTGAAGAAGTTTATGATCAACTCGCTCAAGCGATCGATCAGGCTGGCAAGCAACATGCCGAGTTGTTTTTGGTGAAGTTGGCCTTGCTTAGCGCCAAGCAGCTTGGCGATGCATCGGTGTTTGGCGAGCTTATTGAGACTGCCTTGCTCGATCTCGCTGATCCCGAAACTGTGCAGGCGTCAATCCCAGGCGGCGCTTGAAATCACGGCTGAAGTGGGCTTGGTCGCTATAGCCGCAAGCAAAACCAATATGAGCGAGCGCCTGCTTACTCGACACCAGCATCTGCGCCGCATGCTGAGCTCTGGCACGCCCAAGGAGATCCACATACTTCACACCGAACTCACCCAGCCTGCGCTGCAGAGAGCGTCGGCTGATGCCCATCGCCTGCGCAAGGGTGTCCACCGAAGTATCGTCAGAAAGCCTAGAAGCCAGCCAGCTCACACAAGCCTCATCAATCCTTGTGGACTGCACAATTAAAATACTGGGTTCGATGCTTACGGATTTCGGTCCGTGCACGGATGACCAGTTCAGTACCCAGTGCGCACTTACACCACGATCCACCACCTGTTTGATCGACACATGTGCGTCCTGAGGGAGTGGCCAGAGTGGGGCGTTATCGATTGATCGCGCTTCGATGCCCTCGACCCCACATCGCTGCAGAAGTGCAATAAGCACCCCGAGCACCACGAGGTCTTCAAACGGCGACGGCGCCGCTCCGCTTGTAAGGCTGACATGCCGATGCTCAAGTTTTTGTTCGCTATGAATCGTTTGCACAATGCGGTGCCGGGAATGAACAAATCGCTCAAGTCTCAGCCATGCGCGCATGGTCGCAAGGGGCTGCCCCGTAAAGAGCAGTAAGGTCAATGTAGGGTCTTGCTTCACGTCGAGCAAGCCCTGCCCAAGCCGTAGCAAGTCTCCCAAGCCGCGTTGCCTAACCACCTGCTCAATGACCTCCCGCTTGGAAGCCAAAGGCACTGTTGCTCCTGAAGGGCTTTCGTTCAAAGTGAGGCTCATGCCAAGCCGCTTCGCCCCTGCCTGAAGCACTTTCACCATCGCGGCACTGGCAAAGTCACTCATAGCCTTCCTTAGGCGACAAAGCTAATCGGAAGACGTGTGGGCATAGGCTGACCCAGCGCGTCAAGGGCTCGCGCGATTGCGTTGGCAATGGCGCCGGCTCCCGCCACCATGGCTGTTTCACCTGCACCGGTTGAAGGCTGAGCAGAGTCGATTAATTCAATATCCATTGGTGGCATATCGGGCATGCGAGGCATACGATAAGCCCCCAAGGCGGTTGTTGTGATTTGTCCTTTTTCGGTCCCTAACTCTTCATGCAAGACCATCCCTATGCACCACACCAAATTGCCTTCAACCATGGCTCTCACCGTACGGGGATCAATCATCTGGCCGCAATCATGTACACACCACATGCGGGTTACCTCAACCAACTGTGGGCGCCCTCGAGCATCCAGACTCAACGCAATCTCTGCCCCCGCGCTCGCATAGCTCATCGCCTTATAAGACCCTGCGCCGATACCCCGGGCGATCACTGTTCGGCTAGCCGAAACTGCTTGTGCGGCGCTATCCATTCGCTTGCGCAATACTTGCAGACAATGCGCAAGGCGCTGCTGGTCGCCACCGGCTTTGGTCGAGCCCTTGAGGTGCTGCAGACGAAAATCAAAGGGGTCACGCTTGGATTTGCGCGCTGCTTGGTCAATCGCCATCTCGATTGCCAACACATTCGGGCCAGCACCCAGGCCCCTCCATGGCCCAGTTAGCACCGGTAGTCGAGTGAGCTTGAGACCGAGCTGTTGCCGCTCAAATTCATAGATGGGGGTATGGCCCCGCGAAGCACCATCATCACCAATAAGATTGGTTAGCCGTTGCATCCACGGTGGAAGAATCGCGTTGGTAAAGAATACATGCGATGTGCTCAGATCATGACGCCAATCCGTAATCCGACCTTCTTTGCCCAGCCGGACCTGAACCCGCTGGGAGCTGGGTTGCCGGCCAAAAGCCGAAACAAACTCATCTTCACGAGACCACTGCACCTTAACCGGCTGGCCAAGTTTTATTGCAATCAGTGCGGCTTCACGTTCAACCGTAGCAATGGTTTTTCCGCCGAACGATCCGCCGATACGCCGGCCGTGCACCTTCACCTTGGCCAACGCCAACCCGGTGTCTCTAGCCACAACATCCCGGATGTAAAAGATATCCTGAGTGCCGCACCATAGCTCGATGCCATCGCCAACCGGTTGCGCGACAGCACAACGTGGCTCGATATACGCATGGCTAGCCAAGGGCACATCGAGGCGGATATCCACATCCCATTGACCTTGCGGCGCAAGCACTGATCCCTTGGATTGGGTGAAGCTTCCAGCAGCCCGAACCTTGTCGATATCTATCATCGCGATGACTTCATCGGAGGCAACCTCGGGTGCAGACCATTTGGCATTGGCGACTTGACGCATCGCTTGTAAAGCTCCCATGCGAGAGCTCACCAGCGCTGGCCCCAACAATTGAGGATGCTGCACGATGGCGATAAATCCCGGGATGCTGCGTAGCGCCGCTTCATCCCAATCCAGCAGCTTGGATCGGAAAGCTGCGGTGTCTGGCCACGGGGATCGCAACACGGTGGCGTAAACCATTCGCGGCAAGCGCACATCAGCGGTGTAAAGCGGCAGGCCACGCACAATAGCCTCATGATCGGGCACTGCTGCGCGAAGCTTCTCGGAGGATAGCGACGTCTTGGCCGCAAAGTAGCGCAATTGCTCAGGGGCTACTTCACGGGCTTTGAGGCGCAATCCCGGTTTTGAAAGCTCTGCAAGTGCGATAGGTGCGCGACCAGGGCCCAGCACTGCTTTATCGACGAGCTTCAATGACGCTACCGGTTGGCCTGAAACAAGGCTGGCACGCTCCAATACAGCTTCACGCAATACAAAGCAGGCTCTCGCAATCGGCAGTATCAACTCGCGAACACTATCGCTGCCTACAGTCGCTTTGACCCGCCCGATATCATTGGTGCTTGGGTACTTCACCTCAATGGCTGAGGCTGACACCTGGAGCTCACGGGCACACACCTCGCGTAAAGCCCCGGAAACATTCTGGCCCATCTCAACCCGTGCAAGCCAAAGTATCCAGCCTCCGGTCTCACTGAGCTGCACCCAACCCATAGCATCGTCATTGGTGGGCTGCGGACGCTTGGGGATCGGGGGAATGATCGCGCAGCCCGAGAGAAAGGATACGCTTAAGCCAGCACCGGCAAGAATGGCCCGGCGTTGCAGGTTGATCTTGCGATCAGGATGCTTTGAGCTCATGCCCGCCCCCCTGCGATTCGGTTTGCAGCAAGCTTGATCGCTTCGCGAATGCGTCCGTAAGTACCACAACGGCACAAATTGCCAGCCATCGCATCATTGATCTGGGAGTCGGTCGGCCTGGGGAACTGCCTGAGAAGCGCTGCAGCTGACATGAGCTGCCCGGCCTGACAGTAGCCACATTGAGCCACCTCCACATCCAGCCATGCCTGTTGCAATGCACCGAGCTCCAGGCCCGAGCTTAGCCCTTCGACAGTCGTAACCTGCTGGCCCTCGACCTGAGCACAGGCCAGCACACAAGAGCGCTGCGGCGCTCCATTGACGTGCACAGTGCAAGCACCGCAGGCCGCCTGCCCACATCCAAATTTGGTGCCAACCAGTCCGAGATCTTCACGCAAGACCCAGAGCAAAGGCTCAGTGGGTGCGACATTTGGTACGACTACCGCCTGTCGATTGATGGTGAATCGCAGTTCCATAAACAGTGCCTCAAGATTGAACTTGCATCACTGTAGGAGTACCCGGCCTAAAGGTATTGAATAATTGCGCCAATGCCACCGCAAGGCTTGGGCGGTGAATCACTCACCGCCCGAATCAAACTCGAAACTTAAGCAACCGGCTTGAAATCGTACCCGTTACCAAGCTTCTCAATCCGACCAAACGCCGGGAAGGGGAAGTGGTAGCCACCAGCCATCATCTTTTCATTTACCACCATCTCGAAAGTGCGCCGACGAGCATCCCGAGCGGCCTCGGGATTCATGTCGAACTGCACTGCCCAGTCGGGATTACGGGCAAACAGCGACGGGATATTGGTGATGTCGGCCACATAGGCAAACTTCTCACCACGGCTTTGAGCCACAAACAAGGAGTGGCCTGGCGTGTGACCATAAGCGGCCATGGCCGTGATGCCGGGTACGATTTCCCGACCCGCTTCAAATTGCAGCAACTGATCGGCGCTCAATCCACCAAACACCCGACGCACCGCTCCAAACGCGCCGCGCATGCCTTCAGGGGCTGCATTCATACGCGCATCGTCCATCCAGAAAGCGTGCTCGACACTTGGCACCATGATCTTGGCATTCGGATACACCAGTTGACCGGCTTTATTGCGCAAGCCATTGATATGGTCGCCGTGATAGTGGCTGATCACCACGGTGTCGATGTCTTCGACCTTGAATCCGGCAGCATTCAGATTTTGCTGAAGGCGTCCGGTGGTTGGAGCACCGTTGTCCGCAAAGCCTGTATCCAAAAGAATCCGGCGATTACCAGCCACTACCAAAAAGGCGGTGAAAGGAATGTCGATATAGTCGGTTGGCAAGCCCTGAGTGCGCAGCAGCTCTTGCACCTGATCCAACGGCGCATTGCGCACAAACTCAGCGGCCAATGGGCGACGCACCACGCCATCATTAAGCGCAATGATCTCGATATCGCCTACTTTTTGCTTTCGAAAGCCCACCTGCACGACGCTGGGCGCGCCGATGTTAGCTGCGTTTTGCGCGAGCAGGGGAACATAAGATCCAGCCAGATAAGCTGCAGTGGCGGCACTGCCCCCAACAATAAAATCACGTCGACTAAGCATGCTAACTCTCCTTCAAAAAGCATCGCGAAACGGATGGTAACGCGAAGCCAATAGTCGAGTACGGTGCCGCGCGAACTTCGCGCAAAACTGCGGGTTTACCCGATACTGGGGCGGGTAGCCTCAAGCTCACGCAGCTTGAAACGCTGGATTTTTCCAGTAGCGGTTTTAGGCAGCTCATGCACAAAAACAATGCTGCGCGGATACTTGAAAGGTGCCAGGCGATCTTTTACAAAAGCCTTAAGCTCGGCTTCGTCAGCCTGCTGATCCGCCTTGAGCACAACGAAAGCTTTCGTCTTGATCAAGCCCTGCTCATCATTCACACCAATCACTGCAGCCTCAAGGACCGCCGGATGCTGCACCAGAGTTGCCTCGACTTCGAAAGGCGACACGTAGATGCCGCTCACCTTGAGCATATCGTCGCTACGCCCGCTGTAGGTATAGCTCCCGTCATCGTTACAGATGTATTTGTCGCCGCTTTTTGTCCATGCACCCTGAAAGGTTTCACGCGACTTTTCGCGATTCGACCAATACATCAAAGCAGCGCTGGGGCCCTTGATAAACAGATCACCCGTTTCTCCCTGGGGCACGGGCTGCCCGTCATCCCCACGCAATTCGACGGTATAACCGGGCACTGGCCAGCCGGTAGTTCCGTAGCGCACCTTTCCAGGCCGATTGGAAAGAAAGATATGCAGCATCTCGGTGGAACCAATGCCATCAATAATTTCAACGCCAAAGTGTGCTGTGAAGCGCTCACCAATATCGGCGGGCAACGCCTCGCCAGCTGACGAAGCCAGGCGCAGCGCCACGTCACTTCGAGCTGGAAGTTTGGGCGAGGCCAGCATCCCCGCAAATCCTGTGGGTGCACCAAAGAACACCGTCGGTTTGGCCTCCACCCAGCGCTTGAAGGTGGCCTCAGGTGTGGGGCGTTCGGCCATCAAAACTACGGTGGCCCCAACACTTAACGGAAAGCTCAGCGCATTGCCCAGGCCATACGCAAAGAAAAGCTTTGCTGCAGAAAACACAATGTCATCGGCACGCAGACCCAACACCGCTTTGCCATAAAGCTCAGCGGTCCAGTACAAATTCGCATGGGTGTGCACCGTGCCCTTGGGTCTTCCGGTGGAGCCCGAGGAATAGAGCCACAATGCAGGGTCATCGCTATCCACAGCCGCCGGATAGCCGGGCTCGCATGCGCCGATCCATTCCTCAAAACGTGCCACTGGCAAACCTGCAATTGCCCCAGGTGTGTTCACACCTGCATTCACTACAAGTACTTGGCGAACCTCATGACCAGGCTCGGCAAGTGCGCCAGCCAACACACCGATCAATGCATCAGACACGACCACCAGCTGTGCGCGGCTATGCTGCAGCATGTAGGCATAGTCGGCAGCAGTAAGCAGAGTGTTGACAGCGACCGGCACTACGCCAGCATGCAGAGCGCCAAGGAAAGCAATCGGCCAGGCGGTGCAGTCGTGCATGAGGATCAGCACCCGCTCTTCACGCCTGACACCCGCATTGCGCAAGGCCGCTCCACACTGCCGCACCGCTTTGTCCAGCGCACTGTAAGAGAGCGCTCCGTGATCATCGATGAAGGCTATTTTTTCCGGGCGCTTCGCGTTGAGATCAAGCAGATGCTGCGCGAAGTTAAACATCTTCGGCGGTGCTTGTACTCCTGCCAACTCATTCATGGGGTCTCCGATCTTGTGGTTTATCTTGGGTGGCCATCAAGCAGGTAAAACTCGAGGTGTTAAAGCAAGCCCAGCACCGCCGTACTTGCCTGGATTGCAGCGCGGCGATGATAGAAGTTGAGCGCCCTGACTCCGCCGAGCTCCTCACCGCCCCCTGCGCGCCCTGGGCCACCATGCAGCGATTGGGGCATCACGTTGCCATGTCCGGTTTGAAGCGCAGCCACATCCGGACTGATGACATGCACCCGACCATGCGAATCGGCAAGCTCAGCGCTGGCATGAGCAAGCGCTGCAGGATCCGAGCCATACACCGAAGCCACCAGTGAGCCCTGCCCACGACGAATCAGGTGCAAGGCATGGGCGATATCGCGATAGGGCACCAGAGTAGAGACCGGACCGAACACTTCAACCTCATGAATGATCGATGCCGTATCCCCGTTATCCACGCCAAGCAGTGTGGGGCCCACACAGCAAGCGAGCGCCGGGTCGGCATCAATCAAAGGCATAGTCGAGCCGTCATGCAATACACGGGCCTGGGTCTTAAGCAAGGCAAGCCCTTCTTGCACTGCATTGAACTGAACCCGGCTAACCAAGGATCCCATGCGCACAGCTTCGTTGCGCGGATTGCCAAGGGTGGTCTTTGCAAGTCGCGCGCCAATCGCTTGAGCGGCTTTCTCATACATTGCTTGCGGCACAAACACCCGTCGAATCGCAGTGCACTTCTGGCCCGATTTCACCGTCATTTCACGTGCGACTTCCTTGGCCAGCAAATCCAGCCCAGCCTCATCAGCTTCGTCGGGCAAAAGCAGGGCCGAGTTGATTGAATCGGCTTCGATATTCACGCGCACCGAGCCATGGGTGACGGCACGATGGCTACGAATCACCGCTGCAGTGTCCGCCGAGCCAGTGAATGAAACCACGTCAAAAGGCTGCAATTGATCCATCAAGCCAGCCGAGCTTCCGCAGATCACCGACAGCGCACCAGGCGGCACAATCCCGGCATCCACCACATCTTTCACCATGCGTTGCGTGAGCCACGCAGTAGCTGTGGCAGGCTTCACGATCACCGGCACACCCGACAACAGAGCAGGCCCGGCCTTTTCCCACAACCCCCAGCTCGGAAAATTGAAGGCATTGATAAAGAGCGCAACGCCCCGCGTGGGGACCAACACATGCTGTGATTGAAAGAGCGGATCCTTGCCAAGCCGTGCGGCCTCGCCATCAAGAAGATAGCGGCGATCCCCCAAACCCTCCCCCATCTTGGCGTAGAGTCCTAGGGTAAAGATGCCGCCATCGATATCGACAGCAGAATCATTTTTCACGGTTCCGCTGTTGGCGGTAGCAATATCGTAGTAAGCATCCCGGTTAGCCTGGAGGGCTTTGACTATGGCACCAAGCATGGCGCCGCGTTCGCGATAGGTCAAGGTACGCAATGCCGCACCGCCCTGCTGCCTGGCGAAATCAAATCCACTCGCAAGATCCAGCCCCGAGGCATCAACGCGAACCAACTCATCGCCGAGCACCGGATCAAAGAGTGCTGTGCCCGCGCCTTTGCCGCCTTGCCACTGACTCGCCCAAAAGTTGGAAAGAAGTTCCGTCATGCTTGCCTCGCTAATTGGTTTAAACCTGTCCAGTGAAAGGGCGCAGGACGCTTGCTGGCCACTGGGAAATGCACTATCGTGCGTGCATGAACTCTACCGCTCCGCAAGCATCGACTTCGAGCACTATAGTGCACGAGCCCACACCTCAGCAAGCCGAAGCAGCATCCGACCAGGAAAAACACCCGTTGCTGGTGAGCCTGGGCGACAAGGTCCGCGAGCTGCGCACCCGTCGGCCCATGACCCGCAAAGCTCTAGCCCAGGCCGCTGACGTCTCTGAACGCCACTTGGCTAATCTTGAATATGGCACGGGCAATGCTTCCATTCTGATCCTTCATCAGGTGGCCCAAGCGTTGCAATGCTCGCTCGCTGAATTGATTGGCGATATGACCACCCGTTCTGCTGAATGGCTTCTGATTCGCGAGCTGTTGGCCGAGCAGGATGAAGCGGGATTGCGCAAGGCGCGCATGGCACTCACCGAGATGCTTGCCACCCATGCACCTGACCTCGAAGCACGCAAGCGTCGAATCGCCTTGATTGGCCTGCGCGGCGCGGGGAAAACCACCCTGGGTCAGATGCTGGCCGAACACCTCGACTTGCCCTTTATTGAGCTGAGTCGTGAAATCGAAATTCTGGCCGGCTCACCCGTGAGCGAAATACAGGCCATGTTTGGCGTAAATGGGTATCGGCGCTACGAGCGGCGGGCTCTGGATCACGTCATTCAAGCCTATCCACATGCGGTCATCGCCACTCCGGGTGGCCTGGTGGCCGATCCTGGCAGCTTTAGCCAATTGCTTCAGCACTGCACCACAATTTGGTTAAAGGCCGACCCGGCCGATCATATGAATCGCGTGACCGAGCAAGGCGATTTGCGGCCGATTGCCGCCAGTCAGGAGGCGATGGAGGACCTGAAAGCAATCCTGGCCGGGCGCTCGGCCTTCTATGCCAAAGCGGAGTACAGCCTAAACACAAGCGGCCAATCCCTGGAACAAGCCTTCGCTAGCTTGAAGCAGATCGCACAGCAAGCCGCCGGACAAGCCAGCCGTAAAGAATGACCTCTTTGGCAAGATGCATAAAAATGCTTGATCTCCTGGCCTGATGGCATTATTATGCATGTTCTTAACAACAACGACCGCGTCGGAGACCTGCATGAGCATCCAGCCAAGCAACCCTCAAACTGTTGACTATCAAACCCATCCGTCCCGGTATCACCACTGGAAGCTGAGTTTTGAAGGGCCTGTGGCGAGATTAACCGCTGACTTTGACGAAAATGCCGGCCTGCGCCCTGGCTACAAACTCAAGCTCAACAGTTACGACTTGGGCGTGGATATTGAATTGAACGACGCGATCAACCGTATTCGCTTCGAGCATCCTGAAGTGCGCACGGTCGTCATGACCAGCGCCAAAGAGAAAGTGTTTTGCTCGGGCGCAAACATCTTCATGCTGGGCGTCAGTTCGCATGCATGGAAGGTCAATTTCTGCAAGTTCACCAATGAAACCCGCAACGGTCTGGAAGACTCTTCCAAATACAGCGGCTTGAAGTTTCTTGCTGCTGTGAATGGCGCCTGCGCAGGTGGCGGATATGAGCTGGCGCTGGCTTGCGACGAAATTATTCTGATTGATGATCGCTCGAGCGCGGTGAGCTTGCCTGAAGTGCCTTTGCTTGGTGTGTTGCCTGGCACTGGCGGCCTGACCCGAATCACCGACAAGCGCCACGTGCGGCATGACCTGGCCGACATTTTTTGTACCACCACTGAGGGCGTGCGCGGACAAAAAGCCAAAGACTGGCGCTTGGTCGATCAGATCGCCAAGCCCGCTGTGTTTGCCCAGAAGATTCAGGAACGCGCCTTGCAGCTTGCAGCCGCAAGTGATCGGCCCGCCGATGGCAAGGGCGTTGAGCTGACTCCATTAAATCGCGTGGTCCAAACCGATGCACTGGTGTACACCCATGTCGAGGTGCGGATTGATCGCTCCAAGCGCACGGCAAGCTTTTTGGTCAAGGCTCCCCAAGGCACCCAGCCCGACACCATCGAAGGAATCGAGGCGGCTGGCTCGCAGTGGTATCCCCTGGTGCTCGCCCGCGAATTGGAAGATGCGATTCTCTCCATGCGCACCAATGAGCTTGACATCGGCACCTGGCTTATCAAGACTCAAGGCGCGATCAGTGCCGTACAGGCGATGGACGACAGCTTGCTCAAGCACCAGGCGCATTGGTTTGTGCGGGAAACCATCGGTGCCCTGCGTCGTTGCCTGAGCCGTCTGGATGTTTCTTCTCGCAGCTTGTTCGCTCTGATCGAGCCCGATTCATGCTTTGCCGGCACTTTCCTTGAGCTTGCACTGGCCTGTGATCGCTCCTATCACCTGGCTCTGCCCGATGATCCCGAACATGCACCCCAGATTATGGTGAGCGATACCAACTTTGGCTTGTATCCAATGGCCACCGGGCAAAGCCGCCTGGGCCGGCGCTTTTACGATGAAGTGCCCGCCCTCGAAGCGGTGCGTGCCAAGGCAGGGCAATTACTGGATGCCGATGCAGCATTCGCAGTGGGCTTGGTCACCAGCAACCCGGATGACATCGACTACGCCGACGAGATTCGCATCGCGATTGAAGAGCGTGTTGCCATGTCGCCCGATGCGCTCACAGGCCTGGAGGCCAACCTTCGCTTCAATGGCCAGGAGAACATGTTTACCCGTATCTTTGGCCGCTTGACTGCCTGGCAGAACTGGATTTTCCAGCGCCCCAATGCGGTTGGCGACAAAGGTGCACTCAAGGTTTACGGCAAGGGCGAAAGAGCTGCCTTTGACTGGAACCGCGTCTAAATCACCTGCCCGATTCAATTCACTTCACCACAGATCCACCACGGAGAAATCATGTCCGGTATTAACTACAGCGAGAAGATTCCCAACAACGTCAACCTCAGCGAAGACCGCACCTTGCAGCGTGCGCTTGAGCAGTGGCAACCCAACTTCATCAACTGGTGGGATGACATGGGCCCCGAGGGCTCCACCGATATGGATGTGTATCTGCGCACTGCGGTGAGTGTAGACCCGGCGGGCTGGGCCAGCTTTGGTCATGTGAAGATGCGCGATTATCGCTGGGGTATTTTTCTGAATCCTGGCGATGCTGAGCGCAAGATTCATTTTGGTGATCACAAAGGCGAGCAAGTCTGGAGTGATGTGCCCGGCGAATACCGCGCCAACCTGCGCCGCATTATTGTGACTCAAGGCGACACCGAGCCCGCCTCGGTTGAGCAGCAGCGCCATTTGGGCCTCACCGCGCCCAGCATGTACGACCTGCGCAACTTGTTTCAGATCAATGTGGAAGAAGGCCGCCACCTGTGGGCGATGGTCTATCTGCTGCATAAGCACTTCGGTCGTGATGGCCGTGAAGAAGCAGAAGCCTTGCTTGAGCGTCGTTCAGGTGACGAGGACAACCCCCGCATTCTGGGCGCCTTCAATGAAGCCACCCCCGATTGGCTGAGCTTTTTCATGTTCACCTACTTCACCGATCGCGATGGCAAGTTTCAGTTGTGCGCCCTGGCCGAATCGAGCTTCGATCCTTTGGCCCGCACCACCAAGTTCATGCTGACAGAAGAAGCGCATCACATGTTTGTAGGCGAGAGCGGCATTTCGCGGGTGATTCAGCGCACCTGCCAGATGATGAACGAGCTCAAGACCGATGATGTGACCAAGCTTCGTGCAGCCGGCGTGATTGACCTGCCCACCCTGCAGCGCTATCTGAACTTCCACTTCAGCGTCACCATTGATCTGTTTGGCGCTGATGAATCAAGCAATGCCGCCACCTTCTACAGCACCGGCCTGAAAGGCCGCTATGAAGAAGGCAAGCGGGTAGATGACCACCTGCTCAAGAGCCAGACCTACCGCGTGCTGGAGGCTCGCAATGGCCAGCTGGTTGATAAAGAAGTGCCAATGCTCAACGCATTGAATGAAGTGCTGCGCGATGATTACATCAAGGATAGCGTTGCAGGTGTGGAGCGCTGGAACAAGGTCATCGAAAAGGCCGGCATCCCCTTCCGCCTGAAGACTCCCCACAAGGCGTTTCATCGCAATATCGGTGCGCTTTCGGGCGTCAAGGTATCACCGGATGGCCGCGTGGTGTCTGAGGCCGAGTGGAAAGCGCATCATGACTCCTGGTTGCCTTCGGGTCAGGATCGCGCCTTCGTAGCGAGCCTCATGGGTCGCGTAGCCGAACCTGGCAAATTTGCCAACTGGATCGCGCCACCGGCTATGGGTATCAATCGCCAGGCCGTGGACTTCGAGTACATTCGCTTCAACTAAATTTGCCATAACGAGCTCACGATGAACGCCCCGGCTGAACTGCAGGTCATCAAGCAACACCTGATTGATCCTGAAATATGTATTCGCTGCAACACCTGCGAAGCCACCTGCCCGGTCGGGGCGATCACACATGACTCACGCAACTACGTGGTGGACGCAGAAAAGTGCAACTTATGCATGGCCTGCGTCCCGCCCTGCCCCACCGGCTCGATTGACAACTGGCGCGCGATGCCCTTGATCCGCGCCTATAGCGTTGACGAGCAACTCACCTGGGATGTATTGCCTGCGGAGCTGCCGCCTGAGCAGCTCGCGCTTGCCTCAGAAGGCAACGCAACCGAAGCAGTAGCAACCCTGGCGCAAAGCCCCGTTGAGCCAACTTCGGTTGGCGAAGCGGCCTTTAACGCCAATCAGTATGGCGCGACCCTCCCACCCTGGTCCGCAGCGCATGCTTACACCAATCTTTATGGACCGAAGGCCGCTCAGAAAACCATCGAAGCTACGGTGGTTGGTAATGTACGGGTCACTGCGGTGGGTCGCGACTACGACACACATCACATCGTGCTCGATTTCGGCTCGCTACCTTTCCCTGTGCTCGAGGGCCAATCGGTAGGCATTATCGCCCCGGGGCTGGATGCCCAAGGCAAGCCACATCACGCCAGACAGTATTCAATAGCCAGCGCGCGCAATGGCGAGAGGCCTGGCTACAACAATATCTCCCTCACAGTAAAACGTGTCCTTGAAGATCATCAAGGCAAACCGGTGCGCGGCGTGGCCAGTAACTATTTGTGCGACATGCAGGTAGGCGACAAGGTGCAAGTGATCGGGCCATTTGGCGCGAGCTTCCTCATGCCCAATCATCCGCGCAGCAATATTGTGATGATCTGCACCGGCACCGGCAGCGCGCCGATGCGTGCGATGACTGAATGGCGGCGTCGCTTGCGGCAATCGGGCAAGTTTGAGGGCGGCAAACTGATGCTGTTCTTCGGGGCCCGTACCCAAGCCGATCTGCCCTACTTCGGCCCGCTGCAAAGCCTTCCCAAAGACTTCATCGATATCAATCTGGCCTACTCGCGCGAGACTGACCAGCCCAAGAAGTATGTGCAGGATTTGATGCGCGAACGCGCGATCGACCTGGCACCGCTACTGGCCGACTCCAATACCTACTTTTACGTGTGCGGCCTCAAAGCCATGGAAGAAGGTGTGGTGCTTGCGCTCAAGGATATTGCCGAACAGCAGGGCTTGAATTGGGATAGCTTGGGTGCTTCGCTCAAGCAAACAGGTCGCCTGCATTTGGAGACTTACTAGTCACCGGCACACTGCGAGTGCGAATCAAGGGTTTGGGCTCAGCCTGCATGTCCTTAGCCGCAAACGGCGCAAGCAAATCGCGAGCCTCTTTCTCCGTTCCCTCCAGCCACGCGTCAAACGCCGCTTCCGGCAAGATCACCACCATCCGCTTTTCATCGTCTGGCCGATGAAATCGATTCATCAAGGGATGGCTTTGCGCGTTGATGGTGAGCATGGTGAAGCTGTCCCAAAACTCACCTTGAGGCGTACGCCAGACAGACCATAGCCCAGCAAGCCCCATCGGCTTTCCATCCAATCGACTGATACCCCAACGCACCGCTTTGCCGGTTTCAAAGTTGGGCTCAAAAATCATCTCGGCTGGAATGATGCAGCGCTGGGCCTTGCGCCATGCATCGCGAAAGCTCGGCTTTTCATGCACGGTTTCACTGCGTGCGTTGTAGGTCATTTTTCCAAAGCCCGGGTCTTTGGCCCAATGCGGCAACAATCCAAACCGCCCTACAGAAACCTCGCGACCCTTAATGCCCTCATGTTCAACCTGTCTAATGAAGGGCGCTACCGATCCTGGCCAGGCTTCTGGCGGCAAAGGCTCCCAGTCACCCCCGGCATCGAAATGCAGTTTCACCAATTCGCGCTGTGTAACCGGCGTGTAGTTCGCGCACATGCTTCAATTCGCCAGCTCAATCGGCTCAAGTGCATCGCCCTGCGCCGTGATCTTTCCAATCACGCAGGCCTCGCGATACCCCAGCGCGTGCAAGGCTTGCAAACACGCTTGCACTTGCCCGGCCGGTACGCTTGCCAATAGCCCGCCCGCGGTTTGCGGATCAAAGATCAATGGGTAGCGCGGATGATCAACGAACGCCTGCTGATTGCGCAGGGCCCGGCGCAGGCGCACATTGGCAGGCTGCAAAGAGCTCACAATGCCTGCAGCCACACACTGCTCAGCCCCATCAAGCACGGGCAAACTGGCCAGCGATATCTGCGCATCCACGCCGGATGGGCGCGTCATCTCCACCAGATGGCCGAGTAACCCAAAGCCTGTGAGATCGGTGCAGGCTGTCGCTCCATGATCACGCAGGCACTGAGCGCCCAGGCGATTGGATTGCATCATCGAACGCAAGGCCGCATCGATCCAACGACCTTTTGCAGCGAGCTGGGGATAAGCCGCAAACAGGGTGCCCGTGCCCATGGGCTTGGTCAGCACCAAAGCATCGCCGGGCTGCATACCGCCCTTGCGCATCACCGCTTGCAGATCCTCATCAATCAGGCCATTGATCGCAAAGCCCAGCGCCAACTCGCGGCCCTCGCCGGTATGCCCACCCACCAAAGCGCAGCCCGCTTCGTTGAGCACTTCAATTGCGCCGCTCATCATTTGAAACAGCAACTCTTCGGTCTTGGATTCAAGGCCAGGCGGCACCGTCGCAATCGCGGTTGCACTTTGCGCCTCCCCGCCCATGGCGAACACATCACCCAGCGCATGGTTGGCGGCAATCTTGCCAAACACATACGGGTCGTCTATGAAAGAGCGGAAAAAATCGACGGTGTGCACCATCGCCTTACCGGCTGGCACGCGCACCACCGCCGCATCATCAGGCGATTTCAATCCAATCAACACATCATCGCGCTCAATCGGATGCAAGGCGCCCAGGGCCCTCGAAAGCACTGTGGCACCCACCTTGGCACCGCAGCCGCCGCATCGCATCGCAATCGCTGAAATAGCCTGACGAGACTCATCCTCTGAAAGCTTGATTGCGCTTGGTGGAGGGGTGGAGCTCATGCTCATCGGCATCATCTTCAGATCATCGAACTTGGCCATGAAGCGGCGATCAATCCAGTCTTTCCACTTCCACACCCAGGCTCCGGAAAAGCCCAACATGCCGCGCGAGCCCACTGCAAACTTATCGCCAGTGCTGATCAGGGCCAACCATGAGGATTGAGGCCGATAGCGCTGCAAGGAAAGCCCCGTGACGGCTCGACGCAAATTCAAGGTCAGCGGAGTGCCTTGCCGCACCGCAAACACACCCGCTTTCTCAAGCCGCTTACCCACCATGCTCGCGCAATCGCCCGCAGCAAAAATAAGCGGATCGCTCACCGATTGCAAATAGTCATTCACCTCGATAAAACCACTCGGGTCCAATGCAAGCCCGGTTGAACGAAGCCAGGGAGCACCGCCCGCCTGCGTCACCCACATCACTTCATCAAACGGCACTACCGCACCGGTTTGTGTAATCAATTGCCCAGGCTCAACGCGAACCACCGCCGACTTGAGATGCAGGTGCACGCCCCGTGCTTGCAGCTGCTTCTGAAAAACCGCCCGCACCTTGGCGTTGTGGGTAGGCAATACTTCATCGCTATTGCTTAGCAGATGGAATTGCAGCCAGTCTGCATTGCCGCCCTGGCTTTGCACAACCTGGCGAAGACGGTGCTGCATCGCGAGCAAAAGCTCTACACCGCCTGCGCCTGCGCCCACCACGGCAATCACCAACGGACCACGCAAAAGCGTCACGCGCTCAAGTAACGCCAGCCAGCGTTGGTTGAATTGCCCAATCGGCTTCACCGGCACCACGCGGCCTGCAGCTCCGCTCACCTGCGCCACCTGGGGAGTTGAGCCGATATTGATCGAGAGCAAATCGTAGGCCACAGCCGGCCTGCTTTTCAGCACCACCTTGCGGGAATCACGATCAATGCCCACAACTTCATCGCGAATCAATCGGGCCTGGGCATATTGCGCAAGCCGCCCCAAGTCAATATGCACCTCGTCGAAGCTGTAGTGCCCGGCCACATACCCGGGTAGCATGCCGGAGTAAGGTGTATCCACATCGGTGCAAATCAGGGTTAGCCGCACGCCTGCTTCAGGTTGCATCCCGAATTTTTTAAGCACAATCGCATGGCTATGCCCGCCACCGACCAGCACAATGTCTCGCAAGACAGTTTGATTAGAATTCAACACGCTTGATTACCCATAACCCCTGCACTATAGCCACTCCTGAGAAAGCCATCCCCCATGCGCGCCTTGTTATTGCAAAAAACTGATGCCGGCTTTAGCGCCTCGATCCAGTCTGTCGACACCGCACAATTGCCTGCGGGTGATGTCCGGATCGCGGTTGAGTATTCCACACTGAACTATAAGGACGGCTTGGCGATTACCAACAAGAGCCCAGTGGTGAGAGCCTGGCCAATGGTGGCCGGGATTGATGGGGCAGGTGTCGTACTTGAAAGCTCACATCCAGACTTCAAGCCCGGCGACAAGGTGGTGCACAACGGTTGGGGCGTGGGCGAAGTGCATTGGGGATGCCTGGCCGAAGAGGCCCGCCTGAAAGGCGATTGGCTGGTCAGGCTGCCGGCCGCGTTTTCAACCCGACAAGCCATGGCCATCGGTACGGCAGGATATACCGCAATGCTTTGTGTGCTTGCCCTTGAGCGCAATGGAGTGTCCTCCGCAAGTGGTGAAATTCTTGTAACCGGTGCTACTGGAGGCGTCGGCAGTGTGGCCGTGGCTTTGCTTTCACGGCTGGGCTTTAAAGTGGTGGCTGCGACTGGTAAAGCCAGTGAAGCCGACTACCTCACCCGCCTGGGCGCAAGCGCCATTATTGATCGCCAGGAGCTTTCGGCGCCGGGCAAACCCCTGCAAAAAGAACGCTGGGCCGGAGTGGTTGATGCTGTTGGCAGCCACACGCTGACCAACGCGATTGCACAAACCCGATACGGTGGCACTGTGGCGGCCTGCGGGTTAGCGCAAGGTGCCGACCTCCCCGGCACGGTCATGCCCTTCATTCTGCGTAGCGTCATTCTGGCGGGCGTGGATAGCGTAATGGCGCCATTGGCACTGCGCAAACAAGCCTGGGACCGTCTGGCTCATGATCTTGACCCAAGCCTGTTGGAAAGCATGATTGAGGAGATCAGCCTGGACCAAGCGCCTGAAAAGGCGGCCTTGTTGATGGCGGGCCAGGTGCGCGGACGTATTGTGGTCAAGGTGAAGTAGGCGCCGAGCAGCGCCGGGAATCCGGGCCGGCTAGGGATTGGCCTGATTCCTGTCAATCGATCCCCACCCGATATGGTGGCAATAAGCCTCAAGGTTTGGCTTAAAATCACCGGCTTCGCATCTTTCCCGGATTTATTGCCATGAACGCGCGCACTACCCTCCACGGCCTGCAGGTTGATACCCAGCTTCTCCAATTCATCGACAGCGAGGTGTTGCCAGGCACCGGAGTAGCCAGCGCCGAGTTCTGGGCGGGCTTCGGTCAAGTGGTCGCGGATCTGGCCCCAAAGAATATCGCGCTGCTGGCCGAGCGTGATCGCTTGCAAACCGAGCTGGATCGCTGGCATGCGGCCCACCCTGGCCCAATTAGCGATATGAACGCTTATCAGGCTTTCCTGAATTCGATTGGCTATCTGGTGCCCGAGCCGCAAGGCGTACAAGCCACCACCAGCAATGTCGACAGCGAGATTGCCCAACAGGCCGGCCCTCAGCTGGTGGTGCCGATTCTCAACGCGCGGTATGCACTTAATGCTGCCAACGCCCGCTGGGGTTCACTCTACGATGCGCTGTATGGCACCGATGCCATTGCTGAGAGCGACGGAGCCGAGCGTGCAGGCGGCTACAACCCGGTTCGCGGAGCCAAAGTTATTGCCTTCGCGCGCCAACTGCTCGACCAGGCGGCGCCATTGGCTGGCGCTTCGCATGCTCAAGCGCGTGGCTACAGCATTGAGCAAGGCAAGCTTGTGGTTGCCCTGCCCAACTCATCCGCGACGCTTGTGAATCCTGCTCAGCTGGTTGGGTTCCAGGGGTCTGCCGCTGAACCCAGCGCGGTACTGCTCCAGCACAACGGCTTGCACATTGAAATCCAGATCAATCGAAGCACCGCTATTGGTCAATCCGATGCAGCCGGTGTCAGCGATGTGCTGATGGAAGCCGCCTTGACCACGATTTTGGATCTCGAAGATTCAGTCGCCGCAGTCGATGCTCCAGACAAGATTCTGGCCTACCGCAATTGGCTGGGTATCGTGCAGGGCACTCTGGTTGAAGAATTGCAAAAAGGCGGAAAGACCATCACTCGGCGGCTCAATGCTGATCGTGCTTATACCGCTCCGGATGGCTCAGGCTTTAGCCTGCATGGCCGCTCGCTAATGTTTCTGCGCAATGTGGGCCATCTGATGACCAATCCCGCGATTCTGTGGGGAACAGGCCATGAGATCCCTGAAGGCATCATGGATGCAGTCATTACCACCACGATTGCAATTCACGATCTCAAACGCCGTGGCAATTCACGCACCGGCTCGATCTATATCGTGAAGCCCAAAATGCACGGGCCGGCAGAAGTCGCTTTTGCCAGCGAGATATTCGGTCGGGTCGAAGCAATGCTCGGCTTGCCGCCCAACACCGTCAAGCTCGGCATCATGGATGAAGAGCGCCGTACCAGTGTCAACCTGCGAGCTTGCATTGCTGCCGCCTCTGCTCGGGTAGCCTTTATCAACACGGGCTTTTTGGATCGCACTGGCGATGAGATGCATACCGCCATGTTGGCCGGTCCGATGTTGCGCAAGGGCGATATGAAATCCAGCCAGTGGATCACCTCCTATGAACGCAACAATGTGGTGGTGGGGCTTTCATGTGGCTTGCGCGGCAAAGCCCAGATCGGCAAAGGCATGTGGGCCATGCCGGATCTGATGGCTGCCATGCTTGAGCAAAAGATTGCTCATCCCAAAGCTGGCGCAAACACCGCTTGGGTGCCCTCACCAACTGCAGCCACGCTGCATGCCTTGCACTATCACCAGATCAATGTGCAGGCTGTGCAGCAAGACATGGAAGCCACAATCGCCAGCACTGATCCAGCGAAGCTGCGCGCCGAGCTATTGAATGGCTTGCTGCAAATCCCCGTGGCTCCAAAAGCCGACTGGTCTGAGGCTGACAAACAACGCGAGCTCGACAACAACGTGCAAGGTATCCTGGGCTACGTAGTGCGCTGGATCGATCAGGGCGTGGGTTGCTCGAAAGTGCCTGATATCAACAATGTGGGGCTGATGGAAGATCGCGCCACGTTGCGGATCAGCTCACAACACATCGCCAACTGGCTGCACCATGGCGTGGTAAGTGAAGCGCAAGTTCGTGCCACTTTCGAAAAGATGTCGGCTGTGGTGGATGGCCAAAATGCCGGTGATCCGCTTTATCAACCGATGGCAGGCCACTTCGCAAGCTCCTCGGCTTACAAGGCAGCATGCGATCTGGTGTTTGAAGGCAAAGCGCAACCTAGCGGCTATACCGAGCCCCTGCTGCACGCTTGGCGTTTGAAGGTCAAGGCTGCCTGAGCTGCGGATCAGCCTCGATTCGAGCCATCAGACCACACCGCTAGAACAATCCACTGACCCGCCCTTGTGAGTCGATATCGATTCGCAAGGCGGCGGGCTCCTTGGGCAACCCCGGCATAGTCATCACATCGCCGCAAATCATCACCACGAATTGCGCTCCAGCCGCCAGACGAACCTCGCGGATGTCCACCGTATGCCCGCTAGGCGCACCTCGCGCGGTGGGGTCAGTGCTGAATGAGTATTGGGTTTTAGCCACGCAGACGGGATAGTGGCCGTAGCCAGCATCTTGTAAGGCTTGGATTTGCGCCTTGATCTTGCTGCTCGCTGAAATCCCCGCCGCGCCATAGACCTTGGTGGCAATTGCATGCATCTTGTTCCACAAGCTGTCTTCATCTGCAAAGGTGAACTTCATCGCGGCCTGCCCACCTTCCACCAGCCTCACAACTTCGCGTGCCAAGTCCTCGGCCCCTGCGCCACCCAGGGCCCAGTGCCGAGCGACCACCGCGGGCACACCCAACTTCGCCATCGCATCCTGGATCAGTTGCAATTCCGCAGGAGTATCGGCAGTGAAGTGATTGATCGAGACAACACATGGCAAGCCATACTGCTCGCGCACATTGCGAACGTGGCGCTCAAGGTTAGCCAACCCTTTGGCCAAGGCCTCCAGATTTTCTGCACCAAGCGCTTTGAGATCGAGCCCGCCATGAAACTTAAGCGCACGCACCGTGGCTACGATCACGACAGCGCTGGGTTGCAAGCCTGACTTGCGGCACTTGATATCCACAAATTTCTGCGCACCCAGATCAGCACCGAAGCCCGCTTCAGTCACCACATACTCGCCAAGGCGCAATGCCGCCTGGGTAGCCATCACCGAGTTGCAGCCATGCGCAATATTGGCGAACGGGCCACCATGCAAAACAGCGAGATTATTCTCCAGCGTTTGAACCAGATTGGGCTTGATCGCATCCTTGAGCAGCACGGTCATCGCGCCGTGGGCATTCAGATCGCGTGCTGTGAGCCGCTGACCCGCACGGTTCATGCCAAACACAATATCGCCCAAGCGCTGCTTCAAATCATCCAGCGAAGTGGCGAGACATAAAATCGCCATCACCTCGGAGGCCACCACAATATCGAAGCCATCTTCCCGAGGCATACCATTGGCGGGTCCACCGAGCGACACCACAGTCTGGCGCAGGGCCCGATCATTCATATCCATCACGCGGCGCCAGGTAATACGCCGGGGATCAATATCCAGCGCGTTGCCATGGTGGATATGATTATCGATCATCGCCGCCAATAAGTTGTTGGCCAGCGCAATCGCATTGAAATCGCCGGTGAAATGCAGGTTGATATCTTCCATCGGCACCACCTGGGCCATACCGCCGCCTGCCGCGCCACCCTTGACTCCAAAGACTGGCCCCAGCGAAGGCTCGCGCAAGGCGATCACAGTGCGCTTGCCAATGCGGTTTAATCCATCGCCCAAACCCACCGTGGTAGTGGTCTTGCCCTCGCCTGCAGGCGTCGGGCTAATGGCCGTGACCAGCACCAGCTTGCCCTGGGGCCTGGCCTTCAGCTCCTCCAGGGCGGCCAGGGTGAGCTTGGCCTTGGTATGCCCATAGGGCTCCAGCGCTGTGAGGGGCAGGCGATAACGCTGGCTAGCCAGTTCGAGGATAGGCAGGAGCGTGGCCGCCTGAGCCAATTCAATATCGGATTTCATGGCGCGCAATGCTGAACTCTCGCGCGCCATTGGTCAAATGAAGCCCAACCGCTTACTGGAGTACTTCTCGGCTGACCCTGCTCCAGGGCTAACGCAAAGACAGCCGCCAGACCTCGCCCACCAGTTGATATCCGAAGCTGCGATGGCGCTCGGTGCTCATACGCTGATAGCCCCTCGCCTGATAAATCGCGCGGGCTGCATGCAGATTCTGGTTGGTCCATAAGCGGATTTCGGTATACCCCTGAGCTCGGGCGAAATCCTCGCATTGCACGGCCAGGGCCTTACCTAAACCCAGCCCACGCGCTGAAGGATCGACCAGCAGCAATCGCAGCTGCGCCACGGATCGAATGACCTTTCCAGAGGTTTCATCGCGGGCACGGACAAGTGCGACCGAGCCTACCCTTTCGCCTTCAAGCTCGGCAATCCAGGCTTGCTCTTTTCCCGGCATGAAGCGCTCCAGGAAGTCGGCGGCAATCCTGGCTACCAGCGCTTCGAAGCGCTGATCCCAACCGTACTCCTGGTGATAGAGCTCACCATGCTTATGCACAATCCAGCCCAGATCGCCCGCCTGAAAGGGCCTTATCGTGTAGCTCGCTGGGGGCGCACCAGTCAATAGCCCTTGCGCCCGGGACAGTGCCTGACCAAGTCGTACCTGCTGATCGGCCGCTAAAGATGAAAGCCAATTGCGCGCCTGGCTCTCGGAGCGGTTATTGAGCAGGGCAAACACCCTTTTGCCTTGCGGGGTGAGCCGAAGCAAACGCTGGCGGCGATCCACTTTGCCAGGCAATTCATCGACCAAGCCTTCAGTGCGCAGCCGCTTGATACAGCGGCTGAGATACCCCGCATTGAGCTGCAGACGCGCAACAAGATCACTGGCCAGTACATCGGGTTGATGAGCAATCTCCCAGAGCACTCTCGCTTGAGTCAATGAATACTCAGTTTGCAAAACCCCGCGCTCAAGCATGCCGAGCCGCTGGGTATAAAAGCGATTGAACGCTCGTAGCTGCTCAATCACAGAAAGGCTTACCGCTATCTCGTGCATAAACAATGCTTGGGTTCAAGAGGCCCCATTCTCACCAATTTAGTTGCCCTAGGCAACTAAATTGAGTAGGCGGAGTAAACTGGAGGGATGAATATTGAACTAAACGCCTTTTTTCTCAGCACCGGATTGGTCGCCCTCGCCGAGATGGGCGACAAGACCCAACTCCTCGCACTCTTGCTTGCCGCCCGCTTCAGAAAGCCTGCGCCCATCATCATGGGAATTTTGATCGCAACACTGCTTAATCATGGGCTGGCCGTTTGGCTAGGCGTGTGGGTGACGCAGCTAATTAGTCCCACTTTGCAGCCTTGGATCCTGGGCTTGGGCTTTATTGCCATCGCCCTGTGGACCCTCATTCCCGACAAGCCCCCCAGCGACCAGGAAAGCACAAGCCATCGCGGAGTTTTCGCCACTACCCTTGTAGCTTTCTTCCTAGCCGAGATTGGTGACAAAACCCAGCTTGCAACTGTCGGCCTCGCCGCTGAATATGGCGAGTTTGTGTTTAGCATCCTGATCGCCACTACACTGGGCATGCTGCTTGCGAATGTTCCGGCGGTCCTGCTTGGCAATCGCTTTGCAAAACGCCTACCCCTCCGTGCGATTCGCTGGGTAAGCGCAGGCCTGTTTTCACTGCTGGGGATATTGATTCTGCTGGGCTGGCAGTACAAACTCCATCTCTAGTCCATATTTGTTATTTCAAATCCTTGCTTATGACCCACGACCCATTTTTTAGCGCCGAACACCGTGCCCTTCGCGACTCCTTGCGCAGCTTCATGCAAGAGCAAGTTATTCCACAAGGCGAGCAGTGGGAACAAGACGGCGTGGTGCCGCGAGCTGTGCTGAGGCAAATGGGTGAATTGGGATGGCTTGGCATGCGTTATAGCCAGGACTACGGTGGCAGCGAACTCGATACCCTGGCCACGGTGATTCTGGCCGAGGAAGTGTCGGCCAGCACATTCGGAGGATTTGCTGCGACAGTCACCGTGCACACTGATATGGCCTCACCGCATTTACATCATGCGGGATCGCCAGCTCAAAAAGAGCGCTATATGCCCGATCTGATTGCAGGCCGCAAGATATGCGCAGTCGCCATGACCGAGGCTGATGCGGGCTCGGATCTTGCGGGCATGCGCACCAAAGCTGTCGCTACGGATCGCGGGTGGCTGCTCAATGGCAGCAAGATGTACATCACCAATGGTGTGCACGGCGATGTCTATTTCGTAGCCGCCAAAACCGGAGGCGATGCGGGTCGTCACCACCGTATGTCGATGTTTATTGTTGAAAAAGGCACTCCCGGCTTTCGGGTTGCCCGCGCCCTCAAGAAGCATGGCTGGCTATGCAGTGACACTGCGGAATTGATTTTCGAGAATTGCGAGTTGCCTCACGAAGCTTTGCTCGGCGAGCAGGATCGTGGCTTTTATGCGCTGATGAAAAATCTGCAAAATGAACGCATTGTGATTGGTGCAATGGCCATGTCGGAAGCCAGCACCGCCATCGAACTCACCTTGAAATGGGTGACTCAACGCAAGACCTTCGGCACGCCGCTTTGGGACAAGCAAACCATCCGCCAGCGCCTGGCCATGCGCAGTGCCCAGGTTCACGCGGCACGCAGCCTGATCTATCACACTGCCTGGCGGGATGCTCAAGGCGAGGAAGTGACTAAAGAGGTCTCGATGATCAAGGCGCTCGCCGGCAGCTTGGTCAATGAAGTGATGTATGACTGCTTCCAGTTCCATGGCGGGATGGGCTACATGCGTGAATCCACCATTGAACGGATGGAGCGTGATGCGCGCATTCATGCCATCGGCGGCGGAGCTACCGAAGTGATGCTTGAAGAAATCGCCAAGCGAATGATCTAACCAAAACACGAGACGTTAACGAGACACCTGATGCCTAAACTTGCCGCCAATCTTTCCATGATGTACACCGAAGTTGCCTTCCTTGAGCGCTTCGGCGCAGCCGCCCGGGATGGCTTCAAAGCCGTGGAGTTCTTGTTCCCTTACGAGCACACCGCGCAAGAAGTCAAGCAGCAGCTGGATGCGCATCAGCTCACGCTCGCCCTGTTCAACGGCCCCCCGGGCGACTGGGCCGCGGGAGAGCGTGGCCTGGCCTCGCGTCCAGGTCGCGAACAAGAGTTTCGCGCAGGTATAGCAAAGGCTCTGGACTATGCCAAGGTGTTGGGTAATCAACGGCTTCACATCATGGCCGGCCTGATTCAGCCCAACGAGCCACGCGAGCTGCATCGAAGCACCTATGTTCAAAACTTGCGCTGGGCCGCTGAGCAGGCTGCAGCCGTGGGAATTACCTGCGTGATTGAACCCATCAACACGCGCGATATCCCGGGCTTTTTTCTAAACACCCAGGCTGAGGCTCATGCGATATGCGAAGTGGTCGGCGCGGCCAATCTCAAGGTGCAGATGGATCTTTATCATTGCCAGATCGTCGAAGGTGATCTGGCCATGAAAATGCGCAAATACCTCTCTGGAGTAGGGCATGTGCAGATCGCAGGCGTCCCCGAGCGCCACGAGCCAGATATTGGCGAGTTGAACTACCCCTACCTGCTCAAGCTGCTCGATGAGCTTGGCTATGACGGATATGTTGGCTGCGAGTATCGCCCCAAGGCGGGCACAAGCGCAGGGCTGGCGTGGTGCAAAACCTGGCTGCAAGCCTCCTGAATTCGGAGGCCTGCCAAGCTTGAAAGCTTTCGGCTAGCGGCGTGTTTGCAGGGCCGCCCATATTTTCGGGGCGGTTAGTGGCATTTGCAGGCCCTGGGCGACATCGCGATCCACTCCGGCTCGAACCAGGGCATCAATCACTGCATTCACCACTACCGGGGTCGCACCGATGGTGCCAAGCTCGCCCACACCCTTGACACCCAGCGGATTGTTTTTGCTGGGGATCGACTCTTCACACTCGGTGATGAACTTGCCATACACGTCTGCACGGGGCATCGCATAATCCATGAAGCTGCCAGTCAGGATCTGCCCCGAATCCGGGTCGTAAACCACTTGCTCGCACAGCGCCTGCCCGATCCCCTGAACTGCGCCTCCTTCAACCTGCCCCACCACAATCAGGGGATTGATGACACGGCCCACGTCGCTTAGGGAATAGTAGGTATCGAGCTCGACCTCTCCGCTCAGCGGATCAATTTCAAGCTCCAACACATGACACGCGTTGGGCCAGGTGGGGCCACTCACCGAGGAGGTGGAATCAACAATCATCTGGCCGGATACCTGCCCCGCCGCAACATCAAACAATCCAATCGAACGATCGGTACCCATCACGCGGAATTCACCCATCGCATATTCCACATCCACTGGGTTGACTTCGAGTTGATCGGCGGCCAATTCGCGGGCCTTGTCGATAGTCCGATCGGCGGCCACCTGCAAGGCTGATCCGCCAGTGAAAAGTGAGCGCGATCCAGCACTGCCAAAGCCTGTGACGACATCGGTGTCGCCCAACTTGATACGAATCTTTTCGATCGGCACCTGAAACTTGTCCACCGCCAGCTGGGCATAGGTCGTGGCCAAGCCCTGCCCCATGGCCTGAGTGGATAGAGCCATCTCAATCCATCCATCCGCAACCACCGTGACCAGCGCGCGTTCTTCAAACACGTTGCCACCGGTCCATTCAAGAAAGCTCACAAAACCCTGCCCGCGCAGCTTGCCACGGGCCATACTTGCCGATGCTCTTGCGGCAAATCCTGAGTAGTCCGATTGCGCGAGGGCCTTTTGCAGTACCAAGGGGAAGTTACCCGTATCGTAGGTTTGCCCCATCGGATTCTTGTAGGGCATTTGCTCGGGCTGAATTAAATTGCGGCGACGAATCTCGGCGCGATCCAAGCCCAGGCGAGCAGCGGCCGCATCCATGAGTCGCTCAATAATATAAATTGCCTCGGGACGCCCCGCTCCGCGATACGCACTTGTGGTCGCGGTGTTGGTGAGGGCCATCCGGAAGCGAAAATCAATCATGCGAATGTCATACACACTGGTGGTTACCCAAGGGCCAATCATGACCTGAATGGCCACTCCCGTGCCAGCTGCATAGGCCCCTGCATTACCCACTGAATCCACCCGCAAGCCCAACACCTTGCCCTCGGAGTCCAAAGCAATCGCAGCCTCGGTAAACACGTCGCGCCCATGATAGGTGGACACCAACTCTTCGCTACGCTCACCACTCCAGCGCACCGCCGCTTTTAACTGCAGTGCGGTCCATGCGACCAAAGCTTCCTCGGGATAGATCCCGGTTTTCATTCCGAACCCACCGCCCACGTCATCCACCAGCACCCGAATTCGATCCTTCGGGATTCCGAGCACGGCATCGCACAGTGTGTTGCGCACGCCAGCAGGCATCTGGCTGCTCATGTTGATGGTCAGGCGATCCGTCTCGGGGCTGTATTGCGCAAGGATTGTGCGCGGCTCAATCGAAGCCGCAGCCACCCGTTGGTTCTCAAGCTCGAGCTTGACAACATGGGCGGCCTGCGAAAATGCACTGTCGACTGCTGCCGCATCTCCGTAACGTGTCTGCGCACACAAGTTGTCGCTCGACCCTTCGACCAGCAAGGGCGCATCAGCTTGCAGGGCCGCGCGCGCCGAAGTTACCGCTGGCAGCGTTTCAATATCGAATTGAATTAGCTCGATGGCATCCTTGACTTGTTCGCGGCTCAGCCCTACTACAGCGACCATCGGTTCGCCGACATAGCGCACACGATCAATGCTCAATATATGCCGCGGGGGGCTGAGCGCGGGCGTGCCATCGGGGCGCTTGAAAGCTGCGGCTCCCGGGATTGGCTTAACTCCGGCGGCCAGCAGATCAGCCCCGGTATACACCGCTGTAATGCCAGGCGCTTGCCGGGCCGCGCTTACATCCATCGAAGCGATCCGGCCATGGGCATACGGCGAGCGCAGAAAACCCATCACCAAGGAGCCTTGAGCCCTGACATCATCGGCATAACGCCCGTGCCCCATCAGCAAAGCCCGGTCTTCCGTGCGCAGCACAGCCTGGCCGCTGCCAAAGCGAGCCACGCTGCCAGATTGCATCCCTAATTCGGGCATGGGGTTCATGGAGTTTTCACGTGCGTTCATATCGGTTTGCCGCTGATGGAGGACTTCGGTATTGTGGGGGGCTTTTCACCCGGGGGAGTTCCAGATGGCCGATTCGAAGTCTACCGCGCAATCGCGTGTTGTGCTGATTACTGGCGCAGGCAGTGGCATAGGCCGGGCGGTTGCAGAAACTTTCATTCGCAATGGCGACCAGGTAGTTCTGGCAGGCCGACGCGCCGATGCCTTGCAAGAAACCGTTAGCATGGCCGCAGGCCTGGCTGAGCATACCTTGTGCGTGCCCACCGATATTACTGACCCTGCCCAAGTGCAAGCCCTCTTTGATGCGACGGTCGCCCGCTTCGGGCGCCTGGATGTGGTGTTCAACAACGCTGGCATCGGTGCGCCCGCGGTAGATGTCGATGAGCTTGCCCTCGAGCAATGGAAGGCGGTGGTGGACACCAATCTGAACGGTGTGTTTTATTGCATCCGCAATGCTTTTCGGGTCATGAAAGCGCAAAGCCCGATGGGAGGGCGCATCATCAACAATGGCTCAATTTCCGCGCACGCACCGCGCCCGAATTCAGCGCCCTACACCTCCACAAAACATGCCGTGACGGGACTCACCAAGGCTGCTTCACTGGATGGCCGCAAGTACAACATTGCAGCCGGGCAAATCGATATTGGCAACGCCTTAACACCGTTGGCTGCCAAGATGGCTACCGGTGTGCCCCAGGCTGATGGCCGCATCATGGCTGAGGCGGTAATGGATGTAGGCGAAGTGGCCCGTGCCGTGTTTTACATGGCAAGCCTGCCGCCAGAGGCCAATGTGCTGACCATGACCGTCATGGCCACCAAGATGCCCTTTGTGGGACGTGGCTAATCGATGAGCTCAATGCCCGGATATAAGCTGGCTGACCGTGTTGAGCATGTCTCGGCTTTTCAGGTCATGGAGCTGGTCAAGCGCGCCAGCCGGCTGGAGCAAGCCGGGCATCCTGTGATTCACATGAGCATCGGTGAGCCAGACTTCACTGCACCGCCGGCAGTAGTTCGGGCGCTTGAGATTGCTACGCGTGCGGGGCGCTCGCAATACACGCCTGCCGTTGGAATTGCAGAACTGCGCGAAGCCATCGCTCAGCACTATGCCGATCATTTTGGCGTGCAAGTTGAAGCCTCGCGCATTATCGTGACCGCGGGCGCATCAGCAGCGCTGTCCCTTGCTTGCTGCGCCCTGGTGAATCCCGGTGACGGCGTGCTGATGACCGATCCTGGCTACCCCTGCAATCGGCATTTTGTGACTGCACACGATGGAGTCGCCCAATTGATCGGCGTAGGCCCCGACTCCGGCTTCCAGCTAACCCAGGACAGTGTTCGCGAGCATTGGTCAGACACTACCCGCGGCGTCTTGCTGGCCAGCCCTTCGAACCCGACTGGAACCTCAATTCCCTTTGACACCCTGCGCCATATTCTGGACGAAGTTCGCACGCGGGGCGGCTTTAGCATCGTGGATGAGATTTATCTCGGCCTGAGTTATGGCACTGATACCGCCGGCCCAGCCCGCTCGGTGCTGGAGCTGGGTGATGACATGATTGTCACCAACAGCTTTTCGAAATACTTCAACATGACCGGATGGCGGCTGGGCTGGTTAGTGGTGCCGCCAGCGCTGGTGCCTGTTTTCGAGAAGCTGGCCCAGAACCTCTACATCTGCGCAAGCGCATTGGCGCAGCATGCCGCGCTGGCTTGCTTTACTCCCGAGAGCCTTGCAATTTATGAAGAGCGGCGCGAGATTTTTCGTCAGCGTCGCGATAGCTTGATTCCGCAACTTCGCGCGGCAGGTTTGCACGTGCCGGTTGTCCCGGATGGTGCCTTTTATGTGTATGCCGATTGCTCGGCGTCAGGGATGCCTAGCGATCAATTTGCAGACCGCCTGTTAGATACCGCTCACGTGTCACTGGTACCCGGGCAAGATTTTGGAAGCTTCGAGCCTGCGCGTTATGTGAGGCTTTCCTACGCCACCGCACTGCCAAAAATTGATGAAGCCATGCAGCGGCTCAAGCATTTCATGCAGGGCTTGTAGCAACGCCTTACCGCCTGGAGAAATCCGGCGGCTTATCGCACAGCTTAAAGAGAAGCGCTGTCTCGACCTTCTGCGGGCTTGGGCTCGGGGCCGATCAAAGCTGGCACAGGCTCGACATCACTGTTCGCCGCTGGCTCGGACTTCACGGCAGGGGCACTGGGCATGGTCATCACTGGAATTGGCTTGCCTGCAGCCACGGCTTGCAAGCGCTCACGCTCAAACAGAACCTTCGAACCATACCCGCTATCCTGAGTCATCAAGGCTGCGCCGACATAGGCTTTGAGGCCTTGCTCAACCGAGCCATCGCGCGCAATGTAATCACGCAAGATTCGGGCACCTACATGGATATTCGGCAGGGGCTCGAATGCTGCGATCGGCCCGCCAAAAGGTGCAAACTTCTCAACATGCACACGCGTGAGCACCTGCATCAATCCCTGTGCGCCTTTGTTACTTTCAGCTTGCGAATTAAAGCTCGACTCCACTGCCATGACCGCGAGCAACAACACAGGATCCATACGCTTCTCCTTGGCTACCTGATACGCAAAATTCACGTAATGCTGGGTGCGCTCAAAAGAGATGCGATAGGTTTTGGCGATGTACTTCGCAAGATTCATTTGCTCCTGATTCAACTTGGGTGCCGGGCCAAATTCAAGCATCAGCTCAGGATCGTTTTTGAGTTCGAGTTGCGAGCGCAAATGTTCACGCCCAAGCAACTGATTCACACCGCTTACCTCCGAAATATCATCCAGCGTTTGCAAGGCCTGATCACGCACTTGTACGAGTAACGGAGCCTCGGCAGTGGCTATTACGGATACAGCGATCAAAGCGGCGACAGGCAGGCTGACAAAACGAACAAATTTGGCTGCACCAATAGTGCGGACCATCGACTCAAATACGATGGCGACCATGCGTGGATTACGCATACGACTTCTCCTGACAGCTTAAGGGCTGTTTTGGCGAATCACCTGTGTCCGGATGATTCCTTGGGGTTCACTTTCACCCTCTCACACGCGCTTGTCGTAGGGCATGAGAGGCATTCCTCTAATCTAGGACCATGTATTAATCTGCAATCAAATTACTGCAGTTATTACGGTAGTGCGACTGCGCACACTTGTTTGAAGTGCCCGGAGTGTATTCAGCTTGGTTGGCGTGGTCAAATGACCTGGCGTTCCAAAACGGTGCAAAAATCGCATTTGTGCTGAATTTCCCTGCACCAAACTCGACTAGAGACTCTAACTTCAATGAAATACAGCGATCTTCGTGACTTCATCGCGCAACTTGAATTGCGTGGTGAATTGAAAAAAATTACTCAGCCGATCTCACCTTATCTTGAGATGACCGAGATTGCTGATCGGGTTTTGCGCAATGCCGGGCCAGCTCTACTATTCGAAAACGTTCGCTCTGCGCAACGCAGCTACGCGATGCCTGTTCTGGCGAATTTATTTGGCACGCCTCAACGAGTTGCGCTTGGCATGGGTGAGGAAAGCACCCAAGCCTTGCGTGAAGTCGGCAAACTGCTTGCGTATCTCAAGGAGCCCGAGCCACCCAAGGGCCTTAAGGATGCCTGGGATAAATGGCCAGTGCTTAAGCAAGTGCTCAACATGGCACCCAAAGATGTAAGCAACGCGCCATGCCAGCAAGAAGTGCTCGAAGGGTCTGCAGCTAGCCTGGAAAACATTCCGATCCAGCACTGCTGGCCTGATGACATCGCGCCTTTGATCACTTGGGGATTGGTTGTTACGAAAGGCCCGCATAAAACGCGCCAGAATCTTGGCATCTATCGACAACAAGTCATTGGGCCGAACAAAACCATCATGCGTTGGCTGGCTCATCGCGGTGGCGCTTTGGATTTCCTCGAGCATCGCAAGCATTCGCCAGGCACGCCTTTTCCGTTGGCTACGGCTTTGGGTGCGGACCCCGCAACAATTCTGGGAGCGGTCACTCCAGTGCCTGATGCTTTATCGGAGTATCAGTTCGCAGGCCTGCTTCGCGGAGGCCGCACAGAACTCGTAAAGTGTATTGGGCTCGATCTGAAAGTGCCTGCCAGCGCAGAGATCGTTCTGGAAGGGCATTTACTTCCCGATCCCGATGGCAGCTTGACCCTGGCTCATGCCAAACGTGCGGGATTCAAAGGCGAGCTTCCGCCAAGCGCAAAGACCGGATTTGAAATGGCACTTGAAGGGCCTTTTGGTGACCATACCGGGTACTACAACGAACAGGATTGGTTTCCGGTGTTTACTGTTGAGCGCATCACCCAGCGCCGCTCACCGATTTATCACTCCACTTACACTGGCAAGCCCCCCGATGAGCCTGCTGTGCTCGGGGTTGCATTGAATGAAGTGTTTGTGCCAATTCTTTGTAAACAGTTTCCGGAAATTGTAGATTTCTATCTGCCTCCCGAAGGCTGCTCTTATCGCATGGCGGTGGTCTCCATGCGCAAGCAGTATCCCGGACATGCCAAGCGAGTGATGTTCGGCATCTGGAGCTTTCTGCGCCAATTCATGTATACCAAGTTCATCATCGTGGTGGACGACGACGTTGATGTGCGCAATTGGCAAGAGGTGATCTGGGCGATCACTACCCGGGTCGATCCGGTACGTGACGCCACACTGGTGGAACACACGCCAATCGACTATCTCGACTTCGCCTCGCCAGTGCCAGGCCTGGGCTCCAAGCTTGGGTTGGACGCCACCAATAAATGGCCAGGAGAAACCCAGCGTGAATGGGGCCGAACCATCGTGATGCATCCTGATGTCAAGAGCCGAATCACCGGAATGTGGGACAGCCTCGGGCTCTAATGCAGCCTCGCCAACATGACTATGGGTGCGATTGGGATGATCAATTGGATCAAACTGCGAGGTCGTGAAAAGCTTGCGGGCATCTGATCCCACTGTACCGATGCTTTTGAAACCTCTTACGCCAAGGACCCTCTCATGACCAGCCAAGCCTCATGCCCGTTTCACACCGCAGGCGCACGAACCATTCAGGGTGCGCAATCCAATGCCAACTGGTGGCCCCAGCAACTCAATCTCAGCATCCTGCATCAGCATGCTCCCATGTCCAATCCGATGGACCCTGAGTTTGACTATGCGCAGGCCTTTAGCAAACTCGATTACCCGGCGCTGAAACGCGATCTGGCAGCACTGATGACGCTTTCTCAGGACTGGTGGCCTGCAGACTGGGGGCACTATGGCGGCCTGTTTATTCGCATGGCATGGCACAGCGCGGGCACCTATCGCACTGCCGATGGGCGTGGCGGTGCAGGCACGGGCAACCAGCGGTTTGCTCCCATCAATAGCTGGCCTGATAACGGCAATCTGGATAAAGCGCGGCGCTTGCTGTGGCCCATCAAACAGAAATACGGCAACGCGATTTCCTGGGCCGATCTGATGATCCTCGCGGGCAATGTGGCCATGGAAACCATGGGCTTCAAGACCTTTGGCTTTGGTGGTGGACGCGCCGATATTTGGGCTCCGGAAGAAGATGTTTATTGGGGGGCTGAAAAAGCCTGGCTGGCGACCAGTGACCAAGCCGATAGCCGCTACAGCGGTGATCGCGAACTGGCGCAGCCCTTGGCCGCTGTGCAGATGGGGCTGATTTATGTGAATCCCCAAGGCCCTGATGGCAACCCCGATCCGGTGGCTTCGGGGCGCGATGTGCGTGAAACGTTTGCGCGCATGGCGATGAACGATTATGAAACCGTAGCTTTGGTTGCAGGTGGCCATACCTTCGGTAAGGCCCACGGTGCCGGGCCCGAATCCATGGTGGGCCCAGAGCCCGAAGCAGCCCCAATGGAAAACATGGGCTTTGGCTGGATCAACAGTTTTGGCAGTGGCAAGGGATCAAGCACTACCACTAGCGGTATTGAAGGCGCCTGGAAGCCCAACCCCACCACCTGGGATATGGGCTACTTTACGACCTTGTTCAAATATGAGTGGGAATTGGTCAAAAGCCCCACTGGCGCCCACCAATGGGCAGCCAAGGATGTCGAGCCACAGGACATGATTCCTGATGCGCACGACCCGAGCAAAAAACATCGTCCGATGATGACTACTGCCGATCTTTCCCTGCGCTTTGATCCTGAGTATGAAAAGGTCTCGCGGCATTTTCTGGCGCACCCGGCCGAGTTTGCCGACGCCTACGCACGGGCCTGGTTCAAGCTAACGCATCGCGACATGGGCCCCAAGGTGCTTTACCTCGGGCCTGAAGTGCCCGCCGAAGACCTGATCTGGCAAGACCCGGTGCCTGCACTTGATTACCCAGTAGTTACTGATGCTGATATTGCGAACCTTAAGGCGCAGATACTTGCGAGTGGCCTGAGTATCAGCGAGTTGGTCACGACAGCGTGGGCGTCCGCGTCGACTTTTCGCGGTAGCGATAAACGTGGTGGAGCAAACGGGGCTCGCATTCGATTGGCACCGCAAAAAGACTGGGCCGCCAACGATCCTGCGCAACTCAACAAAGTGTTGCGCATGCTCGAAGGGATTCAAGCTGGCTTTAATTCGGCTCAGAGCTCTGGGAAGCGGGTATCAATGGCAGACCTGATTGTGCTGGCAGGCAACACCGGGGTAGAAGAAGCAGCCAAAGCCGCAGGCCATCCGATTGCGGTGCCGTTTGCACCGGGGCGCACGGATGCGACACAGGCACAAACCGATGTGGATTCCTTTGCAGTGCTCGAGCCACAGGCCGACGGATTTCGCAATTACCGCAAGGCCAATTACTCGGTCTCACCTGAAACCATGCTGGTGGATAAGGCGCAGCTGCTTGGGCTGAGCGCGCCGGAGATGACTGTCCTTGTTGGTGGGTTGCGGGTGCTCGGGGCCAATACCGGCGGCTCCAAGCACGGTGTCTTGACTCATCGCATGGGTCAGCTCAGCAATGATTTCTTTGTGAACCTGGTTGATATGTCCACCCAATGGAAGCCCTCTGGTGATAATGCTTTCGAGGGCCGGGATCGCAAGACCGGCGCGCTGAAATGGACAGCCACCCGGGTCGATCTAGCGTTTGGATCCAATTCGCAGTTGCGTGCCATTGCCGAGGTCTATGCACAACACGACAACGGCACAAAATTTGTACGTGACTTCGTAGCGGCATGGACCAAGGTGATGAACCTGGATCGATTTGATCTGCGTTAGGCTCAGGCAGTTAGGGTGTGGACCCCGGGGATTGTGCTTTGGCAAACGGCCCCAGGCTCCACACCACCAACCAGGTCAACACCATCAGCAAGGGCCCTGAGGTATCACCCCATCTGCCTGGGATCGAGAGCTGGGCAATCTCCAAAGCAATCGTCAGCAAGAGCGTCAGAGCGCCGATACCTGCGCCCTGGATCAATGACCAACCGCGCAGCTTACGGCCCCATGCGGCGACCATGCAAGGCAATAGCGCAAAGAAGCAAAACACCAGGGCGTAATTCAGGGAGCTCAACAGATTTGATCGACCAACCTGGGGCCACCAACTCCAACGGCCAGGATTCCCGATCTGGGGCTGTAACTGGTACGCAGCCAGGCAGCACCAACCGGCAAGCAAGGTGATTGTCGCTACCCAGGCCATACGCCGGGTGATCGCCATGGGCAACACAAGCACCCAACTCAAGAGCACCGCGCCGACTTCTTCATAACTCAGGCTCGCACCGGCACTGATCGTTTGGCCACCCAGCACCATTAGCTGCGCTGCCATCAAAAGCGTCAGACGCGGGGCATAGGGCTTAAGGGCCAGAAGCGTTGCACCGCCAAGCCCGATCCAGCTCGCTGCATGGATAAAAAACTTCCACCAGTTGAAATCCATATCCGGTGAATAGGAAAGAAATGCCAGGTTGGCGCGCACCACGCTCACCGTGAGTCCGAAGCGCCATGGGGAAGTTTGCACCGCCAGCCAAAGTCCAAAAGCAAGAATCGCAATCAGCGGCAACGGGCTGGACATGAACCATGGCGGGGTCCAACCGCCCTCCCGGGGCTGCTCAATACGACGAGCCCAGCGCACCACGAACAGCGCGGCACCAATCCCGGTGAGTGCACCCAGGCTATTGGTGATCACGTCCAGCACCGAGGGCGTACGGTCTGGCAAACACACCTGTACGGTCTCAAGACCTACCGAGATCAGGGTGCAGCCGAGCCAAACAAGTGCAATGGCCCAAGCGCGCCGGGAAGCGCCAGCCGCCATCATGGCCAATACCCCAAGGGGTATATAAGCCACCCAGTTGGCCAGCACGTCGCCGCGCGAGGGGCGATGGGTTAATGCATAGACATGCCAGTCAAACGAGCGACATGACCAACCGGAATCTGTAGTGATGGTTTGATAAACAATGAAGCCAGCGTAGGCAGCAAAGGCCCACATCAGGCGCCATCGCGCCCGGCTTTCATCCGTTCGCATGAACCCACCGAACAATCGCATCCTGCGCAGGCTGCGAGGCCTCCGCGCGAGGCCCATTGATCATCAAACTGATCACCATGCGGCGACCTGAGGCGGCATCCACATAGCCCGCCAGGGAGCGCACATTATTCAGGCTCCCGGTTTTTAACCAGGCACTGCCCGACAAATCGCTCAGCCGGGTGCGCATGGTGCCATCGACACCGACAATTGGAAAGGAAAGGCGCAACAGATCAGCTACCGGTGAAGCGGCGGCATTGCGCAACAACAGCCCCAGGTTCAGTGCACTGATCCGCTCGCGACGCGACAGGCCCGAGCCGTTGTCCACCACCAGCTCGTCCATCCGCAAACCACGCGACGCAATCCAGTCCTGCAGAAAGCGCGCCGCCTCCTCAACCTTGGCTGCACGATTATTCATGACAGTCGCGGTATGAAGGAGCACCTGACGGGCCATCACATTATTTGAGAATTTGTTGATGTCATTGACCACGTCAGCCAAGCCCCGTGGCGAAATCCATTCGGACCATGCCGGTTGGGAAAGCTTTGCGGCCGCGCCGCGCTCAATACGCGTCACCCCGGTAAACATCCCGCCCAGGGCACTCCATACCTGCTTAAACAGTCCGTGAATAAATTGGCGATGATCTAGTATGGCAACCATCATCGATTGCTCTGCGCAACCTTGCGAATAAGGCCCCTGCACTTTGACAAGCGCCGCGCCATTGGAGCCGATATCGCGTACCAAAAGACTGTTAACCCCGTATTCGCATCGACGACCGCCACGGGTGGTGGCATTGAGGATCTCGATATCCGCTAGCGCCGGTTCAAACTCCACCGCTGCACCACCGACCGTGGGGGCGGCACGCAGCCGCGTGGCTTTGAAGTTCATTAACACGCCAAAAGGGCGCACGTTATAGGGCTGCGACGGGTCACCATCCAGCGTCTCAACGCTGCGATCATCCAGCGCATAAACGCCATCGTCGAGAATCAGATCACCTCGGATCTCGCGCAAGCCGGCACGCCGCCACTGACCCAGCCATTCCTGAAGATCCTCAACAACAAGCTTTGGATCCCCTGAACCGCGTATCACCAGATCACCACGTAACACATCGCCATCGAGCCGACCTCGCAGGCCTGCAGTTGTACGCCATTTGTAGTCGGGCCCAAGCTGCATTAACGCGCTGTAGGTCGTCAGTATCTTCATGGTGGAGGCAGGATTAAACGCATCGCTTGCATTCAAGGCAAGGATCGGTGCGCCACTGCTGACCGGGGCGACAAAGAGCCCCACCTGCTCCACTGGCAAATTGCCGCGCCGAAGAATTCCTGCAAGGGCCTCCGGAAAAACATCCGCCTGGCGTGACTGCGCTTGTGCGGCCGCCCAAGGCCCAGCGCCCATTAGCCCAAGCGCGCCGCTTTCGATAAATCGCCTGCGCGAACAACATGTCGTGAAATCAAGCATCGGGCGCATGCTACCAAACCATAGCAATGGCATGATGGCGAGTCGAGACCATTTGCGCTGGATAGGGGGTTAAGCATGAAACTCAAGGATCAATGTGCCATCGTTACGGGCGCGGGCCAAGGGATTGGCGCGGCCTGCGTACGGCGCTTCGTCAGCGAAGGAGCCTTTGTGGTGATGGTTGATCAGGATTTTGGCCCCGCTCATCGCTGGCTCGACAGCGTTCAGGCCCAAACCCGCTTGATCACCGGGTCAGTCACCAGCCAACAAGCCATCGACCACGCGCTCGAAGCTGCGGCGCTCAAGGGCGGCCCAAGCATTCTTGTAAATAATGCCGGAATCACCCACGCGGCCAGTTTTCTCGACCTCGATATCGCGGACTTTGATCGGGTCATGGAGGTGAACCTGCGCAGCTACTTTCGCTGGGGCCAGGCTGTTGCTCGTTCGATGGTCAAACAAAGCCGTGGCGGCAGCATTATCAACATGTCAAGCGTGAATGCTGTACTTGCGATTGCCGAACAAGTGCCCTATGTGATCTCCAAAGGCGCAGTCAATCAGCTCACCAAGGTCATGGCGCTTGGCCTCGCACCGCACAACATCAGGGTCAATGCGATCGGCCCGGGCACCATAGCTACCGAGCTTGCCAAGCAAGCGGTGCTCGGCTCAGAAGCGGCCCGTCAGAAGATTCTTTCCCGTACACCACTGCGCCGCATGGGTGAGCCAGAAGAGATTGCCAGTGTTGCGGCCTTCCTGGCCAGCGAAGATGCGAGCTACTTCACCGGGCAAACCTTGTACCCCGATGGCGGACGCCTGGCGCTCAATTACTCTGTAGCCCTCGAATAACAAATCAATCCCCGGAGACTTTCTTATGCCCCTTACTCCATTGGGCCCAGGCGTGTGGCCCCAGGAGGTGCCCAAGCACCTCGATTACCCGCAGCGGACGCTTTACGACAACTTGCGCCTGAGTGCGCAGCGCAGGCCGGCTCACCCCATGTTGCGCTTTTATGGCGGCATGCTCGACTACGCCACTGGGCATCAGCATGTTCTGGAGCTAGCCGCCTACTTGCAGCAACGATGCGGTATCAAGCAAGGCGACAGGGTGTTGCTCTGCGTACAGAACAGCCCGCAGTTTGTCCTGGGCTATTACGCGATTTTGCGCGCTGATGCCGTGGTGGTGCCCATCAATCCGATGCTGCTGGCTGATGAGCTGCGCCATGTGGTCGAAGATTCGGGCGCCAAGCTTGGAATCGTGGCACAAGACCTTTTGCAAAACATCACGAGCACGCAGCTAGAGGATGTAGTGGTCGTGACTTATAGCGACTATGTTGGCGAGGCATCTCACAGCGCTGCGCAGGCCCCCGAGGCCGCACTTGCCGCACGCCTTAAGTCGTCACAGCTACCCGATTCAAAGCAACGGTTTCACTTTTGGATGGCCGCCGTGGGGCTACACCTGACGCCCGAGCCCGCATTGGCCAAACCCTCAGACCATGCCTTGCTGCCCTACTCTTCAGGCACCACAGGAAAGCCCAAAGGGTGTGTTCACCCCCACTCAACCTTCATGGCTACTACCGTCATGGCCTCGGTCTGGAACCCGACACTTGGCGATGAAACTGTCGTGCTGGCGAGCTTGCCAATGTTCCACGTGACAGGGATGCAGGCGGGAATGAACGGGCCGATTTACGGCGGCCATACAGCGGTAGTCATGCTGCGATGGGACCGGGCAGGTGGGGCTGCCATCATTGCGCAGGATCGTGTCACCACCTGGACATGCATCACCACAATGGCTGTTGATTTTCTCTCGCAACCCGGTATCGAGGAGGTGGATCTTTCCAGCCTGAAGCGGATCGGTGGTGGCGGAGCCCCCATGCCTGCGGCGGTTGCCGAAAAACTCAAGACCTTGACCGGGCTGGACTATATCGAGGGCTATGGCCTCACCGAAACCGCTGCGCCATCGCACATGAACCCGGTGCATCGCCCGAAAAAACAATGCGCAGGCGTGCCTACTCCTGATGCTGATTCACGCATCATTGATCCGGAAACTTTGCAGCAGTTGGGGCCAAATCAGCAAGGCGAAATCATTACCTGTGGACCACAGGTATTTTATGGCTATTGGAATAATCCTGAAGCTACCGAAAAGGCCTTTATCACGCTCGAGGGCAAACGATTTTTTCGCACTGGGGATCTGGGCTACTACGATGACGAAGGCTACTTCTTTATCACCGACCGGCTCAAGCGGATGATCAATGCGGCCGGGTTCAAGGTATGGCCGGCCGAGATCGAATCGATGATGTACGCCCATCCTGCAATTCAGGAGGCCTGCGTGATTGCCGCTCTTGATGAGCGGCGTGGCGAGACGGTAAAAGCCGTGGTCATCAAGCGGGCCAATGCGCAGGAGGTAAGCGCAGACGATATTATGGCGTGGTGTCGTGAACATATGGCTGCTTACAAGGTGCCGCGCATCGTGGAATTCGCTTCAAGCCTGCCTCGCTCAGGAGCGGGCAAAGTATTGTGGCGAGTCTTGCAAGAGCAGGAAAACACCAAATCCCGACTGTCCTGAGCTCACACTGACGGAAAGCCCCGCATGAGTTTTTATCAACATCACGTTTTCTTTTGTACGAATCAGCGCGAGCCGGAAGCCGATGGCTCGATGCGCCCTTGCTGCGCGTCTCATGATGCCAATGGCTTGCGCGACTACGCCAAAAAGAGGATCAAGAAGCTCGATCTGAACGGCGAGGGTCAGGTGCGTATCAATACTGCCGGATGCCTGGATCGCTGCGAGCTGGGCCCGTGCATGGTGGTGTATCCGGAAGCGATTTGGTACACCTATGTGGATCAACACGATATTGACGAGATTGTCGAATCACACCTGCGTAATGGTGTACCGGTTGAGCGTTTGATTATTGCTTCATGAAAGCACCAAGATGAGTAACTACAAGGTTGATTTGTCCGATGCGCAGTGGCGGGAAAAGCTCTCGCCCCAGGCTTATGATGTGTTGCGCCATGAGGGCACGGAGCGCGCAGGTTCGAGCCCTTTAAATGATGAGCATCGCGAAGGCACATTTCATTGTGCGGGTTGTGATGCTCCGCTCTTCACAAGTGCGATGAAATTCGATAGCGGCACCGGCTGGCCCAGTTTTTTCACGACGCTTCCTGACGCCTTTAAGACCAGCCGCGACTTCAAGCTGATTTGGCCGCGCACTGAATACCACTGCAGTCATTGCGGCGGTCATCATGGCCATGTGTTTGAAGATGGCCCCAAGCCCACCGGATTGAGATACTGCAATAACGGCGTGGCTTTGAAGTTTGTGCCGCAGGCCGCTCCGCAAACAGGTTCCTGAAACCTGCGATGCAAGCGCCGCAAGGCCTGCGGACGTGGCTCAGGATCGGTCTGGTTTGGCTGATTCTGGGTGCAGTGATTTTTGCGGGGTTCAGTGCCGTGCAGCATTGGGAGAATTCCCGGCGAACTCAGGTTGTGCTCAAGGGCAATGAAACCCGCTGGGTTTTGGAGCAGGCGCGCGATGGGCATTTTCATGTTGAAGCGATGGTCTCCGGACCCCTGGGTAGTAAAACCGTAGAGTTTTTGATCGACACAGGAGCCACAACGACCTCGATACCATCGGCGTTGGCTGAAAGCCTTGGGTTACCCATCCTCGGGCAACAACAGTTCAATACCGCAAATGGAGTAGTTCAAGGCTCGATGCACAGCGCCAATCTGAGCTTGCCTGGCGGCATCGAACTACAGCAACTTCGAATGGCCGCGCTGCCGCACATGAGGAACCAAGCCCTGCTCGGCATGGACGTGCTTCGCCGCTTTCGGATTGTGCAAGAGGGCCGTACACTCAGTCTTTCCATTGACCGCCCCTGATTCGATCATGCTCAGCACAGCGCAGATCCTCACCTATCGTGAACAAGGCTATCTCATAGCGCCATATCGTTTGACGCATGATCATCTGGCGCATATGCGGCAGGCGCTTGAGGATCTCATCAGGCATAACCCGGGTGTGCGCCCTGAAAAGCTGGTGAGTGCCCATATCGTTCGGCGCGCAGGCTGCGAGGACAACGGTGAAGGGGTGAAGGGCGACTCCCGCTTTTTTGACCTCGCCTGTACCCCGGCAATTCTTGATATGGTTGAGCAAGTGATCGGCCCGGATATCGTGCTCTGGGGATGTCATGTGTTTTGCAAACCGCAAGGCGATGGCTTGCTGACCCCGTGGCATCAAGACGGTCATTATTGGCCGATCCGGCCACTGGCGACCTGTACGGTTTGGGTGGCGTTGGATGATTCAACAGTGGAGAACGGTTGTCTGCGGGTGATTCCGGGTTCGCATCGGGCCGCCATCACCCATCCGCATCTTCATGAGGAACGCAGCGAAGAACTGGTGTTGTCAGACAGCACCGATGCTGCAAGCTTTGATGAGTCTCAAGCGGTTGATATCGAGTTAAAGGCCGGCCAGATGTCGTTGCATGATGTGCACATGATTCATGGTGCCGCACGCAATGTATCCACCAAACGCCGGGCGGGTGTGGCCTTGCGATTTATGCCCGCAAGCAGTGTATTCGAACGTGGTCTCAATCCGATTGAAGGTGCGAGCGGAATACCTGTCGCCTTTGCGCAGCGGCCGCTTTGGCTTTTGCGCGGTCAGGACAAAAGCGGGCGCAATGACTTTACTGTGGGTCACCCTTGAGCAGGCACCACCACCACGCCATCGGCATCCGCAACGATCCGGTCGCCAGGCGCAATTCGCGCTGAACCGATCGAGATTGCGATATCGCGCTGCCCCTCACCTTTGCGCTCGGACTTGCGCGGCACTACAGCTCGCGCCATCACGCCCAGACCCAAGGTCGCAAGCACCGCGCTGTCGCGCACACAACCATCCACAATGACTCCGACCCAGCCCTGCTTCAACAGGTCGGCAGCAATCACATCACCCACTAATGCGCAGCGCCTTGAACCGCCGGCATCAACCACCAACACCTTGCCGTGCCCGGGTTGCTGACTGAACTCCTTGATGCGTGAATTGTCTTCATGACACTTCACCGTGACCGCGATACCTTCAAAGGCACTCAGGCCGCCCAGGCTGCGCCAATCCCCTGGCAATACTTGGGCAGCATTGCCCAATTCGTCGAGCAGATCGCATGTGCTAATCGCCATAGTCGATTCCCTTCAAAAGTACTCAAGCCCTGAAGCTTAGCTCTTGACCGCCCCGGCTGTCAGGCCCGAAACCATGTATTTTTTGAAGGTGTAATAAATCACCGCTGGCGGCAAGGCATAGACCAAGCCTGTCGTCATAAGGAGTTCCCAGGGTGAGTCATCGGCCGCCATGAACAGGCCAAGCGCTACCGAAAGTGGTACGGTTTTTTCATCGGACAACAGCAAAAAGGCGTAGAGGTATTCATTCCAGGCCAGCAGGACCGCATAGGTGCCAATCGCAACCATGGAAGGTGTCATTAGAGGCAGATAAACCAGGCGAAACAACTGCCATGCGCTGGCCCCGTCCATGATCGCGGCCTCGTCGAGCTCCAGCGGCAGTTTGTCAGAGGCTTGCTTGAGCACCCAAATCGCATACGGGGCCGCCAAGGTCACCATTGCAATGATCAGCGCCCAGCGAGTGTTGAGCAAGCCGTAAGTGCCCATCGCCTTATACATCGGCACTGCGAGAAACGCTGCCGGGATGAAATAGGTGAACAACGCGGCGTTCATGATGAAGCGCCCGCCCCGCACACGCAGCCGGCTGATCGCAAAAGCAGCACCGGTGGCGACGATCAGGGTCAACATGCCGGTGGCAAAGGCAATCAACACACTTGAAGCCAACTGCTGCCAGAAATAATTCAGGTAGTGGTGCTTTTGCTCGAACACCAACTGGAAGTTTCGCAAGGTGGGATCATCGGGCCAAAGCTTGCCGGAAAATGCACTGTCCTTGCTGGAAAATGCAAACAGCATCATGTGATAGATCGGCGCCACGGTCCATAAAAACACCGGGATACCAATCAACCACAGACCGGCTTCATTCATCACATTGCGAAGTTTCATGGCGTCGGTCTACTGATCATCAGGGCCGCGCGAAAGCCGCTTCATCATGAACCACACCAAAGGCAACACAAAGGGCATCGCACACACAATCGTTGCCATGGCCATATCCACTTGATCGAGCCGCAGATAACGAATGCCGAGGGTGGCCAACACATGGGTAAGATCAGAGGGCCCGCCGCCTGTGAGCAGATACACACTGTTGAAATCACCGAGTGTCCAGATCATCGACAGCAAGGTGCAGGTCAAATAAAGGGTCTTGATCGAAGGCCAGGTGATATAGCGAAACTGCTGCCAGCGGGTCGCACCATCGACCGAAGCGGCCTCATACATATCCTTTGAAATCGCCAGGCGGCCGGTGACAAGAATCAAAGTCCAGAAAGGCAAGGATTTCCAGATATGCACCATGCCAGCCATCGAAAAGGCAATCCACCGATCATTGAGCCAATTAGGCCCATCGAGCTGGGTGAATTTGAAAATCAGGGTATTGATCACGCCCCATTCGGGGTTGAGCATGAAACGAAACGAGAGGATCGTCGGAATTGAAGGCACAGCCCATGGAAGAATGAACAGCACCGCGAGCCATTTGATCCAGCGACGCTCATGCACAAAGAAGCCTGAAAGAAACAGGGCGAGCATGAACTTGATATTGACGACAACCAGCAGGAACAGCGCGGAATTGACGATGGCTTTACCAAAGATCGGATCCGCCGCCAGCTTCACATAACTTTCCGGATGACGCGCGAGCCAAAACCCGTAGAACACCGGGTAAAGCACAAAGCCGAAAAAAAGCACAACATAAGGCAACACCATCAAGGTGCCGGTGGTATTCCAGGAAGCGGGCCGAAACGGCCCGTTTCTCTTTGCGGCTGCCGGGGCAGAACTTACCCCGGCTCCGGTGCCCATAGTCGCGCTGGCACTACTCACAGCAGCTTAGCCCGCGACTTGCTTGACGCGTGCTACCAGCTCATCGGTCGCGCGCTCTGGCGTCCACTTGTCATTGACGACACGGCTCATCGCTTTAGCCCACACGTTTTCGTTATTCAGGTTGGTGAACCGGAAGTTACGGGTGAACGGGAAGGTTCCGGTACCCGCACGAAACTGTTGCGACACCACTTTGCGATGCTTGTCCTTGCCATCAACCCAGAACTCGCGATCAGCCCCAGCTTTGGTCACTGGATACCAACGACCCAGGGTGCCTTCGGTGTAGGGAATGATGTTCGCGTCTTCCATCATGAACTGCAGGAAGTCGAGAGCACGCTTCTCATTCTTGGCACCCTTGAAGGCCACAGCCAGCTTGATCGCAGCCAGATAGTTCATCGGCTTGCCATCGGGCTTGTTGGGCCATCCGGTGGTTGCGATTTTCTCTTCGTAGTTCGATTTCGCGGCGGCGCGTTGCTCAGCGGTGAGCGAGGCGTTATTCGAATCATCGAGCCATTTCGCAGCAATCGAAATTGTCGCGTTGTGAGTCATCAAGGTGGTTTTGTTGTGCATCGCGACGTTATTGTCGGGATCTTTCCAGTTGATCGACGAAGGGGGTGAGCATCCGCGGTTGATCAAATCGGTGTAGTCGCGCAATGCGTTGGCAATACCCGCCTTGTTCTTGGGATCGTCGACAAGCAGCTTGCCGTTATCGTCGACCAGCTGCACGTTGTAAGCCAACATGAACTGATGGAAGCTGAAGAACGAATCGGTGGAGTCCACGCCCATCGGATTGCCGATGGCGAAGGTACGCTTGCCGGTTTTCTGGCGATGTGCGGGCTGCACCTTGTCGCACCAGAAGTTCCAGTAATCCTTCCAACCCTTGGGAATATCGCTTTCCTTGAAGCCAGCTTCCTCCAGCATGTCCTTCCAGTAATTGATATGGATGGTCTGCTGATACACGGGCATCGCGTAATACGATTTCTTGCCGTCCGGCCCTTGCAGGAACGCGGTGGATATCGTGTTGGTCAGGAACTTGTCTTTAATCGGATTGATGATGCTGGTCAGATCAACCAGCTTGCCTTCGCTTGCCCACTTGCCTGCCACCTGGAAATCGTAGGTCACGCCGAAGGACAGATCGGGGGGCGACTTGGAATCCAGCGCCGCTACTGTTTTGGGGATGATGTCCTGGGTGGCGTACAGCGAAAGGTCAACTTTTACGTTGTACTTCTGCTCGAACCGATAAATCATGATTTCAAGCGCTTTGTCTTCCGCCGGGTAAAACCCTTTGGTAAACCAGACAGTCAGACGCTCTTGCGCACTTACCAAGCCCGCCGCGCTGCCGAGGGTAATACCGACCAGCAATGCTGCTGCGGATTTCTTCAAACTCATGTCTCCTCCAGTCAAATATCTTGGTCTATATATAAAGCCAGGGAGCTAGCCCTTGCTGCGCTGAAGTGTACAGCTATTCCCCCAGAGGCCTGCCAGGAATTGAAAAAACCTCTCAAACCCGCTACTATTAGCACTCTCTCGGGTTGAGTGCTAACAATCTTTTGACCCTGGATCCTTAACCTTATTTTCAGACCTTTAGGAGAAGCTCCTCATGAAACTGCGTCCTTTGCACGATCGCGTGATCATCAAGCGCCTTGATAGCGAGCGCAAAACCGCGTCGGGCATCGTCATTCCCGAAAATTCAGCCGAAAAACCCGATCAAGGTGAAATCCTTGCTGTAGGCGAAGGCAAAGTAGGCGATGACGGCAAAGTGCGTGCCCTTGCCGTCAAAGTCGGCGATAAGGTGCTCTTCGGCAAGTACAGCGGCCAAACCGTCAAAGTTGACGGCGATGAACTGCTGGTGATGCGCGAAGAAGACATCATGGCGATCGTGCAGTAATCCTTTTTAGAAATTAGACGGAGTTAGCAACAAATGGCAGCTAAGCAAGTATTTTTCGGCGATGATGCACGCAGCCGCATGGTTGAAGGCGTGAACATTCTGGCCAACGCAGTTAAAGTCACCCTGGGCCCCAAAGGCCGTAACGTGGTGCTGGAGCGCTCCTTTGGCGCCCCTACCGTTACCAAAGACGGCGTATCGGTAGCCAAGGAAATCGAACTCAAGGACAAGTTCCAGAATATGGGCGCCCAGATGGTCAAGGAAGTAGCTTCCAAGACCTCGGACAACGCTGGCGACGGTACAACCACCGCCACAGTGCTGGCCCAGGCGATCGTCCGCGAAGGCATGAAGTATGTCGCCGCTGGCATGAACCCGATGGATCTGAAGCGCGGTATCGACAAGGCCGTAGTGTCGCTTACCGAAGAATTGCGCAAGCACAGCAAGCCTTGCACCACCACCAAGGAAATCGCCCAGGTGGGTTCGATTTCTGCCAACAGCGATATTGAGATCGGCGAGATCATCAGTGAAGCTATGGAGAAGGTTGGAAAAGAAGGCGTGATCACCGTTGAAGACGGCAAGTCACTGAACAACGAACTCGATGTTGTTGAAGGTATGCAGTTTGACCGCGGCTATCTGTCGCCTTACTTCATTAACAACCCCGACAAGCAAATCGCTGTGATGGATGATCCGTTCATCCTGTTGCACGACAAAAAAGTCAGCAACATCCGTGATCTTCTGCCGATCCTCGAGCAAGTTGCCAAAGCTGGCCGCCCACTGCTGATCGTTGCGGAAGAAGTTGAAGGCGAAGCGCTGGCTACTTTGGTGGTCAACAACATTCGCGGCATTCTCAAGACTGTTGCAGTCAAGGCTCCTGGTTTCGGTGATCGCCGTAAAGCGATGCTCGAAGACATGGCCATCCTGACCGGCGGCACAGTGATCGCCGAAGAAACCGGCATGACCCTTGAGAAGGCCACGTTGGCCGAACTCGGTCGCGCCAAGCGCATCGAAGTAGGCAAGGAAAACACCACCATCATCGATGGCGCAGGCGAAGGCAAGAACATCGAAGCGCGCGTCAAGGCAATCCGCGCCCAGATCGACGAAGCCACCAGCGACTATGATCGCGAAAAGCTGCAAGAACGTGTGGCCAAGCTGGCCGGCGGTGTTGCAGTGATCCGCGTCGGTGCAGCCACCGAAATGGAAATGAAAGAGAAGAAGGCCCGTGTTGAAGACGCACTGCACGCTACCCGCGCAGCTGTGGAAGAAGGCATTGTGGCTGGCGGTGGCGTTGCATTGCTGCGCGCTCGCGCCAATATCAGCGTCAAAGGCGACAATGCAGATCAAGACGCAGGCGTGAAAATCGTTTTGCGTGCAATCGAAGAGCCGCTTCGCATGATCGTGCAAAACGCTGGCGACGAGCCAAGCGTGGTGGTGGCCAAAGTGTTGGAAGGCAAAGGAAACTTTGGCTACAACGCTGCGAACGCAACCTACGGCGATATGCTTGAGATGGGTGTTGTTGACCCTACCAAGGTCACCCGCACAGCATTGCAAAATGCCGCGTCGGTTGCCTCGCTGATGTTGACTACTGATTGCATGGTCGCTGAAGCTCCTGAAGATAAAGCTGCAGGCGGCGGTATGCCTGGTGGCGGCATGGGTGGTATGGGCGGCATGGGCGGCATGGATATGTAATCCCTGTCGGCCGGGGTCTAACGAGCTTGCTCGTAAAGGCCCAAGCGTCAACCAGAACCCTGCTCTCGAAAGAGGCAGGGTTTATTTATTTCTACGCGTGATTCAAACCTGTGTAGTGCGAGCCCAGGCTATCATCCTCAGCATGATGAAGACCGATATTTGCATCATCGGTGGTGCCGCAATGGGTTCGGCATTGGCGATGTTTCTTAAACAACTCGACCCCAAGGTCAACATCATTATTGTTGAGCGCGACCCCAGTTTTTCGCAGGCATCGTCTGCGCGCTCAGCGAGCTCAATCCGGCAGCAGTTCAGTACACTGCTCAATATTCAAATGTCCCAGTTTGGTCTGCAAACCCTGCTGGGTGCAGCGGATGAACTCACCATCGCGGGACAGGCACCACCTGATATTCAGTTTTGTGAAGGGGGCTACCTGTTTCTTGCGAGTGCTGCTGGCCGTACCACGCTGCAGCACAATATCGAGGTCCAACAAAGCCTGCATGCTCCAATCATCGCGTTGAGCCCAGCCGAGCTGAGCCAGCGTTTGCCCTGGATCAATTCTTCCGATATCGCGCTTGCCAGCTTGGGGCTGGGTGGCGAAGGATGGTTTGATGGCTATAGCTATGCCGCCGCGCTTCGAGCCAAGGCATTGAGCCTCGGGGCGCGAAGTGTCAAAGCCAGCGTCATTGGATTGACCAAACGTGGCCCCTCAATCACCAGCGCACTCCTGGACCAGTCGCTTGAAGGCTCTGATCATATCGAGGCACGCGTATTCGTTAACGCTGCGGGCCCGTGGGCTCGGCAGATCGCGGATATGGTCGATATCAAGCTGCCTGTCTTCGCGCGCCGCCGCACAGTGTTCGTTATGCGCTGCGCAAGTGCTATCGGCTCGACTCCCCTGGTAATCGATCCAAGCGGGGTCTGGTTTCGAAGCGAAGGCACAAGCGGCGATCTTTTTATCGGTGGCTGGTCACCGGGCAAGAATGAAGCCGATCCTGACGATTTGCCACTGGAACCCGACCTGCATCAATTTGAGGACAAGGTATGGCCGGCCCTGGCGCATCGTGTACCTGCATTCGAAGCTCTTCGTATGCTGCGCGCTTGGGCCGGGTACTACGAAGTATGCTCACTGGATCACAACGCGCTTTTGGGTCTGCATCCGGCCTGCAATAACATGGTGTTCATGAACGGATTTAGCGGGCATGGCCTGCAACACTGCGCAGCAGCGGGCCGTGGGCTTGCGGAGTTGATTCTATTCGGCAATTACCGCACGCTGGACCTGACACCCCTTTCGGTGGAGCGCATTCTTACCGGCCAAGCTTACCCCGAAGCGAATGTTATTTAGACCATAAACAACCTTCATGAAAATCCTTGATCACTCAGCCACCGAAGCCGCCTTGCCCTGGTCAGGCATGCTCGAAGCACTAGAAGAAGTGCTACTTGCCCAATCACGCGGAATAACTCAGTGCCCGATACGCACACGGGTTGATCTTGCTGGCGAGCCAAGAGGCCTGTTACTGACCATGCCGGCTGCCGACGAGCAACTCGCGGTGGTGAAAACCGTCACGGTACATCTGGGCAATCGTAAGCCGACCGATCAGTTAACGACACTAGCCTCGCCAGGGCTGCCGGCAGTTCAAGCGGCCGTGCTGGTCATGGATGCAAGAACAGGCGAACGACTTGCGATGCTTGATGGTGAAGTGGTAACACTGCGCCGCACCGCTGCCCTTTCTGCATTGGCCGTGAAGCTCGCCCGACCCCAGGGAACTGGAACTGAGGGTCCGCTGCATATCATTGGTTCAGGCGCGCAGGCCCGGGCTCATCTGCAAGCCTTTGCAGCATTGCTCGATCAGAAGAGCTGCACCATTCAGACCCGCAATGTTCACTCCGGCGATGAGCTGCTGGCCTTGGCTCAAAGCTTGGGCATACAGGCCCGACTGGATGGGTCCCTACAAGCCGTATCCCAGGCATCGGTAATTGTGGCCGCAACCAGCAGTGCAACCCCGGTCTTGCATGCTCCAATTCGCAACGATGCAATGATCTGCGCAATCGGTGCATTTACCAGCACCATGGCCGAGGTCGATGCCCAGCTAGTGCGAAGCTGCCACATCATTGTCGACACACTTGAGGGCTGCAAAGCTGAAGCTGGCGATTTACTACAAGCGCAAATCGGCTGGGAACAGGTCCTGCCTTTACACCAAGTGCTTACGCACACTCAAACCCCAGGCGCTGCATCTAGCATCCTGCTCATGCCGCACCTGCCCTGGCTATTCAAATCAGTTGGCTCGGCGCTTTGGGACCTCGCCGCAGCGCATTGCTGGGCTCGGACCCAAGGCATCTTCACCCACTGAACTCAGGTGCGCCGCTTCAAGGCATTAAAAGTGTAGTTATCCAGATAATGATCGGCCACCTGATACCAAGCGGTTTGCTCATCGCGGAATTTTCGCCAAGACACGTAAATCTTCTTGAAGTCCTCGTTCTTGTCCGACAGCTCATCAAACAACTCGTTGGCCGTCTTGAATGCGGTATCCATCACATCGCGCGGGAACCAGCGAAGCTGTGTTCCTTTGGCAATCAGGCTGCGCATTGCGGCAGGGTTCTTCGCGTCATAGCGGCACAACATGCTCATGTTGGCCTCTGCTGCTGAGACCTCAAAAGCGTTCTGAAAAGCCTTGGGCAAACTTTGCCAACTCTTCAAATTCACCAGTGCGGTCATTTGAGCGCTGCCTTCCCACCAGCCAGGCGCGTAGTAGAACGGCGCAACTTTATTGAGCCCCAGCTTTTCATCGTCAAACGGGCCCACAAACTCGGCTGCGTCAATCACGCCCTTTTCCATCGCGGCATAGATTTCGCCACCGGCCAATTGCTGGGGCGATACCCCCATCCGGCTCATCACCATGCCGCCGAATCCGCCAATCCGCATCCTGAGCCCCTTGAGATCCGCCAGGCTCTTGATCTCGCGGCGAAACCATCCGCCCATCTGCACGCCAAAGTTACCGATTGGAATCGGGTAGCAATCATATTTAGCGTACAACTCACGAACCAGCTCTAGGCCACCGCCCTGGTACATCCAGGCATTTTGCTGACGTGGATTCAATCCAAACGCCAAGCCAGCATCGAAAATGAATGCTGGATTGACCCCGAAGTAAAACGATGAGAATGCCTGACCACATTCAACTGAACCACCACTGACTGCCTTCATCACCTCAAGCGCTGGCACCAGTTCACCCGGTGCATGAAGCGTGACTCTAAAGCGCCCATCGGTGAGCTCGCCGATACGCTTGCACATATCGGATGTAGATCCATAGCAAGTCTCGAGCGCTCGTGGAAAACTGGCTGCCATACGCCAGCGCAGGCCCGATTGATCTTGTGCAAGCACCGGGGCAGCGATTGCGCCCGTGGCCGCCAGCCCTGCCCCCTGAATGATCTTGCGCCTTGATGATGTGTTCATTCGTGTCTCCGTCTTATTTATATGGGAAAACTCAAACACCCCAAGGCAAGCCTGGGGCGAAACCAGATCAGGTTCCTGTGGCGATAGCCCTCTCCTCGTCTGATGTAAGCAATGGGCCGTCGAGGCTGACCCGCTGATCCTGGACCTGGCGAGTCCGAAAGCGTTCAATCACTGGCTTGAGCTCGGCGCGAACATGGGCTTGGTTGTATCCATTAAAAAGATGCCCTAGCAAACCACGCTTCAAATCGCTGGTGCCCATGAACCAATCCGCAATCGGCAAGGAGAGATTCATGTTGAGATGCATCATGATCCCCTGGTTATGGTGCGCGGTGTGATGCCGACGGATCGTATTGACCAGCGGCAAATTGCGCACGATGCTGTTTTCAGGAACGTGGCAGCAAAAATGGAAGGTTTCATACACCAGGTAATGGCCGATCATGGTCATGAACAGGATGTAACCTGCGTTCGCGTTCCACAGTTGCGCCGCGACCCAGCCCAGGCTCGAGCCAAACACCCCCAAAACAATGAGCACCCGCCACGGGAAAAACACGATCCGGAATTCGCGCACCGTATTGATGGTGGGTTCGTTATCGGTAAAGTATTGATGATGTTCACGGGTATGACGTTCGTAGATTGCGCGCAGCGCAAACACATCAATGCGCCGGTGCATGACATACCGATGCATGCCCCACTCGACAAAATTGCCAGCGATCGCCACCGGAAGAATCAGCAGCCACTCCCAGGATGGTGCATCCAATTGCTGAACGCAGTACCACAACGCAGCGATGCCGCAGGAATACATCACGCCAATATGCAACAGCCCGTGGTAGTAGGGGCTGATCCGCTCGCGGTAGCGCTCACGAAACATCCGTTGCTTTTCATTCATCATGGACCATCACTCCGCATGTCAGTAATATATTAGTAATATCCTGATTCGATGTTAATAGGAGAAGCGATTTGAATCAAGCCCCTGATTGCCCAAGCCCCGCCACTACCACCAGACCCGGGGAACATTTTGATGCCCACCTGGCCCAACCCGTCTTCTTTTGCGCACCCTCACGCCTGGTGATTGCCGATGGCGCGATTCGCCAGGCCGCCCCTTTGTTGGCCGCTCAAGGCTGGCGCCATGCCTTGCTTGTGACCGATCGATTTTTTAGCCAATCCAGTCCATGGGTGAAAGCCTTGGTAGATTCCTTAAGCCTGAATGGGATATCCGTGCGGGTATTCGATGACGGCGAACCTGATCCCACAGTTACCCTGTGCGACCAAGCGACACGCGAGCTTTCACCTGATCTTCAAGCCAACCCGTTTGACCATGTGATCGCACTTGGCGGAGGAAGCAATATTGATCTGGCCAAAGCCTTGTGCCTGACCCTTGCCTTGCAATGCCCGATCCGGGAGCTGGTCGGTCAGTCCCGCTGGCCCAAAGAACCCCTGCCACTGGTGGCGATTCCCACCACTGCCGGAACGGGCTCGGAGATCACGCCAGGCACGATCCTCGTCGACCCGGCAAGCCCGACCAAAGTAGCGGTGATGGGCAACGGACTGCGGCCAAAAATTGCATTAATTGATCCCGAACTCACCTACTCGTGTCCGCCGCGCGTGACCGCAGATGCCGGTATTGATGCGCTGACTCACGCGATTGAATCCCTGATTACCAAGGATGGGAAAGACTTCGATACCGGCCTTGATCCAGATCCCGGCTATAGCGGACGCAATGCCCTGACCATGCCACTGGCGCTTCAGGCAATCCAATGGATCTTTAAAGCATTGCCGGTAGCGATGGAGCATCCCCACGACCCCCAGGCGCGTCGTATGTTGGCTTACGCGAGTGTCTATGCTGCCTTGTCTTATGGCTCAGCCGGGCTCCATGCAGTGCATGGGCTGGCCTATGCCCTGGCAGGCGTAACCCACGACACCCACGGCAGCACCAATGCCGTGTTCTTACCCTATGTGATGGATGCCTTGCTGGAGGAACGAGCCGAGGAGCTTGGGTGGATTGCGCAAGCGGGTAGCGTTTCCGTTGCGGCCGGTGCAGCACCCGCAGCGCCTTCGCAGGCCGCGGCGCTGGTACGCGACTTGATCGCGAAAGTCGGCCTGCGCACCAACCTGCGCGAGTTTGGGATTCAGGCCGGCCAGCTTGGTCAATTGATTGAACAAGGGTTGGCCGTGACTCGGCTCGCCAAGGCCTACCCCGCAGCAGGAGTAAACGAAGCCTATGCGCGGATCGTCAATGCGGCTTTTCATGGCACACTTACCGGCTGATATGCCGCTCACCACTCGACCCCCTGCCCCAAGCAAGGCTGCCAGACAAAAAGTGGCCGAGCTACCGAAATCATTGACGCAGCAGGCTTACACCCAGATCGAAGACATGATTGTCAAACTCGAACTGCGCCCCGGGCAGGCCTTGAGTGAGGCGGGTCTCTCGGCGATGCTGGGCATTGGCCGCACCCCGGTGCGTGAAGCCTTGCAACGCCTGGCCCGCGAGCATTTGGTGTTGGTCCTCCCGCAGCGCGGCATTCTGGTATCGCAGATCGATGTCAAGATGCAACTGCGTTTACTCGAAACTAGGCGTGAAGTGGAGCGGCTGATCATGACCTGCGCAGCACGACGCGGCACCGCTTCTGAGCGCGAGCGATTTCAGTATTTGGCCAATGAGTTTTCCAAAGCTGCCAAATCGGGCGATCCGTCCCGATTCATGCGCGCCGACAAGGAGTTCAATGATCTATCGCTTGTTGCTTCGCGCAATGAGTTTGCCGCCGCGGCGATGGGATTAATGCATGGCCTATCGCGCCGCTTTTGGTACATGCACCACCAACAAGCCGACGATCTGAGCGAGATGGCGCGTTTGCATGCCGATATCGCCCAGGCGATTGCGCGCGCCAATGAAGCGCAGGCGGCCAAAGCGCTTGATGCCCTGATCGACCATAACGACACTTTTACCCGCTCCACTGTGAGCACAGATTTCTAGGCATGATGATGAACTCTCCAACTCCTGGCGCACCAATTCAGGTGCATCAATTTCATGCGTTGGCTCCAGGCGCCCGGCTGATCGTACTCGGCGCTGTACACGGCAATGAAACTTGCGGAACTCAGGGCATCCAGGCGGTGATGAAGCGCTTTGAGCAAGGCACACTCAAGCTCATTCGTGGCAGCCTGACGCTTGTGCCCATCACCAACCCGTTGGCCTATGCCAAAGCAACCAGAGAAGGCGAGCGAAACCTCAACCGGGATTTTCGTCCGGCTGTGGTGATTGAACAAAATGAGGACCGGATTGCCAATGTGTTGGCGCCGCTTTTGCAGCAGCATGATGCTTTGCTCGATTTGCACTCCTTCACCTCACAAGGCGAGCCTTTTGTGTTCCTTGGCCCGCGCAACAATTCCGGGCCGCTGGAGCCCTTTGGCTTGGCTGCGCAAGAAGAGGCATTAGCTCAAGCCATGGGCTTGAAGCGCGTGGTGTTCGGTTGGCTGGAGGCCTTTGCACAAGGCGTAGCTCGCCGCACTGCGCTAGGCGTGACTGGATCAATGATCAATACCCATATTGCTTATGGCATTGGCACAACCGAGTTCATGCGCAGCGTGGGCGGATACGCGATCACTGTCGAATGCGGCAACCATGCAGACCCTCAGGCACCGGCGATCGCGGAGCAGTCGCTGTTGCGAGCCTTGGGCCATCTGGGGTTGATCGATTCGCCTGCACCGCCCGCGATAGATCATGAGGTACTTGAGCTGATTGAGGTGCAGGATCGCGCTCATACCGACGATGTATTTTTCCGCCCCTGGCAATCCTTTGACCGGGTCAAAGCGGGCGAGTTGATCGGTACCCGTGCCGATGGCACCGCTTTACATGCTCAGCATAGTGGCTGCATCGTCTTTCCAAACGCCAATGCTGCTCTAGGCCGCGAGTGGTTTTATCTCGCCCGGGATAGTGATCGTTTTTAAGGCTCAATGCAGGCCTGCTTATCACGCCCTTAATCAGCGGTCTTGATCCGCAGTTTCAATCAATCACCGCTTCCGCAGCCCGGGGTTTGTTGCCCCCAAACTGGGCCAGTGCAACCCCCGCTAATGTGATGCCTGCGCCGACCAGTTTGATGGTGCTGTAGCGCTCACCCTCAACAAACCATGCAAACACGGCCGCTACCGGCGGCATCAGATACATGAGAGGCGCGGTGCGGGCCACTCCCCGTACGGCATTCACCCAACCCCAGATCAGCCATCCCGCAAACGCTGACACCAACACGGCCCATAGTAAAGCCAGCCAGACTCCAGGGCTCACTGCAGCCCAATTCACCTGCACTGCGCTATGGGCCGTAGCCAACACAATGAGGGGGCTGGGCGCAATCATCGAATAGGCAATTACCGGTACACCGCCATAGCGTTCAATCAGGGGTTTACTCGCCACGGTGTAGTAAGAAAACAGGGCCGCCGCGGATAACAACATCAAGTCTCCACCAGTAGCCTGCCATCGCGCACCCAGCAGCTTTTCGGACAGAAACACCACAACCCCCAGGCAGGCGAGCGCTACCCCACCCACCTGGAAGGGTAACAGCTTTTCTACCCCCTGCCAGCGCAGGATCAGCAGGGTAAACACCGGCCCGCAGGCCAGGATCAGGCTGCTTGAAAATGCGGTTGACCAGGAGATACCGTAAGTCACCATCGAAACATGAATTGCGTGACCAAGAAAGCCCAACCACAACAAACGCACCAGGTCAGCAAAACTCACCTTGGGCCAGCGCAAACGATAAACCCAGAGCATCAAAGCCAGGGCAGCTACCGGCATGATCATGTAGCGGACAAACAAAAAACCGCCAGGCCCCACGGCACCAAAAATAGCTTTTTGCAGGCTGAAGTTTGCCCCCCAGATAATCACGATGGCCAAGGCAGCAAACAATGCAGTGCGCTGGAGAACGGAGGCTGACAAGGCTGGCGAAGAATTGATCAAGATAAGCTGATCTTACCCGCTCCGTCTGTCAGAGCCCGCGTCTACCCTGCACCGACCACTTATGGCGGCGATATCGACCATTCATCGCCAATTCAGCAGCGGCCATCGAGCATCCGGTTCCCGGGCCCCTTGGGTGATACCGAGTGATGCAAAATGCGGAAAAAATCACATATTCATTCAAGCCAGGGTCATGACCAATACGAGGACAACATGACCCCCATGATTCCCGGGATCTCCATCCCCCCCAGCAGCAGAGAATCGCTGCTTGCCCTGAAATTGCGCTGTGCTGCAGGCCTCACCTTACTGGCTCTCCTAAGTGCTTGCGGAGGCGGCGGTGGCAGCAGCACCGGTTCGGCTACTGGCAACAATTCCGACAATGCGGTAGCCACCACGCCGACTGAGCCGACCCTGGATGTTCCGGTAAGCAAGAACGAAGGCTCGCAATTTGTTTCGCAAGCCTCATTTGGCGCCAAGCCCGGCGCAGTCGATCAGGTCATGAACCTGGGCATGACCGGCTGGATTACTGATCAGGAAAAAAAGCCTGCCAGCAGTCATCTGCGCTATTTCGATGAGCAAGCGGCTGCGCTGCCCAGTGGCACCAATCCATCCAGCAGCCTGATTCATGAAGCCTTCTGGAAGGCTGCTGTCACGGGCGATGATGAGCTGCGTCAACGCATTGCATTTGCTCTTTCGCAGATATTTGTGGTCTCGCTGGTGGATGACAATGTGAACGGGCAGTTGCGTGGCGTTGCGCATTACTACGACATGCTGAGCGCCAATGCTTTTGGCAACTATCGCAAGCTCATCGAGGATGTCAGCCTGCATCCTGTCATGGGACTCTATCTCTCGCATCTGCGCAATCAGAAGGAAGACCCGAGCCGAGGCCGGGTGCCTGATGAGAACTATGCCCGCGAAGTCATGCAGCTCTTCACAATTGGCCTGTATGAACTGAATCCGGATGGCACGGTCAAGCTGGATTCACGCAACGAGCCTATCGAAACCTACACTAACGAGGATGTCACAGGACTGGCCAAGGTGTTCACCGGCTTTTCCTGGGCCGGCCCCGACCAGACGGATAACCGGTTTTTTGGAAATACTGCCGATCCGAATCGGATGGTGCAAGCCATGCAGGCTTACCCGAAGTTTCATTCCACCGCACAAAAACAGTTTCTCGGGGTTTCAATAGGCGCACAGACCTCGGCTTCACCTCAAGCCAGTCTGGCGGTCGCACTGGATCGCCTGGCCAATCATCCGAACGTTGGTCCCTTCATAGGCAAGCAGCTGATCCAACGCCTGGTGACCAGCAATCCATCACAAGCCTATGTTGCACGGGTCAGCGCAGTATGGGCAAACAATGGACAAGGTGTGCGGGGCGATCTCAAAGCGGTGGTCACAGCCATCCTGACAGACCCGGAAGCTCGCAGCACGAGCCGTGTGGCCAGCACAAACTGGGGCAAGGTTCGTGAACCGGTCTTGCGCCTGGCTGCATTCTTGCGCGCAACCAATGCACGATCAAGCTCGGGCCGCTTCTTGCTGGGCAGCACCGACGATGTCGTCAACGCACTGGGGCAAACGCCGATGCGCTCACCATCGGTATTCAATTTTTATCGGCCAGGCTACATCGCACCAAACACTGCGCTTGCGAGTGCAAATCTGGTGGCCCCGGAAATGCAGATCGTGCATGAAACCTCGACTGTGGGCTATCTCAACTTCATGCGCTCGGTGATACAAAACGGTGCGGGGAGCGGTTCGCCTCGCGACATCCAGCCCGACTATGCACCATTCATACAAGTGGCCAATGACGCCACGGTGCTGGTCGAGAGCATCGATACTGCGCTGCTTGGCGGGCAAATGACCGCCGCAACTCGCACCTTGATTCGCGATGCAATTGCCAGCGTTGCTGTTCCTGCCTCACCTGCCAGCGCTGCCGATACTGCGCGGCGCAATCGCGTCATGCTGGGATTCTTTCTGGCGGTCGCTTCCCCTGACTTTCTGGTCCAAAGGTAAATCATTATGCGCACCACGAATGCTTCACGCCGTGAATTCATGCGGCTTGCCGCTCGCCTTTCAGCCGTTAGCGGTGTGGCGACTCCGTTTGCCATGAATCTGGCCATGATGAACGCTGCCGCAGCACAATCAAGCGATTACAAAGCGCTGGTTTGCCTGTTCATGTTCGGCGGCAATGATCATGGCAACACTGTGCTGGCCACGGATGCCACCTCATGGGCAGAGTATCAGCGCATCCGCTCAACGCCTCCCGATCCGATCACCCTGGGCGCACCAGGCACTGTTGGCGGAGTACTCGATATCGTTCCGAACACGCTGCAGTCTGGGCGCAGCTTTGCCCTGCATCCGAGCCTCACCGATCTTCAGGCTCTTTTTAATGCGGGCCGCCTGGCAATCGTGCCCAATGTTGGCCCGCTAATCGCGCCCACCACCAAAGCGCAGTTCAACGCGCGCTCAGTGCCGCTGCCGCGTGGTTTGTTCTCCCACAATGATCAGCAGTCCACCTGGCAGGCGTATGCGCCTGAAGGCGCTCGCTACGGTTGGGGCGGCCGGATGGGAGATCTTCTGGCCAGCACCAATAGCCAGACCACCTTTACCTGCATTTCGGCAGCGGGCAACGCAGTGTGGCTCTCAGGTCAATCCACGGTGCAGTATCAGGTCACAGGCTCAGGTGCAATTGCGGTGGGCGGTTTGACAGGCACGCTTTTCGGATCAAGCACCGCGCCTGCCGCGCTGCGCACCCTGATCACCGGGGATCGCACCAATCTTCTGGAAAAAGAATACTCAAGAGTCACCGCACGTGCGATCAATGCACAAGCGGCGCTCAGCGCGGGGATGCTGCCCTCAAGCGGCATCGAAGCCGTACCCAATGTCCCAGGTACCACGCAGTCCAATTCATTGGCTGCACAACTGGCGACGGTGGCGCGAATCATTGGCGGGCGCAGTGCGCTGGGAGCAAGACGTCAGGTGTTCTTCGTATCAATCGGCGGCTTCGACACCCATGATGCGCAAAACACCAATCACCGCAACCTCATGACGCGGCTTGGCCAGGCGATGGCTTACTTCGACCGCGTCACCACTGCGCTCGGTGTCAACAGTCAAGTCACGACTTTCACTGCTTCAGACTTTGGGCGTACCTTGACCAGCAACGGTGACGGCACCGATCACGGCTGGGGTTCGCACCATTTCATCAGCGGCGGGGCGGTGCGAGGCAAGGATCTGTATGGTCGATTCCCGATCACCGGAGTCAATACCAACGACGACGTGGGCCAGGGGCGCTTGATCCCAGTCACCTCAGTGGACCAATATGCAGCAACAATGGCTCGCTGGTTTGGATTGACTGAAGGCCAGCTTAACGATGTGTTTCCTAACCTCACCAATTTCGGCAGCGCACGCGACCTGGGCTTCATGAATCCAATGGGAGTGTGATTACTGAGAGCTGGGTGTATTCATCGGGGGGCTGCGCGCAGGCGTGAATTCTGCGATCATCAGGTGATGATGACAGCCTCGCACTTGAACGCTACAACCTTTTTCGACTTCAACTCTGAGCACGTGCGGGGATTCGTTGATCGGGCCCTCGCAACTGTCGGAACGCAAGCCAGTAATCGCGAAAAGGCGGTAGCGCTGTTTTACGCAGTCCGTGATCAAGTTCGCTACGACCCTTACCGGATCAGCATGTCCCCCGGAGCTTTTGCAGCAAGTAGTGTGGTTGAGGCCGGCTACGGATGGTGTGTACCCAAGGCGGTTTTGTTGACCGCATGCGCCCGATCGGTAGGCATTCCTGCCACCATTGGCCTGGCGGATGTGAAGAACCATCTCAACACTGCCAAGCTGCGCGAAGCCATGGGCGGCACGGATGTGTTTTACGATCACGGATATAGCGCGCTATGGATCGACGAGCGCTGGGTCAAGGCGGTGCCTGCCTTTAACATCGAATTGTGCGAGCGATTTGGAGTGTTGCCCACCGAATTCGATGGCGCGAGTGATGCGCTCTATCAGCCCTATAACTCGCACAAGCAACTCCATATGGAATACATCGCCGATCACGGCACTTTCGACGATTTGCCTTTGCAACGTATTTTCGAGGACTTCGCCAAGCACTATCCTGCGAGCCTCATGACACCGCAGCCCGCTGCTACTGGCAGCATGTCCAGTGCGGATTTTGCAGCAGACGGTCAGCGGGAGCGGGAGCTCAAGGGCTAGGGCTTTGCTCTACAAGCCGCGAGGCTGATCCTTATGTTTCGCGCTCAAGCACATGGCCCTGACCCTGCCATCTGAACTGAGCCTGATCCACACGCGGCGGATCGGGCAGCTTCTCATTGACTCCACGCAACTGCGTGATCAGCCTATCGCGCGACAGTGTTACCAGGCCATAGCCTCGCATACGCGAGTCCACATGCCGGATGTGAGGATTTTCCTGTAGCGTAGCCTCAAACCTGGCTTGCGAGCCGCCCTGGGAGGTGATTGATGTGCCGCAGAATTCCACCCCTACCTGCGGGCTGCCGGCTCGATGAAAGCGCTCAGGAATCTCTGCAACCCAGTGGGTATGCACATCGCCGCCTAACCATACTGGATTGGCCGCACGACCACTCACCAAGGTGTCAATCAGCCTTTCGCGGGCCGCCTGATAGCCGTCCCAACCATCGGTCCAGAAGCGTTCACCAGGGCCCGGCTGACTATCGGTGTAGGCAAACAGGGTTTGCTGGGCGATCACATTAAATTGAGATCTGGCACTGCGAGTCTGGCGCCCAAACCAGGCCTCTTGTTCGGCCCCGAGCATCGTCCGAGCCGGATCGCGCAGCGCATCGCAGTTCTCTACCATCCTTGATCCGCCACGGCCCGGCACCGGGCAGGCCTGAACACTGCGGTACTGCCGGTCATCAAGCAAATGGATTCGGACCAAAGCACCAACATCCACCGATTCATACACTTGCACATGAGCCCACTGCACGAATCGACCCTGCCATCGCCCGTTCTCATCAAGCTGCGCCATCATGCGTAGGGGCATATGCTCAAAAAATGCGCGGTAGCCTGCCGCCCGGCGATTCACAAAATCTGTGGATAACTTTCCATCCTGCAAATTGGCGTAATCGTTCACGACCTCATGATCGTCCCAGGTCACGAGCCATGGGCACCAGGCATGCATCGCCTGTAGATTGAGGTCACTGCGATACAGGGCATAGCGGGCACGATAGTCATCCAATGACACCGCTTCCGGCGCGGCATGGCTTCGCACCAATGATCGGCCCCAGCTGGACTCATAAATATAGTCCCCAAGAAACACCACCAGATCGGGCTGCTCCTCGCGCATACGGCGATACGCGCCAAAGTAGCCTTGCTCAAACTGCTGGCAGGACGCGTAGGCCAGCTTGAAGCTCGAAGGTATCACTCCCGGTGCAGGCAAGGTAACGAAGCGACCGGAAGGGCTCACTACGCGCTGGGTGCCTTGACCCACGATGAAGCGGTACCAATAGCGGGTGCTTGCACTGAGCCCCACTACATCAACATGCACGGCATGAGCCCGCTGTGGCCATGCACTCGCCACGCCTCGTTGAACAACATTGCTGAAGGCTTCATCGGATGCGATCTCGTAGGCCACCGCAAGCGCCGGGGCTTGCAGCATTGCGGGCTGCGGGGAGCGGGCTGCTCCCATGAGGCGGGTCCAGATCACCATGGCATCATGGCGCGGCGAGCCGCTGCACACCCCCAAGGCAAACGGATCGGCTTCAAAACGCCACTGCGACTCAGGGGGCTTGGGCTTGTCGGGGCCCGAAAACGTGGCCGGCCCCGTGCAGCCGATCAACCCGGTATGCATCCCCAATAAACCAATCCGCTCCAGGCTGCGGCGCTTATCATTCATCATACAAACAGCATGACTCAGAAAAGCTGCCCTGCCAATGCCTCCCACCGCTCAAGTGCATCATGCATGGCTTGCTCTTTGACAGGGCCATAGCCGCGAATTGATTCGGGAATCTGGGCAAGGGCAAGAAACACCCGGTGATTGTCCTTGGTGAGACGCGGCACACCTTCGCTCATCCCGCGCAAATAGCGCTCGCGCCAGGCTCGCTCAGCACGCCTTTCCGCCGTGTGGCCAAACGGGTCAAGCCAGCTGCCGCGAAGGCCCTTGAGCTTCGCAAGCTGCCCAAAGACCGGCATCATCCAGGCGCCAAAGCGAATCTTGCGGGGCCGACCGGTTTTGGGATCAAAGCGGGCAATGACTGGCGGGGCCAGGTGAAAGTTAAGCGAATAGTCGCCTTCGAATTGCTGCGCTATGCGCGCCCGAAAAGCCGGGTCACTATGCAAACGGGCCACTTCATACTCATCCTTGTAGGCCATCAGCTTGAAGGCATAGCGCGCCACCGCATCACTCAAGGCTCCAGGTTGGCCCATTGCCTCGCGCTCGGCCGCCTGCACTTGCCCCACCAGACGGCGATAGCGATCCGCATAGGCCCGGTTCTGGTAGCTCGCCAAATCTTCAATGCGCCGATCAATCCAGGCTTGGTCAATCGTGGGGCCGGCCGAAAAAACATCGGCTTTACGCCTGATCTCGATGACCTGCTCGCCTGCAGCCAAAGGCTTTGACGACGAGGGCATGATGTTGGCCATCTTGCGCACTGCTGCCAGATCTACTGCACAACAACGCCCCCACTCAAACGCTTCCGTATTGCCCTTCACTGAAATTGCGTTGAGCTCAATCGCACGCACTAAGGCCTCGCGGGTCAAAGGCACCCAGCCCTTTTGCCAGGCATAACCAAGCAGGAGCGGATTGGTAAAGATCGCATCACCGAGCAGGGCGAGCGCAATCGGTTGCGCATCAAACACATCAATATCCTGAGCGCCTGCGGCTTCAAGAATGTTGCGCTTTAATACCTCAGCGGGGAGCTGCCAATCCGGATCACGCAAAAAATCAGAGGTTGGACTGACCTCTGCATTAATCACTGCCCGAGTGACCGTCGGGCGCATTTTGCTTAAGGCTTCATTGCCGGCGCTCACCACCAGATCGCAGCCGATAAGCAAGTCGGCTTCACCTGTTGCAATGCGGGTAGCGAACAGCTGGTCCGGGTGTTCGGCAATTTGCACATGCGAAAACACCGCGCCGCCTTTTTGCGCGAGCCCCGCCATATCCAGCACCGACACCCCTTTGCCTTCGAGATGAGCGGCCATGCCGATCAGTTGTCCAATGGTGACCACGCCGTTGCCCCCCACACCGGTCACCAGAATGCCATAGGTATGGTTGCCATTAGCGACATCGGTGGAGTCGATTTGCACACGCTTGGGCTCTGGCAAAGTAATCGAGCCACGCTCGGCCGGCTTGACTGTGCTCTTCCGCAGCTGGCCGCCCTGGACGGTCACAAAGCTCGGGCAAAAGCCTTTCAAGCAGGAAAAGTCTTTATTGCAAGCGCTTTGATTGATCTTTCGTTTGCGACCCAGCTCGGTTTCCAAGGGCTCCACCGCCACACAGGAACTCTGCACACTGCAATCCCCGCAGCCTTCGCATACTGCTTCGTTGATCACCACCCGCTGCGGTGGATCTGGAAAGCCAGGAACACCATCCACAATTTTTTTGCGGCGGCGTCGCTTCTCGCTCGCGCAGGTCTGGTCATAAAGCAAGATGGTGCAGCCTGCAATTTCGCGAAACTCGCGCTGTACCGTATCCAGATGATCGCGATGATGGATCGCGATGCCCTCGAATGTTGCGCTGCCTTGCAGGAACTGATACTTCTCGGGTTCATCGGTGACTACCGCGATACGCTTGGCACCCTCGGCTTTCACCTGCGCCAGGATCATCGGCACAGTCAGCGTGCCATCAATCGGCTGGCCCCCTGTCATCGCCACCGCATCGTTATAGAGAATCTTGTAGGTGATGTTGACGCCTGCTGCAATCGAAGCGCGAATCGCAAGCAAGCCTGAATGGAAGTAAGTGCCGTCGCCAAGATTGGCAAAGATATGGGTCTCATCGGTGAAGGGGGCCATGCCGATCCATGGCGTGCCCTCGCCACCCATTTGGGTAAAGGTGCCGGTGCGTCGCTCTGGCATCCAGGTGGTCATGTAGTGGCAGCCAATCCCGGCCAACGCACGCGAGCCTTCCGGCACGTGGGTCGAGGTATTGTGCGGGCAGCCTGCGCAAAACGTTGGCGTGCGGGTCACCACCGTGTGCGGTTGGGCCAACGCTTTTTCCTTGTCTTCAATGATGCGGATACGCCCTTCGATGGATGCCCGAAGATCGCGTGGCAGCTCGAAGCGCGAGCCATACTTGCCCGGGTTAAGCAAACGCGAGGCAATGGCTTTGGCGATGATCGCCGGAGAAAGTTCATAGTGCGCGGGCAACAACCACTGGCCTTGAGGCATGGCCCATTCGCCGCCCCGCTCATCTTTCTCATCAAACTTGCCGTAAATCTTGGGCCGCACATCATCGCGCCAGTTATAGAGCTCTTCCTTGAGCGCGTATTCCATCAGCTGGCGCTTTTCCTCGACCACCAAAATTTCTTCCAGACCAGTAGCGAACTCGCGCACCGTGTGGGCTTCCAGCGGCCACACCACGCCGCATTTGAACACCCGAATGCCAATGCGTGCGCAGCTTGCATCATCAAGCCCGAGATCTTCCAATGCCTGCCGGGTATCGAGATAAGCCTTGCCACCCGTGACGATGCCAAACCATGCATGCGGCGAATCAATCACGGTATGGTTCAGGCGATTGGCTCGCACATAAGCCAGCGCCGCGTACCACTTGTAATCAAACAGGCGAGCTTCCTGGGCTAATGGGGTATCGGGCCATCGGATATTCAATCCATGCGGATCATCGGGCATTTGAAAATCCTGGGGCAACTGAATCCGCACACGGTCCGGATCAAGCAGCACCGAAGCGCTCGCCTCCACCACTTCAGTCACGGTTTTCATCGAGGTCCAAAGCCCTGAATAGCGCGACATCGCCCAGGCATGCAGGCCGAGATCGAGATACTCCTGCACGGTTGCGGGGTAAAACACCGGCAGCCCACAGGCCTTGAAAATATGATCAGACTGGTGCGGCAACGTGGATGATTTCGCGCCGTGATCGTCGCCCGCCAGCACGATCACGCCCCCGAATCGGCTCGATCCTGCAGCGTTTGCATGCTTGAACACATCACCTGAGCGATCCACCCCGGGGCCTTTGCCGTACCACATGGAAAACACGCCGTCATAGCGGGCCTTGTCAGACAAATTGACCTGCTGCGAGCCCCACACCGTGGTGGCTGCAATATCTTCATTCAGACCGGGTTGAAACACCACCTGATGTTCGGCAAGATGTTTTTTGGCCTTCCACAAGGCTTGATCGAGTGCTCCCAAAGGAGATCCGCGATAGCCCGAAATAAAGCCTGCTGTGTTGAGCCCGAGTTGCTGATCACGCATTCTCTGAAGCATCGGCAAGCGCACCAGTGCCTGGGTGCCGGACATAAAAGCCCGGCCGCGCTCCAGCGTGTACTTGTCATCAAGGGTGACTTCGGAAAGCGCCTTGCGTAAAGCCTCATCAATCGACTGGGCTGCTGCGCCGCTCAACGGTGCATTCATGACTTGGGTCTCCTGCTAACAGAATTGTGTTCTGGTGACGTGCGTTGTTCCCCGCTTGTGGCGCGGCGCTCAGCACGGGCGGATTATGCCTGCGGGAAAGATTAAATGGCTAGCATTGCTGCCATTTGCGAGGCCCTCAGGCCGACACGGTTTTGCGCTTGGGTAGCAGTACAGTGGCGATCGCAAGCAGGATCGAAACCAGCGCGACCCAGTCTTGCCACATCGGCCGCTCGCCGAGCATGGCTATGCCGGAGAACAAACCAATCACCGGTATCAGCATCACCGACAAGCCGCTGGCTACCGGCGGCAGGATGGTTGCCAAACGGAACCACATCACCTGGGCAAAGCCAAAAATCACCAGGCTGTTATACGTCATCGCACTCCACTCCACCGCATTGGGCCAGCGCACCCATTGATCACGTTCGATCAAAAAGCACAACGCGCTACATACGATCAATGACTGCAGCAAACTCCAAAATGTGATCACCTGAACCGGTGTTTGCTGCTTGCGACGGCGCATCATATGGGTACCGAAGCCCCAGGCAGCGGCGGCCGCCAGCATGAGCAGCGTTCCGAGAGGCCGGCCAGTGATCGAGGCCAGCTCGCTCGATAGCAGCAACGCCACCCCACAGGCTGCTGCCATCACACCCCACCATAAACGTTTACCGGGGTTTTCTCCGTAGAGGGCCAGACCTATCAGCGCCGTCCAGATCGGCAGGGTATAGCCAAGAATCGCAGCCCGGCCTGAGGCCAGCAGCTTGACGCCGTAAATCGAGAGCACGAACCACATCACCATGTTGAAAAAGCCGAGTTTGAGCAGTTCGAGTCGATGCTCCTTCGGAATCGCCAGCCGATGCCCCTGGATACGGATCACCGCAAGCAATACAAATATTCCACCGGCCATGGAAATTGTTCTGAATGTCAGAGGTGCAAAATCCTGCACGCCCAGCTTCATGATCGGCCAATTCACACCCCAAGCAAGCGTCAGCAGCCCCAGCAACACCAAATCACGTAACGACAGTCCCAAACTCAGGCCTCCCCGGCTCCACTACAATGCGGGCCAGTCAACGCAACGCGGACCCTGCAACCCTTGAAGTTTACAGAGCAACTCAATTCCCGCTGGACCCAGACCGATTCCATGCTGTGTGTCGGACTGGATCCTGACCCTAAACGCTTCCCGCTGCATTTGCGGGATCAGCCCGACGCGATATACCAATTTTGTGTGGCCATCGTACGAGCTACAGCCGCAGAGGTTTGCGCATTCAAGCCGCAAATCGCCTATTTCAGTGATTGGCGCGCAGAGGATCAGCTCGAAGCGGTCATTCAATACATCCATCAGCATCATCCGGGCATTCCAGTCATATTGGACGCGAAGAGGGGCGATATCGGCTCGACTGCCGAGCATTACGCCCGTGAAGCGTTTGAGCGCTACAAGGCTGATGCTGTCACGGCCAGCCCGTACATGGGACTGGATTCGCTTGAGCCCTATCTTGCTTATCAGGATCGCGGCCTGATAGTGCTGTGCCGTACTTCAAACCCTGGGGGCTCGGACTTGCAGAGCCTTCAGCTGGCCACTGGAGAGCGCTTGTTTGAGCGGGTTGCAGCTCTTGCTGCCGGTCCATGGAATACCCATGGTCAACTTGCTTTAGTGGTTGGAGCAACCTTTCCCAACGAGCTCCAGCGCGTGCGAGAGATCGCCCCCGATTTGCCTCTTCTTGTGCCGGGTATCGGCGCGCAAGGCGGTGACGTTAACGCCACTGTCGCTGCCGGCATAAGTGCAGCGGGCCATGGCTTGATCATTAGCTCATCTCGCGCCATCCTTTATGCTGGTGCAGGAGAGGACTTTGCCGAGGCTGCATCAAGGGCTGCAGCTCAAACCGCTTTAGAGATCCGGCAGGCGAGGCCTCCGATCCGCTAAGCGGACCCGATAAAAGCCGGTGTCGCCCGCCCCGCTCGACCAGAAGGAGGATCGATGAGAGTTTTGGTCGCAGAAGATGATCAGGTATTGGCCGACGCGTTATCGCGCTCGCTGCGCGCGGCTGGCTATGCGGTGGATCATGTTGAAAACGGGGCGCTGGCTGATTCAGCGCTGGGCCTTCACGATTATGATTTGGTGATTCTGGATCTGGGATTACCGCGAATGTCAGGCCTGGATGTCCTGAAGAGGTTGCGCTCGCGCGGCCAAACGGTTCCGGTGTTGATACTGACTGCGGCAGACTCCACCGAGCAACGGGTGCGCGGCCTCGACCTGGGCGCCGATGATTTTATGGCCAAGCCGTTTCAGTTGGCCGAGCTTGAGGCCCGAGCCCGGGCCTTGGTCAGGCGGTCCATGGGTACGGCCAGCACAACCTTGCAAGTGGGCGCACTCATTTACGACCAACAAGGTCGGCGAGCCACACTGGATGGCCAGGCCCTTGATCTTTCGGCCCGTGAACTCGGCCTGCTGGAAGTGCTGCTGCAGCGTACCGGGCGGCTGGTGAGCAAGGAGCAGATCGTTGAGCATTTGTGCGAATGGGGCGAAGAAGTCAGCCACAACGCCATCGAGGTTTACATGCATCGCCTGCGAAAAAAAATCGAAGGCGGTGGTTTGCATATCCACACTGTTCGCGGCCTGGGCTATAGCCTAGAGCGCCCGGAGTCATGAGGCGTCGCCCACAGCTCACCAAGCTACTGGGCGACCTGCTGGCTTCGCGCGAAAGTGTTGCAGCTACCTTTTCGCTAGCGGATCGTTGGCGGCGCAAGCGCAATTCTTCCCAGGATGTGATTGAGGGACAAACCACCCTGTTTGGGGAAATCCTCGACTGGATGTTTGCCCCCCTGCTGCTCCTTTGGCCGCTTTCGATTGCAATTACTTTTGTGGTGGCTCGCAATATCGCCGACCAACCTTTTGACACTGCACTTCAGGACCGTCTCAAGGTACTGGCCAGTCAACTTCGCTATGTTAATGAGCGGCCGGTAATACGGCTGCGCAGTGGCGCTCGGGATCTGCTGAGGGGTGCCGACAATGAACCGGTGCTCTATCAGTTCGTGGATAGCGACGGCAAAGTGATTCTGGGCGACTCGGCTATCCCCCGACCACCGCTTTACGATTTCGCTGAAAAAAATGTACCCAAGCTGCGCCAGGCCATCATTGGCGGGGAGGAAATGCGGGTCGCCTACATGACAATTGACCCCTCGGAGCTGGATGTTCCGACTCGCGGCCTGCCTGTGCTGGTTCAAGTGGCCGAGGGTCAACAAGGCCGTATCGAGCTGGCCAATGAAATCATTCGTGGAGTGATCCTGCCGCAGTTTATTGTGCTGCCGCTGGCACTGGTGTTGGTCTGGTACGGGTTGAACCGGGGCCTGCGCCCGCTGCGAGCGATGCAGCGCCAGCTTGCCTTGCGCCGTGCCGACGATCTTTCCCCGATCAACCCGCGAGCTGCCCCTGAAGAAATCAGCCCTTTGGTGGATTCATTCAACGAACTGCTGGTCCGCCTGAATCAGAACCTCACAGTTCAAAAGCGCTTTCTAGCAGATGCTGCCCATCAGATGAAGACCCCGCTGGCAGGATTGCGCTCACAAGCCGAGCTTATAGGCAGCGCATCTTCTGCCGAAGAAACCCAGCGCGGCCTGGATCAGCTAATCCGCAGCGCTGATCGAGCAGC
>JAIYCW010000005.1 GCA_027487815.1 Burkholderiales bacterium
CCGTTCTTCAACAACTATCGCCCCCAGTTTTACTTCCGCACGACGGATGTGACTGGCGCAGTCGAGTTGCCAGAAGGCACCGAGATGGTGATGCCAGGCGACAACGTGAAGATGTTGGTCACGCTGATTGCTCCGATTGCGATGGAGCAGGGCTTGCGCTTTGCGATTCGCGAGGGTGGCCGCACCGTGGGTGCGGGCGTTGTGGCCAAGATTCTGGCGTAAGGCATAGGCGATCACTGAAGCGTAATCAGCATTGCAAGGATATAGGGGTATAGCTCAACTGGCAGAGCGTCGGTCTCCAAAACCGAAGGTTGGGGGTTCGATTCCCTCTGCCCCTGCCACCCTTGCAGTGTTTTCCGCCAGTTAATTCGTCCAGCTATACCGTTTAAATCAAGGCACGCCATCAGAAAAGCGACCCAGAAAAGATCATGTCCAACCAAGCCATAGAAACCGTCAACACCGGCGCTGATAAAGCCAAGATTGCGCTCGCCATCGCGGTGTTTGTGGGCGGCATCGTGGCCTATTACATGCTTGATAAGCAGCCGGGCTATGTGCGCGTGGGCGTGGTGCTCGCGGGGCTGGCGCTGGGTTTGGTCATCGGCTGGTTTAGCGGCCCCGGCCAGCGGCTGGTGGCTTTTGGGCAGGATGCCTGGGCAGAAACCAAGCGTGTGGTGTGGCCGGATCGCAAGGAAACCACCCAAACAACCCTGATCGTGTTTGCGTTTGTTGTCGCCACAGCGGTGTTTCTGTGGATCGTGGACAAGCTGATCGAATGGTCACTGTACGACCTGATCCTGAATTGGAAGTAGCATGAGCAAGCGCTGGTATGTCGTACACGCCTATTCGGGCATGGAAAAAAGTGTAGGTCGGGCGCTGAAAGAGCGTATTGACCGCTCGGATTTTCCGGACAAGTTCGGCCAGATTCTGGTGCCGGTGGAAGAAGTGGTCGAGATGAAAAACGGCCAGCGCACCATCACCGAGCGGCGCTTTTTCCCTGGCTATGTGCTGGTGGAAATGGAAATGACGGATGAAACCTGGCACCTGGTAAAAAGCACCAATAAGGTTACCGGGTTTGTGGGTGGGCATGGCAATCGCCCCACCCCGATTTCTGAGAAGGAAGTCGAGAAGATCATGGCCCAGATGCAAGAGGGCGTTGAGAAGCCCCGGCCCAAGACGCTGTTTGAAGTGGGCGAAATGGTGCGTGTGAAGGAAGGCCCGTTCACCGATTTCAACGGTAATGTTGAAGAGGTGAATTACGACAAGAATCGCCTGCGGGTGTCGGTCACGATCTTTGGTCGCGCCACCCCTGTGGAACTGGAATTTGCCCAGGTCGAAAAGCTCTAAAGCTGATTCGGCACAAGCAAGTAAAGCGAGCCGGGCGTTTCCCGGCACGAGGAGCGGCAGTAGATCGGAAGTCGAACCCGCGTTAGTACTCACTTTTAGTAAGAGGCCCTATGGCTAAGAAAATCGTCGGCTACATCAAGCTGCAAGTCCCCGCGGGTAAAGCGAATCCTTCGCCCCCGATCGGCCCCGCGCTCGGTCAGCGTGGTTTGAACATCATGGAATTCTGCAAGGCATTTAATGCCCAAACCCAAGGCGTTGAGCCGGGTCTGCCGATTCCTGTGGTGATCACCGCATTTGCTGACAAGAGCTTTACTTTCGTGATGAAGACGCCGCCTGCGAGCATCCTCATCAAGAAGGCCGCAAAAATCACCAAGGGCTCCTCCAAGCCCCATGTGGATAAGGTTGGCAAAATCACTCGCGCGCAAGCCGAGGAAATTGCCAAGACCAAAATGCCTGACCTCACTGCAGCCGATCTGGATGCTGCGGTGCGCACCATCGCTGGCTCCGCGCGCAGCATGGGCATCGTTGTTGAAGGGATCTGATCATGGCCAAACTTACCAAGCGTCAAAAAGCTCTTGCCGGCAAGGTTGATGCGCAAAAAATGTACCCTCTGGGCGATGCGCTCGGTCTGGTGAAATCTTGCGCGATTGCCAAGTTCGATGAGGCGATCGATGTGGCTGTGCAACTTGGCGTCGATGCCAAGAAATCCGATCAGGTAGTGCGCGGCGCAGTTGTTATGCCCAGCGGCACTGGTAAAACCGTTCGAGTTGCCGTGTTCACCCAAGGCCCCAAGGCTGAAGAAGCCAAAACGGCTGGTGCGGATATTGTGGGTATGGAAGACCTGGCCGAAATGGTCAAGGCTGGCAATATGCCTTTCGATATCGTGATCGCATCGCCTGATGCAATGCGCGTGGTCGGCACCCTCGGTCAGATTCTTGGCCCACGTGGTTTGATGCCTAACCCGAAAGTTGGCACCGTCACCCCCGATGTGGCCACTGCAGTTAAAAACGCCAAGGCAGGTCAGGTGCAGTACCGCACCGACAAGGCCGGGATCATTCATGCTTCCGTGGGCCGCGCATCCTTTACGCCAGAAGCCCTCGAAGCCAATATTCGTGCGCTGATTGAAGCCTTGAATCGTGCCAAACCCGCCAGCTCCAAAGGGATCTACCTGCGCAAGGTAGCCCTGTCGAGCACGATGGGTGTGGGCGTCAAGGTGGATGTTGCCGCCTTCGCTGCTGGCGCCTGAGGCAACCCTCAAGCCAGTAGCACCAGAGAACTTTGGGCCAGTCGGTTCGCCGGCTGGGTTATCAAAGACCGTAGCGGGTTCGCCCTTAATTGCTGGAGGTTTAAACCCTCCAGTGCGCTACGCAGATGGCGGTCCCGAGCAGGTTTCGGTCGCTGTATTTTAGGCGATGCCAGAGGCTGGTTAACCAGTCAAAAGCATCATGATGGAGAAAGACCATGGCTCTTAATCGCGCAGCAAAAGCGGAAGTTGTCGAAGAGGTAATGGCGCATGTCGCCGCTGCCCAGTCGATAGTGATCGCTGAGTATCGCGGTCTGGAAGTCGGACATGTCACAAAGCTGCGCAAGCAGGCGCGTGAACAAGGGGTCTATCTGCGTGTGTTGAAAAACACATTGGCACGCCGTGCAGTCGATGGCACACCGTTTGCAGCGCTCACCGATCATATGGTCGGCCCGCTGATTTACGGTTTTTCCAAAGACCCCGTGGCGGGCGCCAAGGTGTTGAGTACCTTTGCCAAGAGCAACGACAAGCTGGTGATTAAAGGCGGCGCATTGCCCAACTACGTCATGGACGTAGAAGGTGTCAAAGCGCTGGCCAATATGCCCAGCCGTGAAGAGCTTTTGTCCAAGTTGCTGGGCACGATGCAGGCCCCGGTGGCTACGTTTGTGCGCACTCTCAACGAAGTCCCCACGAAATTCGTGCGGGCTCTCGAAGCGGTGCGCAAGCAGAAGGAAGAAACGGCTGCCTGAAGCCTTTGCGCTTCATGCCCCTTTCCAATTCTGGCAAACCCCAAGCCCGGTTCGCTTTTCAGATTTAACGGTTTAAACAATTTTCGGAGTATTTAAGATGGCACTGAACAAACAAGAGATCCTCGACGCAGTAGCTGGTATGAGCGTGCTGGAGTTGTCCGAGCTGATCAAGATGATGGAAGAGAAGTTTGGCGTATCGGCTGCAGCGGCTGCTGTGGCTGTGGCCGCTCCTGCTGCTGGCGCTGCTGCACCGGCTGCAGAAGAGAAAACTGAATTCACCGTGGTGTTGGCTGCCGCTGGTGAGAAGAAAGTTGAAGTTATTAAAGTTGTACGTGCAGTCACCGGCCTGGGCTTGAAAGAAGCCAAGGATCTGGTAGATGGCGCACCGAAGCCCGTTAAAGAAGGCATCAACAAAGCTGATGCCGAAGCCTTGAAAAAGCAGCTCGAAGAAGCTGGTGCCAAGGTCGAGCTCAAGTAACTTGCCCTTGCCCTTGCACCCGGAGTGCTCCGCTGTTGAGAAACAGCGGGCTCCGGGTTTTTGTGTCTTTTCGCTGGAGTGTTCATGGCCCAAGTAACTTACTCGTCGACCGAGAAAAAACGTATCCGCAAGAGCTTTGCCAAGCGCCGGACCGTGCTGGATGTGCCCTATCTGCTCACCACCCAGCTGGAGTCGTACTTCCAATTCTTGCAAGCCGAAAAGGCTGTTTCCGAGCGTAAAAACGAAGGCCTGCAAGCCGCGTTTACCTCAATTTTCCCGATCGTGTCGCACAACCAGTTTGCGCGCCTCGAGTTCGTCAGCTACATGCTGGGCACCGCTCCGTTTGACGTCAAGGAATGTCAGCAGCGTGGCCTGTCGTTCTGCGCCCCATTGCGTGCGCGCGTTCGGCTGGTGATCATGGACAAAGAGGCTTCCAAGCCCACCGTCAAGGAAGTCAAGGAGCAGGAAGTCTATATGGGCGAAATTCCGCTCATGACCGAAACCGGCTCCTTTATTGTGAACGGCACCGAGCGTGTGATCGTTTCGCAGTTGCACCGTTCGCCTGGCGTGTTTTTCGAACACGATCGTGGCAAAACCCATAGCTCGGGCAAGTTGCTGTTTTCCGCGCGGATCATTCCGTACCGCGGCTCCTGGCTCGATTTTGAATTCGATGCCAAGGATATTTTGTATTTCCGGGTGGATCGCCGCCGCAAGATGCCGGTATCGATTCTCCTGAAGGCCATCGGCCTGAATCCTGAACAGATCCTCGCAAACTTCTTCGAGTTCGATCACTTCCAGCTGATGAGCGAAGGCGCGCAGATGGAACTGGTGCCTGATCGCCTGCGCGGCGAGATGGCCCGCTTTGACATCAATGATCGTGATGGCAAGGTCATCGTTCCGAAGGATAAGCGGATCAATGCCAAGCATATCCGTGACCTCGGCGCGGCGGGTCTGAAGCTGATTTCGGTGCCTGAAGACTTCGTGCTGGGTCGCACTTTGGCCACCAATGTTGTCGATGCCGAAACCGGCGAAGTGATTGCCAAGGCCAATGATGAGTTGACCGAAGAGGTGTTGAAAAAACTGCGCATGGCCAACATCAAGGATGTGCAGACCATTTACACCAATGATCTCGATCAGGGTCCGTACATGTCGCTCACCTTGCGTGTGGACGAAACCGTGGATCAAACCGCTGCGCGTATCGCGATCTATCGCATGATGCGCCCTGGCGAGCCGCCCACTGAAGATGCTGTTGAGGCGCTCTTCAATCGCTTGTTCTATAGCGAAGATGCGTATGACCTCTCCAAGGTCGGCCGCATGAAGTTCAATCGTCGTGTGAGCCGTGATGAGCTCACCGGTCCCATGACGCTTACCAACGATGACTTGTTGGCTGTGATCAAGATCCTGGTGGATCTGCGCAATGGCAAGGGCGAGATTGACGATATCGATCACCTGGGCAATCGCCGCGTGCGTTGCGTGGGTGAGCTGGCTGAGAATCAGTTCCGTGCTGGTTTGGTGCGGGTTGAGCGTGCCGTCAAGGAGCGCTTGGGCCAAGCCGAGACCGAAAATCTCATGCCGCATGATCTGATCAACAGCAAGCCGATCAGTGCCGCGATCCGTGAGTTCTTCGGCTCCTCGCAGCTCTCGCAGTTTATGGACCAGACCAACCCGCTCTCCGAGATCACGCACAAGCGTCGTGTATCGGCTCTGGGCCCGGGCGGTTTGACGCGCGAGCGTGCTGGTTTTGAGGTGCGCGATGTGCACCCCACCCACTATGGCCGCGTGTGCCCGATTGAAACACCGGAAGGCCCGAACATCGGCCTGATCAACTCGCTGGCTTTGTATGCCCGCCTGAACGAATACGGTTTCCTGGAAACCCCATATCGTCGGGTGGAAGCAGGCCGCGTGACCGATCAGATCGATTACCTCTCGGCCATTGAAGAAGGCCGTTATGTGATCGCGCAGGCCAACTCCGAAGTGGATGAAACCGGCAAGATCCTGGGCGAGCTCGTCTCGGTGCGGATCAACGGTGAAACCCAGTTGGCTTCGCCTGATCGATGCACATACATGGACGTTGCACCTACTCAGGTGGTGTCTGTTGCAGCCTCACTGATTCCCTTCCTTGAGCATGATGATGCGAACCGCGCCTTGATGGGCTCGAACATGCAGCGTCAGGCGGTGCCTTGCTTGCGTCCTGAAAAGCCGGTGGTCGGCACAGGCATCGAGCGCACTTGCGCAGTGGACTCGGGCACAGTCGTGACCGCACGCCGCGGTGGCCTGGTGGATTATGTGGATGCCACGCGCGTGGTGATTCGCGTGAATGATGATGAAGCGGCCGCTGGTGAAGTGGGCGTTGATATCTACAACATGATCAAGTACACCCGTTCCAACCAGAACACCAACATCAATCAGCGTCCGATCGTCAAAAAAGGCGACCGGATCGCTCGTGGGGATGTGGTGGCTGACGGTGCATCAACCGACCTTGGTGAATTGGCCTTGGGCCAAAACATGCTGGTCGCCTTCATGCCCTGGAACGGCTACAACTTCGAAGACTCGATCCTGATCTCCGAAAAAGTCGTGTCCGATGATCGCTACACCTCGATTCACATTGAAGAGTTGTCGGTGTTGGCTCGCGATACCAAGCTGGGTCCGGAAGAAATCTCCCGCGACATCTCGAACCTTTCCGAGAATCAGCTGGCTCGCCTGGATGAATCGGGCATCGTGTATATCGGTGCAGAAGTCAGCGCTGGCGATACGCTTGTTGGCAAGGTCACGCCCAAAGGCGAAACCCAGCTCACACCGGAAGAAAAGCTGCTGCGCGCGATCTTCGGCGAAAAGGCCAGTGATGTGAAAGACACCTCACTGCGCGTGCCTTCGGGCATGAACGGTACGGTGATTGATGTTCAGGTCTTCACCCGCGAAGGCATCGTGCGTGACAAGCGTGCCCAGTCCATCATTGATGATGAGCTGAAGCGTTATCGTCTCGATTTGAATGACCAGTTGCGTATCGTAGAAAACGATGCCTTCTCCCGTATCGAGCGTTTGCTGGTGGGCAAGGAAGCCAACGGCGGGCCACAAAGGCTCGCCAAGGGCGCAGTCGTTACCCAGGATTACCTCAACACTGTGGATCGCTTCCAGTGGTTTGAAGTGCGCCTGGCTGACGAAACTGCAGCCAATCAGCTTGAGCTGCTCAAGGAATCGATTGAGCAAAAGCGCCACTCGTTTGATCTGGCCTTTGAAGAAAAGCGCAAGAAGCTTACCCAAGGCGATGAGCTGCCCCCGGGCGTGCTGAAGATGGTCAAGGTCTATCTGGCCGTCAAGCGTCGCTTGCAGCCGGGCGACAAGATGGCCGGACGCCACGGCAACAAGGGTGTGGTTTCGCGCATCGTGCCGGTGGAAGACATGCCTTACATGGCCGATGGCACACCGGTGGATATCGTGTTGAATCCGCTGGGCGTGCCTTCACGGATGAACGTCGGCCAGATTCTCGAAACCCACCTTGGCTGGGCTGCCAAAGGCATTGGCCTGCGCATCGGTGAGATGCTCAAGAAAAACACTGCAGTTGCACAAATGCGCGTGTATTTCGAGAAGCTCTACAACGCCTCAGGCGTGCGTGAAGATTTCGCGCAGCTGAGCGATGAGGAGATTATCGAGTTGGCGCGTAATCTGCGCAACGGCGTGCCGTTTGCCACCCCGGTGTTTGACGGTGCTTCGGAGCTTGAGATCCGCGCGATGCTCGATATCGCTTATCCGGATGATGATCCCCGCACCGAGCTGATTGGCTTCTCACCCAGCAAGACGCAGGTGCAGTTGCATGATGGCCGTACCGGCGATGCGTTTGATCGCAAGGTCACTGTTGGCTATATGCACATGCTCAAGCTGCACCATCTGGTTGATGACAAGATGCATGCTCGCTCCACCGGCCCGTACTCGCTCGTGACTCAGCAGCCGCTGGGTGGCAAGGCGCAGTTTGGTGGTCAGCGCTTCGGTGAGATGGAAGTGTGGGCGCTGGAGGCCTATGGCGCTTCCTACACCTTGCAGGAAATGCTCACTGTGAAGTCGGATGATGTGAACGGCCGCACCAAGGTGTATGAAAACCTGGTGAAGGGCGAACACGCGATTGATGCTGGTATGCCCGAGTCGTTTAACGTTCTGGTCAAAGAGATCCGGTCACTCGGTATCGATATTGATCTCGAACGTAGTTGATTGCGCCTGAAACAGAATTAGGAGAATCGAATGAAAGCATTGCTGGATCTCTTTAAACAGACTCAGGAAGAAGAGCACTTTGATGCGATCAAAATCGGGCTGGCTTCGCCCGACAAGATCCGCTCATGGTCCTTTGGCGAAGTTAAAAAGCCCGAAACCATCAACTACCGGACGTTTAAGCCCGAGCGTGATGGCTTGTTTTGCGCCAAGATTTTTGGCCCGATCAAGGATTACGAGTGCTTGTGCGGCAAATACAAGCGCCTGAAACATCGCGGCGTAATCTGCGAGAAGTGCGGCGTTGAAGTCACGCTGGCCAAGGTGCGCCGCGAGCGTATGGGCCACATCGAATTGGCCTCGCCAGTTGCGCACATCTGGTTCCTGAAGTCGCTGCCTTCACGTCTGGGCATGGTTCTGGACATGACCCTGCGCGATATCGAACGCGTCCTGTACTTTGAAGCATTCGTGGTGATCGAGCCCGGCATGACTCCGCTTAAACGCGCGCAGATCATGACCGAGGATGACTACCTGGCGAAGATGGAAGAGTATGGCGATGAGTTCCGCGCCATGATGGGTGCCGAGGGCATTCGCGAGTTGCTGCGCTCAATCAATATCGATCGTGATATTGAAACCCTGCGCAAGGAACTCGAAGCCACCAGCTCGGAAGCCAAGATCAAAAAGCTTGCCAAGCGCCTGAAGGTGCTTGAGGGTTTCCAGCGTTCGGGGATCAAGCCCGACTGGATGGTGATGGAAGTGTTGCCAGTGCTGCCACCCGAGTTGCGCCCGCTGGTGCCGCTTGATGGTGGGCGCTTTGCCACTTCCGATCTGAATGATCTCTATCGTCGCGTGATCAACCGCAACAACCGCTTGAAGCGTTTGCTTGAGTTGAAGGCACCTGAAATCATCGTACGCAACGAAAAGCGCATGCTGCAGGAGTCGGTGGATTCGCTGCTTGATAACGGCCGCCGTGGCAAAGCCATGACTGGTGCGAACAAGCGCGCGCTGAAATCCCTGGCCGACATGATCAAGGGCAAGGGCGGTCGTTTCCGCCAAAACTTGCTGGGCAAGCGGGTCGATTATTCGGGCCGTTCGGTGATCGTGGTGGGCCCGCAGCTCAAGCTGCATCAGTGCGGCCTGCCCAAGTTGATGGCGCTTGAGCTCTTCAAGCCCTTTATCTTCAATCGCCTTGAAGCGATGGGCACGGTCACTACCATCAAGCAAGCCAAGAAGTATGTGGAGTCGCAAGAGCCGATTGTTTGGGACATCCTCGAAGAGGTGATCCGCGAGCATCCGGTGATGCTGAACCGCGCACCAACCTTGCACCGCCTGGGCATTCAGGCTTTTGAGCCGGTGCTGATTGAAGGCAAGGCGATCCAGCTGCATCCGCTGGTTTGCGCGGCGTTTAACGCCGACTTCGACGGTGACCAGATGGCAGTGCACGTGCCTTTGTCGCTCGAAGCGCAGATGGAAGCCCGCTCGCTGATGCTGGCTTCGAACAACATCCTGTTCCCTTCAAACGGCGAACCTTCGATTGTGCCTTCGCAAGATATCGTGCTGGGCCTGTACTACACCACCCGCGACAAAATCAACGGAATGGGTGAGGGCATGCTCTTTGCCGATATCGGTGAAGTGCAGCGCGCGTATGACAATAAGCAAGTCGAGCTGGGCACCAAGATCACGGTGCGCCTGACCGAGTACAAGCGCGACAAAGCCACTGAGGAAATCACACCGAATCCAATTCGTGTGGAAACCACTGTGGGCCGCGCTTTGCTCTCCGAGATTTTGCCCAAGGGGCTGCCTTTTGCGCTGATCAACAAAGCGCTCAAGAAGAAAGAAATCTCGCGTTTGATCAACGCATCGTTCCGCCGCTGCGGCTTGCGCGATACCGTAATTTTTGCAGACCAGTTGCTGCAATACGGCTTCCGTCTGGCCACTCGCGCTGGTATCTCGATCTCGATTGACGACATGCTCGTGCCCACCCAGAAGGTCACCCTGCTGGCTGAAGCCGAGAAGGAAATCAAGGAAATCGAGCAGCAGTACACCTCCGGTCTCGTGACCCAGGGCGAGCGCTACAACAAGGTGGTGGACATCTGGGGCCGCGCGGGCGATATGGTCGGCAAGGCCATGATGGAGCAGCTCGCAACGCAGGATGTGATCGATCGCCATGGCAACACGGTGAAGCAGGAGTCGTTCAACTCGATTTACATGATGGCTGACTCGGGTGCCCGTGGCTCGGCGGCTCAGATTCGCCAGTTGGCGGGGATGCGCGGTTTGATGGCCAAGCCTGATGGCTCGATCATTGAAACGCCGATCAAAGCGAACTTCCGTGATGGCTTGAATGTGTTGGAGTACTTCATCTCCACACACGGTGCACGTAAAGGCCTGGCCGATACTGCGCTGAAAACTGCCAACTCCGGCTACCTCACTCGTCGCCTGGTCGATGTGACCCAGGATCTGGTGGTGGTGGAAGATGATTGCGGCACCCACAATGGTGTGGCGATGAAGGCGCTGATCGAAGGCGGTGAAGTGATTGAACCCCTGCGCGACCGGATTCTTGGTCGTGTCGCCGTGGCTGACGTGATCAATCCTGAAACTCAGGAAACCCTGTTTGAATCGGGCACCTTGCTTGATGAAGATGCGGTGGAAGAAATTGAGCGCTTGGGCATTGATGAAGTGCGCGTGCGCACTCCGCTCACTTGCGAAACCCGCTATGGTTTGTGCGCCAAGTGTTATGGCCGCGATCTGGGCCGTGGTGTGTTGGTGAATTCCGGCGAAGCCGTCGGTGTGATTGCTGCGCAGTCCATCGGCGAGCCAGGCACTCAGCTCACCATGCGTACCTTCCACATCGGTGGCGCGGCTTCGCGTGCATCGGTGGCAAGCGCGGTTGAGGCGAAGTCCAACGGCACCGTGCGCTTCACCGTCACCATGCGTTATGTCACCAACGGCAAGGGCGAGCAGGTTGTGATTGGTCGCTCCGGCGAGATCATCATTGCTGATGATGCTGGCCGCGAGCGCGAGCGCCATAAGGTGCCTTACGGTGCGACGCTGCTGCAGCTTGATGGCAAGCAAGTCAAGGCCGGCACCGCATTGGCCACCTGGGATCCGTTAACCCGTCCGATCATCACCGAGTACGCAGGTACCGTGAAGTTCGAAAACGTGGAAGAAGGCGCCACGGTTGCCAAGCAGATTGACGAAGTCACCGGTCTGGCCACTTTGGTGGTGATCGATTCCAAGCGTCGGGGCACCAATGCCAAGAACGTGCGCCCGCAGGTCAAGCTGCTCAACGAGAAGGGCGATGAAGTCAAGATCGCCGGCACCGATCACTCGGTGACGATCACCTTCCCGGTGGGTGCGCTGATCACCGTGCGCGATGGGCAGCAGGCAGGCGTGGGCGAAGTGCTGGCACGTATCCCGACTGAATCGCAAAAGACTCGCGACATTACCGGCGGTCTGCCGCGTGTGGCCGAGCTCTTCGAAGCGCGTTCACCCAAGGATGCGGGCATGCTGGCGGAAGTCACCGGCACAGTGTCATTTGGTAAGGACACCAAGGGCAAACAGCGTCTGGTCATCACTGACCTCGACGGCAATGCCCATGAGTTCCTGATTCCAAAAGACAAGAATGTTCTGGTGCACGACGGCCAGGTGGTCAACAAGGGCGAGATGATTGTGGACGGCCCTGCCGATCCGCATGACATCCTGCGTTTGTTGGGCATCGAATCGCTGGCTCGCTATATCGTGGACGAAGTGCAGGATGTGTATCGCTTGCAAGGTGTGAAGATCAACGACAAACACATCGAGGTGATTGTTCGCCAGATGCTGCGTCGTGTGCAGATCACCGATCCGGGCGATACCGGCTTTATTCCTGGCGAGCAGGTAGAGCGTTCCGAGTTGCTGGATGAAAACGACAAGGCCCGCGCCGCAGATAAGCGTGAAGCCGTGTATATCAACCTGCTCTTGGGTATCACCAAAGCTTCGCTCTCGACCGACTCCTTCATCTCGGCGGCTTCCTTCCAGGAAACCACCCGTGTACTCACCGAGGCTGCCATCATGGGCAAGCGCGATGATCTGCGCGGCTTGAAGGAGAACGTGATTGTGGGTCGTCTGATTCCGGCCGGTACCGGCCTGGCTTATCACCGCGCCCGCAAGGTCAAGGAAGAGCTCGAGGCCAAGGAACAGGCCGCATTGGCAGCCTCCAGCAATGCGCTGGCGGAAGCCGAAGCTTTGTTCTCAGGCCCCGATGATGCTGCTGCAGCGGAGGAAGTGCCCGCGCAGTAAAACTGTTCAGAGCTTTCGAAGTGAAAAAGCCGCTGAGAGATCAGCGGCTTTTTCTTTGCCAGATCACTAATTGATCTATTGTAAGTTGCTGCAACTGCATGCTGCACCTGAATTGGCGAGCTTGCGAGTGCCTTCAGGAAACAAACTGGAAACCAGACGGCGCATACGAAGTGGAAATCGTCGACTATCACTAGGGGGTACCCCATGAGCAAGTTATTGGAAGAGATTCACCCCGGGGAAATTCTGATGGAGGATTTCATGAAAGCTATGGGAATCACAGCCCGTCAGCTTGCCGCAGACATCGACGTGCCACCCAGCCGAATTAGCGAGATCGTGAATGGCCGTCGCCCGATCACTGCGGATACGGCGCTGCGGCTTGGGGTTTATTTCAAAATGGATGCGCGCTTTTGGATGAATCTTCAATCCGAGTACGACATTCGAGTCGCCAACCGAACCCTCGCTAAAGAACTCGGGCGCCGCATTCGTGTATTCGAACCGGCTGATGCCCTATGAAATTCCTGGACTCAAATTCCGAGCGAGAGCGCCTTACGCCGTGATCGCGCTTGATGAAAGGCGGCAACGATGGCGTCTGCTGTTAATCCGTATTTGTTAAAGAGAAACGGTGTTGAGCCACCTTCGCCGAAACAGTCCTGGATACCGACCTTCGCATAGCCCACTGGCATCCCGGATTCGAGCAACACGTCAGCTACCGCTGAGCTTAACCCGCCAATCACTGAGTGATTTTCTGCGGTGACGATCACGCCGGTGCGGCGGGCGAAATCAAGAACAAGCGCTTGGTCCAGCGGCTTAATCGTGGCCATGTTAATGACAGCTGCGTTGATGCCCTGTGCGGCGAGGGACCTCGCTGCTTGTTTGGCAATGTCTACCATCAGGCCACAAGCGATGATTGCGCCATCGCTACCGTCCATGACCACTGTTCCTTGTCCTGGTATTAAGGCCTGCGGCAGAAAGTCTGGCCCCACCGGGCCATCCGCACGTTTCAAGCGCAAATAGACCGGGCCATCCACTTGGAGTGCAGCGCTGACTGCAGCAGCCATTTGCGTAGGGCCTTCAGGCTCGATCACTGTCATGTTGGGTAGCGCCCGCATCAGCGCCAGGTCGTCAATCGCCTGGTGAGACACGCCGAGCAAAGTGGTGAGGCCAGGCAAGAAACCCACGATCTTCACTGGCAGTTTGGGATACGCGACCTGCATCGCAATCTGGTCATAACATCGGCGGGTGGCAAATACACAGAAGGTATGCACAAACGGGATATCGCCTCCGCGTGCCATCCCCGCAGCAACACCAATCATGTTGGCCTCGGCGATGCCGGTGTGGAAAAAACGCTGGCGCAGTGTGTCCCGAAACACGTCGGTTTCTGTGGCTCCTGCGAGATCGGCGCAAAGGCAAACAATCCGTGGATCGGCTTTGGCCGCAGTGACCAGGGCATCACCATAAAGCCGGGGTGCAGGAGCACCCCGAGTAATAAAGTCGGTGACTTCGAGGTCGGCTTCAGCAGTTGGTTGTGTCATGGGGCTCACTTTGATGTTTCAAGTTCCAGCAGGGCCTGTCGGGCAACATCGGGTGGCAACTTCATATTGTGGCCAAGAATGCCTTCAAGGCTGGACGCGCCTTTACCCGCCAAAGTCTTGGCAATAATGCAGGTCGGCTGATCGGGATGCTCACGCGCGGCGTCCAGTGCGGCAAGGAGTTGTGCGAAGTCATGGCCATCGATGGCTACTACCCGAAAGCCAAAGCTTTCCCACTTTTGCGCTACTGGATTCATGTTCATCACTCTGTCGATGTGGCCTTCAACCTGCATCTCATTGAAGTCGATGATCAAGCACAAGTTGCCCAACTGATAACTGCCGGCCGCCATGGCAGCTTCCCATACTTGGCCTTCCTGCATTTCGCCATCGCCAAGCACAACATAAACGCGCGCATCACGCCCGTGAAGTCGATGGCTTAGTGCCATTCCCACGCCAACAGAGAGCCCTTGACCCAGTGAGCCGCAAGTTGCTTCGATGACCGGCCCCATGCGCTCTGAGGCGTTGATTTCAAGCGTGGAGCCATCCTCGCAATAGCTTGGTAGCGTGGCGGGGTCGATCAAGCCGCGCGCTGCAAGGGTTGCCATAAAGATAGCTGTGTTGTGCGCGGTAGAAAGGAGGAACCGATCGCGATCCACCCAGCTCGGGTCGTTTGCATCCAGATGCATTTCAGCAAAATAAAGTGCGGTGAATATATCTGCTGCACCCAAGCCCTGCTGAACATATCCTTGGCCGGTGGGAGCCACCAGACGAACCACCTGCTTGCGCAATTCACGCGCTATGCCTTGCAGGGTTTTGATATCCCGCACTTTGGGCGTGGGCTGGCGTTGCACAACATCCGCTTTCATCTGAGGTCCTTATGTGGTGGCCGAATCTGGCGGCACCGGGTGATGCTCAACTTGAGCGATATCCTCGAGGAGTAACAGCATGGCTGTGCAATCCTCCTGCCCGCGGCCCCATGGTTTGGCCAACGCATACAATTCGCGGGCTGCCGCACCCAAGGGCAATGGCGCGCCTTCAGACGCTCCCAGCTTAAGTGCAAGCGAAAGGTCCTTTAATCCCATGCTCAGCGGGAAGTCAGGCGACACATCACCCCGCAGAACCTTGCGCGGATAGTTGGTGAGCATTTGGCCCTTGCCTGCGGGCGTTTTGGAAAACAACTCGAAGGCCATCTGTCGATCAATACCGAGTTTTGCGGCGAACATCAGGCCTTCAGCTGCTACCACCATCTGCACCATGGAGAGGTAGTTGTTGACGAGCTTTAGCCGCAGGCCTGAACCAACATCGCCAACGTGAAAAATCTGCTCGCCCATGGCCTCAAATGCGGGACGTGCCCGAGCCAGATTGGCCGCAGTGCCGCCCACCAGAATCAATAAGTCACCGGTGACCGCCTCACGAGGGGAGCGGCACACCGGAGCATCCATAAAGCCAATGCCACAGGTAGCCAGCTCTGCCGCAAGTTCCACGGTGTCTTGCGGATCGCCGGTGCTCATGTCAACCACCAACGCGCCGGTGGCTAGGTTTTCGATCGCGCCATCCGTGCCCAACAGGACTTCGCGGACATGTTTTGATTCGGGCAGCATGGTGAACACGATGTCGCTATGTTGCGCCACTTCGCGTGGGCTTGCGCAAATGCGAACTGACAAGCCTTCAAAGGAGCGCAAGGCCTCGGGCGATTTGTCGAACACACATAACGCAAAGCGTGCTGCCGCAAGGTTGTGGGCCATGGGAAGGCCCATCTTCCCCAGGCCGATAAATCCGAGCCTTGAAGTTGAGCCTTCACTCATACCGGTACCCCGGTAAGCGGCAAGCGGCAGGAATATTGAAGCAAGTCATGGCGGCGTTGATGGCTACTGAAGGTTGGCCCAGGCCTTGAGCTTGGGATCAGCCTCAATGCGCTTCAACACTTCATCGGTCACGAAAGTCTTGGGGTCCAGAGGTGTTCGTACCGTGCCAGTCTCGGTCATGTAGCCGATGATTTGCTCGAAGCCTTTATCCATCGTGGACGGGGCGGTGCCGCGGTTGAAGGTTTGAAGCTGTTCAGCCAATCGGAATTTCGAACGATCCCGTGTGAGCTCCTGGCGCACATACTTGGGATCAATCACGGTGCCGGTACGGGCATAGAAGTTGGTCAGGATCTTCAGGGTTTCTTCAGGGTTGGCTCGTTCCCAGGCTACAGCGCGCAGGTAAGTGGCCAGGAAGCGGGCCGCAACATCAGGATTGGCTTTCAGGAACTCGGGGCGAGCCACCACTGCGGAGAACAAAAACGTTCCGGCATCTTTCGCAGAGCAGAGTACCTCGCTGCCGATTTGTTGATTCAGGGTGTAGATGTTGGGGGTCCAAGTGGCGGCTAGTGCCCCTGTTCCGTTGGCAAACGCAGAGACAATTTGCGGCGGCGATAAGTTGACCCACTGCATATCGGTCCGAGCGACTCCGAGCTTGCGCATGCAGCCCCACGCCGCAAACTCGCCAGTGGAGTTGGTCGAGACCAGAAATTGCTGGCCTTTAAGCGATTGTGGATTGGCTCGAATCGCTGCGATTTGATCCTTGCGCGCAATCACCGCGTTGGCCCCACTTTCTTCAGCGGCCAAGCCAATGGTTTGCAAGCCGTAACGCACTGCACCAAGCACGGCGGGTGGTCCGCCCAGGCCACCGAAGTCCCAGTCGCCTGCTGCCCCAGCAGCAATTTGCGGAGCACCGCTGGCAAACATGGTGAAGGTGGGGGCCAATCCTGCTTCTTTCCACCAGCCCTTTTCGGTGGCGATCTCAAAAGTCACCCCCCAAAACGCGGGCTGATAACTAATTCGGATTGGTGTCAGTGCAGGCGTTTGGGCAGGGGCCTGAGCGCTGGCGTTAAACGCGCTGATCGATAGGGCGATCGATGCGATCACATGGCTCATCAATTTTTTCATGGGTGTCTCCTTGGGTGTTACTGGGTTGGTACGCGTTTGTCTGGTGAGGTCGAGCTTGAGTTAGATTGGTGAAGGACTATTGGCTTTGACATGCTTGAGCATTCTTGATATCTCCGCTCTGAGGTGGGTGAAGGAGGGGAGTTCCATCACGGCTTCAATGGGCAGATCAGCCCACTGTTCTTCGCTTCGCAGCTTGGTCACATCGATGATTTCCTTGATGCGCCCCGGATGACGCGACATCACGACAACGCGATCAGCGAGGTAAACCGCTTCCTCAACGCTATGGGTGATGAACAACACCGTGCGTGGATTCACTCGTGAGAGGCGCACCAGCTCTTCTTGCATCACGATCCTGGTCTGCGCATCCAGTGCGCCAAACGGCTCGTCCATCAGGAGCACGGCGGGATCGATGGAATAGGAGCGTGCAATCGCCACGCGCTGTTGCATACCACCTGAAAGCTGATGGGGGTAGGCGTTTTCATGGCCGGTGAGGCCCATGAGGCTGATGTAGCGTTCTACTACCGGGGCTTGTTTGGCCGCTGAAACACCCATGCAATTCAAGCCAAAGGCAATGTTTTGCCGCACGGTTTTCCAGGGCAGCAAGGCGAACTGCTGAAATACAACCGCGCGCTCGGGACCTGGGCCCATCACCTCCTGGCCACCGACCTTTACCGAACCCGACGTGGGGAAATCCAATCCGGCCGCCATGCGCAAGAGCGTGGTCTTGCCGCAACCGGAAGGGCCGACCAGAGCGACAAATTCCTTGTCTGCGACTTCCAGATCAATACTGTCAAGAGCCACGAACTCACGCCCATCTGATGGGTAAACGCGGGAGACCTTGCTAAAGGAGATGGCGCTCATGCTTGTTCCATAGTGATGTTCATGCGGCCCAATTCCGGCGAATACGCGCTTCAGCCATGCGCAGCAGCAGGTCAATAAACGCACCGGTAAGCCCGACAGCAACCATGCCGCTCATGACAATCGAGGTTGCCAGATTGTTTTGCCCCTGAACCATCAGGAAGGCCACACCCGACGACACCACAATCAGCTCGGCACCGACCAGCGACTGCCAGCCCACCCCCGCGCCAATCCGCAGACCAGCGACTATGGAAGGAATGGACCCTGGAATCAGAACCTGGGAGATCACTTGCCAATCATTGGCGCCATGCACACGTGCGGCTTCTACCAGGCGAACATCGACAAGTTTTGCACCGCGATATGCGTTGATCACACAAGGCGCAAAGGCGCCGGAGAAGATGATCAGAATCGGCCCGCCAATTCCAGTGCCAAACCACAGGGTTGCAAACGGCACCCAGGCAATCGGCGCAATAAAACGCAGGGCATCAAACACTGGCGTCACAATATGGTCAAAGCGGCGCGACCAGCCCATTAGCAGACCCATCGGCACTCCCACTGCAGCTGCCAGCAGAAAGCCCAGCAAATAGCGACCAATGCTCGAAAGCAAGTGTTGTTGAAGGGTAAAGCCTGCGAACGGTTCGCTCACCAATTTCAGAATCATCACCGCAACCGCATCGGGGCCGGGCAGCATTTTGCTTGGAACAATGCCCGAGCGAGACAGCAAGAACCACATACCAAACAGGACAATAAATCCGGCGCTGGTCAGCATGAGGCGTTCGAGCGCACCGACTTCATTGGAGCGAGCTCTGCGCCTTGGGGTATTCATAGTGCCCGCCACGGCAATGCCCATTTTTCGAGACGTGTCAGCAGCATCGTAGTGGTCGCGCCCAGCACCGCTACACAGGCCATGGCAAAAAGAATCATGCCGGGATACACATCTTGCGCTGCGATGATCAAGACCCGACCAATACCAACAAAGGCACCCACCAGCTCAGCGGCCACGAGGGTCATCCATGAAGATTGCAAAGACAGCTTCAAGCCAGTGAAGACCATCGGCAGCGCACCCGGTATCAACACATGGCGAATCACTTGCCACTGCGAAGCGCCATGAACCCTTGCCGCCGACAGCAAAAGCGGGTCAATCATGCGGACACCAGTAAATGTGTTGATCACCGCCGGTACAAATGCCGCGTACCAGATCACGAATATCTTCGAGGCATCGCCCAAGCCGAACCACAAAAGTGCAAGTGGAATCCAGGCTAGGGGTGGGATGGGGCGCAGCAGCAAAAACGTGGGATTGATAAACAGCTCGAAGCGGCGGCTCATGCCCATCACAAGCCCAAGTGTGCAGCCTGTGGAGGTCGCTACCAAAAAGCCCATGGCTACCAAACGCAGGCTGTGAAATACATGCCCCCACAAGGTACCGCCCGCGTAACCCACGGTGAGGATTTGCTCGGCGGCGTCCCAGGTTGCCTTGGGGCTAGGAAAGCGCGCCGGATGGATGAGGCTCCATACGCTTGTCCACAAGGTCCACAACCCGATCAGGACAATCGCGGTGAGGCAAGCCACCAGCGCAGGTCTGCTCGACCGACGCGCTTTGGGGATGTGTTGTGCTGAGTGTTTGGTGGGCACCGGGCTGCTTGAATTGGTGGTTAAAGGTGTCGTGATGGTATCGATGTCATTCTAGTATGGCATCGATACCATCAGGAGTCAGTATAAACCCTAGGTATTCTGAAAGTGGCCCGGAAGCGGGGCTCTTGGCCCGGGTCGATGAAGACCTCACCGCGCGGTACACTCAGCATGCCTTGGGGATGCTGTGGATAAAAAGTTGATCAAGAGAGTGGAGCCATCGACGCCGCTAGGCCGAAGCGTAACCATGCGCGACGTTGCGCTTGAGGCTGGTGTGGGCACCATCACCGTATCTCGTGCATTACAACATCCAGACCGGGTTGCAGCGGCAACCTTAAAGCGGATCAACGACGCGGTGGGCAAGTTGCACTATGTGCCCAACCTTGCGGCAGGCACCCTGCGCTCGGCTCGCAGTCGGATGGTTGCAGTGATCGTTCCGAGTATTTCAAATTCGATTTTCTCCGAGACCCTGCAAGCGATGTCGGAGGTGTTGCGCCCCGCTGGGTATCACCTGCTGATTGGTGACTCCAATTATTCGCTCCTCGAGGAGGAGTCCCTGGTCCGCACGTTTCTGGCGCGCCGGCCGGATGCCATCGTGCTCACTGGCTACACCCATAGCCCACAGGCGCTTGAACTGCTCGAGCGCGCCGGATTGCCGGTCATCGAAATCTGGAATCTTTGCCGCAAACCGATTGATACCATCGTGGGTTTGTCCAATTACGAGGCCTCCAAAGCGATGACGCAGTACCTCATCAGCAAAGGCCATCGCGCTATAGGCTACATTGGTGGGTTGCGTGAGCACAATGATCGCAGCGTGCAGCGTGAGGCGGGCTTTTTGCGGGCACTCAAGGACGCAGGAATTGCCTCTGACACGTCCCGGATTGTGCGCACCACATTTGAATTTGAAAGCGGCGGGGTTGCACTTAACGCGCTGATGAACCGACATCCCGATCTAGATTCGGTGTTTGCGGCTTCCGATATTTTGGCCATTGGTGTGCTGCTGGAATGCCTGAGACTAAAGATCCGAGTGCCCCAGCAGCTGGCAGTCGCTGGATTTGACGACATGGGGGTATCGAGCCGCATGACACCCCCGCTCACGACCGTGCGTGTGCCCAGAACGGAGATCGGGCGTGTGACCGCCGAGAGAATCCTTGCAAGACTGGCGGGCGAAGAGTCCGGCAAACGCGTCATCGATCTTGGCTTTGAAATCGTCTCGCGGGAAAGTGCTTAGCAGGAAAGCGCAGCGTTGGCCTCTGCGCAGCGAGCGACGGTTACATTTAGGGCAGAAAAAAAAGCCTATTACCAGTCAGCAGATAAATGGCCGTACGCCTCCCCCAAATGGGGTGGGGTGATTGACAAATTGCATCCTTCTTTGGATTGCGATGCGCTAAAGTCAAACGACCATGTTCTCGCCCCTGAGTTTCATATTGCTGACATTAGGCTGTGGCCTAGTCTGGCTTTGCGTCAACAGTTTATTCACGCTCTTCCGGGCGCTGAAACACAACCGAGCACGCGGGCAAGCGGTTGTTTTTTATATTCTGACCGGTGCAATTGCAACCCTTCCTTGCGCGGTTTTGCTGCTGCTGGCATCAGTCCTTAAGCCGCGCAGTGATGTAAGCGTTGATGCCTCGGGTGTGGTGGCCGCTTTTGTAGTGTGTGGCGTGATGTTCTGCCTCGTTCAGAAAACCATGCTGAAGCCTCCGGTCCGGGTAACTGACCAGTGGATAGCCCAGGGTGTCTTTGGTGCTTTGCTGACCTGTGCGACCCTGCTTTTCGCGACAGCCGTTTCTGGTTCACAGCCCATGGCCTCAGCCCTCGGATTCATTGCGCTGGTCTTGAACTTTGCCGGATTTTCTTTTGCTAAACACTATGCGTATGCGATTCGCAACGTACGAAGTGGTCAAGCCGGGCGTTTACGACTTTTGTTTGCCGCTTGTGCGATAGCATTTATTTTGGCTGGCGTTGTTGCCGCACTTTTTGCAGGCGACTTCTTCGGGCCCACTACACCCGTCAAAAACGATGCCTCAGCCATCGCGCTTCCGCTTTTGGCTGGCATGGCCACCGGCATAGCGATTACCACGCTTACGGTTCTATGGACTACGCTATATCTCAATGGCATGGCACGGCAACGCGAGCTTGCATTAGTCAGTTCACTTAACCTGGCACGAGCCAATGATGATTTGACCAAGCTTCCCAATCGTTCAACTTTGGAGCTTGCAGCGCACCAGGAAATCGACCATGCCTCAGCTAGCCATGAGCTTTTTTCACTGGTACTGGTGCGCATCGGCTCACTTAAGCAAGTGAACTCTACCTATGGCCTGATGACTGGCGATGCTGTGCTTCTTAAGCATGTTAAGAATTTGCAAGCGATCGTACCCGCCGAGGACATACTCGGGCGGGTGAGCGGTGACTTGTTTGGGATCGTATCGCGAGAGTGCGACTCCCCCGATAAGGCAATGGCACTGAGCTCGAAGATTATCGAGGCGTTGCAAAGTCCAATTAGCCTAGGCCGACAGGAGTTCTTGGTGAACGCCTCAGTAGGCGTTGCCATGTATCCCACGGATGGCAGATCTGTTGACGCCTTGTTTACACATGCGCACGTTGCGGTAAACAACGCGCGCAAAATGACAGGCTCCCATGTGGTCTTTTACTCAACCAGCTTGAGCGAATCTCTAAGGCATCAAGCGGACCTCCAATCTCAACTGCGTCGGGCGATCTCCAAAGGGCAACTGTTAGTACATCTGCAACCTCAATTCAACCTGGAGACAGGCCAATTGGTTGGCGCGGAGGCTTTGGTCCGCTGGAAGGACGACCAGCGCAAACTGCGTTTCCCAGGTGAGTTCATTGCGGTGGCGGAATCGAGTGGTTTGATCCGACCGATAGGAAAGATTGTGATTGAGCTCGCATGCCAAACGGTAAGAAGCTGGATGGACCGAGGCATGAGACCTGTGCCGATTTCGGTCAATGTTTCTGCGGCGCAGTTTGAAGATCCGGGCTTTGTGTGCACGATTGTTGAGCTGCTAGGCCAGTACCAGGTGCCTCCACAGCTGATCCACCTTGAAATCACTGAAAGCCTCGCGATGAATGATGCGAGCGCGACCGAGGCGCGACTGGAGGAGCTGCGGGCCAAAGGATTTTCTTTTTCGTTAGACGACTTCGGAACCGGGTATTCGAGTCTGGCTTACCTCACCAGGTTTCGCTTCAAGCAACTCAAGATTGATCGCAGTTTCATTACTGGAATCACCGATCAAATTGGCAATCAACACATCGTCCAGGCCATCATCATGCTGGCTAAACCGCTGGGCATGGAGGTGATTGCCGAGGGGGTTGAGACCATGGCTGAAGCTGAGTGGCTGAACGCACATGGTTGTGAGTATGTCCAGGGTTACCTATACGGCCGCCCGATACAAGTAGAAGAGTTCAACACCAGATGGCTAAGCCCAGGCGCACAAGAGCCACCAGCCATACATTCAAAAGTTCTATCAGACGCACACGCTGCAGCCTAAGGCGGGCTTAACCACCAAATCGGCTAGAAGTGTTCGTCGCGCAGGTAATACCAGTGATACAACCCGCGCTGCCCTATCCTTCTGAAGGGCGCAAAGATCTCGGAGCGAATGGTGTTGAACACATTCGGATACTCAAGCCCCGAGTTGTAGATTGGAAGCTCAAACAGCGTGCGAGTTTTGCCAGCGATGCGCTCGGCCATGCGCCGGCCGGCATGCGCTGAAAATGAAACGCCGTTGCCGCCGTAGCCCAACGCATAAAACACGGTTTGCTTGGGATCGGGTTGAGTAATGCGCGGCATCATGTCGTGGCTAACATCCACCCAGCCCCACCACGAGTAATCAATGCCCACATTTTTAAGCGCCGGGAATTTGCGGTGCAGGCCATTGAGCAACACCTGCATATGACGCGGGTGAGGCGCATCAGCCCCGGTGATGGCGCTACGGCTGCCCATTTGCACCCGGTTATCTGGCAAGAGGCGATAGTAAAAACGCAGGGTGCGCGTATCGGTCACAAACGTGGTCGATTTGAAGCCCGCAGCGTCGCGCTCCTGCGCGGTCAGGGGTCGAGTGACCAGGGAGTTCGACAAGACCGGCATGATCTTGTTGCGCAAGCTCGCGTGTAAAGCGTTTGAGGTATACCCCCCGGTGGCAAAGCCCACTGCCCGTGCGCGCACGATACCCCCGGGGGTAGTCAGAGTATGCACGCCATCGCGTGTGGTCATGCCTGTCACTGGGCTTGCAGGATGAACTTTGACACCTAATGCACGCGCCATTCGAAGATAGCCGTGCGCAAGCTTGACGGGATGAACTCCGATGCCCAAAGGCTCAAGCATCGCGCCGCAGCTATCGGCATCATTCACATACCGTTCGCGTACTTCATCGCGACTCAACATTTTGGTGTCGTAGCCAAACACTTCGCGCATCACTCGCGCTTGAGTCTGCAAGAACGGCAGCTTCTTTTCGCGGTGAGCAATGTAAAGATGCCCGCCGGGTTGGGCATCACAGTGAATCTCATTAACCAGACACGAAAAGGTTTCGAAGCCCGCGCGGATCTCGGCATCCAGCTTAAGGGCCACCTCTTTGCCCCAGCGCTCAATCCATTGGGTGCGATATAGGCGGCCACTGGCGTTTTGCCCCTGGCCACCATTACGGCTGGTGCAGCCCCAGGCGGTTTGATTGGCTTCCAGCACCGTGGCGCGAATGCCATGCTCACGTGCCAGAAACAATGCGCAAGCCAGTCCGGTAAAGCCTGAGCCAACAATGACGACATCGGCATCAAGATCACCGTTGATTGGGCCATCATCTTCGGGAGGCGGGCCTGCGGAGTCGACCCAGTAGGTTGGAGCATAGTCGCGCCCGCGCCCAGGGGTGGCGTGAACCAGGGGGTCGTACTTGGGATCGTAGCTATTGAGTAGCGTCGCAGCAGGACGGCTCATGGGGAAAAACGCGTCCACCTGGAACTACACCTTAAAAGCCGGACGATCCTTGCGGAAAGCATTTTTGATGGCGATCTTGCCATTGCGGAAGGTAAACACATCAACCATACGTGCCTCAACCCGCATGCCGTCTGCACGGGTTCCGGTGAAGGTGCTTTCTGACACGCCACGATCGCCCTGGACAAAGTGATCTCCATCAAGCCACTGCGCATCAGGGAAGTTGGTCCACGCGAGCACAAAGCCTTCGCGCACCGCCGCTTTACCGATGAAACTGCGCCCCAAAAGATCAGGGCCAGCCACCCCGTGGAACTCGCAATCGTCATCCATGAAGCCCATCAGGGCCTCGATATCATGACGATTCCAGGCCTCATTGAACTGGATGAGCGTTGCGATGTTCACGTGGATTGTCTTTCGATTAAATGACTATTCGCTTTTATACCCTGTGGCGCGCACCAGCGGGCCCCAAAATTCAGTTAAGCGAGTGCGCAGCTGCACGAGTTCAGCGGGTGTTCCTGGGGTGACCGGCTCATAACCAATGGTTTGCAATCGGGTGCGCACATCGGGCATTGCCATCACTTTGCGCATGGCCTGATTCCAGCGATTGATCTGGGGTTCAGGGGTACCAGCAGGCGCGTAGAGTGCATATCCGGAACCTGCGGTCATGCTCGGGAAGCCGGACTCCACCAAGGTGGGCACCTCCGGCAGTTGGCTAACCCGGGCTCGTCCGGAGACTGCCAGCACCCGTACCTTCTTCTGGCGGTGTTGTTCGGCAAACACGCCCAATCCGTCGATGGCTGAGCCAATCTGGCCGCCAAGCAAATTGGTCACCATGGCAGGGCCGCCTTGGTAGGGCACGATCGTCAGATCCACGCCCGATTTCTTGGTGAGGTCGAAGGCTAGGAAGTGCAGCGAAGAGCCCAGGCCGGTGGTGCCCATGGAGCCCTTGTTTTTGTCGGCCTTCACCGCTGCAAAGTATTCAGCGATAGTTTTATAGGGCTCAGTCGCATTGACAGCAAACGCGTACGTGACGTTAAAGAGTTCTGCAATTGGCGCGAAGTCCTTGGCTGGGTCGTAACGCAGGTTGGTGTAGACCATGGGCGCTATCACCATGGTGTCGTGCAAGGTCATCAACACGGTATTGCCATCAGGCGGTGCGTTTTTGAGTGCTTCAGCCGCTACGCGAGTGCTGGCACCCGCCCGGTTTTCCACAATCACGTTTTGCTTGAGTTCATCCTTGAGCTTTTCAACCAGTACACGTGCGGCCTGATCGGCAGCACCACCAGCGGGGAAAGGCACGATGAATTTCATCGTGGCATCGCTTTGCGCAAACACTGGCAAGCCAGTGCCCAAGAGAGTGCCTGCTGCAGCAAGCTGCTGGGTGATGCGGCGACGTGAGGCCCGGTGGCCGGTGGCAGTGGTCATATGAATTCTCCTCAAAGCAGGGTTGGACGATCAAGCTGTTGGATATTCTTAACCTCGAATCAAACGGCGTCGAATCAGATTTTGGAATGCCTCATCACGGAAAATAATTGGTGTTGTTGTCGGCTTTGGTGCGAGCATCAAACCATCATGTCCAATTTAGTGCAGCGAAATCTGGCGGGCTCCTCCCCCCGCTCGGCAAGCGCCTCGACACGCCACCCTGGCTCAACGACAGGCGAGGTGGTTGTGGTGGGGGCAGGCATTGTTGGGGCATGCACCGCGCTTCAGTTGCAGCGTGGCGGCGCAAGGGTCACTTTGCTCGATCCGCTGCCGCCGGGCAGCGAGACCTCCTATGGCAATGCGGGCTTGGTAAGCGTGGATAGTTGTATCCCAATTTCGTTGCCGGGCATGGTGTGGCAAGTGCCGGGCTGGCTGATGGATACCGATGGGCCGCTTGCGATTCGTCCGGCGCATTTGCCTGCTGCAATGCCTTGGCTTTTGAAATGGTTGTGGGCTGGGCGTCGTGAGTCTGTGTTGCGTGCCTCAGTGCTCCTTCACGAGCTGCATCGTCCCGCCCTGAAAGAGTACCGCAGCCTGCTGGGCGAGGATGCTTTTGCCGATTTGATCAAGCTCACCGGGCAATTGCACTTGTGGGGCAAAAACGGCAAGCCTTCAGCGGCAGATCGGTTAGTGGGCGAGATTCGCCAGCGCCAGGGGATTCACGTGACTGGCCTCGATGCCGAAGCGCTGGCCCAGAGAGTTCCTGCGCTGACTAAAGATCTCAAACAAGGCATCAGTTTTGACAACCATGCGTTTTGTATCAATCCGCAGCGGCTGGCCCAAACCTTGGTTAGACGTTTTCAGGAGTTCGGTGGCGAGTTGATGCATGAAAAAGTACAGCGCATCGAAGCTCTGGATGGTGGTCGCTGGCGCTTGTGGACCAATGCTGCAAGCCGCGAGGCCGAGCAGGTGGTCGTCGCTGCGGGAGCCTACAGCAAGGACTTGCTGGCCCCATTAAAGGTTGCGCTACCCCTTGAAGTTGAGCGTGGTTATCATGTTGAGTTGCCTGATCCGGGAGTGACTTTGGGCCTTCCGTTTATTGACAAGGATCGTGCCGTAGCAGTAACACCGATGGAAAATGGACTGCGTTTTGCAGGCACGGTGGAGTTTGCCGGGCTGCGTCATCCGGCCAATCCGCAGCGCATTGACGCACTTCTAAAAGCTGCAAAAGCCATGTTTCCGGGCATTCGTACCAACGGTGCCAAAACCTGGCTGGGCTTTCGACCCTCTACTCCGGATAGCGTGCCAATTGTGGGCCCGGTGGCGGGTTGTCCTGGCCTGATCCTGGCTTGTGGCCATGGACATACCGGCATGACTGGAGCGCCAATGACCGCCAGGTTGGTGGCTCATCATGTGCTGGGAACTCCGGTCGAGGTGAACCCCCAGGGGTATCGTTTAGAGCGGTTTTCTTGAACTCAGCGTGTTGGAAAGAGCCTTGCGGGCCAGGGCAATCATCGGGGCAGGATCGAAGTGCGGATTGGGGCTGTCGAGCCAATAAGCACGATAGACTAATTGGCAACGAGGCTCAAAGCGCCGTGCGACAACGCCTGAGCTTTCCAGCAGACTCAAGGGCAGCAAGTCGAACAAGGTAAAGCCCAAGCCCGCAGCCACCATCGCACAAGCGCTGATGGCAGCAGGACATTCGGCCACAGGAGTGGGTGTTCCACCTACTGCCGCAAAGGCATGGTCGACGATGTCATCGACCCCTTCCATGCGCGAAAGGCGAATCATCGGCTCGTTGCAAAGCTGCTCTGCAGTCAAGCTCGGGTGGGCGGCTAATGGGTGTAGTGCAGGTAGGTAACAGTACAGATCCAACTCGCCGATCACTTCGCTTTTAACTCCTGGAACGGCCGGAACATCAAGCGCAAAACCGATATCGGCTTTGCGCGAATTGACAATAGCAGCGACGTGCTGGGCATCACGGGAATGAATCGAGAAAAAAACCTGCGAGTGTTCCTGGCTGTACGTTTTGGCGATTTCGGGAAACACGGTGGCACTAAACGCGGGCGTGCAAGCGACGCTCACTCGACGACGATGGGTTTGCTGAATCTGCTGGCAATAATCGTTGATCGCATCCAGGCCGGTGAATGAACGTTCGATTTCCTCGAATAACAAATCTGCCAAAGGCGTGGGTACCAAGCGACCGCCGCGGCGATCAAACAGGTGGTAGCCCAGGCGCTCTTCTGCGTCTTTCAAAACATTGCTGATGGCGGGCTGGGTCACATGCAGCCGCGTTGCTGCGCCTGTGACCGACCCCGAAAGGATTACGGCACGAATGGTTTCGACGTGGCGAAGGCTCAGGCGGTTGGACATGATGCAGGCGGGGCCAAGTAATGACTCAACAAGAAGTGTAAGCCCTGGGCCCACGCCCACATCGACAACGTGTTGCTTATCTGCGCGTGGCAAGAAGCCTCTGCATCCGGAGTTCGCGCACCAAATGGCGAATCGTTTGCACATGGTTCGCGAGCATGAGCGGTACACCAAACAACGGCAGCATCAACAAGAAGCCTGGCATTTGGCGCTCAAAGAGCCAGGGCGTGACAACCACTGCACCCATACGCCCGGCATTAATCAGATCCGCCATACCCGCCAGGGTAAAGCTCCAGGCTGCGATGGGGTTGCGTACCTCGCGCCGTTTGAGCGCTTGTGCAATGAGGCCAACAGCGATATCGCCTACTCCAGCGCTGAGGGCGAACGCCCATGGCAGCAAGCCCAGTGCAGCGCCGAGCATGATCACTGAGCCAAAGTAGGCGCGCATGCTCTGCAGGCCGTACCAACCCATCAGATTGGCATGAGTCGCTCGCTGGTTGAGCTCTGGACGCCGTGCAACGCTCAGAGAGAACAGTACTGTCATGGAGATGATCGATATCGGCAAAAACCAGGCGGGGAACGGAATGCCGGGGCTGAGCATGTTGAAGAGTCCAATACCCACGGCCAGGCCGCCCCAGATCAAAAAGTAGGTGCGAATGAAGCGCCCGCCACCGTAGAAGCGCAGGTTCTGTCTGGCCAGGGCGAGCATGCCCAGCAGCACGGCTGAAAAGCAGCTCCAAAGCGCAATCGAATTCATGACTCGGCTCCCTTGTGATGGTGAGCTGGCAGCTTAGATCGCGCGGAATCGATTGATAAGCCAGTAATATCTCCTTAAACTATTAACTCATGGTTATTAATAGGCTTGGGCGTGGCCTTTGGAAACATGCTTCACTACTGGGATGGAGCCTCGTCTGGACACTCATCATTTTGTTTATCTGCCGCATTTCGTGCGGGCGGCACAGCTAGGCAATTTTTCTGCTGTCGCTCGTGAGTTCGGCGTAAGTGCAGTGGCGGTAAGCAAGAGTATTGCGGCTCTTGAGGCGAGCTTGGGAGTGCGATTGTTTCAGCGCTCGACTCGCTCGGTGACACTCACCGCAGAGGGCCGCAGCTACTTTGAGCGTTGTGCTGAGCCGATGCGCGCCTTGGAGCAGGCGAGTCAGTTTGCCAAGCAGGAATCTTCCGCGCCCACCGGGCCGGTGCGCGTCACCTGTGTGAAGCCTTTTGGGCGCGGTTATGTGATTCCGCTATTGCAGAAATTCGGCCGGATGTATCCGCAGGTGCAGATCGAGTTTTCGCTTGATGACCGCACGGTGGATCTGGTGCAGGAAGAGTTCGATATCGGGATTCGCGCTGGCATGGCACCCGGCCCTTCAGTGATAGCGCGCGAGATCTGTGCATTGCAGTTTGTGGTGTGTGGCTCACCCGATTATTTCGCGCACTTTGGAGTGCCGCGGACCATCGAGGATCTGGTGCATCACAATTGCATGCGTATGGGCCTGCCCAATCCGCATGAAGCCTCAAGCGCGGCTCGCCGTAAATCAAGTTTTGTCTGGCGCGCCGGAATGCTCCCTAATCCGCAGGCGATAGAGGTAAGTGGTAACTTTGCGGCCACGGATTTTGTGGCGCTGGAAAGTGCAGCGCTCGGCGGTCTGGGCTTAATGCAGGCGCCGCTGCCGATGGTATTGCCGCATTTTCGGTCCGGGGCGTTGCGCCCTGTGATGCCTCAGGCGACGCTCTCGGGTGTCGCCTTGTTTTTGCACTATCGCAGCCGCAAGAATCAGCCCTTGCGCTCACGCTTGCTGATTGACTATTTGTTGGAGCAACTGCGCAAATTGCCCGATCTGAAGGGCGATGCAAAAAGCTTGTGTGCGCCTTACTGGGCTTAGGGTTCCTGAATTGTCCGGCTTTCCTCTATGATGTAACTAGTTGGTGAAAACATGACATCAGGAGACAGTCGATGAAACGATTTCAAAAGTTGATCTGCCGGGCTTTAACGGTTGTTGTTGCGACAATCACCACCGGCCTATTGCTCGGCACGGTGCAGGCGCAAGGCAACTATCCGCAGCGTCCGATTCGGGTGATAGTGCCGTTTGCGGCGGGCTCCACCACAGACATCATTGCGCGCGCCATCAGCGACAAGATGTCTCAGTCGCTCGGGCAGCCGATGATCATCGAAAACCGGGCTGGCGCCAGTGGCACGATTGGGCAGGCCGCGGTAGCGCAGGCTGCTCCCGATGGCTACACCTTGATGATTCACTCGTCCTCACACACGGTGAGCCCTTCCACCTTTGCCAAGCTGCCTTTTGACACGCTGACCGATTTTGCGGGGATCACCCCGATAGCAGCTACACCGAACGTGTTGGTGATTGCACCATCGCGCGGGATCAGCTCTGTGCAAGAGCTGGTGAAAGCGGCCAAAGCCAAGCCGGGCTCGTTGAATTACGCTTCGGCGGGGCAGGGCAGCGCCACTCATTTGAATGCTGAGAAGTTCAAGATGGCCGCGCAGTTTTTTGCTGTGCATATTCCTTTTAATGGCTCGGCAGGCGCGATCACCGAGGTTATGGCCGGGCGACTCGACTATTACTTTTCGCCCATCTCGCCGGTGATCTCGCATATCAAGGAAGGGCGTTTGCTGGCGTTGGCCGTGGGATCATCGCAGCGTGCAGCGGCTTTGCCCAATGTGCCCACCACAGCCGAGTCGGGCGTGCCGGGGTCGGAGTTCAACTTCTGGATCGGGATGATGGCGCCGGGCAAAACTCCGCGCGAGATTGTGAATCGCTTGAATGATGAGGTGATCAAGGCCTTGGCCACGCCCGAGGTGAAGGAGCGCTTTGCTCGCTTGGGCGCGGATGCGTGGACGATGAAGCCCGAGCAGTTTGATCAATACATCCGCAATGAAGTGCGCACCAATGCAGCGCTGGTGAAGCAGGCCGGGTTGCAAGTGCAGCAGTAAGCTATTGATTGTGAACAATGAGCGTTGGGGATGAGGGCTTATTGAAACAAGGCTTGTGGATCGTGCCGATCAGCGCGGGGTTTGTTGCGGTGCTGGTGGGGTTCAGCAGCTCGGTGGCGATTGTGTTGCAGGCGGCGCAAGCCGCAGGCACCACCCCGGCTCAGGCCGCCTCGTGGATCTTTGCGCTTTCGATTGCAATGGGCGTGAGCTCGATGGGCTTATCGTGGTGGAGCAAGATGCCGGTGCTCACCGCATGGTCCACCCCGGGCGCTGCCTTGCTTGCCACCAGCTTGCCGGGTGTGCCGCTTGCCGAGGCGATTGGTGCGTTTATCGTGTGCGGTGTGATGATCACTGCGATTGGTTTGAGTGGCGCGTTTGAGGCTTGGGTGGGGCGCTTGCCGATTGGCATTGCGGCGGCGATGCTCGCTGGCGTGTTGCTGCGCTTCGGGATCGATATCGCGGTGGGCGCCAAGCTCGATCCTTGGCTGGTGATTGGGATGGCGCTGGCATTCTTTCTGGGCAAGCGCTGGTTGCCGCGCTATACCGTGCCGCTCACTTTGGTGGTGGGGCTAGGCCTGGCGGCAGCCTTTGGGCAACTCGATTTCAGCCGTCTGCAATGGGCGCTCACTGTTCCTCAGTGGGTGAGCCCACAGTTTTCATGGTCTGCAGTGGTGGGGATTGCGGTGCCTTTGTTTGTAGTAACAATGGCGTCCCAGAATTTGCCGGGCCTGGCGGTGCTGAGGGCCTCGGGCTATGAGCCACGTGTTTCACCGATCATTACAACGACCGGGGTGGTGACAATTCTTGGCGCGCCTTTTGGTGGCTTTGCGATTAATCTGGCGGCGATCACGGCCGCTTTGTGCGCGAGCAGTGAAGGGCATCCTGATCCCGCTCAGCGCTACAAGGCCAGCCTGGCGGCAGGAGCGTTCTATCTGGTGGCTGGTCTGTTTGGTGCCAGCGTGGTGGCGCTTTTCGCCGCGGTGCCCAAGGCGCTGGTGATGGCGATTGCCGGGCTGGCGCTGCTCGGCACAATCGCAAATGCGCTCGATACGGCGCTCAAGCAGGTTGAGCAGCGTGATGCCGCCTTGGTGTGCTTTCTGGTGAGCGCCAGCGGGGTGAGTTTTTTTGGCGTGGGCGCGGCTTTTTGGGGCTTGCTGGCCGGGCTGCTGGTGCTGGGTCTGCTGAAGCGTCAAACCCCTTCCCGATAAATGGTGGTGTACCCAGGGGGTTTTGGTTTGCTATAGTTTCAGTAATTACTGAAATTACCGTACATCCATGAACCTGACACCGCTTGTGCAGTCTTTTGTCCTTCATTTTGGTGAAATGGGCAGCCGCTGGGGCATTAATCGCACCGTTGGGCAGATTTACGCGCTGCTTTTTGTCAGCCCCAAACCCTTGAATGCGGACGAGATTGCCGAGGCCCTCGCTTTCAGCCGCTCCAATGTGAGCATGGGCTTGAAAGAGCTGCAAAGCTGGCGTTTGGTGCGCCTTCAGCACTTGCCGGAGGATCGCCGCGAATACTTCACTACGCCGGATGATGTGTGGGCGATTTTTCGCACGCTTATCGAGGAGCGGCGCAAACGGGAGGTTGATCCGACTTTGTCGATGCTGCGCGAGGCCCTGATGCAGCAGCCCACCGAAGCCGGCGATCAGTATGCGCAGCAGCGCATGGCAGCGATGCACGAGTTGATCGAGCTCACCACCACATGGTTTAGCGATGTTCAGAAACTTGACGAACAGACCCTGCGGCAGTTGATGAAGCTGGGCAGCGCGGCCCAGAAGTTTATTGAGTTCAAGGACAAAGTGTTTTTCACCAAGCGGCTGGGCGAATCCTCGCCGCCTTCATTTGAGGTCAAGCCATGAATGAACTAGCCACCCCCGACGCCCTGTTGCTGCACCGCATTCAGTTTGCGGCCAACATCAGCTTTCATATTCTCTTTCCCACCATCACGATCGCCCTGGGCTGGGTGCTGCTCTTTTTCAAACTCCGGTTCAATAAAACCGGTGAGCAGTTCTGGATGGATGCCTACGGATTTTGGGTGAAAATTTTCGCCCTGACTTTTGCGCTTGGTGTGGTGAGTGGTATCACCATGAGCTTCCAGTTCGGCACCAACTGGCCGGGCTTCATGCAAACCGTGGGCAACATTGCCGGGCCCTTGCTCGCCTATGAGGTGCTCACTGCATTTTTTCTCGAAGCCACCTTTCTCGGCATCATGCTCTTTGGCATGCGGCGTGTCAGCAATCGGGTGCACACCCTGGCGACAGTGCTGGTTGCAGGCGGCACTACCTTGAGCGCCTTCTGGATATTGGTGCTCAATAGCTGGATGCATACTCCGGCGGGCTTTGAGATGCGGCCCAATGATGCCGGGCAACTCGTGGCGTTTGCCACCGACTGGTGGGCGATTATTTTCAACCCCTCTTTTCCCTACCGCTTTGCCCACATGATGACGGGCTCGTTTGTCACGGTTGCGTTTCTAATCGCAGGCATCAGCGCCTATCGCTGGCTCAAGGGCGACAAGTCTGCCGCTGTGCGCGCGAGCCTGCGAACTGCGGTAGTGATGGCCGCGCTTTTAGTGCCAACCCAGATCGTGCTGGGTGACCTGCATGGCTTGAATACCCTCAAGCATCAGCCCGCAAAACTCGCCGCAATGGAAGGCATCTGGGAGACCCAGGCGGGGGCCCCTGCTGTGTTGTTCGGCATTCCGGATCAACAGGCGCGCATGAATCGCTATGAGATTTCCATCCCCAAATTGGCCAGCTTTTACCTCACGCATGATTGGGATGGTGTGGTGGTTGGACTCAATGACTTCCAGGGCAAGCATCCTCCAGTGGCCCCTGTGTTCTGGTCATTTCGGGTGATGGTGGGCACCGGCTTGGTGATGCTGGCGATGGGCTTGGGCGGTGCGGCGCTGCTCTGGCGCAAAAAAGGTGAATGGCCCGATTTGTATGCCAAGGCCCTGGTAGTGATGAGTTTTTCGGGCTGGATAGCGACCTTGGCTGGCTGGTACACCACTGAAGTCGGCCGCCAGCCCTGGCTGGTGCACGGAGTGTTGTCTACCGCTCAAGCGGCAGCCGCCACTCCTGCGCCATTGATCGCTACCACCCTTGCCTTATATGTCACCGTCTACCTCGCATTGATCGTAGCCTATATCAGCGTGGTGTTTTACATGGCGCGCAAAGCGGCCGGTCTGGTGGCCGCCCCCACGGAGGCTTCGGGAGGTCCACGAAACCGTGGCGCTCTCGGCTCAGCTTCTCGCCCCTCCACTTCGGATGCGATGTCATGATTCCCGATCTGAACAGTCTGAGCTTTGACCAATGGCTCCCGGTAATTTTTATGGTGGTCATGGGCCTGTCGATGCTGGTGTATGTGGTGCTGGATGGCTACGACCTCGGGGTTGGCATGCTGTTGCCGCGCACCGATCTGGAGAATCAGAACAAGCTCCAGGCCGATGAACAAAAAGACTGGATGATTGCCAGCATTGGCCCCTTTTGGGATGCCAACGAAACCTGGCTGGTGCTTGGTGTGGGGATATTGCTGACCTGCTTTCCACTCGCTCACGGTGTGATTCTCGGTGAGCTTTATCTGCCCGTGACCCTGATGCTGATCGGGCTGATTCTGCGTGGGGTGGCTTTCGATTTTCGCGTCAAGGCAAGCGCGGCCCACAAGCAAGCCTGGAACCGCACATTTTTTGCCGGGTCGTTGATCGCTTCATGGAGTCAGGGATGGATGCTTGGCCACTACATCACCGGATTTGAAGCCTCGATCGCGGGGTATGGATTCGCGGCCTTGATTGCGATGTGTCTGGCCGCGGGCTATTGCCTGCTCGGAGCGACCTGGCTGATTTTCAAAACCGAAGGCGCACTGCAAATGCAGGCTGTGCGTTGGGCCAAGACAGCGTTATGGCTTACTGCCGCTGGTGTAATGGCGATTTCAATCATGACACCTTGGGTGAGTGAGCGCATTTTTGCGAAGTGGTTCAGCTTCCCGTATATCGTGTTGTTGGCTCCAGTGCCTTTGGCCGCATTGGTGCTTTTTATTGTGATCGCGCGCTCGCTGAAGCGCTTGCCGGTGCGCCTTGCCCAGGGCAATGAGTACGGCGCGCGGGTGCCGTTTTACTGCACCATCGGGATTTTTCTGTTGGCGTTTTATGGTTTGGCCTACAGCCTGTTTCCTTACCTCGTGGTGGATCGCATTACGCTGTGGCAAGCGGCGAGCGCGCCCGAAGCTCTAAAGATCATTCTCGCGGGTGCTGCGTTGGTGTTGCCGTGTATCGCTGGCTATACGATTTACAGCTACCGCGTGTTTGGCGGCAAGGTGCAAGCGCTGACCTATGAGTAGTGGCTGCGGCTAGCCTTTGGGCTTGCCCATCACGGTATCGGGCAGCCAGGTCACGATCTGCGGAAACACAGTGACAAGCGCAATGCACAGCACCAGGCAGCCGAAGAAAGGAATCGCCGCTTTGGCGATCATGTTGCTGTCGCGCCCGGTCATGTTTTGCAGCACGAACAGGTTAAATCCCACCGGTGGGGTGACCTCGGCAATTTCGACCAGCAGCACCACGAAAATGCCGAACCACACCAAATCAAATCCAGCCTTCTGAATCATCGGCAAGACCACAGCTGCAGTGAGCACGATCATGCTGATGCCATCAAGTGCGGTGCCCAGCACCAGATACACCAAAACCAGCACCGCAATAAGCGCGTAAGGGCTCAGGTTCAAGGCATCCACGGTTTCAGCCAGCTCGCGTGGAATGCCGGTGAAGGCCATAGTTTTGGTGAGGAAGGCCGCGCCAGCAAGGATGAACATGATCATGCAGCTGGTGCGCATCGCACCCATCAGCCCATCCCAGAAATTTTGCCGGTTGAGTCCGCCGCTCCAGGCCGCGATGATGAGCGCACCCAGCACCCCAAATGCCGCGCATTCGGTCGCGGTGGCCCAGCCTGCGATGATCACCCAGATGATGAACACAATCAGCAGCGTGCAGGGAATCAGGCTTTGGCTGGCCTTGAGTTTTTCCCGCAACGTCATGCTCGCGTCTGCGGCGGGCACTTGCTCTGGATGGCGCCAGCTCCACCAGGCGATATAGCCCGAGAACATCAGCATCAAGATCAACCCGGGCAAAAACCCGGCGAGGAAAATCCGGATGATCGATGCGTCTGCCGCCACTGCATACACCACCATGGTGATCGAGGGCGGAATCAGGATGCCCAGCGTGCCCGCGGTGGCCAGTGAGCCGAGCGCGAGCTTTTCGTTGTAGCCACGCTTGAGCAATTCAGGCAGGGCCACTTTGCTGATGGTGGCGCAGGTGGCGGCCGAAGAGCCTGAGACCGAACCGAAGATGCCACATCCCAACACTGTGGTGTGCATCAAGCGGCCCGGCACGCGATTCAGCCAGGGCGCCAGGCCGCTAAACATCTGCTCGCTAAGCTTGGTACGAAACAGAATCTCGCCCATCCAGATAAATAGCGGCAGGGCAGCAAGCTCCCAGCTGGCATTGCTCTCCCAAAACGCTGAGAAAAGATTCTTGCCGGGCAAGGTGTTGGTGAACAAGGCCTGGCCGACCCAGCCGCAGATCGCAAGCGTCATGGCGATCCATACGCCACCTGCCAACAGGACCAGCATGAGAGCGAGCAGGCCAGCGCCTATGAGCAGGGTGTCCATTAACTAATCAGGCTGCCGGTAAAGGGACGCTCAAACATCAGAGGAAAAATCGCCCTTCGCATGACGCTCTTCAAGTGCTTTTTGATAGGTGGGCCTGTGGCCCTGGATCACGAGAATGAACTCATCGAGCACTGCAATAAAAAACAGCAGCGCACCCAACACAAAGCTGATCTGCGGAATCCACATCGGCACGGCCCACAGGCCATTGGCCATGTCTTTATAGAGCCAGCTTTCGTAGGCATAACGGGCCGCCCAATAAGCGAGATAGCCCACAAAAAGCGTGGCCAAGCCGAGCGAGATCAGATCAAACCAGCGCTTCTGCGTAGCGGTAAGCTTATCGAGCAGCAAGGTGACTCGCACAAAATCGCCGTGTTTGAAGGTGTGGGCCATCCCAAGAAACGCAGCGGCTGCGCACAGCCAGCCCACCACATCATTCATCGCACCGGTGCGCCAGCCCAGCTCACGAAACAGGCTCTGGCCGATCATGCCAATCGCAATCGCCAGAATGCACAACGCCGCGAGACCGCCCGCAGCGTTGTACATCGCATTGAGAAAGCGCCGCACTAGTGGCTTCTTGATGCCAATGCTTTAGCGATTGAATGCGTCGACAATCGCCTTGCCCTCAGGGCCCGCGACCTTGAGCCAATCCTGCAGCATGGTGTCGCCGAATTTTTTCAGCTCACCCTTCAACGCTGCTGAAGGTTCGGCCACTGTCATGCCGTTGGCTCGCAATGTTGCAATCGACTCGGTAGTGACGCGCTGCGAATCACGCCATCCGCGCGCTTCAGCATCCGCCGCCGCCTTGAGCACCGCATCCTGGCTTGGCTTATCCAGCGCATCAAAGGAGCGCTTATTCACGATGACCGCGTTCTTTGGCAACCAAGCTTGCACATCGTAGTAAAACTTGAGGTGTTCAAACACCTTGGTGTCCACGCCGGTGGCCCCCGAGGTCATGAAGGTGTCGACTACGCCGGTGGCCATCGCCTGCGCCAAATCACTCGCTTGAATGGTGACCGGGGTGGCTTGCAGCAGTTCGCCCAAGCGGGCAGTGGCTGGGCTGTATGCACGCCACTTGGTGCCACGCAAATCAGCGACGGTGTTGATCGCCTTGCGAGAGAAAATACCCTGGGGCGGCCAGGCCACCGAATACAGCAGCATCATGCCTTGCTCGGCCAGCTTGGCGCTCAGCACCGGCTTTTGCGCACGGTATAGCTTTTGCGCTTCATCATAACTATCAGCTAAAAATGGCAGGCCATCGGCCCCATACACTTGCCATTCGTTCTGAAAATTGGCCAGCAGGATTTCGCCCGCTGCAGCCTGACCGCTTTGCACCGCACGCTTGATCTCCGGTGCCTTGAACAAGGATGCATTCGCGTGCACGGTGATGTTGAGCTTGCCCTGGGTGCCGGCATTCACATCGCGTGCAAAGGCATTGAGGTTTTGGGTGTGAAAGTTGTTTGGGCCGTAAGCAGCGGCCAGATCCCAACGCGCTGCGGCTTGAGCCTGAACCAACGCGGGCGTTAGCGCCCCACCAGCCAAAGCGGCCATCGATAGTGAAAAGTTGCGACGCTGCATCCTGATCCCTCGCTCAAAGTTTGTTTTCTAAAAGGCCGTGTGAATCACGCCCCTGACAAGGCTCAGGATAACAAAATGCGCTTGGCTTGGCGTTCCGGATGTCGTTAGCCCGCTCAAGTTGGCGGTGTAAAGTTTGCGCTGGCTATTGAAATGACCTCTTAATCTTCGACCAGCAAAACTCCTGAGGAACGCGTAACGTGACACCTGCCGCCCTGCCTGAACACGAGCTGTCGATGACGGTATTGATGACGCCCGACATGGCCAACTTCTCAGGCAAGGTGCATGGCGGGCATGTGCTCAAGCTTCTGGATCAGGTGGCCTACGCCTGCGCGGCGCGCTACGCAGGGCGATATGTAGTGACGGTATCGGTGGATCGGGTGATCTTCCGGCAACCCATCCATGTAGGTGAATTGGTGACCTTCCTTGCATCGGTGAATCACACGGGTAGCTCATCCATGGAAGTAGGGATCAAGGTGGTAGCCGAAAACATTCGCGAGAAAAGTGTGCGGCACGTCAATAGCTGCTTTTTCACGATGGTGGCTGTGGACGATGAAGGCAAGCCTGCGAGTGTGCCCGTGCTGGTCGTCGAGTCCGAAGATCAGAAGCGGCGGTGGGCAGCGGCTGTGCAGCGGAAAGCGGCTCATCGCTAGATGAGTTAGGCTTCGCAGCTTCAATTCTTTTTGCCGCCGTGCAGGTGGGCCACTGAACTGCCATGATCATCCCCCAAGATTCGACTGTTCCCCGCGTTCCTGAAAGTGCCACGGTTCCGGCTGCTCTCAAGGATCAGATTCGCTTAACCGAGGTCAAGCTGCCGCTCGATCATCCGCCTGAGGCGCTTGAGCAATCGGTGCTTGAGCGCTTGAAGGTGCCCCGTGCGGCGGTGCGCCAGATTCATGTGTTTCGCCGTGGCTATGATGCCCGCAAGAAGTCCGATATCCACTTCATCTACACGCTGGATGTCGAGTTGGTCAATCCGAGGCAGACGATTGCCAAGGCCGCGCGTGCGGCGCCCACTCCTGATACCCGCTACAAGTTCATCGCACATGCGCCGCAGCGGGCGTTTATGCGGCCGGTGGTGATTGGGACCGGGCCGTGCGGTTTGTTTGCCGCGCTGACCTTGGCGCAGATGGGTTTTCGGCCGCTGATTTTGGAGCGCGGCAAGATCGTTCGGGAGCGCACCAAAGACACCTGGGGCTTTTGGCGCAAGCGTGAGCTAAAAACCGAGAGCAATGTGCAATTCGGCGAAGGCGGGGCGGGCACCTTTAGCGATGGCAAGCTCTGGAGCCAGGTGAAGGACCCGCTGTTTCATGGCCGCAAGGTGCTTGAAGAGATGGTACGGGGTGGCGCGCCTGAAGAGATCATGTATGTCAGCAAGCCGCATGTGGGCACGTTTCGTTTGGTCAAGGTGGTCGAGTTTTTGCGCGAAGAGATCGAGCGTTTGGGCGGGGAGTTCCGCTTTCAGACCAAGGTCACCGGGCTGAAGGTGGAGAGCGGCGCGATCCGTGGGCTGATGCTGGAAGGCGGTGAGCAGCTGGAGGCGCAGCATGTGGTGCTGGCGATTGGGCATTCGGCGCGCGACACCTTTTTGATGCTGCACAAGCACGGTATTTATATGGAGGCCAAACCCTTTAGCGTGGGGTTTCGCATCGAGCATCCGCAAGGGTTGATCGACCGGGCCAGGTTTGGCCCTTTCGCGGGCCATAAAGCCTTGGGCGCGGCGGATTACAAGCTCGTGCACCATGCGCGCAATGGCCGCAGTGTGTATAGCTTTTGCATGTGCCCGGGCGGAACGGTGGTGGCCGCGACCTCCGAAGAAAAGCGAGTGGTCACTAACGGGATGAGCCAGTACAGCCGCAATGAACGCAATGCAAATGCCGGGATTGTTGTGGGTATTGAGCCCGCTGATTTCGATTTTGACGCGCGCGGCAAGCCTTTAGTGCCGGAAGGCGAGCGGGGGCAAGTGTTGGCGGGGATGAAGTTTCAGCAATCGCTCGAAGCGGGCGCTTACATGCTGGGAGGCGAGAGCTACAACGCGCCCGGGCAATTGATTGGTGATTTTCTGAAAGGCGTAGCGAGCACTGACTTCGGATCGGTGTTGCCTTCCTACAAGCCTGGCGTACATCTGACGCATCTTGGCGATGCCGCGCAGCCCGCGCTGCCGATGTATGCGATCGAAGCGATTCGGGAAGCGATCCCGGCCTTTGCCCGCCAGATCGAAGGCTTCGATTTGCCCGACGGCATGCTGACCGGGGTCGAGACTCGAACCTCCGCGCCGATTCGCATCAAGCGATTTGATCGGGCAGATCATCCACAGCGCTATCAGTCGATCAACACCGCAGGCCTTTATCCAGCCGGAGAAGGTGCGGGCTACGCCGGCGGCATCATGAGTGCTGCGATTGACGGCATCAAGGTCGCCGAGGCGGTGGCTCTGGATATCTGTAGCCGCCCCTAAGTGCGGCCCTAAGTGCGCCCCTGAGTGCGCCCGAAAATTTTCTTGAAAAGCGGCAGGGCCAGCAGCAATGCGGCGATCAACAGGATCGTGGCTGAAATCGGGCGGGTGAAGAAGGTGGTGAAATCACCTGTGCTGATCACCAGGGCTTGACGCAGCGAGTTCTCGGCCATCGGGCCCAGGATCATGCCGATGATCAAGGGCGCCATCGGAAAGTCAAAGCGCCGGAAACAAAAGCCAATCAATCCGAACACAAAGAGCAAGCCAATGTCGAACACCGAGTTGCTGGCCCCAAACACCCCTGCGACCGAAATGATGATGATGCCGGCATAGAGCCATTGCGGAGGAATCTTCAGCAACTGCACCCACAGGCCTACCAGCGGCAGGTTCAGTATCAGCAGGATCACATTGCCGATATAGAGGCTTGCGATCAGCGTCCATACCAGACTGCCTTGCGCGGTGAACAAGGTGGGGCCGGGTTGGATGCCATAGGATTCAAACGCCGACAGCATGATGGCTGCTGTTGCCGAAGTGGGGATGCCCAAAGTGAGCAAAGGCATCAGCACGCCAGCGGCCGCAGCGTTATTCGCCGCTTCAGGGCCGGCCACTCCCTCGATGGCGCCATGGCCAAACTCCTCGGGATGCTTGGAGAGTTTCTTTTCGGTGTAATAACTGAGCAGGGTCGGTAACTCGGCGCCACCAGCAGGCATCGCTCCTATGGGAAATCCAAAGAAGCTGCCCCGAATCCATGGCTTCCATGAACGCTTCAGATCTTCCTTGGTCGGCCACAAGCGATCCGACACTTTGAGCACTTCAGTTTTCTTGCTTTCGCGACCTTGCCAAGCCAAGAACAGCGCCTCACCGACTGCGAATAATCCGACCACCGCGATCACGACTTCAATGCCGTCCAGCAACTCCACCTGCCCGAAGGTGAAGCGCGGCTGCCCGCTTTGCAGGTCAACGCCCGTCAAGCCAAACAG
>JAIYCW010000027.1 GCA_027487815.1 Burkholderiales bacterium
CCCGCAGCCACCGCCTTGCGAGCCAGCGTCAGATTGATCACATCTGCAATCACCTTGCCGCCATAGCTGTGTACCACCTCGATCACAGGCTTCGGGCTACCCAGGGCAGTCACCACCAAAGGCGGCTTGTATTTGGCGATCAGCGCAAGGTCTTCGGGCAGTCGGGAGTTGGACGAATGCGAAATGCAATTGGCGCACCAAGGCCCGATCACGCGATCGGGTTGGGCGGCCTTCAAACTCGCCAGGCGGCTCGTGATCTCATGCATCCACTCATCAAGCACCTCGATGGGCCGAGCGTTAGAGGTCGGGAAAGCGCCAACGATGCCCGCCTCACATGCAGCCACCACCAGATCCGGGTTAGACACCAAAAACATCGGTGCGGCCACCACCGGCACCCGCAATGGCCAAGGTGCGCCTGGCTTGGAAGGCATGAGAGGTAAGGACGGCAAAGCAGGTAACGAGGGCAACATCACTCGCTGGCCTTAAAGCCCGACACCCGCACGGCTTCCGCCCAACGACGGCTATCAGCCTGCACATATTTCGTGAACTCATCGGGCCCCAGAGGTAAGGGCTCAAAGTCAAAGACGCGCCATTTTTCGCGTATTTCGGCCGAGCGCAGGATCTTTCCAAATTCGGTGGTCAGGCGCGACACAATCGCATCAGGCGTGCCGGCTGGCGCAGACAAGCCCGCCCAGATATAGATCTCGAGCTCGGGGAAGCCTTGCTCACGAAAGGTGCCCGCATTGGGATAAATCGGCGAGCGCTGCGGGCTGGTCACGGCCAGCACTTTCAAGCGCCCGGACTCCACATGCGGCCGCACCGCAAGCCCGGTCAGAAAGCCTGCTTGCACCTGACCACCCACCAGATTTTGCACCGCAGGCGGAGTGCCGTTATGTGGCACATGCACCATATCCAACCCGGCGCGCTGATTCATGATCACACCGGCAAAGTGCGAGGAGTTGCCGGCCGTGAACGACGCATACGACACCTTGCCCGGATTGGCCTTCACCCAGCTCACGAACTCCGCCACATTATTGGAAGGCACGAGACTGCTATTGACTGCCAGCACAAGGGCCGAACCCAGATAGCCCGAGATGGGCTTGAAGCTGCGCTCGGGATCGTAGGGCAGCTTGCTGAACGTGTGCGGATTGATCGCAAACATGCTGGTGTTATTCAGCAAGAGCGTATAACCATCAGGCGGCGCACTCATCACCGCCTGAGCCGCAATGATTCCCGAGCCTCCGGGCTTGTTATCGATCAGCAAATTCTGGCCAGTGTTGCGTTGCCAGATCTCAGCCACCTGGCGCAGCGACGTGTCCAGCGTATTGCCTGCCGCAAACGGCACCACAACGCGCACTGGCTTGTCAGGAAACGTCTGCGAGTGTGCAGGCCCCACTTGGCTCAACGCACCGAGCCCGGCAAGAGCGCCAAGGGTCTTACGTTTCGGCCATGGTTTTGTTGGATGGTGTTGGGTCATCATGCTGTCTCCGGTTTATGTTTTGTTTCGCTACCTGGAAGCGGGTGATCGGGCAGATTGAGGCGCGAGGCCAGCAATCACATCGGTTATTGCCACCAGCACTTCATGCGGCTTTTCCTTGGGCACCATATGCCCGCATTGCGGCACCATGCGTAATTGAGCATGCGGCCATAGCTTCGCCATGGCTTGCGATTGGCTTGGCGAGATGATCCGGTCGTGATCGCCGCACACCAGCCGGATCGGCATGCTGAGGCCAGCCAAGGCCACCCGATGATCCGGACGCGCCATGATTGCGCGGGTCTGCTGAGCCGCCACCACAGGCCCAATACCAAGCATCATCAGCCGCAAAGCTTCCACCACCTCGGGCACAGCCTCAAAGGTGCCGAAGCTCGCGATGCCAGCGACTGCCTTACCAAAATCCTTTTCAAATGAACCAAGCGCGCGCTCACGATTGGGTATGTTTTCAGCAGGCTCAGGCGCCGCTGAGGTGCCCACCAACACCACACCATGAATCGCCTCACGTTGGCGCACGAGCATCTCAAGCGTGATGTAGCCGCCCATTGAAAATCCCACCACGATCAAGGGCGTGGTGTCACCAGTAGAGGCGCGGATCGACTCAATTCGCGATGAGGCCTGGCGCGCCATCTCCTGAATGGTTTGACCATGACCGACCTGTGCCACCACCAGCTCCCCGGCTTGCGCAGCCCAGCGCGAAAGCCTCAGCCCACTCAGCACGTCGCCCCAAACACGCTCATCATTGAGCAATCCCGGCACAAACAGAATCATGCAATAGCTTCCATCATTTTTAGCTGCGCACGCAGCTCACGTTTTAATACTTTCCCCAAGGAGTTGCGCGGCAAGGCTTCTAGCACGATCAACCTCTCGGGCCATTTGAATGCGGCCACCTGGCCTTCTTCGCGCAGGTGCTTCACCAGATCCTCCAGCACGACCTGAGCCCCCGGTTGTGGCACCACCACCGCACACACCCGCTCGCCCATCACCTCATCAGGCCAGCCCACCACCGCGACTTCGCGAACCAATGGCGCTGCGAGCAAGAGCTGCTCAACTTCCTCGCAGGAAATGTTCATGCCACCGCGAATCACAATATCCTTATGCCGCCCGGCATAGCGATAAAACTGCCCGTGATCACCAGCGATCTCGAATAAGTCGCCAGTGCAATAAAACCCTTGCGCATCAAAAGCGCGCGCTGTTTGCTCGGGGGCGGCAAAGTATTCACTCAACAGAGTAGGCCCCTTAAACCGCAGTTCCCCAATCGTGCCTGGGTGTTCAATATCCAGGCCAGTATCAAGATCCACCAGCCGCGTTTGAATACGCGCGGCGTTACTCATCGTCCAGTGAAAGCCAGGCACACCCCAGCGCGGAAAAAAACGCGCACGCTCCTCCGGATCAGGAATCTCGCGGGCATTGGCAGTGAGTGCCGCGCCTTCATTGGAGCCAAAGTAATTGATGATCTCCACGCCCAAGGTCTCGGCATAAGTGCGCATGAGCCAGGGCGCAACAGCACTGCCTCCCGAGCCAATTTGTTTCAGGCGTTTGAAATCAATCCCGACGAGTTTCTCAGGCGATCGGATCAGCATATTGAGCACGGCGGGTGCAGCCACTGTGTAATCCATCGGATGATCGCGCAGCTGATGGAGAAACACCTCGAGATCAAACGGGTGGTGGTGGTGCAAGGTGCCCCCGGATACCAGCCAGGCAATCAGGCTTGAAGATAGCCCTGCCATATTCACAAACGGAAAGCAGATGAGCATCTGAGCGCCCGGCTTGAGCCCGGCGGCTTCGGCCACCGAGCGCCCACCAATCAGCCATTCATTGTGACTGCGTGGCACGCCCTTGGGCGTCGCCTCGGTACCCGAGGTCCAGCAAATGGTAAATATCTCGTTGGCATCAATCGCTTGTTGCTCAAGATGCTGCTGCAAAGCCTGCAGCACTGCGCTTGGGCCAAGGCCCGTGGGCTCGGCGACTACATCCAGAAGATCAATTTGGGTCAGGCCACTTGCGCCCCACAGATCAACCAAACTCACCTTGCCTGCGCGGGCAGACAGGACCACATGACGCGCGCCAGTGCGCTTCACAATCATCGCGATTTCATGCTCCCGATACTGCACCGGCACCGGCGACACGATCACACCACGAATCGCACAAGCCAGATAGATCGCATGCATCTCAACGCAATTGGGCGACTGCATCAGCATCACATCGTCTTTATGCAGCCCGAGGCGCTGCATCGCACGAATCACCCGCAACACTCGCTCGGCGAGCTCCTCCCAAGTCCATAACTTGCGTGCGCCATCCATATGCTGCGAGCGATTGGGCGCATCCACCACCGCAGGTTGATCCGCGAGCTTGCGGGCTTGCGCGATGAACACATCGCCCAAAGTCTCCTGCCCCCACCAACCCGCGTCGGTGTAAGTGCGAATTCGCTCGGCGCTCGCCAGAATCACTGCCAGCGATCCATCACTTGGCGGGTCACAAAGGTCGCGTGAAATCCATTGGGCACGCGGCGCGGCAACACCACTCTGGCGACCGGTCCATCTGCCATCCGCCCAGCCCGTGCATCAAAGATATGAATCTCCGAGCGCTGCTCTTTCGGGGTCCAGGCAATGGTCACCAGATAGCCATCATCTTCAGACTTCGCGCCATCGCGTGGAGCAAAGCCAGGCTCGTTATAAAAGAACTGATGGCCGCCGCTATAAGCCACAAACCCGCCGGTTTCAAGATCATGCTTGACCAGGCCGGGAAAGCGCGGCTCTTCCTTGCCGCCATAGGGAAACAGGATGTTGAAGCTATAGCGGTTCTTGCGGCCCTGATAATCGGAATTGATGATCGGAAACTCGCTGTTGAGCAGATCATCAATCACCCGCTCATGGGTCTGGCCCGTGCTCATGTTGAAGCGCCACTCATAGAGGATGAAATCGCGCTGGCGATAGTGAATGGTTTTCTCGAGCTTGCGGGCATCGATGCTGCCATCCTCAAGCTTGTGCATGCGATAAGGCGTGCCCACCATCACCACTTCCAGACCCTCGGCGCCTTGCTCCTCCCAGGCATTGACCACATGAAGCATGTAGCAGGGCTTGGCCTCAAACCAGCGGATCGTTTCAGCGCCGCCATAGCGCGGAATCACTGCAAAGCGGGTCGGCTGATCGGCATGAAACTTCACCTTATAGCGCCCGGCCTGCATCGCCTCGATATCAGGATAAAGCGGGAAGTCATGCAGGATGGTGTAGTGCTCAGTCACGGCCATGTCGTGAGGCAAGCGCGGCCCGGGCAATGGAATATCCACTTGATGCTTGAGCTTGCGATCCGGGCCGATCACGCCATATTGCATATAGGGCTCGGTCAGGCTGTAGTCAAACCACAGCAACTCACCGGTGTGGGGATCTGGCCGGGAATGCGCTGAAAGCTTATTGATCGCACCCTCAAAGTCAGCAGGCCCAAGGGTTTCAAGGGTCAAGGGGTCTACCGCATAGGGCATGCCGGATCGGTACCACATCGCGATCAGGCGCCCGGCGTGATACTTCACATCCGTGTTGGCCGTGTTTTTTAGCGGCGCATCCGGGCGATCCCGCCGCATCGGCTCCTTGAGCCCCTGCCACAAGGCATGGCCGGCTTGGACTTCCTCTTGCAAGCCGGCAGTTTGCACCCAGCGATTGCGATAGGTCACCCGGCCTTGGTCAAACATCACGGTGTGGATCATGCCGTCACCGTCATACGCGTGATAGCGCCACTGCGGCTGATAAAACGAGTTGGGGCCATTGCGCACATACATGCCACCAAAATCGGCAGGCACCTCGCCAATCACTTCCATATCGGTGAATACATCTTCACGATGCACCGGAGCGTTGTTACCATCAAGCGCCGGGATCTCGTGCTCTGGCAAGCCCTCCACCACCAAGTCATCGCGCTTCATGGCTTGTCTCCCTAACTTATGTTTGGGCTCATTCTAGGTAGTGCTTGCCTGAGGGAGAGAGTTAGGGTTGGCATTATTTTGATATATCAAACATAATTTCGATATGTCAAATTCCGAGAATCCTTCCCAGCGCGCCACGCGAGCCCCGCTGACCTATTCGGAATTTGCAGGCGATCGCGACTTCGCAACCACGCTTGCCCGTGGCCTGGAGCTTTTGCGCTGCTTCAGCCCCAAGGAGCCCTGGCTGGCCAACAAACAGTTGGCCAACCGCCTGAACCTTCCGGCGGCCACCATTTCACGCCTGGCCTACACGCTAACCAGCATGGGCTACCTGGTGCAGGAGCAAGGCCACGGACGCTACCGATTGGGCTCAGCGGTGCTATCCCTCGGATATCCGCTGCTTGAGTATTTTCCCCTGCGCCGTAAAGCCCGCCCGCTCATGTTGCAACTGGCCAAAGACACCGGTGGCTCAATATCGATTGGCATTCGTGATCGGCTCAATATGGTCTATATCGAAGTGGTGCGGGCGCACTCGCGCCGCGTGTATCCGCTGGATGTGGGCACCTCTTATCCGATCCTCGGCACCGCCATCGGGCGAGCTTGGCTGATGGCCCTGCCCCCGGAGGAACGCACCGCGCAGCTGAATCAGATTCGGGTGAAAGCCCCGGAGCAATGGGCGCGTTTTGGCAAGGATGTGGAGCGCAATATCAGGCAATTTGCCAAGCATGGATGCTGCGTCTCAGTGGGTGAGTTGTTCCCGGACGTGCAGGCTATCGCGGTGCCACTGGGGGCGATTGATCACGGCGAAGTTGCTGCACTCAACTGCTCATTTCAGGGGGTGGCACTGGATGAAGCCTGGCTCAAGAAGCAGGTGTACCCGAAGCTGCAGGCTTTAGCGCGGGAAGTGATGGCTTAGCTTAGCGCGTAGCCCCCGCCCCGCCCTCAAACACTTTCGCCAGATGCTCCACCACCGCGCGCACGCGGGCGAGGCGTCGGCGATCAGGCAGCATCACCGCATGGATCGGGAAACGCTGCGGATCACGATAATTCTCCAGAATCTCCACTAACCGGCCCGCCCTCACCCAGGGCATCACGATGCTGGTGTTAAGTCGTGCGATGCCCATACCTGCCAGCACCATTTCAGCGACCATCGAGGTGCTATTGACGCGGTGGGTGCCCGCAATCGCAACCTCACGGCGCTTGCGCTCCACGATGAAGGTCCAGCGGTTAAATGCTCCACTGGACATATGAGTGATGCACTCATGCTGATGCAAACCTTCAGGCAGCAACGGCACCCCGTAACGCGAGATGTATTCGGGGGACGCAAAGATCGCTCGCCCATGATCCCCAATAAGGCGGGCAACCAGTACATCACTTTCGACCTTGCCTGCCCGCACCGCGATATCGACTCCTTCGGCGGCCAAGTCGACAATCCTGTCATCAACCAACAAATCAATCTGCAGCTGCGGATATCTTTCCTTGAGCCGCGGCAAGGAAGGTACGAGCTGCGCACTGGCCAGGATTGGGCTGACCGATAAGCGCACGATGCCACTGACCTTATCGGCCCGCTGTTTCAGCTCGGCCGACAAATCCACTGCGGCCCCCAGCATTCTGCGCGCGTACTCCAGCATCACCTCGCCTTCGCTGGTCACGGACAGGCCATGGGTGGAGCGACGCAAGAGCTTCACCCCGTAGATCGCTTCAAGCCTGTCGATCGCCCTCGACACTTGCGACACGGGCACATCGCGCTCGCGAGCTACCGCACTGAGCGAGCCTGACTCGACCGCACGCAGCAAGGCACGCAGGTCTGCGAGGGCGGGTTCCGAATCAATTTCCATACCAGAACTATGCTTTGGTTTTGCGTTTTATGCAAAACCGATTCGCGCGCGCGCACCTTACCGACTGCAACTGCGGGGCCTACATTGAGCCCATGCCGAAACCTCTTCGGCACCCATGACAACCATACCGAAAGGAATCCTCATGAGTTTGCATCGCTATCAGGCCAACGACCCCGAACTGCCCCATGACTTCAATTTCTATCGCGAACGCGCGCATCTTTTGCGTCGCCAGGAAACCAATCGCATCGCGCATACCTTCCTGGAGCGCTTAAGCGCCATGCTCAAGCGGCGCGCATCCACCAGGCCACGCCAGGGTTGAACTGATCTAGACCTGCGGCTGCTCGGCCTCCACCATCCTGCGCACCAACTGGCGAAACTGATTCAAGGCCGCATCGGCTGCAATTGGAATCATCTTGTGCGTGGGGTCGGTGGCGATCATGGCCGCTTGCGCTGTGATCATCTGCCGATCCTCCTCAAAGGCCAGCACGAGCATGTCGTAAATCTTCTGCGTGATCTCAGCGTTGCCCGTATCGGAGCGGTGCGACTGCTGAAAGAAATAATGCGTGGAATGATCCGTTTCAGGTGTAACGGTTTGGCAGGAGTGCAGGATCACCGCATCACTGTTGTCATCCGGCGCAGCTCCCACCGGGCGGCCTCCCGATTGCATCAGCAAGGTGCCTGGCAACACGAAGTCATAAACGAACCAGCGATTGATGTTGGTGGTGTAGTTCTTGAAGCGGTTGTAAAACGGTGGCGAAGGCACGTCCGGCACTTCACGACTCACCCGAATGCCGCGCGGGCCCGGCCCATCAAGCCGCTCGATGCGCGCTTTGCTTTGTGCAATCGCAGGTGAGCCTCCAAGGGTTTTCTCGTGCGTATAGCTTAGGTGAGAGAAGTCGAGCAGGTTGTCGCAGATCAGCATCTGATTGGTGTCGTAATGCAGATAACCGGGAATGTTTCTCCACTCCGGCGAATCGCAGGAATAGTTGTCCGGCAGCAGACTCTCATCGACCTTGTCGACATCGCCCATCCATACAAACACCCACTTGTTGCGCACCACCAGGGGATACTTGCGCACCCGCGCAGTCGCTGGAATATTGGCCTGCCCCGGAATCTCGATGCACTGGCCAGCGCCATCGAACTTCAACCCGTGATACCCGCAGCGCACCGCATCGCCTTCCTTACGGCCCTTGGACAGCGGCGCTAACCGATGGCAGCAGCGATCCTCAAGAGCAGTGATGCCCTGCGCGGTGCGAAACAGAATGATCGGCTCATTTAGCACAGTGCGTGCGAACAAACCATCGGCGGGAATCTCATGATCCCAGGCGATCACATACCAGCAATTGCGCACAAACTGCTGGTTGAGCGCAGCACTTTGAATCTGCGGCCGGCTGATTGTGGGGAAGTTCATCAACGCTCTCCTGATCTTGTTTGCTTATCCCGATAGCGTAACGCGGCGTGCGGCGCCTGTCTGTACCCTTGGTGAGGGTATGAAGTGGGGAAAAGTGCTTCTCTAGGAATCTATTAATCCTTGCATTTTTATCACTCACCTATCAAAATACAAGGATGTTAGCCCGAGATTACACCGCTGATTTACGCGAACGCCTGATGGACAACCCTGGTGTTGTACTTCTTGGCGCTCGCCAAGTGGGTAAGTCCACCATCGCACGCCAGTTCGCGGCATCAACACCAGACGGGGTTTTTCTTGATCTTGAGCACCCGGAGGATCGGGCCAAGCTCACCAATCCGGGCCTGTTTTTTGCAACGAACCGTAATCGACTGGTGATTCTGGATGAGGTTCAGACATGGCCCGATTTGTTTACAGTGCTGCGCCCTGAAATTGATCGGGATCGCCACCCTGGGCGCTTTATCCTTTTGGGCTCGGCGAGCGGTAAGTTGCTTCGCCAGTCGGCGGAATCCTTAACTGGCCGGGTTAGCTATCTTGAGCTGCCGCCATTGCTTTACTGGGAAACGTTGGATGAAGCAGCAAAAGCAGACAGCGACAAAGCATTTCTTGACCTGCTAAAACTTTGGCAGCGCGGAGGCATGCCCTTGAGCTATCTGGCCCGCAACGATACTGCTTCGGCGCGCTGGCGAGATGACTATATTCAATCGGTTATTCGGCGAGATTTACCTGCGCTGGGAATCACTATTCCAGGCGAAACGCTATCGCGCTTTTTGCGCTTGCTTGCTCACCAGCACGGCGAGCTGTTTAACGCTTCTGCACTCGCCCTATCCATGGGAGGCATTTCTCCCATGACGATTGCACGCTATCTCGATATTTTTTGCGATGCGATGATTGTGCGCAAGCTGGAGCCCTACCACGCCAACCTCGGCAAACGCCTGGTGAAATCGCCAAGGGTGTATTTTCGCGATAGTGGTGTATTACACAGCCTGCTAGGCATCAGCGATGCCAATGATCTGCAAAGTCATCCCAAAGCTGGCCACTCGTGGGAAGGTTTTGTGATGCATCACCTGATGAGCCTAGTAGACCGAGCGCCGCATATAAACAGCCTGAACTTCTATCGCACAACAGCCGGTGCAGAAATGGATGCGGTAGTCGAAACACATCAAGAACGCATCGGATTTGAGATCAAGTTATCGCAAGCGCCAAAGGTTACCAAAGGCTTTTGGCAATCCATGCAAGATCTGAAGCTATCACGGGCTTACATCGTGGCAGCAGTCAAATCAGGCTGGCCGATTGCTGAGAATGTTTGGGTCATTCCAATGACTGACCTTCCCTCAGTACTTGCGCCGCCCTAAAGCCGCGCAAAAAGCTCGCGCAACTCCGCAAGACTATGCAGCTTGAGCTTGGAGTAAGCGCGTTTGCGCAAGGTGGTGATGGTCGAGGGGGCCACGCTCATGCGTCGGGCGACTTCCTTAGCGCTGTAACCCTGCGCGAGCCAGCGACACGCCTGGGTCTCACGAGTCGATAGCACGGCGAGAGTATTGGTTGCCTTCCTCATCAAGGACCGCTGCTGTGAGGTGGGCGTAAATCCATGCACCTGCAGATAGGTGATATGAGCTTCGCGCAATAAGGGTGCAAAACTTGTGATGCGCTTGATCTCTGCGTTTGTCAGCGCGCCTTGCGATGTGGGGCGATACATGTGCAAGGCATACACCTGACCGGGAGCTACGGTGTAGAGCAAACTCAAGCGGTCCGCCAGATTATGCTGGTCATAGATCGCTCGCTTCCAATCGGCGCTGGGCAGATCTGCGGCACGGGCATGGCTCACCCAGACGCGATCTTCCACCTCCGGCGTGGCCGCTAACTCGCGCGCATGGGTAGTGACTAGATCGGCAGCGTAGAAGCGCTCACGGTAAAGCTGAAAACACTGCGCAGTGATATTGAGCACCGACCAGGCATGCCCTTCAATCTGCTCGGGCAGATCGCTCGCATAGGACACAAGCGAAACAAATTCGGTGGGCACATGCCCATTCAAAAACGCCAGCCAATGGCTAACTGGCGTGGGGCTTGCGATGGAATGCAGCAGGTGAAGCGCTGACTGGATTGAAGCCTTTGGAGCCATCCGATGATCTTAACGGATCAATATCTGCGCTTTCAAGAGGCTTTATATGACACAAATTCAACATACCCTCGGCAAGTAAACACTTAACCCAAAGAGACTTGTATGCGCCAGCTTCTTAAATTCACCTCTGCTCTGATCCTCGCTTGTGGCGTGGCTCAAGCTCAAGCCACCACCACACCAATTGCTCCAGATACCTGGTACGAATTCAACGTGGACAGCCTGTCTGCGGCCTCTGGTGGATTAGAGTGGATTGACCTGAACGGAACAGTGGCAGGCAATGCCCCTTCCCAAAGCTTCACATTCACGATCGCCAACGGTTTCTTTGGCAGCCTGACAGTTGTTGATCGCGGCTTTGCCGGTGACACATATTCTGTGCGAAATGGCTCAAGCCTTCTCGGCACCACCAATGCGGTCACCCAGTTTGAATTGAGTGCTGCGCCGTTTGAATTTGATGCTGATCTGGCGTTGGCGAATGCCAGCTTCAGCAAGGCAGTGTTTACTTTGAGCGAAGGTACTTACAGCATTTCGGGCTCGCTGCTGCAGTCGGTTCTGGACGGTACTGCACCACTTAACGCGACCCTCGGCTCGCTTCAATTGAACGTATCTCCAATACCGGAAACCAGCTCGCTGGCGATGTTTATGGCCGGGATTGCACTCATGGGCGCAGTCACAAGACGCCGCACCTAATTCCGCTCGGCCTGCTACTCACCTTTGAACCTCATCCAGGACGCTATGAATATGAAACCTCTTGTTTGCACCCTCGCAGCAGCAGTATTGAGTGCTTGCGCTCTTTATGGCGCCCCGGATGTGGTGGCACAAAACGCTCCACGGCCCAACTTCGATGTGAAAATTATTGGGTTTAACGACTACCACGGCAACCTTGAGTCGCCGGGGACTTTCGGCGTGAACACCCTGGTTCCTACTGCAAGCCGCCCCGCCGTAGGTGGTGCCGACTATATGGCTGCATTTGTTGCGCGCATGAAGGCTAGCAACCCGCTGAACGTCGTGGTTGGAGCGGGTGACTTCATTGGTGCAACTCCTTTGATATCTGCCCTGTTTTTTGATGAGCCCGCAGTTGAGACCCTTAATTTGATTGGCCTTGAATTCAACGCGGTGGGGAACCACGAGTTTGACAAGGGCAAGGATGAGCTCAAGCGTTTGCAAAATGGTGGATGCAAAATCACTGCAGGCGCGCAGGACCCCAATAGCTGCCGCGGCTTCGGCGGCGTTCCTGGTACGTTTGGCGGCGCACAGTACAAGTGGCTGTCGGCCAACGTGTTTGAAACAGCGACTGGCCGTACCCTGCTGCCTGCTTTTGGGGTAAAAAGCTTCAATGGAGTTCGAGTTGCTTTTATCGGCATGACCTTGCGCGGCACACCGGGTATCGTCACCCCCACCGGCGTGGCCGGACTGGAGTTTAGAGACGAAGCGGCTACTGTTAACGCGTTGGTGCCTCGCTTGCGCGCTCAGGGGATCGAAGCGATTGTCGTGTTGATTCACCAGGGTGGTTTTCAGAATACCCAGACTGGCGCACCAAGCCCCCAGCCGATCACAAGTGATATCAATGGCTGCACTGGCGATCTGCGCAACAGCAATGGCACTGATTCAGACCTTCGCGCAATTGTGAAGCAGTTGGACAATGCAGTGGATCTGGTCATTAGCGGCCACACGCATGCGGCTTACAACTGCTCAGCAAAAACCGTGGATGTGGTGGGGACGTCACTTGCCAATGCAACCTCAACACCACGGCCCACTGGGTTGCCGAACCGCGCCGGACGCCTGATTCCAGTGACCAGCTCCAGTGCGTTTGGCCGAGTGCTGACCGAGGTCGATGTCACGATCAATCCAAACACTCGCGATATCGTGGCTGTGAGCCCACGCAATGTGTTGGTTGATCGCACCGATCCGCAGATCAATGCGGATATCGCAGCCAACCCCGCTGTACGCAATGTTGTGCAGGCTTATGCGGCAGCGGTTGCGCCCTTGGCAAACTCAGTCATCGCAACCATCACCGGAGCAATGACCAACACAGCAAACACTGCCGGCGAAATGGAAGCGGGCGACCTGATTGCGGATGCGCAGTTGCAAGCCACCCAGCCAGTGAGTTTGGGCGGTGCACAAATCGCATTTATGAATGCCGGCGGCGTACGCAACCCTGGTTTCGTCAATCCCTCCGGCCCCACCTATCCCTACAATTTGACCTACGGCAACGCCTTTACCGTTCAGCCCTTCGGCAATAGCCTGGTCACCATGACCTTGACCGCACAACAGATCAAGGATCTGCTCGAGCAACAGTTTGCCAATTGCCTGGGTCAAGGCAGTGCCAATCGCATCATGCAGATCAGCAACGGCTTCAAGTACACCTGGAAAGCTTCGGGCACATGCGGCACTCGTATTACTGACGTCACCTTCACACCCACGGACCTGACTGGCATGGCCCCGGTGATTACTGGCTCGGTTCACAACATCGTTGTGGGCGGTGTAGTTCAAAATCCGGCAACCACCTATCGCGTCACGGTCAATAACTTCATGGCCACAGGTGGTGATGGCTTCGGAGTGCTGCTTGGCGGAACCAATGTACTGGGCGGCGCGCAAGATATCGATGCGTTGGTCGCCTATCTCACTGCATTCCCCGCAGCCACCCCGTATAACCCTGGTGATTCGTCACTTGCCAAGCCACGCATCACGCGCCTTCCGTAAGCGCGCATCAGCAAAGCCTGCCCAAACCGGCAGGCTGCGGGCCGCAGTCTGCGGCTCGCTTGTTGCGCTAGCGGGCTTTGGCACTATCAACGGAAGCCTGGCGCAAACCCCACCGCGGGTCTTGATTGAGCAGCTTCGTGCCGCCAATGGGGCCAGCGCTTCGCAAGCTGACCCCGAGGCACTGAAGCGCGCCAAGGAAGAGGGACTTGCTGCACTGTCCAACGGACAGGCAGAGCCCGCACTGAGCGCTTATGAGCAAGCGGCCCGGATGATTCACGCCCCGGATGTTGAGCTTGGTTTGGTTCGCGCGATGATGCTCAATGGCCACTATCGGCGGGCACTCGCCTTTGGTGCCCACGCGGCGGGTGCGCACACCGACTTCCCGACTGGCAGTGCCCTTTACGCCTGGCTGCTGCATAGCGGTGGTCAGGCAGGCGCCGCCCAAAGCGCTCTGGATATTGCGCAAGCCCGCAGCCCCAACGACCTCACGCTGGTTGCGTTACGCGCTGCACTCGCTACAACATGGCCTCAGCTTTCGGGCTCGGTTGCGCAGCCTGAGGCATCGATCCTGCCGTTTGCATGGGGCACCCCTGTGCCCTCGAGCACCCGTGTAATTGGCAGCGCCACTTTGGTCGGCCAGGGCGAGATTGCGCTTGCCCCACTGGGCATGGTTCAAGGCGCAAGCAAAGTATGGGTGCGCAATGGCCTCGGACAAACCGTGTCTGCAAGTATCGATCAGATCGCTGACGGACTTCCGATCGCGCGCCTTCGACTCGAATCGCCGCTGCCCATGGGCATGAATTCACCGGCTCACTCCGCCGAACCCTTCGGGGGCCTTCCCGCCTATTTCTACGAATACAGCACCGGTGCGGGACAGCAAGCTGGATGGCCACTGCAAAGACAAAGTTTTTTAAGCCCGCAACCCAGCGAATCAGGATTGCGAAGACTGGGTGCGGCCATACCCCTGGGGCCACGCGGCGGACCAGTATTTGATGCAGGCGGGCGCTGGCTGGGCATGTCGACCATTGATGCGGCTGGGGAGTCGCGGTTTGTTTCCGCGTTTACGCTCACCGAACGACTCTCACTCCCGGGCCCACCGAGCTCCACGCCCGCCTCGCGGGCCACTCCAATCGCTCCCGGTGAGATTTACGAGCGAGCCCTGCTCACAGCCCTGCAACTCATCGTCGCGCAATAAGGGCGCTCTAAAGCAGCTTCTCGATATCCGCACTCATATCTGCGGGTGAGGTTGTGGGCGCAAAACGCTCAACCACCTGGCCTTCGCGATTGATCAGGAACTTGCCAAAATTCCACTTGATATCCTTGCTCCCAAGCAGACCGGGCTTTTCCTCTTTCATCCATTGATAGAGCGGATGCGCGGCATCACCATTCACATCAATTTTCGAGAACATCGGAAAGCTCACACCAAAGCTGGTTTCGCAAAAGCTCGCGATTTCTTTTTCAGTACCAGGCTCTTGCGAGCCAAACTGATTACACGGAAAGCCGAGAATCTCCAGGCCCTGCGCGTGATACTTGTCATAGAGCTCTTGCAGGCCTTTGTATTGCGGCGTCAGGCCACATTGGCTTGCGGTGTTTACTACCACCACCACTTTGCCTTTATAGGTGCTCAGCGGTGCGGGCTTGCCTTCAATGGTGAGGGCTTCGAAATCATATAAGGTGCTCATCGTGGCTCCAGTTGCATGGGCATCCCGAACTTGGGACGCAAAGTAATCATCGCCTTGGCGCTGGTATCGTGGCCTGGCTTCAGGTGCAGATTCCAGCGCTGACCCAGAGTGGCCAACACGAGAATGGCTTCGGCCCAGGCAAAGCCCTCACCAATACACACCCGATTGCCACCACCAAACGGAAGATAGCCCAGCTTGGGCAAGCCCGCTTTGAACTCCGGGGTCCAGCGCTCGGGCTTAAACGCCAGAGGATCCGGATAGAGATCTGGATTGCGATGCACCACATAGGGCGACACCAACACTCCGGAGCGTGGCTCAAGATGAAAGCCCGCAAGATCATGAGGCTGCACGGTGGCTCGCGCCACGAGCCATGCGGGTGGATACAAGCGCAAGGTCTCGCTTATCACCTGCTCGGTGTAGCGCAATTGCGGGAGGTCATCAAAACCCGGCGCACGTTGGCCGAGCACGGTGTTCCATTCGGCTTGCAGTTGCGTGCGCACCTGGGGGTGCTGCGAAATCAGCATGAAGGCCCAGGTCAGCGCCAAAGCCGTCGTTTCATGGCCCGCCAGGAAAAGCGTCATCGCTTCATCGCGCACCTGCTGATCGCTCATGCCATTTTCGGCGCCCTCGGCCGCTTGATCATCTACCGATTCCAGCAGCATCGACAAAAGATCGCCACGATCACCCGGGTTGCGACGACGCTCCTCAATGATCCGGAAGATGATCGCGTCAAGCGAGCGCCGGGCGCTGAAAAAGCTTTCATTGCTGGTAAGGCCCATACGACCCAACAGCAAATGCAGGGGACTCATCGTGCGATCAAACGCATGAATCAGCGTATCCATCGACTCGCCCACCTCGGGCGCGTCATGCAATACGTCTGCATCCAGAAGCGTCTTGCCAACGATAGCCAGCGTGAGATGCATCATCTCCTCGGCCACATCCACCGCGCTGCCTGCGGGCAGACTCGCCCAATGCTCGGCATGCGCCTGCGAAATCGTCACCATGGTTTGCGCGTAACCCGCGATGCGCTTGCGATGAAACGCTGGCTGCATCATGCGGCGCTGGCGCATATGCAAGTCACCGTCGCTCGTGAGCAAGCCATGGCCCAGCATCATATTGCGCAGAATCTTTGCGCCCAAGGGGCGACCAAAGCGCTTGGCGTTTGTCACGAACACATCGCGAATCAACTCGGGATCGCTCACCAAATAGGAATCAATCGGCCCGAATTTGAAGTAAGCCACCGGGCCAAACTTGCGGGCCAGCTCAAGATAAAAACGCGGCGGATCGCGCTGGCGCAGCACCATGTTGAGTGTGCCGGGCAAGGAGCGCAGCTTTCGCGCGCGGCGGCTTGTGGACGGCTTGGGAGGGGAATCTACAGTCATCCTGCGATGATGGCATTGAGAGGGGGGAATGGCAAAGCTTGACCGGAGTTTTCGAGGGCTAATGCCATTGCTTCGAGAAGGCCGGGCCTATTACACTTAACTATGAAGAACAATCCTGACCTTACTGAAGAGCCTTCGGAGCGAGCTCCACAAAAGCCCCTTGCAAACTCGGCAAACCAACCGTTTTGCATAGCGCCTATTGAAGGCAACGGATTGAGCACGGAATTTTCGGAGGCGACTTGGCAGCAGATTCGCGATGAGGTTTATGACTTGCTAGGTACTCCAAAACCATAGGCACACCCATTCACACCCATTTACGAGACGTACGGCTACCGTTGTTCGCGGGCCAGAAGGCGCTAGACGCACCCTCAGGCGAACACTAAGCCTTGGGTAGCTCGACGTTACCCGATTCAGTCCGTATCGAAAGCAGCGTAGCAGCAACAATCAACGCCCCGCCAAACAACGCACGCGAGCTCAAGACCTCATCGCCCCACACCACCGCGGAAACGCTGGCAAACAAGATCTCGCTTAGCATCACGGTGGCGGTGATGGAGGCTGCGAGGCGCGAGGCGCCATACTGCAGGGTCATGTTGGAGAGCAGCATGATCAGGCCGAAAGCGATGGCAATCGGCAGCCACACCCGCCATTCGGGGCTTTGCAGATCGGGCCAATTCACCTGCGCTTGCGGCCACAAGGCAGCGAGGCTTACCGAAAGCACGCTGGCCATGATTGCGCCGCCCACAAACATCGACAAGGCACGCGCTTCACCCGGCACATGGGCATACCGGCGCAGCAGCACGTTATTTAATGCGAAGGTTGCGCCCGCGACGATCGCAAGCCAATCGGCCAGTGATCGTGGCAGGGGCCAGCCCACGCCAGGCTCCCACAACACGATGAAGGCTCCTGCAAGCGCAAGGCTGATGCGAATCACTGCGCGGCGGTCAATCGCCTCATCAAGCAACCAGCGAGCGGCCAATGCAGACCACACTGGCATGAGATAAAAGAGCAGCACCACGCGCACCACTTCGCCGGTGGTGACTGCCCAATTAAAAAAAGCATTATTGATCCCGGCCACGACCATGATCCACCACAGCGCACGATGGCGCAGCATGATCGGCCAGGCGCCCGGGCGCGCGATGCTCAGCAGCACGGTGCCCATCACAAAGATCAGGGAGGTAGCGAATAAAGGGTGCAGGCCCGCTTGCTGCATGGTGCGAAACGGCCACCACGACAAGCCCCACACAGCCGCATTAAACACGAGCCCGGCAATTGCCAAGGGCATGAATGAGCGCGTGCTCATCCCTTACGCCGGGAGCAGTTTGCGAATATCTTTCGCGAGTGGCTCGGCACCCTGCCCATGCTTGATGAAGAGGCGCACCTTGCCCTGCGGATCAAACACATAACTGCCTGCGGTGTGATCCACGGTGTAGCTGCCGGGTGTTTTGCCGTCGACCTTCTGATAAAACACCTTGAAGCTTTTTGCAGTGGCTGCCGTTTGCGCGGCATCGCCATACAAACCCAGAAAGCTTGGGTGAAACGCAGGCACGTATTGCGCGAGCAAGGCTTGAGTATCGCGCTCGGGGTCGACCGTGATGAAGAGCACCTGCACCTGCTCGGCCTTGGGGCCCAGCAGCTTCATCACTTCGGCCATTTCAGCCAAGGTGGTGGGGCACACATCGGGGCACTGGGTGAAGCCAAAAAACACGGTGACCACTTTGCCTTTGAAGTCCGCCAGTGTGCGCGGCTTGCCATCATGCCCAGTGAGCGCGAA
>JAIYCW010000015.1 GCA_027487815.1 Burkholderiales bacterium
ACCAAAATCGCGCCGTCCATCTGCGCCGCACCGGTGATCATGTTTTTCACATAGTCGGCGTGCCCGGGGCAATCCACGTGCGCGTAGTGACGGTTTGCGGTTTCATACTCCACGTGGGCAGTATTAATAGTAATACCGCGCGCTTTTTCTTCAGGCGCCGCATCAATCTGATCATAGGCCTTGGCTTCGCCGCCAAACTTCGATGACAGGATCGTGGTGATCGCCGCTGTCAGCGTGGTTTTGCCATGGTCCACATGACCAATCGTGCCCACGTTCACGTGTGGCTTTGTGCGCTCAAATTTACCCTTGGCCATGACCATCAACTCCTATGCAATCAAACAAATTAACAACGACTTGATTCAGAAAACTCTTGATTCAAACAACCTATCAACAAGCATCATTCTTGGTGCCCATGACGCGGATCGAACGCGTGACCTCTCCCTTACCAAGGGAGTGCTCTACCACTGAGCCACATGGGCCTAACCTTGTTCTCTGATGGAGCGGGTGAAGGGAATCGAACCCTCGTCATAAGCTTGGAAGGCTTCTGCTCTACCATTGAGCTACACCCGCGATTCTTTCCAAACCACTCCATTTGAGACGCCCTGGTGGAGGAGGTTGGATTCGAACCAACGTAGGCGTAAGCCAACAGATTTACAGTCTGCCCCCTTTAGCCACTCGGGCACCCCTCCAGGGAACCGCGGATTATCGCATCAGGGGAAAAAGCTGTCAATTTGACGACCCATGCGCAGGAAAGGCAAAAGCTGGAATATCGCGCCGCTAAGCAGCGCTCACCCTCCCGGTCGCCTTAATTCCCGGATTAGCCTACTTAATCTATTGACCGACCGGCTGGCCGGATAATAAACTCTTGGCTTCTGATGGCTAAAGCATTTTGGAGCACCGCTCAGTATGTATACCCAATCCATGGATCTGGACGCCAAGTCGGCGGCCGCCCGTCTAAGCGCTGTTGGCACTCCGGGCGCAGTTTCGCCCCAGCAAGCCGAGTTCGATGCCAAGATGGCCGCGGACCGCAAGGTTGAAGCCCGCGACTGGATGCCCGAGGCCTACCGCAAAACCCTGGTGCGCCAAATTTCCCAGCATGCGCATTCCGAGATCGTCGGGATGCTGCCCGAAGGTAACTGGATCACCCGCGCGCCCAGCCTGCGCCGTAAAGCAATCCTTCTGGCCAAAGTGCAGGATGAAGGCGGCCATGGCCTCTATTTATATGCCGCCGCTGAAACTCTGGGCACTTCACGCGACGACATGATTGAGGCCTTGCATTCCGGCAAGGCGAAATACTCTTCGATCTTTAACTACCCCACACCCACCTGGGCCGATGTGGCTGCGATTGGCTGGCTGGTGGATGGCGCCGCGATCATGAACCAGATCCCGCTATGCCGCTGCACTTACGGCCCCTATGCCCGCGCAATGATCCGCATCTGCAAGGAAGAGTCCTTCCATCAGCGCCAGGGTTTTGAGGCGATGCTCACCCTGGCCCAGGGCACGCCAGCACAAAAGAAAATGGCGCAAGATGCACTGAATCGCTGGTGGTGGCCAGTAGTAATGATGTTTGGGCCCAGCGATAAAGACTCGATTCATTCCACGCAAACCATGCAGTGGGGCATTAAGCGCATTTCAAACGACGAGCTGCGCCAGCGCTTCATTGATGCCACCGTGCCGCAAATTGAATTGCTGGGGCTAACTGTGCCGGACCCCGATTGCAAACTTGATCCCGCCACAGGCCACTACAGCTGCGGCGAGATTGACTGGGCCGAGTTTTGGTCGGTGATCGCGGGCGATGGCCCATGCAACCGTGAGCGACTCGAAACCCGCAAGCGGGCATACGCCAACGGAGCCTGGGTGCGCGAAGCGGCGATGGCGCACGCCCGAAAACAACAGGCACGCGAACAAGCGCAAGCCGCATAACTTCACAAAATTAAGGAACAAGCCATGAGCGACCCCACCCAAGAGTGGCCGATTTGGGAAGTGTTTGTGCGCAGCAAACAAGGCCTGGAACACAAGCACTGCGGCAGCCTACATGCGGTTGATGCCAGGCAAGCTCTGCAGATGGCGCGTGATGTATATACCCGGCGTCAGGAAGGCGTGAGCTTGTGGGTGGTGCCTTCAAGCGCAATCACAGCTTCCGAGCCGGATGCCAAGGATGAGTTTTTTGATCCGGCGGCCGACAAGATTTATCGGCATCCCACTTTCTATGTGTTGCCCGATGCTGTGAAACATATGTAAAGCGCAAGATGCACGATCACAGTCACGACACGACAGCAGCTACTGCGCTCGCCGCACCCGAAGCCCGCGAGATTGCGCCCTACACTGGCGACGCATCCATCGCGATGCCCTACCTGTTGCGCATCGCTGATAGCGCACTGATCCTGTCACATCGTTTATCCGAATGGGCCGGCCACGGCCCGGTGCTCGAAGAAGATATTGCGCTGGCCAATATCGCTCTGGATTTGCTGGGCCAGGCGCGCTTGCTTTACCCGGTAGTGAGTGCGATCGAAGGCCAGGGCCGCAATGAAGATGATCTGGCCTATTGGCGCACGGAAGAGGCGTTTTTGAACTTCACCGTGTGTGAATTGCCCAATAGCGGCGTGGCCAGTGCTGGCGCAACCACTCCGGACTATGCCTTCACGATTGTGCGCAATGCGCTCTATAGCCAGTTTGCCCTGTTGCGCTGGGAAGCACTCACTCAATCCAGCTATAGCGAGCTCGCAGCGATTGCAGCCAAAGCGGTGAAAGAGACCCGCTATCACTTGCGCCATGCGCAGGATTGGTTGGTGCGTTTTGGTGATGGTACCGAGCAGTCGCATGCCTATGCCCAGGCTGCGCTTGATAGCGTAGTGCCCTATTGCAACGAGTTTTTTCACACCGATGCGATTGATCTTGCAGCCGCGCAAGCGGGCCTCGGCGTGCGGGCGGACTCGCTCCATGCCTCATGGCTTGAGCATATGCAAGCGATGGTGACTCAGGCCACGCTGCAATGGCCAGCAGCCTCCAAGCTGCGCACCACCGGCACATTGGGCGCACATAGCGAACACATGGGATTCTTGCTTGCCGAAATGCAATCGCTTGCACGCCAGCATCCGGGCGCAACCTGGTGAACACAGACCTGGTGAACGCCGACCGCGTTGCCCCGGCGCCAAACGATCTCGAAACCGTGCGAGCCATGCTCTCGCATATCCCTGATCCCGAGATTCCGGCGGTGAGTCTGGTGGACCTCGGCATCTTGCGCGAAGTGCGGGTGGATGAGCGCGATCCGCTTCAGCTTGTGGTGGTGCTCACCCCCACCTATTCCGGCTGCCCGGCCACTGACATGATTCGCCAGCAGGTGCGGCAAGCCCTGCAAGCCAGTGGCTTTCCCAATGCGCGCATCGAGTTGCAATTGGCTCCCGCGTGGACCACGGATTGGATTACGCCCGAAGGCCGCGAGAAGCTTCGAGCCTATGGCATTGCACCACCTTCAGGAAGCTCAGCCCTGCACGACACCAGCTCACAAGTGATTCGCCTGAGCCCAAAACCTGCCAGTGATGGGCCGGTATGCCCGCGCTGCGCAAGCCCGCGGGTGGAGCAGCTTTCAGCCTATGGCTCCACGCCTTGCAAATCACTTTATCGCTGCATGAGTTGCCGCGAGCCCTTCGATTACTTCAAGCCGTATTGAGATCGCCCCATGGCCCTGAGCTTTCATACCCTGCCCATTACCGAGCGCCGCGAAGAAACCGCCGATAGCGTATCGATCGGCTTTAGCGTGCCCCCTGAATTGCGTGCGGCCTATCAATTCTCTGCAGGCCAATTTGTCACTTTGCGCACAAGGATTGACGATCAGGAGCAGCGACGCTCCTATTCAATTTGCAGTGCGGAGCAGGATTACGCCGAAAGTGGTGTGCTTCGAGTGGGCATCAAGCGGGTGAATGGTGGCCTGTTTTCCAACTGGGCCAATGATCACTTGAAGCCCGGGCAAAGCATTGATGTGATGACGCCCGATGGTCGTTTCACCACAGCCTCCGAAGCCACGCGCAGCCGCAGCTATCTTGGATTTGCGGGTGGCTCGGGCATCACTCCCATGCTTAGCCTGATTCATTCGGTATTGGGTACCGAAACCACCAGCCGATTCACCCTGATTTACGGCAACCGCAATGCGCGCTCGATCATGTTTCTTGAAGCGTTGGAAGACCTGAAGAATCGCTATCTCGGGCGCATGCGGCTTTATCATGTGTTGGCTGAAGACCATCAGGAAATCGAGCTATTCAATGGCATGCTCGATCAAGCCAAGTGCGCCGCGTTTCTTGATCAACTGGTGCAACCGGATCGGGTGGATGAGGTGTTCATCTGCGGCCCCGAGCCGATGATGAATGCCGCCGAGGCCGCCTTGATCGACACCGGCATGCCGATCAGCAAGATCCGGATCGAACGCTTCGGCTCCCCGGTTCAAAGCCGCCCGATCCTTCCACCGGCTTCGCCAAATCCTGCCGAGGTAACATCGCCAACCAAACTGCGAAACGTGGTGATCGTTGCTGACGGGAAATCGCGCCAATTGCAGCTTCCCGATATCGGGATCAGCGTGCTGGATGCCGGCTTGGCTGCGGGTATTGATCTGCCCTATGCATGCAAGGGCGGCGTGTGCTGCACCTGTCGGGCTCGCGTTCTGGAAGGCGAAGTGGTGATGGATAAAAATTACACCCTGGAGCCTAATGAAGTGGCGCAAGGCTTTGTGCTCACTTGCCAGTGCCATCCACGCTCGGATCGCGTGGTGTTGAGCTACGACGAACGCCTGTAACTCCATGGCACGCCCGAAAGCCGCCGACCATGATGCGCAGCGCGATCATATTCTTGCGCACGCAGTGGCCGCCTTCGCCGATCACGGGTATGCGAGTGCCAGCATGGCCGAGCTGGCCCTGCGAAGTGGGGTATCCAAAGCGGGCCTTTATCACTACTACACCCAAAAGGAAGCGCTGCTCTTTGATGCCCTGATGCGCTACACCGATCGCTTGCTCGAGATCTGTGCTTCAGCCAATTCCGAGCCCGACCCGCATGCGCGCTTGAGTGATCTGGTGGCTAGATTTATCGAGGAGTATCAAACCTCCCGCGCCCACCATATCGTGTTGCTCAATGATGTGAAATTTCTGGCCCCGTCGCAGCGCGCCTTGATTGAAGAGCAGCAGCGCCAAGTGGTCGATACCTTCGCCTCGACGATCGCGCAGGCCTATCCCCAGCATGCGCAACAACCCAGCCTGAAAGCCACCACCATGGCTTTGTTGGGCATGATCAACTTCATGTTTGCCTGGTTTAAGGGCCAGGGCCCGCTCAGCCACGCGCAGTTTGCGCAGCTGGTCATCGGCCTGTGGACTAGCGCGCTGGCTGGGCCACAGCTGTCTTGGAAATCACTGGCTTGACACTTGAGGGACGCTGGTCAGTTGTTGACCCGCCATCGGCCGGCAGAAAAGCCATTAACCCCAACCCGAGGGCCACCACCGAAAGGCAGGCTATCCACCGCACAAAATGATTGCGGGGCTCTGCGGTAAAAAAATCGCCGGAATCGACGGACTTGCTGGCTGACATGCTTACTCCCTGTGCCATACCGATGACGGATTGTTATTTTGAGTATGGAAGGGGCAGGTTACGCGCTTATGAACTGTTGCGCATCCCCTATATGGGGGAGCCAACCCAATCTCTACAGCAAGTCACCTTTTGACTCAGAGTTTCACATTCGCGTCGGTGCGCTGCCGCCCATTTAACCAAGCGGTAACGCGGTTGTGTCCTTGATTCGGTCAAGCGCAAAGCTTGATCGCACATCCAGCACACCGGGGTACTTCAAAAGCTTTTTCATCACGAAGTCGGAGAAGTGAGCCAGATCGCGCCCCTGCACCCGCATCAGATAATCTGAATCCCCGGTCATGGCGTAGCAAGCCACCACCTCAGGCCAGGCCTGCACCGCATCGCGGAAGTCATCAAATGCAAACCGGCCACCCCGCGCCACCGCCCGCTTTTCCAGCTTCACACTCACATAAGCTACCAAACCCAGCCCGAGCTTTTGATCATCCAGCAAAGCCACATAGCTGCGAATAACGCCCGCCTCCTCAAGCCTGCGCACCCGGCGCAAGCAAGGCGCAGCAGAAAGCGCCACCCGCTCAGCCAGCTCCTGGTTACTCAAACGGCCTTCGCGCTGAAGGATATCCAGAATCTTTCGGTCAGTTCTATCGAGATCAACGACTTGGGTTTTCATATTTTGCTCTTTCGTTATTGGATGCGCAATATTATTGCTCAAAATAACCAGAGATAAGCAATTTTAGCAATCCTCTTGCCGGGTGATTCTCCTACACTCTCGTACCAACATCGGTTCAAGCAGCAGCAGGAGTTCAAGCCATGGCCTTTCATCAATTCAGCACCTGGGACAACCCCATGGGCACCGACGGCTTCGAGTTCATCGAATACACCGCGCCGGACCCCTTCGCGCTGCGCAAACTCTTTGAGCAGATGGGCTTCGTGCCGATTGCCAAGCATCGCCATAAAGACGTGGTGCTGTATCGCCAGGGCGGCATCAACTTCATCGTCAATGCCGAGCCCGATTCGTTTGCCCAACGCTTTGCCCGCCTGCATGGCCCATCAATCTGCGCAATTGCGTTTCGCGTGAACGATGCTGCCAA
>JAIYCW010000088.1 GCA_027487815.1 Burkholderiales bacterium
GCGCGCAAGCTTGCGCGACGATGCGAGTGATCAAGCATCAGAGCGGCAGATAGTGATCCACCAGCAAGGCCGCGAACAAGGCGGTGAGGTAGAAGATCGAGTAGGTGAAGGTTTTGCGAGCGAGCAGATCGGAGTAATGCCGCCAAAGCATCCATGCGTAGTACATAAACACCGCGCCCAGCACCAGCGCACTCGCAAGATAAATCAGGCCACTCATGCCGATCAGATACGGCAACACAGTGGTGACCACCAGGAGCAAGGTGTAGAGCAGGATATTGAGGCGGGTGAACTCGGAGCCATGCGTGACCGGCAACATCGGCAGGCCGGACTTGCGATAGTCCTCCACCCGATAAAGCGCCAGGGCCCAGAAGTGCGGCGGGGTCCAGACAAAAATGATCAGAAACAAAATCAGTGCCGGCATCGTGACTTCATTGGACACAGCTGTCCAGCCCAGCAGGGGTGGCATTGCCCCCGAGGCTCCACCGATCACGATGTTTTGCGGTGTGGCGGGCTTGAGGATCACGGTGTAAATCACTGCGTAGCCCACAAAGGTGGCGACGGTGAGCCACATGGTGAGCGCATTCACATAGGTGAAGAGCATCCATGATCCGATGCCGCCAATCACGCCCGCAAAAATCAAGGTGCCCAGCGCACTGACCTGGCCGCGGGCCAAGGGGCGCCCGCGAGTGCGTGCCATGCGAGCATCAATGCCGCGCTCCACCAAACAATTAAATGAGAAGCCTGCGCCTGCAAGCAACGATATGCCGATCAGGCCAAACACCAGCACTTGCAAGCTCAAGCCGCGATCGCTGGCGAGCAGCATTCCGATCAGCGCACAAAACGCCGCTAGCATCACGATACGGGGCTTGGTAGTAGCCACATATTGCGAGATCAGCAGACGCAAGCTGCGCGGGGGATGGGCTTGAGAAGCCAGCATGGAAGAGTCAACTGCCTTATGAGTGAGGGGCGCCGCCATCATTTTGGTGCCTGCCACGATCAAGCTCCGGCCCAGACCCTAGACCTGGTAACGGGCTCGATGCGCCCGAAAGTTTAGCACTACGAGCAGGGCGAGCAGCACCGCTGCGCCCCCAGTATGCGCCACAGCCACACCAATCGGCAGGCTAAACCAGACATTTGACACACCCAGGGCAATCTGGGCGGTGACACCAGCCAGCAACAGCAGGCCAATGTGGCCCACACCCGGGGTGCGCGTGGTGCGCCAGCCCAACCAGAATAGATAGCTGCCGACGATCACCGCGCCGATCCTGTGCATCAAGTGAATCGCGGTGAGGGCCTGAAAGGGCAGGTTCTCGCCGTCTCCGGTTTTGCCGAGTTCGCGAAAGAAGTGAAACGCATCTTCAAAGTTCATCGCAGGCCACCATTGGCCCTGGCAGGTGGGAATATCCTGGCAAGCGAGCGCCGCATAGTTGGTGCTGGTCCAGCCGCCCAAAAAGATCTGCGCGCAAAGCAGCACCACGCCAAGAATCGCGGGCTTTTTCAGGGCTGCGACTGGCTCGGCATCCAGATATCGATTGATGCGAATCTGACGCTGCCACAGCCACACCAGCAGCGCAAACGTGAGCAGCCCGCCCGCGAGGTGGCCAGTGACGATGGCGGGCTTGAGCAAGAGCGTGACCGTCCACATGCCAAACATGCCTTGCAGGATCACCACCCCCACCAATGCAAGAGGCAGCGCCGGGGACTGGCGAAGCACCTGCCGCTTGCGCACCGCGATCGCAGCAATGCTGATGATCAGCAGGCCCAGGAGCATCGCCACATAACGATGGCCCATTTCCTTCCAGGCCTTGCGCATCGATACCGGGCCGTGATCTCCGCCCTGTTCCGCAACCGCCTGCGCAATATCCTGCTTGGCCTGAATTGGGCTTAGCTTGCCATAGCACCCGGGCCAATCCGGGCATCCGAGGCCCGCATCAGCCAACCTCACAAAGGCACCAAACATGATGAGCATGAAGGTCAAGAGCATGGTGCCCAGCACCAACCGGCGATACCACTTCATGGCTTTATCCTACCCGCGAGGCTTTGAGCAGCTTGATGATGTCTTTCTTCACCTTGCTGGGATTAGCATCCTTGGGATACATCATCATGAGATTGCCCAAGGGATCCAGGATCATTACATGATCTTCGATGCGCGCTTGCTCACCAAAGGTTTGGCGAGCGGCCTGTTCAAGCTTGGTGCGCAAGCCTGCATCCAGCACCGCGCGTTGCAAACCTTCATGCTCAGCGAGCAAACTCGAGGCTGGCTCACCGGCAGTGGTTTGAATCCACAAGCGCTCGACCCGATCGCGTTCGCGGCCTGTGGTGGTGCGCACTTGGCGCATCCAATAGAGCTTGTCCTGACAAGCCTTCTCGCAAGCCGGCGCATCAACAGCGACAAACCACCACTTGCCGCGCAATGAATCCATCGCAAAAGGCTTGCCATCCAGGCTGAGCGCGCTTGTGCCTTCAAGTGCAAGCTGCGGCTGCACCAGGGAGCCGTAATTCGTGCGGCCCTCAGGCTGGATCACGTAATAGGTGAAGTACGAGGCCAACACGGGCGATAAACACACCAGGAACAACGCAATCAATTTGATGCGTGAGCGGCGCAATGCCTTGGGATCCGGAACCTCGGTGATTGAACTGGTTGCTGACATACCTTCTAGCTTCTCGTTACTTTTCATCATGCCTGGCGCTTGCAATCAACCGCGCTTCACGCGGCCTCGCCACACTACAAAATACAACCACAGCCCGCTTGCCAATGCTGCCAAACTGAACCACTGAAAGGCATAACCACGATGCTTGTCTGCACCTGTGGCGGGCTCGGGCCACTGCTGCACCAATTGCCCCAGGGCTTCGGGAGTGTTGCCCAGCTTGGCGATCTCACCGGCTGGCATCACGCGCCCCTCTCGCAACATCCAAGGCATCACATTCAACTTGGACCATGCTGCAAAGCGCGCACTATCGACATTGGGCCACAAGCGGTCTTGCGGACCCGGCTGAAAGCCCCCAAGCTCAAGCGAGGTTTCCGGACGCGCAACAATATCGGCCTCAATGATTTGCTCCGATGGGGTAATGAACTTGGGCAAGCGATTGCGATCTTGCGGATCGCGCGGCACCCAGCCGCGAATCACCAGAATCGGGCGCGCAAGCCCTTCAGCATAAAACGGCATCAGCACATGCATCCCGGCAATGCCCTGATGCAATCGGTTATCGATATACACCGCCCACTGCGCATCAAAGCGCCCTTGCAGCTTCACACGCCGCGCAGGCGGCGCTGTGGTATCAAACGAAGGGCTCTGAACCAAGGAGGCCAGCTCGGCATTAGTAAGAGGCGCTTGAAGCGCGGCCTGCTGACGCTGCTCGGCCTGATCCATCTTGAATTGCGCACGGTTGAGCTGCCACCGCCCCAGAGAGAAGGTCAAAGCAACAGCTGCCACTGCTGCCACCGTGGGCAGCACCCGACGCCACATCGGCTTGCCGCCTACAATGGATGTTTCGGAGTGAGATGGCATGAAGTGGTTTGTGATCCTGGCGTTTGTGTTGATCATCGGTAGCTTGGCTTCGGCCATGCTGTTTTTGGTACGTGACCGTGGCACGACCAAGAATGTGGCCCGCGCATTGACCTTCCGCGTGGGCTTTTCTGTGGCGCTATTTCTGCTGATCCTGCTCGGCCACTGGATGGGCTGGGTGCAAACCACCGGCTTGCCGATTCAGCCCTAAGGAATCGACCGCTCTGCTGTATTTCGCCAGGGTGGGCGAATACACGCTACCCCGCTTTTTCATTCAAGGCCCCTGGAATCAAGGGCCTGAAATGCGTCTAGAGCCAGTAGACAATCACATAGAGGCCCAGCCACACCACATCCACGAAGTGCCAGTACCACGCGGCCCCTTCGAATCCAAAATGATGCTCAGCCGAGAAGTGTCCTTTGGAGATGCGAAACAGGATTACCGCCAGCATGATCGCACCGATGGTCACGTGAAAGCCGTGAAAGCCGGTGAGCATAAAGAAAGTGGAGCCAAAAATGCCCGAGGTGAGCTTGAGGTTCAGGTCGCTATAGGCATGAATATATTCATACACCTGAAAGCCCATAAACACTGCGCCCAACAAAATCGTCATGAGCAACCAAAACTGCAAGGGGCCGCGCTTGTTCTCCAACAATGCGTGGTGTGCAATGGTGAGCGTGACGCCGGAGGTGAGCAGCAAGGCGGTGTTGATCGTGGGGATCCAGAACGGGCCCATGCGCTGATAGGCTTCAATCGTTCCCGCCGGGCCGACATTGGGCCAGGTCGCGGAAAAGTCTGGCCACAACACCATCTTGTGATCCAGATCGCCAAGCCAGGGCATCGAGATTGTCCGGGCATACCACAGTGCGCCGAAGAACGCGCCGAAGAACATCACTTCAGAAAAGATGAACCAGCCCATGCCCCAACGGAACGAGAGATCCACATTCGCGCCATATTTGCGCCCTTCGGACTCGCCCGCCACCACGCTGAACCAACCTACCAGGGTGAAGATCAGCAGTGCAAAGCCAGCGGCCAGCATGTAGTAGCCCGCAGGCATTTGATTGACGGTGAGGCCCGCGCCAAAGCCCATGATAAGCAGCGATAAGGAGCCAAACATCGGCCACTTGGACGGACTGGGCACGTAATAGTGCATCTCGTGTGTTGCGGCTCCTGCGGCCATATAACTCCCCTCTTCTACCTGATCACTTGGCGAGCACCATCCGAACGATGGTGATCAATGTAAACACAAACAACGCGGCCATCAAAATCCCGGCAAGAATCACATGCACCGGGTTCAGGCTGGCCAAATCCTTCTCATGCGCGGACTTGCCACGCACCCCAAAAAACGAAGCGGCCACCGCTTTGATCGTTCCGAAAAACGATGCTTTACGCTTGGTTGCGGCCTTAAGATCCTGACTCACTAGCCACCCGCTCCAGTGACAGGTGCTTTTCCAATCACGCCACCTGCCGGAGCCTGACCCATACCAGCTGGTTCAAAAAACGTATACGACAAGGTGATCGTGGTCACGTCTTTGGGCAGTTTGGGATCGAGCACAAACACGACCGGGAATTTGCGCACTTCATTGGCCTTGAGGTCTTGCTGCTCAAAGCAGAAACACTCGATCTTGCGGAAATACTGCGCAGCATGCTTGGGCGCATAACTTGGAATCGCCTGACCCCGGGTCGGTTGATCCTTGGTGTTGATCAAGGTGTAGACCATCGTGGCCATTTCGCCCGGGCGCACTTCCACCGAACTGGCCTCGGGCTTGAACTGCCAAGGGCCTCGGCTATTGGCATCAAACTCCACCGTGATTTTGCGGGTGGTATCGACCTGTGTGTTTTTCGCGAACTCTTCGGCCGACTTGTCTGTTTTGGTCAGCACATTAATGCCGGTGACTTCGCAGATCTTTTTATAGATCGGCACCAGCGCCCAGCCAAAGCCAAACATGATGCTGACGATAACGGCAAGCTTGCCGAACATCTGCCAGTTCAGACCCGAGCGGGTTGGAGTCGTGCTCATTGCTGCCTTATTGCCCAAACAGCCAGCGATTGGTGATCACTCCAGCGAAGAACACCGCCGCGATCGACAGCAAAATCAGGGCTGTCCGCAGGTTGTTGGTTTTCTTCGGAGGAGTCATCGCGGCAGGCATGCTTGTTTCGATCACTTGACGACCGGTGGCACTTCAAAGGTGTGGAAAGGCGCAGGCGATGGAATTGTCCACTCCAGGCCTTCAGGGTTATCCCACACTTTATCGGTGGCCTTTTCGCCGCCCTTGATGCACTTGATCACGGCCCACAGGAAGATCAACTGCGAGAAGCCAAACCAGAAGGCCCCGACAGTAACCAACGCATTGAAGTCAGCGAACTGCATCGGATAATCGGCATACCGACGGGGCATACCGGCCAGGCCGAGGAAGTGCATCGGGAAGAAGGTCACGTTGAAGCTGATCAGCGAGGACCAGAAGTGGAGCTTGCCCAGCTTCTCGTCATACATATGACCGGTCCATTTCGGCAACCAGTAATACGCACCGGCAAACAGGGCAAACAGCGAACCCGCCACCAATACATAGTGGAAGTGCGCAACCACGTAGTAGGTGTCATGCAACTGAATATCGAGCGGGGCTACCGAAAGGATGATGCCGGTCAGGCCACCGATGGTGAACACAATGATGAAGCCAATCGCAAACAACATCGGTGTTTCAAAGGTCATCGAACCACGCCACATCGTCGCGATCCAATTGAAGATCTTCACGCCGGTAGGCACGGCAATCAACATCGTGGCGTACATAAAGAACAGCTGCCCAGCCACCGGCATACCAGTGGTGAACATGTGGTGCGCCCACACGATGAACGACAGGATTGCGATCGAGGCAGTGGCATACACCATCGAGCTGTAGCCAAACAGGCGCTTGCGGGCAAAGGTCGGGATGATTTCGCTGACGATGCCAAACGCCGGCAAGATCATGATGTACACCTCGGGGTGACCGAAAAACCAGAAGATGTGTTGATACATCACTGGATCGCCGCCACCTGCCGCATTGAAGAACGATGTGCCGAAGTGGCGATCAGTCAGCACCATGGTGATCGCACCAGCGAGCACAGGCATCACTGCAATCAGCAAATACGCGGTGATCAACCAAGTCCAGACGAACAGCGGCATCTTCATCAGAGTCATGCCAGGTGCGCGCATGTTCAGAATCGTGGTCACGATATTGATGGAACCCATGATCGAGCTGGCACCCATGATGTGCATCGCGAAGATGCCCAGGTCCATACCCATACCCATCTGCACCGAGAGTGGCGCATAGAGCGTCCAGCCGGCAGCTGTAGCTCCACCGGGCACGAAATAGCTGACGATCAACAGCAACGCAGCCGGTGGCAGGAGCCAGAAGCTGAAGTTGTTCATCCGGGCAAACGCCATATCGGATGCGCCGATCATCAGCGGAATTTGCCAGTTCGCAAAGCCCACGAAAGCCGGCATGATCGCGCCAAACACCATGATCAAGCCATGCATCGTGGTCAGCTGATTGAAAAACTCGGGCTGCACAATCTGCAGGCCGGGCTGAAACAGCTCGCTGCGCAACAGCAAGGCGTTGATCCCGCCCACGATAAACATGGTGAAGGAGAACCACAGATACATCGTGCCGATGTCTTTATGGTTGGTCGCATACAGCCAACGACGCCACCCGGTGGGGTGATCATGCGAATGATCGTGGTCGTGGGCGTGGCCGTGGTTGTCTAGTACTGCACTCATTAGTTCAAACTCCTAGCAGCTCTGCGATTATTTACGCGCGCCCAAAACTTCTTTGGGCTGAATGATGTTGTCTTCGGCTTTGTTGCCAAAGGCATTACGTGTGTAGGTCATGACAGCGGCCAGCTCGACATCGCTCAGTTGCTTGAACGAAGCCATCGCGGTGCCAGCCTTGCCCTGAAGCAGCAAGGCAATCTGGTCTTCCTGCTTGCCCAGAACAAGCTTGGAGCCTTCGAGCGCAGGGAACGCACCTGCCACGCCTTTACCGTTGGCCTGATGACAGGCTACGCAATTGCCCGCGTATACCTTTTCACCGCGAGCCTGAAGGTCGGCCAGGATCCATTCCTTGTTGGGATCATCCTGCTTGGCCAAAAGCTCTTTCTTTTTGCCTTCGGCCCATTTTTTGTAATCCTCAGCAGATTTCACTTCCACCACAATGGGCATGAAAGCGTGGTCCTTGCCGCACAGCTCGGCGCACTGCCCGCGATAAATGCCAGGCTTCTCCGCACGGAACCAGGTATCCCGCACAAACCCAGGGATCGCATCCTGCTTCACACCAAAGGCGGGCACCATCCAGGCGTGGATGACGTCGTTTGCGGTGGTAATGATGCGGATCTTTTTATCAGCAGGCACAACCAGGTTGTTATCCACTTCCATGAGGTAAGTTGGATTGGCCATGCGGCGCTCTTTCGCTCCAGGGATCGAATCATCGATTTGATCGCGCGGAGTGGAAAGGGTCGAAAGGAACGAAATGCCCTCGCCTTCACCCTTCAGGTAGTCATAGCCCCATTTCCATTGATAGCCAGTGGCTTTGATGGTGATGTCGGCGTTGGTGGTGTCTTTTTGCTCGATCACCATGCGGGTGGCCGGGTAGCCGATCACCAGCACGATCAGGAATGGCACTACCGTCCAGGCGATCTCGACCGCTGTGCTCTCGTGGAAATCAGCAGGCTTGGCACCCTTGGATTTACGGTGTTTGATGATGCTGTAAAACATTACACCAAAAACCGCAACCGCAATTCCCACACAGATCCACATCAGAAAGATGTGAATCCAGATCTGGTCGCGTGCGATGTGGGTGACCGGGTCAGCCATATCCAACTGGTTAACCTTCGGGCCTCCGGGCATGTCCTTGACGTTTTGGGCCATCGCCTGCGCGGCGAACAGCCCATTCATCAGTAACCCGGTGACTGCAAGCGATGCCTGCTGCGCCTTGGCGCCAATCCTCTGACCTAGCATTCCAACCTTTCCTCTCACCAAACCTCAGTTACCCGAAAGCTCCAAGCGCAACTCCTGCGCCAGCACTTTGCGGGCTTGGTCCGACACATAACGCCCGACGGCATAGTGGTTCCGACCGCTTTTTAACTCCACGAGATCCCGGGGCCGCCCGCGATACTCGACCCGAACCCAGGGCGCAGACAACACCGACCGCTCCACCCGCTGGGCACTGGACATTTCGATGGTGACCTCCCCTGAGACCACTTTAATCAACTCGTAGTCCCCTGCATGCCGGGCATACACCACAAAGGCGATGCCCAGCGCAGTGATCTCCAGAACCGCAAATGGAACCACCATCCAGGCCCCCTGGAAGGCAAAGGCCACTGCGATCACTGCAGACACAAGGCTCAGTGCGGCAAACCACATGGCGAGTTGACGTGGGGTCAACGCGCAATTTCGTTTGAGCATCCACTGCCGGGATGCTTCAACAAGGGGCCGATCCTCTAACCTCATAAACCTCTCAACAACCTCCGATTATAGGCAGTGTGCCTCTGAAACCAAGCTCAACGCACCAATATTGTGCAGCGCTGGAGCGACAAATAAGCGGAAGTTTTGCCTGGCTTCAGCGACGCTTGAAATCAAGCGGGCTCAATCCTGATTCTTTCAACTGTTGCCGATGAATACGCTGAAGTTTGTCAGGGGCGGCCCAGGCATGGGCAAAAACCACCTCAACGGTAAGTTCAATCAATCCCTGGGGGTTGCGCTGCCTGTCCAGGGCTTTTTGCCATGTGTTGCGATGACGCGGGGTGCTTAGCCCTGGGTTTCGCGATCTTCGCCCATCACCACCGATTTCCCATACATCTTCTATCAATCGCCCGGCATCCCGATAAGTCAGGGTCAAGCGCTCAGTATCCATCACCGGATCGGCGAAACCACTTTTAACCAGCAAGTCACCCACATCATGCATATCGGCGAACTCAGGCGCTGCAGGCAAACCCAACTCACGGGCAAGCTCGCGCCACTGTCGCATGGTATCCACGCCAAACCCGGACATCATCAGCAGGCCTTGCGGGGCCAATGCGCGATACCAGTCTTTAACGGCTCGGGGCGGATCGGCAAGCCAGCTCCAGGTGAGATTGCTCCAAATGAGGTCAAGGCTGTGGTCTGCGACGCTCAGGGCGTGTGCGTCGCCCACTTCCCACCGCGGAGTCGCATGCGCAGTTGGCTCAAGACTGCGCCCACCAGCAGCCCAGCGCTGCTTGAATCCGGCAAGCCAGCCCGTCAAGGCTTTTTCGCTGGTCTGTGGGTTCGTTTGCGGCAAACGTTCAGGCACCACTTCGAGGCCGCACACCTCGGCTTGCGGAAATCGGGCCTGTAAGCGCTGCGTCCCCACACCGAAGCCACATCCCACATCCAGCACCCTTGCCGGCGTGAGCTTGATCACCTCAAGGCGCTCAAACATGCGGGATTCAATGTCCGCGGCTAGGAAATGCTGCTGGGCGTTGGGATGCCAGGCACGGCGTTGGAACTGCTTGGCAATCGTCCGTTGGTCTAGGTCGGAAGGATGAGGCATAGGGCGTGCAGTATAGGCAAGTTCCCGCTATGGTCGAAGGCATGATTCGACACTTCACCAGGGAATTAAAACGGGGTGCGCTTGCAATAGTTAATTGGATTGCGCCCGGAGTATGTTTCGCTTGCGAAATGACCTTGATCGACCCCCACGGCCTGTGCGAGTACTGCCTGGCGCAATTGCAAGACGAGCGCGCCCGCACTTTGTATCGACTCGTCCCGCCGCCCGGGGTGCGGCGGATTTTGGGCGTGGGCCCCTATCAAGCGCCATTGGATCAGGCAGTGCTGCGTCTCAAGCATCAAAGGCCTGCGCTGGCCCGCGGCCTCGCTTTTGCGCTGTGCCATTTGCATGAAAAAGACTTTGCGGCGTGGCGTGGGCTCAAGCCAATTCTGGTACCGATTACCCTGCATCCAGAGCGCTTGCAAATGCGTGGCTACAACCAATCGATCGAGCTGGCGCGCGAAATGAGCGCCCGGCTTGGCTTTGAGCTGCAACGGGCTGCACTACTGCGGGTTGGGCCGATGCGCGTGCAGCATGCGAGCAACAGCTTGGCGCGCCAGGCTCAATTGATCGACAGCTTCACCATCAATCCCCGCCTGGCCTCATATTTGGCGGGCGAAAGCGCCAAGGGTCGGCCGATTGTTCTGGTCGATGATGTGATCACAACCGGTGCTACCCTTACCGCCGCTTCCATAGCGTTGCGCCGGGCAGGCATCCAGACGATTGATGCTGCAGTGATTGCCTGGGCGATGCCCCGCTATCAACTTTGATGAGTGCTGCGCACGATGTTCAATGTGGTTCTGGTTCACCCTGAGATTCCCCAAAATACCGGCAACATCATCCGCCTGTGTGCCAATGCGGGAGCGCAGCTGCATCTGATTGAGCCGCTCGGCTTTCCCTTGGACGACGCCAAAATGCGGCGCGCCGGGCTCGACTATCACGAGTTTGCCAGCCTTCAGGTGCATCGCGATTGGGCTGCTTTCGAGCTGGCATTGCCCGAGGCGCGGCGCTTCGCCCTCACCACCAAAGGGCAACACTCGCCCTATGAGGTGCAATTCAAGGCAGGGGATGCTTTGGTATTTGGCTGCGAAACTGCAGGCCTACCTACCTCGATCCGCGACCAGTTTGCTCCAGAGCGTCGCCTGCGGCTGCCAATGCGCCCCGATAACCGCAGCATGAATCTATCCAACGCTGTCGCGGTGACGGTGTTTGAAGCCTGGCGTCAGCTGGGGTTTGCCGGCGCGGTCAGCTGATCGAGCAGAGTCTCGATCTCTGGCTGAATAATGATCCGATCCACATCCGCGCTGCTGACGAAGCCTTCTTTGGCCAAGCCGTGCAACATCTTCATGAGCGGCTGGTAATAGCCCATCTGATCGAGCAGACCACTCGGCTTGGAGTGATACCCCACTTGGCGCAGGGTGAGCACTTCGAAGATTTCGTCCAAGGTGCCCATGCCTCCGGGCAGCGACAGAAAGCTATCCGAAAGCTCGATCATGCGGGTCTTGCGCACTGCCATATCCGGAACCACTTCCAGTCGGGTCAGGCCAGTGTGGCCCAACTCGCGCTCCATGAGCTTGCGCGGCATGATGCCAACAACCTCGCCACCGACAGCCAGAGCACCATTCGCCACCGCTCCCATCAATCCGACGGAGCCACCGCCATACACCAGCGTAAGACCCCGACGCGCGATGGCTTCGCCAGCCGCCGTAGCCACTTCGATATAGCGTGGGTCGTCTCCTGGGCGTGCCCCACAAAACACACACACTGCATGCTTGATCAAATCACGTTCACTCATGGATTCACTTTTCTTTGGTAGGCGCGCGGGTCACCAATAACTCCAACGCCTCGCGCGGCGTGATGGCTTGAGCGAGAAGCTGCGCCACCACCTGCACAATCGGAAGATCAACATTGAACTTGCGGCCCAGCGCAACAGCCGCCTCAACACAGGCCACGCCTTCGGCAACATGGCCCAGCCGCGCGAGTATTTGCTCGAGACTATGGCCTGCAGCCAACTCGAGGCCCACCCGCCGGTTACGCGATAACTCGCCGGTGCAGGTCAATACGAGATCGCCCATACCGGTGAGGCCCATGAAGGTGCGAGGGTCTGCCCCCATCGCGGCGCCAAGCCGGGCAATCTCGGCCAGGCCGCGGGTCATCAGCGCCGCACGCGCATTCAGTCCAAGCGCCAGGCCGTCACTTACGCCGGTGGCAATGGCAATCACATTCTTCAAAGCGCCACCCAGCTGCGCGCCGGTCATATCGGTGCTGCCATACACACGCAGAGCCGCGCCATGAAACACCTGAGTGACCCGGTCGCGCAAAGCTTCATCGGCACTGGCAATTGTTAACGCAGCTGGTAGCCCCCGGCCCACTTCGAGGGCAAAACTCGGCCCGAGCAAAGCACCGAGCCGCGCAGCGGGCTGCACTTCTCGCAACACCTGTTCGGGCAGCAATAAGGTTTGTGGTTCGATGCCCTTGCTTAGCCACACCCGCGGCACCGCATCCAGATCAGGGCGTTTGGCCAGCGTTTGCGCCAAGGCGCGCAATCCCGCCATCGGGCTCGCCAACACTATCAAGTCAGGCGCAGGGCCCAAGGCCGCCGCAACATCGCTGGTGATCTTCAGATCAGAGGGCAGGCTCACCCCTGGCAAATAACTTTGGTTGAGCCCCGATTCGAGCATCGTTTGCGCATGGGCTTCACGACGGGTCCATAAACTGACCTCAGCGCCGCAGCGATGGGCCTGAATCGCCATCGCTGTTCCCCAGGCGCCCGCGCCAAGCACTGGAACTAGTAGCCCCACACCTCAGCCGCTTTCACAAAACCGGTGCTGCCATCGCGATGCTTGACGCGCAACCATTGCGGACTCGCTGCCGGGTCAAGCCATTCCAGCACCACGCCCCGCTCGACCTGAAAGCTGTTAGCCGCTGAATCCTGGGCAGCCGCCTTCACACTGGCCGTCACCGTCGTAACTACCGTGCGTTGCGCTCCGAGATCCGAGCGCTCAATCCAGACCACATCGCCTGCCTGATCGCGAACCTTCACCCACTGGTTCACCGTGGACAGCACTTCAAGCGGCATACCGCGCGGGGCCACAAAGAGCTTGCGCCCTTTGGTAGAAGGCCCGTCATAAAGCACGGCAGCCGCCACTCCCACCGAGCGAAACTCGGCAGCTAGCGCTGAGCCTGTAGCGGACATCAAGCTCACCGCAAACCCGAAGCAACCTAAAACGGCCGCAGCTCGCCCCACAAGCGAAGCCCGAAAAGAGGCCCGAACCTCGGGCGACTGTCGATCCAGCACCTTAGTGGGTGCTATTGGGCACATAAAGTTTGGGGCCGCTGTCGGCCGGGGCCTGCTCTTGCGCCTGCTGCATCCGCTGCTGGTAGAGCGCCTCAAAATTAATTTCGGCCAAATGAATCGGGGGGAAACCGGCGCGCTGCACCACATCAGCCACATTGGAGCGCAAGTATGGATAAACGATATTGGGGCACACCACATTGGCCACCAAAGGCATCTGCTCGTCGGGAATGCCGGCAATCTGGAAGATTCCAGCTTCAGTGGCTTCAATCAAAAATGCCACCTTGTCATTGACTTTGGTCGTCACAGTCACGGTGACGCCGCACTGATAAATGCCTTCGGCGAGATTTTCAGAGTTCACATCGAGCTGAATTTCCACAGCAGGCTGCGCGTTTTCCAGGAAGATGTGAGGCGCATTGGGCAGCTCAAGAGACAGGTCTTTGAGGTAAATACGCTGAATGTTAAATACCGGGGCGGAATCAGCCATCGAGGTCTTTCAGAGAAAAAACATAAAAAGAGAAAAGAAACTGGCAAACTCAGGCGCCGGAAAGCAGCGGCGTGAGGCCGCCAGCCCGATCAAGCGCCGAAAGATCGTCAAACCCGCCGACATGCTTTTCGCCGATGTAAATCTGCGGCACGGTGCGCCGGCCGGTGCGCTCGATCATCTCATCGCGGCGTGACGGATCCAAGTCGATACGAATTTTGGCGATTTCAGTGACCCCACGCGCCTTGAGCAGCTGCTCGGCACGTGTGCAATAGGGGCACACGCCGGTGCTATACATCACCACAGGAGCACTCATCACCACCTCACGCTCGGAGAAACGGCCGGAATGCCGACCGGATTAACGACCAGTTCAACAGCAAGACGACTGGCCAACACAGGGTTCAGGATCTCAGGACTTCACTACAGGCAGCCCGGCATCACGCCAGGCTTTGAGCCCGCCATTCAGGGAGAATACCTGTTCGCGCCCCAGTTTTCTCAATGCCCCCGCAGCTTTTCCTGCCCGCTGGCCCATGGCACACATCACAAGCACTGGTTTGTCAGCCGGCAACTCGGAAGCCCGCTTATCAATATCGGCAACCGGAATATTCTTGGCATTCGCCAGGTGCCCGGCCGCAAACTCGGCGTTTTCCCGCACATCCAGGATGACTGCGCCGTCATTGATCAGCCGGGTGGCCGCCAAGGTATCGAGCATCGGCCCGGCCGTGCGGCGCCCGATCAACGGCCACATGAGCAAAGCCCCCGAAACAAAGGCAATTGCGATCAACAACAGGTTATCAATGATGAACTTCACAGCGCTTCCCAAAACCAGCATTATAAAATAGAGCGATGACTATCAAACTTGTACTGATGCGCCACGGCGAAAGCCAGTGGAATCTTGAGAACCGTTTCACCGGCTGGGCCGATGTTGATCTCACTGCCAAAGGCCTCGAGGAAGCACGCAAAGCGGGCGAACTGCTCAAGGCGCAGGGCTATGACTTCGATCTGGCCTACACCTCCATGCTCAAGCGGGCGATCCGCACCTTGTGGACAGTGCTCGACAGCATGGATCGGATGTGGCTTCCCGTGGTGCACCACTGGCGCCTGAATGAGCGGCATTACGGTGCCCTGCAAGGGCTGAACAAAGCCGAAACTGCGGCAAAGTATGGCGACGAGCAGGTCCTGATCTGGCGCCGGGCCTACGGAATTGCCCCCGAGTCCCTGCCCGCAGGCGACCCACGCGGCAGCGACGGCGATCCTCGCTACCAGCGTATCCCGGCCGGTCAGTTGCCACGCACCGAATGCCTCAAAGACACGGTGGAGCGGGTTGTGCCGTTCTGGAATGAGTCGATTGCCCCTGCGCTCAAAGCAGGTAAACGGGTGGTGGTTGCTGCGCACGGCAATTCGTTGCGCGCGCTCATCAAACACCTTGATGGTATGGACGAGCAATCCATCGTCAACCTCAACATCCCGACCGCCCAACCTCTTGTTTACGAGCTTGATGAGCAATTGCGTCCGATCAAGCATTACTTTTTGGGCGACCCGGCGGAGATTGCTGCGGCCATGGCTGCTGTAGCCGCCCAGGGCAAGGCAAAACAGAATTAGCCATAGCGAAGGCTGGTGCGCTGCAGCATTGCGCGGTGGCCCCCGGCCTTTTATCGGCTGAAATCGCCTGACCGAGAACTAGGTCTCAAAGCACGTATGGCTACCCCACCCACGGACTCTCAATGCAGATATATACTGGCCTCATGAAAATCAGTAAATTCAAACACCTGGGTCTGATTTCCGTCGGTGCGGTGGCCGGCGTATTGGTGAGCCTAGGCATCACCGCAGTGGCGCAACGCGATTCGCGACCGACGCTGCCGCTCGATGAGCTGCGGCAATTCACCGACGTATTTGGCGCGATCAAGGCCAACTATGTCGAGAATGTTGAAGATAAAAAGCTGATTACCGAGGCCATCAGCGGCATGCTTGCCGGGCTGGACCCTCATTCGTCATATCTGGATGCTGAAGCGTTTCGTGAGCTTCAAGTCTCCACCCAGGGCGAGTTTGGCGGGCTGGGCATCGAAGTGGGCACCGAAGACGGCTTTGTGAAAGTAGTCTCGCCGATTGAAGATACTCCGGCCGCGCGCGCGGGCATCAAAGCTGGCGACCTGATCATCAAGATTGATGAAAAGCCCACCAAGGGGCTGTCGCTCAATGATGCCGTGAAGCTCATGCGTGGCAAGCCCAAAACCCAGATCACCCTCACCATCACCCGCAAGGGCGAAAACCGCCCTCTGGTGATCCAGTTGATGCGTGATGTGATTCGCGTGCAGTCGGTGAAATCGAAGATGCTTGAAACCGGGTATGGCTATGTGCGCATCACCCAGTTCCAGGAACACACGGTGGAGAACCTGGTGAAAGCCGTGGAAGCGCTTTACAAGCAGGATCCTCGCTTGAAGGGCTTCGTGCTTGATCTGCGCAACGATCCAGGCGGCTTGCTGCATGGTGCGGTTGGCGTTTCGGCAGCATTCCTGCCACCCCGCGTCACTGTGACCTCGACCGATGGCCGCACCGAGGATGCCAAGCGCAAATACATTGCCAGCCCCGAGGACTACTTGCGTGGCACTCGCGACGATATGCTGGCCCGCTTGCCTGCCGCAATCAAATCTGTGCCGATGGTGGTGCTGGTGAATGGCGGCTCGGCTTCTGCTTCGGAAATCGTGGCCGGTGCTTTGCAGGACCACAAGCGCGCAGTAGTGCTCGGCACCCAGACCTTCGGCAAGGGCTCGGTGCAATCCATTGTTCCATTGACCAACAACACGGCAATCAAGCTCACCACCGCCCGGTACTACACGCCGGCCGGCCGCTCGATCCAGGCCAAGGGCATCACGCCTGACTTCCTGGTGGAAGAAACTCCTGAAGGCGATGTCACGGCCTTCCGGATGCGCGAAGTGGATTTGAATCGCCACCTGTCCAATGACAAGGAAGCTGAAGAAAAGCCCCGCGCTCCCAAGCCTTCGGACAACGCGGCACTGGATAAGCTGAAAGACCGCAAACCTATCGAGTTTGGTGGGGCCGATGACTATCAATTGCAGCAAGCAATGAATCACCTCAAGGGCGCTCCAGTGCAGGTCGCCAAGAAGCGCGAAGAAACAGCTGCAGTCGCTGAGCCCGCCAAGAAGTAAGGGTTGATGCGAATTTTTCCGGGCCACCTTTGGGGTGGCCTTTTTACTTGGAGGCCACAAATTAACCATGGCCCTGTCTGACGACCAACGGCTGCGCTACAGCCGCCATCTGCTGCTCGACGATATCAGCGAGGCTCATCAGGAAGCGATCACCCAAGGCACAGCGCTGATCGTGGGACTCGGCGGCCTGGGCTCGCCCGCAGCGATGTACCTGACTTCAGCCGGCGTTGGGCATCTCATACTGGCGGATGCCGATCAGGTGGACCTCACCAATTTGCAACGCCAGATCGTGCATCGGGAGGCCACCATCGGAGTGCCTAAAGTCGTTTCAGCCGCGCGCCATCTTGCCGAGCTCAACTCCACCATACGCATCACCGCGCTGGCCGAACGCCTCGATGGACAAGCGCTGCGAGAGCAGGTTGCACAAGCCGATGTGGTGCTGGATTGCACGGATAACTTCGCCACGCGCCATGCGATCAACCGCGCCTGCGTCGATCTGCGCAAACCCCTGGTGAGCGGTGCGGCGGTGCGCTTTGATGGCCAGCTGATGGTGATGGATCCGCGCGTTGAGGCAAGCGCGTGTTATCACTGCCTGTTTCCGCAAGATCAACACACTGAAGAACTTCGCTGCGCCACCCTGGGCGTGTTTGCACCGCTCACCGGAATCATCGGCACCACCCAGGCGGCAGAAGCGCTCAAGCTTTTGGGCGGATTCGGGCGACCTGCACTGAACCGCTTGATGATGCTCGATGCACGCACGATGCAATGGACCACCATTGGCCTGACTCGCGATGAGCATTGCGCAGCCTGCGGCGAGCCTCGCCGAAGCACAGCTCCAGCGCACCTTCTGTGATTCCATCGGGCACCATCGCGATTATTGGTGGCGGACCGGCAGGCCTGATGGCAGCCGAAACCATTGCTTCGGCAGTGCAGGGCCGATCCATGCAAGTGCATGTGTTTGATGCCATGCCTTCGGTGGGGCGTAAATTCTTGCTTGCGGGTATCGGCGGCCTTAACCTCACCCATGCTGAGGAGCACTCCATTTTTGTGAAGCGCTATGCCGAACGTAGCGATCATATGGCCAAGCTGCTTGAGCTTTTTGATGCCCATGCGTTGCGCGAATGGGTGCATGGCCTGGGGATCGATACATTCATCGGCAGTTCGCAACGCGTGTTCCCCACCGACATGAAGGCCGCGCCCTTGCTGCGGGCCTGGCTGCATCGCTTGCGCGGGCTCGGAGTGCGCTTTCATGCGCGTCATCGGTGGACTGGTTTTACGCAAGCGGGTGCCCTGCACTTCATGCATCCACAAGGTGAAACCGTGGTCCCGAACGATGCCTGCGTATTTGCACTGGGTGGCGCGAGCTGGCAGCGTCTGGGTTCGAATGGGGCATGGGTTGAGCCTTTGAAGCAGTGGGGCCTGGACCTCGCGCCCCTGCAACCAAGCAATTGCGGCTTTGATCGGGAAGGCGGTTGGAGCGCGTTTTTGAGAGACCGCTTTGCAGGCCAGCCGGTCAAGCCAGTTGCCTTATCCTTCACCTCACCTTCGGGCGCGCAGTTCAATCAACAAGGCGAGTTTGTGCTGACCGAGCGCGGAGTTGAGGGGAGCTTGATCTATGCCGCGAGCAGCCTGCTGCGTGAGTCCATCAACACGACTGGCCAGGCTTGCTTCACCCTCGATCTGCACCCCGGAAAATCCGAGTCCTCCCTGGTTTCACAGCTGCAGGCGGGGCGCGGCTCACGCTCTTTAGCCACTCACCTCAAAACCCGTCTCGGCTTGAGCCCGTTGAAGATCGGCCTGCTGCATGAGTTACTGAGCCGAGCGCAGCTTGATGATCCTGCACAACTCGCAGCCGCCATCAAAGCCTTGCCGATAACCGTGCACACCGCTCGCCCAATCGATGAAGCGATCAGCACTGCGGGTGGCGTGCGCTTCGAGGCACTTGATGCACACTTGATGGCGCGTCATCAGCCCGGCGTATTTTTCGCGGGTGAGATGCTCGATTGGGAAGCGCCCACCGGGGGCTATCTCCTCAACGCTTGCCTGGCGAGTGGACGGGTCGCAGGCTTGGGGGTTTTGCGCTGGATTGAAAGCGATTCAAATCAATGAGCCTGCACTCCGTCCGCGAGTTTTTCGCCAGCCGCCAACTCGATATCCCGATCATCGAGACCGAGGCCGACACCTCCACAGTGGCGCTCGCCGCACAAGCGCACGGCATCGCTCCCGGGCAAATCGCGAAAACCCTGGCCTTTCGCCTCGCCGATGGCCGTGTGGTTCTGATCGTGGCCAGTGGCGATGTCCGTATTGATCATCAGAAATTCAAGCAAGCCCTGGGCAAAGGCAAGATGTTGGCTGCACAAGAGGTCGTAGAGCTGACCGGGCATCCGGTAGGCGGAGTATGCCCGTTTGGTTTAGCCACCTCGCTGCCTGTGTATCTGGATGAATCGCTGCTGAACTACCAGGAGGTGTGGCCCGCTGCCGGCTCAACCAATAGCGCCCTGCGCATTACGCCGCAGCAGATGGCGGAGCTCACGCAAGCCCAGTGGGTGAATGTTTGCGCTCAGCCGCCCACAGCCTGAACCACATCACGCACCAGGGCGCAACGATCAAACAGGCCCGAGCGCATTGTCCAGCCCAAACGCAC
>JAIYCW010000020.1 GCA_027487815.1 Burkholderiales bacterium
CAGGCCGCGCGGATGGGGTTCTCAGCCTACGCAGTCACCGGCAATCAAGACGATCCATTGGCCAATGCGATTACGCAGCTGATTGATCATGTGGCTGAGCAGGATCGGCGGATTGAAGATCTGCAGCGCGCACTACGCGATATTGGCGCAGATGCAGGCGAGCCTTGTGAGGCGCTCGATGCTCCGGGCCTGACAAGAATGGTGCAATAGGCTTGTCTTGCGCAGTGACAGACGCAGTAACAGGCGCAGGTATTCAGGCTGCTTGCGCCCAGTGGCCTACCCTGCGCACCCCCTGATTGCTCACTCGCAAGAATCCGCCACGGGGAGACTCACCCGCTTTCCAATCGGGCAGCACCCAACGCTCGATGGTCTCGTGCCTGTGCGTCGCAGGGCGATGGGTATGCCCGTGGATCAGCAAGGTTAGATGATGATCGTTCATAGTCCGCGCCAAGTCGTTGATGCAGGCTGCATTGACATCCATGATCTGCGCATCCAGCCCAGACTTGTGGCGCTCGCTCAGCTCGCGTTTGGATCGTGCAAATTCGCGCCGCTCAGCTAAAGGGCGGGCCAGAAAATCGGCCTGCCACTCAGGGGTTCGTGCTTGCTTGCGGATGGTTTGATATTCAAGATCATCGGTACAAAACGCATCGCCGTGAGCCAGAAGCACGGTTTGGTTGGCGATCTGAGTCACACACGGGTCGGGCAGTAAAACAGCGCCTGCTGCCTCACAAAACTGGGGGCCGATCAAAAAGTCGCGATTGCCATGCATGATCGCGCATAGCCCCCCGGCCTCCACATGCCGGCGCATGATCTGAGCAAGCGACAGCGAAGCCGCACTTGGGTCATCATCGCCGACCCAAACTTCAAACAGGTCACCCAGAAGCACCAGCAGATCGCCAGGTTTCAAATGCCTTTGCAGTTGCTCAATAAACCACTGGGTTGTCGCGGGATCGGCATCATCCAGATGCATATCCGATGCCAACAAAGCGCTGTCGACTGGCCGTGCCCATGGGATGCGCGGCCAATCACTCACCATCGTGCTTACTTCTTTGCCGGGAGCAATGTGACGGAGTCAATCATCACGGGTTCCACCGGCACATCGCGCATTGGGCCGAGGGACATGGTGCGCGCGCCGCGGATCGCCTCAACAGTTTTCATGCCATCCACAACCTTGCCAAACACGGCATAACCATGGCCATCCGGAGCCGGGAAGTTCAGGCTGGCGTTATCCACCGTATTCACAAAAAACTGCGATGTCGCAGAGTCCGGTTGGCCGGTGCGCGCCATGGCGACCCATCCCGTGTCATTGCGCAATCCGTTGCGGGATTCGAGCGGGATAGGCGCGCGAGTATCTTTGCGCCCAACGCCGCCTTGATAAATCTCGCGGGTGTGCCCGCCGCCCTGAATCATGAAGCTGCCGATGACCCGATGAAACACGGTGCCGCTGTAAAACCCGTCTTTTACATACTGCAGAAAGTTCTCGACTGTCTTGGGAGCTTTGTCCGGATAAAGCTCGATAGTGAATTCGCCCATCGAGGTTTTCACGAGGACGCGGGGATTGGTGGCGTTAGCTTCTTCCATGAACAGACTTCCAATTAAAAATAAGGAGATGACAAAGGTGCAGGTCCGTAGCAGCCAAATGCGACGGGGAGGATGAACAGGCTTGGGTGCAAGATAATCATTCATGAGTCAACACGCTATCTGAGGGTTGTTAAAGGCTCAAGGGGTTGGGCTCAGCACCCGCTCCAGCAAGGCCCGGGACAGGCGAAGTTTTGTGGTGGCGGATTGATTGTTGCGGTCTGCAAGCTGAGCCAATTCATACGAGCGCGCCGCCATTCTCAAATACACGTCGCCCAGGTTTTCATGCCCAAGGGTGTAGGAAGGCAGAGCTCTGACTGCGTTTTCAAGGGCGGCCCGGGCACGATCAAGCTCACCGCGAGCAGCAAACAGTACTGCGACATTGTTATGCGGCTCAGGCAACTCCGGAAAGTCTTCGGTCAGTTGCACAAATACATCCAGGGCTTCCTGCGAGCGTCCCTGATCATTAAGCACAGTGGCGTAAAGAAACCGCAACTGTGGATCCCGGGGATGCATTTTTAGCCCTTGCTCAAGCTGCTGTAGCGCGAGATCGGGCTTCTTTTCAGCGAGCAAGCGGCGCGTTTGCTCGACAGCATTTTGGGCGCTGCGGGCCTCAGAAAGTATCCGGGGTGTGGGCGCAACTGGCTGCGGTGCAACCACTCCCCCAACTACCGCTGGTGCGGGGGTTTGGGTTTGGGCATGCAAGCCGTCAAGGCAGACCATGCTCAAGGCAAGTGCTGAAACCCAGGAACCCAGTGCCGCTCCCACCCACTTTGCGGCGCAGGCGGACGGGCTCATGAGCCGATAAACATCGCTTGATATACTCAACATACGCTTATTCTACCCAGCCGGGCGATGCTCCATATCTACAACACGCTCACGCGCACCAAAGAGCCCTTCACCCCACACGATCCCAGCCACGTGCGCATGTACGTCTGCGGCATCACGGTATACGACTATTGCCATGTCGGGCACGCCCGTATGTTTGTCGTATTTGATGTGGCCCAGCGCTGGCTGCGTCAGCGATTCGAGCGGGTCACCTATGTGCGCAACATCACCGATATCGATGACAAGATCATCAAGCGGGCAGTGGAGCGCAAGATCACCATCGGCAGCCTCACGGACGAATTCATTGCAGCGATGCATGAGGATGCCCGTGCGTTGGAGGTCGAGCTTCCGGATGAGGAGCCCCGGGCCACCCACTATGTGCCGCAAATGCTGGGTTTGATTGGCAAGCTGCAGGATCGGGGCCTGGCCTATCAGGCTGAGGGCGGGGATATGAACTTTGCTGTGCGCCAGTTCCCAGGGTACGGCAAATTATCGGGCAAGACGCTTGATGAGCTGCGGGCCGGCGAGCGAGTGGCACTAGCCGATGGCAAACGCGATCCGCTGGACTTCGTGTTATGGAAGTCCGCGAAAGCAGATGAGCCCGAGCAGGCCAAGTGGTCTTCGCCTTATGGTGTGGGGCGGCCGGGCTGGCATATTGAGTGCTCGGCCATGGCCACCAGTCTGCTGGGGGAGAGGATCGATCTGCATGGTGGGGGCATGGATTTGCAGTTCCCCCATCATGAGAACGAGATTGCCCAGAGCGAAGGCGCGAATCCGCATGCCGTGCCGTTTTCGCGCACCTGGATGCACAACGGGTTTGTGCGTGTGGACAATGAAAAGATGTCCAAATCATTGGGCAACTTCTTCACCATTCGTGAGGTGATTGAGCAGTTTGACCCGCAGGTGTTGCGCATGTTTATTGTGCGAGCGCATTACCGCAGCCCCTTGAACTACTCCGATACCCACTTGGAAGATGCCCGCGTGGCCTTGCTGAGGCTATACACCGCGCTCAACGCAGGCACGCAAGCCACCGACTTCGATGGTGCTGACTTTGAGAAGCGCTTTTCTGAGGCCATGGATGATGATTTCAACACGCCGATAGCGCTGGCCGTACTGTTTGATCTGGCCACTGAAATCAATCGTAGTCATAGCCTGCAGGCCGCGGGCTTGCTCAGGCGTCTTGCAGCCACACTCGGCCTGTTGCAACACGATGCGGCTGAAGCGGTCAAAACTGGCCTGATTGGCAAAGGGCGTGTGCCCCAAGGCGGTGATGACGCTTCAGCTATCGATGCGTTGGTCGAGGAACGCAAGCTCGCCAAAGCTTCCAAGGATTTCGCTAAAGCCGACCTGATCCGCAAGGAGCTATTGGCCCAGGGGATCGTGCTTGAAGACAGTGCGCAGGGCACCACATGGCGACGCCAGTAGTCGCCGGCAGGTTGCCCGAATGGTGGTTGCAAGCGCAGCAGGAACTGAGTGCAGCCGATCCGGTGATGAAGCGTTTGATCCTCGCACATGACGGTTGTCTGGAATCGCGTGGTGATGCTTTCATGACTTTGGCACGTTCCATTGTTGGGCAGCAAATTTCAGTCAAGGCCGCACAATCGGTGTGGTTAAAGTTCGCCAAAGCGGCGGGCAATGTGGAGCCTGATCGGGTCAAACGCATGCGCATCACCACCTTGCGCAACGCGGGATTGTCCGAGCGCAAGGCCGAATACATTCGTGATCTGGCCTCACACTTCGTCAACGGCAGTGTCAAGCCGGAGCATTGGGATTCGATGGATGACGAGAGCGTTATTGATGAGCTTGTTGAGGTGCGCGGCATTGGCCGCTGGACAGCCGAAATGTTTTTGATGTTCAATCTGCTCCGCCCGAATGTATTGCCTCTTGATGACTTGGGTCTGCTCAAGGCAATCGGCGTACACTACGGCACCGGAGAAAAAGTCGCCCGGGCGCAAGCCCAGGAGATTGCCCAGCAATGGCAGCCGTGGTGCAGTGCGGCCACCTGGTATTGCTGGCGCAGCCTGGACCCTCTGCCAGTGGAGTATTAATGAAGTCGAGCTTTCTGGAATTCGAACAGCCCGTTGCTGAACTTGAAGAGCGCATCGAATCCCTGCGCTTTGTGCAAGACGACTCAGCGGTGGATATTGCCGAAGAAATTGATCGGCTGCGCAGTAAATCCCAATCCTTGCTCAAGGAAACCTACGGCAAGCTGAGCCCGTGGCAAACCGCTCAGGTAGCCCGGCATCCCCAGCGGCCGTACACCCTGGATTACCTGAAGTTGTTATTCACCGATTTCCATGAGATGCATGGTGATCGGCATTTCGCTGATGACCCTGCCATTGTGGGTGGGCTGGCCCGTTTTAATGGTCAGGCCTGCATGGTGATTGGCCATCAAAAGGGGCGCGACACCAAAGAGCGCGGGTATCGTAATTTCGGTATGCCCCGCCCGGAGGGATATCGCAAAGCTTTGCGCATGATGCACACTGCCGATAAATTTGGCCTGCCGATCTTCACCTTTGTAGATACCCCTGGCGCTTATCCTGGCATTGATGCCGAGGAGCGCGGCCAGTCGGAAGCGATTGGAAGAAACCTGTTTGAGATGGCGCGTTTGCGTGTGCCTGTGATTACCACTGTGATCGGTGAGGGCGGATCAGGCGGCGCACTGGCTATTGCAGTAAGCGACATCACGCTGATGCTTCAATACTCCATTTATTCGGTGATTTCCCCAGAGGGCTGCGCGGCCATTCTTTGGAAAACCGGCGACAAGGCCCCTGAAGCTGCGGAGGCTTTGGGCGTGACTGCGCATCGTCTCAAGGCGCTTGGATTGATCGACCGGATTGTCAATGAGCCAGTTGGTGGAGCGCATCGCGATCATGCCCAGATGGCCAGCATGCTCAAGCGTGCTTTGGGTGATGCTTTCAGGCAGCTGCAGGATGTCAAGCCCGCCGAGCTTTTGAAGACGCGTCATGAGCGGCTTGCAGCCTACGGCAAATTCAAAGAAATCACTGGCTAAATCCAAGCGCTCCCTTGATCCTGATTCCCAGGAGCCTTCGTTAGCTCAGGGATTGATCAAGGGCGCGGTGCAGGCCGCATGGTCGCGGGCCGAAGCCAATCAAGCGGCAAAGCTTGCAGTCGCTCTCAGCGGTGGCCTGGACTCAATCGCTTTGGTGCATGCATGTTGTCAGGCGTTCGCGGGCCAGGTGGTGGCCCTTCATGTCAATCATCACTTGCAAAAGGCGAGCACAAGCTTTGAAGCATTTTGCGTTTCCTGGTGCACGGCCCACGGGGTGCCACTGACCGTCCTGCACCTTGAAGCGGCACGATCAAAAGGCGAGAGCATTGAGGCTTTTGCCCGTCGTGAGCGGTATCACCTGCTTGAGCAAGCCGCGTTTGCTGCCGGATGTACCACGCTTTTCACCGCGCATCATCAAGATGATCAAGTTGAAACTTTGTTACTCGCGCTCGCTCGTGGAGCTGATATCGGCGGCATAAGCAGCATTGCACCGAGCCGGATGCAGGGGCAAGTGCGCTTGATTCGGCCTCTGCTTGGCCTGCGGCGTAGCGTGCTGAAAACCTATGCCAAAGAGCAGGGGTTGCAATGGATTGAAGATCCGACTAACACCGATCAGACCTTCAAACGTAATGCCTTGCGTAGCGAGGTATTGCCCGCCCTCGAGAGGATCTTGCCGCGATTCGTTGAGCAGGCGGCGCGCTCAGTGACCCGACTTCAGGCTCGTGCTCAAGCGGCCAAAGTGCCGTCTATGGGTGAAGCCGCCAATAAAAACAGCTTGAAGGGAAGCTTGAGCCGCACCCAACTGCTCGCAGCATCAACCGAAACGCAGGCGATCATGATTCGGCAATGGCTTGCCGCGCATGGCCTTGCCATGCCAAGCCAATCCAAGATGCTGGAAATCACCAAGCAACTTACCGCAGACGGTGCATACGGCTTCGTACCTCATCAAGGCCATGTGATCCGTCGCTATCGCGATGCCATTGAATTGGTCCGCGAAAGTCAGTCCTCGGGTGTTGAATGCCAGCATAAGTTGTTTGACATGCAAAGCCTTCAGGCAGGGGTGCGCTGGCCGCTTGGAAATGCGCAGACGCTGGTTATTCAAGCCCCTGGGTCAATCGGATCGGAGCTCGCTCTTGAGATTGCTCAGATCAGGCTGCGCGAGCGGTGGCGCCCCGTACAAGCCAGGTACTCGCGCCAGATCAGGCTTTGGTGTCAGGCCGGCGGGATTGGGGCTGATGTTCGCAGCACGATGTGGGGGCTTCGGGTGTTGGGGGCCATGCCAGGCTCTGATGGCCTCGCGCCTTGGCTCTTTGTTTCCGGGCTTGGGCTAAGTGCTCAGGCGGCTGATGCTGGCTGGAAGATTGCTCTGGAAGGCAGTGATTTATAATAGCGGGTTGTCCTGCGTTATTGTCAAAGTCAATTCAAGATGGCACTGATCGTTCATAAATATGGCGGTACTTCGATGGGCTCGGTGGAGCGCATCAAAAACGTTGCCCAGCGGGTAGCGAAATGGCATGCGGCTGGCCACTATATGGTGGTGGTGCCTTCAGCCATGTCGGGAGAGACCAACCGCTTGCTCGGGCTTGCCAAGGAGCTGAGCCCCCAGCCCGATCCACGCGAGCTCGATGCTATTGCGGCAACTGGTGAGCAGGTATCGGTCGGTTTGCTGGCAATCGCATTAAAGGCCATCGGGGTTGACGCGGTGAGTTATGGTGGCTGGCAGGTGCCGATTCACACAGACAATGCTTATACAAAAGCTCGTATTACGTCGATTGAAGATGCGCGGGTTCGCGCTGATCTCGCCAAGCGCAAGGTGGTGATCATTACCGGGTTTCAGGGCATCGACCCCGAGGGCAACGTAACCACCCTTGGTCGCGGCGGATCGGACACTTCGGCAGTAGCGGTTGCCGCAGCGCTTAAGGCCGAAGAGTGCTTGATCTACACCGATGTGGATGGGGTTTACACCACTGATCCCCGGGTTGTTCCGGAGGCCCGTCGGCTTGAGAAAGTTACATTTGAAGAGATGCTTGAAATGGCCTCGCTCGGATCCAAGGTGTTGCAGATCCGCTCGGTGGAGTTCGCAGGCAAATATAAGGTCAAGACGCGAGTATTGTCGAGCTTGACGCCCCCTGATATCGATCTGGCCATCGAAGCCAACTCCGGCACGCTGGTCACTTTTGAGGAAGATGAAACGATGGAACAGGCCGTAATCTCCGGGATTGCGTTTAATCGCGACGAAGCCAAGCTCACCATGCTCAAGGTGCCGGATCGCCCGGGCATTGCATATTCAATTCTTGGCCCGGTGGCCCAGGCGAACATCGATGTGGACATGATCATTCAGAATGCTTCCACTGATGGCACGACTGATTTTTCCTTCACCGTGCATCGCAATGAATATCAGCGGGCCATGGAAGTGCTGAATGCTGCCAAGGATCAGATGAAGGCCGCTCAGGTGTTGGGCGACCCGAAGATCGCCAAGGTCTCGGTGGTTGGCATTGGGATGCGCTCGCATGTTGGTATCGCGAGCTTGATGTTCCGCACCTTGTCGGAGGAAGGTATCAACATTCAGATGATCAGCACCTCGGAGATCAAGATTTCGGTTGTTATTGAGGACAAATACATGGAACTCGCAGTAAGGGCGCTGCATAAAGCCTTTGGGCTGGATCAAGCAGCGTGAAACTGATCGGGCGCCAGGCCCTGGCTCGCCTTTGCGGCGTTGTGTTGATTGCAGCGGTGCTTATGCCGATGCAAGGATGTGCAGTTGTTGCAGTGGCCGATGCTGCTGTAACTGTGGTCGCAACGGGTGTCAAGGTGGGCGCCAAGGTTGTTGGCGCGGCTGTGGATTTGGCGATCCCGGACAAGGATGACGAGAAAAAGGATGCCAAAGAGTCCAAGGATGCCAAAAAAGACTGACTATCGGTCTGTTTTTTGATTTAGCAAGCCGACGTTTCGCGGTTACAATGCTGGCGGCTTCAGGAGACGTGACCGAGAGGCCGAAGGTGCTCCCCTGCTAAGGGAGTATGCGGTGAAGAGCTGCATCGAGGGTTCGAATCCCTCCGTCTCCGCCACTGTGGCTAATCTGGATTTGCAGGCTCTACCGCATTGCTAGCAGTCAGACCCTAGCTTGGGTTAGCCATCACCACCGGCCCGCCTTTTTTAATCCCCTCCTGGTACGCGACGCGGGCGTTAATCCGCTCTTTGTAGGCGACCAAATGCGGATAGTCTTTGGCATTGGCGGTGCGCACCAAAGCGGCTTCAATCGCAAAGCTCATTTGGAAGTCCGCCATACTCAGGTGCTCGCCAGCAAACCAGGTGTGTTGTTCCAGATGCTTGTCCATGAAGGGCAGGGCGGCTTGCAGGTTCGGCTCAATCACCCTTGCGATCACATTGCCGCAAATCGCCTTGGCGATAGGCTTGACGATAAAGGGCATCGGCTGAGTCGGGATTAGGCTGAAAATCAGCTTCATCACCAGCCAATTCATCAATGAGCCCTCGGCGTAGTGCATCCAGAAGCGGCTTTGACGATGCTCCGCAGTGCCAGGCGCAGGAATCAAATGTTTGAGGTCAGGGTTGTTGGTTTGAGTACCATAGACCTCGCATAAGTATTCAATGATCGCACCCGATTCGGCAACTACCTGGTCGCCGTCAGTAATCACCGGCGATTTGCCCAAAGGATGAATCGCTTTGAGCGCGGCCGGCGCCAGTCTGGTTTTACTATCTCGCGCATAGCGTTTGAGCTCGTAGGGCACGCCCAGCTCCTCAAGGAGCCACAAGATGCGTTGCGAACGAGAGGTTTCGAGATGATGCAGTGTCAACATGAAGTGTTCCGGGGGAATAGGGAGTATGGAATGGACTACGGACAATCGAGAATCGGGCATAACAGGTGATAATCGAGCCATGCCATACCAAGTGATGTTATCCCAAGCCTTTATCCGGATGTTGTGCGCGCCTAGAACAGAAAAGCGCATGGGCGCATGACCGGCTTCAGTTTTGGAGTGGGGCTGCTCGACTTTATTCTCGGCTTTATGGTCGTCGAGTGTGTGGTGCTGGCGCTGCTGTTTCGTGCGGGGCACATTGCCATAAGCCCATTGCGCTGCCTGCGCACGATTTTGCCGGGCTTCCTGCTGGTGCTTGGATTCAGGCTGACCCACACGGGGGACATCGCATGGCTTGCTGTGCTTTGTTTGGCCGGAGCCGGGCTAGCCCACGGGTGGGATTTATCGCGACAGTTTCGGGCGCGCTAACAACTAACGCTCCGTGATTATCTGGAAAGCAGCTCTGCAAATTTAGGCAAATCGATGTTGCCGCCACTGATAATGACCCCGATACGTTGGCCCTTGAGCGCTTCGCCCATTTGCAAAGCGCCTGCCAAGCCCAGGCAGCCGGTGGGCTCAACCACGATCTTCATTCTCTCGGCAAAAAACCGCATGCAGCGCACAAGCTCCTGATCAGTTACAGCAAGAATTTGGCTGACATCGCGCTGAATAATCGGAAAAGTGATTTGCCCGGCCGCTTGAGTTTGGGCTCCATCAGCGAGCGTTTTTGGTGTGGGAATGCTGACAATCTTGCCTTGATAAAACGATTGCTGCACATCATTTCCGGCCAGTGGTTCGACCCCGATCACCTCGCAATCAGGCGCCAGAGCTTTGGCGGCAAGCGCCGATCCAGAAATCAGCCCGCCTCCGCCCAAACAGACAAACAGGCGATCAAACGCTCCATGGTCTTCAAACAGTTCCATCGCAGCGGTACCTTGCCCGGCAATCACATCTTCATGATCAAACGGTGGAATCAAGGTCAGACCTTGCTCTTGCGCCAAACGTTTGCCGATCGCTTCGCGATCCTGGGTATAGCGGTCGAATAAAACCACCTGCGCACCATAGCCTCGCGTCGCCGCAATCTTGGCGGCCGGAGCATCCTCAGGCATCACTATGGTGGCGGGAATATTCAGCATTCGGGCCGATAGCGCAATCGCCTGGGCGTGATTGCCAGAGGAGAAAGCGACGACACCGGAGCGACGCTGTTCGGCAGAAAAGCGCGACAGCGCATTAAATGCGCCACGAAACTTAAAGGCACCAATCCGTTGCAGGTTTTCTGCTTTGAAAAAAATCTGAGCACCCAAGCGCTGATCAATCGTGCTGGAGCGAAGCACCGGGGTATGGTGCGCGTGACCTTTAATGCGCGTGGCCGCGCGGGCAACATCATCGAAGGTGGGTAAGGGGTTAGACATGCTGAGGCCTGAGTTGTTTCAGGCGAATTGTAGCCAGTCGCGAACCAAAACAATCAGGCCGCCAGGGCAATGACCACTGCGCTATGCGCAATTCGGACCTTGACTTGGGCGTCAGCCCTGAGTGTTAGGTCCTGAGATGCGATACCCACGAGCACGGTGGTGGGGGTGATTCGCACGGTAAGCTCATTGCCTGCACTGACCTTGTGAGCCTTAAGCGTAGTGCCCATAATCACGCTGGCCTTGCTGCTAGCCCGGTGGTGCAAACCGATAGTTATCGCAGTGGCCTTGCTGAGCGCAAGCACCTGCAGACCTGGCCTGAGCCCCAGCAATTGCGCGCTTTCACGAGTGACTCTCGAAGTTATCAACGGCCCGGGATCGGTAACAGCAGCGAGCTTCAGGACAACATGCACTTGCGTGCCTTGTGGCTGAAGTTGGTCAATCGTCGCGGGCCAGTGGTTGCGCATGCTGGTGCGAAGTGATGACCCTTGCACCCCCGCAAGCGACGCGGCCTCTTCGCCCCCAAGGCTCAAGCTCTCCAGAGCTTGCAGCCGAGCTTGCTCCAGCGCTTGCGCTGCTTTGAGCAGGCCTTGCGCCGCTGGGGTGAGCCCGGTTCCGCCGCCACCAGCGCCGCCCACGAGTTTTTCCAGTAAGGGAACCCCGGCCAGACCGGTGAGGGTCTCAAGCGCCTGCCACGCCGCTTTGTAACTTACTCCAGCGGCGCGTGCCGCTTGTGATATCGAGCCGGTCTGATGCACCAAGCGCAGTAACGCAATTCGTTTGTCAGTGTGGTGGTGTGACAAAGCCTGGTCTATATGGGCGGCGGGTTGAAATTTTTTGGGCACTTAAAGCGCTATGCAGGGTGTGAATAGCGCATGCTACACTCGTTATTCGTCTTTTGAATAGCGGTTAAGCCACTTGAGTCTGTTTGGGTCATTGCGTCGTAGGCTTCTAATTGCCGTCTTGGGTGGGGCTGGCGTCTTCATGCTGGGAAACAGCGCTAGCGCGGCCGAAGTCTCGGTTGCTGTTGCTTCAAACTTTAGCGCTCCGATGAAATTGATTGCAGCTCAGTTTGAGCGGCACACGGGGCACCGGCTTGTTCTCGCTTTTGGGTCAACCGGTGGGCTGTATGCCCAGATTCGAAATGGTGCGCCCTTTCAAGTGTTGCTCGCTGCGGATGATGAAACACCCACTCGCTTAATCAAAGACGGTGCAGCGGTGGCGGCCTCAAGATATACCTACGCTATCGGACGATTAGTGCTTTGGAGCGCGCAAACCGGTATGGTCGATTCCCGTGGGGAAATATTGCGCACGGATCGCTTCGCACGCCTTGCCATTGCGAACCCCAAGCTTGCGCCTTATGGCCTGGCGGCACAGCAAACGCTTCAAGCGTTGGGATTATCGCAGGCCTTATCTGCACGACTGGTTCATGCCGAAAACATAGCTCAGGCCTATCAATTCGTCGCCACTGGCAATGCGCAGATCGGGTTTCTGGCACTGGCGCAAGTAATGCAAGACGGCAAGCTCGGCGTGGGCTCCAGCTGGGTGGTGCCTGGCAACCTGCATGAACCTATCCGGCAGGATGTTGTATTGCTCAATGCAGGCGTGAGCAACCCGGCGGCTTTGGCCTTGCTGGAGTACTTGCGAAGCGACTCAGCGCGGGCAGTGATGCGCACTTTTGGCTACGAGCACTGATGCCTCTGGATAATCAGGCCTTGGCTGCGGTTTGGCTAACGCTGAAGCTGGCCAGCGTGACTACGCTGCTGCTTTTGCTGTTGGCCACGCCTCTGGCTTGGTGGCTAGCCCGCACACAATCTCGATGGCGCTCAGCGATTGGAGCATTGGTGACCTTGCCGCTGGTGCTGCCCCCCACCGTGCTGGGCTTTTATTTGCTCCTGCTGCTTGGGCCTCATGGCTGGGTGGGTCAGGCGACCCAGGCCCTTGGCTTAGGCGTACTCTCGTTTTCATTTGCCGGCCTGGTACTGGGTTCGATGGTGTTTTCATTACCATTTGCAGTGCAGCCCCTTCAGCATGCATTTGAGGCGATTGGACCACGACCCATCGAGGTTGCTGCAACCCTGCGCGCAAGCCCGCTCGATACATTCTTTAGCGTAGTCATGCCGCAGGCCCGCGGTGGCTTTATCACTGCAGCAATTCTCAGCTTTGCTCATACCGTGGGTGAGTTCGGTGTGGTCTTGATGATTGGTGGAAACATCCCAGGGCAAACCCAGGTGGTATCCACCAAGATATATGGGTTTGTGGAGGCCATGGAATACACTCAAGCACATTGGTTGGCGGGCGGAATGGTCGTGTTTTCTTTCGCCGTGTTGCTGGGGCTGGGATTGTTAAAGCGCAGGGTCTCAGCGGTGCCAGCATGAGTGCTTCAGATATTGCAGTGCGATTGAATCTGCAGCGCGCGGAATTTCAATTGAGCGTGGACTTGCAGCTGCCTGGCGATGGCATCAGCGTTTTGTTTGGGCCCTCGGGTTCAGGCAAAACCAGTGTGTTGCGTTGTGTGGCAGGTCTGGAAAAGGCACATCAAGCACGGGTGTCCATTGGTTCTCAGATTTGGCAGGATACTGAGGCTGCGGTGTTCGTTCCGGCGTGGCGCCGTTCCGTAGGATACGTGTTTCAAGAGGCCAGTTTGTTTGAGCATCTCGATGTCCGGGGCAACCTGGAGTTCGGCATGCGCAGAGTAAAAATGCCTTCGCGCGAAAGCCTGAAGCGAGCCATCGAACTGCTGGGTATTGGCTCACTTTTGAATCGCAGTGTGCAGGCCCTTTCTGGAGGCGAGCGACAACGGGTGGCGATTGCGCGCGCATTGGCGACCAATCCCGAGTTGCTACTGCTTGATGAGCCTTTGGCCGCGCTGGATCGTCAGCGTCGCCTCGATATCCTGCCTTGGCTGGAGAAGATGCGAGCTGAGCTGCGCTTGCCCATGATCTACGTCACCCATTCGGTGGAGGAAGTGCTGAGGCTTGCAGATCATCTCGTGATTTTGGATCGCGGTAAGGTCGTGCGAAGTGGCGAGCCGGGTGCGGTAATGACGCAGACGCGTGGATTTTTCGACGACGAATCGCGGGGGCCAGGGTCGGTTGTTTTGGGCGATCTAGGCAGGGTTGACGAGGCTTGGCAACTGCAGTGCTTTCAAGTGGGTTCGGAGCATTGGTGGGTTCCTTGTGGACCCGCTACTCGTACGGGCAAGGCGCGGATGTGGGTGGCGGCGCGTGATGTTGGGCTGAGTCTGACTGCTCAACAGTCGAGCAGCGTGCTGAACCAAATCGAATGTGAGATTGTCAAGATTGAAGCTAGCCTTGAGCAGCCTCATGCTTTGGTGCATTTACGCAAGGGCTCGCTGGAACTGCGGGCAAACATTACCCGTAAATCGGTTGAAACCCTGCAGCTCGCAGTAGGAGTGCGAGTCTGGGCTCAGCTCAAATCGATGGCTCTGGTGGACTGACCGCCGTCAACGATCAGAAAAGCCTAACCTTCCAGGGGCATCACCAGGTCAGCCGTGCCGGGGCATACCCAGCGCGGGCTTTCCCGGGTAGTGTCAATGCAGCCACCTTGTCCATAAACACCCTTGGCGGCTCGCGGCTGCAACATTTCCATCAGGATCGCTTGATGCTCTTGCGGGTTGGCTCGGCTAAGCGCGACGCAGCGCTCAACTTCGACTTCATCCATGGTTAACGCGCCATCTTCGTGCGTCGATACTCCATGGCGCCAGTGGAAAATTTCAAGGCACTTGTCTTCGATGGAAAACGGCTGGTTACGTTTCCAGAAGTTGCTGAACAAGCCGCCGCCAAGATAGAGCACCCACGATCCTTCAAAGCCCATTACATCGGAGGAGCGCTCATCCGGGTTGCGAAACCAGACCCGGTCTCCCGGTACGTAGTAATGGGTTGGCAGTGGATGATCTTGAGTTCCATACTCCCGCAAAAACACGTCATGGAATTGACCCGAGCGAATAACCCGGGTTTCGCATTGTTTCTGTAGATCGCCGAATAACTCAGGGTTGCAACTTTGAAGCTCCTGCGCAATGCCCAAGGTCATCACATACTCAGTGGCCCGGTAGCAGGAGAATGAATACAGCTGCCCGGTGATCTCCGGCTGGGTGGCTTTGCGCAATGCCTCAATGACGCATACGCCAGGCAACACGGTAAAGCCGCGTTCTTCGTCGTAGGTCCAGGCATCGGCTGGTCGTTCAGCAGCATCAGTATCAAAGGCCAATGCAGTACGCGCCCCGGCCAGCGCGATATAGCGTCGAATCCGGATCGATGACTGCAGCTCTGCAAAGCTCGGAAACTCGATACGCACGGGGCTGGCCAGCAACCCAACGATGATTTCCTGATCGAGGTTCCAGTGCTCAACATCATCACGACGGGGTAGGCAGGATTGCAGGCCGGTAGTATCGAACCCTGGCACCCAATGGTGTAGCCAGGTTGAGCTTAGCCCCAGGGAATACACCCCTGGCCCACGCCAGTGATCGAGGGCTTGGCCAACTTTGTCGTACATGCCGCGAGCTTGAAGCCACTTTTGAAGGGCCAGCCATTCCTCTTCGCCTGCGCATCGCAATCCAATTCCGCAGACACTCAGCAAGGTCTGCTCGGCCATCTCTCCCATAGTCCCTCACTGCTATTGTGCCGGCTCGCAAGGCGGCTTTGTTTTGAACTTCGGCAACAGGTTAGCATGCGCCCGTGCGGTCGAAGAAGCCCGCAGGATGAGAAAAAACGCGAAAAAACTAGAGGGATGGGGCAGGCCGGTGATTGATCTCATGAAGGTGCTAGCGGCCCAGGTGATCCTGTGGCATCACTTTTGCCGCTATGGGCCAATGGCAAACACCCTGCATGAGCAGGGTCAGGATTGGGTGGCATGGTTTGCGCAGAACGGGCGTTATGCGGTGCAAGTGTTCCTCGTCATCAGTGGTTTATTGGCTATGCTTCGCATCCAGCGATGGCTGGCCGATGGAGCTCAGGGTCAAGTCCTGATACGGGCATCAGTTCGGCGCTGTTGGAGAATCGCCGTGCCTTATTGGTGGATGCTTGTCGCGGCTCTTGCCGCTGCCTGGTTCGCCCGCTCGACACTCGCTGACCCGGATACCCCTGCGCAGGCCTCGCTCACGCAGGTCCTGGTCCACATATTTTTCTTGCAGGATGTCCTTCAGCAGCCCGCGCTTTCGACGGGGGTCTGGTATGCAGCCATTGATTTGCAGCTGCATTTGGGTTTTACGGCGTTAGCCCTTGCGTTGTGCTGGATGCTTCGCGACAGGAGTGCACACTGGAAGGCGTTGGTTTGGCACTTGATGGGAGGCACCCTCTGGCTGGGATTGATTGCCGGGGTATTGGTGTTTGGCCGGAATGTTGAACTAGAGACTTGGGCACTCTACTTTTTTGGGCCCTTTTGTCTGGGGGCCTTGATGGTCTGGTGTGCAGGCTTCACCCCGGGGTTGCGCCAAATGAGCTGGGTGCTTTTACTGCTGGTTTGTTTGGGCGCTTTGACGATGCAATGGAGTGTTGAAATTGCTGTCGCGTTCTGTGTGGCATTTGCATTGACCGGGGCTGCAGTACCGATTAACCGCCTGGATGGGATTGCGATCGACGTTAAGCAGCTGCGCGCCCAGGGATCTTCAATCATAACTTCAAGGCTGAGCCAGCACAGCTATTGTCTGTTTCTTTTCCACTATCCCGTGATTCTTGTCGTGGGCTCAGTGATTGAGGCTTACTTTCCAGGCGATGTAATGGCTGCAGCAGTGGGTTTGGGTTGCGCTTGGTGTATCGCGATGGTCTTGGCCGCATGGATCACCGGGCGACTGGAGCCCACGATCAGGGGTTAGGTCGGGTGGATTGTGGCAGCTTGGTCCAAGGCAATTCTGATGGGTCGGCGGGCATGGGGCCGGGGGCCTTGGCTGTCAGGATAGCGCTCGAGATAGGCGTAAAGTCAGCGCGGTAATGATTAGAGCTTTTCACCACGATAACCGCCATGTTCTCTGGCGTGATTCCGACCATACGCAACATTTCCCGGTCAAGTAACTGGGCTTTTGCGCTCACCACCGCCACAAGAATGCCCTCAATCTCCAGACAGGCACTGGGGCCAAAGTTGGGGCGCAAGCCGGTCATCATCGGGCCTTTGAGCTCGCATTGGCCATCACTTAGCGCAACGACTTTGAAGCGCCCCGTTACCGGCGGTTCGGTCATCGGGCCATCACGCCACCGCGGGACACTTTGGCCCAACTTGCCTTCAAAACTGGCGCCTGCTCCGAGACGATGAGCTAGCGCGGCAGCAGTGGGGTCAAACATCATGCCAAGCGCAATCCGGTGTGGATGGATTTGCCCGGCGCGTGCCGCGAGTAACGCATGGAGCATGCCGGTCGTGTTGCTATCGGCGCCTGCACCGCAATTATCCTGGGTGTCTGCAATCACAACCGGTCGGCTGCTCGAGCGCGCAATTTCCAATGCTCGTGCGCAGGCATCTGCTGCGCCCAGAATTTCGGTGCGCCAGGGTTCGGGGCGACTAACCACTTCATGAAGCGTTTGTGCTGTCGCCTCGGCTCGTGCGCCGTACGCCCAAAGGGTTGGCGCACAAGCGTTGATATCGGAGGCTGGAAACCCCATGCAAAAGCTCGGAGTACTGACATCGCGCTTTTCGATCTCGGCCAAAAGGGCATAGTGGTCTTTCGCCGGAGACAGCCAGGTGGATTGGGCCGGCAAAGGAATCAAGAAAGGTAGGCGCTTAAAGGTATGCGGCTCGCGGTAGCCGCGCTTCAGCATGGCGTGCAAGCCGATGGCTACCCGCTCTCCGGTCTGGGCCATATCTATATGCGGATAAGTCCGGTAAGCCACCATCAAGTCGGCGAGATCCAGCATCTCGGGGCTGACATTGGCGTGCAGATCAAGGCTCGCTACGACAGGTACTCGTGGTCCCACCGCAGTTCGCACACGAGACAGTAACTCGGCCTCACTATCGTCAAAACTTTTCGATACGGCCGCGCCATGCAGATCGAGATAGACGGCGTCCAGGCCCTGGAGTTGGGTCTGTGCAATATCCTCAAGGATTGCGGCGCAAATCCTTTCAAAAGCATCATCTGTGACGTGTGCTGATGGAGTTGCGCCTGCCCAGCCGGATCCGATCAGTTGCCAGCCTTTGCTGCGGGCGGCGTCAATAAACCCTCCAGTGGGCATGTTGACGCCGATGAAGCTATCGAGCATATCTGCGCCACGCCGATAGGGTGGAAAATCACTGCCTTTGTTGAATGCGGCCCAATCTGCAAGGCTTGGAGCAAAGGTGTTGGTTTCGTGCTGATAGCCAGCAATCAGGACTCGGGGCATGGAAGACTCAACTCAAGGGTTCGCGATGGACAAGGCGGTGCATAAGGCTCATAAACAAGGCGCGCTCATGTTGCTCAAGAGGCGCGAGAATAAGCTCCTGAGCCACAAGCACGCTCGGTATCGTAGCAGCGAGTAGCTTCTTGCCCTGAGGGCTCAGCTTCAGAAGCTTCGCCCGGCGATCAGTTGTGCTGAGTGCCCGCACGATCAGCCCTCGGTCTTCAAGGCGGTCTACTACCCCTCCGATGGTGGAGGCATCAATTGCAATCGTGTTGCCCAGCGAGCGCTGATCAATCCCCGGCGCATCACGAAGCGCGAGCAGGGCTGCGAATTGAACCGATGTGAGCTGATGCTCTTGCGTTGACTGCATGAATGCTGCCACTGCAATTTGCTGAAGCCTGCGAATGTAGTGGCCAGGCATGGCCTGAAGATCTTGCGCTTTGTAGTTCGAGGGGATGAGTGACGGCATGAGCTTTTAGGCGTTTTGAAAAGGGATAAGACAAGGGGGCGATTAATAAGTATACTTAGTATAAGTATAGAGACCATTATCGCAGGAGGCAGTTGATGAACCGCACCGAAGCTATTCTTGTTGCAGGCGGCGGCATTGGCGGTCTGGCTGCAGCGCTGGCCCTGGCCCGCCAGGGCCACACCATCAAGGTACTTGAGCAGGCTCCTTCAATCGGGGAGATTGGCGCTGGAATACAGCTTGGACCCAATGCGTTTTCGGCCTTTGACGCGCTGGGCGTTGGCGAGCGCGCCCGGGCGCGTGCGGTGTACACCGATGAGATGGTGATGCACGACGCGGTAGATGAATCCCTGGTCGGCAGAATTCCCCTGGGAGAAGAGTTCAGGGAGCGGTTTGGAAACCCTTATGCCGTGATTCATCGGGCCGATGTGCATCTGTCGCTGTTTGAAGGCGCGCAGGAGTCTGGTCAGATTGAGTTTTTGACCTCGACTCAGGTTCAAAGAATCGAACAGCGCGGAGATGGTGTCGTACTGATTGACTCAAAAGGCAAGGAGCATCGCGGCAAAGCGCTTGTTGGCGCAGACGGTGTGAAGTCGGCTGTGCGCGAGCAGTTTGTTGGAGATGCTGCCCGTGTGTCCGGGCATGTGGTGTATCGCGCTGTTGTGGATAAGGCTGACTTCCCGTCTGACCTGCAATGGAACGCTGCGAGTATTTGGGTTGGGCCAAATTGCCATCTGGTTCACTATCCCCTGAGAGGTGGCGAGCAATACAACGTTGTGGTGACTTTTCATAGCCGCCAGGAGGAGCAATGGGGCGTGACTGAAGGAAACTCGGCCGAAGTTCAAAGCTATTTTCAAGGAATAGCCCCCCGAGCGCGTCAGCTGATAGATCTTCCAAAAAGTTGGAAGCGCTGGGCCACTGCGGATCGCGACCCGATCGAGCGGTGGTCTTTTGACAAGGTTACCTTGCTCGGCGATGCGGCTCACCCGATGCTGCAGTACCTGGCTCAGGGAGCGTGTATGGCCATGGAAGACGGGGTGACCCTGGGCCAGGCCATGCAAGCGTCCGATCAGGATCTCGCCCAGGCATTCAAGCGCTATGAAAAGGCGCGCGTAGCCCGGACCGCAAGAGTAGTGCTGTCGGCCAGGGAAATGGGCCGGATCTACCATGCCAAAGGGGTGGAGCGACTGGTTCGCAACGACTTGTGGAAAGGGCGCTCCCCACAACGCTTTTATGATGCAGTGGAATGGCTTTATTCATGGCGGATGGAGACCTGTCTGGGCTAAGTTTGCATGATTGGCCCACCGCGGATTGCGGCTTGGGCTTTGAGAGTTCCGCAGGCGTCATGTGGTGTCTTGTTGTTACTTCGCTCGCTCGAACCCCATGAATCGACCGCCTGACTGCCTTGGGCGGCATTTCATCGCCGCCTGCTGTTGACTCGCAAGCGGCTGCCTGCACCCTATGGAGATAATCCATAAAAGTGTTCAGAACCATGCAAATCACCAGCCATGACCGTTTGATTTATCGGGAGCGTGAATATCACCTCGACCAGTCCCCCTTGGAGGCCTATCTGGTTTCCTTGGGCCGCCCTGTAGACCTGTTCGGACGATGTGCCGCGTGGCGGGGTTACGTCGCGACCTGGACGGTCGATGACGGTTGGCTGTTCCTGACCAGTATTGCAGGATCGTGGGCTGATGGGTCGAGTCTTCGAATTGAACAGCTGTTTCCGGTTGCCGGCGTCAGGGCATTTGCAGCTTGGCACAGCGGCCGATTGCACGCGTATCGCTCGGACTTGCCCGGTGGCACTCAGGCGGCCGCTCGAGCACCTGACCTGACCCTCGACACGTTTTGCGGTCGTATCCAGAGCTCCAGCATGATTCACCGTCCCAAGCTTCGGGTTGTGAATGGTCAAGCCGCGACAGGGTTCGAGCTTTTGATTTCCAAGCACCCGCTCAAGGCACTAGAAACCGAGGTTTAAATGTCAGAGGATCAAATTGCTCATGAACCGGCCCAGGTCGCTGCCGGTGTGGGATCACTGGGCGTAGTTTTGGTGGTCGATGAGTCTCGCCTGGTTGGTGAGCTGCTCAAGGCGAGTCTGGCTGCACAAAGCAAACTCCAGATCATCAGCGCGAGTACCTTGCAGCAAGCGCGCGAGTTGATCAGTTTGCACGAGGACCGTCTGCTGGTCGCTGTGGTCGGTCGGGTCTTGCGCGACGCGCCGAATGGCGAGGTGGTTGACTATGTATGCAATGCCAACATTCCTGCGATTGTGTTGACTGCGAGTTGGGATCTCGAACTTCGAACCGCTACAGTATCGCAACGCAATGTTGTGGACTACGTGCTTAAGAACAGCCCCGATTGCATAGAGCAGGTGGCCACGCTAATCACAAGGATTGAGCGCAATCAGAGTATCGGGGTAGTGGTGGTGGATGCTGAGAAGCAAAGCCGAAGCCCAACGGTGCATTGGCTGCAGGCGCTACGTTTGAAGGTCTACGAAGCGGAGTCCGGAGAGCAGGCTCTTGCGATGCTGAGTAAGAACCCCGAGATCAAGCTCGTGGTTACCGATTTCAACACCCGCAGTATGGATGGGGTCCAGCTAGCCACTCAGATCCGTCGTAAGTTTCGGCGTCAGGATATTGCGATTGTCGGGATCGCCGACCAGGCAGACCGCATGGTTTCAGCGCGGTTTATCAAAGCTGGCGCAAACGACTTCATGCATCGGCCCTTTCTTGAGGAAGAGTTTGCATGCCGGGTGATCCAAAACATAGATTTGATCGAAACGCTTCAAGCACTGCGCGATGCTGCGATCCGTGACCCATTAACCGGCTTGCATAATCGTCGTTATCTATTTGATGCCGGTGAGGCCATGCTCGCCAGTGCGCAGCGCGGCCAGGTTGCATTGACCCTTGCTGTTATCGATCTCGACTTTTTCAAGCGCATCAACGATACGATGGGCCATGATGCAGGTGACGAAGCACTACGCCAAGCGGCTAAATTGTTGCGTTCGGCTTTTCGCAAGACAGATATCGTGGCACGCATTGGCGGCGAGGAGTTTTGCGTACTGGCCGTCAACATGGCCCCTGAGGCAGCCGCAAAGGTTTTTGAAACCGTACGCAGTAACCTTGCTGACCTGGTAATCCGGGTTGACGACTACAAATTCCAGATCACCGCAAGCTTTGGCGTGATAAGCCGATTTGAGGGGGCTATGGCAGAAGCTATCAAACAGGCTGATGAGCTTCTTTATCAGGCTAAGGAGCGCGGGCGCAACTGCGTTGTACTGCAAAAGGATGCTGAGACGAAGTAAGGCGCATCGCCGCAGAAAGGGCTGTTGCCAAAGAAAAAGGGTCGGAAGCTTTTGGCATCCAACCCTTTGGGCTTACTGGCGCGGCTGGCAGGAATTGAACCCACGACCCCTTGGTTCGTAGCCAAGTACTCTATCCAACTGAGCTACAGCCGCGTAGCCCTCTACTATAACACGGCTCAAACCACCTTCGCGATAGCGTCGCATACGTAAGGCAGGTTGCGAGTGTTCATGGCAGCGACGCATATTCTCCCGGTGCTAACTGCATAAATACCGAACTCGTTACGCAGCCGATCAACCTGCGCACTGGTCAGGCCTGAGTATGAAAACATTCCACGCTGCCGGGCAACAAAAGAAAAATCCTGTTTGACACCCAGGCTAAGCAATCCCTGAACAAATCCGACACGCATCGCGCGAATACGTTCGCGCATCGCGCCGAGCTCGGCCTCCCAGGTTTGCCGCAGGCTATCGCTCGCCAAAACCGCTGCGACTACCGATGCGCCATGGGTAGGGGGATTGCTGTAGTTGGTGCGAATCACGCGCTTGACCTGGCTGATCACGCGGGCGGTTTCTTCCTGACTGGCAGTAACGATTGAAAGCGCTCCAACCCGCTCTCCGTAGAGCGAAAAGGATTTCGAAAACGAGCTCGAAACAAAAAACTGCGGAATGTGCTCGGCGAACAGACGAATTGCTGAGGCATCGGCTTCAATGCCATCGGCAAATCCTTGATACGCGCAATCAAGAAACCCGACCAGCGCCCGCTCCTTGATCACCTTGACGACTTCATGCCATTGCTCGTCGCTCATGTCTACGCCAGTCGGGTTGTGGCAACACGCATGCAGCACAACAATCGAACCAGTGGGCATAGTGTTCAAACATGCCAGGAGCTCAGCAAACCGGACTCCATGGGTTGCTGCTTCGTAGTAGGGGTAGTTGTTAACTTTGAAACCTGCTGTTTCAAACAAGGCGCGATGGTTTTCCCAGCTCGGATCACTGATCCAAACCTGTGCATCAGGAAACAGCCGTTTGAGAAAGTCAGCACCAATCTTGAGCGCGCCAGTGCCACCGAGCGCTTCAAAAGTGGCGACGCGACCATTTTTGATTAGTGGTGAATCTGCGGTGAATAGTAACTTTTGCACCGCCTGGTTGTAAGCCGCGATGCCTTCGATGGGCAGGTAGCCGCGAGGCAGACCGGCAGCTACGCGTGCAGCCTCAGCTTCGCGCACCGCAGCAAGCAGCGGGATCTTACCGCCCTCATCAGTGTAGACCCCGACACCAAGATTAACTTTGGTAGCGCGGGTATCGGCTACGAAGGCTTCTGTCAAGCCAAGGATAGGATCACGAGGGGCTAATTCGACGGCTGCAAACAGCGAGGCAGTGCTCACGGCTAAGTCCTTGATTTTCAGGTAGTTAATGAAAAAAAGCGAGGCAAAGTGGAGGGTTGATTCAAAAGCAGTTGCTCAAAAAATGGGCAAAAGGCTGGATTTTTTGGCGGCTGGAGGCGATAATCGAGTGTTCACGGATTTGCAGCAAAGCATGGCCTTAAAACTCTGCCGCGCTGCACAATTCCAATATGAATCAAGAGTTTATCACGCCACTTTGAGCGATTTGCCAGCCTGCTATGCCCGTCATTGATCCGTCATCTGTAACTGTCGTGAGCTTCCCAGGAAGTCCGTATCAGTTGCATCAGCCGTTTCCGGCGGCTGGCGATCAGCCTGCCGCTATCGAGCGATTGGTCGAGGGCGTGCACGACGGACTAAGCTTTCAAACCCTGTTAGGCGTAACCGGCTCGGGTAAAACCTACACCATGGCGCAGGTGATTGCTCGGCTGGGCCGGCCCGCGCTTGTGCTTGCTCCCAACAAAACGTTGGCGGCGCAGCTTTATTCCGAGATGCGTGAGTTTTTCCCGAATAACGCGGTTGAGTATTTCGTGAGTTATTACGATTACTACCAGCCCGAGGCTTATGTGCCCCAGCGGGATTTGTACATCGAAAAAGACAGCTCAATCAACGAGCATATCGAGCAGATGCGCTTGTCGGCGACCAAGTCATTGCTTGAGCGCCGTGACACCATCATTGTCGCCACAGTTTCTTGTATTTATGGCATCGGTAATCCATCGGATTATCACCAGATGATCCTCACATTGCGTGTCGGCGATAAATACTCGCAGCGCGATGTGCTGCAACGCCTGGTGGCAATGCAGTACAAGCGCAACGAGACCGACTTTGGGCGCGGTACCTTTAGAGTGCGCGGGGACACGATTGATGTGTTTCCTGCCGAGCATTCTGAATTGGCCCTACGCATTGAACTTTTTGATGACGAGATCGAGTCCTTGCAGCTTTTGGATCCGCTCACCGGTCGAATTCGCCAGAAGATTCCGCGCTTCACCGTTTATCCCGCGTCTCATTATGTGACTCCGCGCGGGACAGTAATGCGCGCCATAGAGACGATCAAGGAAGAGTTGCGCACCCGACTGGATGACTTGGTTGAGCAGGGCAAGCTGGTGGAAGCTCAAAGGCTGGAGCAAAGAACCCGGTTTGATATTGAGATGCTCCAGGAGCTCGGGTTTTGTAAAGGTATCGAGAATTACACCCGCCACTTTTCAGGTGCAAATCCCGGCGATCCGCCGCCTACATTGGTGGATTACCTGCCAGATGATGCATTGATGATCATTGATGAAAGTCATGTAACCATCGGGCAGTTGGGTGGTATGTACCGAGGCGATCGCTCGCGCAAGGAAACTCTGGTTGATTTTGGATTCCGATTGCCCTCGGCCCTCGATAACCGCCCGCTGAAGTTTGAAGAGTTTGAAGGCAAGGTGCGCCAATGCGTATTTGTGTCAGCCACACCGGCCGACTACGAAGCGAAGCATTCCGGGCAGGTTGTGGAACAGGTTGTTCGTCCTACTGGGCTGGTTGATCCGCAAATAGAAGTACGCCCGGCTACATCGCAGGTAGACGATGTCCTTGGCGAAATTCATTTACGGGCCAAATTGGGCCAGCGCGTGTTGGTAACTACGCTGACCAAGCGAATGTCAGAGGACCTTACTGAGTTTCTGTCGGATCATGGCGTCAAGGTGCGCTATTTGCATTCGGACATCGAAACCGTCGAGCGGGTCGAGATCATTCGAGATCTGCGTCTCGGCGTGTTCGACGTCCTGGTGGGGATCAACCTGCTGCGCGAGGGTTTGGATATACCAGAGGTGTCCCTGGTTGCGATCCTTGATGCGGACAAGGAGGGCTTCCTGCGCTCAGACCGAAGCTTGATTCAGACGATCGGCCGGGCGGCACGCAACCTGGACGGCAGGGCCATTCTTTATGCGGATCGAATTACAGATTCAATGCGGCGTGCCATGGATGAGACCGAGCGTCGCCGCAATAAGCAGATCGCGTTTAACGCTGCCAATGGCATTGTTCCTCGCAGTGTGCGCAAACAGGTGAAAGAATTGATCGATGGTCTGTATGACCCGCAAGCTTCCAAGCTGGAGCTGCAGGCCGCACAGACCTCGGCCAAGTACGAGGTGATGAGCGAGAAGACTTTGGCGCTTGAAATCAAGCGTATTGAAAAGCAGATGCTCGAGCACGCGCGAAACCTCGAGTTCGAAAAGGCCGCGCAGCTGCGCGATCAGCTGGCGATACTGAAGGAGCAGGTCTTTGGCGCGAACGGCAATTCCAACGTGGTCCCCTTCGTGGCTGACAAAGCCGCTTGAATGGCTACGACTAAAACATCCAACAACAAGTTTTGATTCTCAGGCAGAAAGTGAAATGGCAAAAAAAGAACCGATCTCCCTTGCAATGAATACCCGTGTGCTCTTTGTATGCATGGGCAATATTTGCCGCTCCCCAATGGCTGAAGGTGTGTTTCGCCAGCTGGTGAAACAGGCCGGGCTAGAGGAAGTTGTTACGGTGGCTTCTGCAGGAACCCATGCGTTTCACCAGGGTGAGGGCGCAGACAAGCGCGCCATCGCAGCAGTTGCCAAGCGTGGTTATGACATTTCTGCGTTCAAGGCCAACAAAGTCAAGGAAAAGGACTTCGACGATTTCGACATGATTTTGGCGATGGATTGGGACAACCTGGCATTGCTTCAGCAACAGGCACCAAAGAGAACCCATCATAAGCTTCAGCTGTTGATGCGGTTTGCCACCGAACATGAAACCGCGACCATCCCCGATCCCTATTATGGCAACGCACAGGGGTTTGAGCAGGTGCTGGATTACATTGAGGACGCTTGTAATGGACTGCTCGAAGTCGCCAAGCGGCGCGCCACTCAGGTAGCCGCTGCTTGAGGGCTGGTGATTGGTGATCTTGATTGAGTCGAGGGCCCCGCGGGGCCCTCGGTGTTTCAGAAACTGCTTGAATATGCCCCACTTGTTTGCTAAGGTTTGTGTCTAGGACAAAAACCCCTGCAGCCTTGTGGATTCTCGACTAAAATACTCGGCTATAGGGGAATATAGAGCCTATAACTCCTACCTCCGAGGTTTCCATGAGACTTACCACCAAAGGCCGTTTTGCAGTTACCGCGATGATCGACTTGGCGATGCGCCAGCACCAAGGTCCTGTGACCCTGGCTGGCATCAGTCAACGTCAAAAAATCAGCCTGTCCTATCTGGAACAGCTGTTTGGCAAATTGCGTCGCCACGAGCTCGTGGAAAGCACGCGCGGACCTGGCGGCGGCTACACCTTGGCCCGTCCGCTCAAGGACGTGTCAGTCGCTGACATTATCTTTGCAGTAGACGAACCCCTCGACGCAACCAATTGCGGTGGCAAGGAGAATTGCGGTGAAGATGGTGGTCCTTGCATGACCCATGAGCTGTGGAGCAACCTGAATCGCAAGATGATTGAATATCTTGATTCGGTTACTTTGGCCGATCTGGCGGACGGTCAGAAGGTTAAGGTCACCCAGGCTCCACCGAAGCAAATCTCGGTATTGAGGGAGCACCGGGCAGCTTTGGAATTTCCGACTTCGACCTTGCAGCAAATCCGGGTTGATGGAAACCGCTTAACCACCATAGCCAGCTAAATTACGTTTCTCGATCAGGGCCACGATAACAATGAAACAACCAATCTATCTCGACTACTCCGCGACCACTCCGGTGGATCCGCGGGTAGCGGACAAGATGATTCCTTATTTGCGCGAATCCTTCGGCAATCCTGCTTCACGCAGTCATTCCTATGGATGGGAAGCCGAGCATGCTGTAGAAAACGCTCGTGAAGATGTGGCGGCTCTGGTGGGCTGTGATCCGCGTGAGCTGGTTTGGACTTCCGGAGCGACAGAATCGATCAACCTGGCCCTGAAAGGCGCGGCGCACTTTCATCAGGAAAAGGGCAAGCACCTGATTACTGTAAAAACCGAGCACAAAGCCACGCTTGATACGATGCGTGAGTTGGAGCGGCAAGGCTTTGAGGTCACATATCTTGATGTTGCTGCCGATGGCTTGGTGAGTATGGATCGCCTGGTTCAGGCAGTGCGGCCGGACACGATTTTGATTTCGATCATGATGGTCAACAATGAGATCGGTGTTATTCAGGATATCGCCTCGATTGGTGAAATGTGCCGGGAGCGAGGGATCTTGTTGCATGTGGATGCCGCTCAAGCTACTGGTAAGGTCAACATTGATCTTGCCAGCCTCAAGGTTGACCTGATGAGCTTTTCTGCGCACAAGACTTACGGTCCAAAAGGAATCGGTGCCCTGTTCGTGCGCCGTAAGCCAAGGGTGCGCATTGAGGCCCAGATTCATGGCGGAGGCCATGAGCGGGGATTTCGCTCAGGCACACTGGCCACTCACCAGATCGTAGGCATGGGTGAGGCCTTCAGACTGGCCCGCGAAGAGATGTCGACTGAGCTTGAGAAAATCCGCAAGCTCAGAACGCGTTTGATGGAAGGCCTTCAGCAGATTGAGGAAATCTATGTCAATGGCGACCTCAACCAACGTGTTCCCCACAACCTTAATGTGAGTTTCAACTTTGTTGAGGGTGAATCGCTGATTATGGCGGTCAAGGACATCGCGGTATCTAGCGGTTCGGCCTGTACCTCGGCAAGTCTGGAGCCCTCCTATGTGCTGCGTGCGCTGGGCCGGAGCGATGAATTGGCTCATAGTTCGATTCGTTTTTCTATCGGGCGCTTTACTACCGAAGCCGATATCGATTACACGGTTCAACTTATGCAGGCCAAAGTGGGCAAGCTGCGTGATATGAGCCCGCTCTGGGAAATGCACAAAGACGGCATCGACTTGAATTCAGTTCAATGGGCCGCACACTGAGTTTGTGTGTCGCCTCTAAAAGCAATAGTTATTAAGGGAAGAAATAAATGGCCTACAGCGAAAAAGTCATCGATCACTATGAAAATCCGCGCAATGTCGGCGCGATGGACAAGAGCGATCCAAGTGTTGGCACCGGCATGGTGGGCGCGCCCGCTTGCGGCGATGTAATGAAGCTCCAAATCAAGGTGAATGCTCAGGGCATCATCGAAGACGCGAAGTTCAAGACCTATGGCTGCGGCTCGGCCATTGCATCTTCTTCACTGGTCACTGAGTGGGTGAAAGGCAAATCCGTGGACGAAGCCGCGCAGCTGCGCAACACCCAAATTGCTGAAGAGCTGGCCTTGCCTCCAGTAAAGATTCATTGCTCGATTCTGGCCGAGGATGCGATTAAAGCGGCCGTGGAAGATTATCGACGCAAGAACCCTGTAGTGGTTGATGAGCCCACTCAAGCTGCTGCTTGAGGCTGACGGAGAACCTTTGATGAGCGTGAGTCTGACTCAAGCCGCGGCTACCCATGTGAGCCGCAACCTGGAGAAGCGGGGCAAGGGCTTTGGGCTTCGTCTGGGCGTTAAAACAACCGGCTGTTCTGGAATGGCCTACAAGCTCGAATATGCAGATGCTGCGGCGCCAGAAGATTTGCAGTTTGAAAGTTTCGGCGTGCGGGTGTTGATTGATCCAAAAAGCCTTCCCTACATCGACGGAACCGAGCTTGATTTTGTACGCGAAGGGCTAAATGAAGGATTCAAATTCAACAACCCCAATGTCAAGAGCGAATGCGGTTGCGGCGAATCCTTTAACGTTTAGTCGATGGGCCATCAGGCACTGCCCAAAGACCATTTTCAGTGGTTCGGGCTAACCCCGGGTTTTCAGGTAGATCTGGCTCAGTTGCAAAGCGCTTATCGCGCGGTGCAAAGTTCTGTGCATCCTGACCGTCATGCGGCTGGGTCCGACCAGGATCGGCGCCTGGCCATGCAAATGGCTACAGCAGCTAACGAAGCATTTTCTGTTTTGCGCGATCCGCTCAAACGGGCTGCTTACCTGTGCGAGATGCATGGCATCTCCGTAGAGGATTCAGCAGGGGCGGCTTTGGATAACGCGTTTCTAATGCAGCAAATGCAATGGCGCGAAGAAGCCGAAGAGGCACGCGCCCAGGGGCGCGAGGATCTGCTCGCGAACTTGCGCTCCGAGATACGCGAGCAGGAACTGGCCCTGCAGACCGAATGTGCGACACTGCTGGCCCCCGGCACGGGCGATATTCGAGCCGCCGCCGGACTGGTTCGGCGCTGGATGTTTTTGCGCAAGTTTTCCGCCGATTTGGCCCCTGTTTATTGATCAAGAAGAATTTCGTGGCGCTCCTGCAGATTTCAGAACCGGGTGAAACCCCTGATCCTCATCAGCGCAAGCGCGCTATTGGTATTGACCTCGGTACTACCAATTCTTTGGTTGCGACTTTGCGTCATGCACTGCCTGAGGTCATTGAGGACCATCTGGGTCATGCGCTGTTGCCTTCGGTTGTACGGTTTTCGCAAGATGGCGTTCAAGTCGGGCAAGAGGCCATGGAGCAAGCTGCGGTAGATCCTAAAAACACGATTGTTTCCGTAAAACGTTTGATGGGGCGCGGTTTTGCTGATGCGCTGGAACAAAGTCTTCCCTACGATCTGGTGGATGCGCCCGGGATGGTTCAGCTGAGTACCCGAGCCGGCCCGGTATCGCCGATCCAGGTTTCTGCGGAAATTCTGCGCAAGCTGCGAGAACGAGCCGAACTGGCTTTGGCTGGCGACATTGATGGCGCGGTGATTACTGTGCCGGCCTATTTTGATGATGCTCAGCGTCAGGCCACGCGCGATGCTGCGCAGTTGGCTGGCCTCAATGTTTTGCGCTTGCTCAATGAGCCAACAGCTGCCGCAGTGGCCTATGGCCTGGATACCGGAGCCGAGGGCGTGTATGCAGTGTATGACCTTGGCGGTGGTACGTTTGATATCTCGATTCTGCGCTTGTCGCGCGGAGTGTTCGAAGTCATTGCCACAGGGGGCGACTCCTCGTTGGGCGGCGATGATTTTGACCTGCGATTGGTTGAGTGGGCCATTCGCGAAGCGGGTCTGGGCGACACGATCGATGGCTCGCGCCTGTCAGAAATCGCACAGGCGACAACCTGGCGCCAGCTGCTTTCCGAGGCTCGCCGTGTGAAGGAGGCCCTGTCCTCGCAACCAATGGCAAGCATGCATGTGGTGCTGTCGGGCGATAACGAGATCAAGATTCCGCTGACTCGCGAGCGCTTTGAAGCGCTCACTAGTGATCTGGTCGAGAAAACCCTTTTGGCAACGCGTCGGGCTTTGGCGGATGCGCGGGACGCTTTGCAGGGCGAGCCCTTGAATTTAGAAGCGGTGGTGATGGTGGGCGGCTCGACTCGCATGCCGCAGGTGCGGCAGGCGGTGAAAGCCTTGTTCGGCCTGGAACCCTTTATTGGGCTGGATCCGGACAAGGTCGTGGCGATTGGCGCGGCACTGCAAGCCGATGCTCTGGTTGGTAACAAGACTGGGTCAGATGATTGGCTTTTGCTGGACGTGATCCCACTGTCGCTTGGTGTCGAAACGATGGGCGGTCTGGTCGAGAAGGTGATTGCCCGCAATGCCACTTTGCCGATTGCGCGTGCGCAGGAGTTCACCACATTCAAGGATGGGCAAACCGCTTTGGCGGTGCATGTGGTGCAAGGTGAGCGTGAATTGGCGAGTGAATGTCGTTCCCTTGGCCGCTTTGAGCTGCGCGGTATTCCACCGATGCCTGCCGGTGCTGCCCGCATCGTGATTACCTATCAAGTGGATGCTGATGGCTTGCTCTCAGTATCGGCTTGCGAACAGACCTCGGGCGTCAAGGCTGCGATCACGGTGAAACCAGCTTACGGTTTGGAGGATTCGCAAATCACCGAGATGCTGCAAAGTGGCTTTGCCAAGGCCGAAACCGATATGCTTGAGCGTAGGTTGCGCGAGCAGCAGGTAGAGGCACAACGCTTGCTTGATGCTACCCGCGTCGCTTTGCATCACGATGGCGACCTGCTGAGCACGGATGATCGCACGCAGATTGATGCGCTGATGGATCGGCTCACCCAAACGGCGCAAGGGTCAGACCACCAGGCGATCCGTGCTGCGGTTGAGGCTTTGGCGGCTGGTACCGAAACTTTTGCAATGCAGCGAATGAACCGTTCGATTCAGCGAGCCCTGAACGGTCAGCAAATTTCTTCACTCTGAGTTCGCTTCAGTTGTTTCTTATTCCAGTTCGGATCAGTGCATGCCCGTCATAAAAGTTTTGCCCCATCCCAGTTTGTGTCCGGCCGGCGCCGAGTTTGAAGCGCCGCCAGGTACTGTGCTTTGTCGAGCCTTGCTTGCTCAGGGTATCGAGATTGAACATGCCTGTGAACTGTCCTGCGCTTGCACCACCTGCCATGTGATTGTTCGTGAAGGGTTGGCGCAGTTGCCGGGCGCCTCCGATTTGGAAGATGACATGCTTGATAAGGCCTGGGGACTCACATCGCAAAGTCGTTTGTCCTGTCAGATCGAGGTTCCTGCCCAAGGCCTGACAGTTGAGTTACCCAGATACACCCTGAACCATGCCCGCGAGGACCACTAAGTCATGGAGCAACAACTCAAATGGACTGACACCCTCGATCTGGCGATAGCCTTGGCGGAGGCTCATCCGGAGGTGGATCCGCGCACCATTCGGTTCACCGATTTGCATGCCTGGGCAGTGGCCCTGCCTGAATTTGCGGATGATCCACAACGCTCGGGTGAAAAGATCCTGGAAGCGCTTCAACAGGCCTGGATCGAAGAAATCGAATGATCGATCCGATCGTTCTGTTTTTTATCATGGGCGTCATTGCCCGGCTGGCAAAAAGCGATTTGCGCTTGCCCGAAGCCCTGTATGAAACCTTGTCGATTTACTTGCTGCTGGCGATTGGCTTGAAAGGTGGCGCTGAGCTTGCCAAGCATGATCCGTCGTCCATCGTGGGCATGGGTCTTGCGGCAATCGCCTTGTCGGCGGTCATTGCCCTTCTCGCGTATCCGGCTTTGCGTTGGCTGGCCCGACAATCGCAGGTGGATGCCGCTGCAATTGCAGCCCACTATGGCTCAGTCTCCGTGGTGACATTTGCCGTGGGGCAGGGGATGGTTGCCGCTGCGGGTATTCCCGCCGAGCCGCAAATGGTGGTGTTGGTGGCATTGATGGAAACGCCCGGCATCATCGTGGGAATTTTGCTGGCCAAAGCAGGGCAAAAGGGCGGTGTGAATTGGCGGGCATTGGGTCATGAAACCGTACTGGGCAAGGCGGTGTATCTCCTGATTGGAGGCATCGTGATCGGTGCGATTGCCGGTCCGGAAGGCCTGGCGCCCATCAAGCCACTTTTTACAGATTTATTCAAAGGCGTCCTCGCCCTATTTCTTCTGGAAATGGGTCTGGTGGCCGGCGGTCGTCTGGGTGATCTTCGTCGGGCCGGCTGGCCACTGGCAGTGTTCGCTGTCGGCGGGCCTTTGGTCTTCGCCGCGATGGGCTTGATGGTCGGGTACGGCCTGGGCCTTTCGGTGGGTGGGCAAGCGCTGCTGGCTACCTTGTGTGCGAGTGCTTCATACATCGCGGCACCTACCGCCATGCGGATGGCGGTGCCGGAAGCCAACCCAGCCCTCTCGATTGGCATGTCCTTGGGCATGACATTTCCCTTCAATGTCACGCTTGGCATACCGCTTTATATTTTTGCAGCCCAATGGTTAAACCGCTAATGGAAAAACATCCGCGTACCTTGTTGGTGGTGATTGCTGAAGCTGCGATTGAGCGGCTATTGATTGCTGATGCCAAGCGCCTGGGGGCGCTCGGATACACCGTATATGAATGCCACGGCGGTGGCATTGCAGGTGATCGCGAGGGAGCCTGGGAGTTGGACCGCTCGATCTCGCTGAACTTTATTTGCACCGGCGAAATAGCCGAGCGCATCGCTGACCACATCTTGCGACAGTATTCGAAGAACTACGCGATTTCTATGTATGTGCATGAAGTCGGCGTGTTCCGCGCCGAGAAGTTTTGACCTTTTTGCAGGCGCTCGATCAGTGGGCGCTATCAGCCGCCTGGAACGCATGGGGCCATCCAGTGAGCTGGCTCGAGCTCATCGCTTTTGTGCTGGCGCTGGGTTGCGTCATAGGTAACATCAGGCAAAGTCTTTGGGGCTGGCCGCTTGCGATTGCGAGCTGTTTTCTTTACGCCCATTTGTTTGCTCACCATCGTTTGTTTGGCGACGCCGGTGTTCAGGTATTTTTTGCTGTGATGTCGGCCTGGGCATGGTGGCAATGGCTGGTAGGTAAGCGAGATGCGCAGCATGTATTGAGTCCGATACGCCTTGAGCGCAAACAAAGGGTCGGTGTGGCTCTGGCATGGCTTGCGATGTGGCCAGTAATTTCACTCTTGTTGATGCGGTTCACTTCTTCGGACGTCCCGTGGTTTGATGGCTTTCTCACCGCGGGCAGTGTGATTGGTCAGGTGCTTCTCGGTCGCAAGTATCTGGAAAACTGGGGGGTCTGGATGGTGGTCAATCTTGGCAGTATTGCGCTCTTTGCTATGAAGGGCTTGATGCTCACGATGGTGCTTTACACCATCTTCTTGGTGTGTGCGGTGATCGGTTACCGGACGTGGCGAAAAGCCTGCTGATAATTGGTGCGGAGAGCACCGGTAAATCGACACTTGGGCGGGAGCTGGGGGCCGGCCTCGGGGCCTTAGTGGTTCCGGAGCGGCTGCGCCTATGGTGTATTGAACATGGCCGCACACCCCATGAATACGAACAGATGCAGCTCATGGTTGCGCAGATTGAGGATCACGCTGCTGCCCTCGAAGTCTGCAGGGCCCGCCAGATTGAATGGTGTGTGTTGGACAGTGGTCCCGCGATGACTGCGGCCTATAGCGAGTTTTACTTCGGTGACACATCGCTCTGGCCGGCAGCCTTCAAAGCTTTGGCTTCGGCGAGTGCTGTGGCGTGGTGCAGGCCTGCGGAAGTGTGGGTTGCCGATCCGGGCATGCGCGATGGTCCCGAGACGCAGCTCCAAGTTGATGTGATTCTTGCTTCGCGCCTGGCGCCCCGAATGACTTGGGTCGAGCATGGCGCGGCTCGAGGATTGGGTCCATGGCTTGATCAGATTCGGGCATGTACACCCAGCCGTATTCTTGTAGAGATTGGCTGTGCTTTTCACGATACAAAACCTGAGTTTGAATAGCAAAACTGGTTGACGGGGCAAATGCTGCAGTGCAACAATAGCGGCCAGATTAATCGCGCACAATGACATCGCAACTGTTAATGGATGTCGGGAAAGCGCGAAGCTTGTCCCCTAGGAGACTCCTGTGCCAGCCCAGCCCCGATCGCGTGTTTCACGCCCTCAAGAAAAGCCTGCAGTTCGGTCCGGCCGCAAAGTGGCTGCGCGCCCGCCAGGAGCAGCAAAGCTAAAGTCTGCCGCGCCGGAGGTTGATGATAAGACTACCCAAACCGCCAATCCGTTTGAAGTGCTGGGTCAGTCGCTGCCCAGCATCGGGTTTCAGCCTGAGCAGCTCACCGCGCTACAAACAGAGTATTTCGAACGTATTCAGGCCTACATGGACCAGGCGGCCAAGGGCGAAGCACCAGTGCTGAAAGACAAACGATTTGCCGATGCTTCCTGGGCTTCTCCCATGTTTGGATGGAACGCGTCGATCTATTTGCTGAACGCCGAGTTTTTGCAGAAGATGGCCGACGCTGTGGTGGGTGATGAGCGCACCCGCGAGCGGATCCGCTTTGCAACTCAGCAATGGGTTGAGGCCCTATCGCCCTCCAACTTTTTGCTGAGTAATCCTGAAGCGCAACGCAGGTTGCTCGATACGCAGGGCAAGAGTTTGATGGATGGCCTGCAAAACATGCTGGGCGATCTGCAGAAAGGCAAGCTTTCGCAGACTGATGACAGCGCTTTCGAAGTGGGTCGAAATGTGGCCACCTCGCCCGGGCAGGTCGTGTTTGAAAATGAGCTGGTACAGCTGATTCAGTACACCCCCAGCACTGCCAAAGTCGGCGCCAAACCCTTGCTGATGGTGCCTCCGAGTATCAATAAGTTCTACATCCTTGATCTGCAACCCGAAAATTCCTTTGTTGCGCATGCGGTTGCCCAGGGCATCACTGTGTTCATGGTGTCGTGGCGCAATATTGGGCCCGAGCAAGGCCACCTCACCTGGGATGACTATCTTCAGTTGGGGGTGGTCGATACGATTGATGTGGTTCGGGAAATCTCGGGGCAGAAAACCATCAACGCGCTCGGCTTTTGCGTCGGCGGGACGATCCTTACCACCGCGCTTGCTGCTCTTGCAGCCAAAGGTCAGGAGCCGGTAGAAAGCCTGACTCTGATGACCACTCTGCTCGACTTCGAGGATCCGGGTGTGCTGGGCCTGTTTATCGATGAGCAACAGGTGCAGATGCGCGAACAGTTGCTTGGGCACGGTGGGGTATTGTCGGGCAAGGAGCTGGCCACGACATTTTCCTTCCTGCGCCCCAATGACCTGGTGTGGAACTATGTGGTCAACAACTATTTGAAGGGCGAAAAGCCGGTGCCCTTTGACCTGCTCTATTGGAATGGTGACAGTACCAACCTGCCCGGGCCGATGTATGCCTGGTATTTGCGGCATATGTATTTGCAAAATGAGTTGCGTGAACCCGGCAAACTGACTTGCCTGGGCGTGCCGATTGATCTGCGAAACATCACCACCCCTACTTATGTGTTTGCTGCGCGAGAGGACCACATCGTTCCCTGGCAGGCGGCTTACCAGGCTACCCAGTTGCTCGGCGGCGAGGTTCGATTTGCACTGGGTGCCAGTGGACATATTGCTGGCACCATCAATCCTGCAGGTAAAAACAAGCGCAGTTACTGGCTGAGTGATGGGAAAAGCAAGACTGCTCCGGCCACAGCGCAGCCATGGTTTGATCTAGCTCAAGAACATCCCGGCAGTTGGTGGAATGATTGGAAGGTGTGGCTCGCGCCGCATCTTGGCGCAACCAAGCCGGTCGCCAAGTCCTTGGGTAATGCCAAGTTCAAGCCGATTGAGCCTGCTCCGGGTCGCTATGTTAAGCAGCCTGCGCCCTGAAGTGAAACTAGTCTGAATCAGCCCGAGTATTCATCACCACAACGCAATTTATAGACGAGGACAATGAAGATGGAACAAGCAGTCATTGTGGCAGCCGCCCGCACCGCGGTTGGCAAGTTTGGAGGAAGCTTAGCCGCAGTCAGCGCCCCTGAACTGGGCGCAACCGCGATTCGCGCCGTAATCGCACGCGCAGGGATCGATCCCGCCTTGGTCGATGAAGTGATCATGGGTCAGGTGCTCACTGCAGCTTCCGGTCAAAATCCGGCTCGCCAAGCCCTCATTAAAGCGGGCTTGCCCGTCACGATTCCTGCCCTGACGATTAACAAAGTCTGCGGCAGTGGTCTGAAAGCGGTGATGCTGGCAGCCCAGGCGGTAATGACTGGGGCCGCCGAGGTTGTCGTCGCTGGTGGTCAGGAAAACATGAGCGCGGCTCCCCACGTGCTGATGGGTTCGCGAGATGGCTTCCGCATGGGCGATGCGAAGTTGGTCGATTCCATGATCGTGGATGGCTTGTGGGATGTGTATAACCAGTATCACATGGGCATTACCGCTGAGAATGTCGCCGCCAAATACGAAATCTCACGCAGCCAGCAAGATGAATTTGCCGCATGGTCCCAGCAAAAAGCTGAGGCTGCGCTTAAGGCAGGCAAGTTCGCTGATGAGGTGGTGGCCGTGTCTATCGCTCAACGCAAAGGCGATCCGCTGCAGTTTGTTACCGATGAATACATCAAGGCGGGTGTGACCTCCGAGAGCATCGGTGGGCTCAAGCCAGCCTTCAAGAAAGATGGCTCGGTAACGGCGGCTAACGCGTCAGGTATTAACGATGGCGGAGCAGCAGTGCTCGTGATGAGCGCTTCCAAAGCAAAAGCCCTGGGGCTGAAGCCCTTGGCGAGCATTGCATCATTTGCTTCAGCAGGTATCGATCCTTCAATCATGGGTATGGGGCCGGTGCCCGCAAGTCAGAAGGCCCTGAGCCGTGCTGGCTGGAGCACCAAGGATCTTGATCTGATGGAAATCAACGAGGCTTTTGCTGCACAAGCTTGCGCGGTGAACAAGGAAATGGGCTGGGCTACCGACCGTATCAATGTGAATGGCGGCGCGATTGCGATCGGGCATCCGATTGGTGCTTCCGGTTGCCGCATCCTTGTCACACTGCTTCATGAGATGCAGCGGCGCGAAGCCAAGAAGGGCTTGGCCTCGCTGTGTATCGGCGGCGGTATGGGTGTAGCCTTAGCCGTCGAGCGAAGCTAATTTAAAACCAAAATACTTAATTTTCAGGAGCACACATCATGACTCGAGTAGCGTATGTCACCGGCGGTATGGGCGGAATCGGAACCGCAATTTGCCAATCCCTGGCCAAGGCTGGCCACAAGGTTATTGCCGGATGCGGACCCAGCCGCGATTATGAAAAATGGATTGCTGAGCAAAAGGCGCTCGGGTTCACCTTTTATGCCTCAGTAGGCAATGTATCGGATTGGGAAAGTACCAAAGCCGCGTTTAATGTGGTGCGGGAGCAGCATGGCAATCCGGACATCCTGATCAATAACGCTGGCATTACCAAGGACGGAATGTTTCGCAAGATGAGTCCCGAGGATTGGCGCGCGGTAATCGATACCAACCTGAATTCGCTGTTTTATGTGACCAAGCAGGTCATTGAAGGCATGCTGGATAAAGGCTGGGGCCGGATCGTGAATATTTCCTCGGTAAATGGCCAAAAGGGACAGTTCGGGCAGACCAATTATTCCACTGCCAAGGCCGGTATCCATGGGTTCACCATGGCGCTTGCTCAGGAAGTGGCTGCCAAAGGCGTCACGGTCAACACGATTTCCCCGGGCTACATCGCTACCGACATGGTCAAAGCGGTGCGTCCTGACGTGCTGGAAAAGATTGTGGCTTCGATTCCGGTGCGCAGGCTCGGAACACCGGAGGAAATTGGCGAAATGTGTACCTGGTTGGCCTCCGAGCATTCGGGTTTTGCTACCGGCGCGGACTTTTCGCTCAATGGCGGCTTGCACATGGGTTAAGCTTGGTCACCTTTGGAGGGGCGGGCCCAAGTGGTCCGCTGATCCACTTTGACTGACAAAATACGCCTCGCAGACCCCTGCGGGGCATTGTTGTAGATGGAGACACCCCATGGCCGCCACCACCCGGATGATCAAGAAGTATCCGAACCGCCGTTTGTATGACACCCAGACCAGCGCCTACATCACCCTGACGGATGTCAAGCAGCTGGTCCTGGATGCTGAAGATTTTAAAGTGCTGGATGCCAAGTCCAATGAAGACCTGACCCGCAGCATCTTGCTGCAAATCATTTTGGAGGAAGAGGCCGGCGGTCAGCCCTTGTTCTCCTCGCCGATGCTGTCCCAAATCATCCGGTTTTATGGCCATGCCATGCAAGGCATGATGGGTGCCTACCTGGAAAAAACCATGCAGGCATTTGTCGAAATCCAGAGCAAGGTTCAGGATCAAAGCAAAGCTTTTTATGACGCCAAGGGCATGCCCAACCCGGAAATGTGGACCCAGTTCATGTCTGTGCAGACACCGATGATCCAGTCGATGATGGGCAACTATATTGAGCAAAGCAAAAACCTGTTTGTGCAGATGCAAGATCAAATGCAGCAGCAGGCCAGAGTCATGTTTCAGACCTTCCCATTTCCCGGCACCGATGGCAAAAAATAACTCTATTCCTCAAGCGAAATCTCCGATCAATTGAAACCTGTAACCATCAAACGCCAGGCAAAGCCCAAGGTTCCGACCGTGGGCTTTGTTTCTTTAGGTTGCCCCAAAGCTACGGTTGATTCCGAACGCATCCTCACCCAATTGCGCGCCGAGGGGTACGGGATTGTTTCCGACTACGGCAAGAGCGACATCGTTGTGGTCAACACCTGTGGATTCATAGACGCTGCGGTTCAGGAGTCGCTCGACGCGATTGGTGAGGCACTGAGTGAAAACGGCAGGGTCATCGTGACGGGCTGCTTGGGCGCCAAAGCTGGTGTCGGGTCTGATAATCTGATTCGTGAGGTGCATCCCAAGGTGCTGGCCGTCACTGGGCCGCATGCCACTGAAGAAGTGATGGCCGCAGTGCATGAGCATTTGCCCAAGCCCCATGATCCCTTTGAAGATCTGGTGCCTCCTGGCGGAATCAAGCTCACTCCCCGGCACTATGCCTATTTGAAAATTTCCGAAGGCTGCAACCATCGCTGCAGCTTTTGCATTATTCCTTCGATGCGCGGCGATCTGGTTTCGCGCCCGATTGGCGAAGTGATGCGAGAAGCGGAGTCGTTGGTAAATGCCGGAGTTCGCGAGCTATTGATTGTGTCGCAGGACACCAGCGCCTATGGTGTGGATGTGAAGTACCGCACCGGCTTTGTGAATGGCCGACCGGTGCGCACCCGCATGACTGAGTTGGTGCGCGAGTTGGGACAGCTGGGGGTTTGGGTGCGCTTGCATTATGTTTATCCCTATCCGCATGTGGACGAGGCGGTGGAGTTGATGGCGCAAATGCCGGGCACTGTATTGCCGTACCTTGATGTGCCGTTTCAGCATGCCAATCCGCAGGTGCTTAAGGCGATGAAGCGTCCGGCCTCCGGCGAGCGCAATATCGAGCGCATTCAGGGCTGGCGCAAGGTGTGCCCTGACCTGACCATCCGCAGTACCTTCATTGCGGGGTTTCCCGGCGAAACCGAGGCGCAGTTTGAAGAGCTCTTGCAGTTTCTTGACGAGGCCCAGCTGGATCGTGTCGGGTGCTTTGCCTATTCGCCTGTTGATGGCGCAACTGCTAATGCGCTGCCCGGTGCCTTGCCCGAGGCAGTGCGTGAAGAGCGGCGCGCCCGATTCATGGAAAAGCAGGCGGCGATATCATCGCGCAGGTTGCAGCGCTTTGTAGGCCGCACCATGCAGGTTTTGGTGGATGGCGCCGAGCCGGATGCGGCGATTGGCCGCACGATGATGGACGCCCCTGAAATTGACGGTGTGGTGAGATTTACCGGCCGCGGCAAGTTGGTTATTGGTGATTTCATGCAAGTCCGAATCACCGGGGCCACCGAACATGACCTGATCGGAGTTACGGCCTGAGTCAGGCCAACACTCGTATCGAGACCCGCGCAGCCTTCGCCGGGTTGCTCATTCTGGCTTGTGTGATGGGGGTTGGGCGCTTTGCCTACACCCCTTTGCTGCCCGCGATGCAGGCGCAGTTTCAACTCAGCACTTCGCAGGCGGGCTGGATTGCAGCAGCCAATTTTGTGGGCTATCTGATTGGTGCCTTGATGGCTGGACGCGCATGGGTAGCCTTGCGTCCTGTGCCTATTGCCATATTTGCAGTCACTTTGAGCGTTGTGACTACGGCCTTGATGGCGGTGCCTGGAGGCGTCGTGTATTGGGCAGCGGTCCGAGGTCTTTCGGGTGTGGCAAGCGCGTTTGCAATGGTATGCATGTCCGCGGTGGTGCTTCGTTATCTGGTGGGCCAGGGGCGCAGCGATCTGGCGGCATTGCCATACATCGGTGTGGGTTCTGCGATTGCCGCTTCAGCTGTGCTTGCGCATGTTAGTCATGATTGGGCCGGCAATGCGGGGCTGTGGTTAGGGCAGGCTGGGCTGGCTTTGCTGGCAGGTGCGCTGGGCGCGTGGTGGTTGGCTCAAATACCGGCTTCGGCCAATGCTGCGGCTGGCGCTTCAGGAACTGGGAGCGCTGCAGCCACAACAACGAGCGGGCAAGCTCAGCGCTCGCTGGCTGAAGACCTCGCTTTCCAAAAGACAGCACGACGCGCCTTGGCCTGGCTTGTTGCTGGGTATGCAGCGCTTGGGTTTGGCTACGTGATTACGGCGACTTTTCTGGTGGTTATTGTTCGCTCGATGGGTGAGGGCCCGTGGCTTGAAACCGCGGCCTGGGTGGTGACCGGGCTTGCTGCCGTATTGAGCAACAGCGCCTGGCATCGGTTGGCCGCTCGCCTGGGGGTGTATCGAGTATTGATGATTCAACATGGCCTGCTGGCTGGGGGCGTATTACTCCCCGTGCTGCATCAAAGTGTTTGGGCTGCCTTGCTTGGCGGCGCGCTACTGGGTGCGACCTTCATGAGTGCGACGGGGCTTGTTTTAAGCGAAGGGCGCCGATTGCGTCAGGACGATCCGCAAAAAGCCATTGGAGCCTTAACCGCTGGGTTTGGATTTGGTCAGATGCTCGGGCCAGCAGTGGCTGCGTTGTGGAGTTGGGCGGTGGCAAGCTCGGTAACCACGTCATCCACGCCGGGCGCCAATGAGCTAATTGGTCCTTCATGGATTGCGGCCGGAGTACTCATTCTGGGGGCTGCAGCGATTGGCCGCGCGGCGCTGCTCGCACCAAATGCCTGAGCTTGAAAGTGTTACGAATGCGCGCGTGTTAGCTGGCAAACCAACCCAGCACGCTATCGAGCCCGGTGTAGTTGATGGCATGCGTTGCCTGATCCTGCACCACCGGCTTGGCACGGTGCGCAACCGACATGCCGGCCACCCGCATCATCAGTAGGTCATTGGCTCCATCGCCAAACACCATGGTTTGCGCGGCGGTGCAGCCGAGTTGCTCGCATACTTCAAGCACAGTGCGTCGCTTCACCTCGGCATTCACAATTTCACCAATCAAGCGGCCAGTCATCTTGCCTTGAACGATCTCAAGTTGATTGGAGCGTGTGAACGCCAGCCCGAGCCGATCCCGCAGGCGGTCAGTGTAGAAGGTGAAGCCACCTGAGACGAGTAGCACCTGGATACCCTGGGCATGCGCGTGCGCAAGCAAGGCTTCAACCCCCGGAGTGAGTTTCAAGCGCTCGTCATACACAGCTTGGAGTGCGCTGGCATCCAGCCCTGCGAGCATCGCCACCCGCCGCTGCAAGCTCTCGTTATAGTCGGTGATCTCGCCCCGCATTGCGGCTTCAGTGATCGCTGCAACCTCGGCTTTCCTGCCCGCATAGTCCGCGATCTCGTCGAGGCATTCGATGGTGATCATGGTGGAATCCATATCAAAAGCCATCAAACGGTAGTCGGCCCACTGCGCCTGCATCGGCATGAGATTGATGTCGATCCCCAGCTCGCGGGACCATTGGCGTGCCTGCGCATGGGTGACCTCAACCTCATGCCATTCCGATTTGGTGGTGCCCAAACGCCTTGGGGGAAGCTGCACCCGCTGCGACACGGCCTGCAGCATTTCGGGGGTAATCTGTGGGGCTTGGGCAATCAGTTTGATGGAGCTCGACATGGGACACTCATTTGATCAAGCGCAGCAGCTCGCGAATCTTTTGCGCGCGTGGCAGGGCTTCGGGATTGGCTTGGGTAATACGCAAGCGATTCTGCCCAGCCAGACGGGCATCCTTGCGTGACTGAATGAAGCGAATGATGGCTTCGGGGCCAATGGCCGGGCGATCATTGAACTGCAAGACGATTGCATCCACCGTGGCATCGATCTTGCTGATCCCCAGGGCTTCGCCCTGCAAGCGCAGTCGATGGGTTTCCACAAGCAGTCGAGCAGCCTCGGGCATCTTGCCAAAGCGGTCGATCAGCTCTTCTTGCAAAAGCTCGAGCTCATCGCCAGAACTTGTATTGGCCAACCGTTTATAAAGCGTCAGGCGCTCATTGACATCGCCGCAGTAGTCAGCGGGCAGCAACGCGGGGGAGTGCAGATTGATTTCAGTGGCTGCAGCAAGTGGTGAAGCGAGATCAGGTTCGCGACCCTCTTTCAAGGCTTTCACCGCTTGATTCAGCATGTCGGTATACATGCTGAAGCCCACCTCGATCATTTCGCCCGATTGGTTGTCCCCGAGCACTTCGCCAGCGCCGCGGATCTCCAGATCGTGCATGGCCAGGTAAAAGCCCGAACCCAGCTCTTCCATGCTCTGGATGGCATCCAGACGCTTGGTGGCATCCTTGGTGATGGCTGCCTCATCAGGAATCAACAAATAGGCATAGGCCTGATGGTGCGAGCGGCCTACGCGGCCGCGCAGTTGGTGCAATTGAGCCAAGCCAAAGCGATCCGCACGGTGCATGATGATCGTGTTGGCGGTGGGAATGTCGATACCGGTTTCGATAATGGTGGTGCAAAGCAGGACATTGTGGCGCTGGGCAGAGAAATCACGCATCACGCGCTCAAGATCTCGCTCTGGCATCTGCCCATGGGCCACCACCACGCGGGCCTCAGGCACAAGCTTCTCAATCATCTGACGCCGGTTCTCGATGGTCTCGACTTCATTGTGCAAGAAGTAGACCTGACCGCCGCGTTTGAGTTCGCGCAACATCGCTTCGCGGATCGTGCCATCGGTTTCCTTGCGCACGAAGGTTTTGATCGCTAGGCGCTTTTGCGGAGCGGTGGCGATGACCGAGAAATCACGTATGCCTTCCAGACTCATCGCCAGAGTGCGGGGAATCGGCGTGGCGGTCAGGGTCAGCACATCAACCTGCGCCCGCAAGTTCTTGAGTGCCTCTTTTTGCCGCACACCAAAGCGATGCTCTTCATCGATGATCACAAGACCCAGGCGCTTGAACTTCACATCGTTGGACAGCAGCTTATGGGTGCCGATGACGATATCAATCTGACCGGTGTTCATGCCTTCAATCGCAGCCTTGATTTCCTTGGCACTGCGAAAGCGCGAAAGCTCGGCAATGCGCACCGGCAAATTCGCAAACCGGTCGCTGAAGGTCTGAAAGTGTTGCTCAGCAAGCAGCGTGGTGGGTGCGAGCACCGCGACTTGTTTGCCGTCGGCCACCGCCACAAAAGTGGCCCGCAATGCCACCTCCGTTTTTCCAAAGCCCACATCGCCGCACACCAGCCTGTCCATGGGGCGAGGCGAGATCATGTCTTGCACCACTGCGTGAATCGCGCCGAGCTGGTCCGGCGTTTCGTCAAACCCGAAGCCCTGGGCAAACGCTTCATAGTCGCCGGGCTTGTACTGGAAGGCGTGGCCTTCGCGGGCGGCCCGTCTGGCGTACAGATTGAGTAGCTCGGCTGCAGTGTCACGGGCTTGCTGGGCTGCTTTACGCTTGGCTTTTTCCCACTGACCCGAGCCCAACACATGCAAGGGAGCGTCCTCGGGGCTTGCCCCGCTGTAGCGCCCGATCATAGCGAGTTGCGATACCGGCACGTAAAGCGTGGTCTTGTTGGCATAGACCAGATGCAAAAACTCCGAAGGCCCATCGCCCAGATCAAGGGTGATCAGGCCTTGATAGCGCCCAATGCCATGCTGCGCATGCACCACCGGATCACCAATACGCAACTCCGAAAGATCCCGGATGATCGCATCCACATTGGTTTGCTGCTCGCGCCGCGAACGGCGGGTGCTGCGGCCCTGGCCTTCGTAGAGCTCAGCTTCAGTGATGAGGGCCACCTGCGGCAACAAAAATCCGCGCACGATTGGGCCGACGCCAAGCACAACTTCTTCGCTGGATTGCAGAAACTGCGCCCAGCTATCGATGGCCGCTCCGGCAATCCCGTGCTCCGCAAACAGCTGTTGCACAGTTTCGCGGCGACCGGGCGATTCGCACACAATCAGTTTGCGACGCGCTTCATGGTCGATAAATTGCTGAACTGCAGCCAGTGGCTGCTCGGCTCGGCGATTGATGGTGAGCGCGGGCGCCGGGCTCGCGAATCCGGGCGCGCCAGATGCGGTTGCACTCTCGTTCACCGCCAAGGAATAACGCCCCCATTGACCCGCTGAAGTGAACCATTGCTCGCTGGTCAAAAACAACTCGCTCGGGCTAAGCAAGGGGCGCTGTGGATCATAGGCCAAAAATCGATGGCGTTGCTCGCAATCGGTGTAAAACCTCTGGGCCGATTCGCTGACAGCACCGTGCGTCAAAAACAGCGCATCTTCATTGAGGTAATCAAACAAGGTCGCCGCGGGATCGTGAAATAGCGGCAGGTAATACTCGATGCCTGCGGGCGTGATCCCCGAACCAATATCCCGATATATCGGCACTTTGGATGGATCGCCTTCAAAGCGCGCACGCCAACGTCCCCTGAAGCTTGCTCGAGCTGCCTCATCGACGGGAAATTCACGCCCGGGCAGCAGCCGCACCTTATCGATGGGATAGAGGCTGCGTTGGGTATCAGGATCAAAGGTGCGGATGGATTCGAGCTCATCGCCAAACAGGTCCAGCCGATAGGGCAGGGTGGCGCCCATGGGGTACAGATCAATCAAGCCACCCCGGATGCTGTATTCACCCGGGCGCACCACTTGCGACACGTGATCGTAGCCCGCCAGGCTGAGCTGGGCCCGCAACGCGGTTTCGTCGAGTTGCTGGCCGCGATCAAAAAAGAAGGTATGTGAAGCCAGAAACTCGGGCGTGGCGAGGCGATGCTGCACGGTGCCGATATGGGTAATCAATACATCGGGCGGCTGGGTGCATAAAGCATGCAATGCCGCAAGCCGCTCGGAGATCAGGTCCTGGTGGGCGGAAAAGTGGTCGTAGGGCAGGGTTTCCCAATCTGGCAACACCACAACCTTGAGCTCGGCATCAAAGTAGGGAATCTCCTCGGCAAGACGAGTCATATCAGTGGCTTGTGCAGTCACCACCACCAATAATCGCTGATCGCGGCGTGCGAGTTGGGCGATCAGCCAGGCGTCACTTGAGCCCGGGCAAGCGGGCAAGCTGACGATCTGTCCGGCTTTGGGCGCTGAGGGCAAGTCCAGCGGGGCGGCTACCGTATTGGCGGAGAGGGGCGAGGCGGCCAGCGCCATCGAAACTGTCATGAAGGAAGCACGAGCCCGGTGAGCGGAAGTTTCAAAGCTGGTATTTTACCGGGATGAGTGATGACCCTATGGCTCGCGGCCAGCCAGCCGACCATGACCCGCTATTTGTAGTGATTCCTGCCGGTGGCATTGGCTCGCGCTTCGGAGCGCCCCGGCCCAAGCAATATCTAGAGATCGCCGGACGCAGCCTCTTGTGGCACACCACCCAGGCCCTTCGCAGTTGTGCGCCACGCGCTTGTATGGTGGTTGTGGCGCCGCAAGATGAGTGGGTTGCCGGGTCCGGCGTGGCGGATGATGAGGTGATCAGTATCGTGCGGCAGGGCGGACCCACCCGATGTGCCTCGGTGCTTGCAGGGCTTGATGCGCTCCTGGACCGAGGGCGGGCCCAGTCCACTGATTGGGTGTTGGTGCATGATGCTGCGCGGCCGGGATTATCGGCGCAGGCCCTGCAGCGTTTGATCGCCGCCTGCTCGACACATCCGGTTGGTGGAATTCTCGCGCAACGCGCCTCCGACACGGTGCGCAGGCAGGCCGAAGGCACCTGGCAGCTTTTACCCCGCGACGAGGTGTGGTTGGCGCAAACACCGCAAATGTTTCGCATAGGGCCGTTGCGCGAAGCCCTACTCAAGATGCCCCAGGCCACCGATGAGTGCAGTGCGATGGAGGTTTGGGCGCAAGAGCATGGCTTGCCAGCGCCTTTGATGGTCGAGGGCGAGCGTGGCAACTTCAAGGTCACCACACCTCCCGACCTCGCGTTGATGCTGGCGCAATGGCAACCCCAGGAACAAGGTGAATCAGTGATGACGACGATGAGAGTTGGTCAAGGTTATGACGTGCACGCGCTGGTGCCCGGGCGCAAGTTGATTCTGGGTGGCGTGCTGATTGATCATCCCACGGGGTTGCTGGGTCACAGCGATGCGGATGTGTTGCTGCATGCGATCACCGATGCATTGTTGGGCGCTGCAGGCCTGGGAGATATTGGCCGTCAGTTTCCCGATACTGATCCCGCGCATCGGGGGGCTGACAGTCGGGTGCTCTTGCGCCAAACCATGGCCAAGGTGCAGGCTGCAGGCTTCGAAGTGGGCAATGTGGATGCCAGCGTGATTGCTCAGGCTCCCCGGCTGGCTGCCCATATTGAAGCCATGCAAGTCAACATAGCTCAGGACTTATCGTGTGCGTTGGGCTGCGTAAACATCAAGGCGAAAACCAGCGAGCGTTTGGGGTTTGTAGGGCGCCAGGAGGGCATTGAAGCTCACGCCAATGTGTTGTTGGTACGGCGGGCCGGGGCTTAGGCTTCCAGAGTTCCTAAGCAGACCCGAGACTGATCTTCACTCGCAAGCCACCCTGCGCGGCTTGATCCAGCGCAACGGTGCCCTGGTAACGCAGCGCCAGGCGCATCACGATCGCAAGCCCCAGCCCGCTGCCCCCCGGGCCCAAGCCACCTGCGGCCACTTGTGTGCGCGCTGTCTCTCCACGGGAAAACGGGCGCATGAGGCGATCGCGGTCCTGTCCATCGATCCCTACCCCTGCATCGGAAACTTCAAGTTGCAGTCCCGAGCCTTGAGCCTTGATACCAACCCAAACTTCAGTAAATGGGGTGGGCTGCAAACGATATCCGTAGCGCAAGGCATTTTCGATCAGGTTATTGATGATTCGCTGAATATCAATCATCGCGCCTTGCCATTGAGCTGGCTCGGTATCCCAATGCAAAACCAGGCGTCGCTCTGAGAGTTGCAAGCGCCAGCTCGATTCCACCGAGAGCCGCAATGCTTCCAGCGCAGCCGCATCCAGTGTCATGAGGTCAAGCGGGGCGGGGGCCTGATTGGCTGCGCGGCCATATTCAACAAACTGCCCAACGATATGGTCAATCTGCTCAATATCTTCAACCATGGCTGCGCGATCGTCAGCCGGCATCGGGGCCATTTCAAGCCCGAGCCGCAAGCGCGAGAGGGGCGTTCGCAGGTCGTGAGAAACGCCGGCCAGGGTCACGCTACGATCAGTATCGGCTTGGCGCAGTGCCTGGGCCATCTGCGCAAATTGCTGGTTGATCGCCACGATTTCCGCGGGTCCATCCTGCATCGCTACCGGAGCTGGTTCATGCACTGCGCCAGCTTGCACTGGCTGGCCAAGTTGGGTGATGGCTTGCGAAAGGGTGCGCAATGGGCGATTGATGGTCTGGCTCAGCACTAAAGCTCCGATGAGCGCCAGGCCCACCACAATCAATGCGAGCAAGCCTCCAGGCGGGCCAATCTGGCGATCCAGTCGATCCAGCGAAAAGCGCAGCCAGTAGCTGTCGTCATCAATATCGAAGCTCACCCATAGGCCTTCACGCCCATTGATCTTGAGATAAATCGTGGGGGCATTGGGCATGGCTTCAGCAAGCCTGGCTTGCAGGGCCAGCACTTGGGAGGCCCTGGGGTCTTGCATCTGTGCAAAGGTGATGCGCTTGTCATTGGGCTCCATCGGCACAATCTGCACCTGCTCTTCGGTCTGAAGGGCATTGAGCAGTGCAATCCGGCGATCGCTTGAGCTGCTCACAAGCGCCGAGCGGGTGAGGTTGATCAGCGAGCCAATTTCCCAGGCAAGGCTTTGCTCGGGCGGCGAGCGATCAAAGCTGCGAGCCAACCACAACGCTGCTGCCAGGGTAAAAGCGAGCAGCGCGCCGATCAGCAAAAAGGTGCGCCAAAACAGGGTCAGACGCTTCACGCCTGAGGCAGACCCGGGTTAGTGCTCAGGGACAAACACATAGCCCACCCCCCACACGGTTTGCAAGTAGGCTGGCTTGGCGGGGTCCACTTCGAGGAGTTTGCGCAGACGCGAAATCTGCACATCCAGGCTGCGATCAAAGCTGCCATATTCCCGACCGCGCGCCAGCAGCATGAGTTTTTCACGCGACAACGCTATCCGGGGATGCTGGGCAAACACCTTGAGCACAGCAAACTCGCCAGTAGTCAAGGTAATTTCCTCATCGCCCCGCATCAGGCGACGCATCCCCAGATCCAGGGTGAACTCGCCAAAGCTGATACTGGCCGGAGTACCGCTTGGTGCGCCAGGGGCTTCTGCAGGCGCGCGTCGGCGCAGCACCGCGCTGATTCGTGCGACCAGTTCCCGGGGGTTAAACGGTTTGGGCAGATAGTCATCTGCACCCATCTCAAGGCCGACAATCCGGTCGACATCGTCGCCTTTGGCTGTGAGCATCACGACTGGTGTAGTGTCGCCCGCACCGCGCAATCGGCGAACAATCGACAGGCCGTCTTCGCCTGGCATCATCAGATCAAGCACAATCAGATCAAACACCTGTTTGACCATGACTTTATTCATGCTGGGGGCGTCGGCAGCCAGCGTGACTTCGAATTGCTGTTCGGTGAGGTAGCGCCGCAGCAGCTCACGCAGCTTCGGGTCATCGTCCACAACCAGAAGACGTCGGGGGGTATTCATCGTTCGAATCATACCCAGCAAAGCTTCGCAAGCAAGCGCGGATGCGTGGTTTTCCGGCAAAAATCGCAGGCGGGGTTACCGGCGGTTACATCCGTTACTGGATCGGCACCGGACTCTTATGCGCCGGCTTGTAAAATAACTGACATGAAGTTTTCTGCTCCGGCGTTTTTGCCATTGAACAGGGTCCGCTTGTCGCGCGCTCGGGTTCTCGCTCGGCTACGCAAGGCGGTCATCGGGCTTTTGCTTTTGTCAGGCGCAGCGGGCGTTGTTCAAAGCGCACCAGCCGAGGGGCGGCGCATGGATCCTGAGGAACGCCAACGCTTGCGCCAGGAGTTGCGTCAACAGTGGCATCACCAGGATCGTGATCGCGAAATGCGCCAGGAGCGGCGTGAGAGGCTGGGTTTGCGTCCGCAAGGGCCCGCGCAGAATATGGAGGGCGCTTCGCCGGACGCTGGCCAGGGACCAGGGCCCGGGCCTGGAGCCAGGTTGCCCCCTGAAGAGCGACGTGAGCTCAGGCGCCAGTTGCGGGAGCAATATCAGGCTCGCCAGGCCGGGCAGCAATGAGTAAGGGTGAATTTGGCATGCTGCAAGACTGCACGGTATTGGCCGTCGCTCAACGAGACGAAACCCTTTATGCATGCTGGCTGGGCCGCGAAAGCGAGCTCTCGGCCTCGCGACAAGTGAGTCGCGCGCAAGCCGGTGATTTGATTCACCTGATCGATACGGTTCTAAAAACACCGGCCGGTCCTGGTATACCTGCCCTCGTGTGTTTTGATGCAGGCCCGGGTAGTTTTACTTCCTTGCGATTGCAGGCATCCGTTGCGCAATCCCTGGCCTTCGGCTGGGCTGTGCCGATGGTGCCCGTGGGAAGCTTGCTGGCTCAGGCCGTGATGTCGAGTGCGGCCGAGATGATGCAGCTGGGCGAGCGTTTGCTGGTGGCCAACGATGCACGACTAGGCGAGGTGTATTGGCAGGTGTTTGAGCGGTGTTCCCAGGCATTGGCGGGGTGGCACGCCATTGGTTCACCGCAAGTGGATTCAGTTTCGGTTGTGCTTGAGGCTTTGGCTCGCGATCCATCCCTGAGTCTGGCGGGAGATGCTTTTAGCCGGATAGGCAAGCTCGAAGAAACCCTCGCTCGACATGAGTTCCGTGCTTCGCGCTCAGTTAACCTGGCGCGTATCCTTGGTGAAATCGGGCTCGCGATGGCGGCGAAGGGTTTGGCCATGGCGCCGACCTCGGCCGGCCTGGACTATGTGCGCAACAAGGTAGCCCTGACCCAATCCGAGCAAATCGAGCAACGCAAGGCCGTGGAAGCCTAAGGGATGCCAGATAGCTCTATTGCCGGTCCCCTGCAGATTCAGGCCCGCCCGATGCGGGTTAGCGATCTGGATTGGGTAAGCCGGGAAGAAGCCCGGTTGTATCCCTTCCCCTGGACCCGTGGCAACTTTTCGGACTCCTTAAAAGCTGGTTATGACGCCTGGGTGTTCAGCCAGGGCAAACCTGGCCCAACTGGCTGGGCGTTGTTGGAGTCCGAGCCGATTGGTTATGCCGTGATGATGTGGATCCCTGATGAAATGCATTTGCTGAATCTAAGCGTTGTGCAGGAATGGCACCGGCAGGGCAAAGGCCGCAATATTTTGCGCTGGCTTTGCACAGACGGCTGTAGAAAACACTCGCAGCGAGTGGTACTTGAGGTGCGACCAAGCAACCAGCCGGCCCGAAATCTCTATCAAAGCTTTGGCTTTTCCGAAATTGGCTTGCGAAAGCGCTACTATCCAGCGCCCAACAACAGCCGTGAGGATGCCATCGTGATGAGTTACGAACTCGCGCTTGGATCAGGCAGCAAACCTTGAACACCTTAGGTGCTCCAGTTTCGCTGGATACTGAGTTCACTGGCGAACAGATCCAGGCTTTTCAAGCCATGGAGCTGGGGCCGGTTTTTGAACTGATCCGCAAGCGGGCCTCCACCGCCCAGCTCGCCTTGCAGGCTGTTGATTTATCCGAACTTGCTTTGGCCGTCACCTCGTGCCAAGGCTGCGGGCTGTGCGAGAGCCGCAAGCAAACCGTCTTTGGCAAGGGAGCATTGCAGGCCGATTGGATGTTGATTGCTAACGCTCCAAGCGCTGAAGATGATTTCGACGGTGAGCCGGCAAGCGGCGACATTGGCAAGCTTCTGAATGCGGTGCTGGCGAGCGTTGGAATGCAACACGAACAGCAGGTGTATTTCACCACCGCCGTAAAGTGCATGCCTGCTGCGCAGAGATTGCCTTCGGTGAGTGAATGGCGGGCTTGCCAGCCAATTTTGCAGCGGCAAATTGCACAAGTGAATCCGCGCGCGTTACTTCTGATGGGTGAATCTGCGGCCCATAGCGTGCTTGGGTTGGATCAGTCACTCGATGAGATGCGCGGCAAGATACACGAGGTGGAGATTGCTGGGGCTCAGTATTCGGCAGTGGTGACTTATTCGCCGGACCAAGTGCTGAGCAAACCGATGCTTAAGGCTAGGGTGTGGCGGGATGTGATGCTCATGCGCGCCGCTCCGGGTGAGCCCACGCGCTGAGCTTTCGGGCTAGTGTTTGTGCTCGCCGATAAGCGCTACTGAATCAAACTGGCGCTGATTGCGTTGGTGCAAGCGCATCACCAGCAGCATGGTGACTGCCACAAACGATCCAAAAAGAATAATCACCGCATTCACATGCAGCCCGACCTTGATCAGCACTGCATACAGGCCCAGCATAAAAAGAATGTTGAGGTTTTCGTTGAAGTTTTGCACTGCAATCGAATGCCCTGCACTCATCAATACATGACCGCGGTGCTGCAAAAGCGCATTCATTGGCACGACAAAAAATCCGGCTAACGCACCCACGATCACCAACAAGGGGTAAGCCCAGGTGACTGTGGATACCAAGGTCATTAACGGTACGATCAGCCCCATCGCTATCCCGACGGGAAGGACGCGGATCGAGCGTTTCAAGGGGATGATCTTGGCAGCGAATATTGCCCCGATGGCGATCCCCACCGCGACCACACCCTGCAAAATTGCAGCTTTCGCCAACGGCATATCCAGTGCAGCCTTGGCCCAATCCAGCACAATGAACTGCAAGGTCGCACCGGCGCCCCAAAACAAGGTGGTGACCGCCAGGGAAATCTGGCCGAGTTTGTCTTTCCACAAGGTGGAGCAGCAATGCGCGAAGTCCTTCACCAGGGTAATTGGGTTGCTCTGCTGATGGGGATAACGGGCACCTGTGTCGGGAATCCTGAGGTTAAAAACCGCAGCGATCACGTAGAAAAAGCTGATCACCATGATTGCCGCTTCTGCAGGCGTATCAATGCCGGTATTGAAGATAGGCATTTCCATCGCCAGCAGCCTCGACGCCACCGGACCGCTAATGAGGGCGCCGCCCAGTACCGTTCCGAGAATGATCGAACTTACCGTCGTGCCTTCGATCCAGCCATTGGCCGCAACTAACTGCTCAGGAGGCAACAGCTCAGTAAGAATGCCGTACTTGGCAGGTGAGTAGGCCGCAGCACCGAATCCAACAACCGCGTAGGCAAGCAGCGGATGCACGGAAAAGAACAACAGTGCACAACCCAGCACCTTGATCAGGTTGGTCACGAACATGACCCGCCCTTTGGGCATGGAGTCTGCAAACGCTCCTACAAAAGGAGCAAGCACGACATAGGAGATAGTAAAAAAGAGCTTGAGCAGCGGCTTCATCCACTCCGGAGCGTGCATTTCGATCAACAACGCGATCGCCGCAATGAGCAAGGCATTATCGGCAAGCGAGGAAAAAAACTGCGCCGCCATGATGGTGTAGAAACCGCGTTTCATATACTAGGTCAGATGTCTCCAGGGGCCGACGGTTCGGCGACGACCGGCAAGTCTTATACCATGAAGGCCTGAATCACTACTGTTTTGCATGGACATGGGACGACCGACTGCAGCTTTGATCGATCTTGCGGCACTTGGACACAATGTGTTGCAGGCTCGCCGCTTTGCGCCCCACTCCCAGGTGTGGGCGGTAGTCAAGGCTAATGGCTATGGGCATGGCCTGGAACGCGCCTGCCGGGGGCTTGCACAGGCCGATGGATTTGCCCTGGTGGAGTTTGATGCCGCACAACGATTACGCAAGCTTGAGCCTCAGCGCCCGCTGCTGATGCTGGAGGGGGCATTTGGAGCGGACGATACTGAATTCGCATTACGCCACGGGATTCGGCTCACCGTACATCACCTCCAACAAGTGCACTGGTTGGAGCAATCTGCCACGCATCAGCCCTCGGACTTGCCTTTGAACGTTAAATTCAATAGCGGGATGAATCGCTTGGGCATGAATCAGGCGGAGATGATCGAGGCTGTCATGCGATTGACGCGTTCCGGGTTCAAGCAACTTACTCTAATGACTCATTTTGCAGATGCAGATGTGCCTGGCGGTATCGAAGTTCCTTGGCAAAAATTCAATGCAATGCATGACGCTGTGGCTATGGCTACAGGCCAACGCTGGCCTACGTCCTGCAGTAACTCGGCCGCGACCATCGATCATCCGCAGACCCACGGAGACTGGGTTCGGCCCGGCGTGATGATGTATGGCGCCACACCGTTTACTGCCTCGCGTGGTGCCAGTACGCTTGGCTTGCGGGCTGCAATGGGCCTCTATTCCACGCTCATCGCGGTGCGCGATCTGGTGCCTGGAGACGCTGTGGGGTACGGCTCGACTTTTGTAGCCTCCAAGCCAATGCGAATCGGTGTGGTGGCCTGCGGCTATGCCGATGGCTATCCCCGGCACGCGCCTACTGGCACACCGGTGCTTGTCGAAGGTATGCGCTGCTCGACGGTGGGGCGGGTGGCGATGGATATGATGATGGTGGATCTCAGCGCGAGTCCACAGGCTCAACTTGGTTCGCCTGTCGAGCTCTGGGGGGCACATCTTGCAATTGATGAAGTGGCAGCTTGTGCGGGCACGATTGGTTATGAACTGATGTGTGCGTTGGCACCGCGGGTAGCGGTAGACGAGGGCGCGCTGCGATGAGCAAACCCAAAACACAGTACGTCTGTAATGAATGTGGCGGCATCAGCGCAAAATGGCTGGGCCAATGCCCGCACTGCAATGCCTGGAACAGCCTGACTGAAACAGCATTAACCACACAGGCCAAAGGCGCTGCGGGTCGGTTTCAGTCGCTGGCTCCCACGCAACGGGTAATGCGTCTGGGAGAAGTCAGCGTAGAGCAGGTGGAGCGCCTGGCCACCGGCAGCGAGGAGTTTGATCGGGCGCTAGGTGGTGGCCTGGTGGAGGGCTCGGTGGTGTTGATCGGGGGCGACCCCGGGATCGGCAAATCCACCTTGCTGCTGCAAAGCCTCGCGAGTTTGGCCGAGCATCATGAGGTCTTGTATGTGAGCGGCGAAGAGTCCGCTTCGCAAATAGCATTGCGCGCGCGTCGCCTGGGCTTGCAAGCTGAGCAACTGCCCTTGCTTGCCGAGATTGCCCTTGAAGAGGTGATGGCTACGATTGAAGCGCGCCGACCCAAGGTGGTGGTGATCGATTCCATCCAAACGCTTTATTCCAATCAATTGCAGTCTGCGCCTGGATCGGTGGCTCAGGTACGGGATTGCGCTGCGCAGCTGACCCGGCTGTCCAAGACCCTGAATGTTGCGGTGGTGATGATCGGCCATGTCACCAAGGAAGGCACGCTTGCGGGGCCACGAGTGCTTGAGCATATTGTGGATGCCGTGCTGTATTTCGAGGGTGATCCACAGTCGTCCTATCGTTTGGTGCGCGCGGTCAAAAATCGCTATGGCGCGGTCAATGAGCTTGGCGTGTTTGCGATGACCGATCGCGGCTTGAAAGGCGTCAACAATCCCTCCGCCTTGTTTCTCTCAAAGCAAGCCGGTGCTGTGCCGGGTGCTTGTGTGCTGGTGACCCAGGAAGGCTCGCGGCCCTTACTGGTGGAAATTCAGGCGCTGGTCGATACCAGCTACGGCGGGCATCCCAAACGTTTATCTGTAGGGCTGGAAGCTTCTCGACTAGCTTTGTTGCTGGCAGTGCTGCACCGGCATGCGGGGGTAGCCGCTTTCGATCAGGACGTATTCATCAATGCCGTGGGCGGGGTGCGTATTGGAGAGCCTGCGGCTGATTTGGCGGTAATGCTTTCAATTTGCTCGTCGATCAAGAATCGACCCCTGCCACCTGGACTGGCTGTGTTTGGCGAGGTGGGGTTGACTGGCGAAATTCGGCCGGCCCCGCGCGGTCAGGAGCGCTTGAAGGAGGCGGCCAAGCTGGGATTTTCGAAGGTGCTATGCCCGAAAGCCAATGCGCCACGCAAGCCGATTGAGGGCTTGGAGGTGATCGCTCTCGACCGAATTGATCAGGTCTTGCAGGCGGTGTTCTAGGCAAGCTTTTCAGGCGGTCGTGCTGAGAGCTGCCCGGTAATGATGAGCAGCCAGCGCCGCCGCTTTTCCACTGCGCACCGCTGATTCGAGGGTCGCGGGATATTGCGGCCAGCAGTAGTCTCCGGCCAACCACAGTCCGGGCCATGTCCGGTGCAAAGTGGCATGGTCTGGTTTGGGTCGATTCGGCGTGCATGCGAACGTGGCCTGAGGATCAAGGGCCAGGCGCGCGGCTGCCGGGGGCGGGCAGGGGCTACCCATGGCAGTGCTTAACTGCTCGACCACCTGGGCGATCACCCCTTGAAGCAGTGCCTCACGCGCCAGTCCGCTGACCCGGCCCGCAGCGCTGACGACCACACAGGCGAGCTGCATGTCGGCCTGAACATCCCTGCGAAACAACCATTGCCCAAATTGCGATTCCTGAGAGTTTTCCTTAAGCATGAGCCAGATGGGCAGGGCGGGCGCATGCAGCACAGGCCAGGCCAAGTAGACGCTAGCGATGGGCAACATAGTGAACTCAGCCAGCCATTGGGCAGAGGATGCTACCGGGGAGTCTTGCAGCATCCGCAAGCTTTGCCGGGGGGGCGTGCTCAGGATGACCTGATCGACAACGGTGTCGCCCTCGCTCGTGCTGATTCTCCATTGGGTTCCGGCTGCGCCTACCGAACGAACCGGCGAGCCAAGGCGTAGTTCGACTCCGTGGTGCCGCATCCAGTGGACAGCTGGTTCGGGGATAAATGCGCTCAGCGTAGGTTGTGCAAACAGGGTTTCGATAGCGCTGCTGTTGGCACCCAATGTGTCTCGCAGAATATGGGCAAAGGTTTGGGCGCAGGCTTGTTCGGGAGGTGTATTGAGAGTGGCCACACACAGGGGACCCCATAACTCACGGCGCAGCCAATCGGATTGCCCGGAACCGTGCATCCACTGGCTGACCAGCGAGCCGGATTCCACCTGCCAGGCACGTCGCTTGAGCGTTTCAAGTTGCCATGCCATACGCAGCCGCTCGACCCAGGGGATGCCCTTGGCACATAGCAGTCCAAGGGCGAGATGCCACGGGGCGGGTTGGGTACCGCAGCGCATCGACCAACCAGACACCGCGTCCAGGGCGAACGCTGTTCGCTCGAACGCGGGCCTTGCCGCCAACTCCGGTTGAGCCTGCACCACCAAATCGTGCAGCGCAATCGATTCGGTATAGGCCCCCATCATCAGGTGCTGCCCGTTGTCCACCTGTACGCGCTGCTCGCCGATTTCCATACTCACCGCGCGCGCACGACCGCCAAGCTCTCGAGCGGCTTCAAACACAATAGGTGTGAGGCCCACAGCTCGCGCCCATACGGCTGCGGATATCCCGGCCCAGCCCGCGCCTACGACTGCGACCCGTCCGCCCGGCTCGGGCGTCACGGACGCCATGCCAAAGGGCGATGCCAAGTGGTCCAGGCGATCCAGAGTTTTCGAAGCGGAGTCAGGGAGGTGCGCTGCTCCAATACATCAAAGCCTGAAAGCTCGATTTCGCGCAGCAATTTGGCATAGATCGCAGCCATGATCAGGCCGGCGCGTTGTCCTTTGACTTCAGTTTCCGGGAGCAAATCAAGGGCTTCGCGGTAAATGATGCGGGCCCGCTCGGTTTGAAACCGCATCAGTTCAGTAAATTGCGCGCTGGGTGTGGCTTTCAGGATTTGATGAGCGGGCACTTCAAAGCGCTGCAGATCCTCTACAGGCAGATAAATCCGTCCCTTGCGAGCATCGTCACCCACGTCGCGAATGATGTTGGTCAATTGCAATGCCAGGCCAAGTTTCGCGGCATAGCCATCAGTATCTTTGGCTTGGGGCGCGAAAATGCGCGCAGCCACCAGGCCCACGACTCCGGCGACCCGGTGGCAGTAAAGGCTAAGTGCAGTGAAATCAAGATAGCGGGTTTGTTCGAGATCCATCCGCATGCCCGCGATCAGATCAAGCAAGTGTTGGCGTTCGATCCTGTAAGGCTCGATATGAGGTGCCAGCGCCTGGCAAACCGGGTGAGTGGCGATTGGGGGATTGGCGTAAAGATCCAGCACCTGCTTTTCCCACCAGGCGAGTTTGGTGGCGGCGATACTGATATCGGTGCATTCATCCACCACATCATCGACTTCGCGACAAAACGCGTAAAAGGCGGTGATGGCTCGACGCTGCGGGGGCGGCAAAAACATGAAGCTGTAATAAAAGCTGGAGCCGCTTTTTGCTGCTTTGTCCTGGCAGTATTGATCGGGGGTCATCGCATCATGTTCCAAAGCAATCGGGGCGCATCTCGTCGGCGTAATCGGCAATTATCCAGTAGTGGATCAAAACCGCTCGCGGCCAGCCGGTCGAGCACGGTCTGGGCCCCGGCAACAATCGCGCGTAGCTCCAGGCTTAGGCGGCCGGGCACAGAGCCAATCAAAGGGCGGCCGCTGTCGAGCAGCTGCTGGGCCTTCGCAGCCCGGCTTGCGATGAACTTGCGCTGCTCAGGGTTGAGGGCACCCTGTTCCACGCTGCGCAGGAGGCCAGCGGTATCGAGCTGATGGTGGCTTAGCGTTGCATACGGCATGTAGTGACGCGCACGGCGCAGGTCCTTGCCCAGATCCTGCAAAAAATTGATTTGTTGGAGTGCGGTGCAAATCGCATCCGACCAGGCCAAGCGGCTGGGATGGGCTTGGGCAAAAAGCTGAAGCACCAGACGACCGACCGGATTGGCGGAGCGCTGGCAGTACCACTCCAGCTGGGCCTCATCTGTCATCTGTCCACTGACCACATCAAATTCAAAGGCTTCCAGCAAAGCGAGCAGATCCTCCCGGCGAAACCGCGCACTCCATTGGCGTAACGGCGAAACAATCGGGTGAATATCAGCCTGCAAGTTCAACAGGGCGCAACGTAGGGCATCTAGTTCCGCGAGGCGCAGATGATTCGGGATTTCGCCTTCGTCCGCCACGTCGTCGGCATAACGCGCGAACTGATACAGCGCAGCCATCGCCGGGCGCAAGTTTCGGGGTAGGAGCCAGGAGCCGACCGGGAAATTTTCGTAATGCCTAGGATCTGGGAGCTGAAAATGCGGGTTCACACGTTGCATTGTAGACAGTCATCAAGCCCCGCTTGGATGGGCATGATGTTGGTTTGAGGTGTCTTCTGCTGGTATCGAGTTGATCAAGTGTCAGGACCTTGGTAAATTAATGACTAACCCGTCAGTTATTAATTCTGTGGCTTTCCCGGCCCTCTATCGCGCCATTTTGTGCTGGACCGCCAGCAAGGATCCGTTATGCCAGTCCTCCCCGTGCCTGCATACCTCACTGCCCACCTTCGAGCCAGAGCGGTGGCTGCGGTTTTCTTCGCTGCAACCCTCACTGCCTGCAGCCAAAGCAGCGAGCCACCGGTGTCCAAGACCAAGGTTGAGCCGATTCGTCCGGTACGTACCGTAGTGGTCGCACCGCAGGCAGTATCCAGCGCCTTGTCTCTTCCAGCCGATATCCGGCCCCGGTTTGATACACGCTATGGTTTTCGGGTCGGCGGGAAGCTTGCCACGCGTTCCGTTTCAGTCGGGGATCGCGTTAGCCCGGGGCAGATCATGGCGCGGCTTGATCCCACTGATCTGGCTCCCCAGGTTAATGCAGCCCAAGCTAATCTCGACGCTACCAACACCGACGCTAAACTGGCCCAAACTGAGCTGGGGCGCCTGAAAGAGTTGCGTGAGAAGAACTTTATTAGCCAATCCCAGGTGGATCGTCAGCAAGCTGTGCTCGACTCGGCCCGGTCGCGGGTTGAATCCGCTCAGGCCAGCCTCAAGCAGGCCCGCAACGCACTCGATTTCCAGGTTCTGAAGGCCGATGTGAACGGTATCGTGATTGCGATTGAGGCGGAGGCAGGGCAGGTTGTTGCCGCGGGCCAGCCGGTCATTCGGGTCGCGCGACTCGGTGATCTTGAAGCCAATCTGAGTATTCCCGAGCCGCAATTGGCCGCGGCGCGCAAGGTATCTCAATGGCAAGTCATTCTGCCCGCCTTGGGCGGACGCGCGGTGACTGGAACCTTGCGAGAAGTCTCACCCACGGCTGACCCGGCTTCCCGAACCTTCACGGCCCGCCTGACTTTGAGCGGAAATCTTGCTGACGTGAATTGGGGAATGACCGCGATTGCGGTGGCTCCGGGAGCATCGGCCAGCGAACTTCTGGTGCCGATTGCCGCCTTGCATACCCAAAATGAGGAACCCAAAATGTGGCTGCTCGATCGAGCCAGCGCTACCGTCAAAGGTGTTAAGGTCACCACGGGTGGATTTGTTGGTGAGTCGGTGCGCGTCACCTCGGGGATCAAGCCGGGCGATGAGGTGGTTACCGCGGGAGCGAACCTTTTGATTGAGGGTCAGAAAGTCAAGCTTGCGGCGGCTGCAAAATGAGCCAGGCTGATGAACCCGGCGGACACGGCCGCTTTAATCTTTCAGCGCTTGCGATCAACAACAAGCAAATCACGCTGTTTTTTTTGCTGGTAGTCGCAATCGCGGGGACCCTGTCGTATTTTCGCCTGGGGCAGCGCGAAGATCCGGACTTTACATTCCGGGCCATGGTGATCCGCACGAACTGGCCGGGAGCCACCACCGAGCAGGTCGATCAATTGGTGACCGACCGGATTGAAAAGAAGCTGCAGGAGGTGCCGTATTACAAGTGGACCCGTAGCTATTCGCGCCCGGGCGAATCCCAGATTGTTCTGGAGTTGCAAGACACCGCGCCGCCGAAAGAGGTGCCGCAGATCTGGTACCAGGTGCGCAAAAAATTGGGGGACATTCGCCATACCTTGCCCAGTGAAGTTATTGGGCCGTTTTTCAATGATGAGTTTGGCGATGTATTCGGCACGATCTTTGCATTCACTGGTGATGGTTTCAGCGTTGCCCAACTACGCCCCATAGTGGAGGCGATTCGCCAGGAGTTATTGCGTTTGCCCGATGTGCAAAAGATCGAACTCGTCGGGGTGCAGGACGAGAAAATCTTCATCGAACTCTCGCCCCAGACTCTGGCCGTGCTGGGCATTGACCCCTCCCAGATTGCCGCCCAGTTGCAGGCTCAAAACATCGTCACCCCGGGCGGTACCGTGCAAGGGAACGATCGGGCGATACCCCTGCGGGTGTCCGGGCAGTTCGACACGGTTCGGGAGGTGCAGGAGCTTCGGCTTGCGATTAACGGCCGGTCGGTCCGTCTGGGGGATGCAGCCAAAGTGAGTCGCGGCACGGTTGACCCTCCCGCCTCCACCATGCGCTTTGCAGGAAAGCAGGCAGTGGGTTTGGCAATCTCGATGAAACCCAACGGTGACGTACTTGAGCTGGGCACCAACATTGACGCAACCATGACCCGTTTGAAAGCGGATCTGCCCATTGGCGTGGAGTTTGCCAAGGTGTCAGATCAGCCGCGAATCGTGAAGAACGCTGTGGGTCTATTCATGGCTTCTCTGCTTGAAGCGGTGGCCATTGTTTTGGCGGTGAGTTTTCTGAGCCTTGGCGCTCGTGCCGGCGCTGTCGTGGCCCTTACGATTCCCTTGGTGCTGGCTGCCACCTTCATGGCCATGGCGTATTTCGGCATCGATCTGCATCGCATCTCCACTGGCGCGCTGATTATCGCTTTGGGGCTGCTGGTGGATGACGCCATGATCGCAGTGGAGATGATGTCGCGCAAGATCGAGGAAGGCTTCGACAAGTTCAGTGCGGCTACCTTTGCTTACACCAGCACCGCGTTTCCAATGCTGACCGGCACCCTGATAACCGCATCAGGCTTCCTGCCGATTGCTACTGCCAAGTCCACTACTGGCGAGTACACCTTTGCGATTTTTGCAGTGGTGACGATTGCGCTTTTGATCTCCTGGCTGGCTGCGGTGATGGCCACTCCTTACATCGGCACCTACATTCTCAAAGTAAAGCCGGGAGTGGCCCATCATGAGCTTTTTGATACGCGCTTTTATCGCGCCTTGCGTGGCACGATTCAGTGGTGCATGAGCCATCGCTGGGTGACGATAGCAGTTACCGCTGGCTTATTCGGATTGGGCGTGGTTGGTATGCAAGCCACCGAAAAGCAGTTCTTTCCATCCTCGGATCGCACCGAAATTCTTGTTGAGATGTGGCTGCCGGAAGGCGCGTCATATCAGGCTACCGAAGCGCAAGCCAAACGCTTTGAAGCGATCCTGGCCAAGGACCCGGATGTGGGCACATTTGTCGGTTATGTTGGAAATGGTTCGCCGCGCTATTACTTATCGCTCGACCAGCAATTGCTGCGGCCCAACTTTGCGCAGTTTGTGGTGCTTGCCAAGGACGTGCCGGGTCGGGATCGTGCTGTGGGGCGTTTGCGAAAGGCACTTGAAGATGATTTCCCTGGTGTGCGCGCACGCGCATTCCGTACTCCGCTCGGGCCACCGGTCGCCTACCCGGTGCAATTCCGGGTGCTTGGGCCCGAGCCACTTGAGCTCAAGCGCATCGGCATGCAGGTCGCTGAGGTGATTCGTGCGAATCCACACACCGTGGATACACACGCTGATTGGGGCGAGCGCGCACCGGCGGTGCGAGTTGAGATTGATCAGGACAAAGCGCGGGCCATAGGGCTGTCTACCGGAGTAGTCGCACGCACGGTGGGTGGCGCAGTGTCGGGGAGCGCAATCGGCACCTATCGTGAGCGCGACCAGTTGATCGAGGTGGTGATGCGGGCTCCCCAGGCTGAGCGGGCCAATCTGACAACTCTTGGGCAATTGCAAATCCAGACCGCCAATGGTCGGGCTGTGCCCTTGTCGCAGGTCGCAAGCATCAGCGAGGTTATGGAAGAGCCGATCATTTGGCGCCGCAGTCGCACTCCCAATCTCACAGTACGTGCAGACATCGTGGATGGTGTGCAGGCTCCTGATGTGGCGGCGGCAATCGATCCTTTGCTTAACAAGGTTCGGGATCAGTTGCCTGCTGGCTATCGGATCGAAATCGGCGGGCCCTATGAGGAAAACGTAAAGGCACAGGGCTCGATCAATGCCGGCGCGCCTCTCATGTTGGCGTTAGTGCTTGGGCTGCTGATGCTGCAGCTCAAGCGATTCTCGCTGGTGTTCATGGTGCTGATTACCGCGCCGCTTGGCATCATCGGTGTGGCCGCCGCGTTATTGCTTTTCTCAAGACCGTTTGGCTTTGTAGCTCTTTTAGGCACGATAGCTTTGGGTGGCATGATCATGCGCAACACCGTGATTCTGGTGGATCAGATCAGGCAGGACATCGAGTCCGGCCATAGCGCCTGGGAGGCCGTGCGGGAGTCTGCGGTACGAAGGTTTCGGCCCATTGTGCTCACTGCGGCCGCTGCCGTGTTGGCGATGGTGCCGTTGTCGCGGGATGTATTGTGGGGGCCGATGGCCTTTGCGATCATGGGGGGCCTGATTGTGGCCACTTTACTCACCATGCTGTTTGTGCCGGCCCTGTACGTGACCTGGTTCCGCATCCGTGAACCCCGGCCGAACTGAGCCCTCGCTGGTGATTTTCCCCGGGGGCGTCAAAGACGGTTGGCTTCTCGATATAGAATAGCGGATTGGGCTGCGTGCAAATGTGGCGCAGTGCGGCCGTGGCGGAATTGGTAGACGCACCAGGTTTAGGTCCTGGCGCTGCAAGGCGTGAAGGTTCGAGTCCTTTCGGCCGCACCACCACAGATTTAGCCTGTAGCCCAAAAGCGCGTAGGCCTAAGCCCTTTTTCCTAAACCCTTGGTATTTGATCCAGATTTGTAGAGACTTCTGATGAGCATTGTAGAAACCCTGAGCCCGTTGCAACGTCGGGTCAAATTGAGTGTCAACTTCGAAGCGATTCAGAAAGAAGTACAAGCCAAGCTACGCTCAATCGCCAAAACCGCGAAGCTGCCTGGCTTCCGTCCTGGCAAGGTGCCCTTGAAAATGATTGAGGCGTCCTATGGCGCGCAGGCGCAGGCCGAGGTATTGGGCGATGCAGTGTCCAAGTCCTTTAGCGACGCTGTAGATGAACACAAGTTGCGTGTGGCTGGCCAGCCAAGCATTGAGCGCGATGAAACCATTGTAGAAGAGGCCAGTGCCGTACCCAGCTCCCTGGGTTTTATCGCCACGTTTGAGGTGTTCCCGGATATTGTTTTGGGTGAGCTCGCGGCACTTGAAGTTGAAAAGAGTGATTGCCCGGTTGGCGATGCCGAAATCGACAAGACCATCGAAATCCTGCGCAAGCAGCGCGCCACCTGGGCTGTGGTGGAGCGCGCCTCGCAAGATGGAGATCGGGTGACGATTGACTTCAAGGGTACCTTGGATGGCGTGGCGTTTGATGGCGGCTCAGCCGATGATTTTCCCTTCACTTTGGGTGAAGGGCGCATGCTGACTGATTTCGAAACTGGAGTGCGGGGTAAAACACCCGGCCAGCAAACCGTATTTCCTGTCGCGTTTCCAGCCGACTACGGCTCAGAGAATCTGGCAGGAAAAACAGCTGAATTCAGCGTAACCATCAAGAAGATTGAAGAGCCTGTGCTGCCGGTACTCGATAGCGAGTTTGCCAAGCAGCTGGGGGTGCCTGAGGGCGACCTGGCCAAGATGCGGGCCGATGTAAAAACCAACCTTGAGCGCGAGGTCAGCCAGCGTCTGCGCGCTCAAAACAAAGGTAAGGTGATGGAAGCCCTGCCGAGTTTGGCCAGCTTTGAGCTGCCTGCCGCATTGGTGGCCCAAGAGCAGGAGTCACTGGTTGAGCGCGCCAAAGCTGATCTGCAGCAGCGTGGTGTCGACGTCAGTAAAGTGCCGGTGCCTGCCGAGGCATTCAAGGAGCAGGGCGAGAAGCGTGTTCGTCTTGGCCTGATCGTTGCTGAGCTGGTCAAGGCCAACAGCCTGCAGGCCAAGCCCGACCAGATTCGCAAGCAGATCGAAGAGTTTGCCCAGGCCTATGAAAATCCGGCTGAAGTGGTGCGCCATTACTTCAGTGATCGCAACCGTTTGGCAGAAGTTGAGGCGATGGTTGTGGAGCAGAATGTGGTCGACCTTATTCATGCCAAGGCCAAAGTCAATACTGTTGCCATGAGCTTTGATACCCTCATGCAATCGGGCAACTGATTCAGTCCGTTTGTGCCAGCCCATTTTTTGAAAGCCCAGCGCGCATGACCTTCAATAGCATCGTCGAAGACCTCGTCAATCATCAGCTGTCGCAACGCACAGATCCTCAGGGGCTGGGTATGGTGCCCATCGTGATCGAGCAAAGCGGGCGGGGTGAGCGAGCCTATGACATCTACTCGCGCTTGCTGCGTGAGCGCGTGATTTTTCTGGTAGGCCCTGTGATGGATCAGAGCGCGAATTTGGTGGTTGCCCAGATGTTGTTTCTGGAAAGCGAAAATCCGGATAAGGATATTTCGCTTTACATCAATTCTCCGGGCGGATCGGTTTCGGCTGGCCTGTCGATGTTCGACACGATGCAGTTTATCAAGCCTGATATCAGTACCTTGTGTATGGGTATAGCAGCCAGCATGGGGGCGTTTTTGCTGACCGCTGGCACCAAAGGCAAGCGCCACTCATTGCCCAATTCGCGCATCATGATTCATCAACCTTCGGGTGGCGCCCAAGGCATGGCCTCGGATATTGAGATACAAGCCAAAGAGATCCTGTTTTTGCGTGAACGCTTGAATGCCATCATGGCCGAGAAGACAGGCCAGCCGATCGAGCGCATCGCACGCGACACCGACCGCGACACCTTTATGTCACCGGAAGATGCGGTAAGCTACGGACTCATTGACAAAGTCCTGAGTTCACGCGCTCAAGCCGCTGCCTGACGCGAAGCGTTGATTCAGGCTCCAACGGAGAAGTAATGTCGGAAAAAAAGGGATCGAGCGAGAAACTCCTGTACTGCTCCTTTTGCGGCAAGAGCCAGCATGAGGTTCGCAAGCTGATCGCTGGGCCCTCGGTGTTCATCTGTGATGAATGTATCGACCTTTGCAACGACATCATTCGCGACGAGACCGCGGCTGATTCTCCAGCAGGGGCTGCGGCTGCCGCGAAGAGTGGTCTGCCCACACCCGCTGAGATTTGCGCGATCCTTGATCAGTATGTAATCGGCCAAGGCACAGCCAAAAAGATCCTCTCGGTTGCGGTGTATAACCACTACAAGCGTTTGCGCCACAAGGCCTCGAAAGATGGCAAAGACGAGATCGAGCTGGCCAAAAGCAACATCTTGCTGGTTGGCCCAACCGGATCAGGCAAAACATTGCTGGCGCAAACGCTCGCTCGCCTGTTGAACGTGCCTTTTGTAATCGCCGATGCCACCACGCTTACTGAAGCGGGTTATGTGGGCGAAGATGTTGAAAACATCATTCAAAAGCTGCTTCAGAATTGCAACTACGAAGTTGAGAAAGCTCAATCCGGCATTGTTTACATCGACGAGATCGACAAGATTTCGCGCAAGTCGGATAACCCCAGCATTACCCGTGATGTGTCTGGCGAAGGCGTTCAGCAGGCTCTGCTCAAGCTCATTGAAGGCACAGTCGCTTCAGTGCCGCCCCAGGGTGGACGCAAGCATCCCAACCAGGATTTCGTCCAGATCGATACCACCAATATCCTGTTCATTTGCGGTGGCGCTTTTGATGGTCTGGAGAAGGTGATTCGCAACCGTTCCGAGCGCACCGGCATTGGCTTTGGTGCCGAGGTGCGTGGCGAAAGCGAGCGCAATGTCAGTGTGTTGTTGCGTGAAACCGAGCCGGAAGATCTCATCAAGTTCGGCATCATTCCAGAGCTTGTAGGTCGTTTGCCAGTAGTGGCCACGCTCGACGAGCTCGATGATGCTGCGCTGGTCACCATTCTGATCGAGCCCAAGAATGCGCTGGTCAAGCAGTATCAGAAGCTGTTCCAGATGGAGGGCGTTGAGCTGGAGTTGCGCCCGGCGGCCTTGCAGGCGATTGCCCGACAAGCGCTCAAGCGCAAAACTGGCGCGCGCGGGCTGCGCTCGATCCTGGAAGGCTTGTTGCTCAACACCATGTTTGAACTGCCAAATCAGGCGGGCGTTCACAAGGTGGTAGTCGACGAAAACGCCGTCAATGGCGATGGGCAACCTTTGCTGATGTATTCGGATTCCCCCAAAGCTGCAGCCAAGGCGTCTTAAGCTTGCGGATTGCAGCGCCTGATCGCCGTTTAAGGCACCATAAAGTCCCTATTTCCCCTGTTGTCCTGCCTTCCAGCCAAGGGCTTGAAGCGTATCCTTTCCGTATTCCCGTTCGCGTTTTCAGCGCGGTGCCCCGGGGCTTGTATTTTGAGTCTTCGGCTCCATAACTGATCGCATACCTCAGGAGCGACACATGTCCGAACTCAGCACCCCGATCCCCACCAGTTTGCCTTTGCTGCCATTGCGCGATGTCGTGGTGTTTCCCCATATGGTGATTCCCCTGTTTGTGGGGCGCCCCAAGTCCATCAAGTCGCTAGAAGCCGCGATGGCTGCCGGCAAAAGCATCATGCTTGTGGCGCAGAAGAACGCATCTAAAGATGAGCCGGGCGCAGAAGATGTTTATGACATCGGCTGCGTGTCCAACATTCTTCAGATGTTGAAGCTGCCTGATGGCACTGTGAAGGTGTTAGTTGAGGGCACACAACGCGCACAGATTGATGCGATCACCGACACTTCAGAGTGTTTTCTTTGCGAGATCACGCCGATTGCGGCGGCCGATGTGCAGGCCTCGGAGGTCGAGGCCTTGCGTCGCGCGATTCTTGCGCAGTTTGATCAGTATGTGAAGCTCAACAAGAAGATCCCACCTGAAATTCTCGCTTCGCTTAACGGGCTGGATGATGCGGGCCGTCTGGCCGACACCATTGCGGCACACTTGCCGATCAAGATCGAGCAAAAGCAGGTGATTCTTGAAACCTCAAGCGTCACTGAACGTCTGGAGAAGCTGCTCACCCAGATTGAAACTGAGCTCGATATTCTTCAGGTGGAAAAGCGTATCCGCGGTCGCGTCAAGCGCCAGATGGAAAAGAGCCAACGCGAGTATTACCTCAATGAGCAGGTCAAGGCGATCCAGAAGGAGCTGGGCGAGGGCGAAGATGGCGCGGATATGGAAGAGCTTGAGAAGAAAATCAAGGCTGCCAGGATGCCCAAAGAGGCCTTGAAAAAGGCTGATGCCGAGCTCAAGAAGCTCAAGCTGATGTCGCCCATGTCGGCGGAGGCCACTGTGGTGCGTAACTTCATTGACGTGTTGGTTAACTTGCCCTGGCGCAAAAAGAGCAAGGTCAACAACGACCTCTCGAATGCTGAATCCGTGCTGAATACCGACCATCATGGTTTGGACAAGGTGAAGGAACGTATCCTCGAGTATCTCGCGGTGCAGCAGCGCGTGGATCGTGTCAAGGCGCCGATCTTGTGCCTGGTGGGCCCTCCTGGCGTCGGTAAGACTTCGCTAGGGCAGTCGATTGCCAAAGCCACCAATCGCAAGTTCGTGCGGATGGCGCTGGGTGGTGTGCGCGATGAGGCCGAGATCCGCGGTCACCGCCGCACCTATATCGGTTCGATGCCAGGCAAGATCCTCCAAAACTTGACCAAGGTTGGTGTGCGCAATCCCTTGTTCCTTCTTGATGAGGTGGACAAAATGGGTCAGGATTTCCGCGGCGATCCATCTTCAGCTTTGCTGGAGGTGCTTGATCCCGAACAGAACAACACATTCGTGGATCACTATGTTGAGGTCGAGTACGACCTCTCCGATGTCATGTTTGTGGCGACTGCCAACACACTGAACATTCCTGCGCCATTGCTGGATCGTATGGAAGTGATTCGCCTGTCGGGTTACACCGAAGACGAAAAAGTGAATATCGCGATTCGCTATTTGCTGCCCAAGCAGATTAAGAACAATGGTTTGAAGGTGGGTGAGCTCACCGTGGCCGAGAGCGCCATTCGCGACATCATGCGCTACTACACCCGCGAGGCTGGCGTGCGCTCCCTGGAGCGCGAACTCTCCAAGATTTGCCGCAAAGTGGTGAAGATGTTGCTGCTAAGCAAGACCGAGAAAAAGATTGCGGTGAATGCACGTAACCTTGACAAGTTCCTCGGTGTGCGGCGCTTTAGTTATGGCATTGCCGAGAAAACCAATCAGGTGGGGCAGGTCACAGGCCTTGCCTGGACGGAGGTGGGCGGGGAGTTGCTCACTATCGAATCGGTGTCAGTGCCAGGCAAGGGCAAGACCACCTTTACCGGCAAGCTTGGCGATGTGATGCAGGAGTCGATCAAGGCAGCCATGACAGTTGTACGCCGTCGTTGTGAGCGTCTCGGCATCGCTAAGGACTTCCACGAGAAGACTGACATCCATGTGCACGTGCCAGAAGGCGCAACGCCCAAGGACGGTCCAAGCGCTGGTATTGCCATGACCACCGCGCTTGTGTCGGTGCTCACCGGCATCCCGGTTCGTGCTGATGTGGCGATGACGGGTGAGATCACCTTGCGAGGCGAAGTGCTCCCGATTGGTGGTCTGAAGGAAAAGCTTTTGGCCGCGCATCGCGGAGGTATTAAAACGGTACTCATCCCTGAGGAAAACGCTAAGGATTTGACCGAAATTCCGGATAACGTCAAAAACAAGCTCGAGATCATTCCGGTGAAATGGATTGACCAAGTGCTCGAGGTTGCCCTTGAGAAAATGCCGATGCCCCTCCCGGAAGAGCCAGTGGTTGCGAGCGAGCCGGTGGTAGCGGCTTCGCCTGTTGCCGCGGCTCCTGGAACGGTGATCAAGCACTAGCACAACGCGGCCCAATCGCCACATCGATTTGTATCAAGGTCTAACTTGACACCCCTCGATGTGAGCGATTTAATTCAGCCCTTTGATTCAGCCCGCGAGAGGGCTGAATTTTCGAGGAGCGATTGCTGTGAACAAGACCGAGCTGATAGACCATATTGCGCTGAAGGCAGATATCTCAAAAGCGGCGGCTGGCCGAGCGGTGGATGCATTGGTGGGCGCTATTCGTACCACCTTGAAAAAGGGCGGCAGCGTTACCTTGGTCGGCTTTGGTACTTTTGTTGTCGGCAAGCGCGCTGCGCGCACTGGTCGCAATCCACGCACTGGCGATCCGATCAAAATCAAGTCGGCGAAGATTCCAAAATTCAGGCCCGGCAAAGCGCTTAAAGACGCATTGAATTAGTGTTATAATCTTGGGCTTCGGTTGTTACTGAAGCGCAGGAGTCGGGTGCTTAGCTCAGCTGGTAGAGCGGCGCCCTTACAAGGCGTAGGTCAGCGGTTCGAACCCGTTAGCACCCACCACACTTCCGCGTTTTTTGTAGCCGCCCAGCAGTAGAACTGGAGTGGTAGTTCAGTTGGTTAGAATACCGGCCTGTCACGCCGGGGGTCGCGGGTTCGAGCCCCGTCCACTCCGCCAATACCCAAGAAAAAGCCCCTTGATAGGGGCTTTTGCTTTACTGCTTATCTAAACAGGAGTGTGCTCGCGCACATCCCGGTCAAGCACCTTAGGCAGGCGGCATAACAACCGCATCAACCACGTGAATCACGCCGTTGGTGCAGTCAATATCTGTCTTGACGACGTTTACTGAGCCATTGAGCTTGACGCCGCCGGTAGTGCTGATCTTGACTTCAGCACCATTAACCGTCTTGGCAGCTTTGCCGTCCATCTTCATCACATCAGCGGCCATAACTTTGCCTGCGACAACGTGGTAGGTGAGGATAGCTGTGAGCTTGGGGATATCCTTGAGCAAAGCGTCCACGGTGCCGGCTGGCAACTTGGCGAATGCATCATCAGACGGAGCAAATACGGTAAAGGGTCCAGCGCCCTTCAAGGTGTCTACAAGGCCAGCGGCCGTGAGGGCGGCGGCGAGAGTTTTGAACGAGCCGGCGGCTACCGCAGTATCGATAATGTCATGCATATGAGACTTTCTGGGAATCGAAGGTGAGGGAACGCAACGAATATTGCGTATCAAGAAGGCAACCGAATAGCTGAATGGCTTGCGAGATCGCGGAATTGAACCTGGAGAGTACTCGGCAACGCTCAAGCGCGTTTTTGATAACCTTTTTTATCCAGGGCGATGCCGTGCGGTGCGCAGAAAACTATTGTCCGGCGCCTGAATTGCCTTCGGGGTATGACATGGAGCTTGCGCCAGCCTCACTCATTCCAGGGCCGGTGGCGGCTAGGGCTGGCTTAAAGGGTTGCCCGTTTACAAAAGATTGCACGAGTTGCTCGGTGCATTGGCGAGCAGCCACTTTCGCATCGCTCACCCGGCCGAATAGTCCCGCCAGACTGTTCAGCCCCGCACGCTGGGAGCATTTCAACCGGGCCAGCACTGCATTTGTCCGATGATCAAACACCGTGGACTCAATGCTGATTCCGCCACGCGATGCCAGAAGTGGGCCCGAGCCTGGGATGGGAATTGCAAATAGCAGGGCGTTGAGCATCCGCATCGGACGCCAGACTTCGGTCACCATCACTTCGAGGCGTAAGCTGGGTTCAGGGCGGGCAGTGAGTTGCCCGCTTAAATCGCCGTCGATTTGTGCGATGACTTCAGCGCGTTCGTCTTCGGAGAGTTCACCGCGAGATCCTTCTCCAAGGCGCCAGTAAGGCGTGATCCGAATGGCTTCGACGCCGTCCTTTCGCACCAAGGCTTGAAGCCTGGTTCGAGCATGCACCTCAATCCATTCGTGGGGGATGGAGTACGACCGGACTTCTGCCGCACTGGTTTGGGCCCGTGCATTGGTGACTAACAGGCCTAACGCAAGAGCGAAGCCGACAATCAACTTGGTATCGGGCCGGAAGGTCAAGGGATAACCCTGGAAAATGCAGTACATGGATTGTGGGGGTGGAAGGTATGCACCGGGCCCGGTGCACTCCCCTTTGCCGCTGAGCGGTCGCTTCAGGTCGCTCGGCGTTAGCCGATCGGTGACTTCCTTACTCGACATTTTGCTGATTGCATTAGCCCGCAAGCTTTGCGCTGTAGAATCGAGGGTTAATCTCCGTCGTTTATGAAGTTTTCTCATGTTTGATTCCATCCGCAAACACCAGCGCGTGTTGCAATTCGTTCTGCTGATTCTGATTTTCCCGGCCTTTGTGTTTTTTGGGGTGTCGGGCTATGACCAGTTCTTGGGCAACGATGATTCGATTGCCCGGGTGGGTGATCAAAAGATTTCCAGAGGCGAGTTTGAGCAGGCGCAACGTCGCCAGCTCGAACAAATGCAGCAAATGTTTGGTGGGAGCTTCGATTCAAAGCTGCTTGATAACGAAGCCTCTCGTAATGAAATTCTTGATGGGTTGATCTCACAGCGGGTGTTGGCTGAGCTGGCCAACAAGCATCACATCAATGTCTCGGATGAACGTTTGCGCGCCAGCTTGCTGCGTATTCCGGGTTTGCAAAAACCCGATGGCAGTTTCGATATGGAGCGTTATCGGGCCTTGCTTTCACAACAAAACCTCGATATCACCAATTTCGAGAATCAATTGCGGCGCGATATCGCCTTGCAGGCACTCCCCGAAGCCTTGGCCCAAACCGCCTGGTTGCCCAATCAGGTGATTGACCGCTTGATCGGGCTGCAAGAGCAACGGCGTGAGGTGCGCTTGCTCACCTTCGCGGCTAAAGGCTTTGAGACCGGGCTTAAGCCTTCCGATGAACAGCTCAAGCAGACCTACGAGGCGAATGCAAAAGGGTTCGAAGTGCCTGAAAGTGTCAAGATCGAATACATCGTGCTTGATGCCAAATCGATTTCGGGTAGTGTCCCGATTGATGCTGCGAAAGTGCGGGAGTATTTTGAGCAGAACAAGGCGCGTTATGCTGTTGCTGAACAGCGTCAGGCTAGCCACATCCTAGTGGCTGTTCCGAAGGATGCGGCACCGGCTGCAAAAGATGCAGCAAAAGCCAAGGCTCAAGGTTTGTTGGACCGCGCAAAGTCGGGCGGCGATTTCGCAAAACTAGCCAAAGAGAATTCTGACGATAAGGGCTCGGCAGTCCAGGGCGGGGACCTCGGCTTTTTCAGCGCAGACATGATGGTAAAGCCGTTTGCTGATGCGGCGTTTGCGCTCAAGCCCAACGAACTCAGTGGTGTGGTGGAAAGCGAATTCGGATTCCATATCATTCGTCTTGCTGCGATCAAAGCAGGAAGCCAGCCTAACTTCGATCAGGTAAAAGCGGAGATCGAAGCGGAATATCGCAAGCAGGAAGGCAATAAGGCTTTTGCCAAAGCGGCTGAAGAGTTCGGCAATTTGGTTTACGAACAAAGCGACAATCTGAACGCTGCGGCAGAGAAGTTCAAGTTGCCGATTCAGACAGCCGCTAACCTGACTCGCCAGGGACCAGCGCCTGCAGCCGGAGTGCCTCCGATCGCCGCGATCAGCCATCCCAAGGTGTTGAGCGCGTTGTTTTCACCTGATTCGATCGCCAAGAAAAAGAATATCGAAGCTCAGGAGATTGCTCCCAATACCCTCGTTGCCGCACGTGTTGTGGAGCATTCACCAGCAAGTACGAGGCCTATGGAAACGGTGAAAGATGCGCTTACGGCCCTGTGGGTCAAGCAGGAATCGCAGCGCCTGGCGAAGCAAGCCGCCGAGGCGAAGTTGAAAGAGCTGGTTGGTGGTGCTTCAGCCACCGGGTTCGAAGCCGCCAGGGTGGTCGGGCGTGGTCAGGTGCAAGATATCCCCTCGTCGGGCATAGAGGCGATCTTCAAGTTATCCGCTGAAAAACTTCCTGCCTATACCTCGATGACGACCAATGAGGGAGGCAGCGCTGTGGTGATGCTGGTGTCGACCATTGCTCCGAGCGAGGATTTGATCAAGGCGCGTCGCGAGACCCTTAAGCAGCAATACTCTCAGGCATTGGCGCAGCAAGAGCTCAATGGTTTTCTCGAAGCCTCCAAAGCCAAGTTGAAGATCGAGAAAAATCTCAAAACTGCCGCTAAAACCTCGGTGAATTAAGGCGCGATTGAAAGCGGTTCGATTCGGGTTGAACCGCTAAGCATCAGGGCATGAGCCAAAAGTTCAATCGCTCTGGGCTCGCTCGATGCAAGCTCGAAGCTTTGGGCTGACGCGATCAGCCGATAGTTGCGCTGCATGGATTTGTCGTAGCTCGGATCGTAGTGGTGGGCCAGTAAGTCGCGGGTGAGGGTGATCCACTGGCCCTGGTGCATCCACTGCTTCCACTGATCGATCACCGCATGACCATGTAGCCCCACCAGGCAATCGAGTTGGCGCACCAGTTGGTCGGGTTCCCGGATGAAGTGCTGATACTCCTCGAGAAGCAGCTCCGAGCGAAGCTCAAGGCTAGCCTCAATTCGGCAACACGGGGATGCCCGCATCATACGAATCAGGGTGTCGGGAACGTGCCGCTGCCCGATCTTCTTGCTTTCGGACTCTACAAAAACCACGCGCTTTGGATTCAGGTTGCGCAGTGTGTTCCACAACAAAGCCTCGAAGTGCTTTTGACTGGGCTGAGGCTCGCCCGGCAGTCCGCCCAATACCGAGCCGCGATGTTTGGCCAGCGCTTCAAGATCGAGAACCTGGGCACCCAGCCGCTCAAGCGCCTGCAAAATCCTGCTCTTGCCAACACCGGTGCGCCCGGCTAATACCTGAAACTGCAGGCCTTGCGACAAGCGATCAAGATCGCGTACAAGTACGGCACGTAATGCCTTGTAGCCTCCTTCGACCACGCTGGTCTTCCATCCAACGCGAGCAAGAATGGTTGCTAGCGCGCCAGAACGATTGCCGCCACGCCAGCAGTACACGACCATTGGAGTATCGGGCGCAAGCGAAGCCAACGGACCCTCCAGCATTCTTGCAATATTCACAGCCACCATTGCAGCGCCACGCCTACGCGCTTCAAATGGATGCGTGGCGTGAAGGGTGCCAATGATTTCCCTTTCTTGATCATCCAATACAGGCAGGTTGATCGCACCCGGAACATGATCCAGCGCAAACTCTGCTGGCGAGCGCGCATCGATCAAGCAAGTCGGGGGTTTGATGTTGCTTAAAGCTTGCGCGGCAGTGATGGTTAGAGGCTGTCTCATGGCAAGCAGGGATAAGGCACTCGGCCTACAATAGCAAGATGAAGGTTTTTAATTTGTGTTGTGATCGGGAGCATCGCTTCGAGGGATGGTTTGCTTCTGCGCAGGATTACGAAAGTCAGTTGGCCCGTGATCTTGTGGCCTGTCCGGTGTGCGAGTCTACCGAGATTCGCAA
>JAIYCW010000001.1 GCA_027487815.1 Burkholderiales bacterium
ATTCGACCGCCGTCAGTTACTTCAATCTGCACTTGGCGCCTATGCGCTGACCAGCCCCTGGCAAACCTGGGCCGCGAACCCGGATCCTTCGTCGCACGCGCTTGTTGTTGTATTTCTTCGCGGGGCGGTGGATGGGCTCAATGTGTTGGTGCCTTATGCCGATCCCGAGTATTACCGGCTGCGGCCAACCATCGCTGTAGCTCGCCCGGGTGAAGCCAATGGCGCGCTGGATCTGAATGGGCGCTTCGGCTTGCATCCTGCGCTTGCTGCACTCAAGCCGCTTTGGGATCAGGAGCAGCTGGGGTTTGTGTGTGCTAGCGGTTCGCCCGATCCGACCCGTTCGCATTTTGATGCCCAGGACTACATGGAAACCGCCACCCCTGGCGTGAAATCCACCTCCAGTGGCTGGCTCAATAGGCTAGCTGCGCAGCTGCCCGATCAGCGCCTGCTCAAAGCCCTGAACATTGGCACCAACCTGCCACGTGCGCTTGCAGGGCCACACCAAGTCGCCGTGTTGGGGTCAGGCAATCAAGCCACTCAAACCACGGCACTGGATCGCGAGCCGATGCAGCAGTCCTTGCAGCGGCTCTATGCCAATGACCCGCAACTGAAACAACTCACTCAGGATGCAATTGCTTCGAGGCGAGACATCATGACTGGCCTGACGCCACCGCTCGAAGAAGGCATGGATCCGAAGGCCGATGTTGGCGCCATCACTGCCAGCGGGTTTGCGCAGGATGCGGCACGTCTGGGCATGCTGATGCGACGCGACTCATCCATTCGCCTGGCGTTCGCAGCAGTGGGGGGCTGGGATACTCATGTCAATCAAGGCGCGGGCACAGGCCAGCTGGCCAACCGCTTGCAGTCGCTCGGTGATGGTCTGGCTTTACTGGTCAAGCAGCTCGGAGAACGCTATCGCGAGACCACCATCATGGTGATGTCCGAGTTCGGCCGCACTGCACGCCAGAATGGCAGTCAGGGCACCGATCATGGCCATGGCAATACGCTTTGGCTATTGGGCGGGAAGGTTCAGGGCGGCAAGATCCATGGCCGGTGGCCCGGCCTTGATAGCGCAGCGCTTTACGAAGGCCGCGACCTCGCGGTGACCACCGACTTTCGTAGTGTGCTGAGCTCGGCTTGTGGCGGCTTGATGCGCCTACCCGATCAGGCGATTAACCAGGTATTTCCGGTTGCGCCCAAGGGGCTGGAGAGTCAGATGCAGCTTTGGCGCACCTGATCAGGAAGAAAAAGAGGCCGACCGAGGTCGGCCTAACTGCCATGCCAAGAAACCGATACCCAATAACATTGCCACGCCCGGCAAGGGCACTTGCGCGCTGCGCTCCACGATAGTCGCTGGGCCGTCATTGCTGGAGGATTCAAAACTCAAAGTGGTTTCAACCCGCACCATCTCGCCCATGGATCGCATTTGCGGCTCCCGATCGGAACCGTCGTCAGCCGGTTGCTGCTGACCTAAATGCTCCATCAGCAAGGCGTCGAGTGCAGCTTGCGAAATCCGCTGTTGACATTCGGGGGCAGTGGCGCTTACAACGCTACTGCCAGGTGCCACGCAATTCGATGGCTCTGATACGGAGCTTGTGGGGCCCGCTTGGGCCACGGCGCTCAGACTCAGCCCAAACAGGACAACGAGGTGGCGAACGCCTTTTAGCGCATAGTGATGTGTGTTCATGCCCGCACAATAGGTGCAGGCCACCCGGGACGCAGTGAACTAGATCACACCAGCCGTGAATGAGGCGGCAGACCGGCCCGCAAAAACTCCATTTGATCGCCCAGCACATGACCTTGGCGCATTTGCAGGATCATATCCTCCCAGCGGGTAGGCACATAGGGTACGTAAAGCAGAGGCATACGCGCCTGCTCCGGGGTGCGATTGGCCTTGCGTTGATTGCAGGGCCGGCAGGCCGCAACAACATTCATCCAGGTATCTTTGCCGCCCTGGGCAAACGGCACGATATGTTCACGCTCCAGGGAGCGGGCTTCGTAATGCCCGCCACAATAGGCGCAGGTAAAGCGATCGCGTTGAAACAGTTTGGTGTTGAATCGGGTGAGCCGGGGCTGCGACTTCAGCAGCTTGCCCGCCGCGCTTTGCCCCTTGATTGCAATGATCGGATGAATATCGATCTGCGAACGGCGAGCATTCAGACGCGAAAAACCACCTCGTAGTGAAGCGCAAATGTCGCCATAGCAATAGGCCACGGAATCGGTGGCGTAGTAATGCGCCGCTTCTTCAACATTGACCCAGGCTTCGGGAATCCCGCTGATATCGAGCTTAAGAACCGCCGGCCGCACAAACCACCTCCGCATCCGTTTGGAACACACTACAAGCTTCGCGTAGCATACCCCGAGACAGGAGAATTTGTGATGATCACTGGCATCTTCCATTGCGCGATTCGCACAGCGCATCTTCCGACCACGATTGGCTTTTACACCAATGTGCTGGGCCTGATGAACGTACCCCGTCCGGCTTCGATCAAGTTTGAAGGCGCATGGCTCGCGTTACCCGCCCCTGAACCTACTGCAATCATCCATGTGTATGCCGGAAGTGCAGCGCAGGATCAAGCCGGTCATATTGCTGTAAACAATGATGCTGGCGTGGTGGATCACCTCAGCCTGAGCGCACAAGGATTCCTGCAGATGCGTGAACGCCTGCAGCATGCCGGGATTTCCTGGCGCGAGCAAAACCGCCCAGGCGAGCCGATTTGGCAGATGTTTTTTCATGATCCCAATGGCCTGAAAATCGAACTCACTTTCCACCAGGCCGCTGAAACCGGCCTGCCCGTGCCTATCGCCCCCGAGCAGCGTTATCAGGCAGCTGAGCGATTTTTTAATCCGGATCAGTACTCCACTCTTTAGCACCAACGCAGGTCAAAGCATGAGCCAGGATGATCAATTCGCAAAGGATGTGGCAGCACGCTCGCAGCACGGCCTGAGAGGTGAGTATCAAAATCTGGGCGCTGATTTTGTCATTCAGCAGGACTACAGCCGATACACCGAAGCTCACCAGGATGTATGGCGAAGGTTGTACTCCCGCCAGCTTGAATTGCTGGCAGGCCGGGCCTGCGAGGCCTTCAATCAGGCGCTGGCCGCACTCGACTTTGCCGATGGGATTCCAAAGCTTGATGCCGTCAATGCCAAGCTATTCGCCGCCACTCAATGGCGCTTGGTGCCGGTGCCGGGCTTGCTGCCTGATGCGGTGTTTTTCGGGCATCTTGCGCAGCGTCAATTTCCGGTCACTGTGTGGATTCGCGAGCCCCATGAGTTTGACTACATCGTGGAGCCCGATATGTTTCACGACTTCTTTGGTCATGTGCCGATGCTCTTCAGCCCGCAAATGGCCGACTATTTGCAGGCCTATGGCCAAGGCGGCATGAAAGCCCATCGGCTCAGTGGCTTGAAGTATCTGGCGCGCCTGTATTGGTACACCGTGGAATTTGGCTTGATTCGCGAGCGCGGTGAACTGCGTGCCTACGGGGCCGGCATCCTGTCATCGCCCGGAGAGATCCGCTATGCCCTTGACGATCCGAGCCCGCAGCGCCGCCCCTTTGATTTGATCGAAGTGATGCAAACCCGCTACCTGATTGATGATTTTCAACAACGCTATTTTGTGATCGATTCTTTTGAGCAACTATTTGAGCAAACAGCGCCCGACTTCTCGCTGCTTTATCGAGCGCTTGAACGCCTCCCGGAGCTGGACCCGGCGCAAAACTGATCGCGCGACATTTGGGCCCCCATTCGAGCTCTATACAGTACCGCCCGATGAAGGTGGCACCGCAAGTTCCTGACGTGCGCGCGCCGCACGACCCAGCCACAAACTGATCATCACCCAGGCCACGCCCACCGGCACGGCCACCCATGACATCGCGGTAATCGACAGGCCCATCGACTTCAAACCGTTGTAAATCCAGCCCGAAGACACATCACCAAACCGATGCACCAGCGTATCGATCACATTTTTGGCTTTGTACTTCTGCTCAGGCGGCAACACATTAAACAGCGTCTCGCGTGAGGGCTTGCTGATCGCGTATTCCCCAGCCCTGCGCAAGATGCCAAAAATCAGCAGCGTCGAGAGCATGGGGCTGAGCGCCAGAGCAGCAAACCCGATCACCGACAAGATCGGCATGCAGATCAACATGCCGGTGATACCCAAGCGCTTGATCAACTTATCAAACGCAGCCAATTGCACCAAAAGCGTCAGGAAATTCACTGCCAGATCAACCTGCGCCAGCAGCCGCGTGCGTTCAACCGAATCACTGATCGCTGCGGGCACCAATTCAATTTGCTGGAAATACAGGAAGGTGGAAAGAAGCGCGTAGCACAGCAGGAAAAAACAGATAGCCAGCAGATACGGACTGCGAACCACGTCCACCAGGCCCGAGAATATTCCGCCTCCGATAGGCTGATCCGAAGCAGCAGAGCTCACACCGGCATGCACTGCAGCCCAGCGCCGCACCTGGACCAACAACAGGATTGCGCCCATAAGTAAACACGCCGACACCAGCATCAAGCCCTTGGCACCAACAAAGCCCACCAGCCCTGCAGTGAGCAATGGCCCAGCCAATGCACCGCAAGTGCCGCCCGCAGCAATGAACCCATACATGCGCCGCGCCTGCTCGGTGCTGAACACATCAGCCATGAAGCTCCAAAACACCGACACCGCAAACAGGTTGAATACACTCACCCACACGAAGAACAGGCGAGCAACCCATGGGGCTTGTGTGCCTTGGGCCATCATCAGGAAAAAGAATCCGATGAGGTTAAGGCCAAAAAAACCATAAAGCCACGGGAGCAGTTGTCGACGCTTGAAGCGGCTGGTCAGCCATCCGAACACTGGCACCAACACCAGCATCGCAAGGAACACGGTAGTCAGCAGCTCATGCAGCACGCCGCGGCCCAACTGCATGGCCATCTCGTCGCGCACGGGCCGCAGCACATAGTAGGCCGCAAGAAGACAAAAGAAGTAACCAAAGCTGGCCCATGCCGCCGGGCGCTCAATCGGGTGGGCACCGCCCGCCTTGATCTTTTCAAACACGCTTGCCCCCTTGCGCTTGCGACGCCAACGCCAAAGCTTGATCCACCGCCCACTGGGCCGCTGCGAGCCCCATGCTTGCTGTGACCATCACACTTGATCCATAGCCCGCGCAGTTGAGCGCAGCCCCGGTGTGTTGATCGCCAGGTTGTTGGCCGGTCGCGGCCTGAGTACTGTGCAAAGCCATCACCCCCATCGCGCGGCCAGTATCGCGGGAAAATCCAAAATCGCGGCGCAACTTCGCTCTCACAGTCGCCAACAAGGGATCACCCTTCAGCAGGGCGATATCCGCGATACGCAAAGCCTGGGGCTGGGTGCGCCCGCCCGCTGCTCCGCAAACCAGCAATGCTTGCCCGCGCGCTTGGCACAAGGCGATTAATGCCGCTTTGACTGAAGCGCTATCAACCGCATCAATCACGATGGTGTGGCCGGGGACCAGCTGGGCGAGGTTATTCACATCCGCCGCCTGATCAATCGCATGCACCTGGATTTGCGGGTCGATATCACGCAGCCGCGCGGCCATCACATCGACCTTGGCCGCACCCAGCGTAGATTCGAGGGCCAACACCTGCCGGTTCAAATTCGACTCACCCACATGATCCGGGTCAATCAGCGTGAGATGCCCCACCGCACTGCGCCCTAAAGCCTCGGCTGCCCACGACCCCACCCCGCCTACACCCAACACCACCACATGGGTCGCCTGCAAAGCGTCAATCGCCGACTCGCCATAAAGACGAGCCAGCGACGCATATCGCCGTAAGTCAGTAGATGCCAAAAGGGCTAGCCAAGCGAGCGGGGTCCATGGTCAGCAACACCGCGAATCAGCAAAACCAAGGATCAAGAACACTAGGGCAGCAAAATGGTTGAGCCCGTGGTTTTACGGGCTTCCAGATCCTGATGGGCCAAAGCAGCATCCGCCAGTGCAAAGCGCTGATCGATCTTGATCTTGACCTTGCCCGAACTCACCATCTTCATCAGATCTGCGGCCATCTCGTCCAGATTTTCGCGCTTGGTAATGTGGGGAAACAATGAGGGCCGGGTCACATACAGAGAGCCCTTGAGCGCGGTGAGCGGCATGGGCGGCACAGGGCCTGAAGCGCCACCAAAACTCACCATCAGGCCGAAGGGCTGCAGGCAATCCATCGAGGCCTGGAAAGTATCCTTACCGACCGAGTCGTATACCACCGGCACCATTGCACCCTTGGTGATTTCGCGCACCCGCTCCACGATGTTTTCCTTGTTGTAGAGAATGGTGTGATCGCAACCATGCGCACGAGCCAGGGCTGCTTTTTCCTCGGACCCTACCGTGCCAATCACTGTCACGCCCAGGGCTTTGGCCCATTGCATCGCGATCAGGCCCACACCGCCTGCCGCCGCATGGAACAAAATGGTCTGCCCCTTTTGCAGCTTGTACGTGCGACGAAACAGATATTGCACCGTCAGGCCCTTGAGCATCATCGCCGCACCAGTATCAAAGTCGATCGACTTGGGCAACTTCACCAGATGCTGGGCAGACATGGTCCGGTCGGTGGCATAAGCGCCCGGTGGCTGGCTGGCATAGGCCACGCGATCACCCACCTTCAAATGACTGACACCCGAACCCACGGCTGTGACCACACCCGCGGCTTCCATACCAATGGTCGCCGGCATCGGCAGGGGATACGCGCCAGTGCGGAAATACACGTCGATATAGTTCAGGCCACAGGCATGTTGCTTGAGGGTGACCTCGCCTGCCTTGGGCGCAGCCACATCAACCTCCATCAGCTTGAGAGCTTCGGGCCCGCCAGCCTGTTCAATGCGAATTGCTTTTGCCATGTTTTTCGTCCCCATGTGATGTGCTCCTGATTGTCAAAATGGATACGCCCGCCAGCACAATCGCTGTGCCAATGAGCTGGGTGCTTGTAATGGGTTCGCCCAGAAGCCAGGCGGCCAATGCAATTGTAGATACAGGCCCAAGCATACCGGTTTGTGCGGTGACTGATGAGCCCACCTTGTTGATTGCCAGCATCACAAACAACACCGGCACGAAGGTGCAAAACAGGGAATTGACCAGCGAAATGCCGTAGACCTCAGACGTCTGGATAAACATGCCCGATGGATTGAGAATCAAGGACTGCGCCACACATAGCGCACAAGCCACAAGCGTGGCATAGGCAGTCAGGCGCAAGGAGCCGATTCTTTTCACCATCTCGCCTGCCATCACCAAATACACCGCATAGCTCACCGCACTGCCGAATACCAGCGCGGCACCCAAAGGCAAATTGCCGCCTTCGAGCTTCAGGTCATGCCAAAACACAAACAGCACGCCGGCGTAAGCCATGCCCAGAGCCACCCATTGCCTGCGGGATACCGACTTCTTGAGCCACACCACTGAAATCAACAACACCAGAGTGGGGTTCAAATAAAGGATGATTCGCTCCAGGCCAGCGGTGATGTATTGCAGCCCAAGGAAATCAAGAAAGCTGGCCAGGTAGTACCCCACTGTGCCGAGTAGCAAGATCGCCTGCCAATCGCGTGCGCTATACCTGGGGCGGCCCTTGCGATCAACCCACCAGGCCAGCACTGCAAACATGGGGAATGCAAACGCCATGCGCAAACCGAGCACACTCATGGGGTCTGCCCCATAGCGATACATCAGCTTGACGAACACCGCCTTGGCTGAAAAACAAATCGTGCCGACGGCGGCCAGCAGCATCCCCTGGTGATAGGGCGACATCAATGTTTACCCACTAATGCTTTCCCATCAACGCTTTCGCATGATCGAGCCCAATACCCCTCTCAGGATTTCACGCCCCAGGGTTGATCCGATCGAGCGAGCAGCACTTTTGGTGAGCGCCTGCAACACCGAATCGCCGCGCCCGGATTTGCTGCTCAGCACCTCGCCCGCCATATCCTTCATGCGCTCGGCCCAGCCGCCGCTGGCCTCCGATGGTTCGGCCGAAGGGCTTGCCCCCTCGGTCGGGTGGGTCGGCCCCTTTAACTTTTCATAGGCCGATTCGCGATCAATTGCGGTGTCGTAAACCCCAGCCACCAACGATTCACGAATCACCTGAGCGCGCTCATCATCATTGAGCGGGCCAATGCGCGAAGCTGGAGGCATCACAAAAGCTCGTTGCACGATTTCCGGCCGCGCCTTGGCATCGAGCAAGGAAATCAGCGCTTCGCCCACCTCAAGCTCAGTGATCACCTGGGCTGCGGAAAACTCGGGGTTGGCGCGCATGGTATCGGCCGCGGCTTTCACTGCCTTTTGATCCTTGGCGGTAAAGGCACGCAAGGCGTGCTGCACACGATTGCCCAATTGCGCCAACACGGTATCGGGCACATCAAGCGGGTTTTGAGTCACAAAAAACACGCCCACCCCCTTGGAACGAATCAGCCTGACCACTTGCTCGACTTTCTCCAGCAAGGCCTTGGGAGCTTCATTAAAGAGCAGATGCGCTTCATCAAAAAAGAACACCAGCTTGGGCTTTTCCAAATCTCCCGCCTCGGGCAGGGTTTCAAACAGCTCCGAGAGCAGCCAAAGCAGAAATGAAGCGTAAAGACGCGGGGCATTAAGCAATTTATCGGAAGCCAAAATATTGACGACTCCTCTGCCTTGCGCATCGGTTTGCATCAGATCGGCCAGATTGAGCATCGGTTCGCCAAAAAACTTGTCGCCGCCCTGCTCGGCCAGAGTCAGCATCGAGCGCTGAATCGCTCCAATCGAGGCAGCAGACACATTGCCATACTCGGTAGTGAACTCCTTGGCGTTCTCCCCCACAAACTGGAGCATGGCGCGCAAATCCTTCGCATCCAGAAGAAGCAAGCCACGTTCATCGGCGATCTTGAATACCAACTGAAGTACGCCAGCCTGAATCTCATTGAGATTGAGCATGCGCGCGAGCAAAAGTGGCCCCACATGGCTGATCGTGGCCCGTAAAGGATGACCTTGCTCGCCATAGGCATCCCAAAGCGTGACTGGAAAGGCCTGCGGATCGGGCATGGTGATGCCGCGTTGCTGCAAGCGCTCGACCAGCTTGGGATTTACCGCCCCAGCCTGGGCCAACCCGGCCAGGTCGCCCTTGACGTCAGCCATAAACACCGGCACGCCAATGGCGCTGAGCTGCTCGGCCAGGCGCTGCAGGGTCACGGTTTTGCCGGTGCCGGTAGCGCCAGTGATCAAGCCATGCCGATTGGCCATCGCTGGCAAGATGCCAAAAACATGCTGACCTTGTTTGGCCAGATCGAGGGGGGCAAGCACGGAGCCGGACATTCTGAATCCCAATGGTAAAATCCAAGGTTCACGATCTTACTGCCTTCAGACCATGGCTGGACATTCGAAGTGGGCCAATATTCAGCATCGCAAGGGGCGGCAAGACGCCAAACGCGGTGCGGTATTCACCCGACTCATCAAGGAAATCACAGTAGCTGCCCGAATGGGCGGGGCGGATGCCTCGGCTAACCCGCGCTTGCGCCTGGCGATGGACAAAGCATCGGACAACAATATGTCCAAGGAAACCGTGCAGCGCGCAGTGCAGCGCGGCGCTGGCGGCCTGGAAGGCGTCAACTATGAAGAAATCCGCTATGAAGGTTATGGCATCAATGGCGCGGCCGTGATTGTGGATTGTATGACCGACAACCGCACCCGCACCGTCGCTGAAGTCCGTCATGCCTTTTCCAAATACGGCGGCAACCTGGGCACCGATGGCTCGGTAGCGTTTTTGTTCAAACACTGTGGCCAATTGCTTTATGCCCCGGGCACCTCCGAGGATCGGGTCATGGAAGTTGCGCTTGAGGCCGGCGCTGAGGATGTGATCAGCGATGAAGAGGGTGGCATTGAAGTGCTGTGCAGCCCCTATGACTTCTCCAACGTCAAAGCCGCAATGGAAGCTGCGGGCCTGAAAGCCGAGGTTGCCGAAGTCACCATGAAGCCCAGCATGGAAGTGGTGTTTGAGGGCGATGATGCGCAGCGCATGCAAAAGCTGCTCGATGTGCTGGAGTCACTTGATGATGTGCAGCAGGTGTTTACCAGTGCTGTGATTGCTGCCTGACGATGAAAGTGCTTGTGGTTGGTGGTGGTGGTCGAGAGCATGCGATGGCTTGGCGTATTGCGCGATCACCGCGCGTGCAAAAGGTATTTGTAGCGCCGGGCAATGGCGGCACCGCACTCGAACCCGATCTGGTGAATCTGCCCATTACGGATCTCAACACTCTGGCCGCATTTGCCGAGCATGAGGGTATCGGCCTGACAGTGGTAGGGCCCGAAGCACCTCTCGCCGCGGGCATCGTGGATCTGTTTCGCTCGAAAGGCTTGCGCATTTTTGGCCCGAGCAAACTGGCTGCCCAATTGGAGTCTTCCAAGGATTTTGCCAAGCGCTTCATGATCCGCCATCAGATCCCCACGGCGGCCTATGCAACCTTCACCGATGCGGCCCAAGCGCATGCCTATATCGATCAGCATGGCGCGCCAATTGTCATCAAGGCTGATGGCCTTGCTGCCGGCAAAGGCGTAGTGGTAGCGAGTTCGCTGGCTGAAGCTCACGCAGCAGTTGATGCCATGCTGATCGACAACAAGATGGGCTCGGCAGGCGCTCGGGTCGTGATCGAAGAATTTTTGGTGGGCGAGGAAGCCAGCTTCATTGTGATGGTCGATGGCAAGAATATTCTTGCGCTCGCCAGCAGCCAGGATCACAAGCGTTTGCTGGATGCCGACCAGGGCCCCAACACCGGTGGAATGGGCGCTTATTCGCCGGCCCCGGTGGTCACGCCTTCAGCGCATGCGCAGGTGCTGCGAGAAATCATCGCTCCCACGGTTGCAGGCATGGCCAAAGACGGGATTCCTTACACCGGGTTTTTGTATGCGGGCTTGATGATTGATGCGCAGGGCAAGGCAAAAACGCTTGAGTTCAATTGCCGCCTCGGTGATCCGGAAACCCAGCCGATCATGGCCCGGCTCAAATCTGACTTTACTTTGGCCCTGGATGCCGCGATCGATGGCAAACTCGATCAGATCGAGCTGCAGTGGGATCGGCGCACCGCGCTTGGCGTAGTGCTTGCCGCGCAAAACTATCCTGATGAGCCGGTCGTTGGGGATGTAATTCAAGGACTCAACCCTCGGGGTAATCATGGCGCTGAGGATCAGATGGTGTTTCACGCAGGCACCCGATCCAGCGATGCCGGCGTAGTAAGCAGTGGCGGCCGGGTGTTATGCGTGACCGCGCTTGGCGATTCAGTCAAAATGGCCCAACTCGCCGCCTACCGGGCGATTGATGGCCATGAGGGCCCACCCATCCACTTCCGGGGAATGCAATACCGCCATGACATTGGTTATCAAGCCATCGGACGCAAACGCAATGCTGGATAGCCGCGCGGTCAAGGACTACCTCACCGGCTTGCAAGAGCGCATTGTGCAGGCGCTTGAAGGCGTGGATGGCCACAGCTTCATGCGCGATCAGTGGGAGCGGCCAGAAGGCGGCGGCGGGATCAGTCGCATGCTGGAGGAAGGCGCGTTTTTCGAGCGTGCGGGCGTCGGGTTTTCGCATGTTTTGGGCACCAAGATGCCCGCCTCGGCCACCGCAGCCCGCCCGGAGCTGGCCAATCGGGCCTGGGAAGCGATGGGAGTTTCGCTGGTGCTGCATCCGCGTAATCCTTATGTGCCCACCGTGCATATGAATGTGCGCTTCTTTATTGCCAATCCTCCGGCCGGCAGCGATGCCGAGCCGGTGTGGTGGTTCGGCGGCGGCATGGATCTCACTCCGTACTATCTTGATGATCAGGATGCCCGCCACTTCCATCTCACCTGCAAGCAGTCCCTCGATCCCTTCGGCCCCGAGCTGCATCAGCACTACAAAACATGGTGCGATGACTACTTCTTTCTCAAGCATCGCAATGAGCCACGTGGCATAGGCGGCGTGTTTTTTGATGATTTAAGCGAGGGCGGCTTTGAGCGCTGCTTTGCGATTCAGCGCTCAGTGGGCGATGCGTTCCTGTTGGCTTATCTGCCGATTGTTGAACGTAACCGGGACCGGGCCTATGGCGAGCGTGAGCGTGAGTTTCAGGCCTATCGACGTGGCCGGTATGTGGAATTTAATTTGGTGTTTGACCGAGGCACTTTGTTTGGCCTGCAATCGGGCGGGCGTACTGAATCAATACTGATGTCGATGCCACCCCGAGTCAGCTGGAAGTATCGCTGGGAGCCGCAAGCCGATTCGCCTGAAGCGCGCCTAACCACCCACCTACTGCAGCCCCGCGATTGGCTGACGCCCTGAACCAAGCTGCACCGCGCCCGCGTATCGGCATCTTCGGCGGCAGCTTTGATCCGGTGCATTGTGGGCATTTGATGTTGATGCGCTGGGCTATTGAAACGCTGAAGCTTAATCAATTGCTGGTGATCCCGGCGCAGCGCTCCTGGCAAAAATCAGCCCCCGGGGCCAGCCCTGAAGCACGGTTGGAAATGCTGCGCCTGGCACTGCAAACCCTCGATCAGGAGCTCGCCTCGCGTATCATGGTGGATGCTGTTGAGCTTAAGGGGCGCACGCCCAGTTACACTGTGCCTACGCTCAAGATCCTGAGAGAGCGTTTTGGCCCTGACACCAGCTTGGTGTTGTTGATGGGCAGTGATCAGCTGCACAACCTGTCCACCTGGTATCGCTTCGAAGAATTACTTGGCCTGGCGCATATTGCAGTGACACAGCGCGAGCAGGTGGCACTACAAGACTTTCCACCCGCAGTTGAAGCCTTGGTGCGGGGATCCGGAGTGCAAATATTGCCGGATGTCGCGCAAGGCTCGATCGTGTTTTTCCGTATGCCGCTCATGCCGGTATCCTCTACCCGCCTGCGGGCAGACCTTGCCGCCGGACATGATGTTGGAGCATTATTGCCGCCAACGGTCGCGGCTTACATCGCACAGCATCAGCTGTACACCAAAGGAGTTTGATTGGATCTTCGTAAATTACAACGTCTGGTAGTGGATGCCCTGGAAGACGTCAAGGGGCAAAACATCGAAGTCTATGACTCGACTGCAATCACCGAGCTGTTTGACCGGGTGGTAGTGGTGAGTGGTACTTCGAATCGACAAACCCGCTCGCTCGCCATGCATCTGCGTGATCAGGCGAAAGCGGCCGGGATCGACCAGATCAGGATCGAAGGCGAAGACACAGGCGAATGGGTACTTGTTGATCTTGGCGATGTAATTGTCCATGTGATGCAGCCCGCGATCCGCCAGTACTACAACCTTGAAGAGCTTTGGGGTGCCAAGCGGGTGCGCGTGCGCCTGGGTGCAGTATCGCCCGGAGCTGTGGTTGAAGAAGAAGACGAACCCGAGCAGGCTCCTGCTGCAACGTCGAAAAAAACTGCCGCGAGGAAACCTGCAGCAAGCAAGCCCTCAGCCAGCAAACCCTCCGCTGCAAGAGCCACTGCCGGGCGCAGCACGGAAACCGACCGCCCAGCGCGCAAGCCAGCCGCTAAAACTTCGGCTGCCAGGAAAGCGCCCTCCGGAGCGACTGGAGCGCGCAAGGCCCCTGCCCCACGTGGCGGGCGCTAGTCGGGCAGGCTCCACTAAACCCGCAATTCGTGTGATTGCGGTTGGGCAACGGCTGCCCAGCTGGGTTTACGACACCGTCAATGACTACACCCGGCGGTTGCCACCCGCCTGGGCTGTTGAGTGGGTGGAGGTCAAGGCGGCCATCCGTGACAGCACTGCCACGCCCATTCAGTGGATGCAGCGCGAAGCCCAGGCGATCGAAACTGCATTACCAGCCCAATCCCTGCGAATTGTGCTGGATGAGCATGGCAAAGACCTCACCACCAGCGCTTTGGCCCAACGCATGCAAACCTGGCAGGAAAGTGGGCGCAGCCCTTGCCTCATCATCGGCGGCCCGGATGGTCTGGATGCAGGATTCAAGGCCAAAGCCGACGAAACCCTCAAGCTCTCCAGCCTCACTTTGCCGCACCCCCTGGTTCGCGTGGTCCTCGCCGAACAACTCTACCGAGCCTGGTCCTTGATGACCGGCCACCCCTACCATCGTGAATAAGATTTATCTGGCTTCCAAAAGCCCGCGACGCCAGGAGCTCTTGCGCCAGCTCGGCGTTGCCTTCGAGCCACTTTGGCCCTTGGCAGAGGAAGCCGAGGCTGCCGAAGCCTTGGAGGTTCGCTTGCCAGGCGAAACCCCGGTGCAATATGTGCAGCGGGTGGCTTTAGCCAAACTCCAGGCGGCGTGCGAGCGGCGCTTATCGCGCAACCTTCCTGCCCTGCCGATCCTCACAGCCGACACCACCGTGGCGCTCGGCAGCACGATTCTGGGTAAACCAGCTGACGCTAACGAGGCCTGCTCTATGCTTCAGGCGCTAAGCGGCAAAACTCATAAAGTGCTCACCGCAGTGGCTGTGGCCCGACCCGAAAGCTGGCAACCCAAGGTGGTATTGAGCCGTTCGCGGGTATTGTTCGCGCGATTGAGTATTACCCAGATTCGCGAGTATGTCGCCACAGGTGAGCCCATGGACAAGGCTGGCGCTTACGCTTATCAAGGCGGAGCGGCGCGCTTCGTGCGAAAAATTGAAGGTAGTGCCAGCGGTATCATCGGACTACCGCTTTACGAAACCGCGCAACTTCTCAAGCTATGACCCAAGAGATTCTTATCAACCACACTGCGCATGAGACCCGTGTGGCCATTGTGCAGCAGGGTGCGATTCAGGAACTCCTGATAGAGCGTGCTGCAACCCGCGGCATTGTGGGCAATGTCTATCTGGGCAAGGTCTCGCGGGTCTTGCCGGGTATGCAATCGGCATTCGTCGACATCGGCCTGGAGCGCGCGGCATTTTTGCACGTGGCCGATGTCTGGCAAGCCAGGCAGGGCAATAGCAAGAGCTCCAATAATGCAACAGCGCCTATCGAGAAAGTCTTGTTCGAGGGCCAGACCCTGATGGTGCAAGTCATCAAGGATCCTCTCGGTACCAAAGGCGCTCGCCTGTCCACACAGATCAGTATTGCCGGGCGCTTGCTCGTGCATTTGCCCCAAGACCCGCATATCGGTGTCTCGCAGCGTATCGGGGATGAAACCGAGCGCTCCCAATTGCGCCAACGCCTGCAGGGTTTGATGCCCGAAGGCGCAAAAGGCGGCTTCATCATTCGCACTTCTGCAGAGGAGGCGAGTGATGATGACTTGCGCACCGATATCGACTATCTGCAAAAACGCTGGCAACAGATTCTTGGCTTGAGCGGCAAGCAGCCCGCGCCCTATTTGCTCTATCTGGATCTGAGTCTGACGCAGCGGGCCTTGCGCGATATCGCTGATGAGCAAACCACTGTCATCCAAATTGATCATGCGGGCGAGCTTGAAGCATTGCGCGAGTTTGCCCGGCAATACACCCCGAGCATAACTGGCAAGCTGAAAATGTTTGCTGGCGACCGACCGATCTTCGAGTTGCATTCCATTGATGACGAGATCGAGCGGGCTTTGGCCAGGCGGGTTGATCTGAAAAGCGGCGGCTACCTCATCATTGATCAAACCGAAGCGCTCACCACGATTGATGTGAATACCGGAGGGTTTGTTGGCGGGCGCAATTTCGATGAAACCATTTTCAAGACCAATCTCGAAGCCGCCCATGCAATCGCACGCCAATTGCGCCTGCGCAATCTTGGCGGCATCATCATTCTTGACTTCATCGACATGGCCGCTCAGGAGCATCGCGATACCGTGCTCAGCGAACTGCGCAAAGCTCTGGCTCGTGACCGCACCAAATCTGCCGTCAATGGCTTCACTTCACTTGGGTTGGTTGAAATGACCCGCAAGCGCACCCGCGAATCCCTGTCGCATATCGTGAGTGAGTCCTGCGTAGTTTGCGCCGGCAAAGGTCATGTCAAGACTGCGCGCACTATCTGCTATGAAATCCTGCGTGAGATCGAGCGCGAAGCCAAGCAGTTCAACCCGCGCGAATTTCGTGTCGTTGCATCCCAACCTGTCATTGATCTGTTTCTTGAAGAAGAGGCCCAACCGCTTGCCAGCTTGAGCGCAGCGATTGGCAAGACGGTAGCCTTGCAGGTCGAGACCGTGTATGGTCAGGAGCAGTACGACATCGTATTGATGTAAAGGTTTCATGCAGGTGCGCTCCAGCCCCAACGTGTGCGTTTCGCGGCGCCAATTGATCGCCACTATCGGGGGCCTGCTTGCTGCCACCAAGCCCGCAGGTACGTTTGCGCAAAGCCCTTCGATGTTTCGCATACCGGGTGAATTTGAGCCAACCGCTGCGCTATGGATGGGCTATGACCAGGGCCATGCAGAGTTCACCACGGCGTTGGTCAGGCTGCTGATCGATCATGTGCCGATACGCATCCTGGTATCAACCCAAGCCAAAGCGAATGCCGCTCGCCAGTTGCTCAATGAATCAGGCATTGATACTCAGCGCCTGCGCTTCAGCGTGGAATCCACCGCGATGTTTTTCTTGCGTGATGCAGCGGTATTTGCCCACGCACCAGCGAGCGCTGGACGCCCTACTACACTTGGTGTTGTGGACTTTCAATGGAATCAGTATGGCCTGCCCGGATGGTGCGCCAACCGGCATCGCAATGAACCCACCCGAATCGCCCAATGCAGTGGCCCGGCCCGTCCGCCTGAACAAGTGCTCGATCAGCGTATCGCACGCCTGACCCGCGCCTCGGTGCTGAGATCAAGCATCACGATTGAAGGTGGTGCTGTTGAAGTAAACGGACAGGGGCTGATGATCGCGAATCGGGCCTTGCTGATGCAGCGTAACTCCCGCCTGTCCATCGGCGAAATTGAAAGGCAATTGCTGCGCTTGCCTGGCGTCACGAAAGTCATCTGGCTGCCCGCCGGGCTGGCGGAAGATCCCCATTTGCGCTCGGTGATCACTCGCGGTTATGTGGGCTGGGGTACTGGCGGGCACACCGATGAGTTTGTGCGCTTTATCGCGCCATCCACCGTAGCGCTGGCCTGGCCCGATGCAAAACTCGCGCGCGAACATCCAGTGGTTGCGCTGAATCTGCTGCGCATGCAAACCAACTATGACATCCTCAGCCAGGCCCGTGATCATCGCGGACAAAGCCTGCGAGTCATCAAGCTGCCGATGCCGCGTCCGATTCAACGCAGCATAGTGCTATCAGAAAATGCCGATCCCGCTTGGTCGGATCAATGGACCGCCGACTTCTTTCATCCGCGCGAGAATTTGAAGCAGGGCGATGAGCTGATTCAAATGGCGGTGGCAAGCTACCTGAACTTTGTCATCGTCAACAATCACCTGATCTTGCCCGACTACCGGTCTCACGGCACACCCGCTTGGCTTCAAGATCAAGTCATACAATTACTCAGCGATGCACTACCAGGCTATCGAATCAGCCTGATCGATGCCATCGGATTAAACTGGGTAGGCGGTGGCCCGCATTGCGCCACGTTGAAAGAGCCCCGCCTGGGTTAAAGCAGGGGTTAAATCAGAGGCTTAAAGCAAACGATTAAACCAGAGCAATGACAAGCCGCCCGCCAAAATGGAAAGCAGTAACGCGCCCAAGGCAAACAACGCGGTGATTTCACTTTCCTTGCGCTCAAGTACCAAGCGGGAATTCAAGGCCTCATACACCTGCTTGAGGTCTGCGCCAGACGCGGCATAAAAGTATTCGCCGACGGTCGTGGCGGCAATTTGCTTGAGGGTTTCTTCATCCAGACGCACCCGCATGCGCCAGCCGGAATCGAGCATGATCTCGCCATTGGGCGTACCAAAGCCCACGGTAAAAATCTTGACCCCGCGCTCTGCGGCCAGCTTGGCCGCCTCCAAAGGATCCGCACCAGTCGTGGTTTGCCCATCACTCAGCACAATGATGGTGGCCGAGGCATAGGAGCCGGGTGGTACCGCTTTAAAGGGCTTTTTGTCCTTCTTGGGCAAAGGCCCACCAAAGCTTTCCTGTGGCTGGGTGCGGCCCATCATCCCTTTGATTTCGATCTCCTGATCGGGAAACAAAGTCTGCAAAGACACCACAATTGCGTTGCCCACGGCTGTGCCGCGTTGCAACTGAAAGCGCTCTATCGCACCCAGTACCTCCTCGCGATTTTCAGTGGGCGGCTGAACCAGCATCGCCGTGCCGGCAAATGCCACCAACCCTATCCGGGTGTTCGCAGGCAAGTCCGTCACAAACGTGCGAGCCGCTTCCTGCGAGGCACTGATGCGGGTTGGGGACACATCGGTGGCGCGCATGCTGCCCGATACATCCATTGCCAAAATCACGGTCTTGGTTTGCGACGGCAAGGTGATCACTGCGGAAGGACGCGCCGCGGCAAGTATCAAAGCGATCATCGCCAGCAGAAAAAGCGCAGGCGGAACATGCCGACGCCAACTGCTCGCACCCTTCATAGCCTCACGCACCATGCCCAGGGAGGAGTACCGCAAGGCGACCTTCTTTTTACGCTGCAGCACCCACCAATAAAACCACAGCAATAGCGGGACGAGCATGAGAAGCCAAAGGAAATTCGGCCATTGAAAACTCATTGGATTCATCAGCCTGACCTCCTCATGCCTTGCTCCCCGTTCAAGCTGGCTTCAAGCTCGGCCCCGGCATAAGCTGCGGAATACCCGCCAGCTCCCGAGCGCGAACGTGCCTTGCGCAGTTGCGCAAATACAAGCAATGCATCCACCGGATCGTCCTCAGTGCTGATTTCCAGGGTGTCTACCATCGCACGCGCCAAAGCCGTTTCCACCAGCTCGCGGCGCTTGAGTGCAAGTTGCTTGAAGCGCCGACGAAACCCGGCATCATGGGTATCCACCCACAAGCTTTCTCCGGTCTCGGCATCGCGCATCATCATGTAACCCAAATCGGGCATCACTTCTTCCAGCGGATCACTCAAGCGCAGCGCAGTCACATCATGGCGCTGCGTCATGCTGCCCAAGGCACTTTCCCATCCCGATTGCGCTACGAAGTCAGAAATTACAAACACTGCACACCGCCTTCGAATACTGGCGTTCGCGCGGCGGATAAACGCTTCGAGATCGGTGGCTTTGGAAGGACGGGCCAGGCAATTCTGGGCACTACGAATCATGTTGAGCAAATGGATTCGGCCATGACGCGCAGGCAACACCTGCTCCACCTGATTGCGATAGAGCATGATGCCCACCCGATTACCGTGGCGCATGAGCATGGATGCAATCAGCGTGGCCAATTCAATGGCCAGCATGCGCTTGGTGCGCTCGCCCGAACCAAAATCCATCGAACCGCTCAGATCAAGCAATAGCCAGGCGGTGATTTCGCGATCTTCAAAATAGTCCCGCACATAGGGCACTTGCAATCGGGCTGTGACATTCCAGTCGATATGGCGCACATCATCATGAAACTGATACTCGCGTAAATCCGCCAGATCGACACCCAGGCCGCGAAGCAAGCTGCGATAATCCCCATGCAGCTCGCCTGCCAACCGACGCAACACCGTCCACTCTATCCTGCCCAGGACCGCTTCCGGCGCAGCTTCAAGCAGATTCACGCTGCCAGCGCTCCATGGGATTGCAAGACCTTGTCTGGCGGGGGTAGCTTCTTGAGCACCTTGGCAATCAGCGCATCGGCACTCAGCCCCTCGGCCAGAGCCTCATAGGACAACACCAATCGATGACGCAACACATCGGGTACGAGATCCACAAGATCCTGAGGCAGCGCATAAGTGCGGCCCCGCAGAAAAGCCAGCGCGCGTGCGCCTTCAATCATGTTGATCGTGGCCCGTGGGCTCGCGCCGAACGTGAGCATGCCTTCAAGATCATCCAGGCCATGAGCTTTGGGAAAACGGGTTGCATTGACCAGCCGCGCTGCGTAACGAATCAAGGATGGGTCCACATAGCCGCGTCGACATTGCTGCTGCAACTGCGCCAGCTGCTCGGTGGAGGCCACACTGGCCACACTTGCAGGCTCGCCGATCACCCGCTCAACAATCACAAACTCCTGATCTTCCGTGGGATAGTCCACCAGCACCTTCATCATGAAACGATCCACCTGCGCCTCGGGCAAGGGATAGGTGCCCTCGGTTTCAATCGGATTTTGCGTGGCCATCACAACAAAGGGCCGGGGCACCATATGAGACTCACCTGCGATCGTGACCTGGCGCTCCTGCATCACCTCAAGCAATGCGCTTTGCACTTTGGCAGGCGCACGATTGATTTCATCGGCAAGCAGCAGGTTGGCAAACACCGGCCCGAGCGAGGTGCTGAACTCGCCACTCTTTTGGTTATACATCCGGGTGCCGATCAAATCCGCAGGCACTAGATCCGGAGTGAATTGAATCCGCTTGAATGACCCCCGCACAACTTGCGCAAGTGTCTTGATCGTGAGGGTTTTTGCCAGCCCCGGCACCCCCTCGACCAGCAGGTGCCCCTGCGCAAGCAAAGCGACCATCACCCGTTCAAGAAAATGGTCCTGCCCAACCACGACCTTCTTGACCTCGTAAAGAATCGACTCCATCAGCGCGGCAATATGCTCACCATCAGGGGCCGATGCCGAACGGGAATCAAACGCTTGAGCACTCACTGGAGATTCTCCTCAAAATCAAAAAGGCGGCATACCCACCGCAGATGCTGCTGACTCGATGGGTACTGCAAAGCCGATGCCGATAAACACACGCTGTTGGGTGGGATTAAGAATGCCTGTGACTATCCCCAGCACCTCACCCTGCGCACTCACCAGCGGGCCGCCAGAATTGCCAGGATTGGCAGCAGCATCAAATTGGATCAGGTTGCTCAGTGGGCGCGTGCCGTCCTGGGTTTCATGTGCCCGCTTGAGCCCACTCACAATGCCCGCCGAGGCTGAAGGGCCTATTCCGAAGGGAAAGCCCACTGCCAGCACATGATCACCCACTTGAAGTTCCCGGGTGGAGCCCAGTTTTGCTGCGACAAGATCATCAGGCAGCGTAGTGGCCTGAATCACCGCCAGATCGTTTTCGGGCTGGGTGCTGACCACGCGCGCCTCAGACTCGGTACCATCGGAAAACACCACGCCAATCTTTTTAGCGCCACTGATCACATGCAGATTGGTGAGGATCAATCCACTATCCACAATCACCACCCCCGAGCCCACACTGGTTGGCGGATCATCCTCATCAAGCTTGCCGTCTCCACCCACCACCCTGACTACCGAGGGTCGGATCGCTGCATACGCGGCCGTCGAGAACGCCGGTATCGGCTTGGTTTGTAAGGCCTGCTCGATCAAATAATCCACCTCGGCCTGATCCACTCCACGCAGCGGTCGGGTGAGATATTGCACACCCAGAATCAAACCCACCAGCACGGCGAGCTGCACCAATTTGGCGCTCCATTGCCCAAAGCGTGTGGATCGAAAGCGGGCCTGCCTTGCCACCAGCCGCTGACGCAGGCTTGGGCCTTCATCGTCTTGAGATTCAAGTGCAAACAGCGAGGGCTGCACACCTGCAGGCGGGGAACTACGAGCACGCGTGGGGCTGGATCGCTTGGCTCGCGAGGCACTGCTGCTGACAATCGGACGCCGCGCTGCCAAATCCACACCCCTTAACTAGATCTACCCGGTTTTTGGCACGTTAGCATGAACCACGGATTTGCGTTTGAACATCCTGCCCGGCAGCGACACCAGATCGTCGATCAGGGTGTAGAGCACCGGAATCACCAGGAGACTCAAAAAGGTGCTGGTAATCAACCCGCCAATCACTGCTACCGCCATCGGCGAGCGAAAGCTCGGATCCACCCCCACGCCGATTGCAATCGGCAACATGCCGGCCCCCATCGCGATAGTTGTCATCACAATTGGGCGCGCACGCTTGTGGCATGCATCAATGATTGCATCGAGCCGATTCATGCCTTCGCGGCGGGCAATGATTGCGTAGTCCACCAACAAGATGGAGTTTTTGGTGGCGACTCCCATCAGCATGATCAGGCCAATCAGGCTGGGCATCGAAAATGCCTTACCGGTCAGCAGCAAGGCTACGAAAGCTCCACCCACCGAAAGCGGCAGCGCAGCCAATATCGTGATCGGTTGAAAGAAGTCTTTGAACAGCAGCACCAGCACGATGTAAATGCAAAGCACGCCAGTGGCCATGGCCAATCCGAAGCTTGCGAACAATTCGCCCATCACCTCGGCATCCCCCAGGGTTGCGCGCGTAACGCCGACAGGTAAGTTGTTCAAGCTCGGCAGCTTATCAACCGCCGCAGCAACATCGCCCAGCGGCACATTATTGAGTTCGACTTCAATATTGACGTTACGCAAACGATCATAGCGATCAATTTGCGCGGGTCCACTTTCAATGGTGAAGCTCGCAATCGACCCAAGAGGCACAGCGCCTGATCGACCGGGCACGGTGAGCTGCTTGAGCAACTCAATATCCTGCCGAGCGCTGCTTGGTAAGCGCACCACAATCGGTATCTGACGCTGATCAAGATTAAGCTTGGGCAAGGCCGCATCGTAATCGCCCAAGGTTGCGATACGCAGGGTATCTGCAATGGTTGCTGAGCTGACGCCTGCCGCAGCAGCTTTTTCAAAATCGGGCCGGATGACCAACTCGCCACGGATCAGGCTTGCACTTGAGGCGATGCCTCCCAGGCCAGGAATCGTACGCAACTCGCGCTCCACAACCAATGCTGTTGAGCGCAGGGTTTCGCCGTTATCTCCGGAGAGCACAAGCACATACTTCTCACCCGAGCCACCCAGCCCTACCTTGATGCGCACCCCTGGCAGCTCGCTAATCAGCTCACGCAGGTTGGCTTCAATATCCTGCTTGCTGGTTCCTGAGCGTTCGGTGCGTGGGGTCAAGTTAATCGTCAGCGTAGCCTTGCGAACCTCAGCGGCTCCGGGAGGAGCAAACGGATCACCCCCACTGCTCCCGCCACCGATAGCGGTGTAGACCATCTTCACATGGGAATTTCGCTCAACCAGTTGCCGGGCTTTTTCAGCGGCAGCATAGGTGTCTTTCAAAGTACTCCCCGGGGGCAACTCCACAATCACCTGAGTCTGGCTCAAGTCATCTGCAGGGATGAACCCGGTGGGCAACAGGGGCACCAGCATCACCGAACCGATGAAGAACAGCCCGGCCAATATGCATGTGATCAAGCGGTGCCCCAGGCACCAGCGCACCAGTCGCATGTACCAAAGCGTGACCCGGCCATCCTTGTGCTCACGCGTGCTGGGTTTGAGCATGTAAGCAGCCATCATCGGAGTGAGCATCCTGGCCACTACCAGCGAAGCAAACACTGCAAGCGCCGCAGTCCAGCCAAACTGCTTGAAGAATTTCCCTGGCACACCACTCATGAATGCAGTGGGTAAAAACACCGCAATCAAGGTGAAGGTTGTTGCTATCACTGCCAGCCCGATTTCATCGGCCGCTTCAATCGCTGCCTGCATCGGTGTTTTACCCATCCGCAAATGGCGCATGATGTTTTCGATCTCAACAATCGCATCATCCACCAGTATGCCGACCACCAGCGACAGGCTTAGCAAGGTGACTACGTTGACCGAAAACCCGAGTGCCCACATGCCGATGAATGCTGGAATCACCGATAAGGGTAAGGCCGTGGCGGAAACAAACGTGGCACGCCAATCGCGCAAAAAGAGCCACACCACGATCACTGCAAGAATGGCTCCTTCATAAAGGAGCCAAAGCGAGCCATCATAGTTTTCCTGTACAGGATCGGTAAAGTTGAAGGCTTCAGTAAATGTCACATCGGGATGAGCGGCTCGCAGTTGCTCAACTCGCGCGCGAACGCCATCCGCAACTTCTACTTCCCCGGCCGACTTTGCCCGCGAGATCTCAAAGCCCACCACTGGCTTGCCATTGAGTAATGCAGCCGAGCGCCTTTCGCTCACGGTATCTTTCACACTGGCGACTTGATCGAGCCTGATCCTGCGGCCATCGGCAAGATTCAGCTCGATGGCTGCCAGCTGCGCGGCATCGGCAACCGTTGCAATCGTTCTGACGGTTTGTTCTTTATCCCCAAGATCGACCCGCCCGCCGGAAAGCTCACGCTGCACTTGCCGCAGCTGACGCGATACCTCTGCAGCTGTCGCATTGAGTGCAATCATCTTGTAGGGATCAAGCTCAATACGCACTTCGCGGCTCACACCGCCCACGCGCGAAACCGCCCCCACGCCCTTCACACTGAGCAAGGCCTTGGCAGCCTCGTTATCCACAAACCAGCTCATTGCCTCCTCATCCATCTTCGACGAGGCCACGGTGTAGGTCATGATGGGCAGGCCCGCAATGTTGACCTTGGAAATCACGGGATTAAGCAGGTCAGCCGGCAATTCACTGCGAATCCGGTTCACCGCATCACGGGTTTCATCCAGTGCTTCCTGAGTGGGTTTTTCAAGGCGAAACTCCACCGTGATGACAGCCGATCCATCCTGCACTTTGGTATAGATATGCTTGACGCCTTGCAGGGTCGCCACCGCATTTTCAATCCGCCTCGCAACCTCGGTTTCAAGTTGACTGGGGGCAGCCCCGGGCAAGTTGGCAGTGATGTTGATTGTGGGTAAGTCAATATCCGGAAAGTTCTGAATCTTCATCATGTTGAAGGTCGCAAACCCCGCGAGCGTCAGCAGGACAAAGACCATGACCGAAGCGATCGGATTGCGGATCGACCATGTGGATACATTCATTTGGAATCCACCACCTTGACTTGATCACCATCGCTCAAAAACGCCACACCACTAGCCACCAGCTTGGTGGTGACGGTGATGGTTGATGCGCCAGCTCCTGCCATCACCTCAACCCGCTCGGCCACCCGGCGCCCCAATTGCACCTTCACCTGCTCGACCTTGTTATCCGGCATCAAACGAAACACGTAGGCAAAGCCATCGCGCTGCAGGATTGCAGATTGCGGAATGCTCAGGCCGGTACTTGATCCGGTAGCAAACTCGCCGCGCACAAACAATCCCGGACGCAGTTCAGAGGACAAGGGCAGACTGACATAGACCAACCCATTGCGGGTCTGCGCATCTACTGTTGGGGCTACCATCCTGATCTTGCCTGCAAGCGGGGCTGCACCATCGGCAAGAAACACTTTCACCGCTTGGCCCGGCTTCAACAGGCGTAATGCCGTGCCCGGCACTTCAGCACGCCATTCAATACGACTTTGCCGAATCAGCCGAAACAAATCCTGCCCAGGTTGCGCCATCGCACCCACGCTTGCGCTACGCGCAGAGATCACCCCTTCATCGGGCGCCACAATCCGGGTGTTTTGCAATCGCAACTGCACTGCTTGGACTTGAGCCTGCACCAACTGCACCCGCACCTGGGTTTGCTTTTCAGTGTTGAGTAACTGGCTGATCTGTTGAGCTGATAAAGCCTGTGTGCCACTGGCTTCGATTTTTCGGGCGCGGTCGGCCTGCTCTTTCGCATCCGCGGCGAGCACCTGAGCCTCGGCCAGGCTCGCACGAGATTGCGCGAGTTCGTTGTCGATTTCCGCTGCGCGCAGCGTGGCGAGTACCTGGCCCTTCACCACACGATCCCCGATATCCACCATGACCTGTTCGATCCTGAGTGCATTGGTCTGCGCGCCAATCACCACCTCTTGCCAGGGTGCAAGCGCACCATTGGCCATCAGTGTTTGCGGCCACTCCTGTTGCAGCGGAGAAATCAGGCTCACGCTCAAGGCTGCGCGCCCGGCCTTGGCAGGCTTTCCTGCTGCGTCAGGGGCTTGAGCGGATCCTGGAGTTGCAGCGAGCAGCGCCACCGCGCCCGCGATCATCCATGTGGTCAATTGCAATTTCATAGCCGTTCGATCAAAAAACTATTGAGGGGTTCGGAAAGAAGCCAAGGCACTTGAAGTCCCCTGCCAACCGCTTCCCAAGGCCTTGTAGAGCGCAAGTTGTGCGAGCAATGCTTCACGTTGAATCACGACAATTTGCTGCCTAGCGCTGAGCGTTTGGCGGCGTCCGTCTGCCAACTCACTGGCTGCGGCAAGGCCCACTTGCAAGCGTTGTTCAATCAAGCGCTGGGCGGTAATGGTTTGCTCGAGCAACTCGTTTTGCACACCGAGCCTGTCCTGGGCGCTTTGGAGTTTCACCATCGCTTCTTCAACTTCACGCACTGCTTGAGCAGCGCGTTCGCGATACTGCGCTGCTGCCTCGGTATATCGGGCCTTGGCGGCATTCACATCGGCCTTGCGCCGACCGCCATCAAACAAGGGCAACCCCAGGGTTGGAGCAACGCTCCAGCTAATGCCATTGGAGTTTCCAATGCTGTTGGAGCGTAACCAGCCAGGACCCACCTGCCCGGTCAGTGCAAGCCGGGGGTAACGCGCAGCATCACTTACACCGATATCGAACTGGGCCGCTTCCAGCTCTAACGCAAGCGCCACCAGATCGGGCCGCTCTCCAATCCATTGCGCAGGTAAGGTGTTGACCGGAAGTGGCTGGGCCCTGGGTAACCCTTGCATCACAACCTGCTTCAAGACCGGGGCATACATTTCGCGAAGCCGGGCCTCGTTGATCAAGCTCAACGTGCTTAAAGCCTTAAATCCCAGATCACATTGCTCGACCTGCGCGAGCTCCCGTTGACGCGCTTCGGTGAGTTGGCGGCTTGCGATATTCAATTCCGGTGTGCCAGCCAATCCTGCCTGCAAGCGCACCCTTACAAGATTTTCGCTCGCGGCTACCAAGCGGGTGTCTTCCTTGGTCACTGCGACTGCCATCGCGCAAGCAAGAATGCCCAAATGGGTTTGGGCCACTTCTGAGGCCACCGCTGAAGCAAGTTCCTGGGCCGAAACAACGCGGGCTAACAAGCGTTGCTCTGCCGCTTGAGCCCGCATCGCATTGGCACCCCAGATATCAATTTCCCAGGCGGCATCCAAAAGAATGCTGGCTGTGTTGAGAAGCAGCCCCGGAGGGAACAACACATTGCGCGCACGCGAGACCCGATTGTTCAGATCCAGCGATGGCAGGCCTGAGCTTTGCGCACTTGCAAGCAAGGCGCGCGATTGGGCCACCCGGGCTTGCGCGGCCTCGAGATTGGGTGAGCCAGCCAGAGTCTGTTTTTGAAGCTCCAGCAACAAGGCATCATTCCAGCTTTGATACCAGTTTTGCGGATTTGCCGCGCTACCGGACGGATCAGATGATGCTCGCCCTGCCAGGGCTTCCCAGCGATTGTGATGCTCCAAAGCGCGCGCTTGCTCAGCATTGACCTTGCTGCGGGTTTGTTCAGAGCTTACTGACGTGCATCCGGCGCCCACTAGCACGAGGCCCGCCAACAAGGCACAACGTGCTGACTTGAAATTGACTAGCGGCATAACATCCCTTTCACTTTCGCGCCCTTTTTGAAGCTGCGGGTTTTGATCCGAACTCGGGCGAGACGCGCCTCGCTTTCTCAGCCTGAACCATCCCAAACCCCAGATCACATAGGTGCTGGATGGTGTCATCAAGCCAGGACTTGCGCGCTCGCAATTGCGGAGAGAGCTCGGACATAAACGCCTCCGACATCCAGTAATCATTGGCGATCGAAATGAGTGCAAAGGCCAGGCGGTGCACCGCCACATCCGAATGCGCCAGACCAAGCTCACGCATCAACATATTTTCAAGTTGTAAAAACATCGGGCCTACTGTGCCCCGCACCCACTGCTTGAAGACCAGACTCGGATCGGCACATTCACGAAAATGGATCTTCATCATCAAGCGCGACTCCTGGTCATCTGCATCCAGATCGCCAATAAAGCCACGATACAAGCCCTCGAGCGCCTGAGCGAACGGCACACTGCGATGCTCAAGTTGCTCAAAGGCTTCGCCCACCGAGGCTGAAAGCTCGGTCAGCACTGCCCGGTAGAGGCCTTCCTTGTCGCCAAAGTGGTAGCTGATTAGCGCAACGTTTGCATTGGCTGCTCCAGCAATGGCGCGGGTGGAGGCGGCCGCAAACCCGTGTTCGGCAAACTGCCGCAACCCGGCGTGAAGCAACCGGGTGCGAGCGTCTGCTCCCTGGGTGGCAGACGCAGAAGATTTGGCCGGTCGGCCGACAACACTATTTGGCATGGCGCGCACTTTAGCGCCCCAGATTTAATTAGTCAAACGATTGATTAATTAAATCAGGTATCAGGAGAAACATCACCGGCAGTGGTTAAAGCCTCGCAACCGCGCCAGCAACACGCTATTTTTTGGCTAGCTTGGTCACAATACTCAGACCATTGATCTGCTCATGCATCCTCAGCATTGAAGGCGTGTAGGACTCCCCCAATCCCAAAGCGCTTGCCTGCACAAAGGCCTGATGCACCGATTGCGCAACCGGCGCAGGCATTCCAAGCTGCTCGGTGAGGTGGCCGTAATAGCTCAAATCCTTTTGCGCATTGGCAATTGAAAACTTGAGCCGCTCCAGATCACCCTCCAAGGCTCCACCGATCATGCCTTGCATCAGCCCCGAATTCACCGCGCCAACACTCATCAAATCAAAAAGCTTCTTAAGATCCAGTCCCGCTTTAGCTGCGGCCGCATACCCTTCCGCCAAAGCCGCAATCTGGGCCAGAGAAACAAAATTATTGACAAGCTTCATGGTGTGCCCAGCTCCTGGCCCACCCACATGAAAGATGTTTTCGCAAAAAGCTGAGAGCACCGGCTTGATACGCAGAAAATCAGCCTCACTCGCTCCTACCATGATGTTCAAGCGCCCTTCCTGCGCCTCTTTGGGCGTGCGGGCAAGCGGCGCATCAATGAATGTGACGCCCTGCTTTTCACAGGCTTCGCGCACGCGGGTTGTGGAGGCGGGCTCGGCGGTTGAGCAATCAATAATCGTCAGGCCTGCAGGCGGTGCGGACAACACTCCCGGCTGCTCACCACCCAGCACAATCTCTTCAACCTGCTTTGAGCCTGTCACGCAGAGAAACAAAATATCGCTTGCCTGAGCGCAAGCCAAATTACTCGAAGTCTCTTTTGCACCTGCCTCAATCAGAGCCTGCGCAGCAGCACGATTACGATGCACGCGCACGCTCAAGGGATAACCCTTGGCAAGCAAGTTGCTCGCCATTCCCTGGCCCATCAGGCCGATACCAATAAAGCCGATGCGAGGCAGGCCGGTTGTAGTTGATGAACTGCTCACGATCAAGCTCCTTGAGTTGAGTTGCGAGGCATGCGCCCCATCATGTAAAACTCATCATTGGGCATCATGCCCGAGAGGTTGGCCATCCGATTCGAGAGCGCATAAAAAGCCGCGATCGCACCAATATCCCAGGCGTCTTCATCGCTAAAGCCCGCCGCATGCAAGGCTTCATAATCCGCAGGCTCAATTTGCGCAGAATGCAAAGCCACCTTCATTGCAAAATCAAGCATGGCATGCTGACGTGCGGTGATTTCAGCCTTGCGATAATTGGTGGCCAGTTGATCTGCGATCCGCGGATTCTTGGCATAAATTCGCAGAATCGCGCCATGCGCCACGACGCAATACAGGCAGTTGTTGGCACCACTGGTCGCCACCACGATCATTTCTTTTTCTGCCTTGCTCAGATTGTTTTCCTTGAGCATCAACGCATCATGGTAGGCAAAAAAGGCTCGAAACTCCTCAGCCCGGCGCGCGAGCTTGAGAAACACCGCCGGCACAAATCCGGCCTTCTCCTGCACCTCCAGAATACGTGCTTTTACATCTTCAGCCAGATCCTTCAGATCGGGCGAGGGGTAACGTTCTTGATTCATTCCAGGTCTCCTTGTAATTGCAGTTTTCCGGCTTGGGCGAGCCCCGCCCAACGATACTTCAGATAACTTCCCCGACCATTAAGCCATGCAATCTTGAGGCCGGTGATCCCATCAAGCACTCCGCCTCGCAGCACCAGGCCACGAATCACCGTCCACACGCCATGCAGCCACGCCGAGCCGAGCGAGCCTCGACCCTGCGCTGCAAGCTTGCGGGCACTGAGCCAGGCGTATCGCCTCATTTTGTTAAACCCATCGTCCCATGAATCCACGCTGTCGTGCTCCAGGGTGGCGGGCAAGGTTAAGAGCTCACCTTGTACTTCCAGCCTCTCATGCACCAGGTCATCACTGAACTTGCCGCAGTGTCGACGAAACAGGCGCAACACACGATCGCCCTGCCAATCGCCAAAGCGCACCAGCTTGCCGCAAAAGCGCGAATGCCGCCGCAACCAAAAACCGTCATATCGCCGACCTTGCCAAAGCCCGTCGCTGGCCACAATAGCCTGCACCTGCTGCTGCAACCTATCGCTCAATACTTCATCGGCATCAAGCGACAACACCCAGGGCTCTTCGGCCAGCGCCAAAGCGCGATTTTTCTGAATGCCGAACCCTGGCCAATCAACGCTGTGATGAATCTGCGCACCCATTTCTCGCGCAATCTCGCAGGTTCGATCGGTGCTGCCTGAATCAAGAATAATCCGCTGATGTGCGAAAGCGACCGAGTTCAGACAACGGGCGATGCGGTTTTCTTCGTTTTTTGTGATGATGGTGACACTAAGCACAAGTCGACCTTGGGTAAACTGACGTCATCCTACTGCAAAGCCCCCTGTCATCATCCATGTCCTCGCCTGCGCCCCTGTCCAATGACCCCATCCTGATCACCGGTGTGGCTGGGTTCATCGGCTTCACGGTTGCACGCCAACTGCTGGCCCAGGGCCACGCCGTGCTTGGCATCGACAATCTGAATGACTATTACGATCCGAAGCTCAAGCGTGCCCGCCTGGCACAACTTCAGCAACCAGCTTTTGAATTTCAAGCGCTTGACGTGGCCAATTGGGATCGAGTGCAAACACTTTTCGATCAAACCAAGCCGCGGTATGTGGTGCACTTGGCAGCGCAAGCCGGAGTGCGCTATGCGATGAGCAACCCGAAGGCCTACAGCGATAGCAATCTTGCAGGTTCAAGTGCAATTCTGGAAGCCTGCCGAATCCATAAGGTCAAACACCTCGTGTTTGCCAGCTCATCAAGCGTGTATGGTGGCAATCAGAAAGTGCCCTTTAGCGAATGCGATGCGGTGGATCATCCTGTGAGCTTCTACGCCGCGAGCAAACGCTCAAACGAGTTAATGGCGCATTCATATAGCCATCTGTATAACTTGCCGATCACCATGCTGCGTTACTTCACCGTGTATGGCCCCTGGGGTCGACCCGATATGGCGATCTGGAAATTCACTGATGCCATGCTGCGTGGCCAGCCCATTGATGTGTATGCACAAGGCCGCTTGTCGCGTGACTTCACCTTTGTGGAAGATGCAGCCCACGCCACGATTGAGCTGCTGAAGCGGCCCAGTGCCCGCATTGCGACAAGCGACCCGGCCACCTGGCGCACCGAAGGGCCGGCAACCAGTTGGGCACCCTTTGAAACATTCAATGTCGGTCGCCGCGATCCAGTCACCGTCAATGAACTGATTGCTCTTTTGGAGGCTGCTACAGGACATACTGCTTTGCGCAATGAAATGCCAATGCAGGCGGGTGATGTGGAAAAAACCTCTGCAGACACGTCAAAGCTTGCAGCGGCGATTGGCTTTGAACCCCGCACTTCACTTGCAGACGGACTACAGCAGTTTGTGCGATGGTTTCGTGAGTATCGCGACTTACGCTAGAGTTCGGCATGGCCTCAAAACCTACTGTCGAAGTCACCCTGATAAGCGGTCGACGGCCAGCGCTGCTGGATGCCACCCTGTCGTCGTTTCACAAGAACCTGTTCGCGCACTGCACGGTTTCACGCTTCATCGCCAATATCGATCCTTTTGGTGGATCAGCGCAAGATCAGAAGAGTTGTGTTGAACTCATCCGCGGTTACTTTCCAGACGCCGAGATCTTTGAACCATTAACCCCGTCCTTCGGCGGCGCTGTGCAACGTGTGTGGCAGGCCAGTACCGGCCCAGTGCTTTTTCACCTCGAAGATGATTGGCTCTTGCTGGAGCCGCTTGACGTGGAGAAGTGCCTGGGACTTTTTACTGAGCAGGTTGCTGTTATTAAGCTTGTGTCAAAAGAGCATGGCTGGACCCCTGAAGATGGCCCTTACCTGAAGGGCCGGGTAAGCCGAAAATGGTTAGGAATGCGTTTGGGCAAGCGCACATTCAACAAACATGGATTGAGCCCCGGCTTCTTCCTTGGCCCGTTTGTACGCAAGTGGGCATCAATGATTCACCCTGATTCGGACCCCGACTTGGATCCCGAAAAGCAAGCACGCCCAGGAGTCAATCAGGCGTTGTTTGAGTATGTTGACCAATTCACTTGCAAGATGCTTCCTGGTCAAAGGACTGTGAATCTGATCGAGGATATCGGCAGGCAGTGGCGGGACAATCAAGGACTGGTGAAACGCGTGCACGATGGCAAGAGCACTTGGGAACGCGGCTAGTCTTTGGATTTGGAACCATCCGTTCCCGCTACCAAGCTCACTCAGGTTTTCGTAGCACCAGGCAGCTCATTTGATATGGACGAAACAGCCAGGTAAAACGATGCGCATGTGATAACCATCGCTTCGGTCTGACAAAAGGAAACAGTAGACGCAGAACCTTGCGAATTCTGCGCCCCAATGAGGCGGCAAAAAACTCGTCACCATAGGACTCGCTGTTGATCACCTCGGCGGCTTCAAGCTTGAAGCTGGAAAATGAGCCTGCCACTTCCTCGGGTGAGGGTCGATACATCGTATCCAGAGGGTCCGCATGATATGGATAGGAATGCGGCACGGTAATGAAAGCTCTGCCACCGGGCGCCAAAATCCTGCTGAAAATCTCTGGCACCTGATCACGCAGCTTCACCGGCAGGTGCTCAAGCACATTACAAAAGAGCACAATTCTTGGCTGCAAGTCCGCCAGGGTTGCCTGGAATGCCGGATCAAAGATATCGCCTTGCAACTCTACGCCGTCTGCCTGCATCAAATCCGAATGCACCACTCGATAGCCCAAGGCGCTAAGCGGAGCGATCGTCATCGCTTGGATGTAGGGCTTGGAGACTTCGCGGCTCTTGCGGGTGCCGCAACCCAGGTTCAAAGCTACTGGTGAATCAGAGGTCGCATCGAGCAACTCACGGTAACGTGCTTCCAACCAACGCGCCTCTTCAATGCGCATGCTGACCTGCCTTCGCCGAGACTTCCATGAACACTCTTTCCATCGCATCACACATCGCCTGATCCGAGCATTTTGCGCGGGCCGCATCCAAGGCCGCCTGCCCCAGCCGTTGCCTCAATGCTGCGTCGGTGGCGACTCGTACCAGGGCAGCGCGGAGCTGTCCAACATCGCGAGGCGCTGTCATCAATGCACTCACCTCATCGGTGACGAGCTCGGGAATCCCCCCGACCGGGGTGGTCACGCAACACAGTCCGCAAGCCATGGCTTGAGCCAGCGACTGTGGCACGCCTTCATGGAGCGTTGGCAGTACAAAGACGTCAAGCGCTTGCAACCATGGCATCACATCAGTCTGATTGCCCACCATATGCACCCTGGAGCGCAGGCCCAGGCTATCGATTTGCTTCTCAAGGCGCTCGCGCATCGGGCCATCACCCATGACCAACAATTGCCAAGACGGCAACTCAATCTGCGCTAACGCTTCAAACAAAAAATTGTGTCCCTTGGCCATACGAAGGGTAGCCACTATCCCGAAGGTAAAAGGCTCAGTGGCCACACCCAGTTTCTGGCGTTGTTCAAGCGCATTGCCAGGTTGATAGTGATCCAGATCAATCCCTGTGGGCACCGAAATCATTTTCTCGGGAGCAAAACCATAATCCCTGGCCAACTGTTGGCGCAAGGCTTCACCCGTTGTAATGACTTTACTTGCCGCTGTCATGTAGAGCCAGCGGGTGGCAGCCGAGTTTGGCATCGGGGTAGAGATATGACGGGTTCGAACGATCGGGGCGGCCCGGCCCATGGATGCGCAGGCCAGCGCCGTGAGCCAGCTATCGGTTGATGAGTGAGTATTGATCACATCAAAGGAATGCAACTTGAGAAACCGGCGCATGGCGATCAGCCCACGAATCGTTTTTCGCTCCATCGGCAAGCAATGCATTGGCAATCCAAACTCCTTTGCTCGGCTTGCTATGGTGGCTTGCGGCGGGCAGGCCAGGCTCACTTCATGCCCCCGCCTGATAAGGCCGGCTGCTTCGGTAAGGATCCGAAGCTCCTGACCTCCCCAGCCGCAAGATGATTCAGTATGCAAGATGCGCACTATTTCCCCGCTGGCTCATCTTGTGTGAGATGCAATCGCGAGTACGCTCCTCGTGCAGCCATCAATTCATGATGGGTGCCCTGCTCGACGATGCGGCCACCTGAAATCACCAGGATGCGGTCAGCCCTCTCGACGGTTGAAAGTCGATGTGCAATCACAATTGTGGTACGACCCGCCATGCCGTGTTCCAGCGCAATTTGCACTTCACGCTCGGTCTGGCTGTCCAGCGCTGAGGTTGCCTCATCAAGCAATAGAATCGGCGCATCCTTAAGCAGGGCTCGTGCAATGGCCAAACGTTGCCGCTGCCCGCCCGAGAGTTTCGTGCCGCGCTCACCGACCAGAGTGTCGAGTTGGTCGGGCAATGAACGAACAAACTCGTCAAGCGCCGCAGACTTAAGTACCGACCATACGGCCTCGTCGCTCACCTGCCCGGCCTTGCTGAACGCCACGTTTGAGCGAATTGTGTCGTTAAACAGCACAATCTCCTGACTGACCAGGGCCATCTGATCGCGCAGACTGGCCAGTCTGAGTTCCTCAATCGGAATGCCATCAAGCCGAATCTGCCCGCGGGTTGGGCTGATAAAACGCGGGATCAAATTCATCAGGGTAGTTTTCCCGCCGCCCGAGCCCCCGACCAGAGCCACCACTTCGCCTGCGCGCACCTGCAGATCAATGCCATCAAGCGCCTGGCTGCCGGCCCCGGGGTAAGCAAAGCCTACCGCCTCAAAAGTAATCTCACCGCGCGAGCGCTGAATCGACTTTTGACCGGTATCCGGCTCGGAGCCCCGGTCCATCACCTCAAATACGCCATCTGCAGCCACCAGCCCCCGCTGCAAAAGACTGTTCACATCAGCCAACTGCTTCATGGGCGCAAGCAACATGATCAGGGCAGTAAGAAACGACGCAAAGCCACCCACAGTGATTTCGCCATTGGCCGATTGCGCCAACGCTATCGACACGACGATGGCCACAGCCACTGCCGCACAAAGCTGCGTGACTGGAGAGATTGCCGCCGACGCGATGACAATACGCATGGCTGAACCCCGCAAGCGCTCGACCGCTGCCGAAAACACTCCCTTTTGCTTATCGTAGGCGCCAAAAAGCTTGATTGGTTTGTACGCATGAACCGCCTCCTCCACCACACGGGTAAGGTCTCCGGTCTGGTCCATGTTTTGCCGACTCAGGGTCCGCAATCGCCGCGTAAAGTACACGTTAGCGATCGCCACGATTGGCACGAGTGCAAGCGCTATTAAAGTGAGCCGCCAGTTCTCGTAAAGCAGATATCCCAGCAGTCCAAGGATCACGATCGACTCCTTGATCAGGGTAAGCAAGGCTCGGGAAATAGCCACCGTCACGCTATTGATTTCAAACACCACTTTCGAGATCAACACGCCCGACGACTCGCGCTCAAACTCGGCTGTGGGCAGACGCAAAATATGCGCAAACAAATCGCGGCGCAAATCGGCCAATACCTTATTGGCCACCCAGGAGAGCGCATAGTTACTGCAAAAAGCAGCCACACCTCGTATGGTGAATAGTGCAATGATGCAAGCTGGCACGAGCCATGCGGGCATGGGCGTGCGTTTCACAAAGCCCTGATCGAGCAAGGGCTTCATCAAGGCTGGAAACAGCGGCTCGGTAGCCGCAGTGATCACCATGGCGATCACCGCCGCAACATACCCCATCCTGTAAGAGGCGGTGTAGCGCAGCAGGCGGCGAAAAGTGGAGTAACTCGAGCGCAAGGCGAATCGCAGAAAGTTTCTAAAACATCTCAGGGCCGGACAATACCACGCCCCAACTCTTGAGCTTTGCCTCCGTTTAATCCTTCATCAGCCTGACCAAGCAGCCCACGGTAAAGCGTAATCATTTCCCCGGCCATCTGCTCAAGTGACAGGTGAGCCACCGCCTGGCGTGCAGCCTCTCGCTTAATCCCTGTGTTCTGGCTACTGAGCATGTCGCCGCACGCTGAATTAATGCCACTTTGGTCAGCCGCCGAAACCACCCGGCCGGCATCCGGATTTTTGGCGAGCAGCTCGCCCACACCACAACCATCGCTGGTCACCAAAGGCACACCGCAGGCCAGCGCTTCGATTGCTGCGTTTGGGAAAGGATCATAAATTGCAGGCAACACCATTAAATCGCTGCTCCACAGCACCGGCCGCACATCCTCAACCGCGCCGAGGAAACGAACCCGCTCGCCAATCCCAAGCGCCTTGGCAAGTTGCTCGTAATGTGGCCGGGCCTTGTCTTGCCCCGCCACCAGGAGGACTGACTCCAGCCCGCCCTGATTCAGGGCCGCACAAGCGCGAAGCGCCTGTTGCAAACCCTTACGCTCAAAGCCCGAGCCCAGGAAACACATCACCTTTACGCTACTTCGCATTTCGAAATTGCTACGAGCTTTCTGACGCTGCGGCCCATCCGGTGGCTGGAAATGGGTCAGATCCAAACCATTTCGAATCAGATGCAGCTTATGCTCAGGCACGCCGAAATACCTCTGAATCTCGCTACGTACCATCTGCGAATTGCAGATCACTGCTCGCAGCTGTGGGTTGCTGAACATGGCACGCTCTTCATTCAACACCCAGCGGTGATGGGCGTTTAGAGCCACCCCCAGCTTTTGCCACGAGGATTGAAATGCCGCGCGGCGATTGAGAAAAGCGGCATGCACCCCATCACCCGCCCGATAAAGCTGCACCCCATTGATCCGCTCATGCGATTGCACAAGGTCATAGTGATGCTCTTTGAGGTGCCCGCGCACTGCTGCAGCAAAACTTGCATCGCGCCAGCGGCTGCCGATATAAAACGGGTCGAGTTTCACCCATTTTAAATCTGATGCCTGCTGCGCGGCTTGCCATCGCCGAGCCACAATGCTGAGCTGCAGGCCTTCACGCCCTAAAGCATCCAGCGCACGCTGCACAAATCGCTCAGCTCCGCCACTTCCGGAATAACGCGCGCGAACTATCGCGACCCGAACCGGCGGACGACCAGACCCTGAATTCAAACTCAGTAGACCACGGCAACATGCTGGGGATGCAAATGCTGCAATACGCTTTGCAGCATTTCTTCGCGTGGACGCACCCGCCAGCTTTGCCCCAGCTCAATTTCGCAACGGCCATGCTCGTTGTGATATCCCAGCAAGACCTGCAGGCCTGCGCCTTGTGGCGGTGTTGGCATTCCCGATTGAGAAGCGACGCGATGATCCATCAGGGCCCGGCGCACCGCAGTGTATTGCGCCACACCATTAAGTTTGATGAGTACCCGCTTGCCAAATTTCTCGCGCGCAGCGCAAAGATCAAGCAACTCATCCACGCTCACCCGAACCCCGCCACTGTATTCATCCTTGCTGATCTTCACATTGGCAATCAGCAGCTCATCTTCCTTCAGCAAGTGACGGTGCCGCTCCAGCATTTCGCTGTAGACGGAAAGCTCAACATGCCCGGTGCCGTCGTCAAGTGTTACCACCGCCATCTTGCCCCGGCGGGTCATCGCCGTGCGCAGTGCACTAACGATGCCGGCAATCCAGATCGTCGCTCCGCCAGGCTGCACATCGGCCAGCCGGGTTCTGACAAACCGACGCACCTCGGGCTCGAAGCCGTGAAACAAATGTCCGCTTAGATAAAGGCCCAGCGCAGTTTTCTCTTCGCGCAAACGCTCTCGCTCACTCCAGGGTGCTGTGTCACTCCACACCACCATATCCTGTGCGCTGTCTTCGCCGGCTCCGCCAAACAATGAGCTCTGACCGGCATGCGCCGCTACAGCATCCGCAGCCTCGACAGCTTTGCCTACATGAGCCAAAAGCTTGGCGCGGTTAGTATCCAGGGCATCAAAGGCCCCGGCCCGAATCAAGGCTTCAATAGCCCGCCGGTTGACTACCCTGCGATCAATGCGTCTCGCAAAATCGAAGAGGTCAGTGTAGGGCTTGGCTTCACGATGCTTGATGATGTTCAGCACCGCTGCCTCGCCTGCACCCTTCACCGCCCCCAAACCATATCGGATCACCCGATCACCCACTGGCTCAAAGCGATAAGTCGACTGATTGATATCAGGCGGCAGCACCGTGACTTTATTGAGCTTGCAGTCATTCACGAACAGCAGCATTTTGTCGGTGTCGTCCATATCGGAAGACAGCGTGGCCGCCAGAAACTCCGCGGGGTAATGCGCCTTCAGCCAGGCCGTATGGTATGTGACCACAGCATATGCCGCCGTATGGGATTTATTGAATCCATACTCGGCAAACATCGCCATCAAATCAAACAGCTTGTTGGCCAATACCTCGCCATAGCCCTTGGTCTTTGCGCCCTCCACAAACAGACCTCGGTGCTGCGCCATTTCTTCGGGCTTTTTCTTGCCCATCGCACGACGCAGAAGATCGGCGCCGCCCAGGGTGTATCCGCCGATGATCTGGGCGATCTGCATCACCTGCTCCTGATACACGATCACACCATAGGTGGGCTCAAGTGTGGCAGTGAGATCCGGATGAAAATAATCAATATCCTGCTGACCCTTTTTGCGCAGAATAAAGTCGTCGACCATGCCCGAACCCAAGGGGCCCGGACGATACAGCGCGAGCACCGCAATGATGTCTTCGAAACGATCCGGCGCCAGCTTCTTCAGAAGCTTTTTCATACCATCACCCTCGACCTGAAAAATCGCGGTGGTGTTGGCATCCTTGAGCACCTGGTAGGCCTTGGGATCAGTGAACTCCAGGCTGGCAAGATCGAGGTTTAATCCCGGATGGCGCTGATTGATATAGCGCACCGCAAGATCAATGATGGTGAGGTTGCGCAAACCCAGAAAGTCGAACTTCACCAGCCCAACCGCTTCGACGTCGTCCTTGTCGAACTGGCTGACCACCGAATCCGTGCCAGGGGCCTGATACAAAGGACAAAAATCGGTGAGCTTGCCGGGCGCAATCAATACGCCTCCGGCATGCATACCCACGTTGCGGGTCAGATCTTCGAGCGGCCCGGCGAGCGCAAGCAATTCACGCACTTCATCTTCATTGTGCTCGCGCTCAGCCAGCATTGGCTCGGCCTCACGAGCCTTGGCGAGCGACAGCGGTTTATTCTGTACTACTGGAATCAATTTGGAGAGCTGATCGCAGAAGTTGTAGCCCATGTCGAGCACACGCCCAGCATCGCGAATCACAGCCTTCGAGGCCATGGTGCCAAAGGTCGCTATCTGGCTAACGGCCTGCTCACCATACTTCGAGCGCACATAGTCGATCACCTTGTAGCGATTGTCCTGACAGAAATCGATATCGAAGTCGGGCATCGAGACCCGCTCCGGATTCAGAAAGCGCTCAAACAGCAGGGCATAGGGGATCGGATCGAGATCCGTGATGCCCAATGCGAAGGCCACCAACGAGCCCGCACCTGATCCGCGCCCAGGCCCAACCGGCACGCCATTGGCCTTGGCCCAATTGATAAAATCGGCCACGATCAGAAAGTAGCCGGGAAACCCCATCGCGAGGATCGTGTCGCACTCGAACGCAAGGCGCTGCTGGTAGAACTCCAGCTTCTCGGCCCGCTCAATCTCGTCGGGAAAGCATTTGAGCATGCGCTTGTGCAGCCCTTGCATGGCTTGGTCACGCAAGAAGTTCTCTAGCGTAGTGCCCTCAGGAATCGGGAACTCTGGCAAGCGCGCCTTGCCCAGGGTCATGGTCACGCTGCAGGCCTGCGCAATAGCGAGGGTATTGGCTAAAGCCTGCGGCAAATCAGCAAAAAGCTCGGCCATCTCGGCCTGCGACTTGAAGTATTGCGAAGGCAAAAATCGTTTGGTGCGCCGAGGGTTGGCCAGAATCTCTCCCTCGGCAATACACACCCGCGCTTCATGAGCCCGGAACTCATCAGGCCCCAGGAACTGCACCGGATGGGTTGCGACTACAGGAATATCGAGTTCAGCCGCCAATCGCACTGATTGGCGCACCAGGGTTTCGCTTTCTTCATTACCCAAACGCTGCAGCTCAATGAAGTAGCCGTCACCAAAGTCTTCGCGCCACGCGCGCGCGAGCTTGAGTGCTTGGGCTGACGCACCTGCAATCAGGGCCTGACCGACATCGCCCATCGCCGCACCTGAAAGCACAATCAATCGATCTGCACAGCCGCGCAGCCACTCGCGCCGAATTTCGCCACGGCCCCGATACTCGTTTTCGATCCATGCGCGCGAAATCACTTCACACAGCAGTTTGTAGCCCGCATTGTTGCGGGCAAGAAGAATGATGCGGCCGGGGCGATCAGGCTCGGCCGCGTTATGCAGCCAGACATCAACGCCGCAAATCGCCTGCACACCAGCGGCACGCGCCGCGCGATAGAACTTGACCCAGCCGAATAGATTATTGAGGTCGGTCAGCGCTACCGCCGGCTGCTGGTCTGCAGCCGCAGCTTGTGCCAATCCATCGATGCGCACAATCGAATCGCTGATCGAATACTCCGAGTGGGAGCGCAGATGAACAAACTGACAGGCAATCACGGACCACAAACCCTTACAATCGCTGGTTTTGGATTTTACCTGTTGTGGCCTACCTCAATCTTTCCGCTTACAAGTTTGTGGCTTTGCCCGAGCATGCTGTGCTCGAAGAGCGGGCGGCTGCCTTGCGTACTTTAGGCGAAGCACTCGGCTTGGGGGGTACGGTTTTACTCGCCCCTGAGGGGATCAACCTGTTTGCCTGTGCCACCTCAGACGCGCTTCAAGCACTATGTGAGTATGTGGATACCCAGGTCGGTTGCGGGGCATTGGATTACAAGCGCAGCCTGAGCCCGGAACAAAGTTTCAAGCGCTGGAAGGTCAAGGTCAAGGACGAGATCATCACCTACCATCAACCGCAGGTGCGCCCCCAAGATGGGCGTGCACCGAGTGTAGAGCCGCACACCCTGGCCCTATGGATAGCACAGGGCCATGATGACTCGGGCCGGGAGCTGGTGCTGCTGGACACCCGTAACGAGTTTGAAGTGCAAGCAGGCAAGTTTGCTCAAGCGCACAGTCTGGGCATCAACAAATTCACTGAACTGCCGCGAGCTCTTCAACCGCAGGCTGCGCAGTGGCAAGATAAGCGGGTTGTCGCTTACTGCACTGGGGGAATCCGCTGCGAGAAAGCGGTGCTCACCATGCAGCAGGCCGGCCTGGAACATGCCGTGCAATTGGAGGGCGGCATCCTGCGCTACTTCGAGCATGTCGGTGCTGAGCATTGGCAAGGGGAGCTTTTTGTGTTCGATGAGCGCGTAACCATCGATCACGAACTCGGTGCGCAGTCGTGAGTACCCCAGGCAGTTCATCAGCTCATTGGCGCGCGATTGCGCTCCTGGCCTTTTGCTCCGTGCTGTGGAGCATCGCAGGCGTGTTCACCCGGCATCTTGAGCAGGCCCAAAGCTTTGAAGTCACCTTCTGGCGCAGCTTCTTTTGCTTCTTTGCAGTGGTGGCTCTCACCTGGCAGCGGACTCGGGCCAATCCATGGATTGCAGTAAAAGCAATGGGCTGGGCCGGGCTGTTTTCCGGGGTTATGTGGGCCATCATGTTCACCTGCTTCATGGTGGCGCTCACCCGCACCAGTACGGCCAATACCTTGCTGGTCTCAAGCATCTCACCGCTTCTGGCAGCAGTGCTTGCCTGGGCCATATTGAAACAACGCTTGGCGCTGGGCACCTGGGTTGCGATCCTGATGGCGATTGCGGGCATCTGGTGGATGGTGCGCGAGGGCGTATCTGCGCAAGGCTTGAGCGGCATGGCGATTGCTCTCGGTGTGCCGATTGCGGCCGCCCTTAACCTGGTCATGCTCAAGAAAATGCATGCCAGCGTGGATTTAGCTCCTGCAGTGCTGGTGGGTGCTGTGATTTCAGCGCTGGGCACCCTGCCCTGGGCCATGCCCTTCCAAGCCTCATGGCACGACGTCGGGATTCTGGCTTTTCTTGGCGTGTTTCAGCTGGCCGTACCCTGCTTTCTGATGCTGCGCGCAGTGCCGCATCTGGCGCCTCATGAGATTGCCCTGATCAGCATGCTTGAGGTGGTGCTTGGGCCCATTTGGGCATGGTGGGGCGCTGGCGAAGTGATCGGGGCCAGCACCTGGCAGGGCGGCTTACTCGTTATCGGAGCGCTGGTAACCAACGAACTGCTGCAACGTTGGCGCCCAGCGCAACCTGCTTCAATTACTTGAGCCGAACTGCGGCATAGGTAGCAATCCGCTCGCCATAGTGGGCTGCGGTATCCAGGTCGCCTTTGGGCGGCGTGATATCGGCCGGCGCATTATCGGCTTGCGCCATCACACCGATCGATGAGCCCAAACGGTTGGTGGTTTCAGGTGCGCCACCGGGAGTGGGTGGCAGCGAGTTACCTACCCACACCATCGCATGCTGCATCGCAAGCGTCACAAAGTACATCAGGGTGGAGTACTTGTCGCCGCTCATGTTGGTCGAACAGGTAAAACCACCTGCAATCTTGTTTTTCCAGCCCTGGGTAAACCAGCGTTGGGCGGTGGCGTCTGCAAACATTTTGAAGGGGCCTGAGGGGCCACCCATGTAGGTGGGGGAGCCAAATACGATGGCATCGGCCGCATCCAGCTCGGTCCAGTCCGCCTCCTGAATTTTCGAAACATCAAGCAGCTTGGCCTGGGTGCCTGCAACCTTGGCTGCACCCGCAACCACAGCTTCAGCCACTTTCAAGGTGTGGCCGTAGCCTGAGTGATACGCAACAATAACTTTCGACATCAATTTTCCTTAAGCAATAAAAGTCAAACAAACCTGTTTCGCAAGGCGCGGTCAGGTATCCAAAAAGACATCAAGCCGGTAGATCAAAAAGCAGTACTTCGGCCTGCTCACCCTTCTCCAGGCTCAGCGCGGTTTCATCCGAAAGCATCAAGGCATCGCCAGTTTGCAAAGCTTCACCGTTGGCCGTGACCTTGCCCCGAGCAACATGCAGATACACCTTGCGGCCAGCCGCCACTTCCAGGTGCGCCTTCTCTTCACCGTCAAACAAGCCGCCGTACAGATTCACATCCTGCTGGATGCGCACCGAGCCATCGCGGCCGTCATGCGAGCCCACCAAGCGCAAGCGCCCGCGCTTGCTTTGCTCATCAAAATGCTTCTCCTCATAACCCGGTGCGGTGCCATTGCGATCCGGCTGAATCCAGATTTGCAAAAAATGGGTTTCGCCAGCCTTTTCATGGTTGAACTCGGAATGCATTACCCCAGTACCTGCGCTCATGCGCTGAACATCTCCGGGTCGGATCACCGAGGTGTTGCCAAGGTTGTCTTTGTGACCCAGCGAGCCCTCCAGTACGTAACTGATGATCTCCATGTCGCGGTGACCATGAGTACCAAAACCAGTGCCCGGCGCAATACGGTCTTCGTTGATCACCCGCAGGGGCCCAAAGCTCATCCAGCGGGGATCGTAGTAGTCCGCAAACGAAAAGGTATGAAACGATTTGAGCCAACCATGATTGGCCAGGCCGCGGTCAGCAGAGCGTCTTACTTGTTGCATCACAAACTCCTGAATTAAGTGGATGGGTAGCAATGTAGGGCCCCAGCCAAGCCTTGCGATCGGCTAGAATTGACCCTAGTGTTCAAATTTTTTGAAGTCTTGATTTTGCGGAACTCATTCGAAAATGGCTTTAGACCTTGAAGCGCTTGCGGTGGTGGATGAAATTGAGCGGCGAGGCAGTTTTGCGGCTGCAGCCGCGCATCTGGGCAAAGTTCCCTCAGCACTGACCTACACAGTGCGCCGTCTGGAGCAGGATCTTGATGTTTTGATTTTTGACCGACGAGGCTCCCGAGCCAAGCTCACTGCAGCTGGGCAGCTGCTGCTCAAGGAGGGGCGCGAGCTGCTGCGCGCAGCCGAAGACACCTCCTTGCGATTGCGTGCGATTGCATCGGGCTGGGAAACCGAACTGCGTATTGCACTTGATGCGGTTATTGCGTTTGACCGGATACGGGTTTTGATTGATGAGTTTCATCGCCTCAAGGTGCCCACCCAGCTACGTTTCAGCACCGAGGTACTCGACGGCTCCTGGGATGCATTACTGAATAGCCGCTGCGATCTGGCCATCGGCGCGCCCTATGAAGCCCCTAGTGACCTGTTTGATGGCGCGCGGTTTCGATTGCGCTCGCTGGGCGAAGTGCACTGGGTGTTTTGTGTGGCGCCGCACCACCCTCTCGCAAGCGCATCCCAGCCACTTGGCCGTGATCAGATGATCGGGCATCGTGCAGTGGCGATTGCTGACACCACACGCATGCTCGGCGGGCGGAGCTCAGGTTTACTGAATGGCCAGCAGGTGATCACCGTGGCAACGCTCGAGCATAAGCTTGCACTGCAGATGTCTGGCACCGGCGTAGGCTATTTGCCTGCGATGTTGGCCAAACCCTATCTGGATTCCGGCCGGCTTGTGGCGCTCAAGATACAGGAGCCCAAACGTAAAGCCGAGGTGCGCTATGGATGGCATACCCGCAATGAAGGCAAGGCACTCGCCTGGTGGCTAGGCAAGCTGGATAACCCGCGAGTGCGCAGTAAATTGTTGGCAGGTCCCATTACAGCCGCTGACCAATAGCGTCACTAGCCTTTAAGACTAGCCTTCAAGGAAAGTTATGCCGTTGGGTTGGAGTACGCAATGTCACCAGCTCCTCAGCGGCGGTGGGGTGGATGGCCAGAGTCGCATCAAAATCCTGCTTGCGGGCACCCATCTGCATGGCTACCCCCACCAGCTGAGCGAGCTCGCTCGCATCACCACCGACGGCATGAAATCCAACCACCCTGTCATTGCTTCGATCCACCAGAAGCTTGTACATCACACGCCCGGTGTGTCCTGACAATGTGGCCTTGATCGGCTTGAAATCCGTGCGGTACACATCCAGTTGTGGATGATGTTGCAAGGCCTGCAATTCAGTCAGGCCTACTGTGCCAATTTCCGGGGTAGTAAACACCGCGGTGGGTATCAGGCCATGACGAATCGGCTTATCCATCCCACCAAAGACATGATCGGCGAAGGCATGCCCCTCGCGAATTGCGGCCGGGGTCAGCGTAACGCGATTCGTGACATCACCCACAGCCCAGATGGACTCAATATTGGTCTGGGAATAGTCATTCACTGCCACCGCACCGGTTGGAGTGAGATTCACACCAAGCTCTTCAAGGCCAAGGCCCTTAGTGCTGGGTTCACGACCAAGCGCATGCAAAACTTTCTCCACATACACGGTTGAATCGTCGCTTAGCGTGACCTTGAAGCCTGCGGTTGCTTGCGGCTCGATCGCCTTGACTGTAAGCCCGGGGCGTAACTCCAGCCCACTTGCCCTGACCTCGCGCGTGACATGCTGCTGCACATCATGATCGAAACCCCGCAATACCTGATCGCCTCGAAACACAATCTGCACCTGGCTTCCAAGCTTTTGCAAAACACACCCCAACTCCATCGCGATATAGCCCGCACCCTGAATGAGAATCGAAGCCGGTAACTGCTCCATCTCAAAGAAGTCATTGGAATCGAGGATATGCTCGCGGCCCGATATCTCAGGCGGTGTCACCGGGTGCGACCCGGTAGCAATCAGGATATGGCGCGCCTGGTAGTGCTCAGCCCCTACGACCACGGTGTGGGGATCGATCAGCCTCGCGTCCCCCTGCACCACTTCAACACCTGAGCGCTCAAGCAAACCGCGGTAAATCTCCTCAAGGCGGGCAATTTCGCGATCCCTGTTCGCCTTGAGTGTGGGCCAATCAAAGCTCACCGGGCCGACGTTCCATCCATAACCCGCTGCCTCTTCAAACTCCTGGGCAAATCGCGAGGCATAAACCATGAGCTTTTTCGGAACACAGCCACGGATCACACAGGTGCCGCCCAGACGATAGCGCTCTATCAGTACAACCTTGGCACCGTAGCCTGCAGCAATCCGCGCCGCTCGCACGCCACCGGAGCCGCCCCCCACCACGATCAAATCGAACATGCTTCGACCCTTACCTGCTTGTTGTCCAAGTTTGTAAGGCTACGCTTGTCACCCGGACTTTGCAGATTGTGTATCCTGCCCCCACTTTTACTGGAGATCTTCCGATGACAACGATCAATCAAGCCGCTCTCGACCATTTGTTTTTCAATGCGCGCACCGCCAATGGATTCACTGAAGCTCCGGTGCAGATGGATGTACTCAAACGCGCCTACGAGATTGCAGCGATGGCACCAACCTCGATGAATTCCCAACCCACCCGGTATGTGTTTCTGACCACGCCCCAAGCCAAGGAACGGCTGATGCCTGCGCTCTCTCCGGGCAACGTGGATAAGACTCGCAGCGCACCAGTCACCGTGATTGTGGCTACCGATATGCAGTTTTACGAACACATGCCACAGATCTGGCACGGTGCAGGTGCCAAGGAAATGTTTGCCGGCAATGCCGCCCTGGCTGAAGCCACCGCGATTCGCAACGGCACCTTGGGCGGGGCCTATTTCATTTTGGCTGCCCGCGCGGTAGGCCTGGATTGTGGCCCGATGAGTGGCTTCGATATTGGCAAGGTTAATGCCGAGTTTTTCCCTGATGGGCGCTTGCGTGCCAACTTCCTGATCAACCTGGGTGTGGCTGATCATTCCAAGGAGTTTGCCCGCAATCCTCGCCTGAGCTTTGATCAGGCCGCCCAAGTGCTTTAAAGCTTGGTTTCGCTGACACTCCCCGGTTGGAGCAATGGCTGCACGTTTTGCCCCTTCGCCCACCGGTGAATTGCATCAAGGCTCGCTGGTTGCAGCGATGGCGAGCTATCTGGATGCAAAGGTTGCTGGTGAGCCTTGGCTGATCCGCATTGAGGATGTTGATCAGCCGCGTAGCGTTCCCGGTGCCGACCTGGCGATCATCCATACCCTTGCGCAACTTGGCATGCACTCTGATGGCCCGGTCGTGTATCAATCCCAACGCTTCGCACTTTACGAGCAGGCGTTTGCAAGGCTGCAGGCCCTCGATCAGCTATTCGGCTGCCAGTGTTCGCGGCGCGAACTTGAAGAACAAGGTGCCACCCGCTATCCCGGCACCTGCCGCGACCTTCAATTGCAGGCAGGCATTTCGCACGGACCATTGGCATGGCGGGTCAAGCTTCCGATGGCGCCTATCGAATGGACCGATCGTTGGTTGGGTCCGCAAACCGATGATTTGCGCAAGACCAGTGGCGAGTTTGTTATACGCCGCAAAGATGGCCTGTGGGCCTATCAACTGGCGGTAGTAGTTGATGACGCTGCCCAGGGCGTGAGTAGCGTCGTGCGGGGCGCTGATTTGCTGGACTCGACCGCCCGGCAAATTCATTTGCAGCAATTGCTGGGCTTACCTCGGCCGCGCTATATGCATGTGCCGGTTGTGCTGGCAGCAAATGGCGAGAAGTTGTCCAAGCAAAATGGCGCAAGCCCTGTGGCCGCAGCCTGGGCCGACCGAGCGGATGCCTGGCTGGCACAATTACAGGTGCTGAATCTTGCGTTGACGAGTTTGCAGCTTGAGCCAGTGCCAAAAGCGACCGACATTCACGCATTCTGGAGTGGCGCTACCGCCCAATGGGCGGCACGCTGGTCAGGTGCGCTTGGCCCCGCCACCCAATAAAGCGGGCACGGGACGCTTGGCTGACTTGATGCCGGGCCGCATCGTTCCGACCGCCGGAGGATTGCTCGACCCAACACTTTCCGGCAAGGCCGAATTCATCGCAGGTTGGTCTTCTTCGTATGGCTTGAAGAAAAAATCATCGTTGGAAAACCCGGGTAAACGATTCACTGCCTCAGGTGAATTGCGCTTACGCTCACGATGATCCTCACGATCACGGTGGTCACGCGCACGGCGCTCGGCGCGATCGGCCCGAACAATAGCTTCCGGATCCTCAACACTCAGGCTTTGCTGGGGCAGCTTGCGCTTGATGAGCTTTTCAATATCGCCTAAATAGCGCGCATCTTCGCTGGTCATCAATGACAGTGCCACACCGCTTGCACCCGCCCGTCCGGTGCGGCCAATCCGGTGCACATAATCCTCGGGGCTATGCGGCAAGTCGTAATTGATCACTGCGGGCAACTCAACAATATCGAGGCCGCGTGCCGCAACATCGGTCGCTACCAAAATGCTGATGGTGCCTTTCTTGAAGGCCTCCAATGTGGCTAGCCGCTCTTGCTGGGTCTTGTCGCCATGAATGGCGGCCGAGTTCAGTCCATCGCGCTCAAGCTGACGCGCCAGGCGGCTGCAACCGATTTTGGTGTTGGAAAACACAATCACCTGCGACAACTTGCGCTCGCGCACCAAGTGGGCCACTGCTGCACGCTTGGCTTCGCTGCTGGGCAAGAGATAGACCTGCTGCTCAACATTCTCGGAGGTTGCATTGCGGCGGGCGACTTCGATAGAAATCGGATTGCGCAAAATGCTTTCAGCAAGCTTGCGAATATCGCCTGAGAAGGTGGCTGAGAACATCAGGTTTTGCCGCTTGGGTGGCAGCAATTGAATGATGCGCTGGATGTCGGGCATGAAACCCATATCCAGCATCCGATCCGCTTCATCGAGCACCAGGATCTCGGTGGTGCCCAGACTCACGGTTTTTTGCCCGACGTGATCAAGCAGGCGGCCCGGAGTAGCAATCAGAATTTCGCAGCCCGCGCGTAAATCGGCGGTTTGTGGCTTCATATCAACGCCACCAAACACAACCGTGCTGCGCAGACCCGAATACTTGGCGTATTCGCGCACATTGGCATAAATCTGGTCGGCCAACTCACGCGTTGGCGCGAGGATCAGGGCGCGCACCGGATGGCGGGCGGGCGAAGCACTGGTGTTGGCATGCACCATCAGGCGCTGCAAAATTGGAAGCGCAAAGCCAGCCGTTTTTCCGGTTCCGGTTTGCGCAGCACCCATCACATCGCGCCCCTCAATCACCACCGGAATAGCCTGCTCCTGAATCGGCGTCGGAATGGTGTAGCCCATTTCCGCAACAGCGCGCTGAATTGGCTCGGCGAGTCCGAAGCTGTTAAAGGTCACTACCGTGGCAGGGGCCTGCCCCTCGGCAGCGGGCGCTGGGGGCTCCGGGATACCAGGGGGTGAGGAGATGGCTTCGGGGGCCTGAGGGGCCTCGGAGGCCGTAGGGGCGATAGGTGCTAAAGGTAAGTTCACCCCTCCATTGTCCGGGTTTCGTGCAGTGCCGCAAAATTGACCACTTGGCGGCGCTCATATATGTATAAAATCACAGTATGTTTGATAAGCCCTTGGTGTTTGTGGATGTAGAAACCACCGGCAGCTCGCCCGGGCGTTCGCGCATCACTGAGGTAGCAGCGCTGCGGGTGGATTGGGGGGCTCAGGGTGACCCCGTCCTGAGTGAATTCAGTGCGCTGATCAACCCTCAGCAGGCTATTCCCGCTGAAATCCAGGCCCTCACGGGCATTACCCCTGCGATGGTGCGAGATGCCCCGGTGTTTGAATCAATTGCCCGGGAATTGGTTGACATCCTCGCCGGAGCAGTTTTCGTCGCCCATCACGCCCGCTTTGACTATGGCTTCATCAAGGCCGAACTGGAACGCGCAGGGGTAACCTGGCAAGCCAAGACTCTTTGCACTGTAAGGCTCTCGCGGCTGCTTGACCCCGATCGCTCTCCCCACGGCCTGGATGCGGTGATGTCGCGCTACAACCTGAGCAACCAGCAGCGGCATCGTGCGATGGGGGATGCGGAAGTGCTGTGGCGGCTATGGCAAGCGTGGGCGCAACGCAAGGGCCTCGACACCTTGCAAAAAGCGGCTCGTCTGCTGCTCAAGCAACCGAGCTTGCCTGCCCATTTACCGCCCGATCTGTTGCAATCCATTCCGCATGGCCCGGGCATTTACCGCTTCCACGGCCTGAATTCGCATCCTCTCTATATCGGCAAGAGCGTGGATCTGCGTCAACGGGTCTCAAGCCATTTTGTGATGGATCATCGCTCGGAGCGCGGCATGAGGCTGGCGAGCGAGGTACGCGAAGTCACTTGGGAATCTACCGCAGGAGAGTTGAGTGCTTTGCTGCGCGAACAGCAAGCGATCAGCGCCGAGATGCCCGCCCATAACCAGGCCCTGCGCCGCAATGCCTATTGCTTTGTCCATCTTGATAACGAGCAATGGAGTATTCATTTGGAGCCGCCCAATGACACCGCCATCAGCCAAAGTGGTCAGTGGTTTGGGCCGTTTGGCCAGCGTAGCTCTGCCCGGCGGATGCTGCTCGAAGCGGCCTACCAGGTTGGGGCTTGCGCTGTAAGCCTGGGGCTCGAACGCGGCAGAAACAACGGGCCGTGTTTTGCATATCAGGTAGGTAAATGTCTGGGCGGATGTGTTGGTGAGGACCCTCCCGGCAGCCAACTCGAACGTATCGCTTTGGCGCTCCAGGCACATCAATGGACCGCCTGGCCTTGGCCCGATCACTGGGCCGTAATTGAAGAGATTTCGGCGAACAGTGGTGGGAGCAGCGCCTTTCTCGTTGATCGCTGGCAAATCCTCGGTTACAAACATGCAAGCGACTACGCGCCCTGGGAGATCGAAAGTTTCGAGGCTGATACTCGGGCCCGGTTTCACCCGGGTCTGTATCGCCTGCTAAGCAAAAGCTTTCTTGCCTCTAGCGAGCCCGCAACTGACAGCCCGTGGCTTGTGCGATGGCGCCCGGTGCCGTCTCCAGCCAAGCGACTACCTGGCGCTGTGCGTTCGCAGGCCCCGGGGGTATCGGCAGCTGCGTGATTGCCCGTCCGTTGCCGGCATTCAACTCAATGGGTCCGCTAAAAGCGCGCACCACATGATCGTGATTCAGGGTCTCCCCTGCATTTTCCCCACGGGTAACTTTCGACACCAATCCACTATAAGTCAGGGCCACAAAAGCTTTGGGCGGTGGCGTCGTGTTCTGCCCCGCAACTGGATCGGCCTGGAGATAGAGCCGGAGTTGATTGCCCCCGGTTTGCGCGGACACCTTGAGGGTCCAGGCGGCTGGCTGCTGATTGATTGCGCGCACCTTGCCGCTCAGTCCGGCGGACCAAGACCGCTCATCGCGGCCCTGCAACACCACCTGGGGCGTGTACACAGTGGTGCTGTTTCGAAGCCTCGCATAGTCGCGCTGGCGATCGGTGAAGCGAGGGTCCGCGTAGGGATCTTTCCAACCGATGTAATCCCAGTAGTTCACATGCAGTGCCAACGGGATAGCCTGATCGAAACGTACTTGAGGCCAAGCCTGCCCCAGCCAACGCTCAGCCGGAGGGCAGCTGCTGCAGCCTTCTGAAGTGTAGAGCTCGACCAGGGCAACCCGATGTGCGGGGCTTATCGCCTGGCAAGAAAGTTCAAGGGCTTGTGTTTCCATATGAGGTATGGTCGAGCCACCCCTGCAAAACCTTTCAGCCGATTAACCTCGCCTGAAAAAAGCTGGTGAAATCATTCATGAAGTCCTGCATCTGACCCGGTCGTGTGCCAATTGATACCCCGCGACGAATAAATGGCAACAGCAGATCGCGGATAGTGAGATCGCTCGCACCAGGCTGCAAACGCCGATTCCAGGGATTAACCAACACGCCGCTGTCATTGAACTCCACTACAGGCGCCGCCAGTGCCGTCATCGCCTCAGGAAACTCCCGAAACTCGGTGCTGTAGCCAAACCCGTGGCTTGCGTTGGCCACCAGCCGCATGCTGATATCAGCGCCACGTGCGCGCAAGGCGAAATACTGCGCTTGCACCTGCAGCACCGAGGCCCAGTTATCCTGATCTGCGGCAATCAGGCGCATCGCAGTGCGGCCAATATCGGGGGCGCTAAATTGATAACCACACCACGGCCAGCCCGCCACCACTGCAGTCAAAGCGGGTTGCCCCTGCAACACTGCATCAGCCAAGGGCTTCATCGCAGCCTGAATCACTGCGAGACCGCCTCGGCTATACCCCATCGCTCCAAGCCGGTTGACATCCACACCCGGCTCTTCGGCCAAGCGTTTCATGCAGGCAAACACATCCCAGCTCGATGATGCAAAGGAAAACTGCTGTTGCGCGGCAATCGTGTCTTGCACACCCCGGCCGCCGAAAGGGTCGAACACAAAGGCTCCGATCCCTGCAGTAAGCAACGCTTGAGCATGGCTGAGAATCGAAGGGTTCACCCCACCGGATCCCGGTATCAAGATCACCACCGGCGCCAGGGCGGCTGCAATCTCGGGTAAAAACAAGCTGCCGAATAACCGCACGGCCGGCCCCTGATTGCCGGCAATGATGGCCTCGTAGCTCAGCGGATTGGCGCTGGCAACCTCAATCAACTTCCCGGTTTGGCCCGTGGCCAGGGTGAGGGTTTGCGCTTCGAAAGCGATGCTGGGGTCGAAGTCCATCAGTCAAGCTTCAATCCGGACTTCTGTATCACCGGCTCCCACTGCGCCTTGAAGGCCTTGAGCATGGCTGCAGTTTGTTCCTGAGTCGCGGCCACAGGCTCGGCCTTGGCCGCAAGAAACTGCTCACGCAACGCAGGCTGAGTCATGACTTCCCGAATGTCCTGAGCCAGACGCTTGGCGCGATCAGGGGGCATCGAAGACTTGGCATACAGCACATTCCAGCCTGTGGCCACCACATTAAAGCCCGACTCCTTGAGGGTGGGAATCGAAGCCACCGCACGCTTTTCGCCCGAGGTGCCGAGGATCCGCAATTTGCCGCCTTCGTGTTGTGGCAACAAGGTGTCCAGGGTGTCGATAGCCACTGGCAAATGCCCACCGATCAGATCGGTGAGTAGCGGCGCCGAGCCCCGATAGCCCACCACATTGGAAGGCACTCCAGCAGCTTGCGCGACCATCAAGCTAAAGAAGTGCGGCAGGCTGGCAGTGGCGGGCACCCCCATGTTGGCCTTTTCCGGATTGGCTTTAACCCAGGCCACCAGATGGCTGAATTCGCGCACCGGCACTGCTGCAGACACCGCGGCGGCGAATTCATAACGCGATATCTGTGAGATCGGCTGGAAGTCGCGCTCCACGTCATATTCATTGCTTTTATAAACGAGCGGTGCCACCACCATCAAGGCTGGATTCACCAGCACCAACACGTTGGTATCAGCAGGCATACGACGCACCTGCTGCACACCCAGGCGTCCACCGGCCCCACTGATATTCTCAACCACTACCGGAGTACCGGTTTTCAAGCGCAAGGCTTCACCCAGCAAGCGCGCCGAGCGATCGCTCGACCCCCCGGGCGGATAAGGCACCACGATGCGCAATGTGTTGTCCTGCGCATGAGCCGGGCCAATGGCCATGGCCGAGATCGCACCCAACACCGCAATACTGGCCCACAAGCCTGCCACTTCAATCGACTTGCGAATCCTGATTGACACAGTCCCCAACTTCATTGCTTTTCTCCTTGTTTCCGTCGACGCCTGCAAAAAACGAGCAGGCCGCGAGTATCGCATCCCCGCCGCTCACATTCTTTTTCACAGGGTGCATCGCTTTGGAACACGATGCAGCGCAACATGTATTGACGTATTTTCTTCTCGGGAATAGGGTCATTGCTTCGATAAGAAGAGGAGACACATCGAAATGGCGACACGATTCAAACTCAACGGCAAGTCGGTGTCATCCACCGCAGAAGCCGACACCCCCATCCTGTGGGTCATTCGTGATGAGCTTGGCATGACCGGGACCAAATTCGGCTGCGGCGCAGCGCTTTGTGGAGCCTGTACTGTGCAGCTCAACGGCGATCCGATTCGCGCATGTCAGACCCCGGTGTCAGCCATCGCCAATCAGTCGATCCGCACGATTGAGGGCCTTTCGCCCAACAGCTCGCATCCCCTGCAAAAAGCCTGGATTGCCCACGATGTGCCGCAATGCGGTTACTGCCAGTCAGGTCAGCTCATGAGTGCTTCGGCCCTGCTTGCAAAAAACAAAAACCCCAGCGATGCGGATATTGATGCCGCCATGAACGGCAATCTTTGCCGCTGCGGTACCTACCCCCGGGTTCGCGCTGCGATCAAGAGTGCAGCCGCTGAAATGCGCAAGGCCTGAGGAGAACACCACCATGACACAACGTATCAAAACAAACGAAGACAGCATCGGCGCCGAGCGCTCCGCTGGCCCTGCCAATGCCAAAAGCCCAGCGCGCCGTGGCTTTCTAAAAGCGGGAGCCGCAATCTCGGGCGGAGTAATGTTTGGTCTCGTCATCCCGGGCAGCAAGATTGAAGCTCAGGCCGCTGGCACGCTATACACGCCCAATGCCTGGGTCCATATAGCGGACAACAACGAAATCACGCTGATCTCGAACCAATCCGAAATGGGCCAAGGGGTGTACACCGCCTTGCCCACACTGATTGCTGAAGAGCTCAATGTCGATCCGCGTCGCGTGAAGGTAGCAATAGCCCCACCAGGCCAAGCCTATATCAACACCATTCTGGGAGCCCAGCTTACCGGTGGCTCAGCCTCAGTGCGCAGCGGCTATGAGCGCTTGCGGATTGCTGGCGCGCAAGTGCGTGAAATGCTGATCACGGCTGCAGCCAACACATGGAATGTTGATCGTGCCGGCCTTAAAGCCGAAAACGGTATGGTCACCGGCCCGGGTGGCAAGAAGGCAACCTACGGCCAGCTCGCGGCCGCAGCATCGCGCGTACCTGTGCCCGAAAAGGTTGCCATCAAGGATGCAAGCCAGTTCCGCTTGGTGGGCAAGCCCATGAAACGGCTGGACACCCCACTCAAAGTGAATGGCTCTGCAGAATTCGGAATTGATGTGAAGCTGCCCGGCATGGTCTATGCCGCAGTCAAGCAGTGCCCGGTGATTGGTGGCAAAGTCAAATCGCTCGATAGCGCTGCGGCCAAGGCCATGCCTGGGGTGATCGATGTGGTCAACATGGGTGAAGGCGTGGCCGTGGTGGCGAACTCATGGTGGCGTGCCAACAAAGCGACCAATGCCTTGAAGATCGAATGGGACGAAGGCCCTGGCGCTGCACTGTCTACAGCGAGCGTGGCTGCCGCCATTGAAAAGGCCGCGGTGGATGGGAAAGTGCTGGAGGGTGGCAAGCCCGTAGGCAACTTCGCAACCGGCATGGCAGGCGCCACCCGCATCATCCGTTCGGATTACTGGTCGCAAAACCTCGCCCATGCACCGATCGAGCCGATGAATTTCACCGCAAGCTTTAAAGACGGCAAGATGCTGCTCATCGGTGGCACGCAATTCCAGCAGGGTGCACAAGGCGCGGTGGCGGCTGTGCTCGGCATCAAGCCGGAAGACATCACGGTAAAAACCACCTTCCTGGGTGGCGGATTCGGGCGCAGGCTGGAGCTGGATTTCATTTTGCAAGCTGCAATGATTTCCAAGGCGATTGGCAAGCCAGTAAAAATGGTTTGGACACGCGAAGAAGACATGACCCATGACTTCTATCGCCCGATGGCGCTCAACCGCATGGAAGCCGGGCTCGACGCGCAGGGCAATCCTGTCGCCTATAGTTTCCGACTTGTTTCGCAGTCCGTGACCCAGCGCGCTTTCGGGTTACCCAAGGATATCCCCGACCCCTTCATGCTTGAGTATGCGCAGGCGCCTTACTCGATTCCGAATACCAAACATGACCTGGTCATTCACGATACCGGTATGCGCGTGGGCTATCTGCGATCAGTCAGCCATCCTTTTAACGTGTTTGCCAACGAAGGCATGATCGATGAAATGGCGGCGCTTGCTGGCAAGGATCCTGTGGCCTATCGCATGGGCCTGCTCAAGGACAAACCGCGATTTGCCAATGTGCTCAAGCTTGCAGCCGACAAAGCCAGCTGGGGCTCACCGCTGCCTACCGGCCGCACCCGTGGCGTGGCCTTGATGGATGGCTATGACTCCTATATGGCGGTGGTCTCGGAGGTGTCGGTTAACAACGGTCAGGTGAAAGTGCACAAGATCACCGCAGCTGTTGATATCGGCCAAATCGTCAATCCGGATATCGTCAATCAGCAGATTGAATCGAGTGTGGTGTTTGGCCTGACGATGGCATTGATGGGCAACATCACGCTCGATAAAGGCCGTGTCCAGCAAGGCAACTACGGGGATTACCCGATCATGCGCTTTGCCGATATGCCTGAAGTCGATACCGTGGTGGTCAGGAGCACCGAGAAGCCCGGCGGCATTGGTGAGCCGATTGCAGCTATCGTTGGAGCAGCCACTGCGAATGCCGTGTCTACTGCTACCGGTAAGCGGCAGCGGCGCATGCCACTCACCGCCGAAAATGTGATGAAGGCCTGATCACTCGATCAGGTGGCGCAGGGTAAAGGGCGAAAGCTTCGCTTCAATACTCTGCGCCAGCGCATCAGGCGTCATATGCGCTGGGCAAGCTTCGATAGAAATGCGTGCCAAGTTGCCATGTGTGCCATCGGCACCCACACTGACCTTGATCTTTGCGCCCTTGTCGGTGAACTGCTGCAATAGCTCTGTAAATACCAACTCAGCCGCGTTCCAGCGCAACTGCGGTTTGAATACCTTACCCACCGCTGTTAATGGCAGCGCCGGTACGATGTGAATTGCAACCGGCACTGCTGCTCGCTCGGGAGTGCCGCGTTTCACATGCGTCAATAGCTCTTCGCTGCTTGCCATGCTCCCTGCCTTGAGCTGTACATAGGCCACCGGCAACTCACCTGCATAAGCATCAGGCTGCCCAACCACTGCGGCAAGTGCAACCGCTGGATGCTGATAAAACACCTCTTCAATCGCCAGCGGATCAATGTTGTGTCCGCCGCGAATGATGAGATCTTTTGCGCGCCCGGTGATCCACAAATAGCCCTCGCGATCCAGACGCCCAAGATCTCCCGAATTCACCCATCCCGGTTCAATAAACGCGCCTGCGTTATGCCCATCGGAAAGATAACCTTCAAACACGCCCGGCCCTGCCATCGCCACCACGCCGATCTCGTCGACCGCGCATTCCCCGGAATACTTCCCTTGCGCATCAAGCCTCACCACACGCACGCGCGCATAGGGCACAGCGTGACCCACCGACCCCAGCCGCACTTCGCGATCAGCGTAGCTAATCGTGTGCACGCTCGAGGTTTCGGTCATGCCGTACACCTCAAGCACTGGCGCTGCAAAGCGCTGTGTCATGGCTTGTGCGACAGCCACCGGAATCGCCGACCCGCCGCCACTGATGAGCTTGACGCTTGAGGTGTCGCAACCCTGCGAACTGGTGGACTGCGCTGCCGCAAGCACCGTGGGCACTCCGCCGAGCACCGGCGGCTTGAAGCGATCCACCAAGCGCCATACGTTGCGCACGGCATTCGGATGGCGCCACCCCGCGCCCGACACTATGACCACCGTGCGCCCTGTGCCCAGCAGTGCGAGGCCTTGCGTGAGCGAACCGCCCACATGAAAGAGCGGCAACCCAAACAACAACTTCGCATCCTGGGGGCTTGGCACCATCAGTGCTACCGCCCAGGCCTGAAACAACTGGTTGGAATGCGAATGGCGCACAAGCTTGGGCGTGCCCGTTGTTCCCCCGGTATGAAAATAGCCTGCAACTTCATCTGCTGCGATGACGCGCTTACTGATCAACTGATCTTTCGGCTGGCGCGCACATGCACTTGCAAAATCCACCACTGGAATCGATCCCAAAGCGGGATAGACCGGCAGCTCGCCAGCTTCTTTTGGTTCATCGCGAGCGCTCGAATTCCGCACCATCACAATGGCCTTCAGACCAGGCAACTGCGCACCGATTGCCAGCACTTTCTCCCAGATATCGCTACCCTCGGCAGGCCCGAGCGCTACCAGTATTTTGGTGTTGGCCGCCTGCAAAATCTCGGCAATCTGATGCGGTTCGAGAAATGAGTTCACCGGGTTGGCGATGCCCGCTGCTTGCGCGCCATACAGGGCAAAAAAGGTTTGCGGTAACAGCGGCATTAACAGGCTCACCACCTCGCCCGGCCCTACGCCCAACTCGTGAAACAGATTCGCTGCTTGATGGACACCTTCGAGTAAGTGCGCAAAGCTGGTCGTGTGCGCTGGATTGTCGGCGTCTTCCGGTTCAGCGCGCGGCAGCATGATGATCGCAGGTGCATTGCCCCGGTGCTGCGCTGCGAGCTTGATTGCGTGATAGGTGCTTTGCACTGCACAACGCTTGGCCCATGGCACCGATTCGATCTGTTCAACATTGGAGTGGGTCGCTGTGCTGGGTCGCATCAACGGATCTACGGTATCGAGCAAATTGGCATAGGGCAGATGCAGGCTCATGACTCGGTCTCCAATATGTTTTGTTTGGGACCATGATAGCCCTGGTCCGTACAATTCCGGCACCATGACCAACCCAATTGCTTTTTTCCATGCCAATGGCTATCCCACGGGGGTTTATCGCCAGTTCCTCGCTCATCTTCGCCAAACCCGCGAGGTGATTGCTCCCGAGATCATCATCACACCGCTGGCCACTCCGGGCCCAAAGCGCTGGGCAATGACTGTAGCCACGGCGTTGAAGTGGCTTGATGATCAACCCACCGAACCGCTTGACCTTGTAGGCCATTCGATGGGAGGCTATCTAGCCGTGATCCTCGCGCAGTTGCGGCCCAAGCGTGTACAACAAGTGGTGTTGATTGACGCACCGATTGTTGTTGGCTGGCGCAGTGCGCTACTGAGCACCGTTCAGCGCAGCGGGCATGCCGGGCGTTTTGGGCCAGCGCCCATCGCAGCAAGACGCAAACATGAGTGGCCGGACATGGAGAGCGCCAAGGCCTATTTTGAGTCGAAAAAATTCGTTCAGGTTTGGGCACATGGCGTTGCCGATGACTTCTACGAACATGGGCTCATGCGGGCTGAAGATGGTTCGGTACGTTTACGCTATGCGCGTGAAATCGAGCGCGACATATATGCCTATATCGGCCACCGGCAGGCTTACACAGCGGTTCGGACTGTTCAAAAACTTGCAATAAGCCCGGTGAGTTTTATCGCAGGAACTCGCTCGGAAGAATTACGTTTGGCGGGGTATCAAAACAACAAGCGGCTATTTGGCAGCCGCTTTCACGAGATTGCCTCTGGCCATATGGTGCCGCTTGAAGCGCCCCAAGCCTGCGCGACCCTGCTTGTGCAGATGCTGGAGCTCGGCGCTCAAGACCGCCGCGCCACCCAAAACACTGCACCATCCGACCCATAGCGCTCGGCATGCGGCACATTGCGATCAAGCTCAAACCATTCGCCTGCTTTGACGTGTCGCACCTGATCGCCCACCGTGAGCCAAAACTCACCGCGCTGGACTTGGGCTTTAACGTCAAACGGATGGGTGTGTTCGCCGGTGCTGAAGCCTGGCTCCCAGACCCGCTCGATACAATCCGGGTAGCCGCGCGCTTGCCAATCGGCCTCGAACTGCGCAAAGGTGGAATGCTGAATCATGGGGCTCTCCTTGTATTGGAAAGAGTCTACCAGTGCCGCAATCAAAACAACTCCCCCTGGGGCGAGCTGACCACTGTTTTGCTGGAGCGCTTCTTGGCAGGCGGCAAGCCGCTGCGCCTTGATCCATGCTTAAGTTGAATTGCAGAGGCTTCGGCGCGCACCGGCTCTTGCTTGCGCAATCCATACAGCTTCGCCTTGATAGCACCCAGCACCTGAGCCTCGTCAACAATCGGCTGCGGATAAGCTGCTGTTCCCGACTCGGGCACCCATCGGCGGACATACTCGCCCGTTGGATCATGTTCTTTTTGCTGGCGTGAAGGCGAATAGATGCGCAGGGTGTTGATGCCGGTGGTGCCACTTTGCATCTGCATCTGGCTCCAATGAATGCCGGGCTCAAAATCAAGAAACTGCCGTGCCAAATGCAAGCCTGGTTCGCGCCAATGCAAGCCCAGGTGGTAGCTCGCAAAACTCACCAGCATCGCGCGCATCCGAAAGTTCAACCAACCGGTGGCGCAAAGCTGACGCATGCAAGCATCCACCATCGGAAAACCAGTGCGCCCCTCTTTCCATGCCGCCAATCGCTCTTGATCAAGTGCATCCGGGTGGGTGCCGTCCCCTGCCCGCAAGCCATCATGGCTGCGCGCGACATTGCGAAACTCGATCTGTGGCTCGTCTTCCAACTTCTGCATGAAGTGGCAATGCCAACGCAGCCGACTCGAAAAGCCTCGCACATCGTAAGCAAGCTCGCGCAAGGCCGTATCGCGAATAGCGGCTTCAGTGGCTTGATGCACTTGTCGCATTGAGATACATCCAAATGCCAAATAAGGCGAAAGCCGGCTGCAATGCTCGGGCGCGCTCAGCGGGCTCGACATAGCCTTGCGATAGCCCAGGGCACGCCCGGTCAGAAAACCGCGGAGAACCTCACGGGCGGCGGCCTCCCCTGCCTCAGGCAAGGCAATGCCATTGGGCTGCACACCAAGCATCTGCAAGTCGGGGATTTGTGCTTGCTCTCTCACTGACCAGCCCGCAAAAGCACGAAGCTGATTCGGCTTGTCAACCATCGCTTTATCCATGAAGCGCTGCCATCGCCCAGCCCAGCCGCGCCGGTCTTGCAAGCGCCTGACCACGCCGGTTTGGCTCCATTCCTGCCACGCCACATGAACTTGCTGAGCCCAACGCCTCACAGCACGATCACGGGCATAACTCCAGCCTGTGCCGGTCTCCTCATGGCTCAGGAGATGCGTAACGCCGTGGCCGGAACGCAAGCCTTCAAGCACTTCGACCGCGTCGCCCACCGCTATCAACAGGGGGACCCCAATCGATGCCAAATCATTGCGCAACGCATCCAGACAAGCCAAGGTAAAAGCCACATGACGAGGATCGCATTCCGGACTAGCCAACCACTGCGGCTCGATAATGAATATGCCCAGCGCTTCGTCACATGTAGCCGCGTGAGCTAGCGGCGCATGATCGGAAACCCGCAAATCGCGCTTGAACCAGATCAGGGCTTTGGTCGTCATGGGCCAAAAGTATCCCAGACCGTGGCCCCATCCTGCGCTGCAATTACCCCACTGGATCGACGTCTTTGTCGCCCTTCCTGGATTTAGGCGATTTGGGCTCCGATTTCTTGTGATCGGCACCATTTTCGGGGACGGGTTCAGCGGCAGGAATACCGGTGGATACCTTGCCAGGCGGCGGCGAGCCCTCAGCGGTGAAGTCGGACTTTTGCTCGGCGAGTGTTTTCGGCACTGGCGGGGGCGTTTCTATTGGGGTTGGAAGAGCGGCTGGAGCAGGAACCGGAGCCAAAATTGGAGCCTCAGATGGTTTGGTCATATCGCCACTTTAAGATGCAAGAGCCACCTTATAGTCCAGCCAGGCAAGCCATGTATGTAGGACAAAGCTCAAAGCGCGATCTTTCATTTTCAATGAGTGCCACAACGACCAACCAAGCCCGAAAGCATGACTCGGACTACCGCTCATACTTCCCCTGCGCGAGCTTAGTTTTGGCTTATAAAACTTAACTCATGTGGCTCAGTTCCCTTGGGTAGAGTCGGTCAAGCGAGTGGTCCACCTGCCGTCTCAATGTATAGCGGCGCCGCGCCGAGAAGTTGTGAAGGTGAGATCCCAAACATCTCCTTGAATGCAGTACTCAAGTGGGCCGAACTGGACAAGCCAGCCAGCATCGCCGCTTGAGTCAAGCTTGCACCTTGCATGGCATGTCTAAGAGCGATTCGCATGCGCGCCCAGAGCCGAAAACGCCTGAACGAAACACCTACCGTTTGCTTGAACAAGTGCTGAAAAAACGAGGAAGACAAACCAACCTTTGTTGCCCAGTCTTTTGCGCTGTGCGCATCGTCGGGATCGGAGAGCAGCGCCTGTACTACGTGAGCAATACGTGGATCACTTCGATGCGCACCAAAACCGAGTCTGTCGGCTAAAAGTGACTGCGTCTTGCTCCATGACATGGCATCTCGCGACATTCCCCCGAGGATATCGATGACCTCGGTTTCATGAAGGAAATCAAAGTGAAGATCCTTTCCGCGGCACGCACATTTATCACGTAGTTTGGGCAGGTCATGACTCAAAGCATCCACGTAGATGAAGGCATGTTCTTCATGGGTCATTGTTATCAGATGCAGCTGATTGGGTTCTATCAGCGCACTGCGGCATAACCGAAAGCCTTTGGCTGGATCCAGGGGATCGCAGGCAACACTCATCTGCCCATTCAAAGCGAGTGCAAGCACCGCTACTGTATTTCTGTGTGCCGGCAGCTGAAAGCCGGGTCCTATATAAACGGCACGCACACCCCAGCTAATCAAGACGGTTTGCTTCAAGTAGGGTTGCTGCTGCAAATCGAAGCTCGTTTTTGAAAGCGCCAATGTCATCGGTTATCTAAAGTGCGGAGGTCGACAAAGCTTCAACGGACCAGCCTCTAATTTAAACAGGGAAAATCGAATGATTTCAGCTATTTTTTCGCACACCTCACTATTCAATCCAGGGAGATTCTTATTCTTGGCGGTGGTCAGCCTTTGCACAGGCACATACCCAAAGGCAAGGTTGGGTATGAGGTTCCCGCAATCGGTGTTATTCACCTCAAGGAAGGACTGGTAAGCGCCGAGCCATGAGTCGCTTAATGATTGGCCATGAGTTGGCGCCGCAATAAACCTGACTAACAAAGCAAACCATGTTGATTAAATCGAGTTGGGCGGTTTTGGCCCTGATCCACGCCTTGCCCGCTGTAGCCCTATTCAAACCTTCATTGTTGGAAAATTTGTACGGGGTCCAGGCAGGCTCCACGACTTACCTGCTGCTTCAGCATCGCGCAGCCATGTTTGCTGGAGTTTTCCTTGCATGCCTATGGGCCTTTGCCAAGCCCGAATCACGCCAACTGGCGGTGATCGTTGTTGGGTTCAGCATGCTTTCCTTCCTGGTTTTGTACCTCGGCAATGGGATGCCTGAACGGTTACGAGTCATTGGAATTGTCGACCTTATCGGGCTGCCGTTTTTGACTTTGGCAACCTGGAACGCCTTTTTTAGCTCTGGGCGATGAGCATTGAATGGAATGTAATTGGCATAGGTCTGATTGCAGGGCGAATCATCTCGGCACTACTGGTTCGGGGCATCGACGCTGCACCGGCGCTTTTCTTTCGAAATTGAGCTAGTTGACTCTGCACTTTTTGCAGCGCTGAACTTCTCTAACCAAAGTCAACCAAGCTGTTTGAGCGGGTGGAGTAGGGATATTCAGGCGGCTCTGTGTCGAACCACTAAATTTGGTAGGCCGTGCAGGACTTGAACCTGCGACCAAAGGATTATGAGTCCTCTGCTCTAACCAACTGAGCTAACGGCCCGTCTCGCGACAAGCCGCGCATTATAAGCTTCGATATTCAAAAGAGGCATCGTGGCCTGCCTGCGGGTATCCTTACGGCAGACGGCTATAGGTGGAGAGAATCATGCGCTGGGAAGGTGAACGCGAAAGCAGCAATGTGGAGGATCGACGCTCCTCTAGCCCGTCCATGGGCGGCGGCGGTGTGGGTGGCGGTTTGGGCCGGGGCGGAATTGGCGGCCGTGGCATTGGGCTGGGCACGATTGCGATTGCTCTGGTCGGCGGCTGGCTCCTTGGCGTAAACCCTCTCACCATTCTCGGTGCGCTCAGTGGTGCCGGCCCCGGCATTGAAATGCCTGCCCCATCGTCCAGCCCCGGCGGCATGAGGGCCCCTGGCGGTCAGGTATCGCAACCTACCGATCAGGGTGGCAAGTTTGCCTCGGTAGTTTTAGCCAGCACGGAAGATGTTTGGAAGGCCATGTTCGCCAAGGCCGGAGCCCAATATCAACCGCCCAGACTCGTCTTGTTCCGCGGGCGCACCCAAACCGCTTGCGGCCTGGGGGAGTCGGCTTCCGGACCGTTTTATTGCCCGGCTGATCAGAAGGTCTATATTGATCTCGCGTTTTTCGATCTGATGCAAAAACGCCTGGGTGCGGCCGGCGATACCGCTCAAGCCTATGTGATTGCGCATGAGGTCGGCCACCACATCCAGAATCTCACTGGCACGATGGACAAGGTGCAAAAGCTGCGCCAGCGCCTGAGCGAAGCGCAATACAACCAATACTCGGTGCGGCTCGAATTGCAGGCGGATTGTTATGCAGGCGTGTGGGTGCATCACAGCCAACAAGCCAAGAACTGGCTTGAGCCTGGGGATATTGAAGAAGCGATGAATGCCGCTGCGGCAGTTGGCGACGATAGACTTCAGGGCGCTTCGGGCACTGTGCGCCCCGAGTCTTTCACCCACGGAACTTCGGCCCAACGCATGCAATGGTTCAAAACCGGTGCCCAGACCGGCCGGCTCGACGCTTGCGACACTTTTAACGCCCGCTAAGCTCCCCCGCCGCCATTACTCCGGTCTGGCAGACCGGGTGTCGGGGCCAAGCTCTCGGCTAGCGGTGCGCCTTCGATACTCCCACTATGGGCTTATTGTGGGCAAGGTTTATTCAGTGTTTCCGCGCATCTGGCGTGCGGCGGCGCTCGTCCATTGTTGAAGCTCTCGAGCCCCGGCAACTGTTTTCGGCCGACCCAGCCGGGGTTATGCCGCCACCTGACCCGCAGCCTGCAAGCAGCGCGCCCGCAACACCCCCAACGGTTACCACGACCCACAACCAGCAGAGCCAATCCGCACCGCACGAAATCGTACTGATTGATGCCAATACCCCCCAGCTGGATTTGTTGCTGGCTGATTTGCAGTCTCAATTGGATCAAGGCAGATCTATCAGCTGGGAGGTGATTGGGCCACAGCAAGATGGCTTGCAGGCCATCAGCCGCGCACTGAATGAAGCCGGGAGATCAGTTGACGCAGTGCATATAGTCGGCCACGGCGAAGGCGGCTTTGCGCGGCTTGGCAGCACCCTGATCGATGAAGCCACGGTGCGCGCCAATGCCAACCTGATAAGTCAATGGTCATCTTTCCTGAGCCAGGACGCAGACATTCTCTTTTACGGCTGCGATGTAGCGGCAAGCGCACAAGGCCAGGAACTGCTCCGTACGATCAGCCAGCTAAGCAGTGCTGATACAGCCGCAAGTACCGATGCCACCGGTGCCGCCTGGCTGGGAGGCAACTGGAATCTTGAATTCCGCAGCGGTGAGGTCACTGAGCAGGCCCTCTTCACATCATCGGCGCAGCGCAGCTTCTCCTATTTGCTCGATGCCAAATTCGGCAGCAACGTGAGCGGCGACATTCAGGTCAATACCACCACCTCCGGCGACCAAGAACTCACTGACAAATCGGGCGCACGCCAGGTGGCGGTGAATGCCTCGGGTATCACCGCAGTAGTTTGGGAAGACAAAGGCGACAAAGACGTCATGCTGCGAATCTTTGCAGCCAACGGCACGGCACTTACCGGTGAAATCCTGGTGAATTCCGGCAGCACCGGATTTGATGCCTCCCAGCCCGCTGTCTCCATCAATCAAAACGGGCATGTCGTCGTGCTCTGGACTAGCCAAAACCAGGATGGTAGCGGGGACGGCATTTACGGGCGTGTCTTTGATAGCGGCGGTGGTACCATTGTTAGTGAGTTCCGGGTCAATGAAGTCACGCTTGATGACCAGACCAAGCCTGATGTTGTAATCGCCACCGATGGCAGCTTCGTAGCAACCTGGACCCGATACTTCCCCAGCTTCAATAGTGAAGGTGTACAAGTTCGCTTGTTTAATGCGGATGGCACAGCCAAAGGCAGCGAGCAAGAGGTCAATACATTTGGGAACAATGACCAATCCAGAAGCGTTATCGCCATGGATGATTCGGGCAACTTTGTTGTGGTCTGGCAAAGCGAAAATCAGGATGGCAGCGGCCTGGGTATTTACGGGCAACGATTTGACGCGGCGGGCACGCCTGTAGGGAGTGAATTTCGGGTCAACACCACGACATCTCAAGATCAATATGACCCCAGTGTGGCGATGAATGCCACTGGCCAGTTCGTGGTGAGCTGGACGTCTGGCTCGTCGCCCAGTATCCGCGCCCAAGCCTACAACTCGGATGGCACGACCCGCGGGGGTAATGTCAATGTTGATGCTCTTGGTATCGGCACCCAGGTGGATTCGAGTGCGGTGATTTTCGCTGACGGCTCGTTTGCAGTGGCTTTTGAAGGCCCTGAGCTGAATCTTTCGCAAGGCATCGTGATCCGCGCATTTGATGCCAACGGCATAGGACAGGGGTTTGAAGACTCACTACCCAGCTACACCACAGGAACACAAGAACGCGTCAGCCTGGCTACAACCGGCAACCACATTGCTGCTGTCTGGAGCGGTCGGTCAGCAGGTGATAGTAAGGGCGTATCGCTACGTCAGGCGCTCCTTGCACCTATCCCCTTGGCAGGCGGGCTGGATGTTTCCACCCCGGATGGCACGATTGTTTCCGAGGCCGGTGGTACGGCCCGCATTCAAGTTCAACTTACTGCCGCGCCCACCAGTGATGTCACCGTCAATCTGTCCGTGTCAGACATCGGCGAGGGTGCACTTAGCGTCACCAGCCTGGTCTTCACACCCACCAATTGGAACACCGCGCAAACAGTTCTTGTGCGTGGGGTTGATGGCACCCTGGTGGATGGCAATCAACCATTTACCGTCTCGCTGACGTTCGCGAGCGCCTCGCCAAACTATGCAATTCCAAATTCCACCACTCTGAACTTCATCAATACTGATGACGATACCTTCAATACCGTCAATGTCACGACCAACATCGACAACGCCGATGGAGACACCGCGTCGTTGAGTGCACTGTTCGCGAACAAAGGGGCTGACGGCAAGATCTCGCTGCGTGAAGCCATCATGGCAGCCAACAACACAACCAATGGCGACGGCGGGGCGGATCGCATTCAGTTTGATTTTGCCTCCCTCGGTGGCGATAGCATTCAGTTGGTGGGCAGCCTGCCGAGCATCACGGATGCCGTCGCTATTGACGGCTCTAATCCTGCTGATACGATCCTCCCCGGTGGCGGGCGGCCCCCTGCCATCACTATTCGCGGTGATGCAACGGGCACCTCGCACGCGCTGATTGAGCTGGCTGCCGGGTCAAGCAGCTCAACCATTCGAAGCCTGGCGCTCGGCAATACGACCGGAGACGCAATCTGGGTTGTGAGCAACGGCAATTCGATTGAGAACAACCTGATTGGTGTTGCCGCTGACGGCACCACATTGCTTTCGGTAGGCGGCAATGGCATCTGCCTGGACGACGGCGGAAACGGCAACGCGATTCGCAACAACATCATTGTCGGCTCATCAAGCGGGATTTATCTCGATGGCAATGTCGGCACCCTGATCGAGGGCAACACCATCGGCTGGTTGGAAGCGAGCGGACAACTTCCGGGTGTGCGCGGCGACGGGATCCTGATCGAGAATGCCGCTACGGGCAACGTGATTCGAAACAACACCATCGGCGGAGCCGCTGACTCGGGCATCAGCATTAAGGGCGTTGGGACATCGTCAAACACGGTGCAGGGCAATAACCTGGGTGTGAGCGCAACCGGTGTTGATATTGGCAATGACAACGACGGGGTCGCCATCAGCGCTGGTGCCTCCGGAAACCTCGTGGGCGGCACGGCCAACGGCCAAGCCAACCGAATCGAGAACAACGATCACTACGGAGTCGCAGTATTCAACATGACATCGGGAACCCTGCCGGTCGATAACAGCATTCTCGGTAATATCATGGATGACAATACCCTGGGGGGTATATTCATCCAAAGAACTGCAGGCCAATGGACCCAGGCTAACCCCAACGATACCAATGATGCGGATGGCGGAGCCAATCGTGGCCAAAACTCTCCGGTTCTGAGCCGGGCGCAAAACAACAGCGCCACCAGCACAGTGACGGTGTCCGGCACATTGCGCGGACCGGCAGGAAACTTCTATCGTGTTGAGTTTTTTGCCGATGCCACCGGTCACAGCACCGGGCTTGGTGAGGCCCAGATCTACCTGGGCTCGGTCAACCTGACGATGGGCTCAGGCAACAGCGCAAGCTTCGCGGTCAGCCTCGGCTCTACCTTGCCGGATGGCGTGCGAATCAGCGCCACAGCCACCGTGAGCAATGCGGCCTTCGATCAGTTCTTCGATACCTCTGCGTTCTCAACCAGCACCCCGATCCGCAGTGATGTGGGGCCGTCGATCACCAACCCTTCCAGCAACTTCAATTTTGCCGAAGGTAGCATTGCCGCAATTACCGTGACCGCGACGGATGCAGACACACCAAACAGCGACCTGCGCTATTCTCTGCAGGGAGCAACCGGGCAAAGCCCCTATCTTTTTCAGATTGATCCGCTGACAGGGCTGCTGCGTTTTATCAATCCCCAGGACTTCGAGAATCCCCAGGATTTCAACCGGGACAATATCGCCGGAGTAACGGTTGTTGTCACTGATCCGCAAGGCAATAAAGCCAGCCGCACAATCACTTTCCGCACCACCGACGTTAACGAGCCCACCACAGCCGCCATTCCCAGCTCGGCCAGCATGACCGAGGACACGCCGACAACCCTGGGAGCCTTGCTGGGCAGCGGGTTAAGCGTTTCCGATCCTGATACGGGTGCCACCCTGCGGGTGAGGATCGCGCCGACGGGATTAAGCCTGAGTCTGCCTGGAACACCTGCGGGTGTTACCGTGGTTCGGGCTGGCGCCGCACTGGTTCTTGAAGGTAATCTGACGCAGGTGATGGCTGCATTTGGGAGCATTGAGGTCAGGGCGCCGGCGAACTATTCGGGTCCCGCGCAGCTTGATCTGTTACTCACTGATCCCACTGATTCATTACGCCAGATTTCACGTCAAGTCGCCGTCAATGTCGCGCCAGTCAATGACGCGCCGAGCATCACCACGGCTAGCAATATTGCGATCAACGCTGGCACATCACGCCCAATCACTACCACCATTTTGCAGGCCACCGACGTGGATAACACCAGCAGCGAGCTGGTGTACGAAATACGCAGCTTGCCTGTGGGCGGATCGTTGCTGCTTAATGGTTCTTCACTTGGCCCAGGTGGATTCTTTACCCAGGCGGATATCAACAGCGGGTTCGTCACCTATGCTCAAGCGCCGGGTGCCAGCAGCAGTCAGGAACTCAAGCTTGGCCTTAGAGACGGCAATCGTGTTGCCGAGCTGTCGATTAATCTGCGTTTAAACATCACGGGTCAATCGATCGCAAATAATCCGGTGAGCTCAAGCGGGTCAGGCAATTCTTCCAGCTCTGGATCGTCGTCCTCCTCAGGTTCAGGCAATGACGCAGCCAGCAGTGCCAACGCAAATAGTACGAGCGCCAGACCCGCAAGTGCGGCAAGTGCGGTCAATGCGGCAAGTGCCCCTGCGCAGGGTGCTGTCGCGGCAGCACCAAACGTCGCAGCACCTGCACCTACACCTGGCCAAGCACAAAACAAGGCCGCATCGACAGGGCAGGTCAATGCTGTCAATGACGGCAGCATGGTTTACGCGACTGGCCAATCGCCACAAGGCGGCGCAACTACGGGCCGCGACGTGAGCCATTATGAGCAAGCCCGCCTGAGCCCCTTGATTGGCTCGGAGAAGGCCATTCGCTCCACCTCTCTTCCAGATTCCGCACGCCAGGAACCAGGTAACTCCGTTTTTGAGCGTCGCTCGCAGTCTGAAGAGCAGTATTCACCAGCCCAGAAGGTTTTGCGCTCTCGCAGTTTCACTGAAGAGCTCACCAAAGTCCGCGAGCAAGTTCATGACCGCGTGGAAGTCGAACGCACCATCGTAGCCTCGAGTGCTGCCGTGAGCGCGAGTCTTTCCATTGGCTATGTGATCTGGCTTTTGCGAGGCGGCGTGCTGCTATCCAGTTTGCTTGCAACATTGCCAGCCTGGCGCGCCATCGATCCACTACCGGTGCTGCAAAGCTTGAGCGGCGGCAAAGACAACGACGAAGATGATTCCCTACAAGGCCTGCTCGACAAGGCCAGAAAAAAAGCGCTGATGGCCCAGGAGCCAACGGCCGATTCACCAGGACCAGCCCATGAAACATCTTGAAAGCGTTTTAGCCAAGGTACGCACCCTGCTTAGCGCCCGCGTATTGCTGACCTTTGGCCTAGTCTCGATTCTTACCAGTGCCATGCTTGGGGCGCAGTTCATTGGCCTGATGCCCGACAGAAAATCCGCAACCCTTGATGGGCGGGCCAATCTCGCAGAGGCAGTGGCCGCAAGTACCTTGGGGCACCTCAGTAAGGATAGCGTTGGCGAGGTGAAGGCCTTGCTGGATTTCATCGTCGAACGCAACAACGGAGTGGTATCAGCTGCGATCCGCAAAAGCGATCGCTCAATTGCGATTCAAGCCGGGCCCCACACCCAGCTTTGGGAGAGCAGTCTGGGGGATTCTTCGACCGATCTTCAGATAGTGGTGCCCCTCATGAGCTCAGGCTCGCGATGGGGGCAGCTCGAACTGCGTTATGACAACACCCACGGCCAACCGTGGCACGCCGCATGGTTTGGCGAGTGGATCAGCGATAGCGCCAAAATGACGCTCTTTATCGCCCTGATGTGCTTTGGTTCGTTTTACTTTTACCTCGGGCGCATGCTCAAGCAACTCGACCCTTCAAAAGCCGTGCCCGAGCGGGTTCGGTCAGCGCTCGACACGCTCACCGAAGGTTTGCTGCTGATCGACCCCAATGCGCAAATCGTGCTGGCCAATCAATCGCTGGCCGATATGCTTGGCCTGGCCCCCGAAAAACTCATCAGCAAAAAAGTGGCCAGCCTCGGCTGGACCGATGCAAAGGGTGGCGCCATCGACCCTTCCAACTTTCCGTGGATCACTGCTTTGGCAACCGGTGAAACCGCTCTCAAAGTGCCAATTTCACTGAAGGATGCCACCGGCACCCGTCGCTCATTTCTGGCGAACTGTGCGGCGATCCCCGGCCCCGGAGGCAAGGCAGGTGGGGTGTTGATGAGCCTGGATGATGTCACCGAAATGGAGATCATCCAGGGCGAATTGCGCGCGTCACAGAAGGCCGCGGATGAGGCCAACCAGGCGAAAAGCGACTTCCTGGCCAACATGAGCCACGAGATCCGCACGCCAATGAATGCTGTGCTGGGATTCACCGAAGTGCTTCGGCGCAGTGACAAAAAAATGGATCCCACCAGTCGCAAGCACCTGGACACCATTCATAAAAATGGCTCGCATCTGCTTGAGCTGATCAACGACATTCTCGACTTGTCAAAGGTCGAAGCCGGGCATTTTGAGGTTGAGCGAATTGACTGCGAAACCCATCAGGTGATTTCGGATGTGGTTGAAGTTCTTGGGGTGAAGGCCCGGGAAAAAGGCGTGGCTCTGACCTGGTCAGTGCAAGACAAGGTGCCGCGCCTGATCCAGAGTGATCCCTCACGCTTGCGTCAGATGATCACCAATCTGGTGGGTAATGCGATCAAGTTCACCTCGCAGGGTGCCGTCACTGTTACCCAGCGGGTGGCCTACACCGAATCGCAGGGCCGCAAAAAAACCTGGTTGTGTATCGATATCAAGGACTCCGGCATCGGCATTGATCCTGCCAAGGCTGAAGCCATTTTCGAGCCTTTTGTGCAGGCCGAAAGCTCCACCACCCGCCGCTTTGGCGGCACCGGATTGGGGCTTTCAATCAGCCGGAAATTTGCACGTGCATTAGGTGGTGACATCAAGGTCCAGAGCCAAATCGGCCAGGGCAGTACCTTTACCATCGTGATCGACCCTGGCACGCTGGAGTCGGTCGAATGGATCGATAACGCCCGCGCCCAGCAAGTGCAGCACGCAAGCGCCACTCAAAACAATCTTGCGTGGCGCTTTACCGGGCAACGCATTTTGGTGGTGGATGATTCGCCCGAGAATCGCGAACTGGTGAAACTGGTGATGCAGGACGTGGGCCTGCATGTGAGTGAAGCCGAAAACGGCAAGATCGGCATGGAGATGGTGCTCAGCCAGCCTTTTGATCTGGTGCTCATGGATATGCATATGCCCGTCATGGATGGCACCACTGCGACTCGCGCACTGCGCAAGCAAGGCGTCACCCTGCCCATCATTGCATTCACAGCACACGCGCTGGCTGGCTTTGAGCGTGAAATCAATGAGGCGGGATGCTCAGGCTACCTGACCAAGCCCATCAATATTGATCAGATGCTGCAAATGTTGGGCGAACGTTTGGGCGGAACTCAGGTTGCACTCACCGTTGAACCTGCGCCAACGGCTGTTGAAGCTGCAAGTGTTAAAGAATCTGCGCCGCTGACCGAATCCAAACCTATGGGTGAAACGCAAAGCAGTGATCCGATTCACTCCCGACTTGAAAAATTACCCAAACTACATTCAGTTATCGACGCCTTCGTGAAACGCCTTCCCCAGCAGATTGGCCTGATGCATCAGGCCCTCGCCCGCAAGGACTGCAATGAGTTGGCAGGTTTGGCTCATTGGCTCAAGGGCTCAGGAGGATCGGTAGGCTTTGATTGCTTTACCGAACCCGCGCGTAATCTCGAGTATGCCGCCAAGGCAGGCGAGCTCGCCCACCTCGCGCCGATGGTGCATCAGATCGATGCACTCAGCCAGAGATTGGCGAGCCCGCTTAAGCCCAAAGAGGCAGCGTTGGCATGAGCGCATCCACCACAGCAGCCGATACCGCCAGCGATCTTAAATCGCTATCGAATGCCTGCGTCATGATGATCGATGATGAGCCGATCATGATTGATGTGGTGAGCAGCTTTCTTGAAGAGGCGGGGTATCGCGAACTGGTGAGCGTTACCGACTCGACCAAGGCAATTGATGCGATCCATAGCCAGCGCCCCGACCTGCTCCTGCTGGATTTGATGATGCCGGGGCTTAGCGGCTTTGAGATTCTGCAGATGGTGCGCAACGATCCACAGCTGCGCGAAATTCCGGTGATTGTGCTGACCTCTGCCAGTGACAGCGATACCAAACTGCGAGTGCTCGAACTTGGAGCCACCGATTTTCTTGAAAAGCCAGTGGACCCCAGCGAGCTGAAACTGCGCGTGCGCAATACTCTTGCGTTTAAGGCCTACCGTGATCGCCTGGCTTACTTTGATCCGCTTACTGGCCTGCCCAATCGCAAGCTTTTCCTCTCGCAACTGGCCAGCGGCGTGCGCCGGGCCCAGCGTGAGAATCAGGTGTGTGCATTGATTCAGCTAAACATTGACCGGTTCAAAACCGTCAATGATTCGCTGGGGCATCGCGGGGGCGATGAGCTGCTCAAACTGGTCGCCAACCGTTTGCAGTCCGTGGTGCGGATGCTGGACCGCAGCGCACAGGTTGGTGAAGGTCTGCCAGGTGCAAGCGTTTCACGAGTTGGTGCCGATGAGTTCAGTGTTTTGCTGCCCGATATCGCGGGCGTGGATATTGCAGGAAAGTTTGCGCGGCGGTTTATCAGTGCGTTCACCCAACCCTTTCAGGTTGAAGGCCATGAGTTGTTTGTCACGTTGAGCCTTGGGGTGGTCAGCGCTCCTCAAGACGGTGACACTCCCGAGCGTTTACTGAACAATGCCGGTGCGGCGCTCGATCAGGCCAAGCATCGAGGCGGCAACGGTTATCACTTCTTTGCCAGCAACGCGAATGCTTCCGCGCTTGAGCGCCTGACCCTCGAAAGCCAACTGCGCCGCGCCTTGCAACGCGATGAATTGGTCGTTCACTATCAGCCCAAGATTGATGTGCGATCGGGCCGGGTGGTGGGCTCCGAGGCACTCGTGAGATGGCAACATCCTGATCGCGGGCTGTTGTCGCCAGGCGTGTTTATTCCTGTTGCAGAAGAAATCAATCTGATCGCGCAGGTGGGTGCCTGGGTGCTGCGCAAGGCCTGTTTTCATGCAAGCCTTTGGGCCAAGCGCGGCCTGGGCTCGGTCGGTGTCGCGGTGAATGTGGCGAGTCCGCATTTTCGTGATGGTCGTCTGCTTGCAGATGTTCAGCAGGTGCTGGGCACCACGGGCCTGCCGCCTGACATGCTCACCCTTGAGCTGACTGAAAGCGTCCTGATGGGCAACAACACCGACACTGTGGCCACGCTCAAGGCCCTGACCGACATCGGTGTTCACATCTCGCTGGATGACTTTGGCACCGGATACTCTTCACTGGCCTACTTAAAACGCCTGCCTCTGGATGAACTGAAAATTGATCGCTCGTTTGTCTCCGGGTTGCCGGGGGATCAGGACAGTGCTGCGATTGTCCGCGCTGTAATTGCGCTGGCCAAGAGCTTGAATTTAAAAGTGACTGCTGAAGGTGTGGAGCAGCGCTCACAACTGGAATTTTTGCGCACCGGAACCTGCGATACCTTCCAGGGCTTCCTGTGCAGCCAAGCCTTGCCTCTGGATCAGTTTGTCGCGCTTGCGCTTCGCATTCAGAGTCAAAGCGCTCAATCGGCGCAAGATTCTGCGCTTCATTCTGCAGCCGAAGTTGCCGCTTTGATCTAGACCCAAAACACCGGGCAGAAAAAAACCCGCTGGATCGCAGCGGGTTTTTTTGCTTATTGGCCTTCGAGGAAACTCTTGAGCTTATCGGCTCGGCTCGGATGCCGCAGCTTGCGCAAAGCCTTGGCTTCAATCTGGCGAATCCGCTCGCGAGTCACATCAAACTGCTTGCCAACTTCTTCAAGCGTGTGATCCGTGCTCATCTCAACACCAAAACGCATGCGCAACACTTTGGCCTCGCGGGGTGTGAGCGAGTCCAACACTTCCTTGACCACCGTGCGCATCGATTCATGCAATGCTGCATCGGCAGGCGCAAGCGTCGTTGTGTCTTCAATGAAATCACCCAAGTGCGAATCATCATCATCGCCAATCGGGGTCTCCATCGAGATTGGCTCTTTGGCGATTTTCAGAATCTTGCGGATCTTGTCTTCGGGCATGTCCATCTTGACGGCAAGCGTCTGTGGATCAGGCTCGATACCGGTCTCCTGCAAGATCTGGCGCGAGATACGATTCATCTTGTTGATGGTTTCGATCATGTGCACCGGAATACGAATGGTGCGCGCCTGGTCGGCAATCGAGCGAGTGATCGCCTGGCGAATCCACCAGGTTGCGTAGGTCGAAAACTTGTAGCCACGACGGTATTCGAACTTGTCTACCGCCTTCATCAACCCGATATTGCCTTCCTGGATCAGATCGAGGAACTGCAGGCCACGGTTGGTGTACTTCTTGGCAATCGAAATCACCAGGCGCAGGTTGGCCTCGGTCATTTCACGTTTGGCCTTGCGAGCCTTGGCTTCGCCTGTCGCCATCTGCTTGTTGATATCTTTCAGATCGGGCAAAGGCAATACAACGCGCGCTTGCAGATCGATCAACTTTTGCTGCAAATCCTGCACGGCGGGGATGTTGCGCTTGAGAATATCCTGATAAGGCGCAGCAACAGTCGCTTCCTTTTCAACCCACTTCAGATTGATTTCATTGCCAGGGAAGCTCTTGAGATAGTGCTCACGCGACATCCCGACCTTGTTCACAAGAATATCGCCCATGGCTCGCTCAAGCGTGCGCACTTCCTCAACCTGAGAACGCAGGGTATCGCAAAGCCTCTCGACCATCTTCGCGGTGAAGCGAATCGTTAGCAGGTTATCCTGAATCTCGGTTTGAGCCTTGAGGTAAGTCTTGGACTTGTAGCCTTCACGCTCATAAGCAATCTTCATGCGATCAAACCAGCGCGCAATCTCTTCAAACTTCTCAAGGGCTTGCGCCTTAAGTTCTTCGAGCTTGGCATTGTTTGCGCCACTGGGATCGACATCCTCATCGGCTTCATCATCCAGATCGGCTTCAGGCGCGGCGGCTTGCGCGGGCGCAGGAAACTCTTCTTCAACCGCATTCGGATCGATCAGTCCATCCACCACCTCGTCGATACGCATGGTGCCGGCTTTGATCCGCTCAGCATTGGTGAGGATTTCGTGAATCGTGGTGGGGCATGCCGAGATAGCCTGCACCATGTGCTTCAAGCCATCTTCAATCCGCTTGGCGATTTCGATTTCGCCTTCACGGGTCAGCAACTCCACCGAACCCATTTCACGCATATACATGCGCACCGGATCGGTGGTACGTCCAAACTCCGAATCAACAGTAGAGAGCGCTGCCTCGGCTTCTTCCTCCGCATCCTCATCGCTCGACACCACCGGAGTGTTGTCGTTCATGAGCAAGGTTTCAGCGTCTGGCGCCTGATCAAACACAGCGATGCCCATGTCGGCAAAGGTGGTGATGATCTGCTCGATCGCTTCAGCGTCGATCAGGTCCTCAGGCAAGTGATCATTGATTTCGGCGTAGGTCAAAAAGCCGCGCTCTTTGCCCAGCTTGATCAGCGTTTTGAGCTTGTTGCGGGTAGCTTCGCGATCAGCTTCGGTCAGACCGGGGCGACCGCCAAATTCCTTGAGCAGCGCTTTTTCCTTGGCTCGATTGCCACGCTTGGCCTTGGCGGGCGCAGCGGCAACAACCTCGGGCACTTCTTCAGCTGCCGCCTCAACATCAACATCCACGGCTTCTACATCGGCGTCTTCAAAGCCTTCACCGCCGTCATCGGCCAACAAGTCATCATCCATGTCCTGCGATGGCTTGGCAGCCTTGCCGGTGGCCTTGGCAGCTTTTCCGGCGGGCTTGGCAGCAGACTTTGGAGCCGCCTTAGCAGGCGCCTTGGTTTCTTTTTCAGCCTTAACAGCTTTGGCGGGCTTTTTCTCAACCACCGGGGCTACGAGTTTTGCGCTGGTTTTCTTCGCAGCGTCTTTATTCAGCGCTTCGCCTTTGGGCGACACAGGGGATTTAATGGGGGCACCGGCTTTCGCAACAACGGGTTTTTCAGGAGCTTTTGCAGCCTTGACTGGCTTGCTCGGCATGGATTTTTTGGCTTCCGTAGGTTTGGCAACCGCTTTGGGCGCCGCTTTTGCGGGCGCTTTTACAGCGGGTTTGGCAGCGACTTTCAGCGCTGGCTTGGCAGCAGGCTTGGCGGCAGCCTTTGAGGCTGGCCTGGTCGCAGACTTCACTGCTGGCTTGGAGCCTTTGGCAGGGGCCGCGCTGGTTGCCTTCACGGCAGGCTTGGTAGCAGCCTGAGTGGTGGGCTTACCGGCGGCCTTGATCGTCGTTTTGACGTTTGCTTGCGAGCCCGTCTTCGCTACCGGCTTGGCTGCGGCAGGTTTTTTGGCCTTCGATTTTGACGCTGCTGTTTTGGTGCTCATCTACCATCCTTATGGAGCCAGGAGCTGCAATCGCTTGTGAGTACTTGCCAACCTAAGCCAATAGAGCGGCGGCAAGTCTACAACTTGCGCGGGGATGTCGACACCCGCAGCGATTACAGGGAACCTTCTATTGTAACACTAGCGAACTAGTTGGGGGCCGCCGCCCGTTTGCGCAAGGCCAGCATCAGGCCTTGAAGATCAAGCAGCCTGCGTTTGTCGTCGTCAGACAGCTGACCTTGCGCCATCGATGCGCTCAGGGCGTTGTATTGCTTTTCAACAGTTTTTAGCTGCATTTGCCGTACTGCATCGCTCAACTCCTGGCGAGCCTCCTCCTCCTCAAGCTCTGGCCTGTCACCCAGAGTCCCCAGGGCCGAGGGCTGCCCGGTTTGAGCCATCGCCCCGAGCGCCCGGGTTTCGAGCATTCGAGCCATTTCGGGCGCCACCGAAGCCACAGCCTCGGTCACTGCAGCCCAACTTGCATTCGCTGGCACCTGGCGCAATTGTCCGAGCAGACTCACCATTTGCGGGTCAAGCAACTCATCGCTAACCTCAAGTGCCAATCCAGGATGGCTGGCCAAAAGCGCAATTACACGCGGCAAAAGCTCCGGCTGGCTGGGCGGGCGGGTCTTGCGCATCGCTGATCTTGAAAATGCACCAGCGGCTCCCGAATTTGCCGACCTTCCCGCTCCTGAACCATCTTTCGCTTCGGAAAACTCCGGTCGACTCGCTGGGGGCGGCGCATCGCCGATCAACTTTTGCACCTCTTCCAACCTCAACTGGCTCAAACTGGCCAGCTCATGTTCAATTTGCATGCGCAAGGCGGCAGGCGGGAGTTGATGCAGCAAAGGACGCGCCTGGGCGATCAGGCGCGCGCGCCCTTCGGCATTGTTCAAGTCATTATTCTGGGCAAGCTCAGCCAGCAGAAACTGAGACAAGGTCGTGGCCCGCCCCAGCAAAGCCTCGAATTCCGCTCGCCCCTGCTCCTGAACATAGGTATCGGGGTCGTGCTCCGGGGGCAAAAAGAGAAAATCAATCCGCTTGGCATCATCCGCAAAAGGCAAACTCGCCTCCAGGGCCCGCCAAGCCGCCTTGCGACCTGCTTTGTCACCGTCAAAGCAAAACACCACTCGTTCAACCAGGCGCAAGAGCTTGCGCAAATGATCCGGCGTGGTCGCAGTCCCCAGGGTGGCCACTGCATAGTCGATGCCATGTTGAGCGAGCATGACCACATCCATATACCCCTCGACAACAATCGCGCAATCCTTGTCGCGCAATGCCTGCCGTGCCTCAAACAGTCCGTACAGTTCACGGCCTTTGGTGAAAAGCGGTGTCTCGGGGCTATTCAGATATTTGGGTTCGCCACGCTCAAGAATACGACCGCCAAAACCGATCACCTGGCCGCGCATGGTGCGGATCGGAAACATGATCCGATCACGGAAGCGATCATATCGCTTGGCCTGATTGCCCTCCTGGGCAGGCTGCTCGATCACCAGCCCGGCCACGGTCAGGCTCTCACTGGCATAGTCGTTGACAGCCGCCTCCAGCCCTCGCCAACTGTCTGGGGCATATCCAATTCCAAATCGTGCAGCCACAGCCCCAGTAAGCCCCCGGCGCTTCAAATAGTCGATGGCCTGGGGTGCATCCTTCAGGCGTGAGCGATAGAACTTCATCGCCGCTTCAAGCACTTGGGCCGCGTCCTGGTTACGGGCCAAGGCCTGAGAATCCTGAGGCCCGGATTCCTGGGGCACCTGCACCCCGGTTGCCTGCGCCAAATCCTTGATCGCATCGACATAACTCAGGCCGGAGAACTCCATCAAAAACCCGATGGCCGAGCCATGCGCCCCGCATCCGAAGCAATGGTAGAACTGCTTGGTGGGGCTGACGGTAAATGAGGGGGATTTTTCGCCGTGAAATGGACACAAGCCCAGCAGATTGGCCCCGGCCTTCTTGAGCTTCACATACTTGCCCACCACGTCGACCACATCGACGCGCCCGAGCAAGTCCTGAATGAAGGCCTGCGGGATCACATCAATCAGGCTTTGGAAAGTCGCTGCTTGACCAGCGCGGAAACCACACCAATATCGGCTCGCCCCGCGAGGCTGGCCCGCAAGATGGCCATGACTTTGCCCATGTCCTGGGGTCCGGCAGCACCGCTCGCGGCAATGGCAGCCTCAATGGCATCCACCACCTCGGCAGGATCAGCTTGCTCAGGCATGTAGGCACTCAGAACACCGAGCTCAGCCTTTTCCTTGTCGGCCAAATCCTGGCGGCCCGCCGCCTCAAACTGGCTGATGGAATCCTTGCGCTGCTTGGTGAGCTTCTCAATGATGCCGAGCACCTGGGGATCAGAGAGCTCAATGCGTTCATCAATTTCTTTTTGCTTGATCGCAGCCAGCAGCATGCGAATCGCAGACAAGCGATCGGCCTGTTTGGCCCGCATGGCCTGCTTCATATCTTCGGTAATTCGGTCTTTGATGGCGCTCATCGCCTCTCCTTGCTAAACACGCCTGGGGCCTGCGCCCAGAATCGGGCCACAATACCACCAGCGCCAAAGTAAAAGCCGGCGGACCCTTTTGAGATACGCCGGCTTTTGGCAATCCCCGCGATCGACTCGATCAGGGGGCGTTGCGACCTGGATAGCGGAAACCCGCTGCTTTAGTCTTAATACATCCGCTTGGGCAATTGCTGGCTGCGAATGCGTTTGTAGTGGCGTTTCACCGCGGCTGCTTTCTTGCGCTTGCGCTCTGCAGTGGGTTTTTCATAAAACTCACGAGCCCGCAGCTCGGTGACGATGCCGGCCTTCTCGATAGTGCGTTTAAAACGGCGCAAAGCGACGTCAAACGGTTCATTTTCCTTCAAACGAATAATCGGCATACGTAATCACCTCCTCCCAAGCTCAATTTCCGGAAGGGGGAGAGTTGAAGGGCCCCAGCCAGATGCGAAGCCTTCCAGTATAGCCGAGATTTTAGATGGCGACCAGCGCCTTGACTTCGGGCAACGCCATTTCAGCCCCGGGGCCCCGGCGAACAATCTCGCCGCGCTGCATCACCACATATTCGTCGGCGAGTTCCTGAGCGAAATCGTAATACTGCTCTACCAGAACAATAGCCATCGAACCCTGGGCCGCCAAAGCCAGGATAACCCGGCCAATATCCTTGATGATGCTGGGCTGAATCCCTTCCGTGGGCTCATCGAGGATCAGTAACTTGGGATCGGCGGCCAAGGCCCTGGCAATCGCCAGTTGTTGTTGCTGCCCCCCCGAGAGATCCCCGCCGCGCCGATGCAGCATTTGCTTGAGAACCGGAAAAAGCTCATAGAGATGCCCTGGAATTCGGGCAGAAGCGGGCTTGTGCGCCAAACCGATGCGCAGATTTTCCTCAACCGTCAGGCGGGCAAAAATTTCACGGCCCTGGGGCACAAACCCGACCCCCATGCGTGCCCTCTCAAACGGCGTCAGGCTTTGAATCGGCTGCCCATCAAGCAGGATTTGCCCCGATCGAATCGGCACCAGGCCCATCAGCGACTTCATCAGGGTGGTTTTGCCAACCCCATTGCGGCCCAGAACCACGGTGACTTTGCCCGCATGCGCCTGCAGGCTCACATTACGCAGAATATGCGACCCGCTGTAATACTGCTCAACCTGGCTGATCTCCAGGCGGGGCAATGATGCATTACCGGCCAAGGTACACCTCGATCACCCGCTCATCGGCCTGCACTTGATCCAAAGTGCCTTCGGCTAAAACGCTGCCCTCGTGCAGGACAGTCACCTTCTCCGAGATGGCACGCACGAAATGCATGTCGTGCTCCACCACCATCAGGGAATGTTTGCCTTTGAGGGTGAGAAACAGTTCGGCGGTTTTGGCAGTTTCTTCATCCGTCATTCCAGCCACTGGCTCATCAAGCAACAACAACTTCGGGTCCTGTGCCAGAAGCATGCCAATTTCCAGCCACTGCTTCTGGCCATGACTCAATGTCCCCGAGGGCTGATGAGCAAGACCAATCAGCCCGATGGTGTTGAGCACCTGCTCCAGCCGATCCAGATGCTCGCTGGTGAGCTTGCCCCAAAGTGAGCGCCTTACTCGCTTATCCATCGCCAAGGCAAGCTCGAGATTCTCAAACACGCTCAATTGCTCAAAGACAGTGGGCTTTTGAAACTTTCGCCCGATCCCCATGCTCGCGATTTGTGGCTCGGAGTAACGCAGCAAATCAATCGTGCTGCCGAAATACACTTGCCCGCTATCTGGTCGGGTCTTTCCGGTGATGATATCCATCATGGTGGTTTTCCCCGCACCATTAGGGCCAATAATGCACCGCAACTCACCCGGAGCAATATCAATCGAAAGATTATTGATGGCTTTGAATCCATCAAAACTCACCGATACGCCTTCGAGATAAAGAATGCGCCCGTGGGTCACATCCACTGAACCTGCCTGATGCAAGCGTGAAAAACTCACGCCGCGATCGCCCGCATCCTCGGCTGAAGTTACTGACCCGCCGGACATCACCTGATCCCTGCTCATGAGCCGCGCTTTTCCGTGCCATGACCGGCACCACGCACGCGGGTCCACATCTGCCGCACCCAGCCCGCCACGCCATGCGGCAAGAAGAGGGTGACGACAATGAACAGGCCACCCAGGAAATAGAGCCAAAACTCCGGAAAGGTCACAGTGAGCCAACTCTTGGCGCCATTCACAATAAATGCGCCGACTACTGGCCCGATCAGGGTCCCCCGGCCGCCAACCGCAGCCCAGATCGCGATTTCAATCGAATTGGCCGGGCTCATTTCGCTTGGATTGATGATGCCGACTTGCGGCACATAAAGCGCGCCAGCAATCCCGCACATCACCGCCGAGATTGTCCAGATAGCAAGCTTGTAATGCACCGGGTTATAGCCGCAAAACATCACCCGCCCTTCGGCATCACGAATCGCCTGCAGCACTCGCCCGAATTTGCTCGTGACCAGCCAGCGACCCAGCAAGATAAAGCCCAGCAAAAATACGCCGGTAAGCACAAACAGAAACACGCGCATCTCCGAGGTGGCAATCGGAATGCCGAGAATCCTCTTGAAATCGGTGAATCCATTATTGCCGCCGAAGCCAGTTTCATTGCGAAAGAAAAGCAACATCGCCGCAAAGGTGAGCGCCTGGGTGATGATAGAAAAGTAGACACCTTTGATCCGTGAACGAAACGCGAAAAATCCAAAGATCCAAGCGAGCACGCCGGGCACGATCACGACCAGAATCAGAGTCGCGATAAAGCTTTCAGAAAAGGTCCAGTGCCAGGGCAGTTCCTTCCAATCAAGAAACACCATGAAGTCAGGCAGATCGCTTTTATAGTTACCGTCGCGACCGATCTGGCGCATCAAGTACATGCCCATCATGTAGCCACCCAGCGCAAAGAACAGCCCGTGGCCCAAAGACAGAATACCGGCATAGCCCCAAATCAAATCCATCGCCAGCGCGAGCATCGCGTAGCACATGATCTTGCCAACCAAGCCCACCATGTAATCGCTCATATGCAAAGCGCTTCCAGGGGTGACGCCCAGGTTAAGCACTGGAACCAGCACTGCGATCACGAGCAGCGCTACAAACCAGGCGCTCCATGCCCGGCCATTCATCAGCACGCGCGAAGGAAGTTCAAGTTTCATGCCGGGATCATGCCTCCGCCGAGCGTCCCTTCAGGGCAAACAACCCCTGAGGACGCTTCTGGATAAAGACCACGATAATCAACAGCACAGCTATCTTGGCCAGCACTGCACCGGCCCAGCCTTCGATGAGCTTGTTCACAACCCCCAAACCCATGGCTGCATACACTGTGCCTGCGAGCTGCCCGACACCGCCAAGCACCACCACCATAAACGCATCCACGATATAGCTCTGGCCCAGATCCGGCCCAACATTACCAATCTGACTTAAGGCACAGCCCGCCAGCCCGGCCACTCCAGAGCCAAGCGCAAAAGCACTGGTATCTACCCGCGCTGTGTTCACACCCATGCAGGAGGCCATCGAGCGATTCTGGGTGACGCTGCGCACGAAAAGGCCAAGACGGGTACGCCCAATCAAGAGCGCCATCGCGAGCAAGACGAATAAAGCGAAGCCCAGAATAATGATCCGATTCCAGGGCAAGGCGAGGCTGCCCATGAGCTGAACGCTGCCACTCATCCACGAGGGATTTTCAACCGTTACGTTTTGCGCGCCGAAGATCGTGCGCACCGCCTGCATCAGCACCAGACTGATACCCCAGGTCGCAAGCAAGGTTTCCAGCGGTCGCCCATAGAGGAAGCGAATGACGGTACGCTCCATGGCGGCTCCAACCAGGGCTGCACTCGCAAACGCTACCGGAATGGCTGCGAGCAGGTAGACATCGAATGCGCCAGGCAAATACTGACGAAACAAGCCTTGCACAACATAGGTAGCGTAAGCGCCAATCATCATCAGCTCGCCATGAGCCATATTGATCACGCCCATCAAGCCATAGGTAATCGCAAGACCCAGCGCGACCAGAAGCAAAATGGATCCCAGGCTGATACCGCTAAATGCAGCAGCCAGTCGCTCGCCCCACACCAGCTTGGCATTGATTGCCTGCAGGCTGGTTTCCAGCGCATTCTTTACGCCGTTATCTGTTTCAACTTTCAGGCGTTCGTTGATCAAGAGCTTGATGCTGGGCTCGTTGGCTGAAGCCAATTCGCGAGCCGCCTCGATTCGCTTGGCAACCTCGCTGCTTCCCAGCATGATCGCAGCACGCACCATTACCAACTGCGCTTTGATCTGTGCATCACTTTCGGCCGCCAATGCCTTCTCAATCAGCGGCAGTTTGCCTTCATCGGGTTCACCCTGCAGGGCCTTGACGGCCTCCAAGCGCACCTTGGCATCACTGGACAATAAGCTTAAGGCCGCAATCGCGTTATCGATCTCGCCCCGCATCCGGTTGTTGTTCACAACATCTTCCGCTGCAGAAGGCATGGCGATCGCTGCGGCACTCACCACATCAAATGCCTTGTCACCACGAACGATTACTGGCTTATCACCAGCGAGCTTCACTTCGTCAGCGGCCAGCGCCTGCAAAAACTCCAGAGTGCCGGGTTGCGACTCAGCCAGAGCGGTGTTGATCGCTGCAATCCTCGCGTCAGTTTCACCGCTTGCGATAGCTCGAGCCTGCTCAATAGTGAGCGCGTGAGCGCTCAAAGGCAGTAGAAGTGCGTTGATCGCAAAGGCCCCTGTGCAAAGCCATCTTGGGGCGTTCGAACCCAACACGATCAACAAGGCCTTCAACCAAGCAAGCACAGGGAACACTTTCTATTCAAGACTGTTTTCATTAAAAAAAGGCAACAAGGCGCGCCAGTTGATCGCCCCTTGTTGCCCCACTTGCCCGAGAGTTATTTCTTTTCGGGTTCGTCTTTCTTCTTGTCATTGCCTTCAATGAACGGTGACCATGGCTGAGCCTTCACCGGTCCGGGCGTCTTCCACACTACATTGAACTGGCCATCGGCCTTGATCTCACCGATAAACACGGGCTTGTGCAGGTGATGATTCTTTTCGTCCATCTTCGACATGAAGCCGCCCGGTGCCTTGAAGGTTTGGCCAGCCATGGCAGCAATGACCTTGTCCACATCGGTGGTCTTGGCCTTCTCAACCGCCTGCTTCCACATCATGATGCCGATGTAGGTCGCTTCCATTGGATCATTGGTAAGCGGCTTATCCTTGTGCCCGGCGATCCCCTTTGCCTTGGCATAAGTGGACCACTTCTTGATGAACTCGTCATTGGCAGGGTTCTTTACCGACATGAAGTAGTTCCATGCAGCAAGATGGCCCACCAGCGGCTTGGTATCCACACCGCGCAACTCTTCCTCACCCACCGAGAACGCCACCACTGGCACGTCCTTGGCTTTCAGGCCAGCGTTACCCAACTCTTTGTAGAAGGGCACGTTGGAGTCGCCATTGATGGTGGAGATCACTGCGGTTTTGCCGCCCGCAGCGAACTTCTTGATGTCAGCCACGATGGTCTGATAATCCGAATGGCCAAACGGTGTGTACTTCTCATCAATGTCAGCGTCCTTAACACCCTTGGATTTCAGGAAGGCGCGCAAGATCTTGTTGGTGGTGCGGGGATAGACATAATCGGTCCCCAGCAGCACAAAGCGCTTGGCGCTTCCGCCGTCTTTGCTCATCAGGTATTCCACGGCTGGAATAGCCTGCTGGTTGGGAGCAGCACCGGTGTAGAACACATTCTTGGAAAGCTCTTCGCCTTCGTATTGCACCGGATAGAACAGCAACCCATTTAGCTCTTCATAAACCGGCAATACCGATTTGCGGGATACCGAAGTCCAGCAACCGAAGGTCACTGCCACTTTATCTTTGGTTAGCAGCTGGCGGGCTTTTTCCGCAAAAAGTGGCCAGTTCGACGCTGGGTCAACCACCACTGGTTCGAGCTTCTTGCCCAGGACTCCGCCCTTGGCATTGATCTCATCAATCGCCATCAGTACGGTGTCCTTCAGGACAGTTTCCGAAATAGCCATCGTGCCGGAGAGCGAATGCAGCACGCCGACCTTGATGGTGTTCTGGGCATAAACCGGTAAGGCCGACATGGCCCCTGCAGCAGCAATCGAAGCTGCAACAATTTTCAAACCTGAGCGACGTTTCATTTTTCCCCCATTGAAGTTCAGACGGTTGTAAACACAACACCACTTCACTGTAGGGATGCACAAGGCATATGGAAATACGCCTTCTGGCGTACTTGTTGCCAAGCGCGTGGCGGGCCTAGCCCTCGAACTGGGGGTAGGTCTGGCGAATGCGGCGGATCGCCATGCCCGCGGCGGCAGTGCGCGTCTCCACCCCAAGCTTATTGAACACCCGCTCCAAGTGCTTCTTGACCGTCATGGGGCTGGAGCCCACGATTTCGCCGATATCCTTGTTGGTCTTTCCGCGCACCACCCAATACAAGGCTTCGGCCTCGCGGGCTGTCAGTTGAAACCCCTGGCCTATTGCAGCAATCACCGCGGCATCCGAGGTTTCACGCACCACGATCAACCATTCCTGATCCTGATCCGCAGGCTGCTGCAATGTGAAGGTAAGACGCTGTTTTCCACGCTGGGTGGTCCAGACCTGACCAATGGGCTCAGCTTGCGCCGTGGCCTGGGCCAACCACTGCACCAGGGCCGCAGGCGCCGAATCAGGTTCGATGCGCGCCGGGCCATCGGTGAAGTGCGTTTGCAATAACTCGCGGGCCAGCGGTGTTTGCCACACCAATCGACCTTTGGGCATCTGCACAGTAAAGGTTGCGCACCCAAATGCGTCCAGTGCCAAGCGAGCCTGGCGCGCAAGCCTGGCGCCCTGCAAATGCACATTCATTCGGGCCAATACTTCAATCGGCTTGATCGGCTTGGTGATGTAGTCCACAGCCCCAACCTCTAGCGCCTTCACGATATGCTCGGTATCGGTGAGGCCCGTCATGAAAATGATCGGCACATGGCTCAAGCGAGGATCAGCCTTCAGCAGGCGCGCGACTTCAAAGCCATCCATCTCGGGCATCATGGCATCAAGCAAAACAATATCGGGCATGGCCTGACTGGCCCGCATGAGAGCCTGCGCTCCGCTGGTAGCCACCAGCACCGCATAGCCCGCTTCATCCAGGGCATCATGAAGCACCGCCAGGTTATCGGGCAAATCGTCAACAATTAGCGCGATGTACTCGCCAGCGCGGTTAAGAGCTGAATTCATGGTGCGCGTCCAGGCAACTGACTCAGAATCACATCGAATTTGAATTCACGAGCCAATCCGCGTTGCGTGACCACAAACTCCGCGTATGCAGTATTCATCGATTCAATTTGATCAAGCTGTTGCATCACGCCGCGATAGTAGCCAATGCTGGCGGCCGCGCGCAAAGGCTCAAGCTCGGCTGCGTTCGGAAGCCGCTGATCCGGGCGAGGCTCTGTCGGGGCACTTTCCTGCACATACTCCCATTGCACTTCGAGCCTGCTTTGCAGCCATGCAAACAGGGCACTGCGTTGCACAGGCTTGAGAAAAAAGTCTTCGGCCCTGAACCGCATCTCACCAAGATGCGCTAACTCATAAGCATTGGCGCTGACAATCGCGATCGGCAAAGCGGGCGGCAGATAAGGGCTGCGGCGCAATAGCTCCAGGGTCTGCCATCCGTCCAGCTGCGGCATGGCCAAATCAAGCAGTATCGTGTCGGGCCGCAAACCGGCTTCGATCATTTCCAGGGCCTGCCGGCCGCTGCTCGCGGTATGCACCAGAAAACCCAGAGGCTGTAACCAGTCGCGTAAAAGCTCGCGCTCCGTATCCTCATTGTCCACCGCAAGAATCGTGCGCTGCGACTGCGCATTCAGGCTCTTCCATCCCGTAGGCATTGCCAGTCGCTGCTGCAGTCGTGGCGCAAGCGATTCGCTATCGAGCCCTGGCAAAAACAACTTCACCATAAAGCTCGTGCCACGCCCAACCTGGGAATCCACCTCTATCGAGCCTCCCATCAGCTCGGTGAGCATGCGTGCGATGGTCAAGCCCAGCCCGGCGCCTGGTGAATCATCCCGGGAAGCGCCGGAGCGTGCAAAGGGCTCGAACACGCGGACCAGCTCCTCGGCGCTCATACCTACCCCGGTATCTTTCACCTCAAATATTGCCAGCTCCCGGGCATGGGTGACCTTGAGCTCCACCCGGCCTTGCGCTGTGAATTTCACCGCATTGCCCAACAGGTTAAAAAGGATCTGCCGCAGCCGCTTTTCATCGCCGCGCACCACTTTTGGCAAGCGCCCCTTGAATTCGCATACAAAGCGCAACCCCTTGCTGTGGGCCTGCAGTTCCACCATCTGCGCGATATCCTCCAGCACCTCAAGCAGGCGCATTGGCTGAGGATTCAAGGCAAGCTTGCCGCTTTCGATTCGAGCGATATCCAGCGTGCCCTCAATCAATGACAAAAGATGCTCTCCGCCGCGCCGGATGACAGCCACGGCGTGCTTGCGATGATGAGGAAGATCAGGGTCTTCGGCCAGCAACTGCGCATAGCCCAGGATGCCGTTAAGGGGGGTCCGAAACTCATGGCTCAGGGTGCTCACATAGCGACTTTTGGCACGATTGGCATGATCTGCGGCCTGCTTGGCCTGCTGAAGTTTTTGATCAGTCACCTGATGCAAATCGATCTCGCGCACCAGCAATTGATTTTGCCGCCGTGATTCCTCCTGGGCAACCTGCCGACTGTTTCTTGCCAGAATCAGCCACCACACCACCACAGCAGCCACCAATATCTGAATCGCAAAAAGATTGATTGAAGCGCTGCTCACCGATTGCAGCTGCTGGGCATTCAGTGGCCCGGCTTCATTCAGCGCACGCAGCGCTTGATAGTGCAGCAGGTAAGTCACAGCGCCCAATAACGGCGTAATCACCAGCATCAGAAAGAAGTAATGCGCCAAACCCCTCTGCAGATAGGGCCTGACCAGTGCAGGCGTTAGCCGGCTAAGCCACGAGGTCCATTGCACGGCGAAGCGTGCATCGGGTTTGCATAAGTCATCGCATCGGGCGTCCAGCGTGCAGCAAAGCGAGCAAATGGGCCCTTGATAAGCGGGGCAATGGGCCATATCGGGCCCCTCGTAATCGCGCTCACAAATTACGCACCGCTGCAGGCGTGCTCCCAGATAAGCGCCTGTTGCATCAGCATCGGCCTGCGGAGCTGGCACTTTTTCATCATCGCGCGCCAGGTAATAACGCCCGCGCGTCCACCAGGCAATCAGGGGCGAGGCCACCAACGCTGTGACCAGCGCAATGATGGCTGAAAAGGCTTGAGCAAGCTCACCGAAACCGCCCAGATGCGCGCTCATCGACAGGATCGACGCAATCAGCATTGCTCCAACCCCCACCGGATTGATATCGTAAAGGCGGGCCCGCTTGAATTCGATGCCTGGCGGGGAGAGCCCGAGTGGCTTGTTGATCACCAGATCCGCCACTACCGCCATCAGCCAACTGATTGCAATGTTGGAGAACAGCCCCAGCACATGCCCGAGAGCATCAAATACATTGAGCTCCATCAGCATGAATGCAATCAGGGTATTGAACACCACCCAGACCACACGGCCGGGATGATTATGGGTGAGACGCGAAAAGAAATTCGACCAGGCCAGAGATCCCGCATAGGCATTGGTCACATTGATTTTTAGCTGCGAAACGATGACGAACAGCGCAGTGACACCCACGGCAATGCCAGGCGCACTAAACAACATTTCATAGGCCACCAGATACATCTGATTCGGATCGACCGCGCGATCGGCAGGCACCAGCAAACGAATCGCTATCGAGGCCAGCAACGCTCCTCCCAGCATCTTCAACACTCCCAACACCACCCAGCCGGGTCCACCGACAATCACGCCGAGCCACCACTGGCGCTTGCGAGCGGGCGTGATTTGCGGCATGAACCGCAGGTAATCCACCTGCTCGCCCATTTGAGTCATCAAGGCCAGGCCAACCGTCAGGGCTGCACCAAAGCCAAGCAAAGTGAACTCGGATGAGCCGCCTTTCTCACCAGCAAAGTGCACAAGTCCGGCGATAGCCTGCGGGTCTTTCTGCAAAACCACGATGAAGGGCAAGATCAGCAGAAAGAGCCACACGGGCTGCGTCCACACCTGAAGTTTGCTGATGGCCGACACCCCGTGGGTCACCAAAGGAATCACCACCAGGGCACAAATCAGGTAACCCCATACCGGCGGGATATCAAATGCCAACTCGAGCGCATAGGCCATGACAGCAGCTTCAAGCGCGAAAAAAATGAATGTGAAGGATGCATAAATCAGCGAGGTCATGGTTGAGCCGAGATAGCCAAAACCTGCACCACGAGTCAGCAAGTCCATATCCAGCCCGTAGCGGGCGGCGTAAAAGCTGATGGGCAAGCCCGCCAGGAAGATCAGTATCCCGGTGGCAAGAATGGCCCAAAATGCGTTGGCAAATCCATGGGTCACGAGCAGCGTCGCGCCCACGGCCTCCAGGATCAAAAACGAAGATGCTCCAAACGCCGTATTGGCAACGCGCAGTTCAGACCACTTGCGAAACCGGGTAGGCGTATAGCGCAGCGCATAGTCTTCCATGGTCTCGGCCGCGACCCAACTGTTGTAGTCGCGTCGAATCTTGATGATGCGCTGTGCGGGTGGGGCTTGCGGGGGAGCTTCGTTCATGGGCCTCATGATGCATCTTCCGTGCCACATGATGGCCCTGCAACATCAGAGCCTTCATTGGGGTCTGAGACAATAGCATCATGCGAGTTCTTGGTATTGAAACCTCCTGCGATGAAACCGGCATCGCACTTTACGACACTGATGCGGGCCTGCTGGGCAGTGCCTTGCACTCCCAAGTCCAGATGCATAGCGAGTACGGCGGCGTGGTGCCCGAGTTGGCTTCACGGGATCATGTGAACCGGGTGTTGCCTCTAACTCACCAGGTATTCGAACAGGCGGGCTGCCTGCCCGAAAGCATTGATGCCATTGCTTATACCCGCGGCCCGGGGCTGGTCGGTGCACTGATGGTAGGCGCAGCGATGGCTGGCGGATTGGGCTACACCTGGCGCAAACCGGTCGTGCCGGTGCACCATCTCGAGGGGCATATTCTTTCTCCGCTGCTTAGCGCTAACAAACCCGCCTTTCCGTTTGTAGCGCTCTTATGCTCGGGTGGGCATACCCAACTTCTTGCCGTCAAGTCGTTTGGTCACTATGCCCTGCTTGGTGAAACGCTGGACGATGCCGCAGGCGAAGCGTTTGACAAGAGTGCCAAGCTTTTGGGGCTAGGCTACCCCGGTGGCCCCGCGCTGGCGCGCCTGGCTGATGCCTATCGTTTGGACGAGCATCATAAGGACTGGGCGATTCAATTGCCTCGCCCGATGATGCATAGCCGCGATGCTGAATTCAGTTTCAGCGGACTCAAAACGGCGGTAGCCATCACGGTGCAACGGCTCGGAAAGCAGTATCCCGAGGCCCCTTGGCGCAGCGCACTGGCCCATGAAGTTCAGGCTGCGATCACTGATGTGCTGATCGCGAAGTCGGTGCTTGCATTGAAGCTCACGGGCCTCAAGCGACTGGTGATCAGTGGCGGGGTGAGCGCGAATCGCAGGCTGCGGGAAGGCTTGCAAGCTCAGGCGCAAACCACCGGGTTCGAGGTGTTTTTCCCGGAGCTCAGCCTGTGCACAGATAACGGCGCGATGATTGCTCTAGCCGGGGCCATGCGTCTGCAGCATGGCGCGAAGGCCACCACTGACTTTTCGGTGGCGCCGCGCTGGCCGCTAGAGGATCTTGGTTAACGCAGATAAGATCGGCGAGGAATCTGAGAGGGGTCAGCGAATGATCAGCACGGGCACTGAACACTTCGCCAGGACGGTGCTTGCAACTGAGCCCATCACCAGCCCCATCAGGGCCCCATCGCCGTGCGACCCCATCACCAGCAGATCAAACTTGCCGTCTTCAGCCACTTTTGCAATCAGCTTGCCAGGGCTGCCGGGCTTGAATTGAGTCTTGAGGTTAATCTTGTGGCGAGCCATGAACTTGGTGACAGGCGCGAAGACTTTGTCTGCAGCTTGCTGATACGAATCATTCACCAACTCGCTGCCCACCATGTTTACTACACGGGGCGGCATCATGAGAGGTACAAACAGTGCGTGATAATCATGCTGGGTACCAAACATTTCTTCATGAGTGCTCAAATAAGCGAGCATCCGCTTGGTATATGAACTGCCATCAACTGCCAATAAAATTTTCATGTCTCGCTCCCGGAAGATGGTCTGAGTATAGGCGCAGGCTCGCGCAGCCGTATTGATTTATATCAAGGCCCCAGGGCCTTCCATAGCCAGGCCGCACCACGCACACCCGAGCTATCACCATGCACCGGTGCAAGCACCTGTGTTTTGCATTCATCACTGAACACATAGTGGTGTAGCTGACCTCTGACCATGGGGTAAAGCGCTTCGATCTGCCCGAGGCCGCCACCCAACACAATCGCTTGCGGGTCAAGCATATTGATCACCTGGCCCAAAGCGGCTGCTAGTCGCCGGGCATAGCGCGCCAGGGCTTCACAAGCGTCAGCCTCACCCATAGCTGCCGCACTAACAATCGCCTCGGTGCTTGCAAGCCATGCAGGGGTTGGCTGAGAAGTCTTCTCGCTATGCCTGTGCTGCTCCCTTCGCAACCACCCTGGCCCGCTCAGGAAGGTCTCGATACAATCATTTCGCCCGCAGTAGCACCGCATCACCGGTTCGTTCAGCCTTTCTTGGGCAATGCTTGCTGGCATGGGGTTATGCCCCCATTCGCCTGCAATATGGTGATGTCCGATGAGCAGGCGCCTGTGAATCACAATGCCGCCGCCCACGCCCGTGCCAAGAATCACGCCAAACACGCTTGCAGCATGCTGCGCAGCCCCGTCCATGGCCTCAGACACTGCAAAGCAGTTGGCATCATTTTCAACACGAACTGGCTGCCCCAGCAGATGCTCCAGATCCTGCATGATCGGCCGATCATTGAGCACCTGAGTATTGGAATTTTTCACCCGCCCGGTCTTGTGCGACAAGGCCCCGGGCATTCCAATACCAATGGTGGCCTCAGCCTGTGCAACATCTTTGGCCTGCTCACAAAGCCTTTGGATCGCCCCAAGAATCTCCGGATAACTATCGCGGGGAGTCTGGACACGCTCGCGCCATGCCGCCTGCCCCTCGGGATTCATCAGCAAGCCCTCGATCTTGGTACCCCCCAGATCGATACCAATGCGCCACACGCGTTAGCCTTTCTTGCCCTTGGTGCCCCTGCTGCCTTTGCTACCCAGGCGGCTTTCTTTGCCGGTCAGCAAATTCTCGATATTGGCGCGATGCCGATAGATCAAAAGCGCAGCCATGATGAGCACACACAAGCTGGTCAGGTTCAGGCCAAACAGCAGCACCTGATAAAACACGGCAAACACCGCACTGACCAGCGCGGCAAGCGATGAATAGCGGAAGAACACCGCGATGATGATCCAGGTGAGCGCTGTGGCCAAGCCCAACCATACGCTCAACGCCATCAAGACACCTGCAGCAGTGGCCACCCCTTTACCGCCCTTAAACCGATGAAACACCGGCCACAGATGCCCGACAAATGCCGCCAAACCGGCCAGCGCCACCGTGCCTTCGCTCCACCCGAACTGCGCGGCGAGTGTCCGGGCCAGCATCACCGCCAGCACGCCTTTAAGCGCATCGCCCAATAAAGTAGCTACTGCGGCTGCTTTGTTACCACTGCGCAGCACATTGGTTGCCCCCGGATTGCCCGAGCCATAGGTAGTTGGATCCGGCAGGCGCATCACTTTGGAGACCAGCATCGCAAACGATACCGAGCCAATCAGATAGGCCAAACCAATCATCCACAGGCTATGCATCATGGGTTACTTTCCAATGCGCATTGCACTGGCTGTGCTGCCAAGGGCCCAATAAGCACCTGCGGCGAAAGCCCAACCAGAAACCCCCGCCGCCCACCGTTGATATAAATCTTCTCCAGCGTGAGAACGCTCGACTCAACATACACCGGCATTACTTTTCGCGTGCCAAAAGGTGAGGTGCCACCAATCTGATAACCGCTATGGCGTTGCGCAACTTCGGGCTCGCAAGGCTCAATACTCTTGCGCCGAGTTTGCCGCGCCAGCGCTTTGGTGGAGACCTTGCGATCGCCGTGCATCAGCACCACCAAAGGCTTGGCAGCTTCGTCCTGCATGACCAGGGTTTTGATCACTACATGCTCGGCAACACCAAGCTCAAGCGATGATTGCGCTGTCCCTCCATGCTCAACATAGGTATAGGGATGCTCCGAAAAGCTCACCTTGTGCTTGCGCAGCCATTGGGTTGCCGGTGTTTCAGACATGCTGCCCTGCACGATGGCTTTGTTCCAGAACTTTGGCGCGCACTCGAGCCAAACCGAGCAGGGTCTTGGCATACGGCATTGCGACGCCAACCCGCTCACCCAGCTCCACCACAGCGGCCAATAATGCATCCAGCTCAAGCGGGCGCCCGGCTTCAGCATCCTGCAGCATCGAAGTTTTGAAGGCCCCAAGTTTGCGGGTCATGGCATGGCGCTCTTCAGGATGCATCGAAATCGGCAAATCAATCCGTTCACCCACTGCAGCCGCTTCACGCATGATGTTCGACAGGAACTCGCGCACCAGATCATCATCCAGTAACAGGTCGCCGGTAGCCCCGGTAATGGCAGAGGCCGGGTTCATGGTCATATTGCCCCACAGCTTCACCCACACATCACGCTCGATATTCTCAACCAGAACAGACTCAAATCCGGCATCCGCAAACAGTCTGACTACCTGAATCAATCGCACGCTTGGCGGCATGCCTTGCGCGAGGCTCGGATCACCAAACAACACGCGGTTACCATTGCCTCGCCTGATCACGCCGGGCTCAGGGACTGATGCAGACAGATGAGTCACGCAGCC
>JAIYCW010000074.1 GCA_027487815.1 Burkholderiales bacterium
GCCCAATTGCAGCGCATCATTGATCTCACCCAAGCCGCCGAGCTTGCCACACGAGTCGCCATCAATACCACGATCGCGATTCAAGTCGGCGCATCCACGAGCCTCAATACTCGCGCGCAACCCAAAGGCGAAAGGCTCTGGACCATCGCCCAGTTGCAGTCCTTGCGCGAGGCCCTGGATCGCGAGGCCCCCGCCATGAAGCGCGCCGCCAACGACCTGTTGCTCGCCAACTTTGCACTCACTTACGCAGCCTTCAACGATGCCGAGTTGCAGCGCTACATCACTTTTTTGAGCGGGCCTTCTGGCCGCCACTTCAGCGCTGTTGCGCTTGAAGCGCTCGACGGTGTGCTCACTCAGGCCGCACTGCAGTTTGGTCGATTGCTCACGCAGCCCGCCAACGCAGTGGCTCGCATCTAAGACGCTTTCACGCGCTTGGCGTGCTAGCCTGAATTATGCGTCTGCGCGTATATGTTGAATCGAGCGTCATCAGCTATCTGACCGCAAAGCCTAGTCGCGACTGATTGTTGCAGGCCAACAAGCACTCACCCAAGCGTGGTGGGCCGAGGGTGCTTCTAACCACGAACTCTGTTTTTCTCGTATTGTTCTAGATGAGATCTCTCAAGGCGACCCTGCAGCTGCGCTTTTGCGGCAGGAAACGCTTAGCGGATTAAAAGAAATTGGGCTTAACGCGGATACTGTAGAAGTTGCGGCTAAGCTGCTGGAAGCGGGAGCGTTGCCTGGAAAAGCGATGGTTGATGCGCTGCATGTGGCGGTGTGCGCAACTAACGGAGTCGATGTTTTGGTAACTTGGAACTGTAAACATATTGCGAATGTAATGATGTTTTCTGTCATTGAACAAGTGTGCAGGGATGCAGGCTTTAATCCTCCACGCCTCTGTACACCTGCTGAGCTTTGGGGAAATTGATATGTGGACCGATCCTATCGTGGCCGATATTCACAAGGTTCGAGAGGCTATAGCAGCGAGCCATGACAATGATTTGAAGAAAATCGCTGCCTACTTTATGGCCCAACAAAAAGTAAAAGCAGTCAGCGTCGTCAAGAGACCCGTGCTACCGACACCTGACGAGCTAGCTCGAGCGTCGGGTAGCACCAAGCAAGCCTAACGTCGCCCCCAGCGCACCATCACCTGCTCACGCGGCCGGGTCGTCAAACGCGCAGCCGGCTGCACAGCCTCGGGCTTCAACACGCTCCACTCATAGCGCCGCACCAGCTGCGCCAAAATCAATGTGGCCTCCGTCAGCGCAAATGCAGCGCCGATGCACACACGCGGCCCAAACCCAAAAGGCAAATACGCCCCTGGCGTGAGCTCGTGCTCGCGCTCTGCTGAAAAGCGCTCAGGGTCAAACGCATCAGGATCACGCCAATAGCGCCTGTGCCGATGAATCGTCCAGGGCGCGATCATCACCAATGCACCACGCTTCAATCGCATTGAGCCAAGCTGCCCCGCTTCAAGCGCAACGCGCGGCATAAAAGTGAGTGGTGGATACAAGCGCAGCGCCTCACGAAACACATTGCGCACCCGCACCAAAGCCTTGATGTGTTCATACTCAATCGGCCCCGAGCCCACCACCTGCGCAATCTCCTCGCGCATGCTCGCCACAATATCCGGGCGCATCGCAAGCATCGTTAGTGCCCAGGTTAACGCGCTTGCTGTGGTCTCATGCCCGGCCAAAAACATCACGCCCAATTGATCGATCAAGGCCTCGCGCGAAAAGCCCTCGCCACTCACTCCATCACGTGCCTGCACCACTTGCGAAGCAATATCGTCGAAGTGAGCGCCCTGCAGATGAGTGTCAAGCAACAAGCCCAGGTGATACCGAATCCGCTCGCAAGCAGCTACCACCGCCGCTTCTTGTTTAACAGGCGTGAAGGCCGGCGCAAGGATCAGGCGATGCAAGCGCACCTGCGCCACACTGCGCTCAAACACGGTAAACGCTTCAAACACTTCGCGCGCAGTGTCGGTGGCCAGCGGCGCTGAAAACACAGTGCGGCAAATCACATCCGCAGTGAGATGGCTCATCGTTAAATCAAGCGATTGCGCTTGCGCCTCAACACATACCCGATCCAGCGTCGTCTCCATCGATTCCACCGCCGCGCGCATCGAGGCAAACGCCCGATTCACCCGCATATGGGTAAACGCCGGATCGATCATGCGGCGCTGCTGCTGCCACTGCTCGCCACTCGAAGTGAAGATCGATTGCCCCACCAAAGGATCAAGCGCCTCCACCATCAAATCACTTTTCGGAAATTGAGCGGCCCGCTCCTGCAAAACCTGCTTCACCAGGCTCGGCTCATTCACCACCACAATCTGGCGCCGCGAATAGCCCAGCGGCCCGATATCCACCTCGTACGCCGAGGCCGGCAACAGCGCAAGCAGGTTGTGATCCCGGGTAAGCAGCGCCCGCAATAGCGCCAGCACCGACGGCAATCGTTTCGGAACCGGGGCTTGCCACAAAGCGGAGGCGCTCATTGGGCGACATCATACTTGGCCGCCTCGCCCAACGCCGCTTTACTTCTTCGGACCTATTTGAACGGATAGATTACGATGCCCTTTTATGCATACGCGTATTCGGCATCGAATTAGCGCTTGTTTGGTTCGAATCTGCCTGCGCTTTCTTTGCGCCCACAAGCAGCAGATGCCATGCGTGTTACTGTTCGTAGCGCCATGCGTCATCCCCCGTTTGCACTTCGCCTGCAGTGAAAACCCCCGATCGTTTAAAGGGCCTTCTTGAAGAAGGCCTGATTGATACCGTTGTGCGCCAATTGATGAGCGGCAAGGAAGCCACCGTCTATGTGGTGCATAGCGCGGGCGAAGTGCGCTGCGCCAAGGTATACAAAACGGCTGCGAACCGCAGCTTTCGTCAGGCCGTGGACTACACCGAAAACCGCAAGGTCAAGAACTCGCGCCAAGCTCGTGCGATGGCTAAAGGCTCACGTTATGGCCGCGAATCACAAGAAGCTGCATGGCAAAGTGCTGAAGTCGATGCGCTGCGCAAGCTCGCGACAGCAGGCGTTCGTGTGCCCACGCCCTATCTGTTCTTCGAAGGCGTGCTGCTCATGGAGCTCGTCACCGATGAAGAGGGCAACGCCGCGCCGCGCTTGAATGATGTGCTGTTCACTGAAGAGCAAGCCCTCGATCTGCACGCGCGATTGGTGCAAGAAGTCGTGCGCATGCTGATGGCCGGCATCGTGCATGGCGATCTATCCGAGTTCAATATTTTGCTCGCGGCCGATGGCCCGGTGATCATTGATCTGCCTCAAGCGGTGGATGCTGCAGGCAACAATCATGCGCCGCGCATGCTCGGGCGCGACATGAATAATCTGCGCGATTTCTTCGGCCGCTTTGCGCCTTCATTGCTCACCACGCGCTATGGCGATGAAGCCTGGAACCTGTATCGCCAGGGCCTGCTCACCACCGAAACTAAACTCACCGGCCACTTTGTTCCCGATGAAAGTTCGGTCGACGTGCAATCGGTGATGGCCGAGATCGAAGATGTGAAGATTGATGAAGTGAATCGGCGCTTGCGCATGGGGGCTTAGGGACTCCGCGTTGGGCCAGCTAGGCCATATGGGTGATTGGCTTGCCGCTTAGCCCGCCCTACACTTTCGGTGTGATCAACCGCCGCTGAGGAGCGTATCGAAGTGAGCATGTTGTGCCGCTGGATCGGGCTGGTTCTTCAGTCTTTTCACTTGCAAGCTTTGGCGTCAGTCGACACCAAACCAAAGCCCGAAGAAGGCTTGTGGACTGGATCGTTGGCCGGGCGATCAGTGCTGGTATGTCTGCAGCGTGATACAGCTACCGATTCGGAATATCAACCGGGATTCTTTGATTTACGTACTGGCAAGCTGATTCGCCTGCGCCCCGATCCAACCAATGAAACCCAATGGTTGCAAGACGATCCCAAGGACGCAGCTATGCGTTGGGTGTTTAAGGTGCAAGGCGATCGTCTCCAAGGTGCGGCGATTTCGGATACTGGCTCGCGTTCCGCGCCGATTTCGCTTTCCCGTTTCAGGGTGAGCCATCGGCCCGATCATCAGTCTTGCTCGCCTCGGGAAAGCCTGTTTGATCCCAAGGTATTCACACACAAGATTCTGGTGGGGCAAGAAAAAACCCTGCAAGACAAGCGATATCGTGTCCTGACCGCAAAGGGAAAAGATATCAGCGCTATTGAGTTGATTGGAGATACGGCGCCCATCAAGCAAATGAATCGATGGTTCGCCAATCAGCTTCGTGAAGATCTCAATGAGGCGTTTAACTGCCCAGATAGTGAAGCGCGCGATGCCGGGGTCAGTCGGACCTATAACCCGCAAAATTTTGATTCGCGGATGGAGCCATTGTTTTGGTCAGATCGCTGGTTATCGATCCTCGTCCATAACAGCAGCTTTTGTGGCGGCGCCCACACCAACATCTTCTTTCGCTACCAAACCTGGGATTTGGCAAGCGGCCGGGAAATCGATTTGTGGCGCTGGTTTCGGGGCCAATCTCAAGGCAAGATCAGTATCCAATCTCAAGAGTTCCGCTATGGGCAGACGGCTCCGGATGGCTTAAATCGCCTGCTCGTAAAAAAAGCAGTGGCTCTCAGGCTTGCCAGAAGTAAAGGGGGGAAAACAAATCCAGAACAATGTCTTGAAGCTCTGCGTACCAATAATGAATACTTGGTATATCTGAGCCAAGGCGGTATGACTTTCATTCCCGACTTCAACTACGCAGGTTTAGGCTGCGCAGAGGATATCGAAACAAGTCTTGACGAGATCACCCCCTTTTTGAATTCGGAAGGAAAGCGTCAGGTCGCAGCCATCAAGGCAGCCAGTAATCCTTAGACGATTCCAAGAAACACAGTCAAAGCGCGATTTACTGCAACGATCTCGTCATCACTGATTCGGCCAATCCTTTCGCCGATACGATCGCGCAAAACCGATTGCACTTTGTCAATCATCACCTCCGAAGTTTTCAGCAGTCCATTGGTGGGGCTGGGCTCGATGCGAAGCCGAAAGAGAGGTGCTTCGCGCAGTTCGGTTGTGACGGGCAGGACGGTTAAAGAAGGATGTCGATCAAACAGGTCAGACTGGATAACCAATGCGGGTCTTGGCTTGCCATAATCGCCTCGAAGCGCGATAGTTACTAAATCACCCCGTCGCATGTTTTGGCCAATCCCGAGCCTGCCCTCGCTTATTCCCAGCCCTGTCGATCTGCAACCGCGTCAAGCCAAAACTGAATCTCCGACTCGTTCGGGTCGTTTACGAGCAGTCGTGACTGGCGCTCGCATTCTTGCGCGAAGTCGATACGACGGGTGTCTGGCACCCAAATCTGCACAGGGCGCATACCGGCAGCACGCAAACCTTCGCGGTGCTTTTGAACTCGCTCAGAAGTAGAGGCGCCCATATTTAAACTCCTACGTTACATGCAACATTTTACCCTCTCCGGTCCAGGCGCTCAATAGCGCTTATCGGTCGGCCAAAAGGCTTATCCACATGTCTGGCTTACCGATACAGATTTCTGTATGATTAAACAATGAAAACCACACTGGACATCCAAGACGAGTTGCTTGCCAATGCCAAGGCGGCTGCGGCCTTGCAACGAACCACATTGACCCGATTGATCGAAGAGGGGCTCGCAATGCGCTTGGCGCAGGCGCGTCAGGCCAAGAGGAAGCGAGTTTCACTGCCAGTGTTCGATGGCAAAACAGGTTTGGTCAAAGGCCTCAAAGGGCTTTCGAATCGTGAGTATCTTGATGCGATTGAGTCATGACGCCAGATGTCAATGTCCTGGTAGCGGCCTCGCGTAAGGATCACCCCCATTTCGAGTTGGCGCGGCAATGGCTTGAAATTGCAACGGCGCAGGGCGGCTTCAAAGTATTGCCTATGGTCGCCACCAGCTTTGTGCGCATCGTCACCAACATTCGGGTGTTTTCGGTGCCAACTCCTTCGCGACTCGCTTTGAATTTTATCGATGCTTTGTTGGAAGCGTCCCAAACCGAACTTTTGCCACTAGGCGACGAATGGAAGCATTTTGGGCGTTTGGTGAAAGAAACCGAGCTAAGTGCGAATTCTGTGCCGGATGCGTGGATCGCAGCTGCTGTCTTGCACCATGGCGAACATCTGGTCACTTTCGACAAAGGCTTCAGGAAGATGCTGCCCCGATCCCGCCTCACTGTGCTTAACCCCAGCGCTTAGGCTCTTGCCTGGGTCCAGGTTCAAATGATTTACAGTACATCCCCAAGCATCTAACTGACCCATCAGCGACCTATTCACAGGACCCTTCATGACCCGACCCTACTATTTAGACGAAGCCCCTTCTGCACCCGTTGCATCCAATAGCAGCTTCCTTGAAGAAAAAGCCTTCAAGACCCGCAAGGTGCTGCTGTTTGGTGGCATCAACGACAAAACTGCGGCTGAAACCGTGCGCCGTCTTCTGGCCCTGGCTGCGGAGTCCGATGAGCCGATTCAAATGTTGGTGTCTTCGCCGGGTGGCCATGTGGAGTCAGGCGATGCGATTCATGACATGGTGCGATTCATCAGCGCCCCGGTCACGATGATCGGCACCGGCTGGGTCGGTAGCGCGGCTACGCATGTGTATTTGTCGGTGCCTGTGGAGCGTCGGGTGTGTTTGCCCAACACCCGCTTTCTGATTCATCAGCCCAGCGGTGGCGCAGGCGGCCAGGCTTCAGACATTGCGATTCAGGCGCGCGAAGTCGTGAAGATCAGGGAGCGCATCGCAGGCGTGATTGCCCGCGAAACCAAAAAGCCACTGGCCACCGTGCTCGTCGATATTGATCGCGATTATTGGATGACCGCGCAAGAGGCTGTCGAGTATGGCCTGGTTGGCCGGATCATCGAGAAGCAAAGCGATTTGAAGTAATCGGTTGGGGGCTAGCGATAGCCCTTACTCCACCACCCGCCCGCGCCCGGCCTTGATGTCTGAGCGCACTGCCTTGCCGGTTAAGCGCCGCTGCTTGGAGCCGAAGGTTGGGCGGGTTGGTCGGCGCGTCTTGGCAACCACCGAGGCTTGCGCCACCATCTCCTGAAGCCTCGCCAGCGCCTCGACTTTGTTCGCCTCCAGACTTCGGCTGCCTTGCGCCTTAATTACGATCACACCATCTTTGGTGATGCGCTGATCTGCCATGGCGAGCAGGCGCGCCTTCACCGCATCCGAGAGCGTGGAGCTCGCTACCGTGAAGCGCAACTGCACCGCGTTTGAGGTCTTGTTGACGTTCTGACCGCCCGGCCCCTGGGCTCGGATGGCTGTGAACTCGACCTCGTTTTCTTGAACCCATTGAGTCATAGGTGTGCTGTTATCGCCTTGGGTTGTTGGTGGCATAGCCTAGCGGATTAAGTGGATGAGCCATTTGATGCATTGATATCAGTGCAATCAATGAGTACAATTGGACTGTTTTAGAACTAGCAAGCTGTAAGGAAGCTGATTCATGGCAAGTATTACCATTCGCAACCTCGATGATCATGTGAAGCAGCGTTTGAGAATGCGGGCTGCAACTCATGGTCGTTCGATGGAAGAAGAAGCCCGTGAAATCTTGCGTCGGGTGATGGATGAAGCCTCGCCCCCTGTCAATTTGGCAGCGGCCATTCGGGCTCGTGTGCCAGTCAGCGCTCGCGTCGAGCTTGCATTGCCGGCACGTGAGCCCATGCGTGATCCTCCTCAGCTTGGCTAGTTGCGGCGATGATTGTTCTTGATACCAATGTTCTTTCAGAACTCCTTCGCCCCGCTCCCGCGCCACAAGTCGAGGACTGGCTTTCGCGCCAGGTTGGTTTGTCCGTCTATTTCACAACCGTCGGTGAAGCCGAGCTAGGGCTTGGCATCAAGCTGTTGCCGCCGGGAAAGCGCCGAACCAGCCTCGCGCACGCTGTTCAAAGCATCCTGGAGCAGGATTTTCAGGACCGTATTCTTTCTTTTGATCGCGCTGCTGCTAGCGCTTATGCCGAAATCGCCGCCGAGCGCCGCGCCGTAGGGCGCCCCATCAGCCAGTTCGATGCTCAAATCGCCGCTATTGCACGAGCCAATGGAGCCGCAGTAGCCACCCGAAACGTCACTGACTTTGGTGGTTGCGGTGTCGTTGTGGTTGACCCTTGGGCTAGGCGGTAAGCGATCTCCTCGATTACCCTGGCCAAGCTGATTCATGGTGCTGAAAAAGGTAGTCGGGGCACGGACAACTAGTTGGCCATCGAAGACTTTTGTAGCCGTATTGAAGTGCTCACCTATGTTCCCAAAGCAGCGCAGCACTACGGCGCGATCCGCGCGAGTTAGGAAAAGCTGGGTTCAACTATTGGCGTCAATAATCTACAAATTGCCGCCCATGCACGAAGCGAACGGCTTGTGCTAGTGACCAACAACCTTGGGGAATTCAACCGGGTTCCGTCCTTGTCTGTCGCGAACTGGGTGATTGAGGTCGGTTAGTCAAGGCTTGATACGAACCAGCTTCTCATCAAGAAGATGAGTCAACAAAAGCTCGCCCTTCGCATTCACCCGAAACTCGCCATAGCGAGCCGCTTCAAAGGCCTTGCCCTGGCCTTCTTGAAAATAAAACGCGTTCGTCGCGAATTTCACTTGCCCTTCGCGTTGCCGGAATTGCAAAGCCAGTTGCTTAGCGTTCAACGCGGGCAAGGTTTCGCTTAACCCCGCAAGCTTGCCAACGCCTTGCTCATCAAGCTCAACAATGGCGAAGCCATCCACCGCGTGGGCACCACTCGTGCGGCTGCGCAGCTGCGCGGCGATCGCATAGTTCAGCGTCATGTAGTCGCCCGTCAAGAGCGCTCGTGGATCCACCGGCGCAAGCTTGAGTTTCACGATGGCGCCGCGCTCTAGCGTTTGTGTTTTGCTCCACACCGCATAGTTAAAACCAATCAGCAGCAGAGCAGCACCCAGCATGAGCAAGCCGCTTCTTAACCATCCCAAATGTACGTGCGCATTCATACTGTGGCTTTCATTGCGGCGGCACGGCGCGTAGTCCAAACCCGCAAGAGCAGGAGCAAAGCGCCGGTGGCGAGCAGTGCATAGGCTTTATGCAAAAGCGTGGCGCCAAGCGAAAAGTAAAACAAGTAGCCATAGCCAAGCAAGGCACAAAGCGCCAAGCCACGCAACGCGCGCAGCCCCGATCGATAACCCACAGCCGCGACGATCAATGCCGATAGCGCACCCAACAAGGCCCAAACCAAATCACCCCCTCGTGAGGTTGAGCCCCCAACTTGGGAAAGCAACAACGGCGAGAGCATTGCTGCAAAGCTGAAGGCTAATGCCAGAGCATTGAAGAGATCGCCTTGCCCGCGAACGGCAAAGCGCGCTTGGCGAGTGCCAAGAAAAATCAGCGCGCCTATTGCCATTGCCCACGCCAGCATCAACAGATCATGCCTCTCAAAAAAGCACACACAAATCCCACACCCGCGACAGCGAACACATGGCGTTGTGCAGAGTCTTTTGAGGTGAGTAAGCAAGGGACGCATAATGCAGCGAGCGCAAGCGAGGCCGCACTCTGATCGAATCCTGAAAGCGCTTTCGTGATGAGCACCCCACCGAGCACGCAAGCAATCAGTGCAAACTGCTGAAGCATCACTTGGCTTGGCAATCGCGTATCGCGGCTCATCGCAATGCCGATCACTAAAAGCACACCGCCCACTATTCCACTAAACCAGGCGTTTTCAAGCAGCGATGCGGTGAACGCCGCCAAAAAGCTCATCAAGAATAAGGCGGCAATCCAAGCCCCCACCATCGAAAGCCAGCGCCCGTAGCCGCTTTCCTGATGGGCCGAGGCTTGCTCAACATTGGTTGCTTCAAGCAAGCCCTCGGCATGTAACTGCTCAATCAAGGTTTGCCAATTCATGCGGCAGCCTCTTGCACGCGCTTGAGCCAGCGCCTCGCCCAACTGGTGTAGAAAAACACCACCACCGCCATCAGCAGAAAAAACACCAGCCCGAGATCAAAGCCCGAGGTCGAATGAAAGCCCTTGCCCACCGCCACCAACACCACCGCAAGCAGCGAGATCAAGCCACCTGCAAGCATGAACAAATCCTTGCGCGGCCGATACACCGCATAGCCTAAACCCATCGCGAGTAACCATAGCAGCGGCCCGGAGCCCAAGCCTCGAAACTCCGAAGGCTTGGAGGCAAAGATAATCCAGGCGCAAGTGACCGACGTAAGCATCGCCATCAGCACCCAAGCGATCAAGCGCGGCGCAACCTTCGCGCTCAACGATGCCTGCGGATGCATCCATCCAAATTGCAAAGCGGCAAGCTCCCAGAGCACCAGCATGCCGATATTGGAAAGCACCACCGCCTGCCATCCTGCAAACCAGCCGAGCAACACCCCGAACCAACCGAAATGCGAAAACACAAACGCAATCAATGCGGTTTGCACAATCACCAGCCACATCAACCACGCCGCAGCATTGCGCGAAGCCAGCACCCAAGGCAGCGCCAAGCCCGCCCAGGTAAGGAACAACGTGAACGTATCCGCACCCGTCTGATAGGTCTGCCC
>JAIYCW010000014.1 GCA_027487815.1 Burkholderiales bacterium
CCGTTGCGACACTTTTGGCGAGCTTGGCCTGCCATTCAGCCTGAACCAGCAGCTCATCGCAGCCGCGCAGGGACACCTGCATCGCATGGGTCACTGCTTCGGTCACTGGATGGCTGGGTCGTGCGGAACTTTCAGATTTGGCAGGCACCGTGGAAAGTTCAGCGGAAGATAAGGATTGAGTGGTCGACACGTCGGGATAGCCGGTTGGGTAAAAAAATTGACGTCAGTAAGGGTTGGGCTACAATTGCGGCTCTCGCCTGTTGCAAGTACGGGCTGACGCGGCCTGTAGTTTATCGAAGGCCGGGTTGAATTACTAAAACAAAGCCGTTTATCAAGATCAAAAGCCAGCGCGTGTTCGACTTGACCCGATCAGAATTGCATCAGCGTATCGCTGTTGCTGTGGCCAGTGTGTTTACACTCGGCGCAGTGGCGGCCGTTGCGGTCGACCCCCTGATTGACCAGGCTGAACCCCAAAGCGCATCGATTGTCGAGCCGCTTCCCATCACCTGGGAGACGGGCGCATCGAATACCCAGCGTTTTGTGCAAAGCGAAAAAATCCGCCGCGGCGATAGTTTGGGCGCAGTACTAGGCAGGATGGGCGCAGTTGACGGCCAGTTCCTGAAGTTTGTAGCCACCGATCCCACTGCCCGGAAGATTCTGCAGCTCAAGGCGGGTCGCACGGTATTGGCCGAGCTGGATGGTTCGGGTCGGGTACATCGCTTTTCCTACCGCTTGGGCGGCCTGGAAGACGATACCGAAAGCAGCAAGGCCAGTCAGCCTAGCGCCCGGATATTGGTTCAACGATTTGAAGACGGGCTCAAGGCCTCTGAGAGTCAGGTGCCGATTGAGAAATCAGTGGAGATGCGCGCTGTTGAGGTGCGTTCAACGCTTTTCGCTGCAACCGAAGCTGCAGGGATGCCTGATGGCGTGGTAAGTCAGATCGCCGATATCTTTGGCGACGATATTGATTTTCAGCGCGACGTGCGCCGAGGCGACAGGCTGCGGGTGGTCTACGAAACCCTGCGGGAAGCGGGTAGCTTCGATGCCCCCGTTGCAGGCCGGATTCTTGCCCTGCAAATGACGGTTGGCGGAAAACGACTCGATGCAGTGTGGGTCGACAGCGTGGTCGAGGGAAGCCCGCGCGGTGGTCGCTATCTCACCTTTGACGGCAAGGCTGTCCAGCAAGGTTTCTTGCGCAATCCTCTTGAATTCTCCCGCACCACCTCCGGATTCACCGAGTCGCGGTTGCATCCAGTGTTCAAGGACTGGCGTGCACACAAGGGCGTAGATTTTGCAGCGCCTGCCGGTACGAAAGTTCGCGCTTCAGGCGATGGGATTGTTGACTTTGCTGGCACTCAACGCGGTTATGGCAATGTCATCGTGCTCAAGCACAACCAAACCCACACGACGCTTTATGCCCACCTTCAGGATTTTTCCGAAGGCCTGAAGCTCGGTTCCCGGGTTCGTCAGGGCGACGTGATCGGATTTGTCGGGCAGACAGGCTGGGCGACCGGGCCGCATCTGCACTATGAATTCCGGATTAATAATGAGCCGACCGATCCCATGACTGTGGCGCTGCCCAACAATCAGCCGATTGATGCAGCCACACGCCGCAAAGTCACAGAGCTGGCAGGCCAATTCCGCAGCCAGTTGGCCCGATTGGATGAGTTGCGGCTAGCCCGCTTCGAATAGCGTACCAGCCCGTGCTGCTGCTTGGCCTGATGTCGGGTACGAGCCTGGATGCGATTGACGCCAGCTTGCTGGAAATCTCACTTACAGAAAACCGAAGCATTGGGCATCTCGGTCTGCCCATTCCTGCCGGCTTACGCGAACAATTACAAGATCTACAAAGCCCCGGGCCCAACGAGCTGCATCGCGCAGCTCTTGCTGCAAACGACATGGCCCATCTTTACAGCAAAACCTGCCATGCGCTGCTTGAGCAAGCTGGCCTGCCCGCTGCAAGCGTGACCGCGATTGGCGCCCACGGCCAAACCGTGCGGCATGCGCCTCAGGATGGTTACACCCTCCAGCTGCTTAATGGCGCTTTACTTGCCGAGCTAACCCAAATCGATGTTGTTTGTGACCTTCGCGCAGCCGATGTTGCAGCTGGCGGGCAAGGTGCGCCTTTGGTGCCCGGCTTTCACCAGCGTGTATTTGGTCAGCCGCATCACACTACAGCGGTTCTGAATCTAGGCGGAATTGCCAATCTCACTATCCTGCAGCCAGGGCATGCTCCATCGGGATTTGACACCGGCCCCGCCAGTACCTTGCTTGATGCCTGGATTGGCCGATGCTTGGGAGAACCCATGGACCGAAGTGGCGCTTGGGCGACTTGCGGCCAAGCCATCCCGGCATTGCTTGAATCGATGCTGGCCGATCCCTACTTTGCCGCTCCCGCTCCAAAAAGCACTGGGCGGGACTATTTCAATCTGGGGTGGGTCGAGAAGATGGCGTCACGTGTTGTGTCAGAAGGCCTGCCGGGGCTCGCACCGCAAGACGTGCAGGCGACATTGCTCGAATTAACCGCGCAAAGTATTGCGCTTGCCCTCAAGGCTTCAACCCGCAGCCTCAGCCAGCACCCGAACAGCTTGATCATTTGTGGCGGCGGCATTCATAACTCCGCCTTGATGACACGCCTTGGTGAGCTTTGCTCGCCGATCAGGCTGCAATCGAGCCAGGAGTTCGGAATCGACCCTCAGTCGGTGGAAAGTGCTGCATTCGCTTGGCTGGCTTGGTGCCGAATACACGACCAGCCAGGCGCATTAACCAGCGTGACGGGGGCTCGGCACCCTGTGGTTGGGGGCGCTTGGCACCGGCGCCCGGCGGCTTATTCAGGCTAGTGAATCAGGCCGAGAAAGACGATCCACACCCGCAGGTGGTGGTGGCGTTGGGATTCTTGATCACAAACTGCGCGCCGTTGATATCTTCCTTGTAATCAATTTCAGCGCCCACCAGGTATTGATAGCTCATGGCATCAATCACCAGGCTAACCCCGTTTTTCGACATCAAGGTATCGTCGTCGTTGGTATCTTCATCAAAGGTGAAGCCATACTGAAAGCCCGAGCAGCCGCCGCCCTGCACGAACACGCGCAGCTTCAGGGCATCGTTGCCTTCTTCTTCGATCAACTGCTTAACTTTGTCGGCCGCGCTGTCTGTAAAGACTAGCGGTGCTGGCATCTCTGCGACTGCATTCATGATCGGTTCCTTAAGTTCGCTGTTATCTTGGTGGTTGTTCTTGTGGTGGTTATTTTTGCACTCTAGAATCCCTAGTAGTTTAGTCTGGCTTGCATACTTACGCACTGCCTGCCATTCAAAACCCCTCAAGCATCGCGGGATACCGCTAACTTGAGGCCAGGCCGCGCGCTTTCAAGATGAGTAAGCGTGCCTTCGATGACCGCGCCATGATGCATTTCAAGCGCTTTGTAGCGCACATCGCCCACCACATGCGCTTTGGGCTGCAAATCAATCAGTTCATCGGCCTGAATCGCGCCTTCAATCCGGCCATTAATCACGAGCTGCGCGACTCGCACCGGCCCCTCGATCCGACCAGATTCGGACAACACCAACATGGAAGGCTGCCCTTCTTCAGCCGTCACGCTACCTTTCACCATGCCATCAATGCGCGCCCCGCCACGAAACCTCAAATGCCCCTCAATGACGGTATTGGCACCAATCAAAGTGTCGATCGGGCCATTGACGGCGGATTTGGTTTTGGTAAACATATCGTGATCTCCTAGAGACTGGTGCTTTGTGAGGCGCGTACCTGGCTGCGCTCAAGCACCCGGACCTGCACCGAGCGTAACTGCCAGCCCGCTGGAATGGCAAGCTCGCCCTCAATACGCTGATGACGTTTAACAACCAGTCGAGCTTTGGCTGCTGCGTCGGCGTCACCTGCCACCGGCCACACCATCGTGACAGGTTTGCCATCCAGGCTGGCATTCAACTGCACCTGCAACTGGCCTGAAAACTCAGTGTCGCGCCCAAGTTGAGAAAGCAGCGCTCGATAGACGAGATGCTCGCCAGCAGGTCGCGACTCGCGCTTCACTTCCAGCCCCCGCAGGCTCAACACACCTTCGGCTTGGCCTGCAGCCGCTGGTAACAAGCGCTCGAAGTAGCCCAGGTCTGCTTTAAGTCGTGCGTTGTCCGCCTCCAGTTGCTTCACCTGCCCAGAAAGCGCTTCGACCGCAGTACGCTCCACCTTAAGCTGGGCATCGGCAGAGTTTGCTAATGCCTGCAAACTACTCAAGCGTTGCTGCTGGCTTTCGATTTCAGCATGAAGCTGACTCAACTGGGCTTCAAGCGCCTGATGGTCGGCGCTCGGCACTGGACCAATCCATTGCGAGGCGGCCACCGTTACCACCGTCCCAAGTGCGACAGCACCCGCAAGACTCAGTACGCGCCAGTGCCAAGCCACCTGCGGACGCACCGTGACCGGGGCATGCAGCCCCAAGCGTGCCTTGCGCCTGCGCAAGCGGCCTGACCACACACTCACCGGCTAAACCTCAGGGCGATACAGGAAGCTGCAGCAAACCCATGGTTTCAGGCAAATCGAACATGATGTTCATGACCTGCACCGCTTGCCCGGAGGCGCCCTTTACCAGGTTATCTTCGACCACGAGAATGATCAGAACATCCGCGCCGGGCGGCCGATGCAAGGCAATTCTCAGAAAGTTCGAACCGCGCACCGAGCGGGTTTCGGGCGTTGAGCCAAAAGGCATCACATCCACAAATGGCTCGCCTGCAAAATGGCGCTCATAGGCCGCCTGAAAATCCACGCCCAAACCGGCTGGCTTCAAGCGGGCATAAAGCGTGGAGTGGATGCCGCGAATCATCGGCACAAGATGGGGGGTGAACACCAAGCCAACTGGCCGACCCGCCATCGCCTCAAGCCCTTGTTTGATTTCAGGCTGATGCCGATGCCCCGACACGCCATAAGCCTTGAAGTTATCGCTGGCCTCGGGCAACAGGGTATGCACTTCGGCCTTGCGCCCTGCACCAGACACGCCGGACGCACAGTCCGCGATCAAGAGCGACGTGTCGATCATATCGATGAGATCGGGCTGCATCAGCGGCGCAAACCCCAGCTGCACTGAGGTGGGATAACACCCCGGCAAGCCGATCACCCGCGCGCCACGAATCCGCTCGCGGTTCACCTCCGGCAGCCCGTACACCGACTCCTCGAGAAGCCCAAGCGCACTGTGCTCCATCTTGTACCACTGGGTAAAGAGCGCGGGATCGCGCAATCTGAAATCGGCGGCGAGATCAATCACCTTCACCCCAACCTCAACCAGCGCCGGGGCTTGCTCCATGGCTACACCATGCGGGGTGGCAAAGAACACCACATCACAGCGCTTGAGCTTGTCCACATCGGGCTCGGAAAATGCGATCGATACACGGCCGCGCAGCCCTGGAAACATATCGGCCAGGGGCAGTCCAGCTTCCTTGCGTGAAGTGATGGTGACAAGCTCGGCCTGGGGATGCTGCGCAAGCAAGCGCAAAAGCTCTGAGCCGGTATAGCCTGTGCCGCCGACGATACCGATCTTGATGATTTTGTTCGATGCCATGGTTGACTCCTTGCGGATAAACGACAAAGCCGCCTGGTTTCCCAAGGCGGCTTTGAGTGTGCAACAAAAAAGCGTTTGGTGTTTGAATTAACGCTTCGAGAATTGCTTGCGACGGCGCGCCTTGTGGAAGCCGACCTTTTTTCGCTCGACTTCGCGGGCATCGCGGGTAACCAGACCAGCTTGCGAAAGCGCAGGCTTCAGTGTGCTGTCGTATTCGATCAATGCGCGGGTGATGCCGTGGCGTACAGCGCCTGCCTGCCCGGTTTCACCACCGCCAGCCACGTTGACCATGATGTCGAACAGGCCGGCGTTATTGGTCACTTCGAGCGGCTGCCGGGCAACCATGCGGCCGGTTTCACGCGCGAAATACGTTTCGATCGGCTTGCCGTTGATCACGATCTTGCCGGTACCGCGCTTCATGAACACCCGGGCTACCGAGGTTTTGCGGCGGCCAGTGCCGTAGTTGTATTCACCAATCATCTTCGCGTTCCTTAGATCTCGAGCGCTTGGGGCTGCTGCGCAGCATGGGGATGTGTGCCCTCGGCATACACCTTCAATTTTTTGATCATCGCATAGCCCAGGGGACCCTTGGGCAACATGCCTTTGACCGCTTTTTCCAGGGCACGCCCGGGGAAACGATCCTGCATCTTGCCGAAGTTGGTCTCGCTGATACCGCCTGGGTATCCGCTATGGCGATAGTATTTCTTGTCTTCCGCCTTGTTGCCGGTGACTTTGATGCGGGCGGCATTCACCACCACGATGTAGTCCCCAGTATCCACGTGAGGCGTGAATTCGGGTTTGTGTTTGCCCCGCAGGCGATGCGCCAGGTCAGCCGCGAGCCGGCCCAGTACCTTATCGGTACCGTCGACGACAAACCAGCCACGCTGTACATCAGCGGGTTTTGCGCTGAAAGTTTTCATGTTCTTGAACACAAAGAGTCATTGGAGGGCTGGAAAGACTGCGAATCGACCAAGCTCAAAGCATCAAGGAGCCGAGTCAATGAAATGGCAAAACTATCCAGCGAAGCCCGCTATATTAGCATGGCCGTCATTGAACTGCCAAGCTCCCAGGCAACCCAGGCCTGCCACACCCAAAATCAGGCAAAAAAAAGCCCGAAACCAGAGGCTTCGGGCGTAACCACCTTATGAGGAGGGTGGAGGAGACACTTGGGGACTGCAGTGCAGTCGATGGATGAATACTACCCCTGGAAATGGTGCATCGCAAGAAAAAACCCGGCCTGAACCAGAGAACTTGTTCCTCGATATGAAAAATCATAAATTAAACAGGTTAAGTATTTGAAATATAAACATTTAATTTCAGAGCGTTTCACCTAAACGAAAAAACCATTGCATGATATTTATCCGCAATTTGACAAGATTCGCCCCGAATTAGTGCAATGCAGCAATTATCTCCGCCGCCCCTCTCCCATTTGGCATAGCCCGAGCGGCACGGGTTGGTTTGGTACTCTCGCAATCTCATTAGTTCAATGGACTCGGAATCATGAAAACCGTCGTCAAATGGATCGGCGGCGCGGTGGGATCCAACCAAAGCGCCGATCACCAAATGAGCTTCGTGGCCGAAACTGGCAGCGGGCATCTAATAGTGATGGACGGCGCCCCGGAAGGCGGAGGCCGAAATCTTGGCCCCCGACCGATGGAAGTGGTGCTGGCGGGCACTGGCGCATGCACGGCCTACGATGTGGTGCTCATCCTGCGGAAAAGCGGCCAGCATGTCGATGCGTGCGAAGTGCGGCTGGATTCAACCCGTGCCGAAACAGATCCGAAGGTTTTCACCTCGATCACCTTTCACTTTCTGGTCAGGGGGCGCGCACTCAAGCCCAACCTGGTTGAGCGCGCCATCAAGCTTTCGCATGAAAAGTATTGCTCCGCCTCAGCCATGCTGGCCAAAACAGCCGAGCTCACCTTCACCTGGGAAATCATCGAAAGCGCTTAGATCCGGTGAGCGACCTGAGTCATCACCCGCGCTGCGAGGCGCATCAACCCGGGAATTGGCTCGGGTAAGGCAAGCGCCCCTGCCGCCAAAGCCTGCTCAGCATGCGCTTTCTCGTCAGCTTGCATTGCCGCGACAATCGCCCGGGAGCGGCTATCGTCCAGTGGCAAGCGCTCCAGATGACTGGCCAAATGCGCCTCCACCTGACGCTCGGTCTCCACGACGAAGCCCAAACCGCGAGCATCACCCAGACGGCCCGCCACTAACCCCATGACCAGGGCCCCGCCAAACCACAATGGATTTAATAGAGAGGGCCGCGCCCGCAACTCGGCAAGGCGCGTTTCGGTCCAAGCGAGATGATCCCGCTCCTCGGCAGCAGCCTGAAGCAAAGCCTCGCGGGTCTTTTCCGAAGGCGTAGTCATCGCCTGGCCCTGATAAAGCGCCTGGGCACACACCTCCCCGACATGGTTCACCCGCATCAAAGCCCCGGCAAGCGCCTGATCGGCGGGGGAAAGCTCTTTTGCCAAGCCCCCTTCCAGTTGCTCGTCCACTGGCTTGGGGGTAGGTCGAGCGGCCACGGTTTGCCCGCCTAAAGTCGCCATCGCCTGACCCGTCAAGCCCAAAATCTCGTCCAACAATCCAGTCTGTCGCATATTTCCCAACTTGTTGTCCAGTCACCACAGGATACAAAAAAAAGACCTCAAGGCAGCACTTCGGCTTTGCCCGGCCCGCCTTTTTCTGCAGAATACCCCCAACTTATCCACTTCGGGGTCCTCCCGAGGCGGGAGTTCCGACAGCGTGGAGGTTGTCGGGTCCAATCAAATCTTTGGAGAGTATCTAATGAAGAAATCACTACTGGCCGTCGCAATTGCTGCGTTGGTACCTGGCGCTGTAATGGCGCAAACTAACGTGACCCTGTTCGGCGTGGCCGACGTTGGTCTGACCCAGCGTAAAGGCGACGGCAACGGCTCCGTTACTGGCTTGGGTTCCTCACTGTTCAGCTCCAGCCGCTTTGGCGTGCGTGGCGTGGAAGATCTGGGCGGCGGTCTGCGCGCAGGCTTCTGGCTTGAGGCTGGCTACAACATGGACACAGCGTTTGGTCAAACGTCCAGCACAAACAACCAAGCTAACGGTGCAAGCGGTGCCGCAGCTGCCGTGAACGGACTGACTTTTAATCGCCGCGCTACCGCCAGCCTGATGGGCGGTTTCGGTGAAGTCCGCATGGGCCGTGACTACGTACCCGTGTTCTGGAACCACACCTTGTTCGATCCGTTTGGTACAGTGGGCATTGGCGCTGCTACCGCCAGTACTGCTCGTCTGTTGGATGGCGCTGTCGCTAACAACGCAGCAGGTACTGCTGTAACTGGGGTTCGCGCTTCTAACTCTATCGGCTACCTCTTGCCAGGCGGTTTGGGCGGCCTTTACGGTCAAGCTATGTACGCTTTCGGCGAGAATCCTTCTAACGCTGGCGCGACCAAGAATGACGGTAAGTATATGGGTGTGCGCCTCGGCTTCGCTCAAGGCCCGTTCGATGTAGCTGCCGGTTACGGCAAGGTCGATTTCGCGGCTGGTGATGTTACAAATACCAACATCGCAGGCGCGTACACCTTCGGCCCCGCCAAAATCATGGCTCAGTTGAACAACCAAGAGAACAAGCAAGTCACTCAAGGTGGTCAAAAGCAACGTGACATTCTGATCGGCGCAACTTACGCAATGGGTGCAACAACCCTGCGCGCATCTTTGATCGACAGCAAGGTTAGCGATCTGGTAGGCACAACCGGGGCACGTGAAGGTGCTCGCCGCTACACCATCGGTGTTAGCCAAGCATTGTCGAAGCGTACTAACTTGTTTGCTGCCTACGGTGTAACAGACAACAAAGGCAGCGACACAGCGTTTTCGAATGGTCGCGCCGTTGGCGCAACCAACTTAGGTGGCAAGACTTCCGGTTTCGACCTGGGCGTTGCTCACTCGTTCTAATCGCTGGCAGGCTTGTCCTGCTACGATTCGATCGAACAAAAACCGCATCTTCGGATGCGGTTTTTTTTTGCTTGCGCTTGGTCTATCCATGACCACCATCGCGCTCAATTACACTACCGAACAGACATAAAAACATAGGAGACTTTTCATGGCGCAAGACCATTTTCCACAATCACCATCGCTCACTTCGCGTCGCACGCTGATCCAGTTTGCAGCCGCATCGGGTGTCCTGGCAGGCAGCCCGTTAGTGCATGCGCAGGCGTCAGGATTTCCCAATAAGCCCCTGCGCCTGATCGTTCCTTTCCCCGCTGGTGGCACCACTGACATCATTGGTCGCGCAGTAGCGCAGGAATTCACCAAGGTCTTGGGCCAGCAAGCAGTAGTTGAAAATCGTGCTGGCGCGGGTGGCAATATCGGCTCTGAAATGGTGGCAAAGTCACCAGCCGATGGCTATACCTTGCTGGTCAACACCGTCGGCACACACGGCATCAATCAAGCGCTTTACCAAAAGCTGCCCTTTGACCCTGTGAAAGACTTTGCGCCGGTGAGTCTGGTCGCGATGGTGCCGAATGTTTTGGTAGTGCACCCTTCGGTGCCCGCGCAAAACGTCAAGGAATTGATTGCCCTGGCCAAATCCAAGCCTGGGCGATTGAACTACGCCTCAAGCGGAAACGGCACATCGATCCATCTCGCGGCTGAACTCTTTAAGTCCATGACCGGTACCTTCATCACACACATTCCCTATCGGGGTAGCGCGCCCGCGCTAACTGACTTGATGGCTGGCCAGTGCGACCTGATGTTCGATAACCTGCCTAGCGCGTTGCCACATATTCGTTCTGGCAAACTGCGAGCTCTTGGCCTCACCAGTGCCAAGCCCTCGGCTGCCTTGCCGGGTGTGCCAACCATCGAGCAAGCGGGTGGGCTTGCGGGCTACGAAGCCAGCGCCTGGTTTGGGATCATGGCCCCGGCAGGCACACCGCCCGAAATTGTCAATCGCTTGCAGCAAGTGATCGCGCGTGGCCTTCAGCAGCCTGAAATGCGAGATCGGTTGGCCGGTCAGGGTGCCGAGCCCGTTGGCAACACGCCCGAGCAGTACGGGGTTTACATCAAGGCCGAGCTTGATAAGTGGGCCAAGGTGGTAAAGGTATCGGGAGCCAAGATCGACTGAAATTCATTAGTTATGAGGATGGCAGGCGCCTCAATGTTCATCACACTCCACTCACTTAATCTCACCCCAGGAGTGGAACATGAAGATGAACAAAGCTTGGTCGCCATCTGGCCTCAGCACACGTATCGCGCTTCCCGTAGCCTTTAGCGCAATTGCATTGGCGATTCACGGCTGCGGTGGTGGCGGCGGCAGTAGTAGCCCGGCAGCCGCCCCCGGCCCCGCGCCAACAGTAGTCGCTGGTGTAGTGGCGGTAGGTGCCGCGGTGCCGGGTGCTACCGTCACTGTCAAGGATTCGAGCGCAAGCACCGCGGATGTCACGGGCACTGCCGATGCATCAGGCGCCTACTCTCTTGATGTCAGCAGTCTGGTTCCTCCACTCGTGGTCACGGCCACGGGCACGCTGAATGGTGAGCCGGTCACTATCGCTGCCGTGGTGCCCACGCTTAGCGCTAATGCCAACAACACCACCAATGTCACCTCGCTCACTAACGCGATCGCAGCCTTGATTGCACCCGGTGGCGATCTGAATGCGCTGAGCACTCCGGCAACCTTGGCCAGCGCCGCCACCGCAACAGCAGTCACCAATGCATCCACGCTTGTAGTCAACACCCTGAAAACTGATCCGGAATTTTCTGCATTACTGGGCGCTAACTTCAATCCGCTGACCACGCCCTTCACTGCCAACGGTACCGGGCCCGATGCTGTGCTGGATCGCCTCTCGGTTGCCGTGAGCGCCACAGGTGTTTCGATTACGCCGCTTGCAGCACCAGTTGCGGGCAATGGCGCGCCGCCGAGCCCCATCGTGCTTACCGCATCACAAACCACCACCCCTACCGTGGTTCCGACCCTACCCCCGAGCGTGGCAAGTTCAAACCTGCCTACCGCTGCGGAGCTTGCTGCGATCGCCAAAAAGCTCGAAGACTGTCTCGCTTTGCCGCTTGCTCAGCGAGTCACACTGGATGTGGATAACAACGTCACCGCTGTTTCGCCCACCTGCAGCTGGGGCCCCTCACAATGGAAATCGCAGGGCGGCAACTGGGCCGAACGGATTGGGCAAAACACTTTGCGCTTTAATAGCCTCACAGGTTCAAAGGCTGGCGCACCCACGATCGCTGCAGTATTGAGTGCGCCCAACTTTACCGGGACCACCTTTCAGCACCCGTATTGCAATACCGCCACCTGCGTGATCATGAATATCCCGCTGACCTCGGTATCCGGCAAACCATGGAACTCGCTCTGGACAGTAGGGCGTTTGAATGGCCAATGGAATGTGGTGGGTGATCAGCTGCCCTACGCGATGGGTATCGAGCATCGGCTGTATCGCAAGAGTGCAGTAAACACTGCCTTGGCGCTCGCCAATCCTTCCAACTATTCATTGCAAGACAGGCTGGAGGCCTCCTTGCGGCTGAACTTTAATCCCGACCAAAGCGGCAGCAATCCCAACATTGCCAATGTGCGCACAGTGGTGTGGAAAGGCCCGGGGCTACCTGCTGCTGGCGTGGTCACTCACCGCTCTCAGCGCTGCGGCACTGACGATCGCTTCCCGATCACCAATCAGGAAGGCGCACTCAACGTCAACAACAGTTCCTCAACCCAGTTTTGGAACAACGGGGGCACGATTGATTTTGTGTTGTCCGCAAGCGCGCTGGATGGCTCAGCCATCACTACGCCCACGCCCTCGACAAATTGGTCCACCAACGCATCGCCTGTTAATCAGGAGGTCCGCTCCAGCCCGCTTTCTGGAACCATTCCAGCATGGTCTGCCTATACCGCCGAGATCTACTACTTCAGCAACACTACCAATGCTGCGCCCGATGAAGTGATTGTTGTCCGAAATGCCACCGCCTATGAAACCGCAGCCCTGGGTGCAACCAAAAACTGGCCTACCCTGGCGAGTACATTTATCGATCAATATCTAAAGCCCACTGGTTCAGGCGCCGGATTGCAAACTGCTCTGGGGCAGGCGATCAACTGGACCAACGCATCGGATAGCTTCGTGAGTTTTGCTTACCTTTTCGGGCAAAACCGCCTGAGCCTGACCAACTCGCAAAACGAAACCGCCGGCTACTGGAAGCGGGCCAACATGTTCTTCCGGCCATCCAGCCTGGGAGCAAGCACAGCAATAAGCACCGAGTGGGCACCCAACTTGTCGGGGACCGAGCTTTCGCCGAGCACGGCAAGCAGCGGCACCAATCCAAACCCCCGCTGCACCAGTGATGACTTGCAGCCGCTGGATGCCAATAACACCAATGCGGCCTATCGCGAGGCTGGCCTGCAGTTTCGCGGCCCGGATCGCAAGCTCTACCAACTCACCCATTTCTGGAGCAACTGAGCCCTCCACTCAGTCCAGGCTTCAATGCGCTCCACGGGGCGCCTTTTTTATTGATCTTGACACTTGATGCGTGATGACTAATCATCACGCTTCATCTACACATTTGTTATTGGGGTCTTCTGATGCGTACAACCGTCGACATTGCCGAGGATGTTTTGTATGCCGCCAAGGAAATAGCCCGGAAGGAAAAGAAATCCCTGGGCGAAGTATTGAGCGAGTATTGCCGCAGTGCACTCCTGGCTGGACGGTTGCCCGCCAGCCCATCGCCTTCGCAAACAGGGGCGTCATCAGATCAAAAGCAGCTTCAGGTATCCGAACGAATCGCCCAATACGGGATAGAGCCTTTGCCGTCACGCGGAGGATTGATTTCAAACGAACTGATTGATCGGCTCAGAGAGGCAGAGGGCGTGTAATGCGCGCCCTATTGGATATCAACGTACTGATTGCCCTGCACGACCGCGACCATATTCATCATCTTCGGGCAGCCTCCTGGTTCGAAACCAACATCACAAATGGCTGGGCGAGCTGCCCACTTACACAGAATGGCTGCTTGCGCATCATGAGCCAGCCGGCCTACACCCATGCTCAGCCCCTTCATCAACTTATGGTGATGTTGCAGCGCTCCACCTCCACACCGCACCACGAGTTCTGGCCTGACTCGCTCAGCCTGCTGAGCCAAGCCCATTTCAATTCCATGCAGATGCATAGTCACTCGCAACTCACCGATTTGTATTTGTTGGCGCTCGCCGTGCAGCATGGGGGACGCTTGGTGAGTTTCGACCAGCGTATACCGCTTGGGTCGGTGAATGGCGCAAGCAACGCGCATCTCCTTATTCTCTAAATCAACCGCAGGAATATCGCTTGCGCTTTGCATCCAAATTGCTTGAGGTTTAAACTATTCTCACCTAAAGCATTTGGGATCGCCGGTGAGTTTGCAAACAGTAGTGACCAATCACGAGCTGGATCATGAATCCCGCACCACCTCACAGGATCACGGGGCCTTGCGGCTTTGGCTGCGCCTTTTGACCTGTACCAATTTGATGGATACGCAGATCCGCAAGCAACTGCGCGATCAATTTGAAAGCACGCTGCCTCGCTTTGATTTGTTGGCCCAACTCCAGCGCGAGCCTCAGGGCCTGCGGATGAACGAAGTCTCCAAGCGCCTGATGGTGACTGGAGGCAATATCACCGCGCTAGCCGACCAACTTGAAGCCGAAGGGCTCATCACCCGAGTAGCCGACGCAGCAGATCGCCGCTCCACCCGCCTGAAACTTACCCGCCAAGGCGAACGCGATTTCGCTCAGATGGCTCAAGCGCATGAGCGCTGGATCATCGAACTCACCGATGGCCTGTCCAGACAAGATCAGCGCACTTTGTTCAGCTTGCTCGGCAAACTCAAAACCAGCCTCCAATCCTTGCCCACCAGCCGTGAAGATCAAGCACGATGAACTCCAAACCCCCACCCCTCTTAAACACCAACATGCCTCGCGAGTTACAGCCTTATCAAGCGCAGCACTTTGCCTGGAGCACTCAGGGCAACGTGGGGATCATCACCCTGAATCGCCCCGAGCGTAAGAATCCCCTCACCCTGGAGTCTTATGCCGAGCTGCGCGAACTATTCCGCGCCTTGACCTACGCGCAAGACATCAAGACGATCGTACTGACCGGCGCCGAGGGCAATTTCTGCTCGGGGGGTGATGTACATGACATTATCGGGCCGCTTGTGAGCATGCCGATGCCGCAACTACTGGAGTTCACCCGCATGACTGGTGATCTGGTACTGGCCATGCGCCGCTGCCCACAACCCATCATCGCCGCAATTGATGGCGTATGCGCTGGAGCCGGTGCGATCCTTGCTATGGCGAGCGATTTGAGGCTTGGCACGGCCCGCAGCACTACCGCGTTTCTCTTTACTCGTGTGGGCTTGGCCGGTTGCGACATGGGCGCATGCTCGATTTTGCCGCGACTGATTGGGCAAGGCCGAGCCTCTGAATTGCTGTTCAGCGGGCGCAGCATGTCAGGCGAAGAAGGCGCGGCATGGGGATTTTTCAATCGCTTGGTGGAACCCGAGCAACTGCTGATGGATGCAATTGCATGGGCTCAGAAGTTAGCCCAAGGCCCAACCTTTGCCCATGGCATCACCAAGACGATGCTCCATCAGGAATGGTCGATGAGCATCGAGCAAGCGATTGAAGCTGAAGCACAAGCCCAAGCGATCTGCATGCAGACCGAAGACTTCAAGCGCGCGTATCGCGCCTTCGTGGCCAAAGAGCGCCCCCAGTTTGAAGGCAATTGAAATGACGACCATTCTCCCTGCGCAAGCCAGGCACACCACACCCGCCATGCCCCTAAGCCATCTCGCCTGGCCGTTTTTCACGCCTGACCATCAAGCCATGGCGCAAGACCTTCAGGGTTGGGCTCATGAACATCTGCATCATGAGGACATCACTGAGGCCGGGGTAGATCAACGCTGCCGCGAGCTGGTGCTAAGCCTGGGGCGATCTGGCTGGCTTCGCTATTGCGTGCCCGCTGAGTTTGGCGGCGCACTCCCCGAACTGGATTCGCGCGCCCTGTGCATTGCGCGTGAGGCCTTGGCCTTTCATCATGGGCTGGCTGATTTTGTGTTCGCGATGCAAGGGCTGGGTAGTGGCGCGATTACCCTGGCAGGCAACGCAGCCCAGCGCGAGCACTGGCTACCCAAAGTGGCATCAGGCGAAGCTATTGCAGCCTTTGCATTGAGCGAGCCACAAGCGGGATCTGATGTTGGCGCGATGCAGATGCAGGCCGAGCGCACTGCATCCGGGTGGCTCCTCAATGGCACCAAAACCTGGATATCCAATGGTGGCCTCGCCGATGTCTATACCGTGTTTGCGCGCACGGAGCTCGCCAAAGGTGCGCGGGGTATCAGCGCTTTTATTGTGCCAGCGAGCACACCTGGGCTGCGTATTAGCCAGCGCATTGAAGTCATTGCTCCCCATCCCTTAGCCACTTTGCAGTTTGAAAACTGCGTTCTTCCCGAGTCCGCGTTGCTCGGAGCAGCGGGCGCGGGCTTCAAGCTGGCCATGGCCACTCTGGACATTTTTCGGGCCTCCGTAGCTGCGGCTGCGCTGGGTTTCGCCCGCCGCGCGCTGGCCGAAGCGGTCACTCACACTCGCGCAAGACCCATGTTTGGCGAGACCTTGGCTGACCTTCCCATCGCACAAGCCCGCCTCGCCGATATGGACACCGCCATTGATAGCGCCGCCTTGCTCACCTACCGCGCAGCCTGGCAGCGAGATGTTGGCAACCGTGCCACAAACGCGCGAGCCACCCGCGAGGCCGCGATGGCCAAGATGGTAGCCACTGAAAACGCCCAACAAGTCATCGATAGCGCGGTGCAGCTTTTTGGCGGGCGCGGCGTCACGCGAGGCGAAGTGGTGGAAAGCCTCTACCGCGAAATTCGGGCTTTGCGAATTTACGAAGGCGCGACCGATGTGCAAAAGCTGATCATCGCCCGCGAACTTTTGGCGCAACCAATCGCCTAGTTCACGATCTTCCGCGCTCATCCCTCCAACCCCAATATCAGTACAGCTCATGATTCGCTCGGCCCATCTTGACTCCTTCGCGCGCGATCACTTGCCGCCCCAAGAGCAATGGCCCGAATTGCGCATGAGCGCAAATACTACCTACCCCGAGCGACTCAATGCTGCGGTCGAGCTACTGGATCGGCGCCTCGAGATGGGCGAAGGTGCAAGGATCGCGCTGATCAATGACGCAGCTCAATGCACTTACATGCAATTGCAGGTGCGCGTAAATCAGATTGCACATGTGCTTACCGGGCCGATGGGGCTGAAGCCTGGCGAGCGGGTGCTGCTGCGCGGTGCGAACCATCCCATGATGGCGGCCTGCTGGCTCGCGGTGATCAAGGCAGGTCTGATAGCTGTCGCCACCATGCCCTTGCTGCGCTCGCGTGAACTCGTTCAAGTGATCGAAAAAGCGCAGGTTAGCGCGGCGCTTTGTGATGCCAGCCTGATGGACGAGATGCTGGTGGCTCAGGCCCAATCTGCCTCCCAAGGCAGGCATCTTAAGATTCTGGCATTTAATGCAGATGCATCGATTCCGTCATCGCTGGAGTATTGGCTCGCCCAACAACCCACCGAGTTCACCGCATGCGACACCGCTCAAGACGATGTCGCCTTGATCGCTTTCACCTCGGGCACTACCGGCCAACCCAAAGGCACGATGCATTTCCATCGGGATGTGCTGGCGATGTGTGATCTGTTTCCCCGCCATGTGCTCAAGCCTCAAGCGAGCGATGTGTTTTGTGGCACACCGCCACTGGCGTTCACCTTCGGCCTGGGGGGCATGCTGTGCTTTCCGATGCGTGTGGGGGCCAGCACCCTGCTGATCGAAAAGCTCAGCCCTGAATTATTACTGCAAGCCATTGAGCACCACCGCGCCACGATTTGCTTCACCGCACCCACGTTCTATCGCCAGATGGCTCCACTTGCCCACCGCTACGACTTATCCAGCCTGCGGAAATGTGTCTCCGCTGGAGAGGCCCTGCCCGAAGCCACCCGCACTTTATGGCGGCAAGCCACCAGCATTGAAATGATTGATGGCATCGGCGCCACCGAGATGATTCATATCTTCATCAGCAGTACACAATCGCCACAACCGGCAGGCGCACTGGGTAAAGTTGTTCCGGGCTATGAGGCTCGTATCGTTGACGACGAGATGCGCGACATGCCGATTGGGCAAGTCGGTAAGCTCGCGGTGCGTGGACCGACCGGCTGCCGCTACCTCGATGATCCGCGCCAGGCCAACTATGTTCGCGAAGGCTGGAATTTGCCAGGTGATGCTTTCAGCATGGATGCGCAAGGCTACTTTTACTATCACGCCCGTACCGATGACATGATCATCTCAGCGGGCTACAACATTGCCGGCCCCGAGGTTGAAGCCTGCCTGTTCGAGCACGCAGCAGTAGCGGAATGCGCAGTGATTGGTGTGCCCGATGAAGAGCGCGGCCAGATCGTCAAAGCCTTCATCGTTTTGCGCGAAGGATATGTGGGCGATCAAGCCATGAGCAAAATCCTGCAGGACCATGTCAAGCAAGTGCTCGCGCCCTACAAGTATCCTCGCCAGATTGAGTTTCGCGAGGCTTTGCCGCGCACTGAAACCGGCAAGCTTCAGCGATTTCGATTGCGCGCCTAGCGCGCGATCGCTGGTACATCTGCTTACATTTGAAACCGAAAGCTCTCTAGTCAGCGGGTTGATCCTGTTACACACTGCGCCTAACAATGAGGCGAGGACACAATGATCGACACCGACGAGAGCGCACTGCAAGCACAGTCTGTAGCGGATACAGAAAGCCTCCAGGGCCCAATCTATCCCAAAACCGGGCTCATCATTGCGAGTGCTTTGGTCGCCGCCTGCGGTGGCGGTGGCGCAGAGAGTGGCTCTTCCGGGACACCCCCGGTTGGCGGGCCCGCCCCGGCTCCCGCAGCGCCACCTACCGAAAAAGAAGCCAAGAAATTCTCGGGACAAGCCTTGCTATCAAGTTCGCCGAGTGTCGTGGCCGCTATTCAAACCAAAGGCTATGAGGCCTGGCTCGATGAGCAGTTAGCGGCTCCATCCACACCCACTCGCTGGCAATGGCTTAACGATGCGGGGTTCAACAACGTGGCATTTCAGAACAGCACCGCCGGCTTTGATCAGGTGATGTGGATGAAACTGCTGACCAGCCCGGATGAGTTACGCCAGAAAATGACGTTGGCCCTCTCACAGATTTTTGTCGTTGGCATTGATGGTGTACCAACTACTTTTCGTCAGTTTGCGGTGGCGCATTACATGGATACGCTGGAGGCCAATGCATTTGGTAACTTGCGCACGCTGCTAGACAAGATATCCACCCACCCGGCCATGGGGATCTACCTCACCTTTCGGGGGAATCAAAAAGCCAACGCCAGCACCGGCAGTGTGCCTGATGAAAACTATGCGCGGGAATTGCTGCAGCTTTTCACCATAGGGCTCTATGAGCTCAATCCTGATGGCACCCAAAGACTCAACAACGGCAAGCCGATCGAAACCTACGACCAGGACGACATCACCAACCTCGCCCGGGTATTTACTGGCTGGGACTTTGCCAACAATATTGGAACCACCCCGGATCGTCACGCGCTACCCATGGTGATGAATGCTTCGCGCCACTCGCCCGAAGCCAAGGTATTTCTAAGCACGAGTATTGCGTCAGGCACGGATGGCGTCACCAGCTTGCGACTCGCCCTGGACCATATCTTTGCGCACCCGAATATCGGGCCGTTTTTCTGCAAGCAGCTGATTCAGCGATTTGTGTGCAGCAATCCAACCCCTGAGTATGTCGCCCGCGTGGTCACTGTGTTCAACAATAACGGTGCCGGGGTGAGGGGTGACCTCAAGTCTGTTCTCAAGGCGGTGTTGAGCGATGTGGAGGCCACCAAACCAGCGTTTACGCCCACCAGCGGCAAGCTCAAGGAGCCTTTGCTACGCTTTTTGCAATGGGCCAAAACCTTCGGCGCAGCCACCAACACGGCAGTGCTTGCTGACCAATACAAGATCGGCAGCCTGAGCGACCCCGCGACCCGCTTGGGGCAAAGCCCCGGCCGAAGTCCGTCCGTGTTCAACTTCTTTCGCCCGGGCTATATCCCCCCTTCCAGTCAGTTCTCACAACTTGGCCTGACCGCACCCGAATTTCAGATCACGCATGAATCCTCGGTGGCCGGATATCTGAACTTCATGCAAGGGGCGATCACGAACGGCGTGAGTGATGTGAGGCCGAACTACACCTCCTGGCTGCCCAAGGCGACTGATGCCACGGCTCTGGTCAGTGAGCTTAACGAACTGCTGGCCGGCGGGGCCCTGTCATCAGCCACCCTCGCCTCGATTGCCTCCGCAGTGACAAGCCTCGCCAGCACCACCGATGCCGACAAAACCAGACGGGTGCAGGCGGCGATTTTTCTGGTCATGGCCAGCCCTGAATATCTCGTAAACAAATAAGAGGCGACCAACATGACACTGATCAATCCCAACGCTTCACGCCGTGAATTTCTCAAGCGCTCAAGCATGCTATCGGTCGCAGGGGCAGCTACACCTTGGGCACTGAATCTGGCGGCCATTGGTGAGGCTGCGGCCCAAACCGCGCCAACAGATTACAAAGCCATCGTGTGTATTTTCATGCTCGGGGGTAATGACTATGCCAATACCGTCACGCCGTACGATACGGTGGAATACAACAAGTACCTGACCCTTCGGGGCAGCACCTTGTCCCATGCGCAATCCAGTCTGACCAATACCGCGCTGACCCCACTTAATGCGGCCACGTTTGGCGGCACTGACCTCGGCACCCGACAATATGCGCTGGCTCCCGGGCTGATCAATCTGAGCTCCACCCCTGCAGCAACACCCAACCGGAAAACTCTGGTGCAGCTTTTTGACAGCGAACGCCTGGCAGTGTTGCTTAATGTGGGAACGCTGGTTCAACCCACGACCAAAGCCCAATATCAGAATAAGAGCGTGCCCTTGCCACCCAAACTGATGTCGCATAACGATCAGCAATCCGTGTGGCAATCCTCAGCCGGCGAAGGCGCTAACTCAGGCTGGGGCGGCCGAATTGGTGACCTGTTCGCCGCAAGCAATACCAACTCAACCTTCACCTGTATTTCGGTCAGTGGCAATGCGGTATACCTATCGGGTAAATCGGCGGTGCAGTACCAGGTCAGCACCGGCGGCTCGGTCGCGGTGAATGCGATCAAGACACCGATGTTTGGTTCGGCCGCAATCGCAAGCACCCTGAGAAGCATGATCACCGCCACCAGCGCAAATGTGTACGAGGCCGAGCACAGCCGCATCATGAAGCGCTCGCTGGATGCGAATGATCAATTGACCTCGGCCTTACTGGCCAATCCCTTGCCAGTCAATGCCACTTTTGATTCCACCAATTCACTTGAAGCACAACTCAAAATGGTGGCGCAAATCATCGCGGCTAGAAACTCATTGTCTGCGAAACGCCAGGTGTTTTTTGTATCGCTCGGCGGCTTTGATACTCATGACAACCTCACCGTTGATCATGCCGCGCTAATGAGCAAGGTGGGTAGTGCCATGAGCCGATTTGATAATGCACTCACAGAATTGGGCGTACAAAATCAGGTGACATCCTTTACCGCTTCGGACTTTGGCCGAACCCTCACTGGCAACGGTGATGGTTCAGATCACGGATGGGGCAGCCATCATCTGATCATGGGTGGTGCCGTCAAAGGCAAGCGCTTCTACGGCCTGCCACCTGCAGTAGCCAATAACGGGCCCGATGATATTGGACAAGGCCGGCTGGTGCCCACATCCAGTGTGGATCAGCTTGCGGGCACTTTGGCGACCTGGTTTGGCGTGCCCAGCAGTGATTTCCAGATGGTGCTCCCCAACCTGACCAACTTCACTAACAAGAATCTCGGCTTCGTCTGAGGTAACGCGCAATGCAGGCCGATGCGGTTATTATGCGCTCCAAAACACCAAGGAGTCAGGGCCATGATCAACCAAGTTCGCCGTACCGCTTGCGCAAGCGTTTCACTAGCGCCTTTCATCTGGACTAGCGCGTCCCGCGCGTCTACCGCATGGCCGGCAAAAACCGTGCGCTTGGTGGTCCCCTTCGCGCCGGGTGGCACCTCTGAAATCGTCGCCCGCTCGGTTGCTGCCGAGATGACCAAGAACCTGGGCGTGAGCGTGTTTGTTGAAAACAAACCTGGTGGCGCAGGCGTGGTTGCCATGCAGGATGTCGTGAAGGCCACGCCCGATGGCCACACCATGATCCTTGGGCATGTCGGCACGCTCGCGGTGAACCCCTACATGCTGACCAACCAGCCCTATGATGTGAACAAGGATTTCTCGCCAGTCACGATGCTGGCTAAAGTACCCAACGCCCTGGTTGTGCATCCCGATGTGCCAGCCAAGAACTTCAAGGAGTTCATCGCCTATGCCAAGAAAAATCCGGGCTTGCTGAACTACGGCTCAGCAGGTAATGCCAGCGCCGGGCATTTGTCGATGGAGTATTTGAAAATGGTCACTGGCACTTTCATGACTCATATTCCCTACCGTGGCACTGGCCCGCAAATGACGGATCTGATTGCCGGGCGAACACAGGTGGCCATGAATGGCCTGCCCTCAATCAGCAATTTCATCAAGCAAGGCAAACTGCGCCCCATCGCAGTGGGAACTGCATCGCGCATCGCTGCACTGCCCGATGTGCCCACTGTCGCCGAGCACGGCTTCAAGGATTTTGAGACTTCACAGTGGTATGGCTTGATGGTGCCCGCAGGCACTCCGGCCGACGTCATCAAAAAGATTCAGGAAGAAGCGCAAAAGGCTTTGCGATCAAGCGCAGTGACCGAGCGCTTTGCCACCGATAGCGCGGTAGGCGGAGGCGGCCCTCCTGCAGAGTTCGCCGCCTTTATCGCCAAAGAACAAAAGACCTGGAAAGAAATCGTCAAGCGCGCAGGCATCAAGGCGGACTAGACTGATCGGCCTGCCTAAGCCGCCATCTTCGGTTCTGCGTCGCGCAACTCGCGGCGCAAGATCTTGCCCACATTGGTCTTGGGCAGCTCGCTCTTGAACACGATGTACTTGGGCTTCTTGTAACCAGTGAGGTTCTTGGCGCAATAGTCCTGCACATCGCGCTCGCTCAAGGCCTCATTGGCTTTGACGATAAACACCTTCACTGCTTCGCCCGAGTTTTTGTCTGGCACGCCAATGGCTGCGCACTCCAACACGCCAGAGCATGACGCGACCACTTCCTCGATCTCGTTGGGATACACATTAAAGCCCGAGACCAGGATCATGTCTTTCTTGCGATCCACGATCTTGGTGTAACCACGCTCATCCATGATGCCGATGTCGCCACTCTTGAAGTATCCCTCAGGGGTCATCACCTTGGCGGTTTCCTCGGGGCGCTGCCAATAGCCTGCCATCACCTGTGGCCCACGGATCGCGATTTCGCCGCGCTCGCCCAAAGGCACGGGCTTGCCGTCATCATCCAGAATCGCAATCTCTGTGGAGGGCAAGGGCAAGCCAATCGTGCCGCTATATACATTGCTGTCCGTCGGGTTGCAGGTGGCTGAAGGCGAGGTTTCGCTCAGGCCATAGCCTTCCACGATCGCGCAGCCGGTAACCTTGAGCCACTTCTCGGCCACAGCACCCTGCACTGCCATGCCGCCACCGTTGCTCACACGCAGGCCGGAAAAATCCAGCTGCTTGAACTCTTCATTATTGGCCAGGCCGTTATAAAGCGTATTCACTGCCGGGAAGGTATTGATCTTGTAGGGGCGGATTTCCTTGATCAAGGCAGGAATATCGCGCGGATTTGGAATCAGAATGCAAAACGCGCCGGTGCGCATGCCAAGCAAGCAGCATATGGTGAGCGCGAAGATGTGATAAAGCGGCAGGGCCACCACCGTGACCATCTGATCCGGCACGGGCGGTACGCCTGGCTTATGCAGCGCGGGCTGCATCCAGGCTTCGGATTGCAGCACATTGGCGATCACATTCTTGTGCGTCAGCGTTGCGCCTTTAGATACGCCAGTTGTGCCACCGGTGTACTGCAAAAAGGCCACATCATCACGACTTAAAGCTGCGGGCTTGAACTGCATCCGCATGCCTTCGGCCAGCATTGCATTAAAGCGAATCGCGTTGGGCAGGCTGAACTCGGGCACCATCTTTTTCACATGGCGTACTACAAAATTCACCAGCGCGCCCTTCCAAACACCGAGCATGTCGCCCATGCCGGCCACGACCACATGCTTGACCTGGGTGCGCCCGATCACCTCTTGCAGGGTGGTCGCGAAATTCTCAAGAATGATGATGGCCTTGGCCCCTGAATCCTTGAGCTGATGCTCCAGCTCGCGCGGCGTGTAGAGCGGATTCACATTGACCACCACCAGCCCGGCACGCAGCACCCCGGCAATCGCCACCGGATACTGCAACACATTGGGCATCATTATCGCCACGCGGTCCCCTTTCTGCAGCCCTTTGCTTTGCAACCAGGCGGCGAGCGTCTTGGACCACTCATCAATCTGACCAAACGTGACTTCCTGGCCCATCCCGACATAAGCCTTGCGAGCGCGAAATTTGCCAAAGGCCTCTTCGATCAACTGCGCAAGGGAGCTGTACTGGGTGTAGTCCACATCGGCGGGCATGCCCTGCGGGTAGCTTTTCAGCCAAAAGCGATCCGAGATCGAAAGCTCAGCGGGTGCATTCATGCGGGTCTCCTGCAAATA
>JAIYCW010000076.1 GCA_027487815.1 Burkholderiales bacterium
GGGCCGCGGTTTCCGGGGCAATTTTTTGATAGCGAATCCAACCAGCACTACAACTACTTCCGGGACTACGATCCTCGGATCGGGCGCTATGTGCAGTCGGATCCGATTGGGCTGGCGGGCGGGATTAATACCTACGCTTATGTAATGAGTCGGCCAAACACCTTTGTTGATCCAAGCGGGCTAGCTGTTGGAGATTGGTGGGACTTGCCTGCGAATCTAAATCGTGCACGTGAGATTGGTATTGAAGAGTTGCAGAAGCGCCCCCGCAACCGTAACAACCTAGGTGACGCTATAAGGCATGCAACGTGGATGTGCCGCACGGCTTTGGAAACAAACAGGTTTACTGCTTGGCTTGCGGGGACAGCGTATGAGATTCATGGCATATGGTCGAATCCACTCGCAGAGACTGTTATGGACTTACATAACAATCGTATCGGCAGAGATGCGGGGGCTGCAGGCGGCCCCATTGACACGTCCAAGCTTCTCACCATTCCGTTACCCGCCGGCATCTGGTATTGAGAATGTCGCTATCAAAAGCGTTAGGGGGTTTGTTCAGCGTATGCTTACTGGCTGGGTGTTCTGCAAAGCACTCCATTGAGATCGTGAATTTGTCGAGTGAACCTATAACGGAAGTTGCGATTAAGGTTGGGTCGGCAAACATCTACGCCAGATCGATTTCTCCTGGCCATTCCGTTTCCGATGCATATCGCTTCGGCGGAGATTCTCACTTTGATATCAGAGCGACACTTTCTTCTGGAAAACAGATCTCCGCTAGCGATGGGTATATCACGAATGGTGTGCAACTCTCACATAGGATTACCGTTCGGGACGATGGCATTTCCGTAGAGCTTGTGTCAGCGCGGTAAATGCACTGCAATGACCTTGGTGATTTGTCGCATCGGACGGCCCAGATAGGCTTTTGGGTTTGTAGCCCGACACTGGCGCCAGATGTGTGCGCCAGGAAACCGTGTACCTTGGCAACACACCGGTCGCAGTACTCACCCAAACCGTGAGCGGCTCGCCTGCGGTGTTTACGACACAGATAAACTACATTTATGCTGACCATCTGGATACCCGCCGCGTGATTACCCAAGCCACGGATAACCGCATGCGCTGGCGCTGGGACCAGGCCGATCCCTTCGGCATCGGGCAGCCCAATGCCAATCCAGCCGCACTTGGTGCCTTCGCTTACGGGCCGCGGTTTCCGGGGCAATTTTTTGATAGCGAATCCAACCAGCACTACAACTACTTCCGGGACTATGATCCTCGGATCGGGCGCTATGTGCAGTCGGATCCGATTGGGCTGGCGGGGGGGATTAATACTTATGGGTATGTGGGGGGGAATCCGGTTTCATTCGTCGACCCGGACGGACTTTTTGGTGTACCTGGGGCCATTGCTGGCGGCCTGATTGGCGCCGCCTCGGGTGCCTACAGTGCATCCATAACTGGTGGGAATGCACTGCAGGGCGCCCTAACTGGGGGAGCTCTGGGATTTTTCGTCGGCGGCATTGGTGGTTACCTGACTCCAGCTTTCGTTGGCTCAGTGCGTGCTTCCCTGGCCTTGAACTCAGGCCTTCGCGCCGCCGCGGGTGGACTGGGCAGTACGGCGGCTCAGTTAGTAAATCGAAATGATCCTTGCTTTCGATTGAATGTGGGCGCCATCGCCGGCGCAACCCTGGGGGGGAGCGTTTGGCGGGCTGCTTGCTCCCGGCGTTTATAGCACGCCGTTCGCAGGCGGGTTAGTGAGCCAAGTCGGGCAAAGAGCTTTAGCCGGGGTTCCGGGGGTTACGGTTTCCTCAACAGGAAGTATTGTTTTCGGCAATATCTTTGGTCAAAGCTCTCCCTAGGCTTAGGTGCAGCAATTGAAAGCTGGATTCTTTTATCACGCAGCGATGGGGCTCGGTTCGATCACATTGGCGGGATACTTCGCCTATTCGTGGTTATCGAGCTCTGTTCCAATGAACAATGTTGGAACGATGATAGGGACCGCAATAATAATCGCAGTCCCCCTGGGCATCGGTGTTTTCATGATGCTCATGGCAGCGCTGTTTTATTTCAGACTTCTTGAGCCGCAATCGAGAGGCGAAGGCGATTTTGCGTTTAACGAGGTAAGGACCCGTTCTCGAATAAACTATTCGACAGTCCGTGTAGTGAAGTTTGTGGCCTCGGACGGCAATTTCCAGTCGCCGGATGCATACAAGCACGCCATCGTGAAGCTAGATGGCCGATACTGGATGATCCAAGGGATCGATAAATGCCCTGGCCTGTTCGCATGGCTCAGAGTAGATAAGGGGCAATAGGGCCGATTCACTAATTTACAGTCAGCCAATGGACTCGGTCTTCTTAGTGGTTGAGTAATCCGCCCATTTTCCACTGGGCTGCATTCAACCGGTCAGTGCAACGCATTACCCACACCGAAAAGCCAGAAATTGAGCACCTTGTAGTGAAACGGATCCCTAACGTAATCTCGGGCCGCTGACCAATTGCTCATCCGTTGCGTCCCTTTTGTTGTTACGGCGGAGTGCGCTCACCTCGCCTCCCCCACCGCCGAGGTCATACCCCTACTCCCCTTTCACACACTCCACTGACGTGTTAGCCGTCCGATCGGCAACTTTAGGCGCGGCGGACTTTAGATTGAGTTGCACGTTCATCGATCTGTTACCCGGGAAGAGTCGACATTCCGGCGAGACAGCCAACCCGGCCCGCTCGAACCACTCACACACTTTAGTTCTGTTGAAGTGGTCTTCTCTTGTGGTCAAAAACGCGGCTGCGTATAGCGAGTCCTGTAGCAGCTTCGTCGTACAGTTTGACGGACCCGCCAGTTTGAAGTTCGTTTCTATTTGGGTTACGACCCAGTTTAACTTCGCTCGATGTTCCAGTACGGGGCTCGCAAGGCCGTCACTGTTGTTCGGGAGGCGCTTCGGCTCTTTGCCAGCCTCTCCCACATACGGCTTCACGTCCATTATTCCGCTGAGGTTTAAGTGCCAAGCCGTACACCGAAAGTATCCATCTGGCACCGGAGCGGGGACGCCTAAAGTTCCATCGCGTAACTGTTGCGCGATCTCTATCGGTGTCAGGCGGGGCGCGATTACCGGCCGAATGAGCGACCATGGATGTCCCGCACGTGATGTCGACTTTGGGACATCGAACTGAACCAACTGGGTCGCTGGCCTCAACAATTCGGAGCCGAGGTCCTTTACTGACATCCAGCCGAGCGCGTCACCGATGTAGGTATTCCCAGTAGCGACAGTGCTTTGCCCCAGCCCCACATAAGCAAGCAGGTCGAGCCGCCGTCTCATCAGGATAGCGTCGAAAGCATTCAAGAAATTCGTATCAATAATGTAGTCGAGAGGTCCTCGCGGATTTGGGTCCCAAGCCCTCCTACCCGCAACACCCTTCGGGTAGGAGTCGACAACGATAAAAAAGCACCCCGGCGGCGGGCTGCCTGGGGGCTGGACTAGCGATCGATTCGCGTTGTGCGACGCGGCGAGTTGAAGTAAAGACTCAATGCCCAGGTTATCCGTCGGGCCGCCGTCAAGCAGATGTTCATATCCTATTGGAACCGGTGGGCGCTCCTGCCCTGGCGGCCGAGGCGGAGCAGGCAGCGGGTATCGTCTGAGGGTTACGGTATTAAATGCACCAGGGAACGCGGCAGAGGCCACCACAGCCTGCGCAATCGGGAACGTGTCCAGTCGCGAACGAAGGCGCGAGTGAAATGTCTCGTGAGAAAAGGAGAACCGCCCGCCACCCATCGCGTCCGTTGCATTAGCGAGGAAGATGGGCCGACCCGGACCCATCTCTCCTAAATCCTTGTAGGTCGCGTTGCCAAACAACTGATTGTCGAAGATGTCGGCCATGAGGTCCGAGCGGTCCTCGTGGGAGAACGCTGTTCTGAGCAGATTGTCAGGCCGAAGCGCACTGAAAATCCATTTGCTGAGGAAGTTGGTCTCCATCGCCTGCTGGGCAACGCGCCAATCGATGTCTGGCCCCCTAAGCGCGTAGTACGCGCCGGCAACACCGCCTCCCGAGGTCGACGATATCGCCGTAACGTGGCGCATGATCCCTAGCTGCTCGAGTTGCTCCATGACCGCCATAGAGAAATTGGCCGCTCGGCTTCCTCCACCTGACAGCGCAAGTCCCACAAAGTTCGGAGGTGCGTCACTATCATCTGGAGCAAACGCCGCGCGCGCGCGCGGTACTGGATAGCGTGTAATCTGCTCACCCGAGCCGATCAATTTGCAGTCGCTGTTAAGCGGCGGAGCAATACTGGCCTTAGCAGTTTCTGGGCAGATGGGCTCGTTACGTGCAGTGCGATACGGTATCACCCCACAGGCCGCGAGCAAACCTCCAACGACCAAAATGATAACTGCTACCTTAACGCTCTGGCGGACTTGTAGGTGTTTCTTCAAGGACGCTCCTATGTAGCTCCGGATCGGACTCCCGATTGCAATCTAAGCACCAATCAAAACCGCTGAGACGGTATGGATTACTCCGAGAGGCCCTATTCACTAATGAAGCCAAAGAGTCTCTTTTCTGCGGGATGTAGCTTTCATTACATTACCACCCCGCTGCTAAGGGCAAACTGTACCGCTGGCTGTACTAACAATCAAATGCTTTCCCGTTAAGATCTATTAGCGGTCGATCTGCTCATTGACCAAGGTGATCAACTATGGCGTTACTTGCACTGTAGTGTCACGCCTCGGCAAATCAATATGTGAAGGCCGAAATCTTCCGAGCATCTGAATACGCCGCGTGTGATTCCCCAAGCCACCAATAACAGAATGCACTGGCGCTGGGGCTTGGCCGACCCCTCTGACTTCGCTCAGCCCAATGCCAATCCGGCCGCTGTCGGCACCTTCACCTACGGTCCGCGCTTTCCCGGCCAGTTCTTTGATGGCCGGTTGCACCTGCACTACGATGTTTCATGGACTACGACCCGCGCATCGGTAGGTATGAGCAAAGTGAGCCGATTGGGCTTGGTGGAGGGATAAACACTTACGCATACGAGGGTGGGAACCTGTTCTCTGCGACCTACCCTATTAGCTTGTGAACCTCTTCCTAGTACGGGCAGTATTGGTGGCGTGCGCGAACGTTCTTTCCCAGCTAGTGACAACTGGTCGGAATTCAGGTGAAGTCAACATTTGCATGTCGGAACAGCATCGCTAGTGGAGCACTTTTGCCGGAAACAGGAATTGCCCAATCAAACGCAGTTCAAGGATACTCAGGAGAATTGGGTGCGGCTGCGGCAGGGGTTGTGATTAACCAGCTTTCTAGGTTTACCGGCAGCCCGACGGGCTCCAACTTTAGGGGATATCGTCCCAGCGTTGAATAGAGTAGCCTTTCCTAGAATTGACACCTCGGGGCCTTATCCAACTGGCCCAGGGGTGGTTGTGGATTCACTGAATCAGTTTAGGAATCGTGGGGCTATGCAGACGTTGAACATTTTCGACTTTACGAGAATCAAGGATTGAAGGCGTACATCAAGCCAGTAACTTTTTTGCTTTTCACTGGGACTGGCGCAGCATTGGGTTTTATGCAAATTAGCTCTGTCGCTTCTGACGGTTTGCGGGCTGCCGTTGGACTATTGCTCGGGGCCTCGGTTGGCGTGTTGACCTTCCTGGACAAGACGGATGTTTGCATCACCAAAATAGTTGCGGCCGTGAGCGCGAGTCTTCTGGTTTTGGGAGGTACAGTGTTTGCGATAGCGTCTTCCTCACTTGCTTATGGTGCTTGGCTAGTTTTTGTATGCTGTGGGGTCGGCCTGTATTTCATGTTAACTCGGGAAGCTTAGACCGCTCCGCTACTCTACGCCGGAAAGGAAGATCTAAACTGACTCCGCTTTCTTGTGCTGCGGTTCTCGATAAGTCTAGATGCAATGGAACGGAACTATCGGTTTGATGGAATTCTCCGGATGTACAACGCACAAGAACGTTGGGCCACGTCAAAAGCGACGAGAACGATCTGCAAGTGCTTGTTCAAAATCCAGGAGAGCGATCTTGCAATACGCAGTGGTTCGAGTGATCGAAAATTCCCAGGATTTTCAGCGCCCATCGGGTGGGAGAAAACTGAGCAACAAACCAAATGCCACCTTCCCGCAACGTAACGGGTTTGGTTTTGAAGAATGGAACTTCAACAAGGAACTCTTGATCGGCGGTCAAATCTGGGGATACCACTACTACATCCCCGCCAAGAAGCACGCTAACGACCTGTTCACCCTTTACTTCGTGACGTATGAAGCCAAGAAGTGGCGCCTCGTCGGCATCTACCGCGATGCGAGGCATATGCGCGACACACGACCCTGGCCAACGAAGATTGTGCATCAAAAGGCTCGGGATTTATTCGCGTTGCGAGATCAGCTCGGACCTGGGTATCACGATAAATCGCTCGCGGAGCTCAAAGCAGTCCTTCGTCCCCAGGCAGTAGAACGTCGTTGGGCCGTAGCAGCGGACGATGCGCAAATCATCCAAGGCGGGGTCCCTATTCCAGATGAAATTAGCTTTCAACATGATTTCCGGAAAAATTTCCGTGAAACGAGACCGACTTTACTGCAAGAAGTAGATGCGCTAAGGCTCGATGGACTAGTCTCGGAACCGCGATCCGGAAAAGCGCTAGTCACAATACATGTCGATAGCGACGAAGCAGTGCTGGATCTGGACTATGTGGCGACCGAGGGGGGTGGTAAGTGGCGCATGCATTTCGCGCGCGAGCGTAACCGTACGATTGTTAGACAGAAAAAGGCTCAGGTCCTCAAGGACACGGGGACGCTGAAATGCGAATGCTGCCAGTTCGATTTTGCAAAACACTACGGCACCCTCGGAAAAGGATTTTGCGAGGTGCATCATAAAAAGCCTCTTGCAAAAGTTCCAAAAAACGGTCTAGTAAAAACCGCGATCGACGACCTAAGCATCGTATGCTCAAACTGCCATCGGATGTTGCACGCCTCCGGCAAGCTTCAAACTGTTCAGCAAATCACCGATTTACGAAAGGCCCGAAAACCGATGGCCTGACCCATGCCCGGCAGTGAAGTTCGAAAGGTGATTCATGTTGAGCGTACGGCCGGTCCGCAGAAAGCAGGTTCTATTCATGAACAACGTAACCAGTAGATCCTCACATAGTGCGTCACCCATCAGCGTACCTCAAAATGTGAATAACAGACGGGTATACGGTTGCACTGAACCAATGGCTTCAAGCCACGGTGGCTGCGCAGGCCGCATCGCGGGGCGGGGTGCGTTAAGATTTCCTCAGCCCACGCGACCCACCCCAGACCTGCATAGCCGCTGTAGGGGTGGTACTGCCACCGCAGCAAACGCTAAGCGGGTCTTAGACCTAAGCTCATAGAATCGCTAGCTCTCGCCGCATCACCTGTGAACGCTCCATCCAATACTCGTACCAGTACAGGCCTTCTGCAGATAGTCGTGATGCGAAGGCGTCACGCATAGCGCAAGCACGAATAGCGGGAGTTGGATGGCTCTTTGACTTTAAAAGGTCGTCCCTGCCTGCAACTCTGAATGCCATGTCGACTAAATCCATCAGTACGAGGGGTGCATGATCAATCTGTGGTCCAAAGGGCATGTTGCGCCGCACGTCTTTCTCAAGTGCCATAAGCCCTAGATATCGCTCAAAACCGAATGCATCAGCTTCAAGCTCATCGCGATGGGCGTAGCTATACAAGCTTGCCTTGGCTGTTCCGTCGGGCAAAAGGCCCTTCACTACCTCATCGGTGGGAAGGTGGCCCAGATAGATATGCCCCATTTCGTGAAGAAAAGCCCAGGTGAAGCAGGCGTTAGCCATGCCCACCGCAAAGTGAGTCGTCTCGATGTCCACAACCATCGCCTTTGCGATCGCCATCCCTGAAGGGCCTGCCCTAGGTTCGTTTCGTACCCATGCGTTGCACGCGCCTACGAGCATGTCCCGGCCGAACTGTTCCAAATCATCAGGACCGTCGGCCCAGAGAAGCATTCCGAGCGTTGCTCCCGAAACTAGACTCCACAGCCCTTCGGCCATCACGATGACCGGTTGTTTGAACCTACGGGAGCGAAGAACTAACGGATTCGCGCTCGCTGTCACCGGTGCCAGCGCCACTATCGGAGGCTCATTTGGGCCCGCGTCGTTGCGCAGAGCCGCAATCCATAGCTCGATGAGCATCGCTTCTTGCTTGTTCATGAGGCTTCGGACCGCAGAGGGATCTGGAGTTTGCCCATCCCCGTGTGTCGCCCATAAGGCGCAAAGGTGCGTGACGTAATCGGCCACCTCTTGCTCGGACGATGCTGCGAAGGACGCAAATCCACACTTGAGCAAAGTTGTCCTCGCAGCATTGCTCAATAGCCCGCCTAAGATCGGCGTAAACGGGCCTCCACCTCGAGCTACCGTTTCTGGCGCGAACAATTGTAGAGCTCCCTAAGCAGTGAGGACCTGCAAAGCTTCTTGGACTGGTCGCCAGTCGATCTGGTCACCGATACAAGCAAACTCCTCAAGCGCAGCCAAACCCTGACCGCTAGAAAGCCTGGACGGATCCTGAGCTTGCAGCGCCCTACCAATTGCAATAGCGTTACGAGTTGCAGCGTCGCCGACCTCGCCAGCCTTTCGATCCGACACTTGCGCTCGCATGGCGGCTAAGCGATTGACTGCCAAAGGGTAGCGGCGAGGCTCACCGGCGCGCAATAAGTCGATGTATGTGTACAGCTGCAGCACAAAAGTCGCTGCATGCACCATGGGCAGGCGAAACTCAGCAGGGGCTTGATCAAGCGCATACTTGTCCGCGAAAAGCTCTTCTTCCTGGGCTTCGTTGAGTTCCTCGGGCACGGCGAACTCCCATGTAATTGCAGGTCTCGACTCCAATCGCTGGTACTCCACATGACCCAGCTCGTGAAGCAGCACGAACATCAGCGCTGCTTCCAGCACAACATCCGCCTTCCTAACCATCTGCGCATCGAGCGCAGCAATGACATTCGGCACTCGGCGCGCCCGCAGATGGGCGAGTATGGAGCTCGCGTGCAGGTACGCAACAAGCCGATCAAAAAGCTTCAGTGCCTTGCCGGCCGCTTGCAGCCCCATGGCGGCCTCAAGCTTTCTTGACCCCTTAAGTGTTTCAAGCGCGGCGTGCAGTTGCCCCGCGACGCAGCTCAACCGAAGCGCTTCTACCAGCCCGACGCTGAGCACGACGGTATAGGCCGGCGGTGCCGGATAAAGTGCAGCAATGCTGCCTGACACTGGGACCAGCATAAACTCAACCCCGTTAGCCTCAAAAGCAGCCTCGCCCAAAATGCCCCGAGCCGCTTGTCGCCGGGCATCAAGGAACGCCGCAGATAGCGCCGAAAGCTCCTCTGCAGTGACCCCGCTGTGCTTAATGCGCACTTTAAGGCCCGCCTCATGAAGCGGTAGTGCGCCGACGCCAGTGCCAGTAGCTGTCAGGGCATCAATGACGGCGTCGACACGCCTGGGGTCCACCGCCCTCATCACACAGCTACGGGGCTTTCGCGACGGCGGCCGTGCGAAGCTTGGCTTCAAGGGTTATCGGGTCCTGCGCATCCCTGGCTGTCAGGGGCATCTCGTTAGCAACGCACTGAGAAGTTGGACTAGCAATGAAGGCGTTGTAGACCACGTTACCCAGTACTCCGGCGGCGACATTTAGCGAGAAGGTTAACACTGCAGTGACGATTTGGTCTCGGGTTACAAGCGCGTTGGTCGAGTCCAGGAAAACCTCGGTAACCTCCACGTCGCCGCGCTGAAGTGCCAAGTTTTGGAGCAAAGACTCAAGCGCCTTTGCTTCTTTCTCGCTCGAGGTAACAAACGTAAGCTCGATTTTCTGAAGCGCCACTTCTTGCACCTTTATTGCTTGAGAATGCGATTGAGTGTAGCAGCTACCCGATGATCGCAGCAAGCGCAATGGAAGTGCTTTTAGACTGAGGAAAAACAGTATTCATAGAGTCCAGTTTTGCCGTCGACTAGGGTAAACAGTTCTGACTTGTTCCCTCTCGAAACTGTATTGAGTTTTATAGTCAACGCCCGCGCCTTCCCATTGTGGTAACAGGGAAATTCATTCATTCGTTGCAACATCTCAAGGTCGAGGTTTGCAACGGTACAACCCAACGGATGGAATGAAGAACTGAAACGGAGAGCGCCGATACGCTCGCTAGAACATAAGTAAACCAATCGGAGGCAGCTCAGCCGAGTGTTTCTGGAATGCATGGCACTGGAGTTGCAGAGCGAGGATTCGGCTCCCTTATCGGCGACGGGTAGAAATACTACCGAAAGGACCTCGAGAGAGCTGCCGGTCGCATAAAGCTCTCGACCGGGCATACCTATCAAAACCCAGTAAGATTTGGATTGATAACGCGATCCAATGTGCGAATTCGTTCGACACGAGCATTCCTTCCTCGCAAACCTTAAAGTGCAAATCGTCAGTAACGGCCCCGATGTCCCAGATGCACTCTTGCAGGCGCACGAGGAGGGCCGCGTCGTGTTCTTCTGTGGGGCCGGTATTTCCTACCCTGCAGGTCTGCCGGGTTTCAAAGGCCTGGTTGAACAGATTTATCAGCGGATCGGTACTATGCTTTCGGAAAGCGAGCGCACGGCTTTCGAACGGGGCCAGTTCGACACTACCCTCGATTTGCTAGAGCGGCGATACCCGGGACAGCGTGTGGCAGTCCGCCGCGTACTGCCACAAGTTCTAGTACCCAAGCTTCGCCGAAAGGGTGCAACCGAAACGCAAACCGCACTGTTGCGGTTGGCGAGTAACCGCGATGGGGCATTACGCCTAGTCACTACCAACTTCGACCGCGTTTTTCATGCGGCCGCCGAGCGTAAAGCCCAACCGTTCCAGACCCATGCGGCTCCGATGCTGCCTATTCCCAAGAACAGCCGCTGGAACGGTGTCGTCTTTCTGCACGGCCTGCTGCCCGAAAAGCTCGACGACAACGCCCTGAATCGATTGGTACTTACAAGCGGTGACTTTGGCTCGGCGTACCTGACCGAACGATGGGCAGCAAGCTTTGTTAGCGAGCTATTTCGCAACTATGTGGTGTGTTTTGTTGGCTACAGCATTGACGATCCCGTACTGCGCTACATGTTGGATGCCTTAGCGGCTGACCGGTTGCTGGGTGAAATCACGCCGCTGGCTTGGGCTTTTGGGGCTTGCGAACCGGGGGAAGAACAGAAGAAAACGCTCGAATGGGAAGCCAAGGGTGTCAAACCCGTTCTCTACAGCGTACCGGCAGGCGGCCACGATCATTCCGCGCTCCACGAAACACTTCGTTCGTGGGCCGACATGTACCACGCCGGCCTACAGGGCAAAGAGGCAATTGTTGTCAAATACGCTCTGAAGCGACCACAACAGAGCACTCAGCAGGATGATTTTGTCGGGCGCATGCTTTGGGCATTGTCGGACAAATCTGGTTTGCCGGCGAAACGTTTTGCCGACTTCAATCCCGCTCCGGCTCTAGACTGGCTGCTGGAGGCCTTCTCGAATGAGCGTTTTGGGCACGGCGATTTGCCGCGTTTCGGCGTGGCGCCCCAGCAAGAAGTGGATACCGAGCTACGCTTCAGTCTAATTCGGCGGCCTCCTCCTTACCTCTGCGCCCCGCCGATGCGATTTGTGTCCGGGCACCTCACCGGAAGTCGGTGGGATGACGCGATGTTCCATTTGGCCCGATGGCTGGTGCGCCATTTAGATGACCCCCGACTGGTGATCTGGGTCGTCGAACGCGGCGGACAATTGGACCAACAATTGCTGGGGCTGATCGAACGAGAGCTGGATCGCTTTGCATCACTACAACGTGAGGGCAATATCGCTGAGCTTAACAACATCCGCTTACAGGCACCCAAGGCCATTCCAGGCCCAGCGATGCGTACGCTTTGGCGTGTTTTGCTTAGCGCCCGAGTGAAATCCCCCGGACTTGATCTCGATTTGTATCGATGGAAAGCACGCCTTAGACGCGAAGGGCTAACCGCCACCGTGCGCTTGGAATTGCGAGAACTACTTTCGCCCATGGTCGCCCTGAAGAAACCATTTCTTTGGAGTGATCCCGACTCCAGTAGCGAGCGCGAGTCCTCGCAGATCAAGCACCTGATCGACTGGGAACTCGAGCTTGCGGCGAGTGAGGTAAAGGCGACGCTAGGAGATTGGACTGACGAACATTGGAAGGGAGTTCTTCCAGATCTTCTAGAGGATTTTCAACACCTATTGCGTGACGCGCTCGATCTGCTCCTGGAGTTGGGCGATGCTGACGAACATAACGACCGATCGTATTGGGATCTACCTTCCATCACACCCCACTGGCAAAACCGGGGGTTTCGGGACTGGGTGAGCCTAATAGAATTGCTGCGGGATGCGTGGATGGCAGTTCGTACTAAAGATTTGGCGCGTGCCGCACGAGTCGCACAGAGCTGGTTTGAACTACCGTACCCTACGTTTAAGCGCCTTGCTCTGTTTACCGCTAGTCAGGACAATTGCATATCACCCGAGCAGTGGGTGGACTGGCTGCTGCTCGATGATGCGTGGTGGCTATGGTCCGTTGTGACCAAGCGAGAGGTGTGCAGAGTGCTCGTGCTGCAGGGAAGCCATTTGGCAGACTCCGCAAAGAACCGCTTAGAGATCGCGATTTTGGCTGGCCCGCCCCGCCAGATGTACCCCAACGATCTAGATGAAGAGTGGTGGAAACGGTCAGTGGCAGAATCCGTCTGGTTTCTCCTGGCCAAGCTCAATACATCGGGACTGGTTCTGGGCACAACCGCTTCGGCGCACTTCGCCGAGATTTCCAGAGCTTACCCAACCTGGCGACTGGAGCCAAACGAAAGAGACGAATTCTCATATTGGATGAGTGGCACTGGTGATCCGGATTTCGAGGAAAGCCGGGTCATTCAAATTGCACCCCGCAAACGCAAGGAGCTGGTCGATTGGCTCACCAAGCCTGTGGAGGAACAGGGCCCCTACAACAACGATACTTGGCGTGACGTTTGTCGCGAACGCCTTTTTCACAGTTGTGCAGCATTATGCGACCTGGCTAAGAGCGGTGTTTGGCCAACTGCCCGATGGCGCCAAGCGCTGCAGACTTGGTCAGAAAGCGCTTTGATCTCGCGTTCCTGGGGTGTCGCTGCACCTCTAGTGAAGTCCATGCCCGAGGGGGTACTTCTGGAGATTGTCCACAGCGTAACGTGGTGGATGAAAGCCGCCGCAACGTCTACAAGGGCCCACCAAAGCATCTTGCTAAGCTTATGCGAGGCAGTGCTAGCGCTGCCCATTGATGAGCAGACCGGAGTAATGCGCGATGGGGCACCAATCAATCATCCCGTGACAGAAGCCATTAACCACCCGGTTGGGGATGTCACCCAGGCGCTGTTTAACCTGTGGTTCGATCGAAACCCGAGTGACAACGAACTACTCCCCGATGAATTGAGGTCCGTCTTCACTGCACTGTGCAACGTGCAGGTAGGGCGATTTCGCCACGGTCGGGTACTGCTGGGTTCACGTCTGATCGCGTTGTTCCGTGTGGACCGGCCATGGACAGAACGGTATCTTCTGCCCTTGTTCGACTGGAGCAATCCCGTCGAGGCAAAAGGTGTGTGGGAAGGCTTCCTTTGGTCGCCGCGTTTGTATGAACCCTTGCTAATCGCATTGAAATCCCAACTTCTGAATTGCGCAAACCACTATGCCGAGCTCGGAGAGCACCGCAAGCAGTTTGCAGCCTTCCTAACCTACGCTGCACTAGGCTCGAGCGAGGGTTACAACATGGAAGAGTTCCGGACTGCGATTGGAGCGCTTCCACCAGACGGCCTAGAAGAATCTGCGCAGGCTCTTTCGCAGGCTGTTGAAGCCGCCGCCGAACAGCGTGAGGACTACTGGAAAAACCGGGCCCAGCCATTCTGGCAGCAGGTTTGGCCAAAGTCTCGTGACTTGGCCACCCCGCGAATCGCCGAGTCTCTGGCTCGATTGGCAATTGCTACGGGAGGGGAATTCCCATCTGCATTGTCTGCATTAAAGTACTGGCTAAAGCCGACAAAACATGCGGACAAGGTCGTACATCGGTTACACGAATCGGGATTGTGCAGTCGGTTCCCTGCCGATGGACTACTACTATTAGATTCCGTAATCTGCAAGGAGGTTTGGCCGCCAAGGGAGCTGGGGCAATGTCTGGACACCATCGTGCAAACTGCGCCGATATTTACCCAAGATCGCCGATACTTGACCCTATGGGAGTTTGCGCAGAAACGAGGACTATAGGGGCGATTCATTAAATCTTAAGTATCCCGAAAATTCACCCCTAAGCCCGGCTGCGGTCCTTAGAGGCTTGTATTCGCCGAGAGCTATTGCGCCATAAACACACACCGTCGTCCACCTCCGATCGCAGGTGATTCAGTACCTGTCGGTGTTGCACTGACCGGCTGAATCCATCGCAGTAGTTTTGCGGTGGGATTACCCATTCAAATCGACGTCGAAAAGAAACATGCTGTACGAAAAGTGGTATCGGAACACCGCAATCGGCAGACTCTACTGTTCACTCTCCATCAAGATTGGAGTGGAAACAAATCGCAAGCCAGTTCTTTAAGCAACCAAAAGGCGGAATGCCAGGGCTGAATGGACAACTCACTTAGGGAATCTGAATGTAATCGTGCGCGTGCCAATGTCCTGTGCTCCCACCAAACTTCTCTCGCCATCTCTTTGTCTGTTCGTCCAAATCGGCGGAGAACACCACCGCATAAATGCCACCTCCCTTTACCGAAAAAGTGAAACTCGTGGAATTCTCGCTGCCCGCATGAACAAAGAAGCCTCCAAGTAGGCCGTCCCCAGGTGGCCCGGTTTGCTTATGCCCACTTCTCATGACTAGGTATCGCTCCCGGGTCCACCTTTCCGAGCCATTCTTATCGTGGTCTGATGAAACTTTGTACAGGGCAAGAGCACCGCTCGGTACGCTGACATACGCACCTTTCGCGCCAGTATTCCTGAAGTGCAAATCACCACGAACCACGACTTCGCCATCAGCTTTTTTTTGTAGAGCCGTCAGCTTCAGGTTCAGTTCCACCTTGGCCTCAATAGCAAGCCTTGTTTTTAACTCCTCTACCTCTGCCCTACTCTTCTGCACATTCAGCTGCGCAGTATCTGCAGTCGAATTCTGCCAGTTGAGATATAGCGCCCAAGCTCCCGAAGCAACCAAAGCAAGAACTGAAACACCCACTGCAAGCGCTTGGAGCCAAGTCGGTACCTTCTTCACTGACAATCACCAGAAAAATTAATCACTGAAGACTCTGTCGCAGTTCTTCCTGCGCAGGTTCTTCATTGCTTGCGCCGTTCACGAGGATGGACAACAGGTACTTCTTTCATTCGTCGAGGATCGTGGCCCTGATGAGGACAACCATTTCTTGAGTTTCAAACTCATTGGTGGACTGCCCTCCAAAAACCCGTCGAATCAGTCCGTCCTGGAGGCCAGGCAGGCCAGATTCGATTGCCCGTTGTTTTCTGCTCATCAACCCGCCGATCGCCACGATTTGGCCACTTGAGGCTCTCACCACCGCATCCGTTTCATTGACTTCACTGCTTGCAAGCGGCAAGGTGATATCACCAAAGTTGCCAAAGCGCACTGTCTTCGGATTATCAAAAACGTTCGTAATTGTCGGATGAATATGGAGGGTCACGTATCCGTCTTTTGCGACGCTTGGTGTGATGTCAAGAGTGACCCCAGAGAAGAATGGCGCAACTTCTATGGATCCAGGCACAGTTGTTAGCGCGCCGCTAACCGGGACTACGTTGTTAAAGCCCACTTTGGTCACAAAAAACGATTCCCCACCAAACTTCAACAATGAACGCTGATTGTGTATCGCCATAATTCGCGGGCTCTGTAGAAGGCGTGAATTCCCCTGTGTGTCAAGAAACTTAAATACGGAAGCAAAATCTCTCACCTGCAAAGCTAATCCAAATGCACGATCAGTCTTCAGATCGATACCCGGGCCTCGAGGTGTTACATCTGTTGAACCATTTCTTCCAAGCGTATTGAAGTTGGTCACACCAGCGCTAATGTTTGTATTCGAGCCACTCTTGAACAGCCCCCAGTTTATGCTTTGCTCCACACTGTTATTCAAGGTGACCGAGATTATCTTGACCTCCAACATCACGCGTCGCGTCAAGTCCAGTCGGGTAGCCTCAAGAAAGTTGTCTACAGCCCTAAGTTTTGCAGGGTGAGCCCGAACCACAAGACTACTTGTAAGTGGGCTACCCTTAACATAAGGTCTTTCCCCGTTTGAGTCGTCCTCACCTGCTTTCGCACCTACCAAAACTGCCACTGCCTTCTCAACTTCCATCCAAAAATTGTTCTCCTGATCAGTAACAATGCTGTTCCCGCCGTCGACGTAGTTACCTCTGTCATGGGATACCCTGCTTGAGCGTGAATCGCTTGATCCCTTTCGGGTGAAGACGGGGTAGTCAATTTTGAACGTACGCGTCAGAAGCTGCGCCTTTGAAACAATTAGCGTGTTTCCAATGAACTCGTATTCCAAGTCTCCGATCGCTCGCAAAAGGTCTAACGCTTCGACCCGGTCTGTATCGAGCATATCTCTGCGAACAAGCTGTTTGCGCACAGCATCCATTCCGTCAACTGAGGGAGTAGTTGCAGAAGTATTACCCGGGTTTTGAGGCGATGTATTTGATGTGCCTCGCCCACTCTCAGTGGCAGTACGCCCACCTGGGGAGGTCCGACTGCCTCTCGTTCGTTGCGCTGCAACATCTTTTGACTCATCGGATACTTTCGCCTCCTGTCGCACAGAAGTCTGCCGCTCCTTGGACTTAGCGTTTGGAAATTGGATTTGCCTTGAAGTGTCTTTCGCGTCATTCCCCCTATCCGGGAGGACATCTGACTGGGTATTGGGAGGAGAGGAGCTCGGTTGCGTCGCTCGAACTCTTTCGCTAGCGACTTCAGTTTTTTCACTTCGCCCGTTTTCGCGGCGTTCCATCACTACTTTAATCTGTTCACTACTACCTCTAGTACCATCAGGACTCCCCGACCCCTTCGTTCCGTCGACCCCAGGACGTTGAGTCGTCGGCGTGTCGGGTCTAAAGTAGACTTTTACTCCTGAGTCGCACAGTACTAGCGCAAATGCATCCTCAAGCGGAATCGCATCCGGCTCGAGCCTAGGGCTCGGAGTACACTTCTTCGGCGCGGCTGCAAGCTTTCGTTTCAGCCATTCCGGGAACAAAGCTCCCGCGTCGGTGCCAGAATACTTCTGTCCAACAGTTACGTTCGTTGGCTTTGAGTCATCTTCAATTGACTCGCCAAGTAGCTCTCCCATCTTGGTATCGCGGGCGTCCTTTACCCAAGAAGCCGTTGACCTATCTCGATCGACGATTGCTTTTGGCTGCGCGCACCCGACCAAAAAAGCGCTCACAAGGGTCAAAAGCAAACCCGATTGCCGCCAGTGGTGTGCCCGGTTTTCCTCTACGGCAAAGGTGCAATCTCGTTGAGACGTCACGTTGTCACTCAAAGAAGTGTCTTTTGTAGTTTGCATGCTCATCGTCAATACTCACCTAATCGCTGATCATCGGGAACCGGATACAAAAAGGACACGCCGCCTCAAAACTAAAATGCAAGCCGGTCGCTGCCGCCCGAGTATTCGCGTCGCTCGATGCTACAAAATCGCCTCGGACCGATTTAGTTCGAATCGCAAAAACTCGGGCCATTGTTGGTACGTCGCTCAGTGGCAGCAGTCTTGGATATCTACCCGAGAGCGCTAACCCTTTGCAACTCACCACCTCTTCGACTCTACCCGCTGATTCGCGGGCAGCACAATCTCCCGTTTGGCATAGCTCTAACGGCCCATTGCGCGAAACGCACGACTGAAATAGGCTCGTAAGAACACGGGCTCGTAGCCAATGCCTCGATATAGCTACTTCGAGTCGCCAAATCCGATTGAAGTTGCGATTGGTATAAGAAGCCGAGATGTCAGGTCCCTTTGGGTGTGTTTGTTTCCTCGCCTTTCGCTCGAGGCTTCGGAGTTGGGCTGTAGCGTAGCTAAATCATCAACGAGTACATAAGATGGTTCGGATAGGTCAAAGGGTCACGATATGAAAACGACGAAAACAATGATGCGGCTGGCGGCCACGGGGATGGCTGTGACCGTGTTTGCGGGCTGTTCCACTCCGAAAGTAGGTCAAGTTCTTGGGAAGATCGCTTCAACTGAGGTCTCGAAGGTGCAAACTGAAATTCAAACTCAGTACACCCAAGCCGTGGAAAACTGCTTCACCACGTTGGATGGGATGCGTCGAGACCTTGCTGGGGAGACGAGAACCGCGATCGTTTTAGCGTTGACCGGTGTAATTGCAGGCTCAGTGATTGCTCCTACGCTGCTTGCCTCTAACGCTGCCAAAAGTGCGGTTGCTGGTTGGACCAGCCTGTCTGGGGCAACAAATGCCGCGCAGTTCTCACGCGACCGCTTTGGCCGGTCCCCGTCATAAATGGTCAATACCTACAACACGACCCGGGAAGAAGTCAGAAAAGCGATGAAAGCTTTCAATAAAGCATCGATTCCTTCCCAAAACCCAGCTGGTGGCCAAGATTCTTCCAGAATCCCACCCGGTACTAAAGGCTCTTCTGACACAACTGCACAAGTCGTAGCGCTCACTGACCTTCTCGTAGCCTGTCGAGCGCCCTTGGCCCCCAAGATCGAACCTGTTGACCAGACACCGTCGGAACCGAAAAAACAAAATGCATCCTCCCTTGAAGGACCAACTACGACGGACAAAGAAGGTAATAGGCGGCAAGAACTCAAGCCCCAGAACGGGACACAGGCTTCGTCATGACCTCAAATCCTCGACGCACCCAACTTGTAGCTATTGCGACAGAATCGATCACTGGCAAAACTCTTACAAGTGTGCAAGCCCTTTTGGGAGAAGCAGATCCCGCCCAAGCCGTGGCGAAGGCGCTCCGGCTCGCCCAATCCGCGCTTAAAACCTCGACCGCGGGTGCCGTTCCAGAGATTCGTAGCCGCGAAGGGGACCCCACCATTGCCGCTGAAAAGGTCCCAGACAGGGTGTTGGCATTAGACCGTCCTGGGGTCGTAATGGAAATAGGTCATGCCTATAACGTCAAGTCAGAGATGCAGGCTCTTAAAGACACCCTGGGCGGCTCAAACATGGATGGAGTTGAAGGTACTCAACTGTCGCAGGAAGCTTCATCAACGCTAGCGACTCTGATTGCTACGGGACGCTTGGATATGCAGCGCGATTGGTTAAGTTTAATTGGAACCATCTTCAAGTGGGCCAACGGGAGCGTACTGGGCATCGTGTTTGTTGCGCTTCTATTCGATCAAGTCAATATTCATGCGAATGCGGGCCAATCTGCTCGATTGCTAACTGACAACGTCTTGCTTGCGCTTATTGGGGGCACAATTGTGCAAGCGGCGGCCGCCGCAATGGTCCTTTCGCGATTTCTCTTTCCTAGCGTAGATCCTGCCGACAAGTCTGGTAATGCCAAAGCAAGTTAATGCTTAGAATTACGCGCATTAACACGATCCGGTCTTTTGCCAATCGGCATGACCACTTAGTGCGGCGAATAGTCCTACACCAGGGCAAAGAATCCTTAAGCCGTGCACTGGCAACAAGTCGAACGGGCGCAATGTATAAACACACTCGCGGCTCAGCCCATAGCATAGGAACATCCCGAACTTCCTATTACTCTTGATTTGGCGTGTGTAGCGACACCTTCTAGCCTATTATAGTTCGCGATCTACCGAGTCTTAGCCTGTAATAGATCCCCGGGATAGGCAATAGATCGTTCTTCGCAATCGATCAAAAGTCGACCTGTTCAATGAACCTCTGAAGCGGCGACACACACCTGTTCGGCTGACCTGACCCAGCTTTCTTATGTCACGGGTTCCCATAAGTCCTGTTGCGATGCGAGACCTAACCGCGCCATTAGCTCCAACACCTTGCCGACACCAAGACCGTGCGGCTCGATCGATTGTTAACTTGGAAGGTGGCCCCAATACTGGCGCCGGAATCACAGTAGGTCCTGCAGGCCGCTTGGTCGGTTCAGCCTCAAACGTGTAAGAACCGGGCAGACATGACAACCCGTGCACTGGATGTACGCCTTCTTTAAGCGTCCCGGGGTGGGTTTGGGGCAAACGGGTACGTTACCCACTGCCTCTGCAACCCACCCGTCGGGCTCTGGCCAGGCGCTTTTGCAACGCTAACTGCGCCGCAATCGCTGGCGCACGATCAGAAGGCCTGCGCCCATGAGAACCGCGGACAGCGGCTCCGGAATCGGGAGGGGGGCTACATGCGCTCCTTCGAGCAAATACCTTTCCCCACGGTTGTCCTCATTAAGTATCCCAAATGAATAGGGTTGCGAAGGATCGAAACCGCCGTAGGTTTGAAACGAGTATCGAATGGACCGTCTGTTACTGAGGTTATTGTTCAATACGATGTTCATCGTCGAGTCCACTCGGTCCGGAAGGAACGTGTAGGAGATCTCAACGAAATAGCGCTGGTTTAGAGCGGGAAAGAACCCTGGGTCACGGACCCTCAATGAAATATCCGTCCAGGAAGCACCGACGCGGTCTCCAATTCCGAACGAGCCAGCGAGGTAGGAGCCGCCCGAAGGATTGTCAGCGATCTGCCAGCCGTAGGCTTCGTTGCCCTGTCGGATGAAAAAAATAGGATCATGATCAGACCCTTCGGGGCCCCCAGCGTTGTTGCAGCCAATTGCACCATCGCAAGACAGGCGAACCATATCCCACCGAACGACAGATCGCGTTATCCCAGGCTCATTGTAGTTGCCGCCCGGCGGGTAGGCGACCTCGGCCAAGATACCCCTTGGCGTATTGGCCGGCCCAAGAATCACTGCTGATCCGTCAACCCGAGGTGGCCCATCGGGAAACGCAAATTGGGAGTCTGTTAACGCTTCGACACCCGTCAGATACCGATAGTCTTGCATTTGGGCGTGAGCCGCGCCCCATGACGCGACCAAGACTGTTGAACACAACAGCGCGAGGCTTTGCGAAAGGAAACGACGCCATGAGGTAAGAATGCTTGCCATGGAAACTCCTTTAGTTGAAGCCCTACGCTAGTTGGCAACTTTGGAGCCCGTGTGACGTGCGCACCATAATTTCTAGGCTGATGGGACTAAGGCGCGAGGGCAATTGCCGATCCATTGGAACCAACTTTGTACGTGCAGTGCCTTGCTGTTGCTCGGTCCATGAGATGACGATGTGGTTCGGGGTCCCTTAGGTCGCTAGCGTATGGACGGAAACGCTGTAATGACCCAGTGAAAATCTGCTCAAGTGATAGATTGAAAGGAAAATCACGATGAGCATGTTGATGGACGAAGAAATCAAGCGATGGACCGCCAAGCGCAAGAGCGCGTTGGTGCTGGAAATCATTCAGGGCAAAACCTCGGTGTCCGAGGCCAGCCGTAGTTACGACTTGCCACCCAATGAGATCGAGAAGTGGATCGAGGACGGTACGCGCGGGATGGAGAACGCCCTTCGAGCCAATCCTCAGGATGTGCGCGAGCAGTATGAGAAGCAGCTCAAGGAACTCCAGGAGGCCTACGGCGAGGCGATGTTGGAGATTCGTGCCCGAAAAAAGTTGCAGTCCCTGTTGGGCGAGGACGAGAAATGATCCGTTCGATTCAACAGGGACTTCTGGACGATGGCTTCAAGGTGTCGATCAACAAGCTGTGCCAATGGTTCGGGCTGCCACGGCGCACGGACTACTACAAGGCCGTGAAATCGGCCCCTAAGGTGGCTGAGCGCTTCGAAACGCCCATCAAAGCGCTGATCGAGAAGGAACCGTCCTTCGGGTACCGCACCGTGGCAGGGCTGTTGCACTTCAACAAGAACACGGTGCAGCGCATCTTCCAGTTACGCGGCTGGCAAGTGCGTAAACGCCCTGTGGGGCTGCGCCCGCGTGTACAAGTCCTACCGTCTGTGGCCGAACATCCCAATGAGCGCTGGGCCACCGATCTGTGCCGCATCTGGACCGGGCGCGATGGTTGGGCCAGTCTGGCCTTGGTGATCGATTGCTACAGCCGGGAACTGCTCGGTTGGCATCTATCGCGCAGCGGCAAATCCAAGACTGCAGAATCGGCGCTAGAGCAAGCGCTGATCACGCGCTATGGATCGCTGGGCAAAGTCCACCAACCGTTCTTGCTGCGCTCCGACAATGGGTTGGTGTTCACGAGCCGAAGCTACACCGCTCTGGTGCGCAGTTATGGCCTGAAGCAAGAATTCATCACGCCCTACAGCCCTGAACAGAACGGCATGGTGGAGCGCGTGATCCGCACGCTCAAAGAGCAATGCGTGCATCGCACGCGCTTCGAGAGCCTGCAGCACGCCACCCGCGCCATTGCAGACTGGATCAGCTTCTACAACCTCAAGCGGCCCCACCAGGCGCTTGGTATGAAGACCCCCGCACAAGCATATGCCTATGACCTGACCGGCTTTTCTGTACCACGGATTCCTGTAAAGATTATCACTCAGGAACCAGGACAGAACGATGCGCAAGAGTCGATTTACCGAAGAGCAGATGGTTGCTGCACTTCGTGA
>JAIYCW010000051.1 GCA_027487815.1 Burkholderiales bacterium
CCCGCGCCAATGATGTGCAAACATCCCTGAGTGCCTTTGTGCGCCATCGGGTCACGCGGGGGCCAATTTCGAACCCTGGCCAACCAAGCCTCGGGCGATGGATCGTCGAGATATTCGGCAGGGTTCACGCCGAGATCGTTGTGCTCGATCTGCCCGCAAACACTTAGCGCCCGGCCTGTGGCCAGCCCTGATTTTCGGGCAAGAAGGCTCAATGTGAGGTCTGCCTGAAAGGCAATATGCGCAACCGCACCGGTTTGCAAATTTACGCCAGTTGGGCCATCAACCGCGACCCGAAATGCTGCATGACGATTCGCGGCTTGAATCGCTTGTTGCATTGCCTCGGATAAAGGCCGCTCAGGTTGCGCCCCAAGTCCGAGCAATCCATCAATGACCAGGCAAGGCTGTGATGATTCGGAAAGGCGCTCAATTGCATCTTTAATTTCAAGAACACCAGCGGGCCTGACCGATGCAACGCCACCGCGCAGCACTCGATAGCCAGAGCTTTCAAGATAATCACCGGCGAGCAAAGCATCCATGCCATTGTTTCCGGGGCCGGCAAGCACCAAAACCCAGGTGGCGGGCGGCATGCGCATCAACTGATGCTCGCTGCGCTGGGCAATCCATCGGGCGGCTCGCTCCATCAGCACACCAGGCCCCGAGACTGGAGTTAGAGCACTTAGCGCCCGCTCTTCAAGCTGCCGTACCTGCGCAGGCGACCACAAAGCGAGCCAACCCAGGCTACTGCGCAACGCGCTCACGGCTAATAACGATCCGCGGTGAGCCCGTCCACGGCAATGGCCGGCGTCTGACCGGAGATCATGTCGGCCAGCACATGAGCGCTTCCCCAAGCCAGGCCAAACCCCCAGTGCCCATGGCCGGTATTGAGCCATAGGCCTGGGGTGCGTGCCGGGCCAAGGAGCGGCAAACCATCGGGCGTCATGACGCGTTGTCCATACCAGTAGGTAGCATCGGAATACCGGGCCGCACCAGGCAGCCAATCCGCAGCTTGATTCATGAGATGGCGCACCGCAGGCGCGGGCAGGGCACCGGTGCGCCGATCCAGATGAAAGCCTCCGCTGATACGCACACGGCCACTTAATGGCGTCATCGTCAGCATGGTTTCAAGCTCCAGAACGGCGTGCTGCAGTCCACGCGCATCAGGCGCGAGATTCACCGTGGCGCTAAAGCCGTGGATTGTTTGCAGGGGAAGCTTTGCCTTCACCTGGCGCAAAAGCGGCAGGCAATCCATCCCCGCGCACAACACAACGCCATCACCCCGCCAAGGGCCATTCTCAGTAGCAACACCCACCACCCGGCCACCTTCGATCAACAAGGCTCGAACCACTTCTCGCGTCCGAATACTGACGCCCGCCTGTTCACACTGCGATTTGAGGTGCCGAGCGGCCAGGGCACAATTTGCAGTGGCATCGTCTTTCCATCGGGCGGCGCCAGCAAGTGCCGGTACGATGGACAAAGCAGGCTCGGCGATTCGCAGCGCGGGCAAATCCAGTAACTCCAGGTGCTGTGCCTTCGGATCTTGCGGGTTCCCGGCCACCCACTGATTCAAGCGCTCCCATTGCCTGGGGCTTCGAATTAACTGCAGCGTGCCCTGATTCAGCTCCAGTTCGAGCTGATGGCTGCTTTGCCATTGCTCCCGCAGGGCATGGCTGTAATGCAGCAAGCGGCTTAATCGTGATTGGTGCAATTGGGCCAAATCGACCCCATGAGATCTACGGTATTGCCAAAGCCAGCGCCATTGTGACCACTGCAAACGCGGGCGCCAGCTCACCGGTGCGCCCCGGCGCCATGGCTTGCCGAGCCATGGACTGCTGAGATCAGCTTCAAACCAGGGGTCAGGCATATGGGGTCCGAGCCAGCCAGCATTTCCGTGACTGGCCTCTGAAGCCACCTCCCGCCGACGATCAATCAGGATCACTTGATGACCTGCCCGTACCAGAGCCAGAGCAGTCGTCAAACCGACGATTCCAGCGCCTACCACAACAACCTTCATGCCACCCTAACGCATTCCCGAGACATCCCGACATTACCAGAATGACGCAGGCACTATAATTACAGGCTAACTATGAGCCCTATTTTTTATCTGCGTGGCGGACCCGCTCTGGCGCCGTTCAAACGCTCGCTGTGGCTGCAAAAAGTGCAGTCCCGAGTCTCCAAAATAGTGCAGTGTGAGGCGATTGAGGCCTTCGTTGTGCAAACCACCGAAGGGTTTAGCACCGATACCTTGAGCCGCCTGTGCGCTTTGCTCGATGCGGGCCAGATCTCCGAAGCTGATCTAAAGCGTGACGAATCGGTGGCCTGGATCACTCCTCGCGCCGGGATTCGATCCCCATGGTCGAGCAAAGCGACCGATATCGCCCATCAATGCGGGCTGCAAGGCGTGCTGCGAATCGAGCGCGTGCTAGAGCTTCAGTGCAGCGGCAAAAAGAGTTTGCTTGGCCTGGGAGCAGCCGGGCATCTGTCCGCTGAAGAGCTCACGCTGGCAGGGCAGGCGATATTCGATCGCATGACTGAGGCGGTGCTGGTTGGCAGGCCTGAGCATGCGCCCGACGTACTCCGGACCCTGTTTGAACCACTGCCTGGGCCAGCCATGCGCAGTATTGCGATGCACCCGCTTGACCGACCCCAAGCGCTTGAGGCCCTGGAGCAAGCCAATCAAAGCCTTGGCCTGGCCTTGTCGCCCGATGAGATCGATTATTTGGTTCGGGCTTACCAGGAGTTGGGGAGAGACCCCACCGATGTTGAGTTGATGATGTTTGCGCAGGCCAATTCCGAGCATTGCCGACACAAGATTTTTAATGCCTCATGGACGCTCGATGGCCAGGTGGTGGAAGGCAGTCTTTTCGACCGCATTCGCGCCACCCACGCGGCTACGCCGCAGGGCACAGTGGTGGCCTACAGCGACAATGCCGCTGTGCTGCAAGGGCGCCAAACCAGGCGCCTGGTGGCTCATCAGCAGGGCAGCAACGGGCACTACAGGGTCACCGAATCCCTCGTGCATCCGCTTCTCAAGGTAGAAACCCATAACCATCCCACGGCAATCGCTCCCTTCTCGGGCGCAGCGACTGGGAGTGGAGGCGAGTTGCGGGATGAAGCGGCCACTGGAAGAGGCTCAAAGCCCAAATTCGGCATGACCGGTTTTATGGTTTCGCAGTTGCGCATCGGCGATATGCCGCAGGATTGGGAAGAGCCTGATCCTCACCACAAGCCTGATCGTATTGCGAGTGCCTTGCAAATCATGATCGAGGGGCCTATTGGTGCTGCAGCATTCAATAATGAATTTGGCCGCCCCAATTTGGTAGGCCAATTTCGCAGCTTCGAGGCTCAAGTCGCAGGGCGGCATCTGGGCTATCACAAGCCCGTCATGTTGGCCGGTGGCGTGGGCAGTATTGACGCCGAGTTGAGCCATAAAAAACCCTTACCCACAGGCGCATTGTTGATCGTGTTGGGTGGCCCGGGCATGCGTATTGGCGTCGGGGGCGGGGCGGCTTCGAGCTTGGGTGCAGGTAGCAACACCGAAGCACTGGACTACGATTCTGTGCAGCGCGGCAACCCAGAAATGCAGCGCCGTGCTCAGGAAGTGATCAACACCTGCTGGGCGCTTGGAGCCGCGAACCCGATTCTTGCGATTCATGATGTAGGCGCAGGTGGCCTATCGAATGCCTTGCCTGAGCTGGTGCATGACGCTAAAAAATCAGGCGCAATCCGGCTTGATGCCATACCGCTTGATCAAACCGGGATGAGCCCGGCCGAGATTTGGTGCAATGAGTCGCAAGAGCGATTTGTGCTGTCTGTCTTGCCCGATGATTTGGCCACGATGCAATACTTTGCACAGCGCGAGCGCTGCCCGTTGGCCTTGGTGGGCGAAGTGACGGAAGATGGTTGGCTGAAGGTTGAAGATCGGGCTCGCGAGGTTCGCGCGGTGAATATGCCGATGCAGGTGTTGCTTGGCAAACCTCCCAAGATGCAGCGTGACGGCCGCCGCACCCCTGCACAGCCCTTGCCAGTGATTGATTGTGCGGGCCTCGAGCTTGATCGCTTGGTGGAGCAAGTGCTGGGGCATCCCAGTGTGGCCAGCAAGAGTTGGCTGATCACTATTGGCGATCGCACTGTGGGAGGCTTATCGCATCGCGATCCAATGGTGGGCCCTTGGCAAGTACCAGTAGCGGACTGCGGAGTAGGGCTTATTGACTTCGAATCCTACTGTGGTGAAGCACTGGCCATTGGAGAGCGCACACCAGTGGCTGCCTTAAACCCGGCGGCGGCTTCTCGTCTGGCGATTGGTGAAGCACTCACCAATCTGATGGCAGCCGGTGATGTGGTGTTTGAGCGGATCAAGCTCTCAGCCAATTGGATGGCAGCCACCGGGGCCCCCGAAGAAGACGCCCAGCTCCTTGAGGCTGTGGATGCTGCGAGCGAGCTCTGCCAGGCTTTGCATCTGTCTATCCCGGTGGGCAAGGATTCGTTATCGATGCGCACTCGCTGGCAGGCTGCAGGTCAGTCCCGTGAGGTCGCCTCGCCAGTTTCGTTGGTAGTCACCGCCCTCGCACCGATTGATGATGTGCGCCAGGGCCGAACTCCCTATTTGATGCCTGGGCTGGATTCGAGCCTGATTCTCGTAGATCTCGCGGCAGGCAAACAACGCCTGGGCGGAAGCATTCTGGCTCAGGTGATCAACCAGTTTTCTGGCGCAGTGCCTGATCTTGATGAGCCGCAACGCCTGGCGCAACTCAACGCCGCGCTGCAAGTGATGCGTCAGGAAGAGCTTGTGCTGGCCTACCATGATCGCTCGGATGGTGGCTTGTTTGCGACCCTGGCTGAGATGTGTTTTGCCTCGCATTGCGGCATGGCCGTCAATCTCGACATGCTCACCATTGATCCCTATAGCGCGGATTGGGGAGACTTCAAGATTCGCCCCGAGCAGGTGGCAGTGCAACGCAATGAATTGACGCTCAAGGCGCTCTTCAACGAAGAGCTGGGTGTGGTGCTTCAGGTGCCCACCACTCAACGCAACCGGGCGCTGGCGATTCTGCGCGAGCACGGCTTGTCGATGTGCTCGCATGTAATCGGCAAGCCCAACGATAACGACACGCTTGAGTTTTACCGGGATGCCAAGCAAATCGGCAAATACGCGCGCACTGACCTGCAGCGCTTATGGATGCGCCCAAGTGGAGAGATCGCGAAATTGCGCGATGACCCTCAATCGGTAGCCAGCGAAATGGAGCATGCGCCAGGTGATACGGGCCGTTTGAGCCTGCAGGCGAGCTTTGACGTGTCTTTGGATATTGCGGCCCCGTTTGTTCAGCGTGGAGCACGCCCACGGGTTGCGATCTTGCGCGAGCAAGGGGTCAATGGCCAGATTGAAATGGCTGGGGCCTTTACCCGGGCTGGATTTGACGCCTTCGATGTCCACATGAGCGATCTGGTGGCTGGTCGTCACAAACTGCGCGATTTTCAGGCCCTGGCGGCTTGTGGTGGATTCTCGTATGGCGATGTGCTGGGCGCGGGCACTGGATGGGCGCGAAGCATTCTCTTTAACGCGGCCATGGCTGAAAGCTTTGCGGAGTTTTTCGCACGCCCCGACACCTTGAGTCTGGGGGTTTGCAATGGCTGTCAAATGCTGTCCCAGCTTAAGGCGATTATTCCCGGCGCTGAGCACTGGCCCCGCTTCCTGCGCAACCAATCGCAGCAATATGAAGCCAGGTTAGTGATGGTGGAGGTGTTGGCTAGCCCATCTGCCTTTATGCAGGATATGGCGGGAAGCCGCATGCCTATTGTGGTGGCTCATGGCGAGGGGCGCGCCGAGTTCGCCAACCCAACCCAACAAGCCCAAGCGCATGCCTTGATGAGGTTTATTGATCATACGGGCCACGTCGCACAGGCTTATCCGATGAACCCGAATGGCTCGATTGCAGGCTTGGCCGGGTTCACCTCACAAGACGGGCGCTCGACAATTCTGATGCCTCATCCTGAACGCTGCTTTCGCTCAATCCAGATGAGCTGGCATCCGAGTCAAAGCGGCGAGCCTTTTGTGGAAGACTCGCCCTGGATGCGGATCTTTCGTAATGCGCGGGTGGCGCTCGGCTAAACGCTTGGCGCTTGACTCAAAGCTCAGGCACTCGGGATGAAGGTCTTGTCATCCTGGTGCTTGCGCTCAAACTTGATGAAATCATAGTAGCCGCACTTGCGCCCGTTGGGATAGTCACGGCACACCGTTGGGCGCGCTTCATAAATGGTGCAACGGCGCTCATCAAGATCGAAGAAACGGCAAATCGTTTCATACACGGTGTCTTTTTGATGCTTGAGAATGCGCTCCTTGCCTTCATCCGAGCTGTAAAAGCGGGTGAATTTCTTTTCGGCCTGGTCGGTGGTCAGATCAAAGTGTTTGGCCAGGCGCTTGAGGTCTTTGTCGGTAACTTCGATTCGCGGATACGAACAGCAGTACCCAGGGCATTTTGAACAATCGTAAGTGTTCTTGGCGGTCTCTGGCATGTGGAATTCTGGCTTTCGAAGGAAGGTTGGCCACAGGATCAAAGACTCGATTGTAGTGCGGGCTTGGGCCTCAAAGCGGGCTTGCCGAGCGCCGAATCTTCTTTTTCAGAAAACGTTGTGGGGCAATTGCATCAAGCAGTGGGCCGGGCAGGGGGGCAGGCCAACCCAGCACCTGATATGGCACCACTGATCCAGCCAAAGCCGCCCATAGCAAACCACGCGAACCAGCGCCGCTTGCCAAGTACACGCCTGGAAGGTGCGGTAGTGCGAGGCGATCATTGCGATGCAAATGTGCCCACTGCGCATCGGCAGCGCGAGGGTCGGGGCACGGGCCAATCAATGGCAAACGGTCTGCCGTGCTTAGCCGCACTCCGCGAAACTCGACTAGCTCCCTGTCATCGGCGCGAGGATCGCTCAAGGTTTGGCCCGTCATCCTGGCCAGGCGTTGCAGGTTGCTGATTCGATGATCGATATGATCAAGTTCATCCGGATCGCAATAGGTTGATCCAATCAAGGCCTGACCGCGCGCAAGCGGGGCGCAGTAAGCAGGCCCGCCTAAAACCATTGGCGCACTGGATTCTCTGGAGTGTTGCACACTCACCCCCGCGACCTGATGCACAGGCAGGGCCGAAGCCAATTTCAATTCGGGCCAGAGCGCCAATACTTCGGGCAATCGGTGACCACAGGCCAAAATCCACACATCCTCAGGCGTTGACTTCGATTCAATACTGGGAGCCATCATGCTTTTCAAGACGTCGAGAGAAATTCCAGTGGGCTTGCTTTGCGCTTCACTTCGAAGCGTCTCAAACCACACGGAGGTTTGCGCAAGAAAAGTTTCAGGCCACCACAGCGCCCCATGGCTGGGGCGATAACCCATAACGCTTTCCACCTGCTCAGCGCTCCAGGCTTGGACCTCTCCGTAACGTGTCCCCAATGCCTTGGCGGTCTCTATCATTTGAAGCCAATCCGAAGCGCTATCGGCATGCTGCAAACGCGGCATACGGGTCAGGCCATGTTGTGGCAGTTCGGCCAACCGATGATGTGCCCACCAGGTAAGGTGGGTCAGCGGATTTTCATCCGGGCTCAGGTGGGGATGCTCGGCCAGCACTGGTTGGGTTGAGCCAGCCAACGCGCCGGGCTTAAGGTCGATATCCCACCAGTGCAGGGTGGCCAGATGGGCTGCAGCAGGTAGTCGCGCGAGGCAGGCCATCATCACATGACCCATCACGCCCGCACCCACCACATGAATTCTTTGCCTGTTTTCCTCGAAATGCAGGTGGGTAGTGGGGAGCATTTTCAGGATGACGATTTCCGCAGGGGTGCCCATCCCGCCTGAGTCCTCACGCCATTGCGCAGCCGCCCAGGACTGAATACTGATTTCGCGATAGACCGATCGGTCGACGACGAGACGCGTCCCCGGTGCCGCATGCCTGGCGAGCCACTTTGGCAAGTCGCGGCAAACCGGGCGGTGTTGTTCATGAACCTCAATCTGATCGAAGCGCCCCCTTATCCAATCAGGAAACAACTCGGCAATCTCAATGCTTGTGCTAACTTTGTTGGCTTGACGATGGAGCTTCCAGGGTGCTTCAGGGTTCTTGTCCGCCCCCTTGGAAATGATCTGCATCGAAAAATGGGTAGGCGGATTGATTTCGGGATAAATCGCTCCATCGCGCTGCGATTGAATACCAACTCTAAGGCTGGTTTTCATCTTTGAATCGTCGCCAAAAATAGACATCTAGCTTGGGCCTTGCCTCGTGTTCCGTATCGATTCTGCAGAAACCATGTTTGCCGATTCTCAAGTGACTGGCTCCCGAGCCTGCCCCCTTTGCCAAGACAGGGAGGCTCTCAAGCTATCTGACAAAAGCCGAAGCGGTGCAACCTTGCATACAATATTGTGCACCGGATGCGGCTTGGTTCGCAGTGACCCGCTGCCTCACGATCCTGAGAGCTTCTACTCCGAACATTACCGCGTCCAATACAAAGGGACTTATCGTCCTAAAGCCAAGCATGTGGTGCGCGCCGGACTGGTCGCATTGGATCGTCGGCGAAAGATTGCCCACCTGCTAAAGCCTGGATTAAATCTGCTGGATATTGGCAGTGGTGGGGGAGAGTTTGCCCATCTGATGCGGCAATCAGGATTAAAGGTTATTGGTGTGGAGCCCAATATTGGCTATGCCGAGTACTCAGCACAAACTTATGGCTTAGCCATACGCAAGGGCTTCGTGCAGCATCAAACCCTTGAAGCTGATGCATTTGACCTGATAACCATGTGGCATGTGCTCGAACACACTGAAGATCCGCCCGAGATCTTGCGCTTTATTTGTCGGGCTCTGAAACCTGGAGGTGTTCTTGTCATCGAAGTGCCGAACATCTTTGCAACCTGTCAATCGCCGCGCAGTACCTTTCACGAGGCGCATCTGTATAACTTCAGTGAACAAACTCTATCTTTGGCGGCAGAGTTAGCCGGCTTAACCGTCGAGTCGATTTTGTTTTCGTCCGATGGGGGAAACCTGACTCTCACCGCACGCAAGTTGGACATCAATCCTGCTGCCCTACATGATGCGACTCTGGCAGGCAAGCGCGACGTGCCCGCATATGATCGAAAAGCACTGGTTGCAGCCATATACAAATCTGTGAAAGGGCACACCCCGATCAGGCATTTTTTATCGGGTCAGCCCTTGATCAGGCTTTGGGGCAAACTCCAGCGCTCGATGCGGGAGCACCAGTTCATCAAACAGAATAAGGATGCGGAGCTACTGCAAAGCTTGTATCAGCCATCCTTGGGGAATTCAGGCGATACCAGGGTCTTCTGATAAAACGCGAGATCAAGCCATCGCCCGAACTTAAAACCGGCCTCGCGAATGGTGCCGGCATGCACAAAGCCACATTGCTCATGCAGATGAATGCTCGCCGCATTCTGTGCATCGATACCGCCCACCAGAACATGCACATCGCGCGCGATCGCAGCCTTCTCGATGGCTTCAAGCAATACTCGCCCAAGACCACGCTTGCGATAGCTTTTCTCGATGTAAATCGAGTGCTCCACCGTGTATTTATAAGCGGGCCAGGCACGAAAACTGCCAAAGCTCGCAAACCCCATCAGCACGCCTGCTTCATCCACGGCACCGATCACCGGATAGTTTCCCGCGCGCTTGGCCGCAAACCACGCCACCATGGAGGCTGGCGTGCGCGCCTGATAGTCATAGAGCGCAGTCGAGGTCAGAATTGCATCGTTGAAGATTTCGAGAATTGCCGCGGCATGCTCGGTTTCTTCCAGGGCAATTAAGCGCACTGCGGTCAAAGCGATTCTTGCTGCTTTTTTGCAGATATTGATGCTGCACGGCGCCTGCGGAAAATCCGCGAAACGATCCATGCCGCACTGAGCCCGAGCATGAGCCAGGCCACATGATCTGGCTCGGAGATCAGGTGCATAAATTGCGCCATGACATCGTGGCTGTGGGTGCCTGGATGAGCCCAGGCCGGATGGCTGAACAGGGCAGCGCCCAGCGCTGAGATTGTGGTCACGCGGGTCTTAGAGTTCAACAAGGGGTTCACGCCAGAGCCTCCACTAATAATCCATCACGTTCAATAAGCGCGATCACGGCATCCAGACCCTGACCGGTTTTAAGATTGGTAAACACAAAAGGGCGCGAGCCGCGCATGCGCCGGGCATCCTGATCCATCACTTCGAGTGAAGCGCCGACATAGGGGGCAAGATCAATCTTGTTAATGACCAGCAGATCGGATTTCGTGATGCCGGGCCCGCCTTTGCGGGGAATCTTTTCGCCTGCGGCTACGTCAATCACGTAGATTGTGTAGTCCGAAAGCTCGGGGCTGAAGGTGGCGGCCAGATTGTCGCCGCCGCTTTCCACCAACACCAGCTCGACACCGGGGAAACGCTTCTGCAGGCGCTCGACCGCTTCAATATTGATTGAGGCATCTTCCCGAATGGCGGTGTGCGGGCAGCCGCCGGTTTCCACACCCAAAATTCGATCCATCGACAAGGCATCATGCCGCACCAGAAACTCGGCGTCCTCGCGGGTGTAGATATCGTTGGTGACCACTGCCATGTTGTAGCGCTCGCGCAGTTGCTGGCACAAGGCGAGGGTGAGTGCGGTTTTGCCTGAGCCGACCGGCCCACCAATACCTACACGTAATGCTTGTTGAGTCATGAGCGAAACATCCTGGAGTATTGAATTTCATGCCAGCTGCTGGCAAGGGCAAGCCCGGGAGCAAAATTGCTCCAGTGCTCTTCTGATAGAAGAGGGGCTTCTTCGGCCACACGGGCCATCACAGGCAAGACTTCAGACAGAATACGCTGGCCGGCCTGCTGCCCCAGGGGCACCGCTTTAAGCGCAGCCATCACCTGATTTTCCAGCCAGGCAAACAAATAGGCGTAAAGCGCAGCATCGGCCGATAAACCCATCGTATGCGCGGCCACGCTCCACGCCGCCGGCAACGACAAGCGCTCCTCATCACGCGCGCGTGCAGTCCAATCGGGCAGGTGATCGAGCTTTTCAATCATCTGCGCCAGGGAAAAACCCATCTGCAGGGTTTCCGCACGTAGCTCCGCCGTTTCGCGAGTGGCAAGATAAAGCGCATTGAGACGAACGCTCTGGCTGGAGTCATTGCACACCATCCACACGAGCGGGGCCTCAAAGCGGGCAAAGCTGCATTGCAAAACACTGATCATCCAGCGCGCCGCACTACCTTCATCATGCACCCAGCCCAGTTCGATCGCTTGCTCCTGCCCCTGCGAATAGCTAAACCCGCCAATCGGCAGCATCGGGCTGGCCATCCTGAGCATGGCAAAAGCCTGATCAGCGTTTGACTGGAGCGGCATTAGGGTCGAGGAAATCATGAATGATGGGGGAATGGCGACGATCAAACTGCACATCGCCTGCAGCGGCTTCAGTCTCGATTGGCGCCCCATGAGAATGCTGCGCACCGTGAGCATAATAGGCGCCTTGCTCGGGATCGAAGCTCGCATTGACGACCTCGGTCTGACCACCCAGACCCTGCACCATTTGCTCAAGCACATGATCGAGTTGCAAGCGCAATACGCCTTCGCTGCCCTGAGCCATCACCGCCAGCGGTACATGCCGGTTGCCCAGGTGATAGGCCAGTCGGCTGATCAGTAACCAATCGGCGCTGCGCACCTGGAGCAATTGCTGAATCGCAGCCCGCACCCGAACCGCCTGCAGGCCTGGCTCATCCAGCAAAAGATCACCGTCGCGCAAGGTCAGGCCCCGCGGCAAATCCAGGCCCACCATCTCGCCCAGCTTCGGGCCATCACTCAAAGCAAAGCGAGCTCGGCGCTTTTGACGCTGGTCATAGTCCAGCCGCACTTCGCCCACAATCGAAGCAGGCAGACCACCTGGAGTGGACGCCTCAGGGAGGGGCAGATGCCGGGTCAACATCAACATGCGATCAATCTCAAAACAGGAAGTAACGTTGAGCCATGGGCAACACGGTTGCGGGCTCGCAAGTCAGCAAGACACCATCGGCCTTCACATGGTAGGTCTGCGCATCTACTTCGATCACTGGCATCGCGTGGTTAAAGCGCAGATCCTTTTTACCAATCTTGCGCACCCCCTTGATCGCGACCGCCCGCTTTTTTAAGCCCAGCTTTTTGGGCACACCAGCTTTGAGTGCCGCTTGCGATATGAAGGTGACGCTGCTCGTGGCCAGCGCCCCGCCGAAGCTGCCAAACATCGGCCGGTAATGCACCGGCTGGGGCGTGGGAATCGATGCATTGGGATCGCCCATCGCAGCCAGCACAATCTGCCCGCCTTTGAGAATCAGTGAGGGCTTGACACCAAAAAAAGCCGGCCGCCAGATCACCAGATCGGCGAGTTTACCCACCTCCAGCGAACCTACCTCATGGGCAATACCGTGAGTGATCGCCGGATTGATGGTGTACTTTGCGATATAGCGCTTAACGCGGAAGTTATCGTGATGCTCGCCATCTGAGCCTTCAGCCTCTTTGAGTTTCCCGCGCTGCACCTTCATCTTGTGAGCGGTTTGCCAGCAGCGCAGGATCATTTCGCCCACACGCCCCATCGCCTGGCTATCGGAGGACATCATGGAAAACGCGCCCATGTCATGCAGGATGTCTTCAGCGGCAATGGTTTCACGCCGAATCCGGCTCTCGGCAAAAGCCACGTCTTCCGCAATCGAGGGGTCCAGGTGATGGCACACCATGAGCATGTCGAGATGCTCATCAATGGTGTTGACGGTGTAGGGGCGGGTAGGGTTGGTGGAGGAGGGCAGCACATTGGGTAGCCCGCACACCTTGATGATGTCGGGTGCGTGCCCACCCCCTGCGCCCTCGGTGTGATAGGTGTGAATCACCCGGTCCTTGAAGGCCGCCACAGTGGTTTCAACAAAGCCCGATTCATTCAGTGTATCGGTATGGATCGCGACCTGCACATCGAACTTATCCGCCACGCTCAAACAATTGTCGATGGCCGCAGGGGTTGTTCCCCAATCTTCATGCAGTTTCAGGCCAATGGCTCCTGCCTTGATTTGCTCGATCAAGGCTTCGGGCAACGAAACATTGCCTTTGCCGGTGAAGCCCAGATTCATTGGGAAAGCTTCGGCCGCCTGCAGCATGTTGGCCATGTGCCATGGGCCTGGGGTGACAGTGGTCGCATTGGTGCCCGTGGCGGGGCCAGTGCCTCCACCGATCATCGTGGTCACACCCGAGGCCAACGCCTCATCGATTTGTTGCGGGCAAATGAAGTGAATATGGGTGTCAATGCCGCCGGTGGTGACGATCATGCCTTCGCCTGCAATGATCTCGGTTGCGCCGCCAATGATGATGTTGACCCCCGGCTGGATATCCGGATTGCCCGCCTTGCCAATGCCGCTGATACGCCCATCCTTGATCGCGATATCGGCCTTGATGATGCCAGTCACATCCACAATCAATGCGTTGGTAATCACGGTGTCAGCGACAAACTTGGCGATACGCTGGCTTTGCCCCATGCCATCGCGAATTACCTTGCCGCCCCCGAACTTCACCTCTTCGCCGTAGATGGTGTGGTCGTGTTCCACTTCAATCCAAAGCTCGGTATCGGCCAAGCGCACCCGATCGCCCACGGTCGGGCCAAACATTTCGGCATAGGCTCGCCGGGAAATCGTGCGGCTCATGCGCGGCTCCTTGGTTTGGCGGCAGGCGCTTTGCGGACGGCTTTCTTTGCTGCCTTACTTGCCAATTTGCGGGGTACCTTAGCCACTGGCTTATCCAGCGGGCCCATCACCCGGCCGGCAAAGCCATAAACAATCCGGTCGCCCGAAAGCGCAACCAACTCAACTTCACGGGTTTGACCTGGCTCAAAACGCACCGCAGTGCCGGCCGCAATATTGAGCCGAAATCCGCGTGCGCGGGACCTGTCAAACGCAAGCGCATCATTGGTCTCGAAGAAGTGATAGTGCGAGCCAACCTGGATCGGGCGATCACCCGTGTTGGCGACGCTGACCTGTATTGTTGGGCGCTCAGCGTTGAGTGTGATTTCACCTTCGGCGCAAACCATCTCGCCGGGAATGACCTGAGATTGAGTCATGCCTGATGCCCTATACGATGGGTTGATGAACGGTGACGAGCTTGGTGCCATCGGGAAAGGTGGCCTCGATCTGGATCTCGGGAATCATTTCGGCGATCCCTGGCATGACATCGTTGCGGCTAAGCAAGGTGGTGCCGAAGTGCATGAGCTGGGCCACTGTCTGGCCGTCGCGCGCACCCTCCATGATGGCCGCCGACAGGAAAGCAATGGCTTCGGGGTAGTTCAGCTTGACGCCTCGCGCTTTGCGACGCTCAGCCAGCAAGGCGGCAGTGAAAATCAATAGTTTGTCTTTTTCTCTTGGGGTCAGTTCCATCCCGGCCCTTCCTAGGTTATCGCTTGTGATTGTTGCCTATAATTCTTCCCTGTTTATGGCGCTGCGTCGAATAGGCACGCCAGCGCACCACGATTGATCAATATTACTAGGTAGCCCAGATGCGCGGCCGCACCGCTGCGCGCCCAAGCACTAACGGCCGTAGAAAGGCCCAAGCCTCGCGCAGATGCGACATGCCTTGATCGGCCCGAGGCCCCAACCACCTGACCACCAACACATTGCCCAACAAAGTAGCCGCAAGCCCACGGCTTTTGAGCTCGGCCTGCCAGGCTCGGTAGTCAACTTGGGCGAGGCTTTGTTCGAGATGGGGTGCCGCACAAATCAATGAACCCCATGCGGCATGACCGGCCAAACCTGCTGAAGCTTGAGAGCGAAGGGGATCAATCTGGGCAGACTCCTGGAACATCAGTTCGTCTCCCCGAAAGATCCGGGTCAGCAGGCTGACCTGGCCATGATCAAAACGCTCCCCGGCGCTCGGCCTGCCCAGGCAGCACACGTCAAGAGCCATCACCCGGGCGCTTGGATGCAAGTCAATTCGCGTCTCCAGCTTCGCTTGGGTTGCGCTAAAAAACAAGGTTTCCATCGGCAGCCATTCAATCGTGGCTTGATCCTCTGCAACCAAATGCAGGTATTGGCGAGCTGGCCGGTCAGAGCCCGATGATCGATACCACTTGGCTGCGCCAGGCGAGGTCAGCAAAGCATGAGCTTGTGCATTGGCCTTGACCTCGATGTGCAAATGGTCCCCACCCGCGATACCACCCGGGGGATGTACGACGATCTGATGCCAGACCGCCTCACCCTCGGGGGTGAAGCCTTTTTGAACTCGCAAGGGGCCTTCGTGACGACGCAAGGTCGGCAAAGTTCTTCCCTGGTCAAACCCATAGGCGAGTTGAAGATGCGCATTCCAAACCATGCAAGACAGCCTACCTGTATTTGCAACTTCGCCAAAACAGGGACCTCAAGCAGGGCATTGCGTTGGTGGGATGTCTTCAGGCGTTTATCATTCTCAATTAGTTCTTTTGTACTGGGTTGGACTAATCCATGCCTATCACTGTGTTTGCAACTCTTATTGACCGTCTCGTGTGCGCGGTAATGCTGCTCGGATCGCCGTTATCTCCTTTGGCCGCGAGCATGTTGTCGGGGCAATTTCGGTTCATGGCTCATCCGTTGCAAACGATTCGGCAGTCCTGGCGCCACACGCTGGCCATGGCACGTGCAGAGGTAATCTCGCGGGCTATCGTGAGCCGGTTTCATCCTGACCAGGAGGTCATCACAGGGCAGTGCACTCACTGCGGCAAATGCTGCCTGGATAAGCAGTGTGTGTTTTTGGTGATGAGTGCCGAGGGTAAATCGAGTTGCAGCGTGCATGGCGGCTGGCTCTGGACGCGGCTGCGTTGCGCCGACTATCCGGTGAGCGGTCACGACATTGCCCTTTATGCCTGCCCAAGTTTCACTGCCAGTTCAAGCCGTCGCCCGATCATTCCGATTCGTCGGTCGCATTCCTGAACTGTGCTGGCCAGGATGCGTAACGGGCCTGCGGTTTAGCCTGCCAGGGCCGCAAGTGCTTTTTCCGCTTCGATGACTAACTGCGCGACCTGGTCCTGAACTGTGGTTGCGCCATGAATCGCAAACACGCTTTGACCCGCTGCTTCATAAATCGTTTGCGCATCATCATATTCATGCATCGAAGCAAAAGCCTGCCCGGTCAATGCTTGTTGCTCTGGCATTCCGAGCGGGGCAGGTGCGTGAGACTCCTCCCAGGCATCGATCCACGGACTGCGGATCACCCGGCAAGGTTTGCCGCTGTGCGCGCGAGTGATCAAGGTGTCTTCACTACGACCTGCGACTAACCGCTTGAGCAAATTGGGCGGAGTATGGTTTTCTTCGGCCGCCATCCACAGGGTACCGAGCCATGCACCCTGCGCCCCCATGGCCAGGCATGCAACGATCTGGCCACCGGTAGCAATACCGCCTGCACCCAGTACCGGTGCGTCAGGTGCGCAGGCCACAATTTGCGGCAGGAGCGACATGGTGCCGATCGGCCCGGTGTGGCCACCTGCATCGTATCCTTGAGCCACAAGCACTTGAACACCCATAGCTCGCGCTTTTTGCGCATGGCGCACCGACCCCACCAATGATGCGGTCAGTTTGCCTGCAGCATGGGCACGACTAATCAACTCGGGGCGCAAACCAATTGCAGTAGCTACGAGGGCCGCACGGCTTTCCAGCACCCACTCAGTTTGTTGCCGAAACAAGGCCTCGCTACGCACCTGACTGGTAAAGAAACTGGGCTGAGTAGGCGCTGCAAGATTGAACCGATCCTCAAGGCCACGAACAAAAGCCACGTGTTGTTCAGGCAGCCCGGCTCGCAAGGTGCGGAGGTCGCTTTGTTCGGGCACATGCTGGGGCAGCATTAGGTCAATGCCATAGGGCAGACCGGCCAGCTTGGTCTCGAGCTCAGTCAACAGGGCAGGCACATGTTCAGGAAGTTCACGTGCCAAACCCAGCACGCCAAATCCTCCAGCCCGGGCCAACGCCACAATCACATCAGGTGAGTGCGAAAATCCGAAAATCGGGTAGCGCACCCCAAGCTGCTCACAGAGGGGAGTTGGGCGCAACGCACTCACAAGCGCTCCAATGCCTCAGTTGGGTTCGATGCCTGCCGCCTTCATCACGCGCGCCCACTTTGAAAACTCATTGGCAACATGCCGATCAAACTCAGCAGGGGTTTGTGGCGCAAGCTCCATGCCCAGAGCCACCAACTTCGCTTTTACCTCTGGCATGGCAAGCACAGCCGCTACTTCGCTAGCCAGCCGGGCAAGCACGGGATCGGGGACCTTGGCAGGCACCACAAAACCAAACCAGGTGCCGACATCGTAATCGGGCAAACCCGCGGCTTCGGCAACAGTTGGCAATTCAGGCAGAGCGGTAGACCGCTTGGCCGTGGTTACTGCCAACCCCTTGAGCTTGCCAGTAGCCATATGGCTCTTTGCCAGCGCTGCGGTAAGCGGCATCATCGCTATCGTGCCGCCCAAAAGATCAGTCACAGCTTCAGGCTGACCCTTGTAGGGCACATGGGTGAACTTCACCCCGGCCATTTGCGCCAACAGCTCACCCGACAGGTGATTCGAAGTGCCGTTGCCCGCGGTGCCGTAGGTGATGTTTTCTTTCTTGGCGTAAGCCAGCAGCTCTTTCATGTTGCTCACCGGCACCTTGGGGTTGACCGTGATCACATTGGGCACAGTGCCAACACCAGCCACGCCCCGAAAATCGGTCATGGGGCTCCATTTCGCTGCCTTGACCAGCGAAGGCAAGACCGCATGCCCCGGGCTCACACACAGCAGCGTATAGCCATCGGGAGCCGCACGCATCACCGCTTCGGTACCAATTGCACCACCCGCACCAGTGCGATTTTCAACAATCACTGGCTGACCCAGGCGCACCTGGAGCTGCTCCCCCACGATGCGCGCGATATTGTCGACGATTCCACCAGGAGTGAAGGGCACCACAATACGCAGCGGCTTGTCGGGAAAGCTAGCCTGAGCATGAGCCACGCCAGTGGCCAGAAGGGCAGCGGCTGAAAAAATGAGGGTCTTGAGGTGTTTCACAAACGGTCTCCGGGTTGTGTTTTCTTAAGCTTGATCAAGTGGTGAGGCATCGTCCAAAGCCTGATGCATCTGATGATGGGAGGGGCGCATGGTTGGCTGGCCAAGCATAAGTTTGGCAATGTTGAGTTGATGAATTTGCGAGGTGCCTTCATACAATCTGAACAGCCGCACATCGCGGTAAAACCGTTCGGCAACATTGCCTGCCTCATAGCCACTACCGCCAAAAAGCTGAACCGCCCGATCTGCAACCCGGCCACACATTTCCGAGGCAAAAAGCTTGCACATTGAGGCTTCCATGGTGACGTCCTCCAGACGATCGCGTCTGCGCGAGGTTTCCAGCACCAGGGCTTTGGCCGCCTGCACATCAGTGGCACTATCGGCAATCAGTTGCTGCATCAGTTGATACTCGGCGATTGGCCGGCCGAACTGACGCCGATCCTGGGCACGCGCCACCATCTCATCAAGCAGGCGAATTGCCGGGCCAATACACAAACCTGCCAGGTTAATTCGCTGCTTGTTCAATGCCTTCATTGCGCTGCGAAACCCACGCCCCAGCTCGCCACCAAGCACACTGGATTCATGCACGCGGCAATCGTTTAGATGCACTTCGCCTACCGGCGAGCCGTGTTGACCCATCTTGTTCATTTCCTCTGGCGTGCTGAGCCCCGGGGTGCCACGCTCAATCAGAAAAGCGGTTACGCCTCTGGCGCCTGGTTCGTCAGGATCAGTGCGCGCGAACACCGTGAAGAGGTTGGCAAGCGGGGCATTGGTGATGTAGCACTTGCGGCCATTCAAAACAAAATGTTCGCCGTCGCGCTGCGCAGTGGTTTTTAGCGCAGTGGCATCCGAGCCGGCCTCGGGCTCGGTAAGCGCAAAGCAGCCGGTCCAGGCGCCACTGGCGAGTTGCGGCAAGTAGCGGCGTTTTTGCGCCTCGGTGCCGTCCACTACGATGGCCTCGGAGGCAATCCCGGTGTTGCCGCCAAATCGGGCACGAAATACGGGGGCCGCCTGAGAAACCACCATATTTACACAGCTCAGCTCCTCGGAGCTCAGGCCTGCACCGCCATAAGCGCTGGGAATGCTGTGCCCGAACAGGCCCACTTCGCGCATGCGCTGCACCAATGGCTCGGGCAACTCCCCGGAGCGATCAATCGCCTTTTCAAGCGGAATGCACTCTTGAACAATAAACTCATGAACCTGGGTAAGCAGCGCATTCAAACGCTTTGGATCACGAATCATGATGGCTCGCCTCGTTGATAATCATGCAGCCCGCCAGCCTGCTCAATGCGTAGCACCGCTTCGAGCAAACGCGGCGCTATCTCTTTCTCAAGCATACCTTTGCGCAGCCGATAGGCCGACATCGTGCAATTTAATGCAACGACTTCATCACGCCACTGCACTGGCACGGCCACCGCATGCACCTCGCGCCGCCAGTCACCTGCGCTGTAGCAAAAGCCGCGGCTTCGGAACTGCTTTTGATCAGCCTCAAACATGGGCAGATCAAGCGCAAATCGCTCAGGATCTTCAACTTTGAGTCGATTCAAAATCGCCAATCGCTCGTTAGGTGTCACGCCCAGGACCAACGCACGGCCAATGGAGGTGCACAGCAACGGGCGAGTGCTGCCAATATCAGGCTGATACAAATTTCCGGCATCCGCACGGATGGTGTCGACATAGACCACGCCCAACCGATCGCGCATGCCGAGGTTCACGGTGCAACCCGTGTGCCTGGCGATGTCTTCCATATAAGGGCGCGCAATCTGGCGCACTTGGAGGCTGGCGAGCAGGGGATAGCCTAACGACAGCACGCCTGAACCCAGGCGGTATTTCTGGAATCGTTCAATCCGGGTGAGGTAACCCAACAAGGTCAGGGTGTAGGTCAAGCGCGAGACCGTGGCCTTGGGCAGGCCTGTGCGATCCGCGATATCGCGGTTGCCCAGCATCAGGTCGGCAGGCGTGAATGCACGCAATACATCCAGCCCGCGAGCCAGATTGGTGGAGAACTGACGATCCGCGCTGAGTTCTTCGGCAGCAAGCAGACCAGGCAAAGGCGCGGTGGATACCGAGGGCGACATCAGGAGAGGTTCATGAGTGGGTTGAGGAGCTTTCACAGATCGTGCAGGCTGTGGTTTGGATAGGGTTGACTTGATGGATTTCATGATGGGCGCGGTGTTGGCAAGGGTCAATGGTTTAGGTTAACTGTTTCGCTGTGCGGAATATCAGTTGATTTCCGGCAGACCCTACACTTAACCTCGAAGCGCCGCAATCGCCTGGAAACACCATGCCTGATGAGTTGACCCCTGTTGCCACCGGACCCCTGACTGGCGTACGCATTCTTGATATGGCTACCGTGGTTGCCGCCCCATTTTCAGCCGCGCTATGCGCGGATCTGGGGGCTTCGGTGGTGAAGCTTGAATTGCCCGATGGCAGCGACCCTCTGCGCACACTTGCACCGGTAAAGGATGGGGTGCCGCTTTACTGGAAAGTGACCAATCGCGGCAAGCAGGGCATTTCCTTGGATGTGCGTCAGGCCGAAGGGCGCGAACTCTTCATGAAGCTCTTGCCCAGCTTCGATGTGTTGGTGGAGAACTTTCGTGCCGGCACCCTGGAGCGCTGGGGTATCGGCCCGGCAGTGCTTTTCGAAGCCAACCCGCGCTTGATCATTTTGCGCATGACCGGTTTTGGTCAAACCGGCCCGAAAGCCGGGCATGCAGGCTTTGCGCGTGTGTTTGAAGCCATGAGTGGCCTGACTCACCTCACCGGGCAAGCGGACGGGCCGCCACTCCATATCAACTTTCCCCTGGGCGATACGGTGGCTGGAGTGTTTGGCGCGTTTGCCATTACGAGCGAGCTGGTGCGCCTGCGATCCGATCCCAAGGCCCTGGGCGCAGAGATTGATCTATCGGCCACCGAAGCGCTCTTGCGTATGCTGGAGCCTCTTGCCGTGGAGCGCGAACAGCTGGGTTTGGTGCGGCAGCGCAGCGGCAACCGCGCGAGCTACACCGCGCCTTCCAATGTGTATTGCAGTGCGGATGGTCAGCACTTCACTTTGGTTGCTTCGTCTGATGCAATTTTCAAACGGCTTTGCGACGGGATGGGGGAGGCCGGGCTCGCCGAGGATGCGCGTTTTGGTACCAACACGGCCCGCATCAAAAACAATCTGCTCCTGGATGGTGTGCTTGAGCAATGGTTTGCCAAGCGCTCGTATGCCTCGATAGCCGAAGCGCTTAGCGCAGCGGATGTGCCTTTCAGCAAGGCCTATTCGATTGACGATATCCTGGCCGATCCGCACTTCAAGGCACGTAAAGCAATCATTCGATTACCCGATGATGAACTGGGATCTGTGCCTGCGCCCTGTGTTGTGCCGCGCGTGGTCGGGCGAGCAGCTGTCACGCCGCACAGTGGGCCCAGGGTAGGGCAGCACAACACTGAAATTTATGGTGCTCTGGGGCTTGATGCCGAAGCACTCAGCCAGCTGCGCAAAGGCAAGATCATCTAATAGGCATGAGTCGTCAAGCCCCCGGGTGTGCATTCATCGGGCTGTCAGTACAGCTCAGTTGAGCCTGTATGCAGGCAGGGATGCCGCTCGCTGTGGGCGATTCGGCGCATCAGATCGCGCCCAATCACGGTTTTATGGACTTCGCTGGAGCCTTCGCCGATTTGATTGAGCTTGGCATCCCGGAAAAATCGCTCCAATGGAAAACTCTTCAGATATCCCCGGCCCCCCACCAGCTGCAATGCATCCGTAATCACGCGCATTCCAAGATCAGTGGCATGCAGCTTGGCCATCGAGGCAGCCATCGGCGCATGTGGATCTTTTTGGTCATAGGCCAGCGCGGCTTGAAACACGAGCGCCCGCGAGGCTTCGATCTGAGTGAACAAATCTGCAAGCATCCACTGCACGCCTTGCTTAGATCCGAGGCGTTCGCCAAAAAGCTCGCGATCATTGCAGTATGTGGCGGCAATTTCGAGCGCTCCAAGCGCCCGCCCGAGCGCCATCGAAGCATGACCGATCCGTGCGCGCACCAAGGCGTCTTGCGCAAGCTCAAAGCCTTCGCCCACGGAGCCGAGCCGATAGGCTAGAGGCACTTCAACCGAGTTGAAGCTCACATCACAAATCGGCACGCCAAACCAGCCCAGTTTGTGCACCGGCTCACTGATGTTTACCCCTGGCAGGCGGGTTGATACGAGTAGCGCCACCAACTGGGCATTTCGGCCCGGCGGTTCATTCGCCAGCCGGGCAATCACGACCAACCAGTCTGCAGTGTTGGCTCGGGTAATGTATTTTTTTGTTCCGGTGAGCCGATACCCATTACCCACGCGCTCGGCCTGGGTTGCGAGCCCTCTCACATCCGAGCCGGCACCCGGTTCCGACAGCGCAAAAGCGGCCTGAAGCTCACCGGCACACAAGCCGGGAAGTACCTGAGCTTTCAGGACTTCGGAGCCTCCTGCAACAATCGCCCGCGATGAAAGATCAGTGCCCGTAACGATGGATGCTGCGGCGCTGCACACCCGACCCAGCTCCTCAATTAACCGGATGCGCAGCTGCATGCTTGCCTCAGTGCCCCCATAGGCGCTTGGGAATGCGGTGCCAACAATGCCCGAGCCACAAAGCAGCCGAAACGTGTCCCAGGCAAAGATATCCTGCTTTGCAGTTTCAGCAGCGTGTGGTCCGATGGTGTCGCGGGCAAGGGTTCGTGCTTTCTCCACCCACATGCGCTCAGCTGGTTGCAAGGCCTGAACATAAAAATCAGCAAATAGCCGCATTGCGCTTCCCATGATTGCGAGGTCATTCATGCTCGCATGGTCGCCGGTCTAAAAGAGCAATGGTGTTTTGCTGTGCGGAACGCTGGATGGACTCCAGAGCTCAAAGATGATCTGCTCCAAGTTGTATCCACCCTGGTCAAGGGGAGCCTTTTGCAGCCACTATTTCGAGCACTGCGTGTGCACCAAACCGCTTCCGGGCACCAGGCAAGCATCGACGAGCTAACGCTAGATGCGCTTACTGCGGGAGAGGTTGTGGTTCGAACCCTTTGGGCCGGGCTGAATTACAAGGACAGCCTGGCCGTGACCGGCGCTGCAAAAGTGGTATCCGGCTATCCGCGCGTGCCTGGGATCGAACTGGTCGGTGTGGTCGAGTCCAGTGACGTGGCGGGCATCACGCCTGGAGAAGAAGTGCTGGTGCATGGGTTCCAAACCGGTATTGAGTTCGATGGCGGCCTGGCTGAACGGGTGAGGGTGCGAGCCCAGCATGTCATGCCAATTCCAGCAGGGTTAAGCGCCTTTGAAACCGCAGTTTTGGGTGTGCCGGGATTTACGGTGGCCATGGCTTTGGAGCGCTTCGAAGCCCATAGCCTGACTCCTGCGGCGGGGCCGATTGTCGTCAATGGTGCTGCAGGCGCAGTGGGGATTTCGGCATTGGCGATCCTGGCACGCGCAGGGTATCAAACAGTTGCCTTAACCCGGCGGTCGTCTTCAATTGATACGTTGAAGCAGCTCGGGGCAAGCGAGGTTTTGGTGGCCGATGTCTTCCTCAACCAAACCCGCCCGCTTGAGAAAGGCCGATTTGCAGCAGCAATTGATAACGTGGGTGGCGATACCCTGTCCTGGATGTTGCGCAGTTTGCTGGATCACGGCCAATTGGCCTCGGTGGGCAATGCCTCCGGGATTGGATTTTCATGCAATGTGCTGCCCTTTATCTTGCGGCAGGCCACCATGTTCGGGATAGCGGCCAATGCTCCCTGGCCGGTGCGCCACCGACTCTGGGCCAGGCTCGCGACAGATTGGAAACCCGATATTGGGGCGTTGATGCGCCATGTCCATGAATGCGCGCTCGACGACGTGCCCGCCCGCGCTGCTGCACAAATAGCGGGGCAAAGCGCTGGGCGAACACTTGTGAAGTTCAATAGTGCATGAGTCGCTCTAAAGGGGTTCTCGAGGGCGTTCGGATTATTGAGCTCGAAGCGATTGGTCCCGTGCCATTTGCAGGGATGCTTCTGGCCGACATGGGCGCCGAGGTCCTGCGCATTGACCGATTGGCGGCTCACGATGATCTGGGCATTCAATCCGAACGGCCGAAAGTGGATATTTTTGGTCGTGGGAAACACGCCTTGGCTCTTGACCTGAAAGAGCCAAACGCCGTGCACCAGTTGATCGCGATCTGCCAGCATGCGGATGCCATCATGGAGGGGTTTCGGCCAGGCACCATGGAGCGTCTTGAACTAGGGCCCGAAGTCTTGCTTGCTGCCAATCCGCGCCTGGTGTTTGCCCGCATGACTGGATGGGGTCAGGATGGTCCATTGGCGAATACGGCAGGCCATGACATCAACTATCTGGCGTTATCCGGCCTGCTTTCAACGATTGGTGAGGCAGGGCGCAAACCAGTGCCGCCGCTCAATCTGGTAGGGGATTTTGGGGGTGGGGCGATGTTCTTGGCCCTTGGTCTTGTCGCTGCGATCCTGAGCGCGAAGAAGGCAGGGCGCGGACAAGTGATCGATGTCGCTATGGTGGAGGGTGCAGCTTTGCTGGGTGCGGGCCTGTGGGGCCAGCTCAACTCCGGCAACTGGCTAGAAGCTCGCGGCAGCAATAGCCTGGATGGCGGCGCACCGTGGTACTGCACTTATGAAACCGCTGACGGGCGCTATGTTGCCGTGGGAGCCATCGAGACCCGTTTCTATCAGGAGTTGCTTCATGGCCTGGGAATCCAGCCCTCTGAGTTACCAAAACGACAAGACCAAGCCCAATGGCCTGAGATACGCGAGCGGTTTGCCACATGCTTTAAGTCGAAGACGCGAGCTGACTGGATGGAAATATTTGCTGGTACAGATGCCTGCGTAACACCGGTGCTGACACCCTCTGAAGCTCTGCATGATCCGCATATGAGCTATCGGGGAGTAGTTCAGCGTTCGCATGGCTTGACTCAGCCTATGCCAGCGCCGAGATTTGGCGACCAGGAACGTTGCGAACCGGGGGCAGCGCCAAAACGCGGCGAAGGTGGGCTGGACCTTGTGAAGTCGTGGGGTCTCGATCTCGGTGACTTTACATAATATACATTATGCGCATCGAAACAAGAAGCATTGTGAGCTCCCAAATCAACCCATCCAAGAACAAAGTTGTGGTTAGCGAGACCCAGGCAATCGGACAGCAGGCAAAGGCTCCCGCGCCGAACCTTCACCGACCGGCAACGGATCCACTGAGGGGCCTACAGAACGAGATGCACCACCTGCTTGAGGTTGTGGCACTGGCGCAGTCGGTGTCACCCTTGGCGTGGCCACCGGTGCGGGAAGTATTTGCGGGGAGCTTGCTGCAGGCACCGCAGCGGGCTTGCTCTGTGCCGGCTGACCGGAGCGATATTTTCGCTCAAAGGCTACTGCACGGTCACGAACCATCTTCGCCAGTTCAGGTTCGCCGACACGTTGGAGGTAATCAGCCGCACTCAAGCCCGCCTGATTTAATGGCGTTGGATCGGCGCCTTCTTCGAGCAGCAAGCGCACAACCGTCAAATGTTTACCGCGTGCCGCCATCATCAACGGAGTTGTATCATTAGGTGAAGAAGCATCGATAAATGCATGATTTTCCAGCATTAACTTGACCAACTCGGGATGCCCACCTGCGGCTGCGTAGTGCAAGGGTGCCCACTGGGGCTTGTTAACTTCAGCCCCCTTCTTTACCAGCAACTGTGCAGCCTTCAGATCGCCATGAAGACAGGCGTACATCAAAGCGCTCTCCCCGCTGGCATTCAGCAGATTTACATTCACCTCAGGCGAATCCAGCAGGGCCGCTAGAGCTTCAAAAGACTTTTGGGCAGCAGCAGCGACCGGCGCAGGACCGAACTTTGTATCCTCAGCATTTGGGTTCACCCCGCGCAGCAGCCAGGTTGAGATTTCCCGGGGCCGGTTCTCGCGGATCGCTTCCAGAAACGCTTTATAAGCATCTTGGGCATAAATAGATCCAAACGGACTAAAGATTGCTGCCAATAAAACTGACAAAACGAGGGGCCTAATATTAATATTCCACTTCATATCAATGCTCTAGTGGCTTGAATAATATATCAAAATTCCTTGAAGTAACCTCAGCTATGCGCTCAGTACTTTGACCAATCAGTTGGGCAATAAACGCTGCCGTATGGGCCACATAGGCTGGTTCATTGAGCCGCCCTCGCACCGGCACCGGTGCAAGATAAGGCGCATCGGTTTCGATCAGCATGCGGTCCAGCGGCACCAGCTTCGCCACCTCGCGCAAATCCTGGGCGTTCTTGAAGGTAACAATGCCTGAAAATGAAATGTAGAACCCGAGATCTAGCGCTTGCCTAGCCACATCGGCGGTTTCGGTAAAGCAATGCATTACCCCGCTGCACCGCTGCGCCCCACCCTCGCGCATCATGGCCAAAGTGTCGCCGCTTGCGCTGCGGGTATGAATTACCAGAGGCTTGCCGGTTTGTACCCCGGCCTGGATATGAGTTGCAAAGCGACGTTGCTGAGCGGCCCGCGCATCGCTGTTGTCACCAATTCGAAAGTAATCCAGTCCGGTTTCACCGATCGCCAGCACCTTGGGATGTTTCGCGCCCTCAAGCAGGTCGGCGAGGCTGGGCTCACGATCTTCGAGATTATCGGGATGCACCCCTACCGTGGCATAAAGTTGAGGGTGCGCTTGCGCCAAGGCCAGCACCCGAGGGAAATCCTCCAGAGTGACGCTGATACACATCGCGCGGGTGACCTGCGCTTGGGCCATGCGCTCAAGCACCGCAGGCAACTGCGCCGCAAGTTCAGGGAAATCCAGGTGGCAGTGGGAGTCAGTCAGCATAGCCAGCTAGTGTAGCTGGCTTGGGGAGCAGTCAGGCAAAAGGCAGTATTGACCTACAACAACGACTCAAAGCGTGTGGGTAGGCCGGGCCGCCTTCAAAGCACCGCCAATCAAATTCTCGATTCGGGCGCGAGCCGCTTCGCCATTTTCGTTGGACGCGAATTGCACGCCAATCCCCTGCCCTCGGCCTGGAGTGCCGGCGGGGGTGATCCAGACCACCTTGCCGGGAATCGGCATTTTTGTCGGGTCGTCCAAAAGCTGCACCAGCGCAAAGATATCGTCTCCAATCTTGGCCGGACGGGTCGACGGAATAAAGAGGCCGCCGCCTTTCAGAAAGGGCATGTAGGCAGCGTAGAGCGCCGCCTTTTCCTTGATCGCCAAAGACAATACGGCAGGCCGCGCTCCAGCGCTTGGCGCTACGGCTTCCTGTGCATTTGTCTCCATGGTTCTAGCCTTTCTTAACTATGACTTCGCTATATCGATCCAAAATCCGTTCGGCAAACAGCCTGGCGTTCAGGGGATGCCGCAGCAGCGGCCGCTCTCTGGCCAACCATTGCGAAAACCCGCTCAAGTCCCAGGGCGACAACCGCGCTACAAGATCACGCAACCGCCCTGAAGCCTCCGGAAACCGCCTTGGCTCCAATCGCATCGCCACGCGCTGCAGGTCCTCAACCCAGGCCGCAAGCAACGGAACCCATTGCACCGGAGCCACTGCTTGAAGCTGATCAGCCACTTTCGCCACTTCAGTGTCGGGCAAGCTGGCCAGCAGCTCCATCACACTCCGATGGGTGGCTGCCTGCGCCTTATCGGCGTAAATCAATGCTTGAGAGGGTCGACCGCCCGCGAGTCGCACTACACGTTCGGCCTCAGGTCGGTCGATGCCGAGCTTCGCACCCAGCCAACTCACCAAAGCGTCAGGCGTCGGCAAAGGAACCCGAAACTGCAAGCATCGCGAGCGAATCGTGGCCGGTAGAGCCTGGGCCTGATCGCTGGCCAGTAAAAAGAGTGTTTGGGGGATGGGCTCTTCCAGCGTTTTGAGCAAGGCGTTGGCTGATTCCGCAGTCAGGCGGTGCGCAGGATCAATTTGCACGATGCGCCACCCGCCCCGATGCGTGCCCACCGAAAGAAAATCACTGAGTGCACGGATTTGCTCGATCTTGATGACTTCGCTGGGTTTGGTGGAAGACTTGCGCTGAGGTTCGTCTTCGCCCTCCTCGATTTCAACCAGCGCCAGTGCCGAGGGCTGCACCCTGCGGTAATCCGGATGTGACCCCGAAGCCAGCCAACGGCAACTGCTGCACTGGCCGCAAGCCATGGAGCCACCTGCTACCGCTTCACACAACACCAGGGCTGCGAAGGCACTCGCAAGCGGCTCAGGATCGCAACCCTCCGGCCCTTCAAGCAACCATGCATGCCCAGGTCGACTGCGACTTGCGGCTAATTGTTCAAGTGATTTCTCATGCCAAGGATACAAATAATCAATAGCTTGCAAAGTAATTCTCAAGTTGTTTCTTGATCTCTTCCACAGAGTTTTCGGCGTCGATCAAGATAAAGCGACGCGGAGTTTCATCCATGCGTCGCCGATAGCCCGCCCTTACCGCGTCAAAAAAATCGCGGTCTTCCTGCTCAAAGCGATCAGCGGCTCTGGCTGCCGCGCGGCGTTGGGCAGCCACCTCAGCAGGGAGGTCAAACCAAAGGGTGAGGTCGGGATGGCAGTCGCCTTGTACTTGAACTTCAAGCGCCTTTAACCAGTTCCAATCAACCCCGCGCCCACCGCCCTGGTAGGCAAAGGTGGAGTCGGTAAATCGATCCGAGACTACCCAGTGCCCGGCAGCTAAGGCGGGTTGAATGACAGTGCTGACGTGGTCGGCCCTGGCAGCAAAGGCAACCAGCACTTCAGCTTGGGCTGTCATCGAAGTTTGCAACATCACCTCTCGCAATGCCTCGGCTGCCGGTGTACCCCCGGGCTCGCGGGTGAGAACCACGGCGAGCCCACGTGCACGAAGCAACTCGACTACATATTGAATATGGGTGCTTTTTCCAGCGCCATCAATACCCTCAAAGGTGATGAAGCGGCCTCGAGCTGGCGCGGAGGAAGGCTTGGGTGAAGATGTCATGGTGATTTGGCAGCGGGACGAGGACGTAACTGAAAGCGGGTCACCGCCTGATTATGCTGGCTTAAAGTCTCGGAGAACTCGCTCGATCCATCGCCCCGCGCCACAAAGTAGAGGTGCTTGGTCGCAGGCGCCTGGATGATGGCTTGCAGCGATGCTGCACTTGGCAGGGAAATCGGCGTAGGCGGCAAACCACCGCGGGTGTAGGTGTTAAAGGGCGTATCGGTTTGCAGATCGGCGCGCCTCAGGTTCCCCTTGAAGCGCTCCCCCATTCCGTAAATGGTAGTGGGGTCGCTCTGCAGCATCATGCCGATCCTCAGCCGGTTCAAAAACACGGCGGCCACTTTTCCTCGATCAGCCTCCAGGCCCGTCTCCTTTTCAACAATCGAGGCCAACACCAACAGCTGATATGGCGTGCGCAAGGGTACATCCGCAGGCCTAGCCTCCCACGCCTGATTCAAGCGCTTGACCTGCAGCTGATAAGCCTGGCGATACACCTCCAGATCGCTGCTTCCGGGCGCAAAGCTATAGGTTGAAGGAAACAGCCAGCCTTCGTGCGCGCCTTCAATGCCCAAATGCTTGGCCAATTCAACATCGCTCCAGCTCTGGGTGTCCTGAGCAAGCTCGGCATGAGCGCGAACTGCGGCGCGTGCCTGGCGCCAGGTCCAGCCTTCGAGAATTCTGAGTTCGACCTTAAGCACCTCGCCGCGCACCAACTTGTCCAGCAGCTCGCGCACCGTCAAAGGCTGGCGGAGCTCATAAAGACCCGACTGGATTTTGTTAGCGTCGCCTCGCAGCCGCATCGCCAACTGAAGCAAGCTCGAGTTGCGTTGAACCCCCTGCCTGGACAAGGCTTGCATCGCCTGCTGGGCACCCATCCCTTTTTCAATCCGTACGCGAAGCGGCTGACCCGCTTCAGCGGTTTTAAGCACAACAGGTGACTCCGCATACCAGCGCCACGCGCCCCAGGCAGCGACTGCCCCCGCAAGGGCGAGCACCACAACCAAGGCCAACAGACCTCGCAGCCAGGGATTCGGAAGGGTTTTGGGCTTCATGCGATCATCAGGGTATCAAAAACTATTGCCTCGCCTGCCATCCATGACATTGCCTGCCTTTGCGCCTTCAGTTACCCAGTTTCTTTGCCCTGAGTGGAGTGTGCTCAGGTTCGAAGGGCCGCAAACCCGAGAATTCCTGCAATCCCAGCTCACCAACGATGTGCTGACCCAAACCCCCGAGCGCGCCCGATTGAATGGTTTGTGTTCTCCCAAGGGGCGGTTGCTGGCGTCGTTTCTCGTGGTGGTTCGCTCCGACGAGGTGGTTGATCTTGTGGTCTCATCCGATCTTGCGCCCGCCTTGCTCAAGCGCTTGTCGATGTTTGTCCTGCGCACCAAAACCAAAGGTGCACTGGCCAGCCCTGCGCTTCAGGTGGCCGCAAGCACGGCTCCTGCCACGGTCGGGACGCAAGACGGCGGACCAGACTATGCCATCGCACAAAAAGATGACCAGCTTTGGATACGCTTGCCTCGGACCCAAGCACAACCACTTTCCAACCAATCCGATCCATCGGGATCCATCGATCGCTGGCTGGGGCTTGTGCCTGAGGCAGCCTCGATCGCCATGCCCGATCCGGTCATTCATCAACACTGGCTTGAGCTCGAAGTGCTATCTGCCATCCCGCGTATTACCACCCCCACGCAAGACTTGTTTGTGCCGCAAACCATCAATTTCGAGCTACTGGAAGGCGTGAGCTTCACCAAAGGCTGCTACCCCGGGCAGGAGGTCGTTGCACGCAGCCAATATTTGGGCAAGTTGCGGCGGCGTATGGGTTTGGGATACCTCGCTGTACTTTCTGGCCAGGCTGATTTGGCTACTCCGGGCGTGGATGTTGTGGATCCTGCAGGACAAGCCACAGGCCGTGTCGTCATGAGCGCGCAGGCCACCGGTGGCGGGCAGTGGGTTCTTTTCGAAGCGCCGACCGAAGCAATGCAAGACAGCAGCTTGAGCGTGAATGGGCAAGCGATCAAACTCGCTCCGCTGCCGTACACCATCCCTGAGCCTGTAGCTCCAACCCGACCCAAGCTCTAGTTCGCATGCGTCCATCCGCAGTGCAGTTTTTCTGCTATTACAAGGCCTCTGCCAACCAAGCGCAGGCGATTGAAGCGGCCCAAGTGCGCCTGTTCGCCTTGGTTTGCGAGCTGGCACCATTGAGCTTTAGCCGCAAGATTGCCCCCGCGCTGGAGTCCGGCGCCTCGGTTGGTCAGGCCAATGATACTGAGCCTTTATTCACCTGGCTGGAAGCAGCCTCACTGCCACTCCATCTATCACCGGAGCAGTGGCTTGAAGCCTGGGGCGCAGCCACAACGCAATCGGGCTTGGCCGCCTTGCTGCCCCATGGCCAACATATCGAATGGTTCGAGGCTGTGCCCCCATGTGCCTGATCGCACTTGCGCTATGTTCGCCGCATGAGCAGGCCACGCTTGGGCTTCACACTATTGTTGTGGCGAATCGGGATGAAGCCTATGCGCGCCCGACTGCACCAGCCCATTGGTGGCAACCCGACCTCAGCGCCGCGCAGAGCAATCCAAACCCCTGGATCTTTGGTGGGCGGGACCTGATTGCAGCGGGATCCTGGCTCGGCGTCAGCACCACGGGTCGGTGGGCTGCGATAACGAATGTACGTGAAGGCATCAAGCCCGCGGCTAGCCCAAATCAAGCTTCGCGGGGTTTGCTGGTTTCTCAGGCGCTTGCCAATCAGCCATTGGAGCCAGTATCAGCGCATGCTGGTTTTAACTTATTGGTGGGCTCGCCCCAAGGTGTAACCCTTTCGAGCAACCGGGGCACACTAAGCCCGCGCATTCAACAAGAGTCCTTACCCACCGGGATCCATGCCGTCTCCAACGGGGTGATGCTAAATGATTGGCCCAAGGCTCAGCGACTCAAGGCGGGCATGCGCAAGCAAATGCAGTTGGCTGGACATCAGCCGCTTTCTATCTCTGGGCGCGAGCAATTCACAACTGCTCTACTTGCCCTTCTCGAGGATGAACAAAGCGCACCCGATCCTGACCTCCCGGATACTGGAGTGGGCCTGGAAATGGAGCGGCGCCTTTCGCCGATCTTGATACGCTCCGAGCACTACGGCACGCGCGTGAGTACTGTGCTGCTCATCACCACCCAGGGCGAAGTCTGGCTCACTGAACAATCCCGCCACGGGCCCGCCACTCAGCGCCAGGCCCGCTTCAGAATTCAGAGCTGACGCACCATGGTTTGGTGGGCCACGCCCTCTTCTTCATGGTGAGCACCGCTGGCAACAAAACCATAGCGTGCATAAAACGGCACTGCATGCAGCTGGGCCGCAAGTGCCACCTCGGTGAGGCCTTGCTCCTTCGCCTTCTCAACCAGACTGGCCAGCACACCGGCGCCCACCGCGCGCTTACGGTGCTTTGCCAACACCGCCATTCTGCCGATCTTGCCTTGGGGCAGTAAGCGACCGGTCCCGATAGTCTGCCCACAAAGCGTGGCTACACAGTGCAGGCTCACCGGGTCCTGATCATCAATTTCTATCTCAGCTGCAAAACCCTGTTCGGTCACAAACACCTCATGGCGTACCGGCGCTGCGGCCTCCCGCATCGCATCCCAGCTACCAGTTCGATAAATCACGGGGTCCACAGTCGATGCCCGTTGACGATACTGCGCAGGGATAGGCTGCGGCTTGCCATCAATCGCATAGACGTAAATCGTTTGAGCCGTGAGCAGCAACTCATCGCCACGAAAAATCCCGAAGCCCACCACCATGCTGCTGTTACCGATCCGCTCGGTGCGAACGCCAATATCAATCAACTCATCAAATCGCGCGGGTGCAAAAAACTCAAGCGTACTTTTCTTGACATACATGCGATCAAAGATCTCGCGCAACCAGCTGGACTCGCCCTGCGCCATTTCCCGCAAATACTCGGTGATGGCCACATCCAGATAAAGCATGTAGTTGGCGTTAAACACCACCCCCTGGATATCCGCCTCGGCCCAGCGAACACGCAAGCGGTGTACCAACCCAAATTCATTCAACCTCATGATTCAATCTCCAAAGCTTTCACTAGCGCCCTCGCGGCATCCTGATGCGCCTGCAGTGCCATCGGCACCATGCCGCCGTGCTGAAAAAAGGCATGCACCATACCGGGATATTCATGCTCCTCCACTGCAACGCCTGCCTCACGGCATCGTTGTGCGAAGGCTTTGCCCTCATCCACCAAGGGATCATATTGTGCATGCCCGATCCATACCGGCGGCAAGCCCGCAAAGTCCGCCAGCTCAAGCGGAGCAAAGCGCCAATCTTTGCGCTGGTCCTGACGAGGAGCATAGTTCCCAAAGAACCATTCGATAGTTGTCGCTTCCAATAGATAACCCTGCGCCAGTCGTTGGTGTGAATCAGTATCCTGAAGCGCGGCCAAGCCCGGATAAATCAACAACTGAAGTGCCAAAGGCCAGTCGTTGTTGCGGGCGTGAATCGCGCAGGCACATGCCAGGGTACCCCCAGCGCTATCGCCACCCACAGCAATCCTTTGCGCATCCACACCCAGGCCTGCGGCCTGATCGCGCAACCAGGCTAATGCTGCAAAAGCATCATCCGCAGCAGCTGGAAACTGATGCTCGGGAGCGAGCCGGTAATCCACTGAAAACACCATCGCACCGCTTAAAGCAGCAAGCCTTCGGCACACCCGATCATGGGTTTGCACCGAGCCAATCGTGAAGCCACCTCCGTGGAAGTAAAGCAAGGCCGGCTGAGGATCGCTCCAAGTCGAAGGCTTGGGCAAGTAATGCCGAATCAGCAGGCGCCGGCTCGGGGCCTCGAAATCAATGACAAGATCATTCACCTCGTGCAGCTGCGCAGGCGCCATTTCAAGGGTAACCGCAGCTTTCTCATAGAACTCGCGTGCAGCAACCGCACCCAACTCCCAATAAGGCGCAACCCGCGAACGCGCTGCAAAATCAAGCAACTTGCGGGTCTGGGGGTCAAGCGTCATGACGCAAGAAAAACTCGCCAATCCAGTGAGCCACTTCTGGCGCTTTTTCATGCGCAATCCAATGCGTGGCGCCAGGCACTTCGATCAATTCCATGCCTGGCACCAGCTCAGGCAAGCCCTCCAAAAGTATCGGCAGCAGGGCAATATCATCCTGAGCCCAGATCACTCGGGTGGGCCGATGTACCATGAATTGTTGAGGGTCGAGCTTGAGCTTGGCTGCGCCTGGATCGTCCGCTGTGGGTGGATACAAGGGTGATGCGCGATACCAATTGACCATTCCAGTCATGGCTCCGGGCTGGCCCCAAGCAGCGTGGTAGGCCTCACGCACTTCGCCCGCAAACCACTTCGCACCCGACATGTTCAAAAAGAAATCATCGAGGCGAGCGAAGTCATTGTGCACCAAGGGCTGCTCACAGCCTGGCTTGCGTAGCCAGTTCATGTACTGGCTAGCCTTCTGTTGCGCGGGATCGTTTGAAAGCGCCCGCCAAAAGGGGATCGCATGTGGTGAATTGATGATCACCAAACGCTTGACCAGCTCGGGCAGCTGGCTCGCCAAGCCCCAACCAATCGCCCCACCCCAATCATGGGCCACCAAAAACACCGAAGCGTCGGCACCCACCAGGTGACGGACCAAACCACGAATGTCCCCCATCAACGCGCTGGCTCGGTAGCTCCCCACATCCTGCGGTTTGCTGGACAGGTTGTAGCCACGCTGATCAGGTGCGATCACCCGAAACCCCTGGTCGGCAAGTAGCGGCATCACGTCACGCCAAGCTCCCCAATACTCAGGAAAACCATGCAGCATCACCACCGTGGCGCGCGGCGCTGGGCCTTCACACAATGCGTAATGCAGCCGGATGCCGGTCTGTACCTCGCAGTAAAGCCCGGTTTGTATGGCAGGCAGCGCAGCCATGCGCTTTAGCCTTGGCTCACCGAGAAGGTCACATCCTTTTTGTATGAAAAGGGATCGCTCGGATTACGCTGCAGCAAGATATCCTGCATGCGCAGTTCGACCGATTTCAAAATCTTTGGATGAGTCACCAGATAAAACCGGTTTTCCCGAATCGCATCAAAGGTCATCTGAGCCACTTGCGCAGCAGAAATCTTGCCACTCGTCACGGCCTTGTCGGATGCAGCTTGGGCAGCCTTCATCGATTCCGTCGGTTCGGTCGCGTTGTGCAAATCGGCGGGCCGATTGCGCTCGGATTGATGTATGCCGGTGGGCACAAACGCCGGGCACAACACCGTCACGCCGATATTGGCATTGGTGACGCGCAAATCATGGAAGAGTGCTTCGCTGATGGTGACAACCCCGTGTTTGCTTGCGTTGTATACCGCCATGGTTTGCGCGGAAAGCAAGCCGGCCACAGATGCGGTGTTAACGATGTGGCAGCGATCGCCTTGCTTGAGCATGCGTGGCACAAAGGAATGAATCCCGTGCACCACGCCCATCAGGTTGACCCCCATCACCCATTCCCAATCGGCAAGCGACTGCTCCCAGGCCAAACCACCTGTGGCGACGCCGGCGTTATTGAAAAGCAGATGGACAGCACCAAAGGTTTTGAAAGCATCGTCAGCCATCGCCTGGACCTGATCGGCCTTGCTCACATCGACCTTGTGCGCCAGCACATTAGCGCCGGCAGCCCGCAGCTCCTGAGCAGTCGCCTCCAAAGCATCGGCCTGCACATCAGCCAGCACGAGGTTCATCCCCAGGCTCGCGCCAATACGCGCAAACTCGCGGCCAAACCCACTACCCGCGCCTGTGATTACCGCGGTTTTTCCTGCAAATTCCTGCATGCCATGCCCCTCTTGTGAATTCATCATTGATCGTAACCGGGTGAATGCCGGGCGAGGCGCCGCATTAAGCCAGGCCATGCCAGGCTGCCGCCCATGCCTTTGGTGACGGCCTGCACGTTGCGCTTAACGCCAGAAAGCACCGCCTGCGGCACTGAAATCAATTCGCTGCCGCCAGCCATCGCGCCCACCTGAATCTCGCAGGCTCGCTGGAGGTTGTACAGTACCAAAAACGCATCCGCCACGGTGGGCCCCACCGAGAGCAAGCCGTGGTTACGAAGGATCATCATCGAGTTGGTGCCCAGATCATTCACGAGCCGCGGCTTCTCGTCATCCGATACCGCAATGCCTTCATAGTCGTGATACGAAAGACTCGACATTGCAATCGTCGCCTGTTGCGAAATCGGCAGTAGCCCGGCCTTTTGCGCCGATACAGCAATACCCGCCATGGTGTGGGTATGCATCACGCAGACCACGTCCTCGCGCGCATGATGGATCGCACTATGAATCACAAAGCCCGCAGGATTCACCGGATAAGGCGTGGGCATCAGCGGAGTGCACGACATATCCACTTTCACCAGCGAGGAAGCGGTGATCTCCTCAAACATCACCCCATAGGGATTGATCAGGAAGTGGTGCTCCGGCCCGGGTATACGCGCGGAAAGATGCGTAAAAATCAAATCATCCCATCGATACATGGCTACCAGCCGGTACGCGGCAGCCAGGGCGACCCGCAGGTCCCATTCTTCCTGGCTGACTAGAGCTTTGACTGAACTCAGCTGCAATGTTTCATTAGCGCCCATGGCGTGAATCTCCTTGCGAATGCTTTAATCGACCAACCGAACCAATTGCTTACCGATGTTTTCACCCTTGAGCAATCCGATAAAGGCCTGCGGCGCTGCAGCGAGCCCCTGGGCAATCGACTCACGTCGCTTCAACGCCCCCGAGGCCACCATGCCACCGAGTTCGCCCAAAGCCTGTGGCCAAAGCTCAGGATGCTCGGAAACAATAAAGCCCCGCACGGTCAGGCGATTGACCAGAATCGAACGGAAATTCTGAACCGCCAGCGATTCACCGTTGTAACCGGAAATCAGGCCACACACAGCGATTCGACCAAAAGCATTCATGCGCGCCAGGCAGGCATCAAGCACCATTCCACCCACATTATCGAAGTAGCCGTCGATACCCTGGGCAGTAGCCGCCTTGAACTCTGCGCGGAAATCTGCTGAGCGATAGTCCAGGCAAGCATCAAAGCCGAACTCGTCTTTGACAATGCCGCATTTCACGGCCCCACCGGCCACCCCAATCACGCGCGCCCCGGCGGCCTTGGCAAGCTGCCCCACAACCGCACCCACTGCACCGGCAGCAGCTGAAACCACCACAGTCTCGCCAGCTTTAGGAGCAATGATTTTATTCAGGCCAAACCACGCGGTTACCCCTGGCATACCGACAGCACCGAGATAAGCCGAGAGCGGCACATGAGCGTCTGAAACCTTGCGCAACGCCGCCGCAGCGCATACCCCGTGGGTTTGCCACCCGAGCATGCCCACCACTTTATCGCCAGTTTTCAGCGCATCACTTCGGCTCTCAAGCACCTCGCCAACTGTCCCGCCAATCATGACCTCGTCGAGTGCCTGGGGCGCTGCATAGGACTTTGTATCGTCCATACGGCCACGCATATACGGATCAAGCGAAAGAAAGTGGTTACGCACCAAAACCTCGCCCTCTTTGAGGGCAGGAAGCTCGGCGGACTCCAGGCGGAAATTGCCTGGTTGCACCTGCCCCTGGGGGCGCGATGCTAAAACGATACGTTGGGTCATAGTGCTCATGAAGTAGATGCCTTGTCAGAAAGATCGCGGTGTCGAATGTATTTAAAAGTGCCACTGGCTTTGGCAATCGGCTTGCCTGCGGCGTCGGTAATTTGGGCTTCGCAAAAAGCCATGGTGGCGGTACGGTGCACCAATGTTCCGTAGGCTTCAAGTCGCCCACGTGCTGGTTGCATAAACGAGGTCTTCATTTCGATAGTGACCATTCCCCGGGCCTGAGCGCCCGAGTCATCAGGCATGGAGCGGGCAGCCATGGCCATAGCCACATCCATCAGGGTAAGCACCACACCGCCGTGAACCACGCCAAAGGAGTTGGTATGACGATGTTCGGAGTCCAATACGATCAATGCCTCGCCCAATGGCCGCTCGTGATATTGAGCGCCCAAGTCGTCAACAAAAGGAATATCGATTGGAAATTTCACGGCAGGCGGCTCGGTTTTAATAGGCTCGGGTGCGGTCCAGATTAAATAGCTAGACCTAAACCGCGGTCATGCCGCCATCTACCGCCAGAATTTGCCCGGAGATATGTTTGCCTGCATTTGATGCAAACAGCAGTGCAGCGCCCTTGAGGTCTTCATCATCGCCAATGCGATGCAAGGGCGTGAGCGCCTTGATCTGATCCTCAACTTTATCTAGCGTGGCACGCGTCATCTTCGAGGGAAAAAACCCTGGGGCTAGAGCATTCACGGTAATGCCATAGGCGCCCCACTCGCCCGCCAATGCGCGGGTAAAGTTCACCAGGCCACCTTTGGTCGTGTTGTAGGCCAAGGTCTTGTTGGTGCCTGGCGGATTACCACGCAGCCCGGCGATGCTTGCCACCGTGATCACGCGCCCCCAGCGCTGCGGAATCATTGCGCTGCGCCCCACTTCCTGGGTCAGCAAAAACACACCGGTCAAATTGATTTGCACCAGCTTCATCCAGGCATCCAAAGGATGATCCTCAGCGGCTGCGCCCCAAGTGGCGCCTGCGTTGTTGATCAAGATGTCGCAACCGCCAAGCTGTTTAAGCGCAGCCTGAGCAAACGCTGTCACCGCTTCAGGTTTACCCAGATCTGCCGGAATCATCGATGCTTTGATACCCCGCTCGTTGAGTGATCGCACTGCTGCTTCAAGCTCATCGGCTTTGCGCGCAGCAAGCAGAACTTCGGCTCCAGCATCACCCAGCGCTTCGGCGATCTGCAGCCCCAGGCCGCGCGATCCGCCGGTGATGATGGCCTTGCGACCAGTGAGATCGAATAGGGTTTGAACTTTAGGTAGTGTGCTCACGAAATGCACCTTGAATTGAAATTAAAAAAATGCACGATCATGCCGAGAACCAACCGTCTTGCATCACGCTAGTGGTGTCATCCACCTGGGCCACCACCGCCAGCCAGGCATCAATCTTCGGTAGCTCCCAGCGCGCGAAGTATTGCGCGGCCTGCAGCTTGCCTCGATAGAAATCGTTGGGGTCATGCGCGAGCCGAGCTTGTGCAACCAAGGCCTGCTCAAGCCATATCCACCCCAGCACCAAATGGCCAAACGCTTCGAGAAACGGAGCCGCATTAGCCAGTACCAGTTCGGGTTGGGGATGCGCGCGCACTTCCTGAAGCGTGAGCAGCACCTGCTTTTGCCCATGCTGAACAGCAAGCGCGTGGGCACGTATCTGAGAAGCACCTTCGCCTTGCGCAGCATTGGCTCGAGCGATTGAATCCGTCATTCTTGCAATCAAGGCCTGCAAGGCCGCCCCACGCTGCATCTGAACCTTGCGTCCAAGCAGGTCGAGCGCCTGAATCCCATGCGTTCCCTCGTGAATAGGATTGAGCCGCTGATCCCGATAAAACTGCTCAACACGATAGTCGCGGGTGTAGCCATAGCCGCCATGCACCTGGATCGCCAGACTATTGGCTTCCTGACACCACTGCGACGGCCAGCTTTTTGCGATGGGTGTCAAAAGCTCGAGCATGAGCCAGGCTTCATCGCGGCGCGACTCTTCCGGATGGGTGGCATGATCGTCGACCAGATTGGCACAAAACAGGTTGAGGCCCAACGCACCTTCGACATAGGCCTTTTGCGCAAGCAGCATCCGCTTCACATCCGCATGCCGGATGATCGGCACTTGCGGGGTCGAAGGATCCTTGCCCCCTGGCAAGCGGCCCTGGGGCCGATGCCGAGCGTAGTCAAGTGCGTGCAAATAGCCGGTGTAGCCGAGCATGGTCGCGCCCAGTCCCACGCCGATCCGTGCTTCATTCATCATATGAAACATCGCCGACAAACCCTGGCCTTCTTCACCGACGAGCTCGCCAATCGCCCCGGCCTCGCCTTCAGGCCGGAACTTACCTTCGCCAAAATTAAGCAGGCAATTGGTGGTGCCCCGATAGCCCATCTTATGATTCAAACCGGCCACCACAACATCGTTGCGCGCACCTAAACCAGCGTCGGCATTGACAAGCACTTTGGGAACGATAAAGAGCGAGATTCCTTTGACCCCGGGGATCAATTCACCGTTAGCATCAGGTACCTTTGCAAGCACCAGATGCACGATGTTTTCCGAGAGATCCTGATCACCCCCCGAAATCCACATCTTGTTGCCGAACAATCGATAGCGTCCATCGGCCTGGCGCACAGCACGAGTCCGAATATCGGAGAGCGATGAACCCGCCTGTGGTTCAGACAAACACATCGTGCCAAAGAATCGCCCGCTCATCATTGGCTCGACATAGCGTTTGATCTGCTCGGCGCTGCCATGCGCCATCAGTAGGTTGGCATTACCAATCGTCAAAAAGGGATAGGAGGCCGCTCCAACGCTTGCACCGTTGAACCATGCAAAACAGGCCTTCTCCACCACGCAGGGAAGTTGCATGCCACCCATCTCAAAGGGTTGGCCCGCAGCTATCAGCCCAGCCTGACAAAACGCCTTCAACACAGGTTTGAGTTCAGCCGGGGTGCTTACATTCTCACCATCAAAGCGCGGCTCCTGATCATCCAGCAGCCGGTTGATGGGATAGAACTCTTCGCTCGCAATGTTTGCGCAAGTCTCCATCGCCGCATCGAAGGTTTCCCGCGAATGCTCGCTATAACGCTCCCGCTCGGTGAGCTGCTGCACCTGAAGCCATTCATAGAGATTGAACTCAAGATCGCGGCGGGAAAGAATCAGGGATTGCATCGTGGTTTAACTCAGTTTGAAATGCTTTAGCGCAGCTCGGGCAATCGGTTCACCCCACTCCTGCAAAAAGTGCCCGCCTTCAGCCACTTCCATGGGGGCCGGGCAGCCGCGAATCAAACGCTGCAAGCCGGCCATCACAGGGGGGCCAAGCACGGGGTCTTGTTGACCTACAGCCATAAAGGTGGAACCCGCCCAGCCGTCACGCCAAAACACGGCAGCTTCTTGCGATATCGCAGCCCCGTCAGCTTGAGGGGTTTGAGGCACCAGGTTGGGAAACGCACGCAGGGCCGCCTTAAAGCTCGCATCAGGAAACGGGGCATCGTAGCCAGCCGCTTCTTCAGCGCTCATGTCGGGTTTGCCTCGTGCAAGCATTTTGCCCACCGGCAGGTCGGGGGTCTTATTCGAGTAAGCCTGCCACTGCGCGAATCCTTCTCCAGCGGGCTTACCTACCGCCAGCGCGGTGTTCATCACCAGCAAGTGGCTAAAGCGCTCCGGCATTGCGTGAGGCAGTGTCAGCCCCAGAAGGCCGCCCCAATCCTGCACGACGAGCAAGATGTTGTTCAACTGCATCGCCTCGATGAATTCGAGAAGGATCTGACGATGCCAGCCAAAGGAATGAGCGGCTTCATCCATCGGCTTATCCGAACGGCCAAACCCGATAAGGTCCGGCACCACCACCCGCAAACCGGCGTTGCGAAACACCGGAATCATTTTGCGATACAAAAAGCCCCAGCTTGGATTGCCGTGCAAGCACAGCACAACCGGCCCATCGGAATCCCGTTGAACCAGCGGCTCAAGATCAAGATAAGCCATACGCAATCCCTGCAATGCAGGGAGATCATCGCGATAGCTGGGCGAATAATCGAAGTCGGGCAAGTGCGCAAAGCAATGCTCGGGAGTGCGAACGGTTTGCATACCGGCTTTTACTTTACTTTGCTCTTGCCCTTTTGCTTACTCTCTTGTACTTAGAGGATTTCCAACAATCCAGCCGCACCCATTCCACCGCCCACGCACATGGTGACGACTGCGTACTTTGCATTGCGGCGCTTGCCTTCAATCAATGCGTGCCCAGCCAAGCGCTGCCCGCTCACACCATAAGGGTGCCCAACAGCAATCGCACCGCCATTGACATTCAGCTTGTCGGGATCGATACCCAAACGGTCGCGGCAATAAATCACCTGAACTGCGAAGGCCTCATTCAACTCCCACAGGTCGATGTCCTGCACCTTGAGTCCGGCACGAGCCAAAAGCTTGGGCACAGCGAACACCGGGCCAATCCCCATCTCATCGGGCTCGCAACCGGCGACCGCAAAACCACGAAACACGCCCAAGGGCTTGAGGCCACGCTTTTCTGCAAGCGCACGGTCCATCACGACCACTGCGCCTGCGCCATCGGAAAATTGGCTGGCGTTGCCTGCAGAGATCACGCCACCTGGTACCGCGCTACGAATCTGGCTGACGCCTTCATAGGTCGTGTCTGCACGGCGACCTTCGTCGTCCGAAAGCGTGACTTCCCGAGTGGCGAGCTGACCAGTGTTTTTATCGGCCACACCCATAGTGACGGTGATGGGCACAATCTCATCAGCAAACTTGCCAGCAGCAGCGGCGGCGACAGCGCGCTGCTGACTTTGCACGCCATAGTGATCCTGCACCTCGCGCCCAATGCCATAACGCTTGGCGACTTGCTCGGCGGTTTGCAGCATGGGCCAGTAAATCTCTGGCTTCTTGCTATCGAGGTTGGGGTCCTTCAGAAAGTGCATATTCATTTCGTTTTGCACACACGAAATTGATTCCACACCCCCGGCAACATATACATCTCCCTCACCGGCAATAATCCGTTGCGCCGCGAGCGCGATGGTTTGCAAGCCTGAGGAGCAAAAGCGATTCACGGTAACACCAGACACCGTCACGGGGCAGCCCGCGGCTAAAGCAATCTGGCGAGCAATATTGCTGCCAGTGGCGCCTTCAGGATTGGCGCAGCCCATGATGACATCTTCAATCTCACCCGCCTCGATACCTGCACGCTCAATGGCAGCCTTCACCACATGGCCGCCCATGGTTGCACCATGGGTCATGTTGAGGGAGCCGCGCCAGGATTTGGCCAGCCCGGTACGGGCAGTAGAAACAATGACAGCTTCACGCATGATAAAAATTCCTAAGGATGATCAGTTAAAAGTTTTGCCTTCGGCAGCCAACTTCGCAAGCAGCGCTGCGGGCTCCCAGAACGCTGCATCGCCAATGCCGCTCGAGCGTGCGTTTTGGGCAAACTGCCCCATTCGCATCACCACGTTATAGAGCCCCATCATGTCAGCCACGAGCATCGGCCCGCCGCGATGCAGCGGGAAGCCATAGCCAGTGAGGTAGATCATGTCGATATCGGATGCACGCATCGCAATGCCTTCATCCAAAATCTTGGCGCCTTCATTGACCAGCGCCAGAATGAGACGGTCCACGATTTCCTGATCGCTGATCTTGCGCACTTTTGCGCCAATTTCAGCACGATGTTTTTCAATCAACTCGGTCACCACAGGATCCACCATCGCATCACGCTTACCTGCTTCGTAGCGGTACCAGCCTGCACCGGTTTTTTGACCAAAGCGCCCGAGCTCACACAGTTTGTCCGCAATCTTTGGATATTGCATGTTGGGCCGCTCCAGATACCGACGCTTGCGGATATACCAGCCCACGTCATTGCCTGCCAGATCGCCCATACGGAAAGGGCCCATCGCAAACCCGAATTTTTCAATGGCCTTGTCCACCTGCTGAGGGCTTGCGCCTTCTTCAAGCATGTAGAGGCCCTGACGGCTGTATTGCTCGATCATCCGGTTACCGATAAAGCCATCGCACACGCCGGAGACCACGCCAGTTTTGCGAATCTTCTTCGACAAAGCCATGGTAGTTGCCAGCACATCCTTGCCAGTCTTGGCCCCACGCACGATCTCGAGCAGCTTCATCACATTGGCTGGCGAGAAAAAGTGCGTACCAATCACGTCTTGTGGCCGCTTGGTGAAATTGGCAATCTGGTTCACATCCAAAGTCGATGTGTTGGAGGCCAGGATAGCGCCGGGCTTCATGACTTCATCAAGCTTGGTAAACACCGCCTTTTTTACATCCATGTCTTCAAACACGGCTTCCACCACGATATCGGCCTGCGCCAAATCGGCGTAATCCATCGTGCCCTTGATAAGCCCGACCCGCTTCTCGGCATCCTCGGGCTTCAGACGCCCTTTTTTCACTGTGCTCTCATAGTTCTTGCGAATGATGCCAAGGCCTTTCTCAAGCGCCTCGGGCTTGGCCTCAAGCACGATCACTGGTATGCCAGCGTTGGCAAAGTTCATCGCAATACCACCGCCCATCGTGCCTGCGCCAATCACTGCTGCAGACTGAATGGTCCGCAAGGGCGTGTCTTCGGGCACATCGGGAATTTTGCTCGCACTACGCTCACCAAAAAACGCGTGGCGCAAAGCACGCGACTCAGGCGATTGCAAAAGTTCAATAAAAAGCGCCCGCTCGAGCTTCATGCCCTCATCAAATGATTTGCTCATTGAAGCTGCCACTGCCTCGACGCACTTTAATGGCGCAGGGAAGTTCTTGGCCACACCTGCCACCATGTTTTTTGCAAACTGGAAGAAGGCTTGAGGATTCGGATGCTTGGGCTTGAGATCGCGCACCTTGGGCAACCCACGATTCTCAGCCAATACCTTGTGAGCAAACGCAATCGCGCCCGTCATCAGATCGCCTTCGATCAGTTCATCGAAGAGCTTGGTGCCCGCAAATTTCTCGGCCTTGACCGGCTCGCCCGACACAATGATATTGAGCGCAGCCTCAACAGGAATTACACGGGGCAAACGCTGTGTACCACCCGCACCAGGGATCAGGCCCAGTTTGACCTCGGGCAGCGCAATCAACGCGCTAGGACTTGCCACGCGGAAGTGCGCACCCAAAGCCAGCTCAAGCCCACCGCCCATGCAAACAGTGTGAACAGCAGCAATGACTGGCTTGGTGCACTGCTCAAGAATACTGATCAGGGTCAATAGGTTGGGCTCAGCGATAGCGGCCGGAGTATTGAACTCCTTGATATCTGCGCCGCCAGAGAACGCCTTGCCACCACCAGTCAAAATGATGGCCTTCACTGCAGCATCGGCCTGCGCCTGCTGCAGACCATCGGCGATACCCATCCGCAACGCATGACCCAACCCGTTAACCGGGGGGTTATGCATTGTGATGATCGCTATGTCGCCTTGTACCGCATAGGCGGCATGTGATTGAGTCATTGGAGCCTCCAAGAAAACGAACAGTCGTTCGTTTTTATTTCAAAAAATGACGCCGAAGCTGAGGCAATCGGCGTCTGATCGTCAAAACACTACTTTACACCTCAAGCCATTCGCGACGAATCTGTGCGTTGGCCTTCAATTCTGCCGGCGTGCCTTCAAACACGATTGACCCGTGGCCCATGACATACACGCGCTGGGAAATTTCAAGCGCAATCGCCAATTTCTGCTCCACCAGTAACACAGCCAGTCCCCGATTCTTGAGCTCTTTCAAATACTGCCCCACAAGCTCAACAATCTTGGGGGCAAGACCCTCGGTGGGCTCATCAATCATGATGAGATCGGGATCGCCCATCAGGGTGCGGCAAAGAGTCAGCATTTGTTGCTCACCGCCGGAAAGCACCCCTGCCTGGGTATGCTGGCGCTCCTTGAGCCTAGGAAACATGTTGTACATGTCTTCAAAGGACCAGCGTCCGGGATTCTTGCCTTTCAGCCCGAGAATCAGATTCTGATCCACTGTCAGGGAGGGAAAGATATCCCGATTCTCGGGAACATAACCCAACCCGAGATGCGCCACTTCAAAAGGTTTTTTGCCCACCAGCTGCTGACCTTTGAAAATCGCTGATCCCGAGCAATCCACCAGCCCCATCAATGACTTCACCGTGGTGGAGCGCCCTACTCCGTTACGACCCAACAAGCTAACGATCTCGCCAGCCTGCACATGCATATCCACACCATGCAGCACATGACTCTTGCCGTAATACGCATGCAAATCTTTAAGCTCAAGCATGGCTTGCCTCCTCGCCGACGGTCGTGCCCAGGTAGGCTTCCTGTACAGCTGCGTTACCCCGAATGTTCTCGGGTTTGTCGCTGGCAATGACCTCACCGTAGACCAGTACGGAGATTCGGTCAGCCAGCCCAAACACCACGCTCATGTCGTGTTCCACCATCACGAGAGTCTTGCCCTCGGTGACACGTCTGATCAACTCCACCGCATGGTCACTTTCCGAGCGACTCATCCCGGCTGTTGGCTCGTCAAGCAAGATCACATTCGCACCACCGGCAATCGTGATGCCGATTTCAAGAGCGCGTTGTTCTGCATAAGTCAGCAAGCCCGCTTGGGTTTCGCGACGGCGGCGCAGCCCAATCTGGTCCAAAACGGCATCGGCTCGCTCAGCCGCATCCTTGAGTTGACTCAGGCGGTGCCAGAAAGAATATTTGTAGCCCAGCGAATACAAAGTAGCGCAGCGCAAGTTCTCGTACACCGACAAACGCGGAAAGATGTTGGTGATTTGAAAACTGCGCGACAAGCCCATGCGATTGATTTCGTAGGGCTTGGCTCCAATGATCGAACGCCCATGCAATTCAATCGAGCCACTGCTCACACCAAAGCGACCTGATATCAAATTAAACAGCGTTGATTTTCCGGCGCCATTTGGCCCAATCACAGCATGCCGTTCGCCCGCTGCGATTTCGAGATTAACTCCGCGAATGATCTCGGTTTTCCCGAAGCTCTTTCGTACATCCGTCAGTTTTAGTCCGGCTGCACTCATGCCATGGCCTCCCGCTTGACGGTTTCTTCGATTTTTTCTTCAATCGCGCCCCACTCCTGATTAAAGCGCCTGCGCGCCCATTCAAAAGCAAGGGCTCCAATCACAAGGCTACCCAACACCAACACCCATAGCTCTGGCGAAGCGGTATCCACCTTAAAGCCGAACAGCTTCATTTGTGTGCCATTGGCGGCTTCAAGCGTAAGGTGGTATCCCATCTCGATCAATGCAATGACCGCCAGCAACAAAACCACCCCTGTCAGCAGCAAGCCGGCATAGTGATCAAGCAGGCGTTTGAAGTAACCAAACTTCGCTACCCTAAGATTCAGCAGGATGATCCCTGCGATCCCGCCAGGCGCAAACATCACCATCAACACAAAGAAAGAGCCCAGATAAAGCTGCCAGGCTTTGGTGTAGTCGGATAGCGCAATCGCGAAAAACACGAAGATCACCGCCCCAAGGATCGGCCCAAAAAAGAATAGTGCACCACCGATAAACGTGGCTAGCAGGATTCCGCCCGAGCGCACTGCATGCAGATTCTCGCCCGAAACAATCTCGAAATTGATCGCTGACAAGCCCCCGGCAATACCGGAGAAAAATGCCGAAACAATCAATACGATAAAGCGGACTCGCTGGGTGTTGTAGCCGAAGAACTCCACGCGCTCAGGATTCTCACGCACCGCATTTGAGATCCGGCCAAGCGGCGTGCGGGAGAAAGCGAACATCCCCGCGACACAGATGAAGCACCACACGGCTATCAGGTAATAGACCTGAATCGCGGGCCCGTAGCTGATCCCCATGACGGGCTGACCAATCACACGATTCGTCGTCACGCCACCTTCGCCACCGAAAAATCCGGGGAACATTTGGGTGGCTACCCAGGCCATCTCACCAATACCCAGGGTAATCATTGCAAATGGAGTGCCTGATTTTTTGGTGGTGACGTAACCAAAAATCACACCAAACAGAGCACCAAAAACACCTCCAACCAAAGGCACCAGCGACACCGGGATCGGCAGCTGCCCGCCACCCGCCATGTTCAGGGTATGGACAGCAAAAAAAGCTCCCAAACCTGAATACACCGCATGCCCGAACGACAACATGCCGCCCTGTCCGAACAGCATGTTGTAGGACAGACAAAGAATGATCCAGATACCAGTTTGCGAAAGCAAGGTCAGAGCAAAGCTCTTGGTAAATAACAAGGGCAGGATCAGCAGAATCAAGGCAAACGCACCCCACACCACGACCCGACCGATATTGGCGGACTTGAATTGAAGGTGGGGCGTGCCCTGAATAGACACCGTGGAAGGTCTTAAACTCAACATCGCTTAGCCCTCCCTTGTGCCCATCAGACCTTTGGGTCTGAAAATCAAAATAAGTACCAGCAAGAGGTAAGGCAGCACTGGGGTGACTTGCGAGACCTTGAGGGACAATAAGGTCTTCATTGAAGATTCAGCCACATTGGTAATGTTAAACAGTGAAGCGACCGAGGTGTCGATCTGGACACCGAAGGTCAAAATAAAGCCAATCAGAATTGACGCGATAAAGGCGCCTCCGAGTGACCCCATTCCGCCCACCACGGTGACAACAAAAATAATCGAGCCGACTGCTTGAGCCATGGCCGGTTCGGTAACAAACGCTACACCGCCAATCACCCCAGCAAGCCCTGCTAGCGCACAACCTCCCCCGAACACCAGCATGAATACTCTGGGCACGTTATGGCCCAAAGCCTCTGCAGTTTCTGGATGGGTCAATGCCGCCTGAATCACCAAACCAATTCGCGTGCGGGTCAAGAGCATATAAATTGCCGCAAGCATCACGATCGCCATACCCATCATGAACAGGCGGAACTTGGAAAGCGTGACACCGGCAAGCGTGATGGTTCCATCGAGCGCAGCCGGTACTGGATTAGGCACGGCAGCACGCCCCCAGACGATCTGAATCAACTCGAAGATGATGTAAGACAAACCAAAGGTGAAGAGCAGCTCAGGCACATGCCCAAACTTGTGAACCCGGCGCAATCCAAAGCGTTCTACAGCCGCCCCAATCAAGCCCACGAGAATCGGTGCAATTACCAGGGCTGGCCAAAACCCAACCCACTTGGTGACCTGGTAGGCCAGGTAGGCACCGATCATGTAAAACGAGGCGTGCGCAAAATTAAGCACCCCCATCATGCTGAAGATCAGGGTCAACCCCGATGACAACATGAACAACAGGAGTCCATAAGACAGCCCGTTGAGCAACGACTGAAAAAACGCTTCCACTGATCTACCCCGCCGATCTCGACCCTCAGATAAACCAACGGCTCAGTCCCCTGCGGGTTCTGAGCCGTTGATCTTGACTACATCATCCGCGCAGCTTGATTAGGGCTTGGCAGGACGCTTCATCTGGCACGAGGTCGGTTGTGCGGCCACATAGGAAGGGAGCATCTGCTGCTGCTTCCAGCCAAAGCCGGTCTTTTCGAAGTCATACTTCACGGCTTTGCCATCCATTTTCGCCCAAGTGGCGATATAGACGTTTTGCTGCAACTGGTGGTCGGTTGCGCGCATTTCCACTTCACCGTTAATCGTGTTGATCTTCATACCTTCCATGGCAAAGGCGACCTTGGTAGCGTCAGTGGACTTGGTCCGCTTCATTGCTTCACTGATCAACTGAAGACCGATATAAGTTTGCGCGGTGTAGTAGTCGTCGTTGTACTTCTTCTTGAAGCCTTCAACGATGTCCGAACCAGGATACTTATCGATGTTTGGATGCCAGTTGGCTACCAGGTGCACGCGGTTTTCACCCGAGGCGCCCATCGCCGTACCCACGCCAGTGGTGCCAGCGTAGTAGGTGTAGAAGTTCGAGTTCAAGCCGCCGTCCTTAGCCGCCTTGATCAGCAGCGCCAAGTCCGCACCCCAGTTACCGGTCACAACCGTGTCGGCACCAGCAGCCTTGATTTTGGCGACATACGGTGAGAAATCCTTGACTTGACCGAGGGGATGCAAATCTTCACCGACGATCTGGATGTCAGGACGCTTGCGTCCCAAGTCTTTTTTGGCAGCCGCAGCGACCGAACGGCCAAAGGCGTAGTCCTGGTTGATCAGGTATACCTTCTTGATGTCCTTGTTCTTCTCCATGTAAGAGGTCAGAGCCTCCATTTTCATGTCGGCATTCACGTCAAGACGGAAGTGCCAGAAGCTGCAACGCTCGTTGGTAAGCGAAGGATCAACAGCAGCGTAGTTGATGAACACAATCTCTTTGCCGGGGTTGCGGTCATTGTGCTTCTGGATCGCATCCGACAAAGCAATCGCCACGCCCGAGCCGTTGCCCTGGGTAACGTAGCGGATGTCTTGGTCGATGATCTGCTTGAGCACGGTCAAGCTTTCCTGGGGGCTGCCTTTGCCGTCGAAACCAACGATTTCAAACTTGACATCACCAGCCCACTTTTTGCTGTTGGCTTGCTCGGCCACAATTTGCCAGGCGCGCAACTGGTTTTGACCGACCGGTGCAAACGGGCCAGACAGCGGATCGATAAATGCAATTTTGACGGTGCCGGACTGAGCTACGGCTGAGCCGAGCATCATGCCACTGACAACAGCTCCAAGAGCCACACGGGAAATGAACTTCATAAGGTCTCCATAAAAATCGTTTGATCGACTCTCAGATCGATTCGCGGGGAATCATACATCAGCACTTGGCAAGCGATAGTCTTTAAATGCTTCACGCAGTTTGGTTTTAAGAATTTTGCCGGTCGCTCCGAGGGGAATTGCCTCTACAAACTGCACATCGTCGGGCGTCCACCACTTGGCAATTTTGCCCTCATAAAAACTAAGGATTTGTTCGCGACCCACCTCCTGCCCAGGTTTTTTAACAACGACAAGTAGTGGACGCTCATCCCATTTGGGATGTGCAACCCCGATTACCGCAGCATTGGCTACCGCCGGGTGGGCCATGGCGAGGTTCTCAAGATCGATTGAGCTGATCCATTCGCCGCCAGACTTGATGACATCCTTGCTGCGATCGGTGATTTGCATATAGCCATCTTCATCAATCGTAGCGACATCGCCAGTGGGGAACCAACCTCTCCCCTGCTCGTCATACACAAGCGGATCACCACCGTCGGCCCGGAAGTACGACTTGACCACCCAAGGGCCGCGCACCAGGAGGTTGCCGTAGGTTTTTCCATCCCAGGCGATTTCTTTTCCGTCATCATCGACGATCTTCATATCCACGCCATAGACCACATGGCCTTGCTTCTCCAGCAACTTACGCTGGGCCTCATGGGGCAAGGCAAGATGCTTGTTTTGCAGTCGGCACAAGGTGCCCAGGGGTGACATCTCAGTCATGCCCCAAGCGTGGATCACATCCACATCGAACTGGTCGTTAAAGGTCTTGATCATCGCCGGTGGGCATGCCGATCCACCGATCACAGTACGTCTGAAGGTTGAAAACTTCAGATTGTTTTGCTGAACATACTGCAATAGCCCGAGCCACACAGTGGGAACACCAGCCGAATAAGTAACTGCCTCAGCTTCGAACAAATCATAGAGTGACTTGCCGTCCAGCGCCGGGCCTGGCATCACAAGCTTGGCTCCGACCAGAGGGCAGGTATAGGGCAGACCCCAGGCATTGACGTGAAACATTGGCACAACCGGCAAGATGCAATCGCGAGCAGAGGCAGCCATTGCGTCGGGTAGCGCAGCCGCATAGGCATGCAACACGCTTGATCTGTGGGAATACAAGGCCCCTTTCGGATTACCGGTGGTGCCGCTGGTGTAGCACAGGCCCACAGCCGTTGTTTCATCGAAGGTCGGCCAGGTAAACGCTTGTGATCCTTGCGCAAGCAAATCTTCGTAACTCACCAGATTTTCAATGCCGTGATCCGCAGGGATACGATCCGCCGCCGCCATGAAAATCCATTTGCTGACCGTCGGACAGCGTTTGGCAATCGCCTGCACAATCGGCAGGAAGGTGGCATCAAAGGCCATCATCCGGTCTTCGGCGTGATTCACAATCCAGGCAATCTGATCGGGGTGCAGTCTCGGATTGATCGTGTGAATCACCGAGCCCGATCCTCCGACCGCGTAGTAAATCTCCATATGCCGATAGCCATTCCAGGCCAGCGTAGCGATGCGATCACCCGATTGCATCCCGTGCATCTGCAGGGCACTGGCGAGCTGCCGCGCGCGGGCTTCGCATTGCGCATACGTGTAGCGATGAATATCGCCTTCAACCCGACGCGAGACAATTTCCACCCCTGCATGGTGGCGCGCTGCATGCTGCAGCACCGACGAAATCAACAGTGGCTGGTCCATCATCAGGGCTTGCATCAACAGGGTCTCCAGTGAATTAGTTTGCAGGGGCCAATAGAATACCGGGATGAGCATTTCCACTATTGGGGTAAACCCACCCGCGGCCTCGGCCATAGCTGAGTTCGAAACCGTCGACGTTCACATGCCGACCTTGGCTTCAAGTTTCGCTCAGCTTGGAGAGCGGTTTTACAGCTTCATTGATCCTGAAGGCTTGCCCAAGCCGCAGCTCCTTGCGCTCAACCCGGAAGTGTCAACCTTGCTTGACCTCGAAATTGTGCAGTTGAGTAACGAGACGGCCGTAAGCATGCTGAGCGGCAACGCGCTTTGGCCTGGTAGCGAGCCGCTGGCCTCGGTCTATTCAGGTCATCAATTTGGCGTCTGGGCGGGGCAACTTGGCGACGGCCGCGCATTGCTCCTCGGTGATTTACCCGGCACCGACGGATTGCGCTACGAGCTGCAACTCAAGGGCGCAGGCCCAACCCCCTACAGCCGCCGCGCAGATGGCCGAGCCGTGTTGCGCTC
>JAIYCW010000050.1 GCA_027487815.1 Burkholderiales bacterium
GCCATGGTGAAGGAGGTGAGCTTGCCCTCGGGCACATCATCACCCCAGGTTTCAACAACGCTCAATGCGCCGTACTCCTTCATGATCGCTGCCATGTGAGCGGCGTGTGCCAGGTAGGCTTCTTTGCTGGCAACAGGCACTGCGGCTACAAATCCATCAACATAGTTCATGACCATCTCCTTAAGCGTTCGAAACGTTTAATCAATGCTGCTGACCAGTAAAGGAACTACGACCCCAGCTTGGGCGGCCCGCCTTCTTGATTCGAGGAGAGCAAGCCAGTGGCGGTGTAGATCGCAAGCTTGTCACGCGTGTCGACGATATCGAGGTTGCGCATGGTGAGCTGGCCGATACGATCTGCGGGGGAGAAGGGCGCGTCTTCCACCTTTTCCATCGACAAGCGCTCAGGCTTGTAGGTGAGGTTGGGCGATTCGGTGTTGAGCAATGAGTAGTCATTGCCCCGCCGCAATTCGATGGTGACCTCGCCAGTGATTGCGCGGGCCACCCAGCGCTGTGCGGTTTCGCGCAGCATGATCGCTTGCGGATCAAACCAGCGGCCTTGATAAAGCAGGCGGCCAAGCTTGCGACCATTGTCGCGATACTGCTCGATGGTGTCTTCGTTATGAATCCCGGTGACCAGGCGCTCATACGCAATGAAGAGCAAGGCCAGGCCAGGCGCTTCATAGATGCCGCGGCTTTTGGCTTCGATGATGCGATTTTCGATTTGATCGCTCATGCCCAGCCCATGGCGACCACCGATGATGTTGGCTTCAAGAATCACATCCATGAGGCTGGCGAAGCGCTGACCGTTCAACGCGACTGGAATACCTTCTTCAAAGCGCACACTCACGGTTTCGTTTTTAACGATGCAGTCTTCGCGCCAAAACGGCACGCCCATGATCGGGTTCACGATCTTGATGCCGCTATTCAGAAACTCCAGATCCTTGGCTTCATGCGTGGCGCCCAGCATATTGCTATCGGTGGAGTAGGCCTTCTCGGCGCTCATCTTGTAGCCAAAGCCTTCTTTGGTCATGAAGGCGCTCATCTCTGCGCGGCCACCCAACTCATCAATGAATTGCTGATCAAGCCAAGGCTTGTAGATCTTGAGCTGTGGATTGGTGAGCAGGCCATAGCGATAGAAGCGCTCGATATCGTTGCCTTTAAAGGTGCTGCCATCGCCCCAGATATTGACGTCGTCTTCCTTCATCGCCGAGACCAACATCGTGCCGGTGACTGCACGGCCTAGTGGCGTCGTGTTGAAGTAGGTCATGCCTGCGGTGGTGATATGAAACGCACCTGCCTGCAAAGCCGCAATGCCTTCCGAGGCCAACTGCGAGCGGCAATCGATCAGGCGGGCTTTCTCAGCGCCATACTCCATCGCCTTACGCGGAATCTCGTCGTAGTCTGGCTCATCGGGCTGGCCCAGATTGGCGGTGTAGGCATAAGGGCGCGCGCCCTTGTTTTTCATCCAGCGCAAAGCCGCGCTTGTGTCGAGGCCGCCTGAAAAAGCGATCCCAACTTTGTCACCCAGGGGCAGAGATTGAAGAATGGTGGGCATGGCGGGCTTTTAAGCGAAGTGGCAGATGTAGTGATAAGGCTCGGTGCAGCGAATCTCGAAGCGGCTATTGGCAGGCACGCTAAAACGTTCACCAGCGGCGGACTTCACCCACTCTACAGACCCATCGAGCTTGAACTCGCAGGCCCCGCCAACACACTCCATGATCTCGGCCGCGCCAGTGTTGAACACCAGGCTTGAGGGCAGGATCACGCCAGCAGATTTGCGGGTGCCATCGACCAAGGTGAAGGAGTGGCTCACGCACTTGCCATCGAAATAGACGTTGGCTTGCGGGTTGAGGGTGACGTTGGCGATCAAGGGGGTGGTCATAGACGAAGTGCGGGTTGAGAGGAGTGCAAAAGCTGCATTTTACGGGGTTGGCGGGGTTATCCCCTTAGGGGCCAGCCAAGGCTTGTCACACATTACGTGTGCACGTAAAATAATGTTGTTACGTTTTGGAGCCAAACTTATGGCAAACCTTACCCTCTCGGTGGATGAACAAGCAGCCGCCCGAGCCCGCGAAGCCGCCCAAAAAATGGGCATTAGCTTGAATCAGTTCATCCGCGACCAGATTGATCGACTCGCCGGGGCAGATCAGCGTACACGCGAAGCCGAGGCCTATCTCGCCAGCGCCGGACGCGGAAACTCAGGCGGGTGGCAGTTTAATCGCGCCGAATTGCAGCGGGACGTGTAATCGGATGGCAGCGTTCATCGATACCAATATTCTCGTGTACGCGGACGATGCCGCGTTCCCACAAAAGCAGACTGCCGCCGCGGAGTTGATCGCCAGGCTTTATCGCGACGGCGACGCGGTAATCTCTTCACAGGTGATGCAGGAGTATTACCAGGCTGCCATCAGCAAGCTCAAGTTGCCTGCGGATTTTGCGGTATCGAGGCTACGGTTTTTTGCGAGCTTTCAGGTGGTGACTCCAACGCCGCAGCTTGTGATTGAAGCCACTGATTTACATCGGCTGCGAAGCCTTTCCTTTTGGGATGCTTTGATTGTTCAAGCCGCCGTCACCAGCGGATGCAACACGCTTTACTCCGGAGACTTGAATGCAAATGAAGTGATCAATGGGGTCAAGATCGTGAACCCGTTTCGCTAAGCCAGGTGGCTAGGAGTCGGTCAAAGCCAAGGATTCATTGAGCTTTTTTAATCGTTGCGGGACACCACGAGGCTGGGTTACCATATCCCCATATTAATAGCTGGGCCGCCCATATGAAAACCACCATCGAAGTCTCCGATGCCTTGCTTGAGCAGGCCAAACAAGCGGCCAGGGAGCAAGGAATCAGTCTGCGCACCTTGTTTGAGCGAGGGCTCCATTTGGCTTTACAGCCGCGCGCCAAGCCCAACCCAACCCCTTGGCCAGACCTTAGCTTTAGGCCTCA
>JAIYCW010000063.1 GCA_027487815.1 Burkholderiales bacterium
ACGGTGGCTTCGATATTCACGCCGGTCATCATGCCGTCTCGCCCGATATCGGTATAGATCACGGCTTCCACGCCATAGTCTTCAAACTTCTTGGCCAGATCCACCACATCATGGCCGGTGAGCTTGCTCCAACCATCGGTGGCCACTTTGCCATCCTTGGCATCAATGCCCACGATGATTTGCCCGGGAAAAGCGCTGCAAGCATCGTGCAACAAGCCCGGGTTTTTCACGGCCGCTGTGCCGATGATCAAAAACTCCAGGCCATCATCAAGATAACGCTCGATGGTGTCGAGATCGCGGATACCACCACCTAATTGCACCGGCACCGCGCCATTCACCTCACGCAAGATCGCCTTGATCACCGATTCGTTTTTAGGCTTACCGGCAATCGCGCCATTCAAATCCACCAGATGCAGCCGCTCGGCTCCCTGATCGAGCCACAAGCGGGCCATTTGAGCAGGGTCTTCGGAAAACACGGTAGCGTCGTTGAGGTCGCCCTGTTTGAGGCGCACGCAACGGCCGTCTTTGAGATCGATCGCAGGAATCAGCAGCATAGTGGGTAGAGGCTTGAGAGGGACTAGGGATTCCAGTCGATGAAGTTGGAGTAGAGCTGCAGACCGCTACGCGCGCTTTTTTCGGGGTGGAATTGAGTAGCGAAAATATTATCCCTGGCTACTGCGCAGGTAAAGGGCGCACCGTAATCAGTGGTGCCCACGCTAATTTCATCGTTTGAGGTCTGGGCAAAAAAGCTGTGTACAAAATAGAAATACGCCCCATCGGCCACCCCGCTCCACAGAGGGTGAGGCTGGGCCTGGCGCACGCGGTTCCAGCCCATGTGGGGCACCTTGAGCCGACCGCGCAATGCCTGATCAAATCGCACAACCTTTCCCGGCAATACGCCAAGGCCGGCAGTGGGGCCTTCTTCGCTCATTTCAAACAACATCTGCTCGCCAACACAGACCCCAAACAGGGGTTTGGTTGCGGCAGCTTTAAGCACCACTTCACGCAAACCCGAGGCATCAAGATAGCGCATGCAATCGGGCATGGCCCCCTGGCCGGGGAACACCACCCGTTCGGCCGCATCGATTTCCTGGGCATTGCTGGAAATGATCACCCGCTTCTTGGGGGCCACATGCTCCAGCGCCTTGGCCACCGAACGCAAATTGCCCATGCCGTAATCGACCACCGCGATGGTTGTCATGATCGAGCCTAGAGCGCCTCTTTGGTCGAAGGAATGGTGCCAGCAGCACGCGCATCCGGCTCAACCGCCATGCGCAAGGCTCTCGCGAAGGCCTTGAAGACGGTTTCACATTGATGATGTGCATTCTCGCCGCGCAGGTTGTCGATGTGCAGCGTCATCGCAGCATGATTCACCAAACCCTGAAAAAACTCATGGGCCAGATCCACATCAAAGCCACCAATCATTGCTCGCTTGAAAGGCACATGAAACTCAAGCCCGGGGCGACCCGATAAATCGATCACCACACGCGAGAGTGCTTCATCCAGTGGCACATAAGCATGACCATAGCGGCGAATGCCCTTCTTATCGCCCAGGGCCTGCGCAACCGCCATACCCAGGGTGATCCCGATATCTTCCACCGTGTGATGCGCATCAATATGCAGATCGCCTTTGGCCTGCACCTCCATGTCGATCAGGCCATGACGCCGAATCTGATCAAGCATGTGATCGAGAAACGGCACGCCAGTATCGAGCAGGCCCTGCCCGGTGCCATCCAGATTGATCTTGACGCGAATCTGGGTTTCGGCCGTGTTGCGTTGGACTTCGGCTATCCGCATATTGACATTGTGCATGTTGACATTGTTACAGACTGGCACTTAAGGCGGCCAGCATGGCCTGGTTTTCGGATGGACTGCCGATAGTGATGCGCAGACAATTGGCAAGCATGGGATGCATTTTACTGACGTCCTTGATCAGTACCCCACGCTCGCGCATGGCAGCGAAGATGCGGGCGCTATCGGGCACACGCGCCAAAATGAAGTTGGCACGCGAAGCAAACGGATTGACGCCGGGCAGTGCCAAGAGCGCTTTTTGCAAAGCTTCTCGATCATGACGAAGCTGTTCGGCCTGCGCATCCAGCGCAGCCTTATGCTTGAGCACCAGGCGCACAGCCGCTTCAGAGAGTACGTTCACGTTGTAAGGTGGGCGAACTTTTTCAAACTGCTCGATCCATGGGGCCGCACCCGCCATGTAGCCCAACCGCACACCAGCCAGACCCAGCTTGGACACGGTGCGCATCACCACCAGATTCGGAAACTCCGCAAGACGATTCATCCAGGTGCTTTGCGCAAACGGCTGATAAGCCTCATCGATCACCACCAGTCCAGGGGCGGCCTGCAAAATGCTGAGCATGGCAGCTTCATCGAAACAATTGCCAGTGGGGTTATTCGGATAGGCGAGAAACACGACGGCTGGCTGATGCTCGGCAATCGCTGCAAGCATCGCCTCAACATCCAGGCTGAAGTCCTGGGCCTTAAGCGGCACGCCAACAAAACGGCTGCCCGCAAATCGCGCCGACATGTCGTACATCACAAACGAGGGCCAGGCCGAGATCACCACCCCGGGCGCAGTGGCGATGATCAGCATGCTGATCAATTCATCCGATCCATTACCCACAATCACTTGCGAAGCCGCTGGGATATCAAAGGCCGCCTTCAGGGCTTCCTTCAAGGGCGCATACGCTGGCTGCGGATAGCGATTCAGTGCCAAAGCGCTCAAAGCTTGCGAGAGCTCATGGCGCACTTGTTCCGGCAAGCCATAGGGGTTTTCCATCGCATCGAGCTTGATCAGCCCAGTGGCATCGGGCACGTGATAACTCGCCATCGCCTGCACATCGGCCCGCACGAAACGCTGCGCACTGCTGGCGGGCGTCTTCATGGCTTCACCAATCGCAATTCGGCACTGCGCGCATGCGCTGTGAGGCCTTCACCATGGGCCAGCACCGAGGCGATCTGGCCCAGGCTTTGTGCCCCCGCAGCCGATACCTCAATCAAGCTTGAACGCTTCTGAAAATCATAAACACCAAGCGGCGAGGAAAAGCGCGCGGTGCGCATGGTGGGCAATACATGGTTGGGGCCAGCGCAATAATCACCCAGGGACTCAGAGCTGTAGGGCCCCAGAAAAATCGCGCCTGCATGACGAATCATTGGCAGGAGTTCATTGGCATTGCTGGTGGCGACCTCAAGATGCTCGGGCGCGATCTGATTAATCAGTTCACAGGCCTCGTGCAAATCGCGCACCTTGATCAAGGCCCCCCGATCACGCAATGAAGTGGCAATCACCTGAGCGCGCGGCATGGTCGCCAGCAAGCGTTCGATTGAACGCGCGACCTCTTCAATAAAGGCGGCATCGGGGCACAACAAAATCGCCTGCGCCATCTCATCATGCTCGGCCTGCGAGAAGAGGTCCATCGCGATCCAGTCGGGCGACACCGAACCATCGCACACCACAAGAATTTCACTAGGACCGGCGATCATGTCGATGCCAACGGTGCCAAACACGCGGCGCTTGGCTTCAGCCACATACGCGTTGCCAGGACCCACGATTTTATCAACTGCGGGCACGGTGGCTGTGCCATAAGCCAATGCGCCCACGGCTTGCGCGCCGCCCATCAAAAACACGCGATCCACACCGGCAATTGCCGCAGCAGCCAGCACGAGCGCATTACGCACACCATCCGGTGTGGGCACCACCATCACCAACTCAGACACTCCGGCCACCTTGGCTGGAATGGCATTCATCAGCACTGAGGATGGGTAAGCCGCCTTGCCACCGGGCACATACA
>JAIYCW010000052.1 GCA_027487815.1 Burkholderiales bacterium
CAGATGAAGACCCCGCTGGCAGGATTGCGCTCACAAGCCGAGCTTATAGGCAGCGCATCTTCTGCCGAAGAAACCCAGCGCGGCCTGGATCAGCTAATCCGCAGCGCTGATCGAGCAGCGCATGTCATCAATCAACTCCTTGCCCTAGCGCGCATGGAAAATTTGCGCGAAACATCTGTACTGGCTCCCATGGAGTTGAGCGCTTTTGTCCGCGAAATCATGCTGCAGTATGCGGACCGGGCGCTGGATCGCAATATCGACTTCGGCTTTGAATCTGACGATGATCCTGCGCCGATCGTCGGGCACCCGATTTTGCTGCGTGAGTTGTTTGCCAACCTGATTGATAACGCACTGCGCTACACCCCAAAAGGCGGCGAAGTCACGGTGAGTGTGCGCAGTACCCTGATCGAGGTTATCGCATCAGTTGAAGACAGCGGGGTCGGTATTCCCGAGTCAGACCGTGAGTTGGTGTTTGAGCGCTTTTACCGAGTCCTGGGTAACGAAGCCGATGGCAGTGGTCTGGGCTTGGCGATTGCCAAGGAGATCGCATCACAGCATGATGCACGGATCATTCTTGAGGATGCGCGGCCCGGACTGAACCCCCCTGGCACCCGTGTCGAGGTGGTTTTTGCCAAGACATTGGAGACCTGACTTTGACTTCTGACTCAGGGTTGGCTACACTTCGCGCCCTTTGGCGCATTAGCTCAGTTGGTTAGAGCGACGGAATCATAATCCGCAGGTCCGGGGTTCGAGTCCCTGATGCGCCACCACTATTCATTCCTGCGAAGTAGCGATCGCAGAGTGCTCCTCCAAATCGATCACAGGCCCTGCGGCAGCAGCCGCATCTGCCTGATCATGGGTCACCAGCAGCATTGGCAATCCCCTCTGGCGCGCATGCTCAAAGACAAAGCGCCGGATATCTTCCCGCAGCTGGGTATCAAGCTTGCTGAAGGGCTCATCGAGCAGAAGCGCACGCGGCTCGGCCATCAGAGTACGCATCAAAGCCACCCGCGCCCGTTGGCCGCCTGACAAGGTTGCAGGATCACGATCAGCAAATCCAGCGAGCCCAGCCGCTTCCAGTGCTTCCTCGATTCGTTTGCGCCTTACATCGCGATCTGCGCGAGATGCTGCCAGTGCGAAACCGAGATTCCCGCCAACAGATAGATGCGGGAAGAGAAGATCATCCTGAAACAGCATGCCTAGTCCACGCTGCTCAGGCGGCTTGCGGTTTAAAGACTCACCGGCCAGATGAATGCCGCCCTGCGCTGTAAACACTTCATCAAGCGTGCCCGCGACATAGGCCAGCAAACTCGACTTGCCACAGCCGCTTGGCCCCATCAGGGTGACGCATACCCCACTTACGATGTGCAGGTTCAATGGCCCCACCAAACGTCGTCCTGACAAATCGATGCGCACATCGCGCAACTCAAGTGTTATCGAACTCAAACCTGCAGCCCCTTTCGCCGACGGTACACAATACGGGGTAGCCCGCTGGCCAGCCAAAACACCATCAGAGGCAATAGCGCCTGCAATACAGCCCACACCGCAATCACCCGCCGGTCAGCACCTGCCGAAAGCGTAAGGGCTTCGGTTGTCAGTGTTGAAATGCGCCCCGCCCCGGCAAACAAGGTGGGCAAATACAGCCCAACACTCACCGCAAAGGCAATCGCACAGGCAATCAGAATCGGGCGCAGAAGAATCGGTAGCTTGATGGTCACAAAGCTTTTGAAAGGCTTAACGCCCAAGCTAAGCGAAGTGCGGGTGTAACGCTGGTCAAACTTGCGCCACGGATCGGCCAACGATAAAAAAAGATAGGGCAAAACAAACACCAAGTGCGCCGCTATGACGGCCAGCATGTTGCCATCCCAACCGAGCTGCACAAGCAGCACTTGGGCACCAAACACAAATGCAATCTGAGGCACGATCAAAGGCAAGTACAACAGATTCAACACCCCATCCGAAGGCTTTTGGGCGCTGACCCGACGACGCGTGCTAAACGACTCAAACTCCAGACAGGCCATCGTGAGCAACAAGGCGATCAAGGTCGAGCTCATTGCGACGATGAGGGTCGTTGAAAAAGGGTCGGCTAGCGAGGTCAATTGCCGCGACCAGTTTTGCAATGACATTGCGCTGGGCCAGGCATCGGGAAAGCGCCATTGCTGGGCAAATGACCAGAGCAGCAGCCCCACCATGCTCAACATAGTTGCTGCATATAAAAAACCCACCGCTGCGCTAGCGCAAACCGCGCCCTGCACAATTGGCGAGCGCCGCGCACCCCGCTCGATCCAGCCCCGGCCCCAGGGCTTTACTGCCCTCTCGGCAAGTAACCACAATGCAAGCACTGCCAGCACGATGCCTGCGATCAACACTGCGAGCGCTGCGGCAGGAAAATACCTCGATACTTCGGGCGCGCTAAACCAGCGCACTGCCTGAACAGCTAACGTAGGTGGATGGCTGGGCCCGAGGACGATTGCAACATCAACCACCGACAAGGAAAACGCCATCACGGCAAAGATCGGCAAACGCAGTTGGGTGTAAAGCTGCGGCAACACCACCTTGACGTAGGCAAGCACCGGTGGATACCCCAGCACGCGGGCCGCACGCACTTGGGCATGAGCCTGAACCTGATTCAAAGCGCCCAAGGTCATCAACATCAAATAAGGAACTTCCTTGAGCAGTAAACAGGCCACCAAAGGCCAGCCCGAGGTATGTCCGATAGTGCTGATATCCGGCGGTAGTTCCCAGCCGGTCACACCGGGGGAAATCCATCGCACCAACCAGCCGGAGGGGGCAATAAAAAAAGCGAATCCAATAGCCAAAGCCGCGTGAGGCATGGAAAGCACGGGCGCGAGCATCGCTCCTATTCGCGTGCCCCAGGGGCGATGATGAATCCACGCGCCAAAGCCAAACGCTAGTAATACAGCCAGCACAGTGGCACCAATACCGGTGCGCAGGGTGAGCCACAAACTGGAGAAGAATCCGGGCTGCGCGAACAGCTCTTGCCAGGGCCTGAGGCTGAACTGCAAGCCTCCCGCTGCGGGCAGGTAACCAAACGCTGGCAGAAGTGTGCCCAGCAGGCCCGCACCAATCGGCAGCACAAACACGGCGAGGGTCAGGGGCCTAGCCCAAGCAAGTGCCACGCCTGGCGCCACTACCGGGTATAGCGGCGTTGCCACTCAGCAGTGATGCGGGTCATCCACGATGCGTGCGGCTCCAGCAAGGGCGCGCCCAACTCGGCAGCATTCAGCAGGGCCGGACTTGCGGTCAGGCGATCAAACAAGGCCCGGTCTGCCGAAGAAAGCTTGTTGGCATCCAGCACATTCAGGTTACCCATGTTCTTGATGTCTTGCGCCCGCGCCTGGGTCGCTGGCTCAAGCAGCAGATTGGCAAGCACCATTGCGCCTTCCTTGGCCTTGGCGTTATATGGGATCGCTACAAAGCTGGTATTGCCAATCGAGCCCTTGCGGAAAGTGAAGGTGCGTACGCTGCGCGGCAGCACACCTGCCTCAATTTGCACTGCTGCCTCGGACGGATTGAAGGAAATCGCAATATCAATTTCGCGATCGGCCAGCAACTGGCGCTGCGCAGGCCCGTTTTCCGGGAATTGGGTGCCCTGCCGCCACAGCACCGGGCGCAACTGGTCATACCATGCCCAAAGCAAGGCTGTGGCCCGATCAAACACCGCATCGTTGACCGGTTGCTGAAGCACTTGCAGATCGGGCGTCAATTCATAGAGCGCCTGTTTAAGAAAGGTGGCCCCAAGAAAATTGCTCACATTAGGATGTGTGAGTCGCCCCGGATTTGCGCGCGCCCAAGTCAATAACTCTGCCGCTGACCTTGGCACTTCGGCAGGCGTGCGAATTCGGGCGCTGTCATAGATAAACACAATCTGGGCCATCCGCCAAGGCACTGCAAAGCCTTCAACCGGTGTGGTGAAGTCAATCACATTGGAGCGCTTGTTGGTGGTGTCGACCCACTGAAAATTAGGCAGCGCTTGAGTGACTGGCCCGAACAACAAGCCGTTTTGCTTCATGTTCAGAAAGTTCGGGCCGTTGATCCAGATGAGATCCACCGAGCCATCGGTATTGCGCCCGGCCGCCTTTTCAGCCACCACTCGCGTCACCGCTTCAGCGGTGTCTTTCAAGCGCACATGCTGCACCGTGACTCCGAATCTGGCTTTGGCTTGCTCACCCGCCCAGGCGATGAAGTCATTGGTTTTCTCATCCCCGGCCCAGGCATTCCAATACACGGTTTGTCCCCGCGCTTTAGCCACCACCTGATCCCAGTTCGCAACAGGCGATTGAGCCAGCGCCGCCCCGCTAAAACAAACGAGCGCCACAATTGCGCCAAACCACCGGACCCAAAGCCGCCCCATCCCCATCACTGATCCTTTTCTCACACCGATTGAATTGAAAATTTGCGCGCTACGGGAGTTTGAAGCCCCAAACGCTTGGCCTTGGCTTGCTCAATGATGGGTCCAAGCACCGTCTCATGAAAGCGATCACATCCAATGCAAAGATTCTGATATGGCGTGCCATCGGGCAGCACAGTATTGGAAGCTTCGATGAATCGGGCTTCATCCCACCCGTGGGTGATTCCCATGCGCTCAGGGTGTCCGCTGGTAATGGCTTCAAACGCAGGAATGCCCACCAGGGAATCCAGAATGCCTATCAAGGACTCTTCAAGCAGGTTGCCGATGGGCATTTGGGTTTTGATGCAACACGGATACACATTGCCGTTCGCTTCAACCGACACCTCGGAGCCGTTGAATTGATGACGTAAAAAATTCAACCCGCCCGACCAGCGATTGCAGAAGTTATCGCTGATGTTCGAGCGCGGCAAACTGTTTTCCCACGCCCGCCCTCGCGGCCAAAGCTTGCCAATCCAGGCATCCGGAGTAGCACCGAAAAAGCTGTAAAGCGGGCCTTCTTCTTCATGCCAATTGCGCGTGGTGGAGCGCAAGCCCGAGCGATGCATGCCATGGCGCTCAAACATTGCGGAGAGCCGATCCATGAAGGCATGTTGCTTTGCCTCGCCTTCCATGCCCACATGAAAATCGTCCACACTGGCAATTGAAATCATGTAAACCTTGCGCTCCAGCAGCTCGGCCACGATCTGGTCGGTAAGCAAATCGCCCGTAGTCTGCACGACGACCTTGATGCCACCCTGCTTGGCATAGCGCGCATTGAGCCGCTCGATCACCGGATAGGTAATGGTTTCGCGCACCGCATCAAGCAAAGCCTCACCGCCAGAAAGAATCACCCGGCCAATCTTGCGTGGAAAACTGCCATCGGGCTGCGGGTCTTCAAGATCGAGATAGGTCATATCCTCAGGGAAATGATCCACGATTGTGACATGATTGGCTTTGGCCTCCTGGACTACTTCATCCAGTGCGCCACGCACGTAGGGGCGAAAGCGGCTGTCATAACAATGTTTGCATTTGCGATGGCAAGCCCACGCCATCACATAGTAGATCGACTCCATCTCTTTATTCTCCCTGATCCCGTCAGAAGTATAAGCGGCTCTTTAGCCCACCACTCCGCGTCCGCCGGTCCGAGCCCACCTGCCGGGGATGCAAGCCCAAGCCGCGCTTGCGGTGAATCCAAGTACAATCCGCTCTGTGAAAACCCCCTGCCCAACACCCTGCTTTGCCCTCCGCACCAGAGGCTTTTCGAGCCTGATTTTATGGCTCGCCTCGCTGATCGTACTTACCCCCTTTGGTTGGCACAGCTCGCAGGCACATGCCCAGGTAGTCGCGCCACAGCAAAGAACCTTTCCTGCGACCACACGTGCAGGCATGCTTGAAATGGGTGTTTTCCCCGAAGCCCGGATTGATGGTCGAGAGGTGCGCTTTGCCCCGGGCGCGCGCATTCTCAATGAAAGCAACTTTCTGATTACCCCGGCCAGCTTGCGGGAGGCCGTGATGGTGCGCTATCGATTCGACCCGCTTGGCTTGGTCATCGAGGCCTGGATTCTCAATAGCGCAGAGCGCGATAGCGCCTTGCGTGCTGCCCGCACAGGAGCGGCGGGGCCCCGCAATGAGTAAAAAAGTATTCATCAAGACGTTTGGCTGCCAAATGAATGAATACGATTCAACCAAGATGTTGGATGTATTGCATGCTGCTGATGGAGTTGAACAAACGACCGATATTGGCCAAGCCGATATCGTTTTGCTTAATACCTGCTCGGTGCGGGAGAAGGCTCAAGAGAAGGTATTTTCCGATCTGGGCAGAATCCGCGAACTCAAGGAGCTACGCCCTGGCATGGTGATCGGGGTGGGTGGGTGTGTGGCCAGCCAGGAGGGCAGCCACATCATCAAACGAGCACCTTACGTAGATGTCGTATTTGGCCCGCAAACCTTGCATCGTTTGCCGGCTTTGATAAACGAAAGGCAGCGCAGTGGGCGGCCCCAGGTGGATATCAGCTTCCCGGAAATCGAGAAGTTCGACCACTTGCCCCCGGCCCGTCGCGAAGGCGGCAGTGCGTTTGTATCGATCATGGAAGGCTGCTCGAAGTATTGCAGCTTTTGCGTCGTGCCCTATACACGCGGCGAAGAAGTATCGCGGCCGTTTGAAGATGTGCTGGTCGAGATCGCCGAGCTGGCCCAGCAAGGCGTCAAAGAAATTAACCTGCTTGGCCAAAACGTGAATGCCTACCGGGGTGCGTTTGACAAGTCTGCAATGAAAGCAGTGGGAGCAGGCTCCAGCAATATGGCCGGTGAGCCTGGCAAGGACTTTGCCGACTTCGCCATGCTGCTTGATTACGCAGCGCAAATCCCGGGCATTGAACGATTGCGCTTCACTACCTCCCATCCCCGCGACTTCAGCCAACGCCTGATTGATTGTTATGCCCGCTTGCCTCAACTGGTGAGCCATCTGCATTTACCGGTGCAAGCTGGCAGCGACAGGATCCTGGCGGCCATGAAGCGCGGCTACAGCGCTCTGGAATACAAATCGATCATTCGCAAACTGCGCGTGATTCGGCCTGATCTTTTGCTGTCATCTGACTTTATCGTAGGCTTTCCCGGCGAAACCGATGCCGACTTCGAGCAAACCATGAAGCTGGTCGACGATCTGGATTTCGACGCCTCGTATTCTTTTGTCTACAGCCCGCGCCCCGGAACGCCGGCAGCCAGTCTTGCCGACGACACTCCGGCCAGCGTCAAGCAGGCTCGCTTGAAGCGATTGCAGGATGATATTGGTGCACGGGAGCGCCGCAACAACCTGGCCATGGTCGGGCAAGTGCAACGCGTTCTGGTGGAGCAGGTGGCTCGCAAGGATGAGCGCGACCTCGCCGGACGCACACCCTACAACCGCATCGTGAATTTCGCAGGGCCAGTCAGCCTGCTTGGAGAGATGGTCGAAGTTCGTATTACTGAGGCCTTTGCCCATTCGCTGCGCGGCGAACTGGTGACGCCTTGAGCACGCTCGCAGTTGACCTTAGCGCACTAGATAATCCCCAACTTGCCGCACTTGTTGGGCCACTTGATGAGCATCTGGGCATCATCGCCCGCGGCTTGCAGGTGCAGATCAAACGGCGTGGCCCTCAGCTCAGGATTATTGGCGATGCGGTGCGGATCGATCAGGCTGCGCAAGTTGTGCGCGACCTCACCCAACAAATTCCTGCAGTGGACCCGCAGATCGTGCACCTGGCTCTTGTGCAATACAACAGTGCAAGCTTATCTGCTCATGCAGCGGCTGACCCACCCGCCTCAGTCAATGCACCGACTCAGTCTCCCGCGCCAACGCAGTCGATTGGCCCCTCGGCCTTGCATACCCGGCGCGCCGATGTTTCAGGCCGCACAGCAAATCAGCGCACCTATATCCAAAACATTCAAACCCACGACCTGACCTTCGCTTTGGGCCCGGCGGGCACTGGCAAAACCTTTTTGGCCGTAGCCTGTGCCGTGGACAACCTGGAACGCGGAGTGGTTCAGAAGATCATCCTCACCCGGCCTGCTGTAGAAGCTGGCGAACGGCTCGGATTCCTGCCCGGCGATCTCAGCCAAAAAGTCGACCCCTACCTGCGCCCGCTTTACGATGCCCTGCATGATCTGATGGGCATTGATCGCGTGGTTAAAGCCTTTGAGCGGCAGATCATCGAAATCGCCCCGCTGGCCTATATGCGCGGCCGCACGCTGAACGATGCCTTCATCATTCTCGATGAGGCGCAAAACACTACGCCCGAGCAAATGAAAATGTTCCTGACCCGGATGGGCTTTGGTTCAAGAATGGTGATCACAGGCGATCCTTCCCAAATCGATTTGCCCAAAGGGCATTTGAGCGGCTTGATCGAGGCCCACAATATTTTGCGCGATGTCAAAGGTGCAGCATTCAGCTGGTTTGATGCCGGTGATATCGTGCGCCATCCTATGGTGGCTCGAATAGTTCAGGCCTATGAAAGCGCACGATCCCGCTAAAGGCGGATCAAGCAAAGCAAAGATGCTGTCGCTTTCAGTACAAACGCTGGGCACAAAAACCCGCCTGCCAGTGGATCGTGCCCAATGCCGCCGGTGGGTGCAAGCGGCCTGCATTGCGGCCGTGCCGCAAGCGTGGCCAGTCAGCCTGAGCCTGGTGTTTACTGATAAACAACATGGGCAAGCCCTCAATCGCGAGCATCGCCACAAGGATTACCCGACCAACGTCCTGACCTTCGGTTACTCGCAGGCCCCAGTGCATGCAGATATCGTAATTTGCATGCCGATAGTGCATGAAGAGGCCAAGGCGCAGGGCAAGGCAGTCCGCACCCATCTGGCGCATCTTGTGATTCATGGATGCCTGCACGCGCTGGGATACGATCATGAAGACGATCGCAGCGCCCAGGTCATGGAGAACATCGAGCGCAAGCTTCTCAAGCGTTTCCGCATCGCCGATCCTTATCTTTAGCTTATTGCGTGGAATCAATTGCCCGAAGCGGCGGATTTCGGTAGATTAAGCGCTTCGCCTTTGTCTTTGGTTTGGAATGAACGAACCCCGTCTCGGTGCTGGCATGCCCGAGCCAATACGACGCTCGCTCTTTGAGCGCTTAAGTGCCCTGTTGATACGTGCCCCGCAGGATCGGGAGCAGCTGCTGGAGCTATTGCGCCAGTCGCACGAAAAAGGCCTGCTGGATGCTGACGCAGTATCCATGGTGGAAGGTGTTCTGCAGGTCTCTGAGCTTGCCACCCGCGACATAATGGTGCCCCGAGCGCAAATGGATGTGATCGATATTGGGCAGTCCCCGGAAGAATTCATACCGTTTGTGATCAGTACTGGGCATTCGCGCTTCCCGGTGATTGAAGGTGAGCGCGATAACGTGATCGGCATTCTGCATTCCAAGGATTTGCTAAAGCTTTATGGCGATGAGCCCGCTGATGTGCGCGATTTGTTGCGCCCTGCGGTGTTTATTCCTGAGTCCAAACGCCTGAACGTACTGCTTCGCGATTTCCGGCTGAATCGCAATCATGTGGCCATCGTGGTGGATGAATACGGCGGCGTTGCCGGTCTCATCACCATCGAAGATGTGCTTGAACAAATCGTCGGTGATATTGAAGACGAGTTTGATTTCGATGAGGAAAGCGATCACATCATGCCAGTGGAGGGAGCCGGTGAGCTGGCCCGCTGGCGCATCAAGGGAGTCACCGAGCTCGAGTTACTGAATGAAACTCTGGGCACCCATTTTGCACACGATGATCTCGACACGATTGCAGGCCTGGTGACCGAGCAGTTTGGCCGGGTACCGCGCCGCGGCGAAAAGGTTTCACTCGAGGGCTTTCAGTTTGAGGTGCTGCGGGTGGATGGCCGCCAGGTGCAGCTCCTGTTGGCCAGTCGACTTCCACCTGACGATTCCGCTGACTTTGATCGCGCTGTGGCGGGCTGAGTGCTGAGCCGTGGCTTGGCCGATGGCTTGACCTTGGGCCTAGTTGGCCTAATTGGCCTTGTGGGCATACTGGGCTGCCTATTCGGGCTGAGCTTTGCGATGCCGCCCAGTTGGAGCGCGGCGCTGGGTTTTGATTGGACCAGCCACGCCTGGTGGCTGCAGTTGATCATCATGTTGTTGGTGCTTCATCTCGGACCAACCGGCGCGTCTGCGCAATCCTGGAAAACCAGGGCAGCCTGGGGCTGGTTGTTTTCCTTATGCTGGTTTACCTCAGCACTAGCCTGGCTAACCGTCAGCATGCATGTGTATGGCGGGATGCCGGCATGGATGGCGGGCCTGGCCTTGCTGGCGTGCAGCGCCTATCTGGCGCTTTATCCCGCACTGGCTTTTGCACTTATGTGGATGCCCGCACCTATCGCAGTGCGTGCACTTCTGACGTTTGGCGCTTGGGTTGGTTTTGAGTGGTTACGCGGATGGATGTTCACTGGCTTTCCGTGGGCCTCGCCCGGCTATGCCCAAATCGATGGCCCACTCGCAGGCTTGGCTCCGGTGTTTGGCGTCTATGCCTTAGGCGCAGCTGCGTGGCTTGTTGCTTTGCTTATTCATGAAGCCTGGAGGGTAAAACCGAAGCCACAGCGCCTTCGCCTTGCAGCCTTGGCTATCTTGATTCTTGGCGCAGGCTCGGGGCTCCAACATATCGCCTGGACTCAGCCTGCCGGTGAGCCGCTACGCATTGCGCTGTTGCAAGGGCAGGTGCCGCAAAACCTGAAGTTTGATCGCTCGGTCGTCGAGCAAACCATGGCGCGCTACGCTCAAGGGATTGCCGACCAGGCGGCTCAGCATGACTTGATCGTGTTACCGGAAACCGCCTGGACGCAGCTGTGGAAAGATACTCCGCCTGATACCGCCAACACTATTAATCGCACTGGTGTCACGGTTGCTCTGGGTGCGCCCGATATCGTCGCTGGATCGATCACCAATAGCGTGCTGATTCTGAAAAGCGGCGAGCTCCTCGGTCGGTACGATAAACATCACCTGGTGCCCTTGGGTGAGTTCATTCCATTTGGATTTCGCTGGTTTGTTGAGCTCATGAATATCCCGCTGGGTGATTTTGCCCGGGGCCGTATCGATCAGGAGTCATTTGTGCTGAAGGATCAGCGTGTGGCTTTTAACATCTGCTACGAAGATTTGTTTGGTGAGGAGATTGTGCAATCGGTGCGCTCGGCCAAGAGTGCAACACTGCTTATCAACATGAGTAATCTGGCCTGGTTTGGGCATTCGCATGCTTTGCCCCAGCACCTGCAAATTTCCCGAACCCGTGCGCTTGAAGCCGGGCGTCCCATGCTGCGAGCCACCAACACCGGCGCGACCGCATCGATCAACGCCAGAGGCGAAGTCAAGGCGCTTCTCCCCTTGACTCAAGCCGGTGTACTTAGCGTTACCGTACAAGGCTCCACCGGTCTGACGCCATTTGCACGCTGGGGTAATGCCGCAGCACTCGCTTTGGCTGCAGTGTGTCTGATCCTCGGATTGCTAAACCGCCAGCGCGACAGGCGGCGGGGCAAATCTTAAGCATGTACCTCGCGCCGGCACAATCGATTAAAATCGCGGGTTGCCTTTCCCCAGACTCACCATGATCACCTTTCAAGACATCATCCTGCGCTTGCAAACCTATTGGGCGCAACGCGGCTGCGCGCTGCTTCAGCCCTACGATATGGAAGTCGGGGCAGGCACTTTTCACACCGCCACTTTCCTGCGCTCAATTGGCCCGGAGCATTGGCGTGCGGCTTATGTTCAACCATCGCGTCGCCCAAAAGATGGCCGCTATGGTGACAATCCCAATCGCTTGCAGCACTACTATCAGTATCAGGTGGTGCTCAAGCCCTCGCCGCCCGATATCCTTGAGCTCTATCTCGGATCCTTGCGAGCCTTGGGTATTGACACCACCAACAACGACATCCGTTTCGTTGAAGATGATTGGGAAAGCCCGACACTTGGCGCGTGGGGCCTGGGCTGGGAGGTTTGGCTCAATGGCATGGAAGTCACCCAGTTCACCTACTTTCAGGAAGTAGGCTCGCTCAAGTGCCAACCGATCACAGGCGAAATCACCTATGGCCTGGAGCGCCTGGCGATGTATCTGCAAAAGGTCGAAAGCGTGTACGACCTGGTGTGGACGCCTGGGGTGAGCTATCGCGATGTGTTTCATCAAAATGAAGTGGAGCAATCCACTTACAACTTTGAGCACAGCGATGCGGCCATGCTGTTTCGTCACTTCGATGAATACGAAGCGCAAGCCAAACAATTGATTGCTGTGCCGCTAGCCTTGCCAGCTTATGAGATGGTGATGAAGTGTTCACACACCTTTAACCTGCTTGATGCCCGTGGAGCCATTTCAGTCACCGAGCGTGCTGGATACATTGGCCGCGTTCGAGCCTTGGCACGCGCTGTGGCGCAAGCCTATTACGATTCACGCGAGCGTTTGGGCTTTCCCATGCGCACGGCTGCCTGAAAGAAAAACCACAATGACCTCGCACGCAGCCAGCCTGCTGATTGAACTGTTCACTGAAGAACTCCCTCCAAAAGCCCTGTCGCGCCTTGGACAAAGTTTCAGCAGCTCGATCCAGCAGCAACTCCTCGAGTTTGGACTGATCGCTCCCGGCAGCAAGCCCGCAAGCTTCGCCAGCCCGCGCAGGCTGGCGGTGCGTCTGGCTGATGTGGCCGAGGAAGCGTCCGAGCGCGAACTCGAAGTCAAAGGGCCCTCCATGAAGGTGGGGCTGGATGCGCAAGGCCAACCCACTCAGGCACTGATCAAGTGGGCCGAAAAACAGGGCGTTGCCCTTGATCAATTGCAGCGCATTTCGGATGGCAAACAAGAAGTGTTTGTTGCCCGTGTGAAGCAACCCGGGGCCAAGCTTGCATCGGTAATTCAGGCGGTGATTGAGAAAGCGCTCGCCCAGCTTCCGATACCGAAGATGATGCGTTATCAATTGGCCGATGGCATCACTACCGTTAGTTTTGTGCGACCTGCCCATAGCCTGATTGCGCTGCATGGTGCGAAGGTGATCGATTGCGAGATCCTGGGCTTGCGCAGTGGTCGTTCAACGCTCGGGCACCGCTTCCAATCCGAAGGCTCGATTGAAATCACAGATGCCTCAACTTATGAGCATCAGCTGCTTGAGGCGCGTGTGATTGCATCATTTGCGACACGTCGCGAGCGGATCGCCTCTGCGTTAAATCAAGCCGCGAGTCAACACCAGGCAACTCTTGGCGAACAGGCCACTGTGGATAGCCTGCTGGATGAAGTCACCGCTTTGGTGGAATGGCCCGCAGTGTATGTCGGTCAGTTCGAAGCGCATTTTCTGGAAGTGCCGCAGGAGTGCCTGATCCTGACGATGCGCACCAATCAGAAGTATTTTCCGTTGTTTGCAAACGATGGCTCTTTGCTTGCTCAATTCCTGCTGGTGTCCAACATGCAGGTGGATGACCCCAAGCTGATTATTGATGGCAATCAGCGTGTGGTGCGGCCCCGCTTGGCGGACGCAAAGTTTTTCTTCGAGCAGGATCGCAAAATACCGCTGGCTGATCGGGTGAGCCAGCTTGACAAGGTCGTGTATCACGCCAAGCTCGGCACCCAGTTGGCGCGCAGCAAACGAGTGGGCGCCATCGCCTCAGCGCTCAGCACCATAACGCAGCAAAGCTTGGGCGCCAGTGACACCGACCTGCAGCGCGCTGCGCAATTGGCCAAGGCCGATTTGCTGAGCAACATGGTGGGCGAGTTTCCCGAGCTGCAAGGCATCATGGGGCGCTACTACGCAAAGCATGATGGCGAGGCCGAGGCTGTAGCACAGGCCATCGCAGAGCATTATCAGCCCCGCTTTGCTGGCGATGCCTTGCCGGCCTCGGATACCGGTTTGCTATTGGCTTTGGCCGACAAGCTGGAAACCTTGTGTGGTCTATTTCTGATCGGGCAAACCCCCACCGGAGACAAGGATCCTTTTGCATTGCGGCGCCATGCCCTGGGGGTGCTGAGAATGCTGATTGAGCGCAAGCTTTTGGTGCCTTGGCGCTCAATGATCGAGCGCTCAATGCAGCAGTTCCAAGGGTATGAAGCGCAAGTCGAACAAGCCTCGGTCAAGCTGGGCGAATTCATGCTTGATCGGCTCGCTGGCATGCTGCGCGAGGCAGGCCATCCCGCGCTTGCGGTGCAGTCAGTGCTGCAGGATCCACCTGTCTGGCTGTTTGAAGTGCCGCAGCGCTTGCAGGCTGTCCGCGAGTTTCAACTGCTCCCTCAATCCGCCAACCTAGCGGCTGCAAACAAGCGGATTCAAAATATCCTTCGCAAGAATGATCAGCTTGGGCCCCACTTAACAACACCGTCGATCAACACCAGCTTGCTGATTGAGCCCGCTGAGAAGCAACTCGCCCAATGGCTTGATCAAAACGCGCAAGCCTGCCGCCTCGCAGTAGAGCAAGGCCGCTACAGCGAGAGCTTAGCGTTGTTGGCGCAATCCAGTGCAGCTGTCGATGCCTTTTTTGAGCAGGTGATGGTGATGGCGCCCGAGGAAGAGTTGCGCAATAACCGCATCGCACTATTAGTTAATTTGCACCAAGTGATGAATCAGGTCGCCGATCTGTCTACACTATCGGCATGAAGCTTGTGATTCTCGATCGCGATGGCGTGATCAATCAAGACAGCGAGGCGTATATTAAAAGCCCGGCGGAATGGGTTGCCTTGCCTGGCAGTCTGGATGCCATCGCTCGATTGACCCAGGCGGGATTTTTTATTGCAGTGGCTACAAATCAATCCGGTATTGCCCGCGGCCTGTTTGATCTCGCCACGCTTGGAGCCACGCATTCCAAAATGCATGATCAGGTGCAACAAGCCGGCGGGCGTATTGATGCCGTGTTTTTTTGCCCGCATAACGATGATGCGAAATGCGCTTGCCGCAAACCCAAACCTGGCATGGTGCTCGATATCCTGAAGCGTTTCAAAGCCAATGCTCATGATGTAGTCATGGTGGGTGACAAGCTCGGCGATCTGCAGGCGGCCCATGCAGCGGGATGCCGCAGCGCGCTTGTCCAAACAGGTTATGGTGCTGTTACTTCAAAAAAGCATGCGGATGAGGTCCGTCGAATCGGGGCGCTTGAATTCGCCGATTTGTCTGAGGCGGCTGCCTGGCTATGTGCTCATGAACAGAGCTGAGCTGAGCTGAGATCCGCTATCGAATCATGAATCTGCTGCGTACCCTGGCTTTTTTTCTATTTGAATTGATCACGGTGATTCCTTGGTCGGTGCTCGCCATCGTTACCGCTGTTTTTCCCAGACCAGTTCACTACAGCATCGTGATGTTCTGGCTCGACATGCAAATCTGGGCGGCCAAGGTGATCATGGGCATCCGCTATCAGGTGATCGGTGCGGAGAATTTGCCCGATGGTCCGGCAATCCTGTTATCCAAACATCAATCGACTTGGGAAACATTTTTCTATCCGACCTTCATGCCCCGGCAGCTGTGTTATGTCTTCAAACGCGAACTGCTGTTTGTTCCCTTCTTCGGGTGGGGAATAGGCCTGCTCGACATGATTCATATCAATCGATCCAAGGGTGCGGATGCGTTTGATGAGATCGTGAGGCAAGGCGCAGAGAAATTGGCGCAAGGCCGCTGGATCATCATGTTCCCGGAGGGCACGCGCATTCCGGTAGGCAAAGCGGGCCGATACAAATCCGGTGGTGCGCGATTGGCTGTGCGCACCGGGGCGCCAGTGGTGCCTATTGCAGTCAACGCGGGTGAAGTCTGGCCCAAAAAACCGTGGATCAAACGACCGGGCTTGGTGACCGTGTCGATTGGCCCACCAATCAGTACCCAGCAGCGTCAACCCGATGCTGTCATAGAGGAGGTGGAAGCTTGGATAGAAGCCCAGATGCGGGTCATCAGCCCGCACGCGTACACGACGCCGCCCTCCAGTTAACCCTGCCTTTGTTCGATGCTCCGGAACCCGCGCTTGGTATGCGCCGGGCGCTCCTGAATGGGCAAGCGGTGGACTACACCCTCAAGCGATCCAAGCGCCGTACCATTGGCTTTGTGATTGATGATCGCGGACTGACTGTGACCGCGCCGCGCTGGGTGAGATTAAGCGATATCGATTCCGCCATGCACGACAAGGCGCTGTGGATTGCGCGCAAGCTGGTGGAATGGCGCAACTATGCAACCAAGCGCGAGCGCCTGGTCATGGGGCTGACCGAAGGCCAGAGCATCCCTTTTCTGGGAGGCCACCTACACCTCAAGCGGGCAGATACTGCCTCGCGCGATGCGGTGGTGCACTCGAACGACACGCTTTGGGTGTCCTTGCCTCCTGAAGCGAGCGCACAGCAATTCGAGATGCGGGTGCAAGGTTGGCTGCAGACCCGGGCACGCACACTTTTTGGCGAACGCATTGCAGTGTATGGCGAACGCTTGGGCATTCAACCTTCGCGTTGGGGCTTGTCTTCTGCCCGCACCCGCTGGGGCAGCTGCGGCCCGGATGGTGCGATCAGGCTCAATTGGCGGCTGGTGCACTTTCCGGTCGATATCATCGATTATGTCGTTGCCCATGAGCTTGCTCATTTGCGTGAGCTCAATCATGGTCCGCAATTCTGGCGTACAGTGGGTGAGCTGTTTCCTGATTTTGATCGGGCGAGGCAATGGCTCAAGCAATTTCCTGATGATTTAATGACCCAGGCCGTATGAAACTCTTACACACCATGCTGCGCGTCGGCGATATGCCGCGCTCGATTCGCTTTTACACCGAGACCATGGGCATGCAGTTATTGCGCACCACGGATCGACCTGAGCAAAAGTACTCGCTTGCCTTTGTCGGCTATGGCGATGAAGCGGGCCACTCGGTGCTCGAGCTAACCTATAACTATGGGGTTGACCGCTATGAGCTTGGATCAGCATTTGGGCACATCGCCATTGGTGTGCCAGATGTCGCAGCCACTTGTGAGCGAGTGCGCAGTGCGGGGGGATTGGTCACCCGTGAAGCCGGCCGGGTAAAAGGCGGCTCCACCATCATCGCATTCGTTGAAGACCCGGATGGCTACAAGATCGAGCTGATCCAGCGCAGCTAAGCGTTACATCCGCTTACATTTGCAACACTGTTGGGGTGAGCTTTCTGGGTTGAAGGGCCGTTGAACCGGTATCCACACTAGGAGAACGTTCATGGCCATTCCTTCAATTCACCCCTTGGTTGCGGTCGCAGCCATCGCTGTCACTATCGCTGCGGCCAGTTCCACAGCTGCAAACTACGGCTGGCTGGGAGCGCAAAAAGCCGCCAGCCCCATAACGTCACCGATAACTTCACAAATCGCTGTTGCCCCGGCGGCACCACAAGCAATCGTTTCCGCCGAGCCTGCGCAGACAGTCACAGCTCCTGTTGCCGTACCGGCCTCCCAGGGTCCACCTGCTCCAATCAAGCGGGTTGTAAAGCCCCATCCGGCTGTGCAAACCTCACACCCAACGCCGATTGCCACCACAGAGCCCGTAGCTGCTCCCGTGCCTGCGCCGACCGCCAGCCTCCCGCCACCTGCTAACCCTGCCCCGGCCAACCCGGCCCCCGCAGTCAAAGTGCAGTCGCTACCAGCTCAGGTCAGCCGCGACACAGGTACGGTGATTGACCTGCGTACGGTCAGCCAGGCGGCCCAGCCAAGCGGACTGGGTGCGATTGCAGGCGGTGTGATCGGTGGCGTACTCGGCAATCAGGTGGGTAACGGCAAAGGCCGCACACTTGGCGCGGTACTTGGTGCAGTCGGAGGAGGCTATGCAGGACATGAAATTGAACGACGCGTGCGTACCACTGCAAGATATGACATGACGCTGCGCTTCGAAGACGGCAGCACCCAGACCTTTAGCCGCGAACAGCCCTGGAATGTGAATGTTGGCGAGACGGTTCGGACTCCCGCCGGAAGTGCTCCGAGCCAGTCCAGGGCGCTACCTCGCTCAGTGCCTCAAGGCCCTGCGGATACCACCCCTATTGACCCACGGGCTTAATGCCTGGCATGAGGGATTGCGCCAGATATCGGGCCAAGGCGAGATAGTCAGCCACCGCAACATCCTGGGGGCGAACCGTAGGGTCCAGACTGTTGAGAACACTCGGATCCGCCCCCAGAGTCTCAAGCCAAGGCAATAATGTATTCCGAAGCATTTTTCGCCGCTGTCCAAATGCCACCGCCAGCAACCTCTCAAGCTGCACGAGCGTTGCTGTTTCAAGCCAGTCGGGCCCGGCACCCAAACGCACAATGGCGGACATCACGGCGGGAGGTGGATCAAAGGCCTCCGGCGCAACATCAAACAGATGATCACATTGCCACACCGCCTGGAGCATCACACTCAAGCGACCGTAATGGGTTGAGCCGGCGGGCGCCACAATACGCTCGACAACTTCCTTCTGAAGCATAAAGACCTGATCCGTCACCCTATCGCGTGCAGCGAGCAAGTGGATCAGCAGCGGTGAGGAAATGTTGTAGGGCAAATTGCCGACCACCCGAATCGGCATGGAGGTGGCCAGTGCACTGTAGTCGATGCTCAGGGCATCACCTTCGAGCAGGGCAAGGCGATTTCCAAACTCCGCTCGCAAGCGCTTGATCAGATCTCGATCAATTTCAATCGCATGCAGCGTCGGAATGCGTTCAAGCAGCGCTCGGGTGAGCGCGGCTTGTCCGGGGCCAATCTCCCAGATGACCTCTTGAGGCTGCGGATTGATGGCTTCAACGATGGCGTGGATCACGGATTGATCCACCAGAAAATGCTGGCCAAAGCGCTTGCGCGCCTGATGCGGTTTACTCAAGACGCAATTCGACGAAGGTCCGGTCGCGCAACTCACGCAGCCATTCCTGATATACCTCTTCCGAGCGCCTTTCGCGCAAACTCTGGCGCGCCAAATTACGCATACGCTCAGGCGATGCTTCATCGGTGCGCCGATCAAGCACCTGAATGAGATGCCAGCCAAATACGCTTCGCACCGGCTGACTCATTTCACCGGCACCAAGCTCATCCATAGCGCGCTCGAACTCAGGCACCGTGTCACCTGCATAGATCCAGCCGAGATCGCCCCCATTGGATGCGCTGCCGTCCGCTGAAAACTGACGTGCCAAAGTGGCGAAGTCTGCTGTTTTACTTTCAACCCGCTGGCGAATCTCGCGCAAGCGTCGCTGCGCATCAGAATCCGTCACGATCTCATTGACCCGAATCAAAATGTGCCGGGCCCGAGTCTGCTTAACAGGCGCATTACTCAAGCCCTTATTAACAGGATCCTTTCGGTCGACAAGTTTAAGTACATGGAACCCGGCAGGCGAGCGCGCGAGCGTAACCTCTCCGGGCTTCAAGCTGGCAACAGCACTAACAAATATTGTGGGCAAACGATCTGCCTTGCGCCAGCCCATCGCACCACCCGACGCGGCATCGGGCGCATCAGAAAAACTGCTGGCCATACGCGCAAAATCAGTCCCGCGCTGGGCTTGCTTGAGCAATTCCTCGGCGCGAAACTTCTGGCGCGCAACCTCCTCAGCTGAAGCATTCTCATTGACACGCAACAAAATCGCGGCCAGGTTGAACTCAATATCGTCCAGGGGTGCGCCGCCCGCCTCACTCAGCGCCACATCGATATCAGCCTCGCTGATCTGCAGACGATTGTCGACTTCACGCTCGCGCAGTCGGGCCAGGGACATCTCAATCCGGATATCTTCCCGAAAGGCATTAAAAGATCGTCCTTCACGTTCAACTTGCGTCTTTAGCTCCTGCGGCGAAAGCCGATTTTGCTGGGCGATGCCATTAATGGCCCGATCAAGCATCGCCTCATC
>JAIYCW010000086.1 GCA_027487815.1 Burkholderiales bacterium
GGGCAGGAGCATCTGGTACGCTGCTTTCTTCATTCCCCCATCACCAGTCCCCATGGAACTTGATGCTGTGCGCCATTCTCGTGACAACTCTCGTGCCTATATGCCCTATCCCGAGGTCCCGGTCGGCCATGCGGCATCGGGCCCTTTGCTCGGACTGCGGTTCGCGGTCAAGGATTTGTTTGATGTAGCGGGCTACCCCACCAGCGGGGGTAATCCCATGATGCTCGCTCGCTCGGGTATCAAGACGGCGCATGCACCGGTGGTGGCCCAGTTGCTTGCTGCCGGTGCGCAATTTGCCGGCAAGGTGGTGACCGATGAATTTGCGTTTTCGATGACCGGGCAAAACGCGCACTTCGGAGCGCCCCGAAATGGCGCCGACCCCGATCGGATTACCGGGGGCTCATCCTCGGGCTCTGCCAGCGCTGTGAGCCATGACACCTGCGACTTCGCTCTGGGCACCGACACCGGAGGCTCGGTTCGTGCGCCCGCACACCATTGCGGCCTGCTGGGCATTCGCCCCTCGCATGGTCGAGTCAGCCTCGAGGCTGCCATGCCCTTGTCGCCAAGCTTTGATACTTGCGGCTGGCTGGCTCGAAGCCCCGAAGTATTCAAGCGTGTCGGCCAGGTCTTGCTGGGCGATGATCGGCGGGATCTTGTTCAGTTGAATCGTTGGCTCTGGCCTACCGACTTATGGAGCATCACTGATCCCGCATCGCAGCTTCATCTGGGTGATCAGGCCAATCGCTGGCGAGAGCATACCGCTGGAGCCTCGCCTTGGGTTGCGGTGCAGGCCATTCTCGAAAGCTCGGATGCAATGGCTTGGAACTTTCGCTATTTGCAGGGTGCTGAGGCTTGGGAGTCACACGGTCGATTCATTGAACAGCACCAGCTGCCGCTCGGGCCCGGGGTCGCCGAGCGCTTTGATTGGAGCAGCACGCTTACCCAGGCGCAGATCGAACAAGGCGCGCATTTCCGTGCGCGCTATACCCAATACATTGATGATGTACTTGGCCTGGATGGCGTGATGGTGTTGCCCACCATGCCGGGCCCGGCACCATTGATCAGTGCCGGCCTGGAAGAAGCCGAAAACTATCGCAATCGAGCGATTCGGCTCCTCTGTATCGCAGGCTTGGCGCGCCTTCCTCAGATCACCATACCGGTGCTTAAAGGGCCTTCACTGGGCTTATCGCTCATCGGCCCTCGCGGCTCTGACCAAGCCTTGATTGAGCTGGCCTGCCGCCTGGCCACCCCGCTCAAGGCCTAATCCGGCGTTTAATGCCAAGCTGCCGAATAATCCCGCGCAAACTGTGCCATGGTGATTGGCTTGCGGCCCAACAATCGCTCAACATCCGGTGAAATGCCTGCGGCGTATCCGGCCGCAACAATCCGGTTCAGGCTGTCCATCAGCTCCACCACCCATCCTGGCATACCCATGTCTTGCATCGCCTGCACCGCCCCTTCAAACGGCACCGCCTGATACTTCACCGGATGGCCAAGCGCCTGCCCGATAGAATCGAGCTGTTGCTGCGTTGTGAGCGATTCCCCACCGGTCAGCGTGTAGGCCTGCCCCGCATGCTTCTCGGGAGCGAGTAACACCTTGGCTGCTACCGCTGCGATATCGCGCACATCAATCAGGCTTTGTGCTGCGTCAGCTTGCGCGGCATAAACGGTGCCAGACTTGACTTGCCCGGCCATGAACGTGGCAAAGTTCTGCATGAATCCAGCGGGGCGTAAAAAAGTGCAGGCTATCCCGGTGGCGGCCAAGAGCGCATCAATTTCCCCTTGCAATCGAGGCAGGGCAAAGCCCGCCTTGGGATCGGCGCCTGCGCCGGAAGATCGCACAATATGCTTAACGCCTGCCGCAAGTGCCGCTGCCGCCACATTACCGGCCAGCTGCACTTTATTCTCCACCAAAGGAAGCAGCACAAACAGGGTATCAATACCCGTAAAGGCTTGGGTCAGCGCCGCGCGATCGTCAAAGCTTGCATAGCGCGTCTCATAGCCTGAATGCGGCGCGCCAGCCGCGGTTTCAGGTTCCTTGCTGCGCAAGACGGCGAAATCTGCTCCTGCCTCCACCAAAAGGCGAACCAACTGCGAGCCAATGTTGCCTGAAGCGCCAGTGACCAGAATTTTGTTACTCATGAGATTGTCCTTTCAAATAGTGTGAGCGAATCTTGAACCAGGCCTGACAAATGAAAAATCGGCTGACGCTTGTTTAATTATCAATCCTGAGTTGATAATCTCGAACAAGGAGAATCCATGGAACCCCAGCGCTACTGGTCACACCTCAATGCATTCATGGCCACCGCACGGCACTTGAGCTTCAGCCAGGCAGCTCATAGCCTGGATATCAGCCCGCAGGCGGTTTCAGTGAGCATTGCCAAGCTGGAGGAGCATCTCGGCGTGCGCCTGTTCAATCGCACCACGCGATCGGTGCTCCTCACCGGCGAGGGTGCAGCGCTCTTTGCGGCCGCCCAGCAATCCCTCGGGGCGCTCGGCGACGCGATGGAGGCAATTGCCCAAGCCGATCGGCCCAGGGGCGTGGTCAGAATTTCGGTCGCGAGTGGTTTTGCCCGGCGCTATTTGTTGCCCCTCATGCCAACCGTGCAGATGCAGCTGCCCGAGGTGCAGATCGACCTCACCTCGGATGATCGGGCGATTGATCCAATTCGGGATGGGTTCGATATTGTGATTCGCGGCGGCAAGTTGCTGGATTCCAGCCTCGTGTCTCGCAAGATTTGTGCACTGCATAGCGTGTTGGTGGCCAGCCCCGCTTACCTGCGAAAACACGGGGTGCCACAGCATGCTCGCGATCTTGATCAGCATCAATTGATTGGTTTGCGCTTTTTATCTGGCGAGCGACTGGAATGGCAGCTGCGTGAAGGCAGGCACATTACAACACTTACGCCAACCCAGGGGCTGTGCGTATCTGATCCCGAAGCGGTGATGGAGGCAGCGCAGCTGGGCTGTGGAATAGGCGCGGTTGCAATTCATCATGCGATCGAGGCATTGCGCGCGCAACGGCTCAAAGTGATATTGCCGCGAGCTTTTCAAAGCACCAAACGTGAAATGGCGATTCAGTATCCCCATCGTCAGTGGATTGCGCCTCGGGTCAAGGCAGTGGTGAGTCTATTGCTTGATTCTTTTGCAGCCAATACCGA
>JAIYCW010000064.1 GCA_027487815.1 Burkholderiales bacterium
GCCTCAAGCTCCAGAGCCCGCCCAGCCTCAACATCCTGCAGCATCGAGGTTTTGTGAGCGCCCACCGCCTGCGCCCCAGCAATACGTTTATCGAGCGATATCTTGAATTGCACGCCGAGCTTTTCGCCCACGGTTTGTGCTTCGCGCATCATGCTTGCAGCGAGCTCGCGTGAGGCGGAGAAAGTGCAGATTTCTTCGAGCGTGGCATGGGTGAGTGCGCTGATTGGATTGAAACTAAGATTGCCCCACAGCTTCACCCACAACTCACCACGAATATCCTTGCTCACCGGGGCCTTGAAGCCCGCGCGAATCAAGGCCGCAGATAAAGCTTCGATCCGCTCGCTGCGCGATCCATCGGGCTCACCAATAGTGAAACGATTGCCTTCAATCACCTTCACTACTCCGGGCTCCATGAGCTCGGCGGCTGGATACACAATGCCACCGATGATGCGCTCGGGCTCGATATTGGCGGCGATCACGCCACCCGGATCCACCGACTCAATAGCGCGGCCTTCAAGCGGGCCCGCGAGCTTATAAAAGTACCACCACGGCACGCCATTGATCATGCTGACCACCATGGTCTGGGGCCCAAACATGGCGCGCATCGCGGGCAACACATCTACCACCTGGTGCGCTTTCACTGTGACGATGACTGCATCTTGCACCCCCGCCTGAGCCATATCCTGAACCGCTCGCACATTGGGCGCATGAAGCCGCGAGCCATCTTCCTCGATCAATGAAAAGCCGCGTGCGTTAATCGCTTCGAGATTACGATTGCGCGCAATGAACGTCACCTCTTCGCCTGCAGCAGACAAGCGGGCACCCAGATAGCCACCAATCGCACCGGCTCCAACAATCGCAATCTTCATCTTCAGGTCGCCACTTTCACAGACGGGCTATTAACCGCGTTTTTCACAATTCCAATCAGGGGCCACACCAACATGATCAAGGCCAGGGTGGTGATCGATCCAGCCAGGGGATTAGACCAGAAAATGCCAAGGCTACCTTGCGAGAGCAACATCGATTGACGGAAGCTCGACTCGGCCATGTCTCCCAGCACCAGCGCGAGCACCAGGGGAGCCAACGGATACTTGAGCTTCTTGAAGAGATAGCCCAAGACGCCAAAGACCATCATCAGCACCACATCAAACATGGAGCTATGCACTGTGTATGCGCCAATCGCGCAGATCACGATGATGACCGGGGCAATCACGGCAAATGGAATACGCAGGATCGCAGCCCACCATGGCACGGTGGTGAGCACCACAATCAAGCCCACCAAATTGCCCAGATACATCGAAGCGATCAGGCCCCACACGAAATCCTTTTGCTCAACAAACAGCATCGGCCCGGGCTGCAATCCCCAGATCAAGAGGCCCCCAAGCAACACCGCTGCAGTGGGCGATCCTGGAATGCCCAGGGTGAGCATCGGCAACAAGGCAGAGGTGCCTGCGGCATGCGCTGCAGTTTCAGGAGCAATCACGCCTTCGATTTTGCCTTTGCCAAATTCATCCGGTGTTTTTGACATGCGACGTGCCATGCCATAACTCATGAAGGATGCAGGCGTGGCACCCCCTGGAGTAATGCCCATCCAACAACCGATGGCGGTAGAGCGCAGGAAAAGCTTCCAGTGCTTGATGAGCTCACCCCAGGTTTGCAACACGATCTTCATCCGGATGGTGGCGCTTTTGCCTTTGAAGGCCAGGCCCTCTTCCATCGTGAGCAAGATCTCGCCAATCCCAAATAAGCCAATCACCGCAATCAGAAAATCAAAGCCCTTGAGCAATTCCGGCACGCCATAAGTCATGCGCAATTGCCCGGTGACGCTATCCATCCCCACGGCTGCCAGCGCAAAGCCCAGCATCATCGCGGCAATGGTTTTGACTGGCGGCTCTTTGCTCATCCCCACAAAACTGCAAAAGGTGAGCAGCTGCACCGCGAAGAATTCTGCCGGCCCAAACTTCAGCGCAAACTTTGCTAGAAACGGTGCAAGAAACGTGATAAGTACCACTGCAATCAGCGCACCTACAAATGATGAGGTAAATGCTGCGGTGAGTGCTTGCGCAGCTTTGCCTTGTTGCGCCATCGGATGGCCATCAAAGGTGGTCGCGACTGACCAGGGCTCGCCAGGAATATTGAAGAGGATCGAGGTGATGGCTCCACCAAACAACGCACCCCAATAAATGCACGAGAGCATGATGATGGCGGAGGTGGGATTCATCGAAAAGGTGAGGGGCAAAAGAATCGCCACGCCATTGGCCCCACCGAGTCCGGGCAACACACCAATCAGCACCCCCAGGATGATGCCAACAAACATGAAGCCGATATTGGGCAGCGTCAGTGCAACGCTAAAGCCGTGAAACAGATTATTGAGTTCGTCCATTACATCCCCAACATGCGCTCAATCGGGCCTTTGGGTAGCAAGACCAAAAACCATTTTTCAAACACCAGAAAAAATGCCAAGGGCACCCCAAGGGCCACCGCCGTAGTCAACACCCAGCTGTATCCACCATGCTTCTTCATGAAGTAAGCAATCAGGATGAAGGAGGCGAGATAGATGCCCAGCCAAGCAATCAGGGCAACGTAAATCACCATCGGTACAAGCACCGAAATCACCTGTGCGAGCTGCGAGCGCTCGGCGAATTCCTCATCGGTGCGCCGCCAGGCGATCAATTGCTTGATCAATACAAAGCCACTCGACAAGGCCAATGCCAAGCCGATGTAAAACGGAAAGTAGCCTGACTTCGGACCATCATCCGACCAGCCAATACCTATGCGCAAGCTGTCCTTGATCACCAGACCAGCAATGGCCAGGAGAAACACGGCAACCGCAACCTCAGGCCAGCGTACGCTGACCGCTTCAGACGAAGAAGAACTCATAACGGGCTACTTTCCAAAAATGACCTTGAATGGAGGATTGATGCAGTTCAAGCATCAGTTGGCCATGAAGCCCGCTTCCTTCATCAACACGCGATGTTGCTGTTCATTGCGGCCCAGCCACTCGAAGAAGGCTGGCCCCGACATGGACGTTTGTTTGAATGCGCCTTTGTTCATGAAGTCTTTCCACTCAGGCAAGGCACGCACTTTTTCCATCAGATCCACATAAAACTTGATCTGCTCAGGGCTCACTCCAGGGGGCATAAAAATGCCTCGCAACATCACATAGTCCACCGGCAAGCCAGCCGAGGCGCAGGTTGGAATATCAGACCAGGACTGTGTGCTGGTGAGCTTTTCCTTGTAGGGCATCTTTTCCTTATCCATTACACACAAGGGGCGCAGCTTGCCCGCGCGCCAGTGCGACTCGGCCTCGATGGGGTTGTTCACCGTGGAATCAATATGCTTGCCCACGAGCTGCACAGCCACATCACCGCCTCCGCGAAACGGGATGTAGGTGATTTTTTTTCCGGCCGCTTTTTCGATCATCACGCTGATGATCTGGTCTTCCTGTTTGGAGCCGGTGCCACCCATCTTGATCGTACCGGGGTTGCCGCCCTTCACCGCATCAAAATAGGCTTTCGCTGTTTTATGAGGTGATTCTTCATTCACCCACAACACAAACTGGTCCAGCGCCATCATGCTCACCGGCGTCATGTCGCGCCAGTTAAACGGCACACCCGTGGCCATCGGCGTGGTGAAAAGATTGGACAAGGTGATGATGATCTTGTGCGCGTTGCCTTTGTCTTCCTTCACATTCAGAAAGCCCTCGGCACCCGCGCCCCCCGACTTGTTCACCACCACTATGGGTTGCTTGGTGAGGTTGTTTTTTGCAACTACGCCCTGGATGAAGCGGGCCATCTGATCGGCCCCTCCCCCAGTCCCCGCTGGCACCACAAACTCGATCGGCTTGGTAGGCTCCCATGCCCACGCTCCTGCACTCAACCCAAGGGCGCAAAGGCCCGCCATGACTTGTTTCAACGACGCCATTTCAGTCTCCTTAAAAAATCGGCCGCCGTTGTTGTGTTTAGTTGGCGGAACTCCCCGTAGTGTTCAAAGCTCGAAGATCTCCTCAGCCTGCCAATCCAAGTTTGGCCGCGAGGCCAATACGCTGGAGCTTGCCGGTTGCACCTTTGGGAATCTCTTCCATGAACAAAATCTTTTTGGGGACCTTGAAGTCCGCAGCGCGCGAACCGACGAAGGTTTGCAATTCACGCTCGGTGACTTGCTGACCTTCACGCAACACCACACATGCGGCAACCTCTTCACCCAACTTGGGATGCGGCATGCCAAAGCACACCACCTGGGCCACCGCGGGGTGGTCCATCAGAATTTCATCGACCTCGCGCGGGCTCACCTTTTCGCCACCGCGATTGATGATTTCCTTCAGCCGGCCGGTAATGGTGATGTAGCCCTCGTCGTCCATCACCCCTTGATCGCCGGTGCGAAACCAGCCATTCATAAAGCCTTCGGCATTGGCCTTGGGATTGGCCTCATAACCGGCCGTGACATTAGGGCCGCGGATCACAATTTCGCCGGTGGCCTGGGCCCCCAACATCACACCGTCTTCAGACATGATCGCAATCTCCGGGCCTGCGGCCCGACCGACCGAACCGGGCTTGCGCACTTCGGGTGGCAAGGGATTGGAGGCCATTTGATGGGTGGCTTCGGTCATGCCATAGGACTCGATCAGCGGCGCCTTGAACACTTCTTCCAGCTCTGCAATCACCTGGGGTGGCATGCTGGAGGATGACGAGCGAATAAAGCGCAAGGGATAGCGCGCGATGGTGTCCGCGTTTTTGCTTGCACGCGAGAGAATGGCTTGATGCATCGTGGGCACAGCGGTGTACCAGGTGGGCTTGCACTCTTCCATCCAGCCAAAAAACTTCAAGGCATTAAAGCCTGGGGTACAAAACACTTGCGAGCCCGCCGAAAGGGGCGCAAGCACGCCCGCAATCAGCCCATGAATATGAAACAGGGGCATGATGTTCAAACCACAGTCCTGCGTCTCGAACTTCAGGGTGTTGCGGATATGCGTGGCTGATGCGCACAGATTCTTTTGCGTGAGCGGCACAATTTTCGGACGCGAAGTCGTGCCCGAGGTGTGCAGCACCATCGACACGTCTTCGGGCTGGGCAAACCCTGGCGCTTTAGCCTCACCAGCACTCATACCTTGCGCTTGCAGGCTGAACTGCCCCGCAGGTGCGCCTTCAGGCACCACCAGACGCGCAATCGACACGCCGAGTTTCTGTGCCACTGCCACGGCAGGCGACTCGCTGCCCTGCTCGACAATCAGCAGCTTTGCATTCAAGTCATTCAGATAAAACTCGAACTCATCCGCTCGATACGCCGGATTCAAGGGCGCGCTCGTTACGCCGCTTGCGCAAGCGATGTAGCAGCTGGCCATCTCCGGACCATTGTTCAACACAATCGCAACCCGGTCATTGCGACCCACGCCCATGGCATTAAGCTGGGCCAGAGTGGCCGCAATCTGGGCGCGCAACCCATCGAAGTGCAGGGCTTGGCGGCCGGGCGCTGAAATGGCAGGCGCTGAGCCCTGCGCTTGAGACAATAAGTCCTTGAGCGTGCTTTGCATGACGCTTATATCCAAAAAAAGTTTGAATCTACAGCAACTGTTGGACGTGCTTGACGCTTGCAGTTACAGAATCGGCGCGGGGTGGTGGCCTGGAGGTGCGCTTCTGCGTGGTTGGGGCAGAGACACTTAGTAGTAGAGTAAATGCTGTTTTTACAAAAACAAAGCTTATCCCACAACAGCACTCAGGCTCTCAGGTTAATACGCTCGCCACACAGGCTTGCGCATCGCTGCGCCTATTTAAACGCCCAACGATCTTGTGAGGCCAAGCGAACCGGTGCGCCTGATTGCATCCGCGTCAACGCGCCGGAGTCTTGGCGCAAATACGCATCAGCAAAAAGAGTGACTAGCGACTGGCCTGCTGAAATAAGACGATTCTGAATCTCCAGCGTCTCGGGGCTGCGAACACGTCGACCAACATCCGGCTCCCCATTAAACATCATGTGATCCGCGCCCTCCACTACCAGCAAGTACTTGTGACCGGCTGGCATCTCCTGATAAGGCACCTGCCTTGCGCTTGCGGGCATACGCTCGCGACCGGGGGTTTGCAGCAACTCGGGCTCCGCATCCTGAGTGCCTGTGATCGACATGAACGGCCTGCCAATCGCTGCGAAGCTATCCACCGGGCGGGGCTGACGTGCCGAGGGCGAATAAGCAATCGCGGCAACGAAGCGTGGCTCGGGCGCTAGATCATCACTCGGCACACCAAAGCGCTGGCCCATTAACGCTTGGGTAGTGACAGCGCCAAACGAGTGGCCGCTCATCATAACCATTGGCACATTGATGGCGGCCCATTGCCATGCAGGCGTGGGCGATGAACCAGCACTACCCGGCGCCATCGCAACAGCTTGCGCTTTTGCGCGGCGCGCTACTTCATCAAGCACAAACCGCACATCGCCAATGCGCGCCAAAAGCTGTTCACCCGTGGCGCCTTCGCGCAGGCCTAGCGCAGTTTGCGCGGGTGGCTTACCTTTCCATATGGCTTCATCACTGCCTGGGTGTTGAACATGCACTGCGAGATAACCCGCCGCTGCCAGAGCCTCGCCCCACGCACGACCACCTGCACGCGAACCTCCCAGACCATGAGAAAAGATGACCCAAGGAACAGAGGCTCTGGATGCATCGGATCGCGCCGCCCCTGCCGGCAAGGCCAGCACATTCGGCATATAGAGACGAACTGGCAAGGTGCGTGATCGAACGCTATCGCGCCACTCTTCATCAATGCGAACCACACCAGCCGTGGGCTGAGCCCAGGCGATAGAGCTTGCGCCCATGCTCGCTGCGCAACCAAGCAGCCAGGTGCGGCGATCAGGGCTTGATATAGGCATACCCTTCCCGGGCTTGCAATCGGCCAATCCGCACCACGCCTGAAGGGGTGTAGTCCGCTTCAAGAATGAATTGATCTTTTTTCAGATTACGATTGCGCAAGGTGATCTCACAGATCTCAAAACGCACACCTCGACTGCGCAGCGCCGCAACCAACGGCCCATAAGCTGTCCCGGATTTTTCTTCCTTGGCGCCCTCCATCAAGAGGTCCACACCGTTGGCATGCGTGACCACCACCACCTGGGTATCGGGAGCCACATCTAGATGATTGCGAATGTTGCGCAAGCCCTTGAGGCCTTGTGTAGCGGCATCATCGATGTGATAAATCACTTTATCACCGACCTGAGCGCCCGTCGGGGCAGTGACCTGCGCCCACGCCGCTGGACTGGCGGTTGCAGCACCAAGCGCTGCGGTGCTTAAGGCGATGATGAGTCGACGTCTATTCATAATTTCTCTTCCTTCGAAGTGGGGCTCAAGCCATAGGGCTTAACCAGTGGCCAGATATGATCAGGCACCATGGATTTCAAACGGCGCGGTTCATTGCGCCGCAAATGCAACACGGTTTCGATGGCCTTCATCTCCACTCGTGCGCGTGCAAACTCAAGGCCTCGCGGACCCATCCGTGGCATCAGCCAACCGACGATGGGCCGCAACCAATTGGGCATATTGCGAAGAGGCAAGCCTCCTGCCGCGCGCTCGGTGTTCTTTAAAAAGCCCTTCACCGGCCCGGCACGCTTGCCCGCAGAACCCGGCGAATGCAGCGTGACTTCATTGCCGAGCAGACCAAGCAGCTCTGCGCCGCGCTGATTGCGCACCAGCAGCCATTGCTCACCCTGCCCACCCATATACCCCACGGTGATATCCGCAAGCGTGTTGGTGTAGTCCACACAAGTGCGGCAAGTCAGAGGGAAAAAATCAGCACGCAGTTTGGACAAGGGCAGCATGAGGAACGGAATCTCGCGCTTGGGCGCATCGGCATAACGCACCTCCACATGGTAGTCCGCACGAAACTCAAGATAGGTGACGCGCTCAGGGGTGGGATCGATGAGCGCAAGAAACTCGTGAAAGTTTTCAGTGGTGGTGTTATCCGAACAGGGCGTGCCGATCACATACAGCTTCTCGAAACCCAGCTCGGCTTCAAGCGCCCGCAAGGCATAAACCTGGCAAGGAATACCAATCACCGCCAAGCGCTTGATCCCCTGATCACGTGCGGGCTCCAACAATTGCAGCAAAGGCGCATACCCCATGCGCATGCCCCGGCACTTGGCCAGATCACTGGCCTTGGTGATCAACACAGGCACCGGACGCCAACGATCATTGGGGTCCGCAGTCATCGTCAACACCGCCTGGACAGCGCCGGTCTCCATGAGTCGCTCCGCGAGCCGCGTCGTGATGCCTGTCCATTGCGCGCCGTCGCTGGGGCGCTTGAGCGAGGCACGGTACATGGCCTGAAACACCCCGAAATGCGGCTCATCGGCACGATCCGCATCACGGGTTCGTCCATGCACCTTGAGCTCGTACTTGGGGTATTGCGGCGAGATGAATTGGCATGCGCGCCCGCAGCGCTTGGGGTCGGCGGTGCGCGAAACGCCACAATCCGTGCATAAGCTGCGCGGCGGTGGTTCACCACTGGGCACTTGATGCGCGAGCGGCAATATGGAGATCACAGGATTCGGGGCAGGCAAGGTCACTCGCGAAGCTTACGCTGCAGGCGGGCACCGCGCCAGTGCTGCAGCATGAATGCGTTAGTACAATAAGTGCATGAATACTGATTCTGCTTTCACCCCCTCCCCTAGCCCGAGCACCGAGACTCTGGATGCCGCTGATCCGCTGCGCCAGTTTCGCGATGCGTTCATCTTGCCGCCCGGTGTCATTTATCTGGATGGCAACTCCCTGGGTGCGCGACCGCGCGGTGCACTGGAGATTGCGCAACGAGTGATCGAGCAAGAGTGGGGCCATGATCTGATTCGCAGCTGGAACACTGCAGGATGGTTTGATTTGCCGAGCCGCCTGGGTAATAAGCTCGCGCGATTGATTGGCGCAGGTGATGATGAAGTGGTGATTACCGACACGATTTCAATCAATCTGTTTAAGGTACTTGCAGGCGCGCTAAAGATGCGACCGGGGCGCCAAGTGATTGTTTCAGAGCGCGAAAACTTCCCGACCGATCTCTATATGGCTCAGGGCCTTGCCCAACTGCTTGAACAGGGCCACCGATTGGTGTTAATCGATTCACATGACGAGCTTACCCACGTGCTTGATAAGCAGGTGGCGGTGGTCATGCTGACCCATGTGAACTACCGTACCGGGGCGATGTGGGATATGGCTAGCGCAACAGCCAAGGTGCATGATTGCGGCGCCCTGATGCTTTGGGACCTCGCTCATTCCGCCGGCGCGGTTGAAGTGGACTTGCATGCAGCGGAGGCAGACTTCGCTGTGGGCTGTACTTATAAGTATCTCAATGGTGGCCCCGGGTCGCCTGCTTTTGTGTATGTGAATTCGCGCTGGATTGGAGAATTGCAGCAGCCTTTGAACGGCTGGTGGGGCCATGCCGCACCCTTTGTGTTTGACCCCGAGTATCGGCCTGCCGCCGACATACGGCGCACCCTGTGTGGCACGCAAGGCATTGTGTCGATGGCGATGATTGAGCCCGGACTTGATCTAATGCACGAAGCCACCATGACGGCCCTTCGCAAAAAGTCCGTCGCCCTGACCTCACGCTTTATCGAGCAGGTTGAAGCACGATGCGCAGGCTTGGGCTTAAGCCTTGCCACTCCTCGCGAGCCTGCGTTACGAGGCAGTCAGGTGAGCTTCGTTCATGAGCACGGCTATGCGGTGATGCAAGCCCTGATCGCACGAGGTGTGATTGGAGACTATCGTGAGCCTGGCATTCTGCGCTTCGGCTTTGCGCCTTTGTATGTGCGCTTTCAGGATGTGGATGCTGCCGCGGAGGCGCTTCGCGAGATCCTCGCTGGCAAGCTTTGGGATCGGCCGAAGTTTACTACCCTCAATGCGGTGACCTGATACTCAAAGCGGCGCCGAGAAAGGGGCCCGCATAAACACAGGCCCCATGAGTTTCAAAGCACAGGCTTTTTTTCGTCGGCCTTGATCCATGCATCATCAACTGCATTGCTCCATTCATGGATTTGCTTTTGCGCATCGTCTTTCAAGATGCCGTAATGCTCCTGGATTTTTCCGGCTAGCTGATCACGCCGCCCGGCAATCATGCTCAGGTCGTCATCGGTGAGCTTGCCCCATTGCTCTTTGACCTTGCCGTTTAACTGCTTCCAGTTACCTTCGATTTTGTCCCAGTTCATGGTTAATTCCTTGGTTTGGTTTAACGAACAGCAATGCTGTTAAGCACTGATTTCACGCCGCTGACTTTGAGTGCCAAGCGCTCGGCCTGAGACTTCTCTGCACTGGTCTTGGCAAAGCCTGAAAGCTGCACAACACCGTTCAAAGTTTCAACACTGATCGCGGCCGCATCAACAGTTTTGTCTTCGACCATGCTGGCCTTGACCCGGGCCGTTAGCGTGGAGTCTGTGACGTAGGAGCCGACGGTTTCTTGCTCGCGCATGACGGCGCAGCCGCTGCCCAAGGTCATTACAGCAGTCATGGAAGCGGCTAAAAGCCACTTGGTGGAATTTGCAAACGTTGTCTTCATATCAATCATCCTGGTGGAGGTACAAAAAATCATTCCTTGGCGAGCAGATCACTTAGTTCATCGGCATGCTCCTCTTCGTCGGCAAGGATCTCTTCAAGAAGCTTGCGGGTTGTCGAGTCCTTGCCCGAAACGAGCACGATCATTTGACGATAGGCTTCCACCGCCACGCGCTCGGCAATCAGGTTGCTGCGAATCATGTCTTTGAGATCAGTGGACTCGTCATAATCCGCATGACTGCGCTGCAACAGGTTTGCAGGGTTGAAATCAGGCAGGCCACCCAGTTGAACAATGCGCTCTGCCAGCCGGTCGGCATGCCGAGTTTCATCCAGTGCGTGCACCATGAACTCTGCTGCGATAGGCGGAGATGAAATGCCTTTTGCCGTGAAGTGATGACGCTTGTAACGAAGCACACACACCAGCTCCGTGGCCAGTGCGCCATTCAACAAGGTGCAAATCGCGTCACTCCAGCTTGCCAGTGCAGGGGTTACCGCGCCCTCACTGAGATTGCGTTTTGCTGCATCGAGGTCTTCCTGATTCAGGGCCAACGTCGAGCGCTTGCTTGGGGATAATTGCTTGGTTTTCATAATGGTCCGGGAGTGATTGGGCCGTCCCAGGATTTCCTGGTTTTCTCGAGAATTCCAGGCAAGGCCGAAGCCACGGCCCACTGCATGCCCCAGGGCAGCAACCGATTTTTGATCAGCTGAACAGCCAGAGGCATTACAGCGGCGCCAACCAAACCGGTGGCTGCAGAACCCGAACGCGCGCTCAAGTGAGCTGTTGCCATCCCCACTGCTCCGGCGACGGCCAGGCTGGCCTTGGGATACTTTTGAATCGTCTTGATAATCTGCTCCTTGAATTGGCTTTGCGGCAAGCTGCCGGTTGGGCTGCGCGGGGTCTGGAGCGCCTCGATCAACGCCAATCGCTGGCGGTGAGCCCGTTCGCTCAGGCTGCTCATGGATTCGGCGTTTGCTTCGTTCATGAATTGGGCCGGTGCTTAATCGCTTCAAATGCAACCCGGTCTTGCGAGAGCTGCTCGCGCAGCTCTTTGAACTCCAATACAGGCGTTGAGCTTCCGAGCCATCGCAAAGCCAAGCCCGTTAGCAGCAATGCGCCCGGGACTATCCCGAGCCATTCGAGGTTGCCTGTATTAACCGCCCACAGCATGATTGCCACGCCCCCCAACAGCACGGCCAAGAGAATCAGTGCGCTGCTCACCAACAACCGCCGAAAGTACAGGCGGATATGTGTGGTGTCTTGCTTGATCTCGAGGGCGGCTATGTGGGCGTAAATCTCCAACTGCTCCAGCGCGAGCTGAGGCCGACGCCAAAGGCTGTTTAGATAGGGGGCGATCATTGGGGGTTCAATGACGGCTTACGCGCGAGCCCAGGATCATTGCGAATGCGGCGCCAAAGAATGCTGCCATGACCATCGAGCGCACCGGATGGTTGGTGACGTACTCAGTGGTTGCAGTATTCAGGCGCTGTGCTGCGGCGCGTGCCCGGTCGGCTTGCTCGTTGACCGAGGCGATTGCTTTGTCGGCCAGGTGCTGATCAAAAACACTGCTCGAGCTGCTCACGGAGTCCAGGTTGGATTTTTCGGAGCCCGAGTTAATGTTGGACGATGGATAAGTTGAGGTAGTCATGAAGGTTTCCTTTAAGGGAGAGGGGGAATCAGTTTTTTTGACGAAACACGCCAAGCAGCGCGGTCACAATGGTGATGGCCAGAAATATGAAGAACAGGATCCTCGCGATTTCGGTCGCACCCGCGGCGATACCGCCAAATCCGAAGATCGCAGCCACGAGGGCAATAACAAAAAAGACAGCGGCGTAATACAACATGGCACCCTTGGTGCTTGGTGACTTTTATCCGGTCACACAAGCTTTTGAACAAGGATTCATCTTAGGTGGGGCGTTGCATACTTGGTATCGGCGGCGACCCCCTGCAGCCGTGGGCCAAGCGGCATCGCCGCGTCGGTATTGGCCTACCTAGTGCGCAAGATCAAGCTCCTGACAATACTCAATCAGGGCGTCGAGGTCCGTGGATTTATCAAACAAGCGATCGGCCCCAAAAGCCTTTGCCCGTTTGCGAATATCAGGGGTTGCAAAATTTGTCAGCACAACAACCCGCTTGGGCTGAGGCCTGACCTGCAACGCTTGTACTACCCCCAGGCCGTTGCCCTCACGCAAGAACACATCCACAATCGCTATATCCCATTGCTCAATATTTGCGAGGGTCCAGGCCTTGGCTTCGGACTCCGTATCAAAAGTTTTGATCACTTCGATATGCACGAGATCGGCAAGTGTTTCAATGAGCTGCTCGCGAATGCCCGGATTGTCTTCCACCAATACCGCTTTGAGTCCGGGTTTGCTCACCATCAGGTGATTACGCCATTCTTCAGCGCGTAATAGGTCAGATCGCTGTTGGTGGATAGCGCAAGCTTTTCGAGTGTACGGGCTCGGTAGGTGCTTACGCTCTTCACGCTAAGGTTCAAGGTAAGCGCAATCTGCCCCACGGCTTCCCCGCGGGCCAGCCTGAGGAACACCTGCATCTCGCGATCAGAAAGCAGGGTGTGTGGCAGGGCATTGCCGAGCTTGCCATCGATCGTCTCCGACAGGAGCTCGGCGATGCGATGGCTGATGTAACGCTTACCCTTGGCCACAACCCGAATCGCCTTGATGATTTCTTCAGGCTCACAGTCTTTGTTGAGGTAACCCAACGCGCCTTGCCGCAAAACATTCAATGCATAGTGCTCTTCCGGAAACATGCTGAGAATGATCACGGCCAAGGTAGCGTCTCGAGCCAGAAGATGACTCATGACTTCAAGGCCGGACTTCTCTGGCATCGACACATCGAGCAACACAACGTCCAGTTCATGCGCACGCACCAGGTCGATCGCGTCAGCACCCGAGGCGCCCTGGGCGACCACTTCAATATCCGTTTGATCCGCAAGGAGCTGTACCACCCCTTGACGCAAGATCGCGTGATCGTCTACAACCGCAACTCTGATCAAGGTATGGCACTCTGTTTTGGATTCCTGACCAGTGTAGACCGTGTCTGCAGACTTGCCTGTCGGCGCTCGCCTACAAGCGGGGCTTGTCAGCGTAGTCCCACCACTCAACGAGGTGTGATCCTTCGCGCTGGGGCAGCTCGGCGAAGGACGATACGCTCCATGATTGAATCAGAAATAGAAACTCGGTTGGGCTATACGTTTCATGCCCGCTCCCACGTCCGCTTGGCACTTCTGGTGCGCACTGAGGGCGGTGAGCAGCAATTGGAGCGCGAAGCTCTGGAAATCGTGAGCGAAAACGGGGATCACATCTTTGGACACTGGTTCACTGACGGCATCGGCAATCGGTCAGTGCGGTTCTCGGCACCTCCAGGCAAGCTGGCTGTGGCCTACCGGGCAACAGTACAAAGTGAGCCACAAACTGTGGGCTCGCCCAAAGAGTGGCAAGTCAATGAGTTGCCCAACCCCTTGTTGCAGTGGATTTCGCCAAGCCGATATTGCGAAAGCGATCTGCTGGGGCCCATCGCCATGAAAATGTTTGGCAACACCACGCCCGGTATTCCGCGCGTGCAGGCCATCTTGGGATGGGTCAAAAACAATATCGAATATTGTGTTGGTTCAACCAATGCCAATACCCGTGCATCGGATGTTTTGCAATTACGCCAGGGGGTGTGCAGGGATTTTGCGCATCTATGCGTTGCGTTTTGCCGAGCACTTAATCTGCCCACCCGATTTGTCAGTGGATACACTTACTTCGACACACCACCGCAAGATTTTCATGCGGTGTTTGAAGTCTGGCTTGGTCGGTGGATTCGATTCGATCCTACTGGCATGGCCCCTGTAGAGCGACTGGTTTGCACCGGTGTTGGTGAAGACGCAAAAAATGTTGCCTTCATGACTTGCTGGGGTCCGATGCAAATGGACTATATGCGCCTGGATATCACCCAAACAGATTTGCGCACAGGGGATCGACTGGTGGGTGACAACTCCACTCAGATCATGGGGTCGGAGTTGGGCCCGGAAATGAGTCGGGAAAAGGTACCCTCGCTTCGACTGTAGTGCCCTGCCCAGCCTGGGAGTGAACATGGAATTCACCCCTATGGGTTTCAATTCGAAATCGCATGCCAGCCAAGCCATGATGCCCGACGCGGGCCGAATGTTCATCAAACCCCTTGCCGTCATCGATAACCTGCACGCGCAAGTTGCCATTGTCGCGAGCCAGGTTCACGATGACCCGACTCGCCTGCGCATGGCGGGCTACATTTACCAAAGACTCTTGTACAAACCGATACAGAGTGAGGTTTAGCTCCGGCCCTGCATCCACCTCAACCAAAGAGGCCTCGACCGGAATACCCATGGATTCACCACTCTCACTGCACAGGATCGACAAGGCTGCATGCAGCCCCAAATAATCCAGTGTGCTCGGGCGCAAGGTTTCGATCATGCGGCGCTTCAGCGCAATCACTTCGTTCAGACGTTCGGTGATTCTTTTTAATCTGTCCCGCAGCCATTCGTCTTCCAGGTTGTGGGCCTTGATTCGCGCCAAATCGAGCTTCACTGTGGTTAGCAAACCGCCCAGCTCATCGTGAAGTTCACGAGCCAGATGGTGCCGCTCGGTTTCCTGGATCGAGAGCATGCTGTGCGCCAGCGCCTGGAGCTCGGAGGTTCGAGCCGCAACCTCGGTGCGCAGATCATCGCGCTGCGAAGCTCGAAGCAATTGCTCGCGGCGAAACTGTCTAGACACGCCCCACACCCCTGTCAGTGCGATGAGTATCAAGCCAATAATGGCCACCCGGATGAGCTGAAGCGAAGTCAGGACCTGGGCACGCAATTCAGTTGTTGACGCGGAGGCTTCTTCGAGCAAGGTGTTCATCAACCCGCGTATTTCCTGCATTTGCTCAAGCGCCTTGCCTTGGGCCAGGATGACATCCGCATTGGCCTCGCCTTGGGATATTGCACGAGTCATTCCCTGATCGAGTGACTCGCGCTTGGCACCGATCAATGCGGGCAATCGTTTTAGATCAGAAGAGTGAGCCGAGCGCTCTGAAAAATAACGTTGAAAAGTGCCGAGTGGCTTCTGGAGTTGATCCCATGCCGCCTCATAACCCTTCAAATGATCCTGATTGCGAGTGATCAGAAATCCACGCTGGGCGCTCTCAGCCTCGGTCACGGCCAGATATACCTCCTGCGCTGCAACCCGTGCATCGGTTAGCTCCGCTCCAGCGCGAATGAGCTGACGGGTATTGGCATTGCTCAGCTCGTTTATAGCGAGCGCAACAATAGCAAAAGCCACCACCAACACCATCGAAAAGCGGGTGGAGAAAAATCGTTCTGTAGGGGACGGGACGGGGGACGGGATCGAAGTAGTCATGATGCCTGCTCAATTCACTGAGCAGATCTTTACTCGGGCCTCAGTTTAGGCAGAGTACTCCGATCCGAATGCTAAATGGCTGGTTGTCCTACAGACTCGGCTCAGGAGGAGCGCGCTATAGATTCGTTTTGAACTACTCGTCTTATCGCATCATCTGCTGTTTCAGCAGAAAATACTGTCAACCCTTCGGTCCTTGCTTGAGCGTCTAGTTCTAGTATTACCTCTTCCACAGCCTGATACTCATGATCGGTAAACAACGGCAATCCTTTGGGAGGTACCCAAGCAGTTAGCTCCATTGTTTGAGGAGCGGCAAATCCGAACGCATCGCGGGCCCTAGCCAGTCTCCAAAGACTGGAGGTCGCATTCGTCATACGAATTGATCGATTAGCTTTAGGATTAACAGCCGCAAAACACGTTGCATAAAAACTTCCAACGAAATCAATATTGCTAGTTTGCCGACTCGCCGTCAAAGAAAAGTCGCGGTTAAAGCTATTCAATAGGCTAGGGATTTTTTCTAAAACACCTCTTTTCACTAAATCCCGAAAAATCGATTCCTCGGTTTTAGAAGGTCGCACTGACTCTTCCTGATTACCCTTGTTTGGGGGTGAATAAAACAGTGCGCAGTGGCGTAGGGCGTTAACTACCAAATCGTTTCTGTTTTGCCCCTCGACAGAGAACACTTCGTCTAACTCAACACCCTCAAGAGGCGTTTCCCAATCCAATAAGTTGCTGTTCTTAGAGCGGAAACTTAGGTAGTCTTCAGCCACTAATTCGCCAACTCTATAGCAGAGCTCAGAAAGTTCGGGGTTGCCAAAACTGGGGCGCCGCTGGAACACATTTGCAGAAAAAGCCTGTCGTTCTAAGCTCTCTCCAATAACCGCAACAGCAAAAGTCTCGGTTGCGCCGGTAGTCCGCAAAAGAACCTTTCGCGCGACACCGCAGAACAATCTGTTTTCAACCGATAAATCGCTCAACACTAAGTCCCCTAATTCATCCGGGATGGTATCGGATTGTAGAGCGAAAGAGACGGTCTTCCAAAATACTCAGAAAACAAATCCGGCAACTGCTCACATCTTTTCCTTAACGCCGAGTCGTAAAGCTCTGAAGTACTTTCCGACATAAGAAGAAGCTCGTAAGGGACCGTTTCAAGTGCAGAAACGGCCTGATTACAGATTTTCCTGATTTCGTACATGTAAGTGTTTAGCTCGCGTTGAGTTTCAACTACAAGGGAGGAAAGCAAGTCTGACCCTACAAGTTTCGTCTGCTCTAGCGCTCCCGGCAAAAGCTGGGTCGGCAACAACGCCTGATCGTGATCAATTAACCAAAAATCTCTTCCATTAGTCAATAGATTAGAAGCTGTCCTATCTGTATTAAGAATGATTTGGTCAAACACTACGGACCGTAAGAGTCCGGGCCAGGCTCGCAACCTGCTTTCGAGGCTATTTGAGTTTCCACTAGCGAAAGACTTCTTAATAGGAAGCGCAATTAATGCTCTGGTTCCAAACACTTGGCCATTTACTGTCCAATCAAGTAAATCTACATCTGACACTTTAAGCTGTGTCGAGCCTACCGAGACAAGATATGGCTGTGGGATGTCTACGTTCAATTTGAGAGCTAAAAAAGCGGAAATAGCCTCTCTATAAAATCCGCCTTGATCTAAGAATTTTAAATAACAGTCTCTATTTTCCCCTGCAACGAATGACACCTGCCCTTTGACGACTCTATTACTAGCTGTGCGGACTAGATGATAGTCTCTTCGCGCTAATCTTCCAGTTGGAAACAAAGAACTCATGTAGGACTAAACGTCAATATTCCGAGCAATCAGAGCGTTCTTCTCGATAAACGCGCGACGCGGCTCAACATCATCACCCATCAAAGTGGTGAAAATCTGATCAGCACCAATCGCATCTTCGATTTGAACTCTTAGCAAGCGTCGCGCTTTGACATCCATAGTCGTTTCCCAAAGCTGGGAAGCATTCATTTCGCCCAAGCCCTTATAGCGCTGCCGCCCTACACCGCGCTCGGCTTCGGCTAGCAACCAACGCATCGCCGTGCGGAAATCCGGCACCGAAGCACTGCGGCGCTTTTCACCTTCACCGCGAGAAATTTCCGCACCCGAGCCGATCAAGCTTCCCACAGCCAATGCTGATTCATGAAGCGCTCGATAATCAGCAGTGAGCTGGAAATCAGCGTCAATCGCGCTGACTTTGATGTTGCCATGATGGCGGCGCTCAATCGTGAGCAGCCACTTTTCATTCTTTTCATCAAAGCGGGTTTTAACTTCTGCGGGCTCGCTCACGCCGGTGATGACATAGCGCATCATCGCTTGCTGCAATTGCGAAGCGGATTGCTGAGCCGAAGCTTCGCTGGAAAGATCCACTACACAGCCATCCAGCAAGGCACGCAAGGCATCCGCATCAATGATGCGTGAGATGCGATCAATCACCGCTTCGGCGATCAGGTATTTGCGCGCGATCTCGCCTAAGGTTTCGCCGGAGATCACTGGCGCTCCAGTGGCGGGCAGCAATTGCGCTTGATCCACAGCCAGGCGAAGCATGTATTGGTTGAGTTCGTTATCGTCTTTGATATAACGCTCTTCCTTGCCATGCTTGATCTTGTAAAGCGGTGGTTGGGCGATATAGATATGGCCACGCTCGACCAGATCAGGCATCTGGCGATAAAAGAAGGTGAGCAGCAGGGTGCGAATGTGTGATCCATCCACATCGGCATCGGTCATGATGATGATGCGGTGATATCTGAGCTTATCGACGTTGTAATCGGCTGGGCCAATGCTTGTGCCTAAAGCGGTGATCAAAGTTGCGATCTGCTCGGAGGAAATCAGCTTATCGAAACGAGCTTTCTCCACATTCAGTACCTTGCCGCGCAAAGGCAGGATCGCTTGAAACTTTCGATCACGGCCCTGCTTGGCTGAGCCACCCGCCGAGTCGCCCTCGACGATGAAGAGTTCACACAACGCAGGATCGCGTTCCTGACAATCGGCAAGCTTGCCGGGCAAGCCCAGGCCATCCAACAAGCCTTTGCGGCGCGTCATGTCTTTAGCTTTGCGAGCCGCTTCACGCGCCCTGGCTGCATCAATGATCTTGCCGCAGATGATCTTGGCGTCTTGAGGCTTTTCGAGCAAATACTCTTCCAGCGCTTTAGCTACCAGTTCTTCTACCGGCGCACGCACTTCGGACGACACCAGCTTATCTTTGGTTTGGGAGCTGAACTTGGGCTCAGGCACCTTGACTGACAATACGCAGGCTAAGCCCTCGCGCATATCGTCGCCAGTGGTTTCGACCTTTGCTTTTTTGGCAAACTCGTTTTCTTCGATGTATTTGTTGAGGACGCGCGTCATGGCTGCGCGCAATCCGGTGAGGTGGGTGCCACCATCGCGTTGCGGAATATTATTGGTGAAGCACAGCACTTGCTCGTTGTAGCTATCGTTCCACTGCAGCGCAACTTCTACACCAATCGACAAGCCGTTTTCCATATCCTTGCTGCCCGTGGCGTTAAACGCTGTGGGGTGGATCGTGGTTTTGTTCTTGTTGATGTACTCAACGAAGCCTTTGACGCCACCAGAAAACGCGAAGTCTTCTTCCTTGCCTTGGCGTTGATCAACGAGCTTGATCTTCACACCATTGTTCAGAAATGAAAGCTCGCGCAAGCGCTTGCTCAAAATTTCATAGTGGAAATCGATGTTGTTGAAGATTTCTTCATCGGCCGAGAAATGTACTTCGGTGCCGCGCTTATCCGTGGTGCCGGTGACTCGCATCGGTGAAACTTCAAAACCATTCACGGTTTCAAGCAAACGGTTTTGCGGCACGCCACGCACAAAGTCAATCGAATGCACTTTGCCATCGCGCTTCACTACCAGGCGCAACCACTTCGAAAGCGCGTTCACGCATGACACACCCACGCCGTGCAATCCGCCTGAGACCTTATAGCTGTTTTGGTTGAACTTGCCACCAGCATGCAGCTCGGTGAGTGCAATCTCAGCGGCTGAGCGCTTGGGCTCATGCTTGTCGTCCATCTTCACGCCGGTGGGAATACCCCGGCCGTTATCGATGACGGAGATGCTGTTATCGGTGTGAATCGTGACGACGATATCGTCGCAATACCCGGCTAGAGCTTCATCGATGCTGTTATCGACAACCTCAAAAACCAGGTGGTGCAGGCCGGTGCCATCAGAGGTGTCTCCGATATACATGCCAGGGCGTTTGCGAACCGCTTCCAATCCTTCGAGGATCTGGATGGAACCGGAGTCATAACTTTGTTCGGGTTGAGCACTCATTACTTTTTCAATCAAATCCGCATCGGCATAACAACATATTTGAACGTGGGATCTCCAGGCACGCTGATCAGTGCACTGCTGTTGGCATCACCCAGTTCAATTTGTACTTTTTCTGTTTTGAGATTGGCCAGCACGTCTTGCAAATAGCTGACGTTAAAGCCGATCTCCAGAGGCTCTCCGGTGTAGTCAATTTCAACCTCTTCGAGGGCCTCTTCCTGCTCGGCATTGTTGGTTTGCACTTTTAAGGTGGAATCTGAAAGCGAAAGCCGCACGCCCTTGAATTTATCGGAGGTGAGGATAGAGGCACGGCTCAGGGTCGAGCCAATCAGATCACGGTCAAGCTCGATGCATTTTTTATACCCCTGCGGAATCACGCGCTGATAATCCGGGAACTTGCCTTCGACTAGTTTGGACACCATCGTGACTTCGCCGAATTTCAAACGCACTTGATTAGCCGCGACATCAATCGAGATGAGGTCATCGGTGTCTGCCAACAAACGCTGAAGCTCCAACACGGTTTTCCGTGGAATGATCACCTCAGTGCGTGCCATGGCAGCACCCTCAACGGTAGCTTCGCAATACGCGAGTCGATGGCCATCGGTGGCGACCACACGCACCTTATCGCCCTCGGTGACCATCAACAGGCCATTGAGGTAGTAGCGAATATCTTGTTGCGCCATCGCGAAATGCACCATTTGAAACAGGTGCTTCATTTTCTTTTGCGGCAGGGCAAAGCTGGCGGTGAAGGCAGTGTTGATGGAGACGGTGGGGAACTCTTCGGCGCCTAAAAGCTGCAAGGAGAACTTGCTGCGCCCGGCTTGAATGGTGGCTTTTTTACCTGTGACGCCAATACTGACCTCAACACCTTCGGGCAAGGCGCGAAGAATGTCGGAGAGTTTTTTGGCGGAGACCGTGGTGGCGGCTTCATCTTTGCCAGGCCCCAGGCTTGCCGAGGTTTCGATTTGAATTTCTACATCGGTAGCAAGAAAGCTGACCTGCTCACCATTTTTGCGCAGCAGTACATTGGCCAGGATGGGCAGGGTATGCCGCTTTTCAACAATGCCTGCAACGGTTTGCAGAGGCTTGAGGATGGCATCTCTTGTGGCTCTAATAAATTGCATAGTTTATTTAACCCTGTTGTTCCTGTTATGCACGCTGCAAAGATGGGGATAAGTGAGCTTTGTTGAAACAGACCAATGACTTAGCGCGAGGACAAGTCATGGGGTAAGTGCCTGGTTGAACTTGCGCGAGTGTGGATGATTTGGAGCTTGAGGCCGATCGGCGGGATAGCTCGGAGTTATTCACAATGTTGTCCACCACTTGCAAAGTCATGTTGGATCAGCCTCGCAAGGTTTGTTCGAGCACATGCAAATGACGATTGAGTTCGACGTCATGTTGCCGTTGTTCGGTAATTTTGCGCACGGCATGCAACACCGTGGTGTGATCGCGGCCACCAAAGCCTTCGCCGATTTCAGGTAGGCTTTTCTGGGTCATCTCTTTGGCGAGATACATGGCGATTTGGCGCGGCATCACAATGTGGGCAACGCGCCGCTTGCTATACATATCGGCCACTTTGATCTTGAAAAAATCTGCGACTTCTTTTTGAATTGATTCAATGGAGGTTGGCCTGCGATTCAAGGCCAGCAGATCTTCCAGCGCTTCTTTGGCGAGCTCAAGGGTGATAGGTTTATTGCGGAAACCGGCATAGGCTACAACGCGCAGCAAGGCGCCTTCCAGCTCACGAACATTGGAGCGCAGGTTTTTGGCGATGAAGAACGCGACATCTTCAGGCACTTCTGCATTCGATGCTTCGGCCTTCTTATAGAGGATGGCGACGCGCATTTCGAGCTCAGGCGGCTCAATAGCGACGATAAGGCCTGAATCAAAGCGCGAGATCAATCGCTCTTCCACACCGCTCATCTCTTTGGGATAGGTGTCGCAAGTGATGATGATTTGCTTGCGGGCGGCAAAGAGCGCATCGAAAGTGTAGAAGAACTCTTCTTGCGTGCGCGGCTTGCCAGAGAGGAACTGAATATCATCAATCAACAAGAGATCAAGTTGATGATAGGCAAGCTTCCAGTCATCCGGCGACTTCTTCTGAATCGCGCGCACCATCTCATCAAAATATTCTTGCGCATGAATATAGCGAATCCGAAGCTTGGGATCGCGCTGCAATACGGCATTGCCCACTGCATGAATCAGATGGGTTTTACCCAGGCCCACGCCTCCGTATAAAAACAGCGGGTTATAGGCTGTGCCGGGGCGCTCGGTGACTTGCAATGCCGCGGCACGTGCCATTTGATTGGCTTTGCCATTAACAAAGGTTTCAAACGTGAGATCGGTGCGCAGCTTGGTGGCGCGCTCAAGTGGGCGCTCGGCATAAGCCACCGATGCGGCCTGCTCTTGCCTGTGTTGTTGCGATGAAGCGCGCTCATCATGCGCTGACTCATGGGAGTTGGCTTGAGAGGGCGCATGGGTAATCGGTGCTTCAGGCGAAGCGGCTGCAGCATGGACCTCAAAGCGCACCCGGGTGCCCTCGCCTACCAGACGCGCGGCAATTTCATCGAGGCGTGATCCATATTGCGAACGCACCCAGTTGAGTTTGAACTGATTGGGCACACCGACGCGAATCGATCCGTTGTCATCCACGCCAAGGAAAGCGAGTGGACGAATCCAGGTCTTGAATAATTGAGGCGCGACTTCACCTTCCAGTTCAGCGGCACAGGCGAGCCAGGGATCTTGCATTCTGAACACTTCGGGATGGAGCAGCGTAGGGTCTTAAAAGGGTTGCGGTAGGGTCTGGCAGAAAGCCGGGGCTATCAACAACGAACCTTCTATTGTACCAATCCGCGCAGGCTCGCGCTATGAATCAAATTGACAGCAGGGGGTCTAATGCGATGTAATAGAAGGCTTTTTTCGACGAGCCGATCATGAAACGTACATTCCAACCCTCAGTGACCCGGCGCAAGCGTACCCACGGCTTTCGAGTCCGCATGAAGACTCGTGGCGGCCGTGCCGTTATTCGGGCGCGTCGCGCTAAGGGTCGCAAGAGCCTCGCGGTTTAAGACCGTCGTAGGCATTGGCTAGCCGGTTTGACCTCCGCTGCTGGACCAAAGTCGCATCCGCGACGTTATCAGGTCACCTCGATGCATTTGCAAGTAGTTGCACGAGACCTTGTCCAGGGCCAACAGGCTCTGTGGTTCGCTGTACCCAAAAAATTGCTGCCACGTGCGGTAGATCGCAACGCCTTTCGCCGCGTAGCTCGGGCGGCTTGGGAAGCTCTGCCGCCCCGTGAGCCCAGCAAGGCTGCACAGGCAGGCTTGCTGAAAGTGCGAAGTGTGGATCCGCAGTGGCGCGAACTGAGCGTGATCAGTAAAAAGAAAATTTGGCGCGCCGAGATCGACGCCTTGCTTGACCGGTTTGTGATGCCCCGGAGTGGCGCATGACGTTTGTGCGCCAGCCCCTTGCGGCGGCAATTGATAAGCTCGGGCGCGGCATCGTGCTTGCGCCAGTGATGATATTTCGGATTGGGGTGAGTTCCTGGCTTCCACCGAGTTGTCGGTATTTACCCAGTTGTAGTGATTATGCGATGCAGGCGGTGCAGCAGCATGGTGCGGTGCGCGGCGCATGGTTGGCGGGTCGCCGCTTGTTACGATGCCACCCGTGGTGCGCAGGCGGAATTGATGAAGTGCCTCAGCCTCGGCACGTGCCGGGCTCAATGAACGGATGAAGTAAAAAAATGCAGAACCAGATTCAGCGAACGATTTTGTGGGTGGTGTTTGGCATGTCACTGGTGCTCCTGTGGGACAAGTGGCAGCTTGAAAATGGCCGGACCTCCATGTTTAGCCCGCCGCCCGCCAAGGTTGAAGCACCTGCGGCCAAGGCCGGGGACACTCCAGCGAGCGGGGCTGCAAGCAAGACAGATTTGCCCGCGCCCGCGGTGGCAGTGCCTGGGCAAGCGGTGCCTGCGGGCCCCGCTGCTGGGACGACTGCCCCAGCTAGCCCCGCCGTAAGTTCACAGCGCGTTGAGCTCAAGAACGATGTGCTGAGCCTGCAGGTCGATACGATGGGCGGGCAGATCAAGCGGGCTGAATTGCTCAAGCATACCGAGGTGTTTCAAAAGGGCATCCTTGAAGGCTTTGTAGACTTCTTCAAGAGCGATAAAAACGCCAAGCCGGCGAACATGATTTTGATGGATGAGAAGCCCGGCTCGACCTATATCGCGCAAAGCGGATGGGTGGGTTCGGCAAGCGGCGCGGTGTTGCCCAACCATCGCACGGTGTATGCAGTGGAGTCCTCCAGCCCGGGCAGCATCGTGCTGGTGGCTGAGTCGGCGGGCTTGAAGGTGAAGCGTACCTTGAGCCTGGGTGCGGGCGAGTACGTGGTGAAGTTCAAAGACGAGATTACCAACACCGGGTCCGAGCCGATTGCGCCCACGCTTTATATGCAGCTGGTGCGTGATGCGAATAAGCCACCGGGCGAATCGCAGTTTTATTCCACCTATACCGGCCCGGTGCTTTACACCGATAAGGTGAAGTTTCAGAAGGTGGATTTCGCCGATATCGAAAAAGGCAAGGCGCAATTTGAAAAGGCTGCCAGTGATGGCTGGGCCGGCGTAATCCAGCACTACTTTGTTTCGGCCTGGGTGCCTGCAGATAAAGTGGCGCGTGAGTATTACGCTGAGAAAGTGGATACCAATCTTTATCGGATTGGGGCCAAGCAGCCGGTGCCACAATTGGCGCCGCAAGCGAGCGCGACGGTGGAAAGCGGTTTGCTGATCGGGCCACAAGATCAAAACATGCTGGAAAAGGTAGCGCCTGGGCTGGACCTGTCGGTGGACTACGGCTGGCTTGCATTTCTGGCCAAGCCGATTTTCTGGCTGCTGCAGTTTTGCCATAGCCTGGTGGGCAATTGGGGTTGGGCGATTGTGTTGCTCACCATCATCATCAAAACGATTTTCTTCCCGCTGCAAGCAGCGAGCTACAAATCCATGGCTCGCATGAAAGCCGTTACGCCGCGCATGATGCAGATTCGCGAGCGCTATGGCAGCGACAAGCAGAAGATGAATGTGGCGATGATGGAACTCTACAAAACCGAGAAGATCAATCCACTTGGCGGCTGCTTGCCAATCGTGGTGCAGATCCCCGTGTTTATTGCTTTGTATTGGGTGCTGCTCGCATCGGTGGAGATGCGCAATGCGCCCTGGCTGGGGTGGATCAAGGATCTGGCGCAGCCCGATCCATTGCTGATCTTGCCCTTGGTGATGGCCGTCACGATGTGGTTTCAAACCAAGCTCAATCCTACGCCGCCTGATCCTGTGCAGGCCAAAGTGATGATGTGGATGCCGCTGATTTTTTCAGTGATGTTCTTCTTCTTTCCTTCGGGCCTGGTGCTCTACTGGTTGGTGAACAACTGCTACTCGATTGCACAGCAATGGGTGATCACCCGCAAGATCGAAGGCAAGCCGATTTTCGGCAAAGCGGCCTGAGGCCTCAGGCTCTCGTGCTCGGGGTGAGGCGATGAACGACTCGGCCCCGATAGTTGCGATTGCGACGGCGGCTGGCCGTGGCGGCATTGGTGTGGTGCGGATTTCCGGGCGTGGGTTGCTTCAGGTAGCCCGCGAGGTGATCGGGCGCAAGCCCATGGCACGCATGGTGCAGCGGCTCGTGATGCGCAACTCAGCGGGCAGTGCGATTGATGATGGCCTGCTGCTCTGGTTTCCCGGGCCTGCTTCCTACACTGGCGAAGACGTGATCGAGTTTCACGGGCATGGCGGGCCAGTGGTGTTGCAGCGGATTCAGCAGCGATGGTTGGAGTTGGTGGACGGCTCCCGACTCGCCGCGCCTGGCGAATTCACCGAACGTGCGTTTTTGAATGGCAAGCTGGATCTGGTGCAGGCTGAAGCGGTCGCGGATTTGATTGATGCGAGCTCCGTCCAAGCGGCCTCCAGTGCGGTGCGCTCTTTGCAGGGTGTGTTTTCAAACAAGGTGCGCGCGTTGGTGCAAGGCCTGATTGATCTGCGCTTGCTGGTGGAAGCCACCCTGGATTTTCCCGAAGAAGAAATAGAGTTTTTGCGCTCGGCGGGCGCCTTGGAAAAGCTCGCTGCTTTGCAGACTGAACTTGAGGCGGTGATTGGCGCGGCCAAGCAGGGCGCGGCTTTGCGGCAGGGCCTGGATGTGGTGCTGGTGGGCGAGCCCAATGTGGGCAAATCAAGTTTGCTCAATGCGCTGGCAGGCGATGAGGTGGCCATCGTGACGCCAATAGCTGGCACCACGCGTGATCGGATTGTGCAGCCGATGGTGATGAGCGGGGTGCTGCTCAATGTGATCGACACCGCCGGGCTGCGAACTACAGAGGATGAAGTCGAAAAGATTGGAATTGAACGGACGCGTGCAGCGATTGCCCAGGCTGATGTGGTGCTGGTGCTTAGCGATGCGCGCGATAGCGCGATCCTGGGCGCGGGCACTGCAGAGGTGATTCGCGAGGTGACTGAGCTGGCACCGCAGGCCTTGCGCCTGCAAGTGGCGAACAAAAGTGATTTGCTTGAGAAGCCCGCTTTGGAGCAATCCGATTTGATTCTGGTGTCGGCCAAAACAGGCGCAGGGCTGGATGAGCTGCGTGAGCGTTTGCTGGCGCTTGTGGGCTTGGGCTCGACACAGGAAGATGTGTTCAGCGCGCGTGAGCGGCATGTGCAGGCTCTGCTTGAAGCGCGCGTGCATCTTGAGCAAGCGGCCGTGCAAGGCGCGCAGGGCGATGAGGCTTTGGACCTGGTGGCTGAGGAGCTGCGCCTCGCTCAACGCGAGCTTTCGCGAATCACCGGTGAGTTCACAGCAGATGATTTGCTCGGTGAAATCTTCGGGCGGTTTTGTATTGGCAAGTAAGGGCTGACGGAGTCGCATTGAAGGGCAGGGAAGCCATCCGAATTTTTGTGGGCGAGGCGCTTAATCACCACTGCGCAAAGACATCCTCGGCAATCCCAAACGACGTACTTGCTCCTGTGCCACTGGTCACTACGACCACTCTCAGCCCGGGCTCGGGCGCTTCAATCAGGCAATCCGAGGTATACCCCTTGGGGTATACGCCCGTCCAGCGTTCGACGATATCGGCCTGGGTAAGGTGCAGGTTATCGCGCAGGTGATGCATGATCAGATCGTCGACTGCCTCACTGGCAAACGGCTCGGGGCTGAGATGATCATGATGGGAGTCGCCAACCACCAATGTTCCGTCGGCGCTTTGCACAACGATTAAATGAATTCCGTCGGCCAGACTTTGGGGATGCTCTTGTTTCAACTGATCGAGTAATGCCTGGGATTCGGGCAAGGCGGCATAGCCGGTATAGCGCACAAGGCTTAAATCGCCCATCACAGCTGCATTGAGTTTGAAGCCCGGCTGGGGGCGCACTCTAAGCATTTGCAGGCGGGTAAGCTGGAGCTTGTGCGGGGTGAGCCATGGCCCGGCTACGCCATTGAGCTCGGTGCCGGGACACAGCACGATGCGCTCGGCATGCAGGGTGCGAGCAGAGGTGCGAACCCGTGGCGCTTGCACTTCCAAAACCGATTCACCGCGATAGAAGCTGACCTTATGCGCCTCCTCAAGCCACGCGGCAAGTTGCGGGATCGCCATGCGGGACTCGACACGCAATTCGTGAGGCGAATAGAGCACGCCACTAGCGCCCTCGGTACGCAGCTCAGGCGCGTGCTCGGCAGCTTCGGCGGGATCGAGTAATTCGCACTCTTCGCCCATTGAGGTGTTTGCGAAGGCTTCAAGCACTCGCGCTGCTGCCGGACGTTGGGCCAGCAGGTAAAGCCCTCGATGCAGGATTTTAATTTGTGCTTGTGGGGCGATTTCGTCCCACACATCTCGTGAACGCATGGCGCGTCGCCAGGGGTCGCCGGCTCCTTGCCCGGTGACGGTGATAAATCCGAAGTTGCGGATCGAGGCACCGACACAACGATGATCACGTTCGATGACTGCGACTCGCAAGCCGCGACGTGCGCCGGTCAAAGCGTGGGCCAGGCCGGCGATGCCGGACCCCATCACAATCAGATCGTAAGTGGTGCTCATGTGAGAAGGCTCCCGGGAGGTGTTGGCTCGGGCAAGGTTAGAGCCAAGGCGGCGGGCAGATTAGCACGCCAACACCGTCACTAAAGTGTAATGCGTGATCAGGATACTCAGCGGGTTTTCCTTAAAACCCGGTCTGTACGTCTATCCGTGAATGCCGATCGTATGAATGCGCAGAGCGTCAAGCAGCTCATCGAACAGATGTTTGAGGAGCGGGGAGCGCTTCATTATGGTGAGAGTGTGACCCAACTCGAACACGCGCTGCAATGTGCCTCGCTGGCGCAACAGGCCGGGGTCGGTTCGGCTTTGGTCATTGCGGCGCTGCTTCACGACATCGGCCATATGGTGCATGACGATGCTGCGGCTGCGTTCAAGGAAGCGCGTGATGATCATCATGAAGCTCTGGGCGCGAAATGGCTCAGGCGGCATTTTGTTGATGCTGTGGTGCAGCCAGTAGCGTGGCATGTACAGGCCAAACGTTATTTGTGTTTGCGCGAGTCAGGCTATTGGGATGCCTTGTCAGCAGTATCGAAACAAACGCTTGTGTTGCAGGGCGGACCCATGAACGAGGCCGAGGCTACGCGGTTTGAGCAGCAAGCTTATGCGCAGGATGCCGTGATGATTCGCCGCTGGGACGATACCGGCAAGCGTGAAGATGCAGAGGTTTTGCCGCTGCAGCATTTTCTTGATCTTGTGCCGCAGGTGGTGATGCCGACGGTGGATGGAGTTTTAGGGTCGCTATGAGTCAGTCCATGAGTCAGCCTGTTGTTGTAGTGAACTCCACCGAATATCGTTGGCCGATTCGCCCGGTGGTGGTGGTGTGTATTGATGGCGGTGACCCGGCCTACCTGCGGGAGTATCTCGCTCAGGGAGTGGTTCCCAATATTGCGCGCTGTGTAAGCGAGGGGTTTGCCACGGTGGCGCAGGGCTCGATGCCTTCCTTCACCTGCCCCAACAATATGTCGATCATTACTGGCACGCCTACTGCAGCGCATGGAATTTCGGGCAACTTTTATCTGGATACATCGACCTGGCAGCCGGTAGTGATGACCGGGCCTGAGTTGCTTCGTGGCGATACGATCCTGGCGCGATTTGCGGCTGCAGGTGCGCGGGTAGCCACTGTGACGGCCAAGGACAAGTTGCGGCGTCAGCTGGGCAAAGGCCTGGATCTGAGCGCAGGTCATATCTCCTTTTCTGCCGAGCATGCTGATCGCTGCACGCTTGCAGAAAACGGTATCGATAATGTGCTCGAATGGCTTGGCATGCCGCAGCCGGGCATGTATTCCATGGAGCTTTCGTTGCTGGTGATGGAGGCGGGGATTCGCCTGATGCACGAGCAGCGCCCGGAACTTTTATATCTTTCCCTGACCGATTGGGTACAGCACAAGTGGGCGCCCAATGAAGCCAGCGCGCGCGAGTTTTATCAAAAGTTGGATGCTTGCATCGGTCGGTTGCTGGCCCTGGATGTGACGCTGGCGCTTACCGCGGATCACGGCATGAATGACAAAAGTAATGCCGCTGGCGAGCCCAATGTGATCTGGTTGCAGGATCATCTGGATGCCGCGCTGGGCAAGGATGAAACCGTGGTGATCTGCCCGATTACAGACGCATTCGTGGGGCATCACGGCGCGTTGGGAGGGTTTGTTCGTGTGTGGTCACGCGGTCGGGTGAGTGCGCGCAGCATCATCGACTGTGTGAGTGCGATTGAAGGCGTGGAGCTGGCGCTGGATCGCGACACGGCATGCCGCATGTTTGAATTGCCTGCAGACCGCGAGGCGGATGTGGCGGTTATTGCGCGCCACGATGTGTGTATCGGGGGGGCCAAGGCTAACCACGATCTCGCTGGTTTGGCCGGGCATCGGTTGCGCACACACGGCGGGGTTTCAGAGAGCGCGGTGCCCTTCATCTTGAACCGCCCGTTGACCGATGGGTATAAGCAACGGGCAGCTGTGCAATCGCTCAAGAGTTATCAGCTGTTTGATTTTGCGATCAATGGCACCTACTGAGACTCGCCCCGAGCAAGCCATGATGGCTGTTTATGAGCAGCCGAATCAGCCATTTCAATTGCGCTTGTTTGCCCTGCGTGCGGCGGCGCCCGGCGAGGTGTTGGTGAAGGTGCGGATGTGCACCATTTGCCGCAGCGATATACATAGTTATCAGGGCCATCGGCCCAACCCCGTGCCTGGTGTGCTGGGGCATGAAATCATCGGCACGATTGTTGAGCTGGGCGAAGGTGTGTCTGCGGACATGCGTGGCGCAGCTCTACAGGTGGGCGATCGCATCACCTGGAGTGAGTATTTCTTGGCTTCGTCGGATACCTATTACGACGAGCAGCTTGATCTGCCGCAAAAGGCGCGCGGACTAAAAAAATACGGACATCTCGCTGCGACTGAGGCGCCCTTTCACCATGGCGGGTTTGGGCAGTATTGCTACATCTTGCCGCGCTCGTGGATCGTGCGCCTGCCTGACACCTTGAGTGATGCGGCGGCCACTCCGATTAACTGCACAGCGGCAACAGCAGCTTGCGTGTTGGAGCGCGCCGGAATCAAGGCCGGTGATCGGGTGGTGATTCAGGGCCTGGGTTTGCTGGGCCTGTATGTCGCGGCAATGGCCAAGGTGTGCGGAGCGCAGCGGGTGATTGGGCTTGATCCGGTGGCGGCGCGGCGCGAGATGGCGCTTGGGTTTGGATGTGATGTGGCGCTCGACTCCGTGAGTGTTGATGCTGCAGCTCAGATTGCGCAGGTGCGTGAGCAATGTGGCCCTGATGGCGCGGATGTGGTGATTGAGGTTTGCGGTGATCCGCAAGTGGTGCCCGTGGGCTTGCAGTGCTTGCGCAATGGTGGGGTATATGCGCTGGCTGGAGTGGTGAATCCCCAGAGCATGGCGAGTCTGGATTTGAATCTGATATTGCGGCGTTTGATCACTCTGGTTGGCGTGCATAACTATCACCCAAAGCATTTGGCGCGGGCTGTGGATTTTGTGAACGAGCAGCGCGAGCGCTTCGATTTTGATGCGCTGGTGCAGGGGCGCTACCGGCTTGATCAGGTGGATCAGGCGATGCGCGATGCGGCTGAGCACCGGGTGGTGCGTGCAGCGATTGTGCCCTGGCTGGAGGATGCGCAATGAATGAATCATCCAATGCGGTTGCGGTGCGGGTGGAGGGGTTCCGTAAAACCTTTCACACGCAGCGTCCGGCCTTGAACAACATCAACTTTACGATTCGTGAAGGCGAACGGGTGGCGTTGCTTGGCGCATCGGGCTCGGGCAAATCGACCTTGCTGCGCTGCCTGTGTGCGCTAGAGACTGGTGATGCAGGCGCGGGCGGGATTGAATTGTTCGGCAAGTCTTTGCAGCGTCATGGCAAGGTCGCGTCGGATGTGCGTGCGCTGCGGCGCCAGGTCGGGATTGTGTTCCAGCAGTTCAATCTCGTGGGTCGCTTGCCGGTGATGAGCAATGTGCTGACCGGGCTTGCGGCTGAGGTGCCGTTGTGGCGCAGCGTGACCGGGCGCTTCAGTGTGGAAGAACAAGCGCTTGCTTTGGATGCTCTGGCTTCGATTGGCTTGGGGCCGCAGGCATTTCAGCGCGCCTCCACTTTATCTGGCGGGCAGCAGCAGCGGGCGGCGATTGCGCGAGTGCTGGTGCAGGGCGCGAGCCTGTTATTGGCTGATGAGCCGGTGGCTTCGCTTGATCCGGAAAGCACTCGTGTGGTGATGGAGTTGCTTTTGAGTTTGAACCAGACCCGCGCAATGACATTGGTAGTGAGCCTGCATCACGTGGGCTTGGCCCGGCGCTATTGCGAGCGGGTGATTGCGCTGCGTGATGGTGAGATGGTGTTTGATGGCCCGACTTCGGCCCTTACGCCCGCCTTTACCCAATCGCTCTACGGCCAGGCCGCTTCTGAATTGCTCGAAGACCTCGAAGAAGGTTCCTCTGTTTCCCATGCTGTTAACCCTGTTGTGGCTGGTGCGGTTGCGCTGGCCGATTCTTGATTTAAGGAGCTTCAAATGAAACCGCGTCATTTTTTTGCTGCTGCGTTGTTGAGCGCAGCGTGTGTTGTGCAAGCCCAGGAGATCAACTTTGGCATTATTGCCACTGACTCGGCCAGCGCCCAGCGGGATCGCTGGGAGCCTTTCTTTCGCGATATGGAGAAAAAGACCGGCCTGAAGGTGACGTCTTTTTATGCGCCGGACTACGCGGGCGTGATTGAGGCGATGCGCTTTAATAAAATCCAGGTGGCTTGGTATGGCAACAAAGCTGCGATGGAGGCCGTGGATCGCGCCAATGGAGAAGTGTTTGCCCAGGTGATGTATGCCGATGGCAGCTTTGGTTACAACGGGCTTTTGATCACTCACAAAGATACGCCGTATCAAACCCTCGACGATATCTTCAAGGCTGGCAAGAACATCAATTTCGGGATTGGTGATCCGAACTCAACTTCGGGCTTCCTAGTGCCGACTTTTTACGTGTTTGCCCAAAACAAGGTGGACCATCGCACTGCATTCAAGAGCGTGCGTAATGCAAGTCATGGTGCAAACATTCAGGCGGTGTTGGCCAAGCAGCTGGATGTGGCTACTAACAACACTGAAGATATGGGCAAGCTTGAAGCATCGCGCCCGGATCTGTTTCAGCAGTTGCGGGTGATCTGGAGAAGCCCCCTGATTCCAAGTGACCCGTTTGTTTGGCGCAAGGATCTTGACCCGGCAGTGAAGGCCAAGCTCAAGACTTTTGTGTTGAGTTATGCGAAAACAGATCCTGCTGAAAAGGCGATCCTGAAGAATATTTACAACTATGGCGGCTTTCGCGAAAGCAACAATGATCAGTTGATTCCGATTCGCCAGCTCGAGTTGTTCCGCGATCGCAAGAAAGTGGAAGACGACGACAAAATGGCGGCCGCTGACAAGAGCAAGGCTTTGGCCGAAATTGACGCGCGGCTGGCCGCGTTGCGCAAGTAAGCTTTCGTGAGTGCTGTTGTCTCTCCATCGGAGGCCTCGCTGGCGCTGTTGCGCCAGCGGGCGCAGGCTGAGCGCCCGGGCTGGCTCTATTACTTGAGCTGGGCCATTGTGCTTGGGGTGTTGGCGTGGGCCTGGCGCGGTGCAGAGATTCGCCCCTTCGATTTTATCAAGGACTCGGGCAACATCGGCACTTATGTAAAGGATTTTTTTCCACCAGACTTCAAGGACTGGCGGATTTATGCGCGCGAGATGATTGTTACTGTGCACATTGCGATCTGGGGCACTGTGCTCGCGGTTTTGGTGGCGGTGCCGATGGGTTTGATGAGTTCGGCCAATATCGCACCGCGCTGGATCCATCAGCCGGTGCGTCGATTGATGGATGCCTGCCGCGCGATTAATGAGATGGTGTTTGCCATGCTGTTTATCGTAGCGGTAGGGCTGGGGCCTTTTGCGGGGGTGCTTGCTCTGGCCATTCACACCACCGGCACCTTGGCCAAGTTGTTTTCCGAGGCGGTGGAGGCAATAGATCCCCGGCCGGTGGAAGGCATTCGAGCCACTGGAGCGCACAAGCTGGTGGAGATCATGTATGGCGTGTTGCCGCAGGTGATGCCTTTGTGGCTCTCCTTCACCTTGTATCGCTTCGAAAGCAATGTGCGTTCGGCATCGGTGGTGGGCATGGTGGGCGCCGGCGGTATTGGCGTGGTGTTGTTTGAAGTGATTCGCGGCTTTCAATATGCGCAGACTTGCGCAGTGTTGCTGATCCTAGTTGTCACGGTGTCTCTGATCGATCTGCTTTCAGCGCATTTACGCAACCGTTATATTTGATCCTTTGATGAAACGCGCACATGTCGCGTTGAAGGAATAGAACTCATGAATCTTCGAGATCAGGTGCTGGGTTATTTGCAGACCCAGGCGATGCGTATTTGTGGCGAGCGGGTGGACGGAGGCGCGGGTGGTGTGATCGAGGTGCGCTACCCATGGAGCGGCGAGGTGGTGGCGACGGTGCCCCGGGCCAGCGTGGAGGATGTACGGCGGGCTTTTGAGTTGGCGCATGCGTATCGCCCCACACTGACTCGTCATGCACGGTACAAAATTCTGATGCGGGCAGGCGAGTTGATTGCGCAGCGGCTCGACGATATCGCCCAAGTGATTACGCTGGAGTCTGGGCTGTGTTTAAAGGACAGCCTGTATGAAGTGGGGCGGGCCTCGGATGTGTTGCTGTTCGCAGCCCAACATGCGCTTCAGGATGATGGCCAAAGCTTTTCATGCGACCTGACCCATCATGGCAAACAGCGCCGTGTGTATACGATGCGCGAGCCTTTGCTCGGCGTGATCAGCGCAATTACGCCGTTTAATCATCCGCTCAATCAGGTGATTCACAAGGTCGCCCCTTCGATTGCAACCAACAATCGCATGGTGCTCAAGCCGAGTGAAAAGACGCCACTGAGCGCGTTGGTGTTGGCCGATATTCTTTATGAGGCGGGGTTGCCGCCACCGATGTTGAGTGTTGTGACAGGCGATCCGCGTGTGATTGGCGATGAGCTGCTGATGAACCCGCAGGTGGACCTGGTGACCTTCACCGGAGGCGTGGCGATTGGCAAACATATCGCGGCAAGGGCAGTCTACAAGCGCCAGGTCCTGGAGCTCGGCGGCAATGATCCCCTGATCGTAATGGACGACGCTGATCCCCTAAAAGCGGCGGAGTTGGCGGCCAATGGGTCGTATAAAAATTCAGGACAACGCTGCACGGCGGTAAAGCGGATATTTGTGCATGAGGCGGTGCGTGAGGAGTTCACGCAAGCTCTGGTGGCTCGCACGAAGGCATGGAAGTTTGGCGATCCGCTGGACGCAAGCGTTGACATGGGCACGGTGATTGATGAGCAGGCGGCGATGTTGTTTGAGCGGCGAGTGAAAGATGCTGTGGCTCAAGGCGCGCGCTTGTTACACGGCAATGTGCGCAATGGCGCTTCGTATTCACCGACCGTGCTCGATGGTGTGCGGAGTTCGATGGAAGTGGTGGAGCACGAGACCTTTGGGCCGGTGTCGCCGATCATGAGCTTTAGCTCGCTCGACGAAGTGATTGGTTTGGTCAATGCCAGTGCGTATGGCTTGAGTTCTGGGGTGTGTACCAATCGGCTGGATGATGTGATGCGCCTGGTGCGTGAGCTGCAGGTGGGCTCGGTGAATGTGTGGGAAGTGCCGGGATATCGGCTGGAGGTAACGCCCTTTGGCGGGATCAAGGATTCCGGGCTGGGCTACAAGGAAGGTGTGCAGGAGGCGTGTCGTTCCTTTACCAACACCAAGACGTACTCCATTCCCTGGTGAAGAAAGGCAGCTCGTGATGAGTCTTGAGCAGCAGTGCGAAGCATGGTTAAGGGATTTGTTTGCGCCCTGGGTGCAGGCGCTGGATTTGCGCGTTGAGACAGCACAGCCGGGTGAGGTGAAGTTGCGCCTGCCAGTGACCGCACAGCTGGCACGCGAGGGTGGCACCTTGTGTGGTCAGGCGATGATGGCTGCGGCTGATAGCGCGATGGTCTTGGCGATTGCGAGTCAGCTCGGTGAGTTTCGGCCGATGACAACGGTGTCGTTGAACACAAGCTTTATGCGAGCAGTGGCCGGCAGCGATTTGATCGTGGTGGCGCGCGTACTCAAGCCGGGCAAGACAATGATGTTTGGCGAGATCGAGATGTTTAGCGCTAAGGATATGAAGCTCGCGGCGCAGGCCACGACGACTTATGCGATGCTGAGCTGAGCGATATTGGGCTGCGTTTTGCACCACTGCTTTGGCGTTTCGCGCCGCCTGAATTCGATTCGTCGCATGGGGGTGGCGAATCGAATGGCCGCTTGAAAAGATGCACCCTTGATTTCATCAGGGAGCGAATCATGCGACGAGTTGTTATGGCTTTGGTTGGGGCGGTGGGGGTGGCTTTCGCGTTGCAGGGCTGCGCCTGGATGGCGGTGCAAACTGCGCCAGCGAAGGTTCCAGCATCAGAACGGACACCTTTGGCTTTGCAGGCTGATGGCTTGTTTTGGCAGGTGTTTAGCACGGGGCGCTATGAGGACATCGGGCGGGTGCTTGAGCTGCACAAGGCCGCTTATTTGCAGAATCCTCGCGATGCGACCCTGGCTGGGCGCATTGGATGGTTGCATGCCTGGCGCTTGAGCGAATCCGGGCGGCTCACTGAGCGGCGGGCGAGCATCGTGGATGACGCCACTTTGGCGCGGCGATATTTTGAAGAAGCGGTGCGGCTGAAGCCGGACGAAGCGCGCTATCTCGGATTTCTTGGTTCGATGCAGGCGGCTGAGGCAAGTATCCATCACGATGTGGCGGGACAACGGCGCGGTTACTTCACGCTCAAGGCATCGATCGATGCTTGGCCGGAGTTCAACTTGTTTACTGCGGGCTATGTGATGTCGCAAGCGCCACGTGTTTCAAAGCAGTTTGCGCAAGCGCTCCAGTGGCAGTGGGATACGTTGGATCTGTGTGCCGGGGAAAAGATCAGCCGCAGCGAGCCGGACTTTGCGCGTTTTTGGAGCCGCGAAACCAAGACCGGGCCACAGCGCGCTTGCTGGAACTCAACGATTGCGCCGCATAACTTCGAGGGCTTTTTCCTGAATATGGGCGACATGCTGGTGAAGGCGGGGCAGCCCGAGGTGGCCAGAAAAATTTATGCGCAGGCGCGCACTTCGCCGAGTTACTCGGAGTGGCCTTTTCGTGCAGTGTTGGAAGCGCGGGTGGCTAAGGCAGATGAGCATACCGCAATGACTACTGCGGCTGGGGGTGATCATTCCAAGGAAGCGCCGCTGATGATTCGCACGACTTATTCGTGCATGGGGTGTCATCAGAAATAGCGCTTGATGGACCGGTTTGGCTGCGCTACTTGGGGAGGTTTTCAAATACGCCAAGCGCGCGGTTTTTGCGCACATCATTCCAGGGGCGGATGACGGCGTTCATCGCGACATACACTCCTGGCTCCAGGGTTTGCGCGGCGGCCATCGCAAAGCCAAGGTTAAAGAAAGCATCGGAGTTGTTGACGCTGGCGGGGACCATGGCGCCGGTGAGTACGACAGTTTTTTGCAGGCCAGCCTGGCCGAGCACTTGTGCGGTTTCGGGCATGGTGTCGGTGCCGTGGACGATGACGATCGCGGATTCGGAAGCGTCGCGGCAGGCGTGTAGCACCTGTTGGCGATGGCTGTCTTGCATATCGAGGCTATCGATCTGCATCAGGGTTTGGCAGGTGATCTTTCCGGTGGTGCGGGCTTGCGCGATAAGTGTGGGCACACTTGACGCTGGCGGGTCGGTGAATCCGAGGCTGCCGGTGAGCGGGTTGTAAGCTTTGTCGAAGGTGCCGCCGGTGGCGATGATGCGCAGCGCGGGTGCAGGGTTTGGGGTGGTCATGGGGCGATCCATTGAGCTTGCAGAACAGAATCGGGGTAACTGAACAAGGCGCGACGATGCACCGGGCGGGCAAGTTCGAGCCATTCGAGGGTTTGCACTTGCAGGGTGATCACGACGAAGTTCGCGAGGCCTTGCTCTGAGGTTAAGGCGGGGGTAAGCGCTTGCTCTGGTGATTCGAGAGGTGAGCCGGGCATGACAGACGAGCAATACAGCGTTTGGCCTGCTTCGCCGAGGGTTTGCCAGCGCTGCCTGGCCAAGTCATCGAGGTGATGTAGCTGGGTGAGCGCCTGCACCCGGATCTGGGCTCGACTGCGGGGCCGATAGAATAGAAGGCTCGCCTGCGGCTGATGCTCAAGCTCGCGCATTTTGAGGCTGCGGTGGTCGGTGTGGATTTCGAGCCCGCGTTCACCGGGGCGTGCAGCTCGCAGCACGACGATGCGGGATTGCGGGCGATGTTGCGCATCTATGGTAGTCAAACCGGGCCAATGCAGATCGTCTTTGGCGTCGGCTGCTCCGCGGCCCAACATGCGCCAGATTTCGGCGTGAAGCTCGGTGAGGTCGGCAGAAAATGAAGAAGGTGGTTGGGGCATGACTGGCATTGTGAAGCATGTTTGAGCAGGTGGTGTTTGCCGGCGGTGGGCATCGCTGCTGGTGGCAGGCGGGATTCTGGGATCTTGTGGCTCCCGCGATTGAGTTGAAGCCACGCGTGATCGCCGGCGTGTCGGCAGGTGCTGCCACTGCGTGTTTGCTATACGCGAACCAGTCGCGCGAGGCTTTGCGCTACTACCGCGACACCTTGCCGAAGGCCGGGCGCAATGCTTATTGGGGCCATCTGGTGCAACCCGGCAAGAAAGTGTTTCCTCACTCAGCGATTTATCGCACGGCACTGAAGCATCTTTTGGGCGGCGAGCACTATAAGCAGCTGATGTGGACGGCGCCTGAGATTCGCGTGCAGTTTGCTCGCTTGCCGCGCTGGCTCGGGCCACGCAGTGCAGTGGCGCTCGGCATGTCGGCCTATAACCTGGAGAAGCATATGTTTCGGCCGCTGCATCCGCGCTGGGGCAAGGCGATCGGGTTTCGCAGCGAAGTAGTGCGGGTGCAGGATTGCGTGGATGAAGACGATCTGATCAGCCTGATCATTGCTTCAAGCTGCACTCCGCCGTTTACTCCGATTGAGTATCGCAACGGCCGGCCCACGCTGGATGGAGGCCTGGTCGACAATATTCCGGTGGATGCGGTGGATGAACATGGCGGCCATGTGCTGGTGCTGACCACGCGGCAATACCCCAAACATGCGCCGGTGTTTATGCGCGATGGGCGGGTGTATGTGCAGCCTTCGGAAAAACCGCCGACCTCAAGCTGGGATTATTCATCGCCGCGCGGGTATGAACTGACCTATGAGCTGGGTCTGCGCGATGGCGAAGCGTTTTTGGCGCGGTTTCGAGATGGGGAACTGGAGCGGCTGGGGTCAATGGGCGCTGCGGGATAGAAAAGAAAAAGCCCGCCGGGTGGCGGGCCTTTCTTGAAGCCAGGGGCTATTGTTTAGACAGCGCGCTTACGCGAGACGCCGAAGCCTGCCAAGCCAGCGATGGCCAGGAGTGCCAAGGTGCCGGGCAGGGGAACGCCAGTGATGCTACCTACACGGAAGATGTCATCTTCAACGGCGCCAGCATCATTAGGATCCGCAGCAATGATCAAATAAGAGTACTGGGTGTCGTTGGAGTCGATCAGGTCCCGCGGCAGAGCCAGCGGGGCGGACGGGTAGGATGTTTTTGGACCGATCACAAGCGAGGGAAACAATTGCCCCACTGGAGAAATCGCGTCATTAAACTCGTATGTCACCGCATCTGAATCAGCAAACGCCAGCGGATTTGGTGGGTTCTCAGTCGGTTTGAGCGTGATCTTTGTGGTGTTTACTTTGCGGCTAAAGCTAAACAACAGGAATTCATCAAAACCGAGGTTGTCAGCGGCGCCTGCGCCAACGACGGAGCCACAAGAGCTGATGGCATTTTCTGCCCGATTACAAACACCCAAGCCATTTGCGTTGCGAGTTACCGCAGCGGTTGTAATTGAGTAAGGCGCGCCAGCGTTGAACAGACCCGATGTGCCTTGTGTCATGCCAAAGGCTGTGACGGTCACCGTGGTGATGCCATCGCTGCCGAGCAATGAGTAGGAGTTCCCAAAACTGCCGGAGCTTGAGCCTCCCGAGAATGTGCCAAGAGTTGAGAAGTCAAAGGTGACTACTTCGGCGCGCGAAGTGGCTGGTAGAGTGGCTAGGCACGCAAGAAAACCTGCGGCGACAACCTTTTTGAATGACATGATGATTCCTAGTTGGATGTTCTGAGTGCTTAACCCAAGCAATAGCTGTGCCAGAAAATGGATGTGATAAAAGTCACAATTAAATCAATAGTTTGGGCGACACGGAAGAACGTATGCGGCATGTAAACATGTCACGGCGTCAAATTTCTCGACACTTTGTCACACTTTTGCAACGCTGCATGGAGCTTACGGAGATAAAAAAGCCCGCTTGAAGCGGGCTTTTAAGAGTGCGCGGGTAGTACCGGGTGGTCGATTGGAGTCCGAGCTGAGATGGGGTTATGCGGCTTTGCGTTTGCGAGCCGCCATGCCGGCCAAACCTGCGATGCCGATCAAGGCCAGAGTGCCGGGAAGGGGCACATTGGCGCTCATTGAGCGGACGCGAAATTCGTCGTTGCCTTCGCCGGATTGGCCACCAAAGAGAATGCCGGCATATTGCGCTGAGCCTTCGTCGTCAACGGTCACTGTGCGGGGCAAGCCAGAGCCCTGATCATTCAAGGGGTTGCCAAAGTTCGTGTTGAGTTGGGCCAATGTAAGGTTAGTGATGCTCGCGGGGGTAAGGTTGCCGGCCCAATAGGACACATCCGAGTCGAACACTTGATTAAGCATGGGTGACAGGATCGACAGCAAGCCGAAGGTGTCGACATTTCCAGGAAGCGCTGCGCCGCTTGAGCTGCGGAAAGAGAACAGGAGGAACTCGTCCTTGGCGACGTTGTCTGCGCCGGGGTTGAGGCAAACCATCAGGATTTCCTCAGGGTTGCAGACGCCCAGGCCACGATCGCTCAAGGTGACCGCGGCTTGTTGCAGGCGATTGCTGTTGCCGTTGGTGAAGCTCCAGCCTGTCACTGAAACCTGAATGCCGGGGAGATCGCTGTTGAACACGACCGCGCCGATATTGGTATTGAACTGGCTAGTCGTGCCGCTCGCGATATTGGCGCTGTCGAACAGGAAGTTGGCCGGAGCCGCAAAAGAAGCAGCGGGAAGGGTTAGCGCGGCAGTAAGCGCTAGCTTGGCAAAGGATGTGTTGATTTTCATGGTGGCTCCTAGTTGAGTGTGAGTTCACCATATGCACTAACTGTGCCATGTTGTGACGACGTGCCCTTAATGCTTATAAATCAACGAGTTGTGAATTTTCCGACTCGGAACGGGATGATTGAGGCTGAAGATTTGTTAAATCAGGCGAAGCCAATTTCGTCACGAAGGCGACTCGCACCGTGGATTTATTCACATACCGGTGGTTTAGGCGGCTTCGTCGGGGATAGCTTGGGCCATAAGCGCCTGCCAATCAGGCGGTGTCGTGGGCCAAAGGGTGGCGTCGCGATGCTGCAGCTGCCTCAAGATCTGGGTCAGGTGCCAGGTGGGAGGAGTCCCGAGGGCGGCGGGGGTCTCACGCCACAGTCGCCGAATGATGTTGTCAGGTACGGCGAATCGCTGAGCTAGCGCTTCAATGATGGCGCGATCCTGTCCGGCGTCGATGGCTCGGCGCAAGGTGTCGCTCCAGCGCAGGCTGTGACTTGTGTTTTGGCGTGCGGCGAGCGACTTGATGTCATAGGTGGGGATCTGATGAAAGTCAGTGCTTGCTTCGGCTTGGTTAAGCTGTTCATCAAGATCCAGCCCGTGGTGCTCGGCCTGGGGAGCGTTCAGCATCGCTTCGAGCGGCACGAGCGCTTCGGCGAAGTAGGTGGCGAGGAAGGGCAGACGGGCCAGGCAATGTTGGCGGGCCATGGCATGACGCGGGCTCATTAGAAGCCAGTTGTAGCAGCCAAGGTGAGCGCCTACTTGCGCTTTGGCGAGCTTGAGCACGATCGTTCGATCGAGGCAGGCTTCAATCATTGCCGCAATTCGCTGTTCGATAGTGCGTTCGCGCAGGTCCATCGCGCGCAGCACTTTGCCATAGAGCTCGATATCGATCAGATCCAGCCGCAGGGCTTCACGCAACTTGGCGAGATAGTCCGGCAGGCGCTGGTCGCGGTTAAAGAGTGAGCTGGGGGCTTCCGGCTCCAGGCGCGAATCGACGACCAGATGCCGGCCCCAATCATCGCGGCGGGCGTCCAGCACGGTGAGCAAATCACTTGCGAGCGCTTCAAACAGCACGTCTAGCGCGCCATCGATCTGGGCATGGTCTGCAGGTGGGCGATCACTTCGCGTTTGGTCCTGACCCAATGCGCTCACCAGCAGTTTGAGGGCGCGGTCGGAGAGCAAGGCGCGAAAGTCATACACATGATGCTCGGCATCCACGCCGACAAAGCGCATATTCAGGCCCCAGGCGCGGGCAAGCTGTGAAAAGATCGGATTGCCGATGAGCGAGAGCCGTGAACCCAGTGGAAGTAACAGTACAAAAAGCTTCCAGTCGCGCGAGGGGTTGCGCCATACCAGCGCACGTGGGCTATGCCGATAGACTTGGGAGAGGTGGGCTAGCTCAGGGCCGACGGTGCCAGCATCCAGGAGCTCGTTGTCGATGGGGTAATGATCAACCCGGAGCGTTTCGAAATCCATGAAATGAGCTCTACGGGGGGGCCGAGAGCCGCAGGCTTAGTCGGCTTGGCGCGCGGCAACCAGGAGGCCACCACCAAAAATCAACAGGCATGCGGCCATCAGGGTGCGGCCGACCGAGCCTCGCATGAGCGCTTCCAGGCCAAACAGGCAGCCTGCGGTGAGCAGCACCTTGGCGGTGGTGGCGGTGCGTTGGCTTGGAGAAACGGTGCCCATAGTTAACTCTACCTCAGAATAAATTCCCTTGCGAGCCGCTCTGGTGTGTGCGGTGCATGTCGTTAATAGTAACGATGCGGCTGCCCGCTTCTATAGTGATGGCATCCCCGGCGGCCACTTTGCCCGGCTGAATGACCATCGCATACCAGCCAGTGAAGCCGCTTTGGTTCATCAATTTGCTGGCGTGGGCCGAGCCCATCAGCAGGTTTAACTTGAAACACGGCGAGCGTTGTTTTGTCACCCGCAGGATCACCGACCCCATCCGAAGAATATCGCCGACATAGACCGAGCGCTCATTGAACCCCCGGATCGTGAGGTTTTCGCCCAATGCGCCGCCCGGGGCAAGCGGCGTTGTTTGGAAGGCTTGGGCGCGGAAGGTGGCCCAGAAGTTGTAGTACTCGGCGGGATAAAGGTAGACCGCTTTTTGCATGCCGCCATGCACCCGCCGATCAGCTTGCTCATCGCCTGCGACGCCGTCATCGGTGATGTCAATCGCTTGCGGGTCGGACAGCGAACTGAGGATGGTTTTGCGAATGGCACTGCGCACGCCTGCAGCGGTGAGCTCGGCCACGCGGCCGGCGCTGATCGCCATCACCTGCGCGGGAAGCCCGGGCAACACACTCGCTGGATCGAATGGCGGATCGGGCCACGTGTCCACCAACCGGGGCTCGGCAGGCGGCTGCATTATTGCAGGAGCGAATCGATGGCCTGGCGGGCATATCCCATGCCGGTGCCAAGCACTTTGGTTTGCCAGTCCGGGTTGCCCGGGCTGAAGGTTTCGCGCATGCGGGCGACCAGCTGCTGACCCAGGGGGCTTGCGCGATCACCATGATGGGCCAGCCAATTATCCAGACGCAGGGTTTGCAGGACATGCTCGACCGGGTAGGTGCCGAACTCTGGAAATGCAAAGGCGAAGTCGCACTCGGGCGGCAAGGCGCGGGCGAGCCCAAGATCCATCACACCGGTTAAGGGAGCCGAGAGGGATTCGCCGCTGGTGGCCGATTTCACCTGACCGGGCCATAGCCGATTGGCCAGAGCATAAGGGCGCGAGTCTGGGGTAAAGCCGGTAATCAGTTCGCACTCGCCTGCCACGCCCAGACCGGTGTGATAGTCGAGCCAGGCGAGCTGGCGGGTGGCCGACAAATGCTCGCGGGTGAGTGCCATGAGATGGCGCACCGAGGCTTGCTGGGCCTGGCCGCCGAATTGCACGCCTTGCGGATATTTGTATTGCCCTTCCGACAAGGCCGCTTGAAATGCACGCGCTCCATGCTCGGCCACAAACTGATCCATATGCGCCTTGCGTGCGAGCTCACGGGTCTCGTCGAGATCGGGCGGATTGATCGCTTCAAGCAAGGCTTCGTAGCCAGGATTGCACTTTTGCGGATCAAAACTCTCGCCAAAGTTGCGATTGAGATCGACATTGTTTTCATTCACCCGCCGCGACCAGGCATAGCCATAAGGATTATTGCCATGCTGCAAGATGATGGCCGCATCCTTGGGCAGGGCGAGGGTGGGCAACACACTTTGCGCCACCGCGAGTTGCACCGCACTGCCGACGGGGCCTTCAGCGCCATGGGTGCCGCTCGAGAGCACGACCGCGCGGCGCGGCTCGCGTGCACCGATCATGATCCAGTCGAGCGCGAGGGTTTCGCCGCTCGGCCCTTTGACAGCAATCGCGCGGCTATCGATCAACACCGAATGGCGCGCGGTGAGCATATGCACGGCGTCGAGCAGGCGCATGCGGGCTTCATGATAGGAAGCGCTAAACATTGAGGGAGCATTCATCGGGGCGCTGGCGGGGTGGCTTGGATCAGGGTGGCCTGGATCATGGGTTCGATGGATTCGCCGCTATCGAGCGGCAGTTCATTGAGGGTATGTTGATCGATGGTGGCGGCGCTCGCAGCCGATATTGTTGGCGCCGAGGGGCCAAAGCTCAATGGGGTATAGGGCGCCAAAGGTTCGCTGGCACCTACGCCGCCGTCGTGAGGATCAATGCCGGTTTCGGATTGCAGGATTTCTTCCAGTTCCTTGCGGCCCTGCGCGGCAATGGCAATCAGCCCGGCCTCGTCATCTGCGCTCACGTTGGCCTGACGCGCGAGGCTGGCGAGATCCACAGATTTGAAATGCGCAGCGACGCGTTGAGCGACTTCTTCCGAGTCGCCCAGCCCCACGAGAATTTGCTGCGAGGCCTGCATCGCTGAGCCAAAGGTTTCGCGAATCGCCAGCACGCCAATGCGGTTGAGCTCAATCGCTTCGACCCGACTGCGGGCACGCGCGATGACTTTAACCTGCGGAAAGTGCTTCTTGATATGGTGCGCGGTTTCAACCACAGCACGCGCATCATCCATGGCGAGCAGCGCGACTTTTGCTTTCGCCAAGCCAGCGGCTTCGAGCACATCGGGCCTGCGAGCATCGCCATAAAAACTGCGCCAGCCAAAGCGGCGCATCGAATCCACTTGATCGGGATCGTGATCAATCACGGTGACGCCGATCTTGCGCCCGCTCAGCATACGCAGCGGAATTTGCCCGAAGCGCCCAACGCCTGCAATCACCACCGGATTGCCTTCATCCACCACATCACTTTCGCGCAACACCTGCTTGCGATAGCGCGGCATCAAGACCTTGTCGAAGAGGATGAAGAGCAGCGGCGTGGTGAGCATCGACACCGCCACCACTGCATTGGCCAAAGCGGCTTGAGGCTCCGTGAGTAGGCCGGTGCTGCGGCCCTGGGTGAGCAACACAAACGCGAACTCCCCCACCGCCGAGATCGAAAACGCAAATAAGTAACCATCCTGCTCAAGCAGCTTGCCAACACGCGCCACGCCAAACAACACCGCGAGCTTGACTGCTACCGCCAGCAGCGCCAGGCCCATCACCAGAAAGGGTTGGCTGAAGATCAACTCCAGATCCAGACCCATGCCCACTGCTATAAAGAACAAGCCCAGCAGCAGCCCCTTGAAGGGATCGATATCGACTTGAAGCTCCATCCGGTATTCCGAATCCGCGAGCAGCAGGCCTGCGATAAAGGAGCCGAGCGCCATCGAAAGCCCCACCGATAAGGTGAGCCAGGCACTGCCCACGATGAGCAACAAAGCAAACGCGATAAAAATCTCGCGCATGCCGATGCTGGCAATAAAGCGCAACAGGGGGCGCAGCACTAGCCGGCCGCCCAGCACCATGGCCGAAATGATGCCGACCGCCAGCCCCAGATCGCGGGCCCACGGCGGCACGCCCCCCGAACTGGCACTCGCTTGAGCGGCCGCCCCAGCCACCTCGGCGCTCCCGGCCCCGAGGCTGGTGGCCAGCGCCGCAACAATCAGCAGCATCGGAATCACCGCCAAATCCTGAAACAGCGACACCGCAAAAGCGGATTGCCCGGCGCGCCCATTCACCTGATTGCGCTCGCCCAGAATCTGTAAAGCAATGGCCGTGGACGACATGGAGGTGGCCATGCCCATCAGAATTCCGGCTTGCCAGGTGAGGCCAAACAACACCGAAAGCCCTGTGACCACCGCAGTGGTAGCAAGCACTTGCATCGTGCCCAAGCCAAAGATGGCGCGGCGCAGCTCCCAGAGCCTCGCCGGATTGAGCTCCAGCCCGATCAGGAAGAGCAGCAGCACGACCCCAAGCTCGCTGACCTGATTCACAACCGCGATGTCCGTAATCAACCCGAGCGCCTGGGGCCCAATCACTACCCCGGCGACGAGGTAGCCCAGCACCGAGCCCAGCCCGAGGCGCTGGAATAACGGCACAAAAATAGTCGCTGCGGCCAGATAGACCAGCGCTTGAATCAGAAAACCGTGTTCATGCATGGGCACTCAGTGTACCGGCTCGCGGTGGATGGTTGGGCAGGTCCGCGCGCCCCGAGCCAGGAAGCCTCTTCGGTGACATAGTGCGCTGCAATTGTGTGGCGCCTCTGCGATAGTCCCCCCATGGTGTTTCTTTCATTCATTTCCAAGCCCCTTGGCGGGTGTACACTTGCCACCCCGAATGACCCCGTGGGGGCCCGAGCGCCAAGCCGGCCCCCCGTTCGAAAGCTAAAGAGACAGTCAGTATGGTGTCGGTCCGGTTGAGCCCCTGCTCCCGCACAAGCGAATTCAAACCCTAAGCCTTTAATCATTTAATTTATCTTTTGGAGTTTCTCCATGTCGATCCAGTCATTGGCTTCGGCCGTGCTTAAAGACACGCACAGCACCGGCGGCACCGCCTTCCCCGCGAGCAAGCTGCAAGCCCCCGCCTATATCAAGCACGCGCGCTTGATTGAATGGGTGGCCTCGATAGCTGCCCTGACCCAACCCGACCGGATCGAATGGTCCGATGGCAGCGAAGCGGAATACAACCGCTTGTGCGCTGCGATGGTTGAGGCCGGAACCCTCAAAAAGCTCAATGAGGCCAAGCGGCCGAACTCCTACCTGGCCTGGTCTGATCCAAGTGATGTGGCTCGCGTGGAAGACCGTACATATATATGTAGTGCAAAAAAGGAAGATGCCGGCCCCACCAATAACTGGGTGGCTCCTGCGGAGATGCGTGGCACGCTGAATGGCTTGTTTGCCGGTTGCATGCGCGGGCGCACGATGTATGTGATTCCGTTTTCGATGGGCCCGCTGGGCAGCCCGATTGCGCAAATTGGCGTGGAGCTGTCGGACTCGCCTTATGTGGTCGTCAATATGAAGATGATGACGCGCATGGGCCGCGCGGTATATGACGTGCTGGGCAGTGATGGCGAGTTTGTGCCTTGCGTGCATACCGTGGGCAAGCCCCTGGCGGCAGGCGAGCAGGACGTGGCCTGGCCTTGTAATCCCACCAAATACATTGTTCATTACCCCGAGACCCGCGAAATCTGGTCGTTTGGCTCCGGCTACGGCGGCAACGCCCTGCTCGGCAAAAAGTGCTTCGCGCTGCGCATCGCCTCGACGATGGGCCGTCAGGATGTCAGCAAAAATGGTTTGGGCTGGTTGGCCGAACACATGCTGATCCTGGGCGTGACCTCACCTGCGGGCAAGAAGTATCACGTGGCAGCGGCGTTTCCGAGCGCTTGCGGCAAAACCAATTTTGCAATGCTGATTCCTCCGGCGGCGATGGCTGAAAACGGCAAGGGCTGGCAAGTGAGCACGGTGGGTGATGACATTGCCTGGATCAAGCCGGGTGCCGATGGGCGCTTGTATGCGATCAATCCTGAGGCCGGCTACTTTGGCGTAGCCCCGGGCACCAATGAGCAGACCAACTTCAACTGCATGGCCTCGCTGAATGCGAACGCGATCTTCACCAACGTGGCGCTGACCGATGATGGCGATGTGTGGTGGGAAGGCATGGGCCCTGCGCCTGCGCATCTCATCGACTGGCAGGGTCAGGACTGGACTCCTGAGGCAGGCAAGGCCGGGCGCAAAGCTGCGCATCCGAATGCGCGCTTCACCGTGTCGGCGACTCAAAACCCGGTGCTCGATAGCGAGTGGGACAACCCCGCTGGCGTGCCGATTGATGCCTTCATCTTTGGCGGTCGCCGCTCCACCACCGTGCCTTTGGTGACCGAAGCGCGCAATTGGGTTGAAGGCGTGTACATGGCTGCGACCATGGGCTCCGAGACCACCGCAGCTGCCGCTGGCCAACAAGGCGTAGTGCGGCGCGATCCGTTTGCGATGATCCCGTTTTGTGGCTACAACATGAGCGACTACTTCAACCACTGGTTGCAGTTGGGCGCGCAGTTGCAAAAGCAAGGCGCCAAGATGCCCGGCATCTATTGCGTCAATTGGTTCCGCACCGATGAGAACGGCAAGTTTGTGTGGCCCGGTTTTGGCGAAAACATGCGCGTGCTCAAGTGGATGCTCGAGCGTATTGAAGGCCAGGCGCAGGGCGTGGAGCATGTGTTTGGCGTGAGCCCGCGCTATGAAGACATTACCTGGAGCGGGCTGGATTTCCCGGCTTCAAGCTACGCGAAGATCACCTCGATCGATGCAGGTGCATGGAAAGAGGAATTCAAGCTGCATGCCGAGCTGTTTGACAAGCTCGCCTATCACCTGCCTGAAGAGCTCAAGCAGGTAAAGGCCGGGCTGGAGGCTCGCTTGGCGGCTTAGTGTTCCACCAAGCGTTCGGTAATCGGTAATCGGGAATCGCGCAGCGGTTCCCGGCCATTGAAGTGTGGCGACCTGAGCCAGGTCAATACGCTTCGCTAAGTGTGAACAAAGTAGTTCGCAGCGCGCTGGATTCGAGGTAGATTCGAGCGATGCAGCGAACCACAGATCTCACCCCAGACGGCCTATCTCCAGCACAACCCCGCAGGCAAACTCGCCCGTCCCTTCGGGTGTTAAAGGCAGCGCTGCTGGCGATGTCCAGCGTAGTTATTGCCTACCTTTTGGTGGCCACGCTCGGCGGCGCCGTGCGCGCGCAGGGATGGTTGGTGAATAGTGCAGGGCCCGATGGTGTGCTCTATCGCGCAGCCTTGATCAAGGAAACCTTAAGTCTGGATAGCTTCGATGGTGTTGCCACCCTGGAGATTCAATCGGATTATGTCGGGCCGGCAGCAGATCGCATATGGAGCTGGTTAGGCAGCAGCACCAGTAGCGAGCGCAGGCGCGCTTTGCTTGAGCGTTGGTTGCCGCGTTATCCGATGTCGGATTTTTCTGAAGACCCTGTGCTTAGTCGCAATGCGGCAGGCACGCGGGTGAGTATTGTTGAGCGCCTGAGGGTGCCCCGGCATGCGGTGGTTTTGCGCGGTGGCTGGCGCCTGGATTACACCCCGGCGAATCTGGTGCTGGCGTTGCCTAAATTGACCGAGCTCGGGCAAGCGCCCGCGGCTGGTACAGAGTGGCGCTACAACTTTGAAGTGAGCTTGCCCAAGGAGGTGAGTGCGCAGCGTCCGGCTTTGCAACGGCGGTTGGCGGGCAGCTTTTTTGAGTGGGAAGTCATTTCGCAGTTCAAGGACAACAAGGCGACCGAATTGCATCGCCTGAAGTGGGTGGCGGCACCTTCGAGTGTGGAAGAACGCGCGCGCTATCAGCAGGATCTGGCCGCACTGGATCGCCAACGGCGTGATGTGTTTGTCAGCCGGTCGATGTTGGCAGGTGCGACGCCGGTAGATACGGATCAGGCGATTATTGAGCAGGGCGCCGGCTTTGAGCAGCGGGTGCGTCCGGCACTGGAAGCGCGCTTTAATCAAGCGGCCCGCTTGTTGCAACAGAACGTGCCCCTGGTTGAACGTGCGGATTTGCTGCTTTATCGCAGCGAGTCGGCGCTTACGCTTGGGCGGTTCGATAACGCGTTTGCTGATGCCAATGAAGCTTTGCGTTTGCAGCCGAATAATCCAAGGGCGATGCGCTCGCGCGGTATGGTGCTTCTGTTGCGCGGCGAGTTTGATTTGGCTGCGCAAGAGTTTGGCAAAGCCCTGAGGATGCCTGATGCACCGCGAGTGCCGGGCCTGGTGCTGGAATTGCAGTACCGACGCGGGCAAGCGTTCTTGCTCAGCAATCGGCCGGCTGATGCAGCGGTAGAGTTGCAGGCGGCGCTTGTGTCGCTGAGCCAGGCAGTGGCGGTTGCTGCTGCAGCGCCTAAGCCGGAAGACGGATCAAGTGAGCCGCCGATGGGCAATCGTGGGCACTTTTTACGCGCTTGGCTGTTGGCCGCATGGCAGCGCCAAGGCGTCGCGCCCGATGAGAATGTGCGCAAGACTTTTTCTGCGCAAGCGACCGGGGCATGGCCCGAACCCCTGGTGGGTTTGTTTCTGGATCAGGTGAGCCCGGAAGCGCTGGTGCAGCTGGCCGATGAATTGCAGGGCGACTACCGCTTGATGGGCTATTGCGAAGGGCAGTTCTTCATTGGCCTGAAGGCCTACCTGCCGCGGGGCAACACCCCGCGCACAGACGCGTCAAAAGCAGCTGCCAAAGCCGCCTTCGAAGCCGCGCTGCGCACGCGTGCATTTCCTTTGCTGGAGTATCGGTTGGCTGAGGTGCTGCTCAAGGGGCTCTAGCCTGCGAGACTATTGATTCAGCCCAACAGCGTAGCTGCCTGATGCAAAGCGCTGAGCATGCTGAGCGGGTTGGCCAGGCTGCGGCCTTGTTCATCAAGGCGCCCCGCGATATCAAATGCAGTGCCGTGATCCGGGCTGGTGCGCACAAACGGCAATCCGAGCGTGACATTCACTCCCGCATCAAGCCCGAGGTACTTCACCGGGATCAGGCCCTGATCGTGATACATCGCGATCACCACATCAAACTCCTTGAAGCCGCGCGCTCGCATAAACACGGTGTCGGGCGCAATCGGATCGCTCACATTTAGCCCCTTCGCACGTGCAGCGTTGATCGCGGGCTGAAGCAGGCGTGCCTCATCATCGCCAAGCAAGCCGTTTTCACCTGCATGCGGATTGATGCCTGCTACCGCAATGCGTGGCCCCAGGCCGGCTGCGTGAGTGATCTGAATGGTTTGCAACACGAGCTCGGGGGTGATCGCATCGAGCGCCTGGCGCAAGGGCAGATGCACTGTGACGAGCACGGTGCGCAGCTCATCATTCATCAGCATCATGCGCACAGGCACGCCACCTGCCAATTCCGCGAGCAGTTCGGTATGGCCCGGATAGATGTGGCCTGCGAGATGGAGTGCTTCTTTTGATATCGGTGCTGTCACGACGGCGGCATACCGACCGGCTTGCACACCGCGCACGGCTTGCACGATTTGTTGATACGCGATCTCACCGCCGATGGCGCAGGAGGTGCGAGGCATCGCTGCGAGGTTCGGGAGGCTGTTGGCGGGTAAATCGAGGCCCTGGATCTCGGGCAACGGTAAGGCGAGACGTTTCGCTTCCCGGGTTAGCCAATCTGCCGGGCCGACCACCGTGCAACGCGCTGCGAGTGCCGGGTGGCTTTGCGCCAGCTCGGCCAAGGCCTTGAGCGCAACCTCGGGGCCAATGCCCAGGGGGTCGCCTGCTGTGATAGCGATACGGTGGTTGGGGTTCTTTGCTTGGGGGTTCATGCGTACATTATGCGGCGTTTGATTCACGGACTGGGCGCACCTTTGCCTATCCTTAAAATCAAGGCAAACGTGGTGATTGGAGCATGATCGACTGAGGGCGGTGGTCAATACTCAGGCGATCAAGATCACTGGCTTGAGCAATTGGGGAGAACATGAGATCAAGCGGGTTGTTGCTTCGGCGCCAGCCAAGGTGGTGTTCGCCAATCGCCCGTTTGACCATTTTGTAGGTGCGATCAAATAGCGGATGGCGTTGGGGCGGCAGGATCGGCTGGTTTGGGAAGAGATTTGCGATGGAAATCACCGAAACCTTACCAGGGTGATAGTGCCAAGCAAACAGAAAATTACTCTGCACCTTATCGCTGTTGATGTCCTGTTTAGTAAGCAGCGCGATCATGGTCTGCGGCCCTACTTCAGCAAAGCGCCTGACGATCGGTCCTGCTGTTTCAATAATTGCATCGGCCGATGCTTGGGCTGGATTGCGCTTAAAGGGCATGTGTCCCAAATCACCAAGCCTGAGAGTGGACTTTATCGGCAATCCCAAATGTTGCTCAAGTAGCTTGGCTAGGTCATGTGCGAAGTCTTCGGGGAAATCAAGGAGTGGTACCAACACAACCGGTACGGGCTCCCTTTTGGGCGCGGCAGCCAAAGGCGCAGCAAGCACGACATCTTGAGCCTGGAGATTAATTCTTACCAATTCCAGGAGTAGAGGCAGGCTTCGGCGCTGCACAGCCTCCATGGTGGCGGAGGACAGCAGCAAGCTCAGTTTAACCACACTCGGTTGAATGGCCTGACTTACAAAGGTTTCCACCTCTGAGTCATGCAGGTCCCGCAAGGCCAAAAGCATTGCGTCCATGTATTGCCGGTGAATACTCTGCGTGAGAGAAGAGCGCAGTGCTTCCAGTCCGCTAGATGCCGCTTGTTCGGCTGCAGGATTAGAGACCCCGAGGGATCTTGCAATGTGACTGAGGCGCAACTCCAAGGTTTGCTCTGCTTGGCCTGAGAGTTCGGTGAGCTGCCGCAGTAAGCTAACACGGCGTAGCGACGGTTCAGGCAGGTTGAGGCTCTCCAGGGCTTGGCGTAGCGGCACAGCATCGAGTCTCACTGCGCGGCGGATTTCGGGGTAAGCCCTGCGCGAAATCGGATCATCAAAATGCCGGAGTGATTGATTGAGTTCCTCTTCGCTCAGGCTCTTGCTAAGCGCTTTTTTTACGTCCTCAAGTGCTTCCGCGGTTCGGAACTGTTGAACGAACTGCTCGCTGTTTTTTTCCCGCGTGGCCGCGTCTAACTTAGATAGTGCATTTGAATTAGAAATTTGTGATTGAAGAATGCTCCGCTGCTGTTCCAAGCTTGACTGGAGCTCGACGATCCCAACTAATCGGCCCACAAGGGCATCCTTGTCGGCCAGTGCTGGTAAAGACCAAAGTGTCCACAGCATCAACAAAGTGAGCCGATACTTCATGGGGTCCTCAAGTATGTTTAGTCGGGTTCAGTCGGCGGTTGATCAAGCGTGAAAGAGCCAAAGCCCCGAGCGCCATCACCAACCCCAGCGCCCAGCGCCCACCCGCATCCAGCCAGCGGGTCCAGAGCACGGTGAATGGCCAGCGATCAGGCGCGTACACCTCAAGATAAAGATTCCATACTGAAGCGGTGAGCTGCGCCGGCACTTGCGCGATAACTGCAAGGGGCAGCAGAGCCAGCCAGCCGAGAAGCCGAAAGCCGATCGAGGGCCAGTGCGGCTTGGCCCCTAGCGGCCAGGCGAGTAGCAGGGGTAGCGCCAACACAGCCGGTTGGAAAATCGCGCCTTTTAGCGTGCTGACTTTGGCCAGGGATTGCTCATGGGCCGGAAGATAGGTTTGTCCGACCACGAGGCCCGAAGTGCGGCGCACGGCCATCTCGATCACTTGATCGCCGCTGCCCTGCACCGAGAGGCTGGAGGTGCCAAAGCTGATGATGGTTTCGGCTGGCAACAAGGGCTGAGTCACCCATTGCAAATAGGCCATCAAGCCGGGGATGGTTTCAGGCGGCACCATCGCAAGGCCGAGGGCCAATGCGGCCCCCAGCGCTAAACGCATCACAAGGCCGGGCCCCCAGGCGCTACCGAGTGACGAGAGGGGTGTGGGCACTACACGCGGGTGCGTTCGAAGCGCCATACGATCATCAGAAAAAGACTGCCGATCAGCAACACAATCACCAGTGGCCCGACGGTGCCGTGTAGCGCGGCAAACCAGTCTTTGTCAAAGCGGTTGGCATAGAACAGGGCCGTCAGGCGCGCTACATTGATGAGCCAGACAACCGGCGCGAGGATGAGCCAGGCCTGCAGTTTGTGCCGCCAGCTGAGGTGAGTGGCCAGCAAAGCGCTCGATGTGAGCATCAGCAAATCCGCGCCTTCGCAGCCATAAAGCACGTTGATGCCGCCGCCGGCCGCCTTGATGCTATGGCCCACCATTTGCGCACCCACCTCCGGGGTGAGGAGATTGATCAGCCAAGTGGTGGGGCTCACGGTGAGCTGCTGCACCAGCCAAAATGCCAGCGGGTGCTCACGCACCAGCATCCATACGCCATTGAGCGCAATGAATACCACCAGCATGCCGATGGCTCGCGACATCAAGCTCATGTGTTTCTGCCCCTCTTGATTTTTTGTGTCGATAAGTAAACCGCTTCAAGATGACAAGGGCGTGATAACAGGGAATGACGGCGGGCGCGCGCGTGACAGGCGGGGTCAGTGTTCGCCAGGCGCCGGCCTCAGGGGAGACAAAAGTTGTGAATACCGGGTACCATGGCTATGCTGCGCTGCAACATAGAGGACGGCCATGAAACCCGACGATATTGTCGATTCGATTCAGCAAGCCCTCCGAGCGGGCGGGCTCGACACCCAATCCGGCCCGATGAAGGAAGTGCTTGCTACCATTGAGCAGGCCCTGGGCCGTACTTCATCGCGAGAACAAGGGTTCCATCCAAGCTCGACTCCGCCTCGCTGGCCAGCCCCGCCAAACTCCGCTCCTGCCCGCACCTTCAGTGCCTCCGGGATGGAGAGCCGGGTGATTCATCATGGCGGGGCGAGTCGGCGCTATGCCTTGTTTGTGCCGTCTCGCTTGCCTGATACCCCGGCGCCTTTGCTCGTGATGCTGCATGGTTGCAAGCAAAACCCGGAAGATTTTGCCCGCGGCACCCGGATGAATCGCCTGGCTGAAGCGCATGGCTTTCTGGTGGCCTATCCTGAGCAGGCCCGGTTGGACAATGGCGGTAATTGCTGGAATTGGTTTGTGCCGCGCCAGCAGGAGCGCGAAGGCAGCGAGCCTACGCAATTGGCCGAGATTGTTCATGATGTGATGCGCCTGCATCGGGTTGCACCTGGCCGGGTTTATGTTGCGGGGCTGTCGGCAGGAGCCGCGATGGCGGTCGTGTTGGGGCAGGCCTACCCGGAGTTGTTTGCTGGCGTGGCGGCTCACTCGGGGTTGCCGCTCGGTTCAGCAAATAGCGTGTCGAGTGCTTTTGCTGCGATGCGAGGCAAATCGGGCTTGGGTCGATCGAGGCCCGCAGTGCATTCGGTGCGCACCCTGGTGATTCACGGCGATGCGGACAAGACCGTGGCGCTGAGCAATGGCCAGGGAATTGTGGATCAGGCGCTCGCCGCGTTTAGTCAAGGTCGGCCTGCGATGCAGCAGATCAGCAGCTTTGAGCGCAACAATCCCGCGCTATCCCAGTGCCATCAATACCTGGATGCGAATGGGCTTTGCCAAATCGAGCAGTGGATCGTGCCGGGTGGAGCGCATACCTGGTTTGGGGGCGACCCCTTGGGTTCATACACTGCAAGCCATGGGCCGGATGCTTCGGCGCTGATTGTGGAGTTTTTTGGGCTTAGCGCCTAGCTGGCTATTCAGCTTCGAACTGATCCGCGTTTTTGCCTTTGAACTGCGCATAAAACGCTTTCACCGCCAGCATGTCTTTCTCAATATCACCAGTGGGATTGAACAGGGGCCCCAGGCCGCTGAGCTTGCGGTGGTAGTCCATATAGGCCATCACGATCGGCACTTTTGCTGTGACGGCGATGTAGTAAAAGCCGGTCTTCCAATAGCGGGTTTTGCTGCGTGTGCCTTCGGGTGGCACGATGAGCTGGATCGGCCCATCGGCATCGACAAGAGCTTGTGCGGCTTGCGCTACCAGGTTGTTCGCCTTGCTGCGATCCACGGCCACGCCGCCCAGCCAACGCATCACCGGGCCAAAGGGCGCGTTGAATAAACTTTCCTTGCCTAGCCAATACACGCGCAGCCGCAGGGTGAAGGCCACCATCAAGGTATAGGGCAAATCCCAGTTGCTGGTGTGGGGCGCGGCGATCAGCACGCTGCGGGTTTGCCCGGCATCAGCAGCGCCCTCGATCTTCCAGCCGGTGAGTTTGAGGAACGCGACAGAAAATCCGCGCAGCAAAGTGTTAACCACCGGGGTGGTGAAGATGGTGTTGTGCATGGGCGCCTTGAAGGTGCGGCATGGTGCCACAGCACGATGTAAAAATCTTGAGCCGGGTGAGTTTTGTGGCGGCTTAGCCTTTTGCAGGGTTTACGCTGCGCCGAGTTGCCTCGAAAGCGCTTGCGCGAGCGCGCCAATCTGGTTGACCACCTGCTTGCGTTGCTGCGGGCTGATTGATGCTTTGATCAAACTCACGGCCACAGCGGCCACAGCGGTGGGTTGCCCCGCGCTAAACACGGGCGCTCCAAAACACTGCATGCCGATGGCGGTTTCTTCATCATCCACGGCATAGCCTTGCTTGCGAAAACTCGCCAGTTGAGTGAGCAGTTGCTTCGGTGTTTGCAGGCTGCGTGCGGTGAGGGTGGGCAATGGGCCTTCGCCTATAAGGGATTGCACTTGCTCGGTTGGATAGGTGGCGAGCATGGCTTTGCCCGACGAGGTGCAGCTGGCAGGAAAGCGCCCGCCAACCCGAAAAGCGACAGCCATCGCACGCTGGCCTTGATGACAGGCGAGGTATTGCACTTCGAGCGCTGGATTGGTTTGCAGCACGGCCAGCATCACGGTTTCGTTCGCCAGCGCTTGCAGGGCTTCGCCTGCATTTTGAAACGCGTGCAGCACGCGCGATTGCCTCGCAAATGCGTCGGCCCACTGCAGGCTGTGGGGCCCCAGGCTATAGCCCGCCTCGCCATGGCGCATGGCCAGACCAAGTGCACATAGGGTGGTGAGCACGCCATGCAGCGAGCTTTTCGGCAAGCCCGTGGATTTCTGCAAGCTGTGCAAAGGCAGTGGCGCATCGCTTAGCGAGAGCGCATCGAGCAGGCGGGTCGCGCGTTCGATGGCGGGCACCAGGGCGGGTGCCGGGGCCTGAGATGGGGCCTTGATGTCAGTCAGTGCGGGCACTGGCGGTCGGGAAAGGTTGCGAACAGCACGCGGCACGATTACACTTCGGGTTCAGTGGTTGGAACGGTCGTTCAATAGGCTGAACGACAGGCAAAATCGAACTATACACGATCAAGCCATCCAGCCAGCAATTTTCAAGGAAAGCATCAGATGAATCAGGCCGACGCACCCGCTCACTTGCAAGTGGGCCATTGGATCGATGGGCAACTCGTGCATTCAAGCACGCCTGGCGGCCCAGCCCGCACCCAGCCGGTGTACAACCCCGCGACAGGTCAAGTGGCTCGCCAAGTGGTGTTGGCTAGCGTGGCGGATGTTGAAGCCGCGGTGGCGAGTTCGGCCAAGGCGTTTCCTGGCTGGGCCGCCACGCCCCCGCTGCGCCGTGCGCGGGTAATGTTCAAGTTCAAACAGATTCTGGACGAGCGAGCCGAGGAGCTGGCTCGCGCGATCACCTCCGAGCACGGCAAGGTGATTTCGGATGCGATGGGCGAGGTCACACGCGGCATGGAGGTGGTGGAGTTTGCCTGCGGCATTCCGCAGTTGTTGAAGGGTGAGTTCAGCGAGCAGGTCGGGGGCGGCATTGATCTTTACACCATCCGCCAGTCGCTTGGCGTGTGTGTAGGCATCACGCCGTTTAACTTCCCGGCGATGGTGCCGATGTGGATGTTCCCCGTAGCGATTGCCTGCGGCAACACCTTTATCTTGAAGCCGTCGGAGCGCGATCCTTCCGCATCCTTGCTGATTGCGCGCTGGCTTGAGGAAGCGGGTCTGCCCAAGGGCGTGTTTAACGTGGTGCAGGGCGATAAGGTGGCGGTGGATGCGCTGCTGACTCATCCTCAGGTTGCGGCGATCAGCTTTGTGGGCTCCACACCGATTGCGAAATATATTCACGACACGGCCAACCAGCATGGCAAGCGCGTGCAAGCCTTGGGTGGAGCGAAGAACCATATGGTGGTGATGCCGGATGCTGATCTGGATCAGGCGGTGGATGCGCTGATTGGTGCGGCTTACGGCTCGGCGGGCGAGCGCTGTATGGCGATTTCTGTCGCGGTGGCTGTTGGGGCGATTGCCGACCAGTTGGTTGCGAAGATTGCAGCCAAAGCGCCGGAGATTCGGGTGGCCAACGGGATGGAAGCCACCGCTGAGATGGGGCCGCTGGTGACAAGCGCCCATTTGGCCAAAGTGCGTGGGTATGTCGATGCGGGTGTCGCGGAGGGTGCCAAGTTGGTGGTGGACGGGCGCGGCTTGAAGGTGCCAGGTTGCGAGGAGGGATTCTTCCTGGGTGCCTGCCTGTTTGACCACGTGAAACCCGAGATGAGTATTTATAAGGAAGAGATCTTCGGCCCGGTGCTGGCGATTGTGCGCGCCGAGAATTTTGAAGAGGCGCTCGCCTTGGTTAATGGGCATGAGTATGGCAACGGCTGCGCGATCTTTACCCGCGATGGGGATGCGGCGCGCGAATTTGCGCATCGGGTGCAGATCGGAATGGTTGGTGTGAATGTGCCGATCCCGGTGCCGATGGCGTTTCATTCTTTCGGTGGCTGGAAAGCTTCCCTTTTCGGCGATCATCATATGCATGGGCCTGAGGGCGTGCGGTTTTATACCCGAGCCAAAGCGGTGACTCAGCGCTGGCCCACCGGGATCCGTTCAGGCGCGGAATTCGTCATGCCGACGATGCGCTAATCGGTAAAACAAATTTTTGGAGACTCAAGATGACTCTGGCGCTTAAAGACATGACCTTGCTGCGCACCCACGGCTATATCAATGGCGAGTGGGTGGCGGCCGATTCCGGCAAGGTGTTTGCCGTGACAAACCCGGCAACCGGGGCAGTAGTCGCTCAGGTTTCGGACATGGGCGGAGCTGAAACCGCGCGTGCCATTGCCGCAGCTTCGGCGGCGCTGCCCGCTTGGCGCAAGAAGTCGGCCAAGGAGCGTGCGGTGATTCTGCGCAAGTGGAATGACCTGATGCTGGCCCACACCGAAGATCTCGCTTTATTGATGACGACCGAGCAGGGCAAGCCACTGGGTGAAGCGCGCGGTGAGGTCGCCTACTCGGCTTCGTTCATCGAGTGGTTTGCCGAGGAAGCCAAGCGTGCTTACGGCGATGTGATTCCCTCGCCGATGGGCGATCGCAAGATCATCACCATGAAGCAGCCGATTGGGGTATGCGCGGCGATCACCCCGTGGAACTTCCCTCTGGCCATGATCACGCGCAAGGTTGCGCCGGGATTGGCGGTGGGGTGCACCTTCGTGATCAAGCCTGCTGAGGCCACGCCTTTGACTGCGCTTGCAGCGGTCGTGCTGGCTGAAAAGGCGGGTATTCCTCCGGGCGTGTTGAACATCATTGTCGGCGATGCCGCGCAGGCACCTGAGATTGGCAAGGTGTTGTGCGATAGCCCGGTGGTGCGCAAGCTCTCCTTCACTGGTTCCACGGAGGTCGGTCGAATTTTGATGCGCCAGTCGGCCGACACGATCAAGAAGCTTTCGCTGGAGCTCGGTGGCAATGCGCCATTTATCGTGTTTGACGATGCCGATATTGATGCAGCTGTGGAGGGGGCGATTGCCAGCAAGTATCGGAATGCTGGGCAAACCTGCGTGTGCGCAAACCGGATTTATGTCCAGGCGGGCGTGTATGACCAGTTTGCCGAGAAGCTCAGCGCAAAAGTGGCACAGTTTCAGGTGGGGTCGGGCGTAGAAGCTGGCGTAACCATTGGGCCGCTGATTGAGGCTGCCGCGATTGAAAAGGTGGAAGCCCACGTGGCTGATGCGGTAGCGAAGGGTGCACAAGTGAAGTTGGGCGGAAAGCGCCATGCGCTCGGCGGCTTGTTCTTCGAGCCCACCCTGCTCACCGGCGTGACCTCCGATATGCGTATCGCCACCGAGGAAACCTTCGGACCGGTCGCGCCACTGTTCAAGTTTGAGACTGAAGACGAAGTGGTGGCCATGGCGAACGCCAGCGAGTTTGGCCTTGCGGCCTACTTCTACTCGCGTGATATCGGCCGAGTGCTTCGGGTGGCGGAATCGATCGAGGCGGGCATGGTATGCGTGAATAGCGGCATCCTATCGACCGAGGTGGCCCCGTTTGGCGGAGTGAAACAGTCGGGGCTGGGCCGCGAAGGCTCGAAGTATGGGATGGATGAGTATCTTGAAGTGAAGTATGTGTGCTTGGCTGGACTGTAGGTTTCGGGGCGATAGGTTTCTAGGTTAAGGCGTTCCACGTGAAACAAATAAAGTCGGCCTGGTGAAACGCGAGGCCGCAAGCGAATGGAGAGAGACTTGAATCAAGCATCACATGGCGGGCCACCAGCCCCAGGTTCGGTTCGCGTGCGTGCAGCGGTCCTGAGAGAAATGGGGCTCTCGATGCCCTATGCTCAGAGTAAGCCCTTGGCTATCGAGTGGGTGGATGTTGCGCCTCCCGGTCCTGGCGAGGTCCAGGTCAAGGTGCGGGCAGCCGGGCTCTGCCATTCGGATTTGTCCGCGATCAATGGCGATCGGCCATGGGCAATGCCTATCGTGATCGGGCATGAAGCCGCCGCCGAAGTGGTTGCGTTAGGCGCGGGCGTGTCTGATCTTGCGATTGGTGACCATGTGGTGCTGATCTTTCGGGCGAACTGTGGGAGTTGCCCAAGTTGCGCAGTGGGCAGGCCTGCCCTGTGCGGGCCAGGCGGCGAAGCCAACGCGAGCGGCACAATTCTTGGTGGATACCGCCGACTCCGCGCTGTGGGAAACCCCGGGATAAACGGTGAACAAGCCGGGCCGCTTTACCACCACTTGGGCTGCTCGGCCTTTGCTGAGATGGCGACAGTATCGCGGCGCTCTTGCGTCAAGATCGATCCAAGCTTGTCGTGGGAAGAAGCCGCGTTGTTTGGCTGCGCGGTGCTTACCGGCGCAGGCGCGGTGTTTAACACGGCGAAGATGGAGGCGGGCACATCGGCAGCAGTCGTTGGCTTGGGCGGCGTAGGCTTTTCGTCGTTGATGGCTGCAGCCGCGTGTTCGGCACGGTCGCTCGTTGCCGTGGATATGCTTCCGGCGAAGCTTGATCTAGCGCGTGAGTTAGGGGCAAGTCACACTTTCCTGGCCTCTGATCCAGATGTGATTGCAAAGGTGAAGGAAGCGACCGGCGGTGGTGTGGATTACGCGTTCGAGATGGCTGGCAATGTCCGTGCTCTGGAGCTGGCTTACCGAATCACCGCGCGAGGCGGCACCACTGTCACAGCAGGTCTCCCCAATCCTGCGGCAAAGTGGGAGCTGCAAGCCGTGAGTTTGATCGCCGAGGAGCGCACGCTCAAAGGCAGCTATGTTGGATCCTGCGTGCCCTCGCGGGATGTTCCGCGCTTTGTGTCGATGTATCAGGCTGGTCGGCTGCCAGTAAATCGAATGCTGTCTGAGCGGATTCGCCTCGAAGATATCAACGAGGCTCTGGATCGGTTGCACACTGGCCAGTCTATTCGCCAAGTGATTATGATGGATCAGGCCTAAGTTTCACGTGGAACAATTCGATTACATCGTTATTGGTGCTGGTACGGCCGGTTGCCTGCTCGCTAATCGGCTTAGCGCGAATCCCAATCACCGCGTGCTTCTCCTTGAGGCGGGTGGTGAGGATAACTACCACTGGATTCATATACCTGTCGGTTACCTGTATTGCATCGGGAATCCCCGCACCGATTGGCTCACCCAAACCGAACCTGAAGCCGGACTCAACGGCCGAGCCATCAAGTATCCACGCGGTCGGGTTCTCGGCGGTTGCTCCTCGATTAACGGCATGATCTATATGCGCGGCCAAGCGGCTGACTATGATCGCTGGGTGAGTCTTGGATGCGGAGGCTGGGGGTGGAACGATGTTTTGCCGGTGTTCAAGCAGCACGAAAACTATCACCGCCTCGACACAGGCGGCACCGATGCGCTGCATGGACATGGCGGCGAGTGGCGGGTGGAAGGGCAGCGGCTGAGCTGGGAAATCCTGGATGCGTTCAGGCAGGCCGCAGCCGAAGCCGGCATTCCGCCCACCGATGACTTCAATCGCGGAGATAACTTCGGCTGCGGCTACTTTGAAGTAAATCAGCGGCGAGGCGTGAGATGGAATGCCTCCAAGGGTTTTCTGCATCCGGTTCGCCATCGCAAGAATCTCGTCGTGCGTACCCATGCGCAAGTCATTCGCCTCACAATGCATAAACAGGAAGACGGGTCATTGCGAGCCAACGGGCTGGAGTACTTGGATACCAAATCCTCAACCAAGCATCAGATCAGCTGTATCCGGGAAGTTGTCATGTCAGCCGGTGCGGTGCACAGCCCGGCCTTGCTCCAGCTCTCTGGAGTGGGCGATCGCTCACATCTTCAATCTCTGGGCCTAAGTCCGGTGCTGGATTGCCCGACAGTGGGCGCTAACCTTCAGGATCATTTGCAGCTGCGCATGATTTACCAGGTGCAGGGTGTGAAAACCCTGAACAAACAAGCGAACTCGCTACTAGGCAAAGCGCAGATGGGCCTGGAGTACTTACTCTTCAAACGCGGCCCGATGACCATGTCCCCGAGCCAGCTCGGCGCGTTTGCGAAAAGCTCCCCTGAAGTGAGCACGGCAGATTTGGAGTACCACGTTCAGCCCCTGTCGCTCGACAAGTTCGGCGAGCCCTTGCATCGCTTTGATGCCTTCACCGCTTCCGTCTGCCATCTCCGGCCTGTTTCACGTGGAACCATCAAAATCGAATCTGCAGACCCCTTGGTGCTTCCCAAGATTCGACCCAACTATCTGAGTGCGCGCGAAGACCAAGAAGTTGCCACCAACGCGATTCGAGTCACGCGGCGCATCGTAGCTGGTCAATCCTTGGCCAAATATCAGCCAAGGGAATACTTGCCCGGGCCGAATGTACAAACCCCCGAGCAACTCATCGAAGCAGCTGGCAAGATCGGCACCACGATTTTTCATCCGGTCGGCACTTGCCGTATGGGCAGCGATTCGGAAGCAGTGGTCGACCCCCAGCTCCGGGTCCGCGGCATTGCTGGTCTGCGCATCGCCGACGCCTCCGTGATGCCCACCATCACCTCGGGCAACACCAACTCGCCCACGCTGATGATTGCCGAGCGGGCGGCGGCTTGGATGCTTGCCGACGCAACCCGCTGAGCCATCCACACTAACAGTTTGGAAAAGGCGTAACGGGTTCAGCCGCAGGGTTGATCCATTGTGCCTATCTCCTTGGCTCCCCTTGCCCGTATAATCGCGCCTCCCATGATGCAATTTCCTGATTCCTTTGACGTCATCGTCGTTGGCGGTGGCCATGCCGGCACTGAAGCCGCGCTGGCGGCTGCCCGAATGGGCGTCAAAACCCTGCTGCTTACCCACAGCCTGGAAACGCTCGGCCAGATGTCGTGCAATCCTTCCATTGGCGGGATCGGCAAGGGTCATTTGGTGAAGGAAGTCGACGCACTCGGTGGGGCAATGGCCGCCGCCACCGACGAGGCTGGCATTCAGTTTCGTATTTTGAATTCCAGCAAGGGCCCGGCCGTGCGCGCCACCCGAGCGCAAGCTGATCGAGTGTTGTATCGCCAAGCGATTCGTGAGCGCCTGGAAAACCAGCCGAATTTGTGGCTGTTTCAATCTCCGGTGGATGACCTCACCGTGGACGGCGAACGAGTCACTGGCGCAGTCACTCAGCTTGGCGTGAAATTCACAGGCCGAACCGTAGTGCTCACCGCAGGCACCTTTCTGAACGGACGCGTGCATGTGGGTCTCAACCAGGCGAGTGCCGGACGCGCCGGGGATCCTCCCGCGATAGCATTGAGTGATCGCCTGAAGGAGCTCAAGCTGCCGCAAGGGCGCCTCAAGACCGGAACTCCCCCGCGAATTGACGGGCGCACGATTGATTTCAGTCGCCTGCAAGAGCAACCTGGCGATTTCGACCCGGTGCCGGTGTTTTCTTTCCTCGGGTCGGCCGCGCAGCATCCGCGCCAGCTGCCTTGCTGGATTACCCACACTAACGCGCAAACTCACGACATCATTCGAGGCGGCCTCGATCGATCGCCCATGTTTACAGGCGTGATCGAAGGTGTGGGCCCGCGCTATTGCCCTTCGATTGAAGACAAGATTCATCGTTTTGCCAGCAAGGATTCGCATCAGATTTTCCTGGAGCCCGAGGGCCTCACCACCCACGAGTTTTATCCCAACGGCATCTCCACGAGCCTGCCGTTTGATGTGCAACTCAATCTGGTGCGCTCGATTCCTGGCCTGGAAAACGCCCACATTCTTCGGCCCGGCTATGCGATTGAATACGACTACTTCGATCCGCGTAATTTGCACGCGTCGCTTGAAACCCGCTCGATTCAAGGCCTCTTTTTTGCGGGGCAGATCAATGGCACTACAGGATATGAAGAAGCGGCCGCGCAAGGATTACTCGCTGGGATCAATGCCGCATTGCAAGCGCAAGGTCGTGAAACCTGGACGCCGCGCCGCGATCAAGCTTACCTCGGCGTGCTCGTCGATGACCTGATCACACGCGGAGTGTCGGAGCCGTATCGGATGTTCACCAGCCGGGCGGAGTATCGCTTGAGCCTGCGCGAAGACAATGCCGACCTGCGTCTCACCGAGCAGGGCCGTGCGCTTGGCCTCATTAGCGATGCGCAATGGAGCCAGTTTTGCCGCAAGCGCGACAGCATCGAAAAGCAGTTGCAACGCCTGCGCACCACCTGGATGACTCCGGTGCGCTTGCCCGCCGAGCAGGCAACGGCGTTGCTCGGGCAGCCGATTGAGCGTGAACACAGCTTGGCCGATTTACTGCGCAGGCCCGGTGTTGCCTATCTGCCGGTGGCCGCACTCGCTGACCAGCATGCGGCCGACCCCGAGTTTCACCAAGCACTCAGTGGCCTCACTCCGGAAGTTCAAGCGCAGGTGCATGAGCAAGTTGAAATTCAGCTGAAGTACGACGGCTATATTTCGCGTCAAACCACAGAAGTCGAGCGTCTGGCGAATAGCGAGCAGCTGGTGATTCCGGCGACGTTTGACTTCCTGTCGGTGCACGCCCTGTCAGCCGAAGTGCGCCAAAAGCTCAGCAAGCATCGCCCAGAAACCATCGGGCAGGCGGCCCGCATTTCCGGAATCACGCCGGCGGCGATCTCGCTGTTATTGGTGTATTTGAAAAAGCGCCGGGTAGAGCCCATGGGGACAGTAGAAGAAGTTTCGCAATGACGATGCACTCCTCCTCCACCGATAGCGTGAATGCTCTTGCCACGGGCGAGTCGTCCAGCCTGGCGTCCTTCGAGCCTGCAATAATGAGCAATACCCCCTTCGAGTCACCGTTAGCGCAAGCGCTAAGTGAGCTCTCGCTTACGCTGGAGCCCGCGCAAATCGGCGCGCTCCTGAGTTACCTCGATCTTCTCCAGCGCTGGAACCAGGTCTACAACCTTACCGCTGTGCGCGATCCTCAAGCGATGCTGGTGCAGCATTTGTTCGATAGCCTTGCGGTCGTCAAGCCGCTGGAGGCGGTGTGGTGGCAGCTTGGCGGGCGCGCCTCGCCGTATCCCGCGCGGGTGATGGACGTGGGCACCGGGGCTGGCTTGCCGGGGTTGGTGTTGGCGCTGGTCTGGCCGCAGGCTGAAGTTCACCTCGTGGAGCCCGTCGGTAAAAAGACCGCGTTTCTTGAAAAAGCTGTGGGCGCCCTGGGCCTGCGCGGCCGGGTCACGGTGCACCAGCAACGGGTTGAGCAAGTGCAATTGCGCGAGGCTCCAGAGCTCATCGTGTGCCGAGCGTTTGCCAGCCTGGCTGATTTCGCGACCAGTGTTGAGCACCTGATCCGCCCAACCAATCAGGTCCCGACGACCCAGGTCGCGGCAATGAAAGCCCAATGGCCCGAAGATGAAATTGCCGAGCTTCGCGCGCGTAACCCCGGGTGGTCGGTTGCCGGGCATGCCCGATATCAGGTGCCGCACCTCGAAGCTCAACGCCGCCTGATTTGGCTGGAGCATGCCTCGCTCGCGGGCCGCGCTTGATGGCCAGAATTTTTGTCGTCGCGAATCAAAAGGGTGGAGTGGGCAAAACCACCACCACGGTGAATCTCGCCGCTGCACTCACCAAGCTCGGTAAACGCACGCTGCTGGTTGATCTCGATCCCCAGGGTAATGCCACCATGGGCAGCGGGATCGATAAACGCCAGCTCAAAGCCTCGATCTATCAAGTGTTGATCGGGCTGGCAGATGTGGTGGAAGCCACGATTGTTTCGCCCAGTGGCGGTTATGGCGTGGTGCCTGCCAATCGCGAGTTGGCCGGAGCCGAGGTTGAGCTGGTGGATTTTGATGAGCGCGAAACCCGCCTGAAAGACGCGCTCGCGCAAGTCGATGATCGCTACGATCTGATCCTGATCGATTGCCCGCCATCCCTGTCGCTCCTCACCCTGAACGGCTTTTGTGCCGCCCACGGCGTCATTATTCCGATGCAGTGCGAGTACTTCGCTTTGGAAGGCCTGGCTGATCTGGTCAATACGATCAAGAAAGTGCATGCTAACTTCAACACGAATTTGAAGGTGATTGGCCTGCTGCGCGTGATGTTCGATCCGCGCGTGACGCTGTCCCAGCAGGTGTCTGCCCAGCTGCAGCAGCACTTCGGCGACAAGGTATTTGGCACCATCATTCCCCGCAACGTGCGTTTGGCCGAAGCTCCAAGTTATGGGCAGCCAGGCGTAGTGTTCGATCCTGAATCCAAAGGCGCCAAGGCCTATGTTGAATTCGGGGCCGAGCTGATTGAACGATTGAGAAAACTTGATGAAACCCAAACAAGCTAAAGGCTTAGGCATGGGCTTGGGCGCCTTATTGGGCGCTGATTTGCCCGCGGGTCTGGATAGTCTAACAACCACGACCCCCTCCGCAGCAGTGCCTACTCACTTAAGTCTCGCGCGGATGCAGGCCGGGCGCTACCAGCCCCGGTCCCGGATGGACGAAGCCGCGTTGCAGGAGCTCGCCCAATCCATCGTCACCCACGGGCTGATGCAACCGATCGTGGTGCGGCCTCTGGAAGGCGGCGATATTTCCGCGCCCTCAACCCGCTTCGAAATCATCGCAGGTGAGCGGCGCTTTCGTGCAGCCAAGCTGGCTGGTTTAAGTGAAGTGCCGGTGGTGGTGCGCGAAGTGCCAGATGAGCAAGCGCTCGCTTTGGCTCTGATCGAAAACATTCAGCGCGAAAATCTCAACCCACTGGAAGAAGCGCAAGCGGTGCAGCGCTTGATTCAGGAGTTCAGCTACTCCCACGAGCAAGCCGCCCAGGCGATTGGCCGCTCGCGCCCGGCCACCTCCAATCTGCTGCGTTTGCTGCAGCTGGCCGAGTCCGTGCAAACCATGTTGCTTGCCGGTGACCTGGATATGGGCCATGCCCGCGCGTTGCTGCCCCTCGATCCCGCCCAGCAAACCATGCTCGCAATGCGCGTGGTTGAAAAAGGCCTCACCGTGCGCGATACCGAAGCGCAGGTAGCAAGCCTGCTACAAAGCTTCAGCGCTGCAAAACCACAGGGCCACACCGCGCCCAATCCTCAGGCTGCATCGAGCGCAACAGCGCCAAGTCAGGATCGAGACCTCCTGAATCTGCAAGAGCATCTCGCCCAAGCTCTGGGCACCGATGTGAGCCTGAAGCCCAACCGCAAGGGCGGCGGCCAAATCACGATTCACTTCAGCAGCCACGAGCAATTTGAAGGTTTGCTGGAGCGCTTGCAAGTGAGCTTGCCACAGGCCTGAAGTGCCTAAACGAAGTTTCATTCTCGGCCTTCTTGCCGCCGCGGCCATGCACCTGCCGCAAGCCTCAGCCGCGATTGCGCCTGCGGCCCAAAAAGAGATCGATGCATTGCTCGCGCAAATCGTGAGTTCGCAATGCCGCTTTTATCGCAATGGCGCGTGGCACGACGCAGCCGCTGCCAAAGCGCATATGGAACGCAAGCTCGCGCGCATCTCACAAATCGGCACCCTGCGCCGCACTGAAGACTTCATCACCTATGCTGCCACGCAAAGCAGCGTGAGTGGTGAGCGCTACAAGATAGCCTGCGCCGGTCAATCGCCGCAAGATGCGCAGGCGTGGATGCAGTCCCAGTTATCGGTCCTGCGCGCTCGCCTCTAACAGCCTGCGCAACAGCCTGACGCCATTGGCGCGGCGCCTTGCCTAAGCGCCGCTCGTCTTTAATGGCGCTCCGTCAATACGCACTGGCTTGGCAAAGCGTAAGCCTAAGCGCCAATCTGCTGACCTATGCACTACGCCCTTAGCATGTCTTCAGAAAGCGCCGTCTTATGCGATCCCTGCGTCTTCCATCTCGCGCCGCTCCCATGCCAGCGATGAACGCACGCCACCGCTGGCTTATTGGCGCAGTCGCGCTGCTGCTGTTTTTTGCCTATTCACTTGCGCACGCCAAAACAGATCCCGCGACCACCGAGCAACTGATGCGCAAGTCGGGTTTGTGGAGCGCGCTTAAGGAAGTCGGGCCACAAATCCAGCAGCAGATTCAGGCCACGGTGAACCAGAGCGCGGAATCGCTCGGCCAACGAGTCACGGAGTCCATGGGCCAGCGTCTCACACAAGCGGCCGAGGAAGCCTATGAAGTTAACGCCTTGCGCAACGCGACCTTGGAGCGAATCGGCCAGGCAGCGTCACCCGCGCACACCCGCACGCTGATTGATTGGTTTGCAGGGCCGCTAGGCAGCAAAATTATTCGCTACGAAGAAGCCAGCGGCGGCCTGGATCCAGCGATAGCGCAAGAGCACGGCAGCCAGGAGTTGGCCAAAGCCAGCCCGAAACGCCGCGCCCAATTGCAGCGCATCATTGATCTCACCCAAGCCGCCGAGCTTGCCACACGAGTCGCCATCAATACCACGATCGCGATTCAAGTCGGCGCATCCACGAGCCTCAATACTCGCGCGCA
>JAIYCW010000009.1 GCA_027487815.1 Burkholderiales bacterium
CCAAACCCAATATCAGAAGATGATTCGGCGCTTGATCGATTCTTATGTGGAGGCACATCAGCAGCGCCCCATAACATCGCGCTCAAGCGGACGCACGGCAAAGCCGCGCGCCGTTTAGCAGGGCGTTAGGCTCTTTTCAGCTAGAGGTTATCGCGTATGAAGCTACCAGTATTGCACTCACTTTCAGCAGTATTTTTATGTAGCGTTTTGTCATCAGGGTGTGGTCAATCGGGCGCTCGTGTGAAGTATCAATTGCAATGGTGTACGGATGGCCAAAGCGAGTGCGAACAGAGCCAAAAACGTGGAACTTATGTTCGAGGCGGTTTCTTTGTGTCTTTGGATAAATGCAATGATGCAATTAAACATCTGAAGTTTTACGGGAACAAGCTTGGAGGGGTCTGTATCGAGCTGGAGCCTTGGGAGTTCGAAAACCTTGACCTCTAGTTCGAAAATTGAATTTCAGATAGGCAAATACTTTTAAGGTTGCCATAGCCTTTCTTTTGTGCAAAGAGTTCTCACCTTGATCACAAAAATTCAGATTCCAAATAGCGTAGGAAAACGCAGAAGGCTTACTGGTATTGACGGAAACCACTATTTTATGAAGGTCATGGACGAAGTTTATGTTCGTGCAGGTAAGGGTAAAGTAATTTTTCTCCAGAAGCTAAAATGGGAACATCGGAAGAGGCTTGTCGAGTATCGGTTTACCTATTACATGATCGGTGTGAAGCCAGGCGCGAAAGGCAGGTGGGTTTTTGGCCAGTACTCATTAATAATTACGCCGAGCCAACTGAAACTTTTGCTTTCGAAAGCGAGTGCAAAGGGTTGGGCTGGTGTAAAGCTCTGATTGACTCGACGCTTCGAGATTGTTTGGGGAAAACGAATTGTGTTGGCTTGCGGCATGTCGTCTTAGTTGGCGGCAGGCCTAACCAGAGGTTGAAAAGGACCGGTTGTAAGGTCGGTTCAGCGTCTAAAAAGAGCAGGGAAGAGTCTGCTCTTTTTGGCCTTGGCGTAGCACCCGTGCCGGCCTTTTAACTCGGCCGTTGAGGCTGTGCAAAAACCCTCTGCGTTCGGATCGACTTAGCTGCGTCTTTAGCGTTAAATGGTGATCACTATTTTTGTTGAGATGGTGATACGCAATGCCGCGCTACAAGCCTGTAGATCGAAGCCCGAAGTTCTTGCCAGTGGTGCTGGCTGATCAACTGCAGCCAGGCACCTTTGAGTTCACGCTGGATTACTTGGTGGATCACGAGCTGGACCTGTCGAGACTGGATGCGAAGTTCAATAATGATGTGACGGGCGCTTCGGCCTACGATCCCCGGATGATGCTTAAGGTCGTGTTGTTGGGCTATGCGAGGGGCTTGATCAGCAGCCGAGCCATTGAGCGAGCTTGTGTGCACAACGTGCAGTTCATGGCGATCAGCGGGGATCATGCGCCGAGCTACACCCACATTGCGAAGTTCATTCGGGAGCTGGGGCCCGATATTGCGGGCTTGTTTACGCAGGTGCTGGTGACCTGTGATCGGTTGGGTCTTATCGGCAAGGAGCACTTCGCTATTGATGGGGTGAAGCTGCCCAGCAATGCGAGCAAGGAGCGCAGCGGCACGCATGCAGAGCTGCTGCACCGTGCGCAGCGTCTGGAGAAGGCAGCCAAGCGCATCATCGAATATCACCAAGCCCAGGATCAATCGAGTCGAGAGCAAGACCTCGAGGGCAAGCGCCAGCAGCAGGTGGAGCGGATTCGTAAAGAGGCACAGGCGATGCGTGAGTTTGTGGCCAAGACTGAGCCGCGCAGGAATGCCAAGGGCGTAGCGCTCAAGGGCAATGTGACGGATAACGAGAGCGCCAAGATGGCGACCAACAAGGGCGTGATCCAGGGCTATGCGGCACAAGCGGCGGTCGATCAGAAGCACCAGGTGATTGTGGCGGCCGAGGTGCTGGGCTCGGGCTCGGAGCAGGCGGCGTTGCTGCCGATGGTGGATCAATCGCGAGCGTTTGCAAACGACACTACGCTATACACCGCAGATGCGGGGTATCACAGCGAGGAGAATCTGAGAGCGCTGCAAGCCACCAACACCCCTGCGCTGATTGCGGATAACCAGATGAGAAAGCGTGATGAGCGCTTTAGGGATCAGGGCAAATACAAGCCTCGCGCTGATCCGCTGCATGACAAGACGCAGACGGCCGAGGATCGCACTCCCAAGAAGTTCGGCCCGCAGGACTTCGACTTCGATCCGCAGGGGCTGTTCTGCGTCTGCCCGGCCAACCGGGTTCTGTTCGGCACGGGTGAGTTCTACAAAGTCAATGGTCGTGTGCACCAGAAGTTCAAGGCCAAGCCTGACGACTGCGGGCCCTGCGCGCTGAGGGAACAATGCTTGCGAACACCTGAGGTCACAGCGGTGCGCCAAGTAGCGTACTTCCCCAAGGGGCTGCCGAGTCCGATGCAGGCCACGGAATTGATGCGGCAAGCGATCGACTCGCCCCGAGGTCGACACTTGTACAGCAAGCGGATCGGAACAGTGGAGCCAGTGTTCGCCAATCTGAGGCACAACAAGCGGCTGAATCGATTTACTCTACGCGGCAAGAAGAAAGTCAGCACGCAATGGCAGCTCTACTGCCTGGTGCACAACATCGAGAAGATCGCGAGCGCAACGAAGTAGCGAATGCCAATCCCACAGCAGGCGCATCAAGCCTTGAATTGACACAAAACATCGGGGACACTGGAGCCATGACATCAAATCGCCGCAACACTCGTTCATTGCAGCCCAAGCTGCGCGTGAAATGGGTTATTGCACAGCCTCGTTAGGCGTCATAAACCATGGTTACTACTACGCCCGCAGTAACACCCGCATCGTCGTCCACTGGCTTGGCGTTTGTTGCCGCTTGCGGGGCAGGCGTGCTTTGGGGCACTGGTGCTCTGGTTGTAAACCTGCTCGTCGAGAAGCATGGCTTTACTCCCGAAAACATCTCGTTCTGGCGGTTCGTTGTTGGTGCTGTCGTACTGCTTGCAGTCTTCGGAAGACACCTCTCTTGGGATCGACTGCGCCCAATCCTTGGAACAGTTCTTCTGGCGGGGGTAGCCATGGCGGGCTACGTGCTCCTTTGGTTTCTCGGCATCGAGCAAATGGGCGCAGCGGTACCAACACTGATCGCGCTCTGCCTTCCACCAGTGATAGTCACCGTAGTGGCCGTTGCTATGCGTCAAGAAAGCGCTGACCTACAACTAGTCTTGGTGATCCTGGGCGCGATCATCGGGACTGTGCTCATAGTGGTGCAGCATCAGTCTCAAGGATTTGGCACAAATACAAATGGCGCCGTACTCGGCGTTACATTCTCTGTAGGTTCAGCACTCCTCTACGCAGGCTTCTCCAGTATCAGCGGTCGAATATCCATTGCACTAGGTGCCGGCCCCGCCACAGCCTGCCTGACTGTTGTTGCTGCTGCCGCGATGGGCCTGTCTGGGTTCTATCGGCCGCTTTCGTGGCCAGCCGATGTCCCGCCACAGGCTTGGTTTCTCTATTTGGGCGTCGTGACCGCAGCGCTTGCTCTGCTTGCCTTCAGTTGGGGAGCGGCGCGCTTAAGGCCTACAGCATTGACCATCGCGACGCTTCTCGAACCGTTGACCGCGGTAGTTTTGTCTGCCTTGCTGCTAGGCCAGCAACTTAGCGCAGTTCAATGGTTTGGGGGCACGCTACTCCTGCTGAGCATCTGGGTACTAGGCAAGCGTGCCGCAGCTAAGCGGCCTTCGCACTAGCCGCAATATTGAAACTCCAGTTCCCTCGCAGTGTACCTATGACGCCTAACCCCTCGTATATGGACTCCCCCCAAACACGCAAGACCTGACCGATATGTTTGGCCGTACGGAAACGCTTGCAGTCGTATATCCGGCATCTGGAGTGGAGTTGGAGTTGGAGTTGAGGCGTTAGGCTTGAAGCGTCATGCAGTACCGGCTGCAGAGGTTAATCAACTTGTATTTATACTGGACAGTCAAAAGGTGCCAGGCCATGTTCAACGCTGTTGAAGACTATCTGTGAAATAGGCGTTAGGACGTGTACAGCATGCACACTATATTTTTAGAAGAAAGACAAACCCCATGCCGATGTACCTGACCCAAGGTCTTCACCGTGCGGTGCAGCAACACCCACATAAGATTGCAACCATCTGCGGAACCCGCCAGCATAGTTATGCGCAGTACGAAGACCGAGTAGCTCGGCTAGCCGGTGCTCTGCAAACACTCGGCATGGGTAAAGCAGATCGCGTCGGCATGCTTGGTCTCAATTCTGACCGCTACCTCGAGTTTTTCTTCGGCACCTGGTGGGGCGGCGGCGCGGTCAATCCGGTGAACATTCGCTGGAGCGCTGCTGAGATCGCCTATTCGCTTGACGACTGCGACACGCGAATTTTACTGGTTGACGAGCAGTTCAAAGCCATGGCCAGCGACTTGCGCAACCGCAGCAGGGCTTTGCAGACATTGGTGTACGTTGGCGACGGTGAAACGCCGGATGGCATGTTGAACTTCGAGACCCTTCTCCAGGCCGCCACTCCAGTAGCTGATGCCGGTTGCAAAGGCAGTGACCTGGCCGGTGTGATGTACACGGGGGGCACTACCGGCTTTCCCAAGGGCGTGATGCTCAGCCATGACAGCCTGAGTGCCAATGCGCTAGCCGCGTTGGGCGTAGGGCTGACTCGTGGCGATGGCCGCGCGTTGCTGATTGCGCCGATGTTCCATATTGCAGCGGGCGCAATGATGCTGGCGCACGCCGCCGCTGGCGGAACTTTCGTCATCGCGCCCATGTTCACGCCGCTCGGCACCTTGCAAGTTATCCAGCAGCAGGGCGTGACGCATCTGCTGTTGGTACCGACCATGATTCAACTGGCGACCGACCATCCCGATGCGGGTGAGTATGACTTGTCCAGCGTGCAGGTGCTGGCGTACGGCGGCTCGGTGATTAGTGAAGCGGTCTTGCAGCGGGCGATGCTGCGTTTTTCGAATGCGGGTTTCATTCAGGCTTACGGGATGACCGAGCTTTCGCCCTGCGCTACCTACTTGTCCGCAGCGGATCACCGTGGCGAAACGGGCAAGTCTGGGCTGCTTCGCTCGGCGGGGCGAGCGACGTTGACCACCGAGGTGCGCATCGTCGATGCCGATGGGAAAGAAGTGCCTCTCGGAACGGTCGGAGAGGTTGCAGTCCGTGGGCCCAACACCATGCTTGGCTATTGGAACAAACCCGACCTGACTGCAGCGGTGCTGCGCAATGGCTGGATGCACACTGGTGACGGTGGGCGTATGGACGAAGACGGTTACCTGTATATCGTTGACCGCATGAAAGACATGATCGTCAGTGGTGGCGAGAACGTATATTCGGCCGAGGTCGAGAACGCATTGGCCCAGCATCCTGCCGTAGCAGCCTGTGCAGTGATCGGCATTCCCAGCGAGCAATGGGGTGAGGCAGTGCATGCGGTGGTTGTCCTCAAGGCTGGGGTGGCGGTGACCGAGCAGGAATTGTCGGTGTATTGCCACCAGTTGATCGCCGGCTACAAGTGCCCACGCAGTGTAGAGTTTCGCGAAGCGTTACCCATGACAGGGGCGGGAAAGATCCAGAAGATCGAGCTGCGTAAGCCGTATTGGGCAGGACATACGCGTTTAGTGAATTGAGTGGATAACCGTGAGCCTTGAATTGATATTGGAGTCAGTCATTACCTGCCCTTTGTGCTCCCATTCAAGGGCGGAGCAGATGCCGACCGATGCCTGTCAATGGTGTTACGAATGTACGAGTTGTCACGCTTTGCTAAAGCCCCGGAAAGACGATTGCTGTGTGTTTTGTTCGTACGGAACAGTGAAGTGTCCGCCAATTCAGCAGGGAGGCCTCGCATGTTGTACGAGTTGATGTCGGGTTTGCGGCGGCCAGAGCCAGAGGGGTTGCAGCCATGATGATTTTTAGGTACTCGGAGTAAATCGATGGGCCTGACGTTTTTCAGTAAGGTTTGGATAAACAATGCGGGGGTGCGCTTGGGGTCGTCTTTCATGCTTGTTATGGGATTAGCGGGCAGTGTTTCTAGTCAAACTCTGACTCAAGCTTCTGAAGCGAGCGTCAACCTCACCTGTAACTACTTGGCGAGTTCCGTGGGCTATCGCGGCACATGCGTGGTGCCGTGTTCAGTTAACGCGTTGGCCGTGGATTTTAATGGCGTTAACCAGGCTAAAGCATGCAATTCTGCGCCCCGTATCGTTGACTCAACACTAATCAAGACTGAAGTCGCAGGCCGATGGCTTGGAACCATGCAGGGCGTTAAACCAGAGGATCCCACCCGATTCGAAGTTGTACCTGGCAAGGAGCCATCAGGTAATGTTGCTCGGACGCCTTTTGGTTGGTTCGAAGTCACCCGACTCTCGGAAAGCCTGTCCTCGCTGAGTCTTGTGATCAACGTGCAGCGCCAGATTCGTCCAGATTCAGATGACTTAGCGATCCTGGATCGCGCTATTGCACTTTTGCCAAGCTTGGACCGTTGGAATAAGAATGACAATCGGGAATGCTTATCGGGTGCGGCCAGCTTGAGCCTGTTTTGCGCCTTGATGCAGGCCACTACCGAAATAGCGGGCGGCGTGCATTATCGCCAGCCTGCAATGCAGGCAGTTCGGGAAGAGTTGAATTTGGTGGACCGCAGCAGAATCAACACGCATCGAATTATGGATTACAACAATCATCCTGCCACCACGCTGGAAGAGGTACATGCGCTGTTGCGTCGAGCCAAACTTAGAGTGCTCGATGAAATACGTTGACTTTAGGTTCGCTTGGGGAAGTACGACGGGCTTTGCGTCCCTTCTCTTCACTCTTCCCGAGTCAGCGGTGCTTTTTCAACGCCAACTTGATCCGTATGGCCCATGGTGCTCCCAAGCAGACAAGTGAAGACTATCTTTTGGATGTTAGGGGTGATTTTGCTATATCACTCGCCGATTTTTGCCCGAGGAGCCGACCTGGATCCAACCCTTTACATTGATTCCGGGCACCCGAAAATCATCTCTCAGGTCAAGGCTCTGGTGGGGGCTGCTCAAGATGATGTCGAACGAGCTGTACGTATTCATGATTTCGTACGGGATCACATTGTATTTGGGTGGGCAGGGGCTTTTTATGATCAGAAGGCTTCTGAGGTGTTGGCGTCCGGCATTGGATATTGCAACACTAAATCGACTTTGTTTGTGGCCATGCTGCGGGCAGCGGGTATACCCGCGAAGCAGCATTTTGTGAATATCAACTCCGCAATTCTTGAAGGTATCCTCAACCCTGGAACGCCGTATGTTGATCATTCCTACACCGAGGTGTTCTTACGAGGGAAGTGGTTGAAACTGGATAGCTATATCGTCGATACGAAGCTTGCAAATGCTGCTCGGCGCAGGCTGCAAGGCGAGAATCGCCTATTGGGCTATGGCGTGCACCGTGATGGGGTTTCTCATTGGGATGGGCTATCCGATGCATTTTCCCAGTACCTTAATAACGGCTCAATCCAGGACCTTTCAACGAAAGATTTTGGGGTGTATGAAGATATTGCCGCTTTCTATCGATCAGGCCAAGGGGTAAATGAGCTTAGCTTTGGTCAGAGGCTTGTAGTACGCTTTTATGTTGGCTCTGCAAACCGTAAGGCGCAGGCGCTTCGCGACGCGGTCATAAGTCGCTAATCTAGCGGATGTCTGTTCTGGAAGGCTACAAGCATGAGTAAGGGTTACTGGATAGCACGAGTCGACATACAAGACCCTGAGCAATATAAGAAGTATGTTGCCGCCAATGCGCTCGCATTCTCAAAGTTTGGTGCAAGGTTTCTGGTGCGTGGGGGGGCATTCGAAGTGCCTGAGGGGTCAAGCCGTCAGAAATCCGTTGTGCTTGAGTTTTCAAGCTATCAGGCGGCTTTGGAGTGCTATCAGTCGCCCGAATATCAGGAGGCGCTGAAGTTGCGGCTAGAAATGGCGATCTGCGATCTTGTGATCATCGAAGGTTATGATGGCTTGCAACCCACTTAGATTTTTACCTGGATTATTGCCCCATGACGTCTTTTGAATTTCAGGAGCTACCGCCCGGGATGCAGGGGCCGCATCGAGAAGTGATTGATGCTTGGATTAGTGCATTCAACGCTGGGGATGTCGATCGAATCGTATCTCTTTATTCCCGGCACGCTGTGTTGTGGGGTACCTTTGCCAAAAGCCTGATTACCGAACCTGCTGAGCGACGCGACTATTTCAAACGTGCGTTGATACCAAGTCCAGCGCCGCAAGTCCTGCTCGATAGTCTCCATGTACAGCCCGGCCATGAATTTGCCATCGCCTCCGGAATGTATTCACTGAGTATTTCGTCCAATGGGTCGATGAAAATCATGCCAGCTCGGTTCACTTTTGTGCTGCGAGCACTGAATCAGACCTGGCTTATCGTCAACCATCACTCATCGGTCATGCCGAGCGTTTAGTGGCGTGAGCGCCTTAACAAGAAACCACCAGGAGATGACCCATGTTCAGCCATATCATGATCGGAACAAACGACATAGTCCGAGCAAAAACTTTTTATGACGCCGTGCTCAATGTCTTGGGTGTTGGAGAGCCTGCTCAAAACACAGCGAGCACAGGGCATAAGCGCTTGTTCTACCGCCATGATGGGGGTACGTTTTGTGTCACTCAGCCCATCAACAGCGAACCGGCCAGTTTTGCAAATGGCGGTACGATCGGTTTCAAGTGCAGTTCACCCGAGCAGGTGCAAGCGTTTCATGATGTAGCTATTGCACATGGCGCCACATCGATTGAAAACCCGCCAGGCCTGCGTGAAGGGACGATGGGGGCTCTCTATCTTTCCTATGTGCGCGATCCTGATGGCAATAAACTTTGCGCCCTGTATCGGCCGCGCTAAATGCTACCAAGACCCCGTCCTTGTTGACCTCAAAGCATATTTTGGAGACCAGACATGAATGCACGCGCAAGTTTCATCAGGATGGAAAACAGTACTCGGGAAGATTGGGCTTTGATCGTGCCCGAGGCAATGCGTATGGCCAAGACCTTGCCCGACCGGGTGCTCGATCATCTACGCTTGCTTGATGGAGATTTTGGTGGGTTTCCGGTTGATCGCCTGACCCACTGCCTGCAAAGTGCAACGCTCGCTCACAACGATGGGCGAGATGAAGAGTATGTGGTGTGCGCTTTGCTGCATGATATTGGCGACACCCTTGGATCGTTTAATCATCCGGATATTGCTGCCGCAATCCTTAAGCCTTTTGCCAGTGACGCCAATCTTTTTATGGTGCAGAACCACGGCATTTTTCAGGGCTATAACTTTTTCCACCATCTCGGCATGGATCGGAACATGCGAGACATGTTTGCCAATCACGAGCACTACGATCACACCCAGACGTTTGTTGAGCGGTATGACAATCCCGCATTTGACCCGGCTGCGCAAGCACTGCCGCTCGATTTTTTTGAGCCCATGCTGCGTCGACTGATGGCGGTCCCCAAGCGCTCCGTTTACAAGGCGGCTGTCGATCCGTCTGCTCAGAGCTAAGGTTGTGAAAGCTTAGGCGGCCGCCGGGCGCCGGGCTCTGTTCACTAAAACAATCCCGAGTGCAATTAACAGCAGTGCGATGACAAGCATGGGCCCGATAGGCTCATCAAGCAGCCACCATGAAAAAAGCATGCCGAACACTGGGGTGAGGAAGGTGAAGGTGTGCAGCACAGCCGCGTTGTAGTTGGTGACCAGGAAGAACCAGCATAGATAGCTTGCGCTTGCGATGACGCATATTTGCAAGGCCAAAAGACTGAGTACGAGAGGGCTGGGATTGAAAAGACCTGCCTCTCCAACAATCCAGCTTGCACCGATCAGCAGCACAGCGGAAACACCTAGTTGGTAAAACAAATTTACCTCGGGCGCGAGTCGTTTGAGCGGCGTTGTTTTCATAACCAAAGTAGTTGCACCCCAGGCGGCGGCAGCGCCCAGGCACATCACGTCCCCCAAGAGCTCGCGGGCAGTAAAGCTTCCCAGCCGCTCACCAAAAGCAAGCGCAACTCCTGTGAATGCCAGGATCATGCCGATTGCCCGGTTGGCATCGATCCGCTCACTGGCCACTCTCCAATGCATGCCCAAGGCGACGAAAAATGGCGAGGTATAGAGCAGCAAGGTGGCGCGGGCTGCGCTCGTGTAATTCAGGCCGGTGAAGAGCAGCATGAATTCAACGGCAAATAACGCGCCCGCAAACACGGCAGGCTTCATGATCTCTGGGCTGCGATCAATCCGGATTCGCCGCAGACCGATCCAAGCGAGCACCAGGATAGCCGCACCCAGCGAGCGCAGACCTGCGTGAAAAAAGGGGCTGATTCCCTGGCCTGCTACTTTGGTTGCGATCTGCCCGAGCCCCCAGAGGGCACATAAGCCCACTTGCCAGGCCATGATGGCGGGCGGTAAGAGGCGAGGTGAGGGTGTCGAGGCCATAGTCTTGTAGTATTTGGTTCGGCATTGTGCCTGTATTGGCAGGGTGCTGCTTGTTTCATTTCACGGAGTTTGTTCATGCAAGCGTGGCCTTACCCCCTTTACATCGGGCACCGTGGCGCTGGCAAGACTGCGCCTGAGAATACCCTCGCTGCGATGCGAGTTGGTGCGCAGTATGGCTATCGCATGTTTGAGTTTGATACCAAGCTCAGTGGTGATGGCACATTGATCCTGATGCATGACGATACGCTTGAACGCACGAGTGATGGCGTGGGGCGGGTGGCTGCGCTTGGCTATGGGGAGTTGATGCGGCTGGATGCTGGATCCTGGCAGGGTTCGCGTTTTGCGGGTGAGCCGATTCCGAGCCTTGCCCGGATACTGACCTGGCTGCAGGCTCATGAGTTCACCGCCAATATCGAGATCAAGCCCTGCCCAGGGCGGGAGCGCGAAACCGGAGCTGCGGTTGCGCTGGAAGTGCAGGCGCTATGGAAAAAAGGTGTGGTGCCCTTGCTGTCGTCGTTCTCGCAGGAAGCGATTGAAGCGGCCCGCGAAGCTGCCCCGGATTTGCCTAGGGGTTTACTTCTGCATGAGTTCCAGGCCGATTGGCGTGAGCAGTGTGCGGCTTTGGGTTGTATGGCCTTGCATGCCAATCAGCGCTGGCTTGATGAGCAGATTATTGCCGAGGCGCACGAGGCCGGATTGCGGGTGCTGACCTATACGGTGAATGATCCGCAACGTGCCCAGGAACTTATAGACGCCGGACTGGATGGCTTGATCACCGATGCGGTGGATGTTATTTCGCCCGGTGTTTGATTTGCATGCTTCGGCTTTGATGGATCACGCAGGGCCGATAGCGCGCTTTACGGCTTCGCGCCACTGATCCATTTGCGATGCACGTTGTGTGGGGGTGCTGGTGGGCTCGAAAGTGCGCTCGGCACGCCATAGGGCTTCGATACTCGCCTGATCAGGCCAATACCCAATGGCCAGGCCGGCAAGAAAAGCAGCCCCCAATGCAGTAGTTTCCGTGACTTCGGGGCGCACGACCGGTACGCCGAGAATATCGGCCTGCATTTGCATCAGAAGGTTGTTGGTACTCGCGCCCCCGTCCACGCGCAGTTCTCGAAGGCTGTTCCCACTATCCCGCTCCATCGCATGGGCCAGATCAGCGCATTGCAATACGATCGCATCAAGCGTGGCTCGTGCCAGGTGCGCGCGGGTTGTTCCGCGGGTAAGACCTTGAATCATGCCACGTGCGTGCGGCTCCCAATAAGGTGCTCCGAGCCCGGTGAAAGCGGGCACAAAACTCACGCCACCGCTATCAGGCACGCTGGCGGCTAGCGCTTCGATTTCGCTTGCATGGCGAATGAGCTCAAGGCCATCGCGCAGCCATTGCACAGCCGCGCCACCAATAAATACACTGCCTTCAAGGGCATAGTGGCTTGTGGCTGGGAGTTTGCCGCCCAGGCTCCATGCGCTGGTGCTCAACAGTCGGTGCTGTGATGCGTGGGCTTGCTCTCCGGTGTTGAGCAGCATGAAGCAGCCAGTGCCATAGGTGTTTTTGGCCATGCCTGGCTTGAAGCAGGCTTGACCGAAGAGGGCGGCTTGTTGGTCGCCTGCTATACCAGTGATGGGCAGCTCAATGCCATCGATGATGGCGCTGGCATGGAGGCCGGCACTTGGCACAATACGCGGCAAGATCGCTTGCGGGATATCGAAGAGGCTAAGTAGTTGCGTATCCCACTGGCGGGTGCGCAGGTTCATGAGTTGGGTGCGGCTGGCGTTGCTTGGATCGGTGAGATGCGCTCGACCCTCGCTCAAGTGATACATCAACCAGGTATCGATGGTGCCGCAGGCTAGCTCACCTTGCTCAGCGCGGCTGCGCGCGCCAGGAATGGTGTTGAGCAGATAGCGTAATTTGCTCGCTGAGAAATAGGGGTCGAGCAACAGGCCGGTGGTGTTTTGGATGAAGGGCTCATGGCCCTGGGCTTTGAGTTCGGCACAGAATTCGGCGGTGCGGCGATCCTGCCAAACGATGGCAGGTGCGAGAGGCTCACCGGTTTGACGATCCCACAACACAATGGTTTCGCGTTGGTTGGTGATACCAATCGCGGCGATTTCGTTCGCGGTGATTTTGGCTCGGGCGAGGACTTCAGTGATGGTGGCACGCTGGGTTGCCCATATTTCGGTGGCATCGTGCTCAACCCATCCGGAGTGCGGGAAATGCTGGGTGAATTCCTTTTGCGCTTGGGCGAGAACTCGACCTTCGGGGGTGAACAGGATGCTGCGTGAGCTGGTGGTGCCTTGATCAAGTGCAAGAATGAAGCGGGTCATGGGCGGCAAGCTGATGGGTTAGCCAAATGTTAGCCAAAGCGCCCTTGCAGGAACCACCCGGATTGGCCATCGGGCTTGGGCAGGCGTTCGCGAAAGATCCAGTACAACACATGCCCATCATCTTGCGCAACAAAGTAATCGCGCTGCACCAGATGCCCATCCCACCAGCCGGTTTCGATGCGCTCCGGGCCGGCCAGCAGATGCAAGGGGCCTTGCCACCAGGGCCGGTGATGACGCTCGGACAATGCAACAGGCTGCGGCAACAGCCATAGCGGGCGTGGCAGATGCGGCCCATAGGGGGCTTGGGGTTCTTCAATCTGTGAAGCGCCAGGGGCATGAACCAGCTGCTGCACAGACTGCACAGGCTCCATGCGATAGGCGACTTCAGGGCGATGATCATGAGTGAGCGCCAGGGTGCGGACATGTTCGCGACCCAGGCGGTTTTGCAGGCGCTCGAGCAAACGTCCCAGGCTTTCCCGCTTATCGGTGGGGCTCGGGAAAAGCTCGGCACTTTGAGGGGCCAGGGGCTGGACTGCATCGCAGGACAACTGCAGCGCTAGTGCAGGCGCTGGCAGGCGTAAGCTTTGCAGCTTCTCATTGAGCAGCACCCCCATGCGCTGGGCATCGCGCGAGGCATCGCTTAAACTCAGATGCAGTGCGGTGTCTGGGCGATCATCATGCTTGATGAGCAGGCAAAACTGGGTGCAGGCGGCATGCTGCACATGCAGCCAACCACTCAGTTGCAGAATCAGGCGTTGCGCTGCAAAACCCAGGGCTTCGGCATACTCGACTTGCGCCAGCAACTCCAGTTTGGCGGCGAATTGCATGGGCGCCTGAGTCCAGTCAAAGGCTTGCGGCTGATGCCCCAGCGCCTGATCCATTTCGAGCAGCAAGGCTTTGCCAAAGCGGCGTGCCATGCCAGGGCGCGGGAGCTGCAGTAGATCCTTGAGTTTATGGACACCGATTTGCTTAAGCACAGCTTCGTGTGGCCGAGCGCCTGGCAAAGCATGGGCAGGCAAAGCACTTAAGCGCGCATTTAACTGCGCTGGGCTTTGCGCGATCGCCCCGTCGTGATGCTGAGCGAGCAGCCACGCTCCATAAGCGGTGGGGGCAACAGCAGCCTGCAGGCTATAGCCCAGAGCGATGATGCCGCTGCGTATTCGAGTCAGCAGGGTTTGCAATCCACCAAATAAACTCAAGCTGGCCTCGACCTCCAGCACCACGCCAGGTGCCTGATCCGCGCTGGCTTGAGCACTGACGGCCTGCCCGCCGGGATGGCTCACCGAGGGAGTGAATTGCAGTAACCATACCGCGATGCTCCAGAGGGCCTGTTGCTCTTTGCTGCGCTCACGCTCCAGAAATAGGGATTGCGGGGCCAAGGCTTGCGCGGTGGCGCGTTTCATCCCGGCTTGTACTCCTAGAGCACCTGCAGCCAAATTGGCCTGTTGCACTTTATGCTGATCGCATACGATCAGCGCGGGGGCTATTGGCAGGCTGGTGCTAAAGACTTCGAGAGCGAGCGCGGGAAAGTACAGGCCAATCCAGACCATGACAACATGACCCAGACTCAGTGAGCTATGGAACCCGAGGCACGCTGAGCGCTCCCCGGGTGAGCTGTGATGAGTCCATTGACAGGCTCGGCTTTGGGTTCCAGCCTCGATTTGAGATCAATGGATTGCACAGGCTGCGGCAAATTCACCATCACGGGCTGGGCTAGCACCGGCCCCCTTCGCTTGAGCAATTGCACCGCCATTTGCTGGTCAGGCTTGGGCCACAGGAGCATGCGCAAAGGTGCGGGCGAAGGCTCATATTGGGCTGCCAGGTGGCGAAATAGAAACACCGGGCCTTGAGCCATTGCCGCGGCGGATTGCATACGGCGTAAATGCTCTGGGCGGGTTTTTTCTTGCGGCAACCAAGCGAGCAGGGCACCAAAGCTGGCGCTTTTCAGGGTTTGCTCTACAGCCCAAAGCCGATCAGCAGCATTGGCTGCATCCACGATCAACAAGCGATGCAACTGAATGCCAAATTTACTCAAGGCAGGTGCATAAGGAATATGAGGTGGGGCCAGAAAGATCACCAGCTTGTCGCTGCGGGTTAGATGACGCAGCAGGGGCACCAGCAAGCGTAATTCACCAACACCAGATTCGCGTGAAATCAGCTCGGTGACGCAACCTATTGGCCAGCCCGCGCCCGGCAATTCCTGATCCAGCGCGGAAAAGCCACTGCTGACACCTGGGTGAGGTGCGGTGCCCAGCTGGTGAGCTCGCCACACAGCCGGATGCGGCAGAGCCGAACTGGATGAAGAAGGATGCGAAGCCATGGCAGAGTGGTTTTTGAAGAGCGCCTGAGCAATCCGGGCTCAGAGCCCTTTTCCTGAGCGCACTAATCCGACTGCCAAGCCTTCGAGCGCAAACTCATCGCTTCGCGTATCGATGATGATTGGCTCGAAATCGGGATTCTCAGGCAGCAGCTCGATGGTGTGGCCGCGCTTGCGCAAACGCTTCACGGTGACATCGCTACCCACTCGCGCTACAACGATCTGACCCGTGCGTGCTTCTTGCACACGCTTGACCGCCAGAAGATCGCCATCCAGGATGCCGGCATCGCGCATGCTCATGCCGCGCACCTTGAGCAAATAATCGGGCTTATCGGAAAACAGATTCGGATCCAGCGCATAGCTGGCCTCGATATGCTGCTGCGCCAGGATCGGGCTGCCTGCGGCTACCCGGCCAATCAAAGGCAAGGTGAGGGCGACCTGAATCGCGCTGGGCATGATGCCTCGGGAACTATCATCTTCATGAGCAGCAGATAGTAGTTTTAAGCGAATGCCACGCGAAGATCCGGATGCAAGCTCGATCACTCCTTTGCGGGCCAGGGCCTTGAGATGCTCTTCAGCCGCATTTGGAGATTTGAAGCCCAGCGTAGTGGCGATTTCGGCCCGCGTGGGGGGAAAGCCAGTGTTATTGATATGGCTCTGGATTAATTCCAGGATTTGTTGCTGTCGGGCTGTAAGATCACGCATGAATCACTGCCATGGTTGAAGTTCGGAAGACTGTATTTTTATACAGGCTGTGATTTTTTACAAGTAAAAAGATTTCTGGAGACCTACATGACCCGTTTTTCCCATGCCTCATTTCGCCCTGATATGAATCGTCGCCAGCTCATCCTGGCGGCAGGTGCTGCAGCCCCTTTGGTGAGCTTACCCAGCAGCGTTCAGGCGCAAGCCGCCTTCCCGAATCGACCGATTACTCTGGTATGCCCATGGCCTGCGGGTGGGTCAACCGATCGCCATTTGCGGGCATTGGCCGAGATCGCCTCCAAGCATCTGGGTCAGCAAGTGGTGGTGCAAAACCAGCCTGGCGCAGGGGGTACGCTGGGGCCTGCCAATGTAGCCAATGCGCGTCCTGATGGTTACACCATCACGCAGTTTCCGCTTGGCATGATGCGCATTCCGCATATGCAGAAGGTAGCTTGGGATCCGGTGCGCGACTTCACCATGATTATTGGCCTGACCGGATATACCTTTGGCGTGGTGGTGAAGGCCGATGCCCCTTACCGCAGCTTCAAGGAGTACATTGATGCGGGTAAGGCTGCACCAGGCAAGATCAGTTATGCCTCCACCGGTACCGGTACCAGCCCTCACTTGCTCATGGAAATGGTGACTGATGCTGCGGGTGTTGATCTGGTGCATGTGCCATTCAAAGGCAATGCTGACAGTACCCAGGCTTTGCTGGGTGGGCATGTCAACGCGCAAAGCGATGCCACCGGTTGGGCGCGCTTTGTTGATGGCGGACAGATGCGCTTATTGGTCACTTTTGGCGAGCGGCGCACCAAGCGATGGCCCCAGGTGCCTACCGCAAAGGAGCTGGGATACAACGTAGTGTCCACTTCACCTTACGGCTTGGCCGGACCCAAAGGTATGGATCCAGCCGTGGTCAAAGTGCTACATGATGCGTTTCGCAAGGCTGCGGAAGATCCCGAGCACATCAAGGTGCTTGATCAGCTCGATCAAGAGCCCTGGCTGCGCAGCTCGGAGGAATACACGCGTTGGGTGCGCGATACTTTCACTGCTGAAAAGGCCTTGATTGACCGCTTAGGCCTTGGTCCCAAGTAGGACTAAAGTGCAAAGCGCTTGACTTTGTGGCACAGTGCTTTTACGTACAGGCTTTGTATCAGACAAAACCAGTGATGTACGGGGTGCGTTTTGTGGTGTACTGAGACACGGTGGCCTTGAAATGCTGTTTTGTTTGGTCTGGTTCTAGGATGGTCGGATGAAGATTTATGTAGGCAATCTGCCTTGGCGCACAACCGATGCGCAGTTGCTCGAAATGTTTAACGTACACGGCGCCGTTGAGGATGCTCGTGTTGTGATGGATAAGGAAACCGGCCGTTCGCGTGGCTTTGGTTTTGTGACCATGAACAACGCGGATCAAGCGCAAGCAGCGATCAAAGCTCTTAATGGTTTTCAAATGCAGGGTCGTGGCCTGGTGGTCAACGAAGCTCGCGAGCAGCCTCCCCGCAGTGGCGGTGGTGGCGGCGGTGGCGGTGGCGGTTTCCGTCGTCCCCGTGAAGGCGGCGGTGGCTTTGGTGGCGGCGGAGGCGGCGGCTACGGTGGCGGCGGCGGCGGCGGTTATGGCGGCGGCGGTGGTGGTGGTCGCGGCGATGGCGGCGGCTTCGGCGGCTCGCGCGGCTAAATGCCCGGTTGATGATCAAGGCCCTCTGATGAGGGCCTTTTCCATTGAGTTCCGCGCCTTTTCCAAGGTCGATCAGATTGCATTCGGCCCGCAGGGGATGTCTGTGTTGATCAGCTTAAAGGCCTCCCCGCGCCAGGCATCAGCAAGATGATGGTTCGTCCGGATGGAATTTCTTATGGGCGGTCAGCGTCAGGTTTGATGGACGCTGTCTGCCCAATATTCAGCCAGATTACATGCCAGCGTAATTGGGGCCACCGCTGCCCTCAGGCACTACCCACACTATGTTTTGTGTTGGATCCTTGATATCGCAGGTTTTGCAATGCACGCAGTTTTGCGCATTGATTTGCAAGCGATCGCCTCCCGCATCCGTTTTGACATACTCGTAGACGCCAGCTGGGCAATAGCGCTGCTCCGGCCCGGCAAATCGCGCCAGATTGATAGCGACCGGCACGGACGCATCCTTGAGCGTGAGGTGAGCAGGCTGGTTTTCCTCATGGTTGGTGTTAGAGATGAACACCGACGACAAGCGATCAAAGGTAAGTTTCCCATCGGGCTTCGGATACTCGATGGGAGTGAATTCGCTCGCAGGGCGCAGCATTTCATGGTCTGCGTGGGTATTGTGCAAGGTCCACGGCGCTTTGCCTTTGAACACGACCTGATCGATCCCGACCAGCAGGGTGCCAGTCCACAGCCCTTTGCTCATCGCGGGCTTGAAGTTGCGCGCGCGATAGAGCTCATCATGCAGCCATGACGCTTTGAACGCGGCAGGATAGTCTGCCAATTGATCGGCGCTCCGACCGGCCTTCAACGCATCAAATACCGACTGCGCTGCAAGCATGCCGCTCTTGATTGCAGCATGGCTGCCCTTGATCCTTGAGGCATTCAAGAAGCCGGCATCACAGCCGATCAACGCGCCGCCCGGGAAAATCAACTCGGGCAGACTATTGATCCCTCCGGCGGTAATGGCGCGGGCGCCGTATGACAAGCGCTTGCCGCCTTCAAGAAACTTGCGAATTGCAGGATGCGTTTTATAGCGCTGAAATTCCTCAAAGGGCGACAGGTAGGGGTTTTGATAACCCAACCCAACAACGAAGCCCACGGCGACCTGATTGTTTTCGAGGTGATAGAGAAACGAGCCGCCATAGGTGTCGTTATTGAGCGGCCAACCTGCGGTATGCACGACTAGCCCGGCTTGATGCATCTCAGGCTTGATCTCCCAGAGCTCTTTGAGGCCAATGCCATAACTCTGCGGGTCGCGACCCTTGGCCAAATCAAACTTGGCAATCAGCTGCTTGCCCAGATGCCCGCGCGCGCCTTCAGCAAAGAGCGTGTATTTCGCGAGTAATTCCATACCAGGCTGGAAGTTTTCCGTGGGCTCGCCATCTTTGCCGACGCCCATGTTGCCAGTGGCTACACCACGCACCGCACCCGATTCATCATAAAGAATTTCTGCCGCGGCAAACCCTGGATAAACATCGATCCCCAGCGACTCTGCCTGTTGCCCGAGCCAGCGCACGACATTGCCCAAGCTGATTACATAATTGCCGTGATTCTGAAAGCACTGCGGCAACATCCAGTTGGGTACCTGGCGGGCCGAGCTTTCATTCAAGAACAAGAATCGGTCTTCTGTGACCTGGGTATTGAGCGGGGCGCCAAGCGCTTTCCAGTCTGGAAAAAGCTCATCAATCCCTCTGGGGTCCATGACTGCGCCAGACAAAATATGCGCGCCAACTTCCGAGCCTTTTTCAATCACACACACGCTGAGCTCGTGACCGTGCAGGGTACTGAGCTGTTTCAGGTGAATGGCCGCAGCCAGACCCGCCGGCCCAGCACCTACCACCACTACATCAAACTCCATCTGATCGCGTTCAACTTGCATAGTTCACTGGTCCCGAGCATTCACAAAAACAGAGGTAACATCGGATTGTCCAAAAATCGATTAGAAGCTTCAAACTAGGCCCATCCGAGACAACACTATGACATCAAACACAGATCTTTCCGGCAAAGTAGCCCTGGTTACCGGAGCCTCAAGCGGCCTGGGTGCGCGGTTCGCCACCGTTCTTGCAGCCCAGGGCGCGCAAGTGGTCCTCGCATCGCGTCGCACTGAGCGGCTCAAGGAGTTGCGCGCTGAAATTGAAGCGCAGGGCGGCGCTGCTCACGTGGTGGCGCTGGATGTTACCGATCTGGAATCGATCCGCAGCGCGGTTGCGAGCGCCGAGGAGCAAGCTGGGCCCATCGATATCCTGATCAACAATTCAGGCGTGAGCACGACTCAGCGGCTGGTTGATGCTACCGAAGCCGATTTCGATTTTGTATTTGGTACCAACACCAAGGGCGCATTTTTTGTGGCGCAGGAAGTGGCCAAGCGCATGATCGCCAGGTCGAAGGACTCGGCTCAGCCGCGCCCGGCCAGAATCGTCAACATTGCCTCGGTTGCGGGGCTCAAGGTGCTGGCCCAGATTGGCGTGTATTGCATGAGCAAGGCGGCGGTAGTGCATATGACGCGCGCCATGGCCCTGGAATGGGGGCGTTATGGCATCAATGTGAATGCCCTGTGTCCAGGCTATATCACTACCGAAATCAATGCACACCATTGGCAGTCGGAAGCGGGTCGCAAACTGATCAGCATGTTGCCCCGCAAGCGTGTTGGGGAGCCTTCTGATCTGGATGCGCCTCTGTTGATGCTGGTCAGTGACCAATCCGGGTTTGTGAATGGCGCGATTCTGTCGGCCGATGATGGCTTGGGTCTCTGACTTCGATCTGCGTCGGCCTCCTGAGGGGTTTGTAGAAAACCCGTTTCCCTTTTACGAGGTATTGAGGCGCGAGGCTCCTGTGCATCGGATGCCCGATGGCAGTGTGTTTCTATCGCGCTATGCCGAGGTGAGCGCGCTCTATCGTCATCCGGCGGCAAGCAGCGATAAGACAGCGGAGTTCGCCCCGAAGTTTGGCAACACGCCGCTATTTGAGCACCACACCACCAGCTTGGTGTTTAGTGATCCGCCCTTGCACACGCGGGTACGCAGACTTTTGATGGGGGCCCTGAATCAGCGCGCCATGCAAAGGATGCTGCCATCAGTAGAGCAGCTGGTGAGTCGCCTGATCAATGTGATGATCGAAAAGCAGGATGTTGATCTGGTGGAGGACTTTGCTGCGGCGATACCCGTGGATGTGATCGGAAACCTGCTGGCTGTGCCACAAGCTGATCGCGATCCGTTGCGGGGATGGTCTTTGGCGATTCTGGGAGCGCTGGAGCCTGTGCCGAGTGCTGCAGTGCTTGATCGCGGCAATGCGGCGGTCGAAGAGTTTTCTGCTTATCTCCTGCAGTTGATTGATGATCGGCGCAAGCATCCCTTGAATCCAGAAGAGGATGTGTTGACCAGGTTGATCCAGGGCGAGCAAGACGGGGAGCGTCTGACTGAAAAAGAGCTGGTACACAACTGCATTTTTTTGCTCAATGCCGGGCATGAAACCACCACCAATTTAATGGGTAATGGGCTGGTGTTGCTTATGAGCAATCCGCGGGCCTGGAGAGGCCTCCAATCGCAACCTGAACTGCTGACTTCAGCTATCGAAGAAATGCTTCGTATTGAAAGCCCCTTGCAGCTGAACAATCGTCGCCTGCTTGAGGATGTTGATCTTGGCGGTGCGCAACTCAAGGCGGGCTGCCTCATCACGCTTGGGGTAGGGGCTGCCAACCGAGACCCTGAACAGTTCCCCCAGCCCGATCAGTTTGATATTGCGCGCAAGCCCAATCGCCATGTTGGTTTTGGGCATGGCGATCATGCCTGTGCGGGTATGAATGTCGCCCGCCTTGAGGCACGTATTGCTCTGGGCGGATTGCTTAACCGGCTCCGAGGCCTTGAGATGCGCGCTTTGCCGACCCGTGATCCGCGCATTCGGTTTCGAGGCTTTTCCCATATTCCTGCGAAAGTTCTCTTGTGAATCCAGCCAACCGCCTGGTCATTGACCCCCAGAGCATGGTGCTCAGTTTTGTCATGCGTATGCCGATTCGCTGGGGCGATATGGATGCAATGGGCCATGTGAACAATACGATCTATTTCCGCTACCTTGAGCAGACCCGTATTTCATGGTTCAACCAGCTTGGGTTTGTGCCGGATCGGAACGGCCAGGGGCCAGTGATTGCGAATGCCTATTGCAACTTTATTCGCGAGTTGGTCTATCCCGGGCTGATCGAATGCAGGCAGTATCTTGGCGAGATTGGGCGCAGCAGTTTTGAGGCACTGACGGTGATCAGTCGGGTTGATGATCCCGCTACCCAATACGCAACGGGCGGTGCGCGAGTGGTATGGGTGGATTATCCCAAGCGGAAATCTGCGCCCATGCCTGAGGATGTTTTGAAGCTTATCCAGCGCCCGTTTTCAGGCCCGGCGCTGGAAAGCTAAACAGCATTAGTGACGCAGGCTGCTTGTATCGAGGCGAGCGGCTGTTTTACTGGTGATCTCTTCAACAGTGACGCCTGGGGCAAGCTCAATAAGCTTCAAGCCTTGAGCGCCAACTTCCATCACGCCCAGGTCAGTGATGATCACGTCCACCACGCCCACTCCGGTCAGGGGCAGGTTGCACTTGGCGAGCAATTTCAGATCTTCAGTGCCGTCTTTTTTGCGCGCAGTGTGTTCCATCAATACGATCACGCGCCCCACACCAGCTACGAGGTCCATCGCGCCGCCCATACCTTTGACCATTTTTCCGGGGATCATCCAATTCGCCAAATCACCGGTTTCACTGACCTGCATGGCGCCAAGAATCGCCAAATTGATCTTGCCGCCACGAATCATGGCAAAGGAATCAGCGCTGGAAAAAATCGAGGAGCCGGGCAGGGTGGTTACGGTTTGCTTGCCTGCATTGATCATGTCGGGATCGACTTCGGCTTCGGTGGGAAACGGACCGATACCCAGCAAGCCATTTTCAGACTGCAGCCACACTTCCATACCCGCAGGCACATGGTTGGCGACCAGGGTCGGCAGGCCAATTCCCAGATTGACGTAAAAGCCATCTTGGAGTTCTTTGGCAGCTCGTGCTGCCATATCGTCACGGGTCCAGGGCATGAGTCAGCTCCTTCAGGCGGCAGCGCGCACGGTGCGCTGTTCAATGCGTTTTTCGGGGGTGGCATTCAGCACGATATGTTGTACATAAATGCCCGGTAGATGGATCTGGTCTGGATCCAGGGATCCGGTCGGTACAATCTTTTCAACCTCAGCCACTGTGACCTTGCCTGCCATGGCAACGTTGGGGTTGAAGTTACGCGCAGTGCGGCGAAACACCAGGTTGCCTGATTCATCAGCGATGTAGGCTTTCACTAGCGATAGGTCAGGCACCAGCGCCCGCTCCATGACATGGGGTACCCCATCAAAATCGCGGATTTCCTTGCCTTCTGCCACCACAGTGCCCACCCCGGTGCGGGTGAAGAAGGCTGGAATGCCCGCGCCGCCAGCTCGCAGTTTTTCAGCTAAGGTGCCCTGTGGAGTGAATTCCAGTTCCAGTTCACCGGCGAGGTATTGGCGCTCGAATTCCTTGTTTTCGCCTACATAGCTAGCAATCATCTTGCTAATCTGGCGGGTGGCCAGGAGTTGCCCAAGGCCAAAGCCATCCACTCCGGCATTATTTGAAATTGCAGTCAACCCCTTGACACCTGAATCGCGCAGGGCGGCAATGAGTGCTTCCGGAATCCCGCATAACCCGAAGCCGCCCACGGCGACCATCATGTTATCGCGCACCAGCGCAGCAAGCGCTTCTTGCGCACTTGCCCTTACCTTACTAGCCATTGCCCGCTCCTCAATGAATGTTGCGTTGCATTATAACTAGCGCTGGGCTTGAATTTAGCCCGAAGTCGCCTGATCGGGAAGGCTTCTGGGCTACTATCAGCAGGATGGAAAAAAATCCACAGGAAATTATTGCCGAGCTTGAATTGGCGCGGGATCGGGCGCAATCAGCGCTGACCGCAGCCGTTCAGGAGCGCGACATGAACCGCAGCCTTGCACTGCAGTTTGAAACTGAGCTTCTTGATGAGCGACAGCGCCTGGCGAGTTTGCTTGGCTCGGAGTTCGCCCCGCTCATTCAGACCATTCGAGCGCTATCAGCCACTGTGCAAAATCGGCTTGAAACGGTCGATGCGAGCGTTGCGCAAATGGCCGCCATGATTAGCAGTAATGCTGATGAGTTGATCTTGCAGCTCAGGCAGGTGGTTGGCGGGCTGCAGGTCTCGCAAGCCGAAGAGCAGGGGCTGATTCCGGCGGCTCGGGCCCTTCTCGATGACTGGCGTTTACGTGAAACCAACAAGCGGTTCGAGCTTTTGCTAAGCCCTAGCGAAGAGGATTTTGGCCTGGGGGCCAGCGAAGTCGAGGCGGCCGCATTACGCACGATCAAGGAAAGTCTTGAGCGTATTGGCCCCCATGATGGTGTGAGGCTGGTAGTTGTTTCGCTTAATGTGGAGTCGGGTCGCCTGAGTGTGCAGATCAGCGCAGACCGATCGGTGGCTTCGATATGTGGTCAGCAAACCCAGTTCGCGGCGCTCGTCGAGCAATTGATCCGGGGGCTTGGAGGCCACTGCCAGGTAGATACCGGCGAGTCTGGTGGCTGCGAGGTTGTGATTCGGCTGCCGTGGGGTTCGCTTCCGGTATAATTATTATTTCCCGCTGGCAGTGACATGACCAAGTTTATGTTTGTTACAGGCGGCGTGGTGTCCTCGCTAGGCAAGGGTATCGCGGCTGCTTCCATCGCAGCGCTGCTTGAATCGCGCGGCGTGCGCGTCACCCTCCTCAAACTCGATCCTTATATCAATGTCGATCCAGGCACAATGAGCCCGTTTCAGCATGGGGAAGTGTTTGTCACCGAGGACGGCGCTGAAACAGATCTTGATTTGGGTCACTACGAACGCTTCGTAAGTGCCCGGATGAAGCGCTTCAATAACTTCACAACAGGCCAGATTTACGACTCTGTGCTCCGGAAAGAGCGGCGCGGCGAGTATCTCGGGCGCACAGTGCAGGTTATCCCCCATATCACCAATGAAATTCAGGCCTTTATTGAGCGTGGCGCAGGAGTCGGGACGCCAGATGCTGCCCAGGTTGCGATTGTTGAGATCGGCGGCACCGTAGGCGATATCGAGTCCCTGCCTTTTCTGGAGGCGGCCCGGCAGATGAGTTTGCGCCTGGGGCGTGGCAATGCTGCTTTTGTGCACCTAACCTTGGTGCCCTTCATTCATTCAGCCGGTGAACTTAAGACCAAGCCCACCCAGCATTCCGTGCAAAAGCTGCGTGAGATTGGCATCCAGGCTGATATGTTGCTGTGTCGCGCTGACCGGCGAGTGCCTGATGATGAGCGCGCGAAGATCTCGATGTTTTCCAATGTGCTGCTCGATTCGGTGATCTCGGTTTGGGATGCCGACACGATTTACAAAATTCCCCGCATGCTGCATGAGCAGGGGGTGGACCGGACTTTGTGCGAAATCCTGCGCCTTGATACCAAACCTGCAGACCTCACAGTGTGGGACCGCTTGGTGGATGCACTCGAGCATCCGGAGCGTGTGGTTCAGGTCGCGATGGTGGGCAAGTATGTGGATCTCACCGAGTCTTATAAGAGTCTGACCGAAGCGCTGATTCACGCGGGACTGCATACCCGTTGCAAGGTCAATATCAGCTATGTCGATTCCGAGCAGATTGATCGTGATGGCGCAGAAAGTTTGCGGGATTTTGATGCGATTCTGGTGCCAGGCGGTTTTGGATCGCGCGGCGTCGAGGGCAAGATCAAGGCAATTCAATACGCTCGCGAGCAGCGCATCCCTTACCTGGGTATTTGTTTGGGCATGCAGCTGGCAACAATTGAATTCACCCGTCATGTTGTTGGCCTTGAACAGGCGAACAGTACTGAGTTTGATCCTCAGACTTCCGAGCCGGTAGTTGCCTTGATTACCGAGTGGCTGGACCGCGAAGGCGTGGTTGAAAAGCGCACCAATTCCAGCGATCTTGGCGGCACCATGCGCCTTGGCGCGCAACGCTGCCCCATTGAGCCTGGAACATTGGCTGCCGCAATCTACGGTGAAGCAGTTAATGAACGGCATCGCCATCGCTTTGAAGTCAACACCAATTATGTAGACCGCCTGCAGCATGCGGGGCTTAAGGTCTCGGCGCGTACACCGAGCGAGAATTTGCCTGAGATTATCGAGCTGCCTCAGCAAGGACCTACCGCGCATCCATGGTTTATTGGCGTGCAGTTCCACCCTGAATTCACCTCAACGCCACGTACCGGGCATCCTTTGTTCATTTCGTATGTGAATGCAGCCTTGGCGCGTGCGGCGGTTTGTGGCCGCGGATGGCTTGGTCCAAGCCTGGCCTCAGGCGGGGCAGCGGCTTCGAGTACCCCAACGGCAACAGCATGAAACTTTGCGGTTTTGAAGCAGGCCTTGACCAGCCTCTTTTTTTGATTGCCGGTCCCTGTGCGATCGAGTCGCGTGAGCTGGCCTTCGAAACGGCTGGAGCGCTTAAGGAAATGTGCGCTGAGTTGGGCGTAGCGTTCATTTATAAGTCCTCCTTCGATAAGGCCAATCGGTCTTCGGGCACATCCTTTCGCGGACCAGGCTTGGAGCGCGGACTGCAGATCCTTGCCGACGTGCGCGCCGTGCTTGGTGTGCCGGTCGTGACCGATGTGCATGACATTGATCAGATCAAGCCGGTCGCCGAGGTGGTTGATCTATTGCAAACGCCAGCGTTTTTGTGTCGCCAAACCGATTTTATTCGAGCGGTGGCCAGCGCGGGTAAGCCTGTCAATATCAAGAAGGGGCAATTTCTTGCGCCTGGCGATATGAAGAATGTCGTCGCCAAAGCACGGGAAGCAGCTATCGCAGCCGGCGGGGACGGCGAAAACATCCTGGTGTGCGAGCGCGGCGTGTCTTTCGGTTATAACAATCTGGTGTCCGACATGCGGGGCCTGGCAATCATGCGCGAATGCAATGCGCCTGTCGTGTTTGATGCCACCCATTCTGTTCAACTTCCTGGCGGGCAAGGTACGAAATCGGGTGGGCAGCGCGAACACGTGCCGGTGCTGGCGCGGGCTGCTGTCGCTAGCGGGATCTCGGGTTTGTTTATGGAGACGCATCCTGATCCTGAAAAGGCGCTGAGCGATGGTCCGAATGCATGGCCACTACCGCGCATGCGTCAATTGCTATCCACCTTGATGGCGATTGATCGGCTCGTGAAACGGGATGGGTTTGTGGAAATGGCTCTTTGATGTGCGTCACGCAAATAGCGAAGAGTATTGCTAGGCTTTCTAGCGTAATGAATATGAGTCTTGTCGAAGGAAGAGCATGAGTTCGATTGTTGATATTGTGGGCCGTGAGATTATTGATTCACGCGGCAACCCCACCGTGGAATGTGATGTCTTGCTGGAGTCCGGGGTAATGGGGCGGGCGGCTGTGCCTTCAGGTGCTTCAACGGGCTCACGCGAAGCGATCGAGCTGCGTGATGGCGATAAGTCGCGCTATCTGGGCAAGGGCGTGCTTAAAGCAGTCGAACATATCAACACCGAGATCTCTGAAGCGCTGATGGGGCTGGATGCATCCGAGCAGGCCTATATTGACCGCAATTTGATCGACCTCGACGGCACCGAAAGCAAATCCAATTTGGGTGCCAACGCCATGCTGGCTGTATCGATGGCGGTTGCGCGTGCTGCTGCTGAGGAAACTGGTTTGCCGCTTTATCGCTACTTTGGCGGTTCGGGTGCGATGGCGCTGCCTGTGCCGATGATGAACGTGATCAATGGTGGGGCGCATGCCAATAACAATCTGGACTTGCAAGAGTTCATGATTCTGCCGATCGGTGCGCCAACCTTCCGCGAAGCCATGCGAATGGGGGCCGAGTGCTTTCATAGTCTCAAGAAGCTGCTGCATGATAAGGGCATGTCGACAGCTGTAGGTGATGAGGGCGGGTTTGCGCCAAGCGTGGCCAATCATGAGGCCGCGATTCAGCTCATTCTCCAAGCAATTGAGGCTGCGGGCTACACCCCGGGTCAGCAGGTTGCCCTGGGCTTGGATTGTGCGAGCTCGGAGTTTTACAAGGATGGCCGATACCACCTGAGCGGCGAGGGCTTGAGCCTGACTGCTGCGGATTTCACCAATCTGCTTAGCACCTGGTGCGACAAGTATCCGATCATCTCGATTGAAGACGGTATGGCCGAGAACGATTGGGAAGGCTGGAAATTGCTCACGGATGTGCTGGGCGATCGCATTCAGCTGGTCGGCGATGATCTGTTCGTGACCAATACCAAGATCCTGCAGCGCGGCATTGATGAAGGTATCGCCAATTCGATCCTGATCAAGATCAATCAGATCGGCACCCTGACCGAGACATTTGCAGCCATTGAGCTGGCCAAGCGCAACAACTACACCGCAGTGGTCTCGCATCGTTCGGGTGAAACCGAAGACACAACCATTGCTGATATTGCTGTGGCTACCAATGCGTTGCAGATCAAGACCGGTTCGATGAGCCGCAGCGATCGCACCGCAAAATACAATCAGCTCTTGCGGATAGAAGAAGATTTGGGTGACGTGGCTATATACCCCGGGCGCACAGCGTTTTACAATCTGCGCTAAATGAAGATTCTTGCGATTGCGCTTGGCGCCATGTTTTTGCTGCTGCAGTATCCCTTGTGGTTAGGCAAGGGTGGCTGGCTGCGGGTGTGGGAACTGGATCGCCAGGTGACCCAGCAACGCAAGGTCAATGAAAAGCTTGGGCAGCGTAACGATGCGCTTGAAGGTGAAGTCAGGGATCTGAAACTGGGCTCGCTGGCGTTGGAAGAGCGCGCTCGTTATGAGCTTGGCATGGTGCGCAACGATGAAACCTTTGTGCAGATCAATGTACGCCCGATTCCGCTAGCGCCACCTCCCAAGCCTTCGATGCCTGGCCCGGCGATTCAGCCTGCCCAGGTTCCGGCAGTATCAAAGGCATTGGCCGCCGCGCCTGCAGATTCCAGCCGTTAAGCCGGGTTGGTGTCCGGCCCGTGCGCAAGCTCGCGCAGCTCGGTTGAAGTAAAAGCATAGGGTGCCGAGCAGAAGTCGCATACCACTTCGGTGCTGGGCTTTTCCTGCGCCATACTTTCAAGCTCGCTAGCCCCAAGCGTTCGCAGCATCGAAGCTACTTTGTCTCGACTGCAGGTGCATTTGAATTGGCAGGGGTGATAACCACTAGCCTGCAACTCTTCTTGCCAGAACAGGCGATGCAACACCTCAGGCGCGGGCAATTGCAGTAGCTCCTGGCTGGTGATCGTTTCGGCAAGCGAAAGCATGTGCTCCCAGGCGCGTTCTGACTCGGCTGGATCAGCAAGACCCATCGGTGCATTTCCGCCAGTCAGGGGCATGCGCTGCAGCATCAAGCCCACTGCCCGATGCTCATCACAACTCAGCCAAAGCCGGGTTTCAAGCTGTTCGGAGCGCAGCATATAGGATTGCAAGATGGCACTGACGCTTTCGCCTTCAAGTTGAACCACCCCCTGATAGGGTTGCAACTGAATCGACTTTACCCGGGGATCGAGAGTGACCACGCAGCGCCCCTGGCCGGACTGATTGACCAAACTGACAAAGTCGCTAGCCTCGGCTTGCTTAAGCCGTTCGGCATGAGGCTTCACCGTGGCCCTGAAATGGCCCTGGGCATCACATTCCACCACGAGCAAGCGCACTGGACCATCACCGTAAATCTGCAAGATCAGTTTGCCGTCAAACTTCAGGGTGGATGCAAGCAACAGGCTTGCTGCCGTGAGCTCACCCAGGGCCATCAGCATCGCCTGATTGATCGGGTTGGGTTCGCCCAGGTTTTGGCGGCTACGTGCCTCGGTCCAAGCGGTATCCAGGCTGATGATTTCGCCGCGCACCAATCCTTGATGGGATATAAAGCGCTGCAGCGCATCGGTGGTTTCGATTTGCATCAGACCAATTTGGAGGTGTTGGGGAAAACTTCAAGGGTGCTGTTGAAGCGCCGCGCGTTTTCAACGTAGAACTGGGCGCCTAAGCGCATCCGCATGAGATCAGCCTCACCCAGCTCACGCACTACCTTACCCGGGGCGCCAAGCACAAGCGAGTTATCCGGAATCTCTTTGCCCTCGGTCACAATGGCTCCCGCCCCAATCAAGCAGTGCTTGCCGATTTTTGCCCCGTTGAGCACGACTGCCTGGATGCCGATCAGTGAGCCATCGCCAACAGTGCAGCCGTGCAACATGACTTGATGGCCGACAGTAACGCCATTGCCAATCACTAGCGGATAACCGATATCCGTGTGCAGCACAGCACCTTCCTGAATACTGCTGCGCGCACCGATGTGAATCCATTCGTTGTCGCCGCGAATGACTGCGTTGAACCACACGCTGGCATCTTCATCCAGGCGCACTGAACCGATAACATGCGCTCCAGGAGCGATGTAACTATTGACATGCAGATCGGGCTGACGATCGCCAAGGCGGTAAGCGGGCATGGATAGACTCGAAAGAAAAAGGGAAGGCAAGACGATGAAACCCTCAAGGATACCGAATTCCACCCGGCTCAACCTGGCGCGCTTTGACCTGCAATCGCTACGCCTGGTCGTGCTGGTGGCACAGCACGGTTCGTTGAGCGTGGCGGCGCAGCATATGCCTTTGGCATTGGCCGCCGCAAGTCGACGCCTGCGTGAGCTTGAATCCACGCTCGGTCAGCCGCTTTTTGTTCGGCGCAGCCATGGTATGCAGACGAGCGATGCCGGCGAACTGGTAGTGCGTCATGCTTGCGAGGTGTTGCACAGCCTGGATATGCTGGGCGACTCGCTTAAGGATATCGAGCATGGCGTGACGCGCCATATTCGCTTGTGTGCAAGTTCGGCGGCGATCGTGCAGTTTTTGCCCCCGCTGATTGCCCGCTTTGAGGCTGAGAATCCACAGGTGCGCATTGAGCTCGAAGAACAGGTGTCTGACGTGGTCGTGCTGCACTTGCGCCAGGGCCGGGCAGACGTTGGGGTGTTTGCCTCGGGCGCCGCGGAGGAAGGCTTGCTCTGTGAATCATTGCGACAAGATGAGTTGGTGGTGGTGCTGCCCAACAAGCATCGATTGGCGCGCTCAAAAGCCGCGCTTGTTTTTGCTGATTTGCTTGACGAACCCTGGGTGAGTTTAAGTGCTGGAGCTGCGCTTCTGAATGTGCAGGTCCAGGCCGCAGCCAGGCTGAATGCAACGCTGAAGATCCGCATGCAAGTGCGCAGCTTTGATGCGATGGCGCAGTTGATCGCGGCGGGCTTGGGCATTGGGCTGATGCCGCGCCTTGCAGTGCAGCCAATGCTCAAAGAGCGAATGGTCGCAGCCCGTCCGTTGAAGGAGCTTTGGGCCAAACGCCAGCTTTGGGTCGCTACCCGACCAGAAACCAGCGACCCCTCGGTGAGTGCTTTTATAGCGTCTCTACGGCAGCCGAAACCAGTCTGATGATTTCGCAGATTGCGAAATCACTAATGCCTACTTGGGAATGGACAGCGCTTGGGCTGGCGGCGATCATGGCGCCATGGAACAAGCGCTGCAAGGACTGAAAGTTATCGAGCTTGGGCAACTGATCGCCGGGCCATTTGCTGCAAAGACACTTGCAGATTTTGGAGCTGACGTCGTCAAGATCGAGCCTCCGCAAAGTGGCGATCCGCTGCGGCAGTGGCGCATGATGCGCGATGGCACCTCCGTGTGGTGGCAGGTACAAAGCCGCAACAAGCGCTCGGTAGCGCTCGATTTGCGCACCGAGCAAGGCCAGGAGATTGTGCGAGCCTTGTGCCTTGAAGCCGATGTCCTGATTGAGAATTTTCGCCCCGGGGCACTGGAGGGCTGGGGACTGGATCCTGAGGTGTTGTTACAGGCCAATCCAGCCTTGATCGTCTTGCGAATCAGCGGTTATGGGCAAACCGGGCCGTATCGCGATAAGCCTGGTTTTGGGGTGGTCGCCGAAGCGATGGGCGGCTTGCGCCACCTGACCGCCGAGCCGGGCCGCGTGCCTGTGCGCGTTGGGGTGAGTATTGGCGACACTCTAGCCGGGTTGCATGGAGTGATTGGCGTTTTGCTTGCCCTCCAGGCCCGGCGTGCCTCGGTTAGTGAGGCGGCTCCGCGAGGGCTCGGCCAGGTCATTGACACCGCGCTTTATGAGGCGGTCTTTAACTGCATGGAAAGCCTGCTGCCTGAGTTCAGTGCCTTCGGTGCAGTGCGCCAAGCTGCGGGCAGCGCGTTGCCGGGCATTGCGCCCAGCAACGCCTATCGTTGCGCCGATGGCGGATACGCACTGATTGCTGGCAATGGCGATAGCATCTTCAAACGACTCATGGTGTGTATTGGCCGGGCTGATTGGGCCGACGATCCAGCGCTTGCAGGCAATGCTGGGCGCGTCGCCGAGGTTGAGCGCATAGATGCAGCCATTGGCCAATGGACCCAAAATCTGACGGTAACCGAGGTGCTTCAAGCGTTGGATGATGCGGCTGTGCCAGCCGGTCGCATCTACACGATTGAGGATATTGCAAACGATCCTCACTACCAGGCCCGCGAGATGTTACGAAGCATTCAAGTGCAAGGGGCTCCCTTGTTGGTGCCGGGGGTCGTCCCGAAGCTCTCGCGTACCCCAGGCGTTCAACGCAGTCTGGCCCCTGCGCTCGGTGAGCACACCGATGAAGTGTTGCGAGCGCTTAAGTTGAGCGAAGAACAAATTTCCGGACTACGAGCTGCAGGAGTGGTGCGATGAGCCAACCCCGTGTGTATATCCATGAGGTGGTGACACGTGATGGATTCCAGATGGAACGGGTGTTTATCCCCACGCCAGCGAAGATCGATCTGATCAACCGGCTCAGTCGATGTGGTTTCGCAAAAATCGAAGTCACTTCATTCACATCGCCCAAAGCCATACCAATGCTGCGCGATGCCGAGTTGGTGATGGGCGGCATCGAGCGGGTTCCTGGTGTGGTTTACACCGTGTTGGTGCCCAATTTGCGAGGTGCGGAGCGAGCCTTGGATGTTGGGGCCGATGAGATGAATCTCGTGATGTCAGTTTCCGAGTCTCATAACCGCAGTAATCTGAAGATGGGGCGTGAGGCGAGCTTTGAGGCGCTGTCCAAGGTAATAGCTTTTGCGGGGCGAAGGGTGCCGATCACCATTTCCTTATCCTGCAGTTTCGGCTGTCCCATGGAGGGGACAGTACCGATTGCCGAAGTGCTGGGCTGGGCTGGAAGATTTATTGGATTGGGTGTCTCAGGCATTACCCTGTGTGACACCACGGGGATGGCACACCCGGCTCAGGTCGCTCTGCTTGCCCAGGCCGCACTCACCCTGAATCGTTCGCCCGAGTTTGAATGGACCATGCATTTCCACAACACCCGGGGCATGGGTTTGGCCAATACCCTGAGCGCTGTGCAACAGGGCATCGTGCGTTTTGACAGTGCCATGGGTGGCTTGGGTGGTTGCCCCTATGCGCCTGGAGCAACCGGCAATATCTGCACGGAGGACACGGTTCATATGCTTGAAGCGATGGGTCTCGACACCGGGGTAAGGCTCGACGGCCTACTCACTTTGGCCCGGGAGCTGCCGGCGCTGGTGGGTCATGAAGTGCCGGGCCAGCTCATTAAGGCCGGACGTATTACTGACCTGCATCCCATGGAGCACTTGTCATGATTGATCATCTGGATCACCTGGTCTTGACCACCATCGATGAGCAAGCCTGCATCGATTTTTATACTCGGGTGATGGGTATGACCCTTGAAACTTTCGTTGGGGGCACGCCGCCTGCTCCTCGCAAGGCATTCAGGTTTGGTGAGCAAAAAATCAATCTCCATTTGCGTGGCAAAGAGCTTGAGCCCAAAGCGCATACGCCTGTGCCGGGCGCATTGGATCTGTGCTTCATAGCGAGCATGCCTCTGGATGTGGTGATTGCTCGCCTGGGTGAGCACGGTTGGCCAATCATCGAGGGCCCGGTGCAACGTACAGGAGCCACCGGGAAAATCCGCTCGGTGTATGTGCGCGACCCCGATTTGAACCTGATTGAAATTTCCGAACTTCTATAAAAACTCCTGGAGACACCGAGATGAAACGACGTGAACATTTGCAGTGGCTGGCTGGCGGAGCACTGGCTGCGGGATCGCCTGGCCTGTTTGCCCAAACTGCAGGCTCAAGCGGGCGTTATCCGCAGCGCCCGATTACCCTAATCGTGCCCACCGCGCCGGGTGGAACTACGGATTTCACAGCGCGTCTGATTGCCGAGCCTTTGAGCCGAGTCTTGGGGCAACCTGTTGTGGTGGATAACAAGCCTGGTGCATCGGGCAATATCGGCAATCAGTCGGTCGCCCGGGCCAAGCCCGATGGCTATACCTTGCTCGTCTCCTATAGTGGCTACCACGTTGGCAACCCCCATTTGTTCAAGCAGGCGGGATGGGATCCGATCAAGGATTTTGCTCCGGTGGCCATGCTCACTCGCGCACCGCAAGTGATCGCATTGAGTCCCAAGATCCCCGCCAATAGTGTGGCCGAGCTGGTGAAATTCGCTAAAGCCAATCCCGGAAAACTTAACTATGCCTCCTCCGGCATCGGCTCGATCCAACATATCGCGGGTGAGCTTTTCAAGCAGCTGACCGGCACATTCATCACACACATCCCCTACCGGGGCTCGGGGCCGGCGGTGCAGGATTTGATGGCTGGCAACGTGGATATGTTTATCACCACGCCTGCGGGGGTGGTTGGTCAGGTGCAGGGGGGGCGGCTCAAGGCGGTTGCGGTGACCAGTGCTCAGCGCCTGACTTCCCTGCCCACTGTTCCAACAGCTACCGAGGCAGGGCTTAGAGGCTACGACCTTGATTCCTGGTTTGCTTTATATGCTCCTGCAGGAACACCCGCCGAGATCGTGAACCAGATCAATCAGGAAGTGAACAAGATCCTGGTGCAAGGTGATATTCGCAAGAAGGCCGATGATTCCGGCACCGGGGTTCAAACCATGACGCCAGCGCAGTTGGGCGAGTTCACCCGCAAAGAACTGGAGTACTGGGGTAACGTCATCAATAAATCCAAGATCACGGTCGAGTAGGTGTTCCTGATATCCCTTGCCGGTATCATTGCGGCGATTCCAATCATTTCCAGGATTGCCCCATGAGCGCACGTCAATTTGATCTTTTGGTGTTCGGAGCGACCGGCTTCACAGGTAGGCTGGTAGTTGAGTACCTATTGCAGCATTTGGGTGGGGGAACCACTCTACGTTGGGGTATGGTTGGACGCAGCGCCGAAAAACTCGATGCGCTGGCGGTTGAGCTCGGTGTACCAGCGAGTGTGGGTCGAGTTGTGGCCGATGCAGCTGATGTGAGCGGTTTAAATGCTGTGGTGGCTTCAACCCGTGTCATGTTGACCACGGTTGGCCCCTATCAACTGTATGGTGAGCCACTGGTGGCCGCTTGTGCTGCATTGGGCACCGACTATGTGGATCTATGTGGCGAGCCCGCATGGATGCGATTCATGATTGACCGGTACGAAGCCCAGGCCAAAGCCAGCGGGGCACGAATCGTATTTTCCTGCGGCTTTGACTCGATACCGTTCGATCTCGGGGTGTGGGCCCTGCAGAATAACTATCGGGCGAAATATGGTCAGCCGAGTGCGCGAATCAAGGGGCGTGTGCGCAAGATGAAGGGCACGTTTTCCGGCGGCACGGCTGCAAGTCTAAAGGCGACGATGGCTGCGGCCAGTGATCCCCAAGTGCTTGCTTTGCTGCGTGACCCATTTTCACTGACACCAGGGTTTAGTGGCCCGGCTCAACCGAGCGGCAGCAAGCCCGCCTTTGACGAGAAGCTCAATAGCTGGGCGGCTCCGTTTGTAATGGCCGCCATCAACACGCGCAATATTCACCGCAGCAACGCGTTGCTTGGGCATGCCTATGGCACTGATTTTGTGTATGACGAGATGTTGCTGACCGGGCCAGGGGACAAGGGCGAAGCCATGGCCAAGGCGGTGGCCGCAGATAAGTCGCTGGGTAGCGACGATGGACCTAAACCAGGTGAGGGGCCTTCACGCGAAGAGCGCGAAACTGGCTTTTATGACGTGTTGTTTATCGCTGAGACGCCTGAAGGCGGAATGCTGACCATGGCGGTTGCCGGGGATCGTGATCCCGGGTATGGGTCGACCTCGAAGATGATTGCTCAATCCGCTTTATGCTTGCTCGATGCCGCCCAGTGCCCAGCCGGCGGGATTTGGACGCCCGCTGCGGCTTTTGGACAAACCCTGCTTAATCGCCTGGAGGCACATGCCGGCCTGAGCTTCAAGGCTGGTTAGAGGTAACCAAGGCTCGCTAAGCCTCGCGAACGTCTGCAATGGTGGTTGAGCCGAAGTCTTCACGATCCAGATAGCTCAAGACCTTGCGCGCTGCGGTTTCCGGGCTATCGAGTTGGCCCTGCGCTTTCATGGTGGCAAATCGCTCCTGATTGACGAAGCGTGCAGGGTCGGCACTACGCAACTGAACCTGCATGTCGGTATCAATGACACCTGGGGCGAGCGACACTACTGCGGCAGGGTTTGGACAATGGGCTCCGACGACTTGTTCGAGTGCAATGGTGCGTGCGAGGTGATCCATGCCGGCTTTGATTGCGCAATACGATGCGTTGCCGGCCATGGCAAATCGACCTAATCCCGAGCTGATAAACAGCAATTTGCGCCTGGCCTGCCAGGCATGAGTGCTGGCCAGAAACGCATCACTGAGCACTAAAGGCGCTTCAAGCCCAACCCGAAGCGCCGCTTGCAAGGATGACCAGCGCTCATCCATTGATGCATCTTGAGCTTCCGAAAGGGGCAAGCCCAGGGCAGCGGGCTCGGCGAGCAACGCGGCGTTGTGAATCATGGAAATTGAGCTTGGCTCTGCGCTTGAGACACCTGGAAGCCACGCCTGCAGACGTTGTGCAATTGGGTTCGGGTCGGTCAGATCACATGCCCAATGGGTGTGAGTTTCGGATAACCGAGGCATGGATGACCGGGCCATGGTGAGCAATATCAAGCCGCTGCGTTTGGCGAGTTGATGAGCCATGGCCAAACCCAGGCCACGCGACGCCCCGGTAAGAATAACAAGTGAAAAGTTCATAGGCCAAGCTTAGCATCGTTACGCTAGTGCTACGGGCCGACTGATGGCGGGTGGCGCCGTCTGTGCGTGTTTGAAAATTTGGCTGTCTCGCCGAAATTCTCATGTGGACCGAAATTTTCCGAACTGGCAGGCCCAAGACGGTACTCGCTCGCCGAGAGCGTGGCTTGGGTCCCTTCGCGCGCGTTTATTGCTTAGTGTTTTGGGGGCCATTGGCTTGGTCTCGGTAGTTATGGGCCTCGCCCTGAGCTATTCCAGTCGCAGCGAAATGCTTCAGGCACGCGGTGGCGATGAGTTTCGCAGTGCGCAAATCGAGGCCAAGGCACTGAGCGAGCAACTGCTTACCCGGCAAATGTTGCTGGCAAACCTGGTGCGTCATCTTGGTGAAACCATTGGGCCTACCCCTGCCGCAGTAACGCATTTTCTCGCGTCCAAGCAAGCGACTTTGAATATGTTTCCGCAGCTCATCGCAGTGGGTAATGATCACCAGGTTTGGGTTTCGTTTCGAGAGTCCATCCAAACATTGGAGCGACTGCCCAGTGGCTTGAAAGATGAGTTAAAGGAGGTGCTGATCAGTGGGCGGCCGGCAGTGTTTAGTCAGCACAGCGACCCTGAGACCGATGAGCCGATGGTTTTACTCATCGCCCCTATTTTGATTGATGGAACTGTCGCCGGAGCCTTGATTGGAAGCCTGCGCCTGGGCAGTAGCGTTGGCGTTAGTTCTGAGGGCCAGTTTTCGGCTTCCGATATTCGGAATACCACTGTGCCGTTATCCGTTACTGTGGATCAGCACGGACGTATCCTTACCCATCCTTTGAGCAGCCGTCGCGGCGCCATGCTCAGCACTGAGGCAGGTTTTGGGGCAGCGTGGAGTAGCGCCAGCTTGAACCATCATGAGTCTGACAAGGGAAGTTCATCTGATTTTGTAGCGTCTGTCAGCAGCGACAACTACCTTGTTGTGAGCGCGCCTGTCAGCGGCACCGGTTGGTCTGTGTGGCGCCGGGTTCCGATCGCGGGAATCATGGCACCTATCAATGAGGCCTTGCGATTTAGCTTTCAAGTGGCTGCCGCTCTGGTATTGGTGCTGGTGGGGCTGTGGTGGTTTACGGTGCATCTGGTGATGCAGCCCGTGGATCAACTTCATCGGAAAGCGATACAGCTCGCTGCTGAGCAACCGCAGGAGTCAGTGCTGCCATGGCCCCAGGCGAGGGGCGAGATCGGTGACTTGGGTCGGGTACTGCAGGCATTTGTGGAGAAGCGGCTCGCTGCCGAGCATAGCCAGAACGAGTTGCAGCAACGGCTCCAAAGCATGATGGAAGCCTCGCCCATTAGTTTTGCCTTCACTCGGGAGCAAAAGTTCGAACTGGTGAGTCGCTCCTTTAGCGAGCTGTTTGATGCCAGCCCCGAGCACGTGATCGGATTGCATACCCGGGTGATCTACGCTGCTTCGACTGATTTTGAGCAGTTGGGGCAAAGGGTAGCGCGGATATTCCAGGCCCAAAGGCAGTTTGACGAGGTGCTGGCCATGCAAAGCTTTGGTGGGCGCGCTTTTCTCGGCCGCTTAAAGGGCCGGCCGGTCAATTGGAGTGATCGGGGCCTGGGTACTATCTGGACGGTTGAGGATGTGACCGATGAGAAGGCCATGCAGCAGCAGCTTGAGCGTGCGGCAACGATTGATGCTTTGACTGGTTTATTCAATCGCAGTCATATGGAGGGCTATCTGCAAAGGTTGATTGATGAGCCGACGCGGCGCACTGCGTCGATACTGGTTATGTTTGATCTGGATCGATTCAAGGCAATCAACGATACCCACGGACATCAGGCGGGAGATGCGGTGCTCCAGGAGGTGGCTTCGCAGGTACGGCAACAGGTTCGAGCGCACGATATGGTGGGGCGGCTTGGCGGTGATGAGTTTATCGTCCTGCTGGAGGGCTGTGGGGAAGAGTTCGCGGCCAAGGTTGGCGTGGCGATTCAGCAAGCAATATCGTCGATCAGGCTGCCTTGGAACGGGCAAGCGCTTAGTGTGGGTGCCAGCCTTGGCCTGGCTCCGTTTCAGGACCATTACTCCAACCTGGCGCATTGGATTCGTGCCGCTGATCTTGCCTGCTACCAGGCAAAGTCAAGAGGCGGGGCTAGCGTCGTAGTGGCCCGGGCAAGGGTCAGTCAAGACGCGGTTGTGGTCGATTCCGGTGTCTAGTCGGCTCTTGAAGGCATTTTTTTAGGCTATACTCTTGGGCTAACGTTTACCGATCCTCGATAGCTCAGTCGGTAGAGCGCCGGACTGTTAATCCGTAGGTCCCTGGTTCGAGCCCAGGTCGAGGAGCCAAATAAATCAAGCACCCAGCTCGTCCCTTGGCGGGCTTTTTGCATTTTGGGTCAAAGTGCTTGTAGCAGAATCGCTTAGACCCACTGAATTTGGCAAAAAATGCGCCTTGACTGCGCACCCATGGGCCAACTCAGACTCCAGTCTGTTGTCAACTTGATCGAATGTGTTTTTACGCGGGTCGGGCACGATGCGCTGATCCCTAAACCGCAAATGCTCCCAGGGTGATCTGTCTGCCGGAGTAGCAAAGCAGCAGCTGGTCGGTATCGCTGGTCGATACCTTTCACAAACAAATTTGGTGCTTCACCCGCGAAGTGAACGATATCGCGCGTTGCTGTGTGGCAGTGGTTGCCACGCATAACGCGGGAGAATCCTATGCTGAGCTTGTCGTTGATTGCGGGGGTGTGTTCACTGGCCGTGGAGCGTATTTGGCCTGCAGTTCACTTGCCAGTGGTGCCCGGGTGGAGGCGCAGGGCGATCGGATTTGTGGTGCTTGAGCTGTTGGTGGTCGGAACTGTGTTGTTCGGATGGATGATGTTTGTAGATTGTCCGGTGCTATTTGACCTGAGCAAACAACCGTTGACGTTACAGGTATTGTGCAACTGGCTGTTAAGCACTTTGGTGTTTTACTGGTGGCATCGGGTGCGACATTCAAACAGTACGCTTTGGCGCTGGACCCATCAATTTCACCATAGCCCAAGTCGCATTGAAACGCTGACTACCTTTTACAAACATCCCCTGGAGGTGGCGGCCGACACACTGCTGAATCTGGGGCTGAGTTTTATCATTCTTGGAGTGTCTTTCCCGGCGTTTGTTGCGCACCTCACCTGGGTTGCCTGCATGCAGCTATTGGTTCATGTGAACACCAAAACGCCTCATTGGTTGGGATACCTGGTGTCACGCCCGGAGATGCACCGTATCCATCACGAGGCAGAGATGCACAAGAACAATTACTCCGACCTTGCGCTTTGGGACTTTATTTTCGGCACTTACGAAAATCCGCCTGACCGGCAAGTTGAGTGTGGCTTCAGTCCGCGGCAAGAGGCGCGAGTGCGCGACATGATGTTGCTGCGGGATGTCCATCGGCGTGACTAGCGCGCGGGCTCCTTCAGGGCAATGCGCATCAGGTCGGCCATTGTCCGGGCATTCAGCTTGTCCATGATGTTGGCGCGGTGAGCCTCGACTGTTTTGATGCTGATCGATAAATCGTCGGCAATCTGCTTGTTGAGTCTTCCCGCCACAATTCGTTCAAGCACCTGGCGCTCGCGGCCGGTGAGGCGCTCCATCCGATCGGTCGTTTGGCGGGCGTTTTCGAACTGGTTATGCTCGGCACGCGCGCGATCCAGATGTACCTGAACGAGCTCACATAGCTGGGTATCGCTAAACGGTTTTTCCAGGAACTCGACAGCGCCTTTTTTCATGCTTGACACTGCCATCGGTACATCCCCGTGGCCAGTCATCATGATCACCGGCATATGGACCTTGCGACGCAATAGTTCGTCCTGTAGTTCCAGGCCGCTCATGCCCGGCATGCGGACGTCGGCGACCAGCACACCCACCATCGGCGGACGGTAGGTCAGCAAAAACTGCTCGGCACTCGGAAACGCCATGACGGAAAAACCGTTGCCCTCAAGCAGCCAACGCAGCGAATCACGTACCGCTTCATCATCATCGACAACAAACACTGTTCCAGTTGCGGCGCTGGAGTGAGGTGAGGAGGCTAGGGCGGTCATGCAAGTGTTTCCTGGGGAAGGAGGACAGCAACGTTATTGGGTAGTGGCAGTGTAAAGCGGAAGGTGCAGCCCGCACCCCCCGGATTGGACTCGACCCATAAACGGCCGGCGTGAGCTTCTACCACCGATCGGCAGATATTGAGGCCCATTCCCATGCCTTCGGGCTTGGTCGTGTAGAACGGCTCGAACAAGCGATCCACAATCTCTGAGGCCAGACCACTACCAGTATCGGTGACCACAAATTCGATGTGGCCCTCAAGCCGGTGCGCCTGAATGGTGAGCTGTCGCCGTTTGCTGGTTCGCATCGCTTCGATGGCGTTCTTCATCAGGTTAACCAGTACTTGTTCAATCAGGATCGGGTCGGCATGCAGGGTTGGCAACTTGGGGGCAATTTCCAGGCGCAGTTGGATCGCGTGGCGTCTGGCATCAATCTCAGCCAGTACGATAGCGTCGTTAATCAGAGTGGCGGCATCGCAGTCGCGGCGTTCAGGTTCACTGCGCTTGACGAACTCACGAATTCGCCGGATCACTTTGCCAGCGCGCTCAGCCTGGGCGGCGGTCTTTCCCAGCATCTCAAGCAGTTCCACAGCATCCAGGCTTTGACCCTTGCTGGTACGGGTGCGGACACGGGCGGCTAACCCCATGGAGTAGTTGGCGATTGCAGTGAGGGGTTGATTCAGCTCATGGGCCAGGCTTGACGCCATCTCGCCCATCGTTACCAGGCGTGCAGTGTGCTGCAGCTTGGCCTCCTGGTCTCGCTGCAATCGCTCGGAGGCACGACGCTCCGTGATGTCAGTGGCTACCACCATAATCACCAGCCGGTCATCAACCCACCGAATCGGCCTCATGCGCAGGTCGTACCAGCGCGAACCTGAGGCGCCCAGCAGTTCAAGTTCCTGGGCTTCAGTGTTGCGCTGATCAAGAGGCACCACGACGAGGTCGCCAAAAGCACTTCGATACGCCCGGTTGGCAAACAAAAGCCCCTGCCGGTGATCGCCGGGTAAACCGACACACACGGCCGTATCCAGCTCTTCAAGCACAGTGATAAAACGTTCCTGGGCATCGGCAAGCTCACGACGGATGCGGTTGGGCTCGGTGATGTCCGTCATTGAGGTCATCCAGCCGGATTGCTGCCCTGCGCCATCGATCAGCGGTGACACATACATCCTGGCTTCAAAGAGTGTCATGTCCTTACGCTGCACCTGCACCTGAAATCCAGCGATGGGAGCTTCGCCTGCCAGCACCATGTCCAGGTTGCTCATCTGATTGTCGATATCACCTTCGGGCCAATAAGGGTAGGGCGGGTCCTTGAGTAACAGTTCGTCTTCCTGATAACCGGTCATTGCGCAAAATGCTCTGTTCACAAAGGTAATGCGGCCTTGCATATCAAATGCACGCATGCCCGTAAGCATGGAATCTTCCATCGCTCGGCGAAAAGCAGTTTCGGCGACGAGTGCCGATTCAGTCGCTTTGCGCACCGTCGTGTCATGGGCGACGGCGTAAAGCGTCTGTACGTTAGGGTCCGGATCACGACGAACAGCCCAGCGTAACCATGATGGCGCATGAATCGGCCCGAACCTCGCTTCAAACTCAATGCTGTCAGCATTTGCTCCAGGGCCGTTTGCTGGAATGGGCTGCGTTTTGGAAGCGCGCGTGTTCAGACTTTCCAAAGCCTGGTCGACAATCGACCGGTCCGATGCGATCGCCAGGGAGGCCAAATGCCTGCCCTGGGAGTCCCCGCCGAGAAGCTGCTCAAAGGCCGGGTTGGCCCGCAGGATTTGGGCCCGGCGATTCAGAATCACCATGGGGTCGATCGATAAGGTGAACATCCGATCGCGTTCTACCTCGGCGGCAACCCGACGGCGGGCGTGGCGCCACAACAGCATCAAGCTCACCAGGCTAGCTATTGACAGTCCAACAACGGCAAGCAACAACCAGCGCTCGATAAGCCCGGTTTGAGTTGAAAAACCGATGGCTCGAAGGCGAACGCCATGCCCCGGCGGATCCAGCGGAACTTCATAGAGCAGGCTTTCATCATGGCTATGACGCGGTGACGAACTGACCAGGCGATTACCGCCCTGATCCACCAGGCTTAGCGCATAGCGGGCTCGGATCTCCTCGGGAAGTACCTTGCCAAGCAGCCTCTCCAGCGAGATGCCAACCATCAGGCTGCCCTCATTGCGTCGATCGGTGCCCACGGGCAAATAAAGCTCAACCACCGTTTGCCCGCTGGAGCTGGAGAATGGCGCCGACCAAGTTGCCTTACCGCTGGTCATGGCTTGCTCAGCTGCGGAAAAGCCTGAGGTGTCTTCGATATGGACTCCCGGCGAGCGTTCGGGCAGGACCGTATCGCCGCGCCCCGGGATCGTCCAGCGAATGCGCTGACGGGTATCGAGTGTCGCCATGTAAAGAACTTCCTGGCGCTGGCTGAGCAGAGCTCCCACTTGTTTGGCCGGATCAAGCTCGATGGAAGATGGGGCTGTCCAATCCGAGGCATGCAGCAGCAGCTCATCCTGCAAATCGCGCAGATAAAGGCGCAGGCTTTGCTGGCCCCACTCGATATCTCGATAAAGGCTTTGGCGTGAGGATTCGCTTTCTACCCGATGCAGGGTGTAAAAAAAGCCGATCATCAGGGCGACGAAGAGCAAAACACCAATGGCGTGGGTGAGGGTGAACGCCTTGATGGCTCGAAGCTCAAGACGAGCACTTGGGGCTGCGTTACGCAAGCCGGGGGATCCTGGTGGAAGCGAATTCATACAGCGTGGAAGCTTACGCAAAAGCGTTGGATTCAACCATCAAAGTCTTTCTTTGTTTTCCACAATACAAAATAATCTTTCATAGTGTGCAAGTTTTGCTTTGCATTAGAGGATGGCCTTCATATACTTCGGAATGTGCTCGGTGATTGCTAGAGCGCCTTTTTTACGCCCGCTTTTTTCACGTTTTGCTACTTAGATGGAGACACCATGTCGGCAGTTCCGAGCTTTCCCGCAGCCAATGATCCCGATGTTGACGCCTTGGAAACCCGCGAATGGCTTGATGCATTGGAAGCGGTTATCGATCGCGAAGGGCCCCAGCGCGCCCATTACCTGCTCGAAAAACTGATCGAAATGTCGCGCCGCTCCGGTGCGCACATCCCCTATTCGGCCAATACTGCCTACGTCAACACCATTCCTACCGCGCTTGAAGCGCGCTCGCCCGGCAATGCTGAGCTCGAAGAGCGTATCCGTTCGTATATCCGCTGGAACGCCATGGCGATGGTGGTGAAAGCCAATAAGCATTCACCTCCTGATGGTGGTGATTTGGGTGGCCATATTTCTTCTTTTGCATCGCTGGCCACCATGATTGGTGCCGGGATGAACCATTTCTGGCACGCGCCTCATGAAGGTCATGGCGGCGATCTGATCTATTTTCAGGGCCATTCAGCGCCCGGCATTTATGGCCGGGCTTTCCTTGAGGGTCGGCTTAGCGAGGAGCAACTGAATAACTTTCGCCAGGAAGTTGGAGGCAAGGGCCTGTCGTCTTATCCGCATCCCAAGCTGATGCCCGATTTCTGGCAGTTCCCCACGGTATCGATGGGCCTGGGGCCGCTGATGGCCATTTACCAGGCTCGCTTTTTGAAGTATTTGCATGCCCGTGGGATTGCCGACACCGCCAACCGCAAGGTCTGGGTGTTTTGCGGTGATGGCGAAATGGATGAGCCGGAATCGCTCGGCGCGATTGGCTTGGCCGCTCGCGAGAAGCTCGATAACCTGATTTTTGTCGTGAACTGTAACTTGCAACGCCTTGATGGTCCGGTACGCGGCAACGGCAAAATCATTCAGGAGCTTGAGGGCGAGTTCAGAGGCTCGGGTTGGAATGTGATCAAGCTGCTGTGGGGTTCGTATTGGGATCCGCTTTTGGCGCGTGATAAAGACGGCATCTTGCGCAAGGTGATGGAAGATACGGTGGATGGCGAGTATCAGGCCTACAAGGCCAACGATGGCGCCTATGTGCGTAAGCACTTTTTCGGCAAGCATCCCAAATTGCTCGAAATGGTATCGCGCATGACCGATGAAGATATCTGGCGTCTGAATCGTGGCGGGCATGATCCACACAAGGTATACGCCGCGTTTCATTCTGCAGTGAATCATGCGGGGCAGCCCACAGTGATTCTGGCCAAGACGGTAAAGGGTTACGGCATGGGCCGGGTGGGCGAGGGCAAGAACACCGCGCACCAGACCAAAAAGCTCGACCTCGAGGCAATCCGCGAGTTTCGTGATCGCTTCAGCATTCCTGTGAGCGATGAGCAGCTTGATGATTTGCCGTTTTATAAACCCGCTGATTCACTGCCCGAGATGCAGTACATGCATGAGCGCCGTAAAGCGTTGGGCGGATTCGTTCCGCAACGTCGGCGGGAGGTTGACGAGAAGCTTGCAGTACCAGCACTGGATGCGTTCCAGGCAGTACTGGAGCCAACAGCCGAAGGCCGTGAAATTTCCACCACCCAGGCCTTTGTCCGGATTCTCACAGCGCTAACCCGTGACAAGGCCCTGGGCTCCCGTGTTGTGCCGATCGTGCCCGATGAAGCCCGCACTTTTGGTATGGAGGGCATGTTCCGCCAGCTTGGGATTTACCAGCCCGAAGGTCAGAAGTACACCCCGGTTGATAAGGACCAGGTGATGTACTACCGCGAAGCGAAGGATGGGCAAATTCTCGAGGAGGGCATCAACGAAGCGGGCGCATTCAGCTCCTGGATCGCAGCCGCGACGTCTTATTCCACCAATAACCGGATGATGCTGCCGTTCTATATTTACTACTCGATGTTTGGCTTTCAGAGGGTAGGTGATTTGGCCTGGGCTGCTGGCGATATGCAGGCGCGCGGCTTTTTGTTGGGCGGCACCTCCGGGCGCACCACACTTAATGGAGAAGGGTTGCAGCATGAGGATGGCCATAGCCATATTCAGTCGGCCTTGATTCCGAATTGCGTGTCTTACGATCCCACCTATGCCCATGAGCTCGCTGTGATCATTCATGACGGTATGAAGCGGATGGTGGAGCGTCAGGAGAATGTGTTTTATTACCTCACGGTGATGAATGAAAACTATGCACACCCTGGCCTGAAAGCAGGAGATGAGCAGGGCATCATCAAGGGGATGTATCGAATCGCGCGGGCCAAGGGCGGCAAACATCATGTGCAATTGCTGGGCTCCGGGGTGATCCTGCGAGAGGCGCTGGCCGCGGCCGAAATTTTGGCAAACGATTGGGATGTGGGCGCGGATGTATGGAGCGTCACCAGCTTTACTGAACTGCGGCGTGATGGATTGGATTGCGAGCGCTTCAATCTGCTGCACCCCACCGAGAAGTCACCCAAGGTGCCTTATGTCACCGAGCAGCTCGCGCCAAGCTCGGGCCCGATCATTGCGACCACTGATTACATCAAGTTGTTTGCCGATCAGATTCGTCCGTTTATTCCCAAGGATCGGCAGTACAAGGTCTTGGGCACCGATGGTTTTGGGCGCTCAGACTTCCGCTCGAAGCTGCGTGAACACTTTGAGGTGAACCGTCATTTTGTAGTGCTGGCCGCGCTCAAGTCTTTGGCCGATGAAGGTGCAATTCCCGCCAAGAAAGTGGCCGAAGCCATCAAGAAATATGGCATCGATCCCGAGAAGAACAACCCGCATTACGCTTAGGCACGCAGCAATCGTCTGCGTGCAGTAACGACCCTATTTGCAAAAGAATTGAGACAATATGGCTAGCATTGAAATCAAGGTACCGGACATTGGCGACTTCAAGGAAGTGGAAGTCATCGAGCTGCTGGTCAAACCCGGCGATATGGTCAAGGCTGAACAAAGCCTGATCACGGTAGAGTCGGATAAGGCGTCCATGGAGATTCCGTCTTCAAGCGCAGGCAAGGTTATCGCGCTTAGTGTAAAGATTGGAGACAAGGTTGCTGAAGGGTCTGTAGTGCTGACGCTTGAGCCGATGGATGCCGAGGCCAGCACACCAGCTGCTTCACCGGCCCCTGCAGCACTTGCACCTGCTTCCATCGTAGCGCCCACACCGGCTCCCGCAGTCGTAGTGTCGGCCCCGGCGCCAATGCCAGCTCGTCCACCGGCACCGGTCGAGCCAGTACCCGATGAGAATATTGTTAAGCCACATGCTTCGCCCTCGGTGCGCAAGTTTGCGCGCGAGCTTGGGGTTGACCTTTCGCGCGTGCGGGGCACCGGACCCAAGCAACGGATCACCCAGGATGATGTACAGGGGTTTGTGAAGAGCGTGATGAGTGGGGCAGGTGGCGGCGCTATAGCCAGTGCGCCACCGACTGACACCAGTGGCGCTGGCCTGGGCTTGATTGCCTGGCCGAAGGTGGATTTCGCCAAGTTTGGCCCGATTGAAGTCAAGCCCTTGCCGCGTATCAAGAAAATTTCAGGTGCAAATCTGCATCGCAATTGGGTCATGATTCCGCATGTCACCAATCATGAGGATGCTGACATTACCGATCTGGAAGCCTTCCGCGTGCAACTGAATGCGGAAAATGCCAAGAGCGGTGTGAAGCTCACCATGCTGGCCTTTTTGATCAAGGCTTGTGTTGCAGCGCTTAAGAAATTCCCCGAGTTCAATGCCTCGCTGGAGAGGTCGGCCGAAGGTGATCAGCTGGTGCTCAAGCAGTATTACCACATTGGTTTTGCTGCAGACACTCCCAATGGGCTGATGGTGCCAGTGATCAAGGATGCGGACAAAAAAGGCATCTTCGACATTGCACGCGAAACGTCCGAACTTGCTGCCAAGGCACGCGACGGGAAACTCGCGCCAACCGAGATGCAAGGTGGCACTTTCTCAATTTCCAGCCTGGGCGGTATCGGCGGGACTTACTTCACCCCAATCATCAATGCACCGGAAGTGGCGATCCTTGGGGTGTGCCGCTCAACCAAGCAGCCAGTGTGGAATGAGACCAAGGGCAGCTTTGAGCCACGCTTGATCCTGCCTCTATCGTTGTCCTGGGATCATCGCGTGATTGATGGCGCTGCGGCTGCGCGGTTCAATGTGATGCTTGCGCAACTGCTGGCTGATATGCGCCGCATCATGCTTTGAACTTGTGCCCCGTCCTGAGTACAACCTAGAAAACGAGCAAACGAATATGGCAAGTGTGGAAGTCAGAGTGCCTGACATTGGCGACTTCAAAGAGGTCGAGGTGATTGAGCTGTTGGTCAAACCTGGAGATATGGTCAAGGCCGAGCAAAGCCTGATCACTGTGGAGTCCGATAAGGCCTCCATGGAGATTCCCTCTTCAAAAGCGGGCAAGGTAATTGCGCTGGCAGTGAAGATCGGCGATAAGGTCGCCGAGGGTTCTGTGGTGTTGACACTTGAAGAGTTGGAGGCCACAGGCCAGGCTTCTGTGGCTCAGGGTCCTGCAGCGCCTGCTGCTGCACCAGTTGCTGCATCAGTTGCTGCGGTTCCAACGACCCCGACACCTGCGGCACCTGCAATAGCAAGTGCGGCCGCCGCAGGCTATACCGGGGCGGTGGATCTGAAGTGCGACATGCTGGTGCTTGGCGCGGGCCCTGGAGGGTATTCGGCAGCATTTCGCGCAGCCGACTTGGGCATGCAAACTGTTTTGGTAGAGCGCTACGCTACGCTGGGTGGAGTGTGTCTGAATGTGGGCTGCATTCCATCGAAGGCGCTCTTGCATACCGCAGCTGTGATTGATGAAACCCGTGCCATGTCGGCGCACGGCATTACGTTTGGCGAGCCGCAGATCGATCTTGATGTATTGCGGGGCTGGAAGAATAAGGTGATCGGCAAACTCACCGGTGGCCTGGCTGGCATGGCCAAGGCTCGCAAGGTGACTACGGTGCGTGGGATAGGTGAGTTTATTGATGCCCATCATGTGCGGGTGAGTCTCACCGAAGGCACTGGTCAGCAAACGACCGGCAAGAGTCAGGTGATTCGCTTTGAGCAAGCGGTGATTGCAGCGGGCTCGCAGGCGGTACGCTTGCCGTTTTTGCCGCAAGACTCCCGGATTGTGGATTCCACAGGTGCCTTGTTATTGGAGCGCAAGCCCAAGCGCATGCTGGTGATCGGCGGCGGCATTATCGGCCTGGAAATGGGCACGGTGTACAGCACGCTTGGAGCCCGGTTGGATGTGGTGGAAATGCTGGATGGCCTGATGCAGGGCGCGGATCGCGATCTGGTCAAGGTCTGGCAGAAGTTCAATGAGAAGCGCTTTGATCACATCATGCTCAAGACCAAAACCACCAAGGCTGAAGCTACGCCTGAGGGCATCAAGGTTTGGTTTGAAGGCGAGGGCGCGCCTCAGGAACCGCAACTCTATGACATGGTGCTGCAGTCGGTTGGTCGTACACCGAACGGTAACAAGGTCGGCGCTGCCAACGCTGGCGTTGCAGTGAGTGAGCGCGGGTTTATTCCGGTGGACAAGCAGATGCGCACCAATGTGCCCCATATCTTTGCGATTGGTGACCTCGTTGGTCAACCAATGCTTGCGCACAAGGCGGTTCATGAAGCGCATGTGGCCGCTGAAGCAGCTGCTGGCCACAAGGCCTACTTTGATGCACGAGTGATTCCATCCGTGGCTTACACCGATCCCGAAATTGCGTGGGTGGGTCTTACCGAAGAGCAGGCGAAGCTCGAAGGCATCAAAGTTGAAAAGGGCTTGTTCCCTTGGGCGGCGTCCGGGCGAGCGATTGCCAATGGACGAGACGAGGGCTTCACCAAACTACTGTTTGACCCGCAAACGCATCGGATCGTTGGTGGCGGTATGGTCGGCACCCATGCGGGCGATATGATCGGCGAGGTGGCTTTGGCCATTGAAATGGGCGCCGATGCAGTGGATATCGGCAAGACGATTCATCCGCACCCGACGCTGGGCGAGTCGATTGGCATGGCTGCTGAGGCGTTTGAAGGTGTTTGCACCGATCTTCCTCCTGTAAAGAAGCGCTGAACTCAGGGAAAGCCCTATTGGGCCCAGGGCCCTAAAACCCTACGGGCGAGAATACAATCGCGCTCGGAGGGTTTCTCGAGTGTGAGGTGCCCGGGTCGGTTTAACTATTCAGGAGAGAAAATGACACGTCGTGCATTTGTACAGTCGGCAGGTATGGCCGGTATCTTGGCAGCAGGTGTAGCGCCTGCCGTGCATGCCCAGGCGGCGGTACGCTGGCGTTTGTCGTCGAGCTTCCCCAAGGCGCTCGACACGATTTATGGCGGCGCTGAAGTGTTCGCCAAAGCAGTGAATCAGATGTCGGGTGGCAAGTTTGTGATCTCGGTCCATGCTGCGGGCGAAATCACGCCAGCGTTTGGTGTGGTGGATGCGATTCAGCAAGGCTCGATCGAGGCTGCACACACAGCGCCTTACTACTTCTTCGGTAAGGACGAAACCTTTGCTTTGGGTTGCGCAATTCCTTTCGGATTGAATAGCCGCCAAATGAACGCCTGGGTGTTTGAGGGCAATGGTTACAACCTGATGGCCGAGTTCTACCGTAATTTCAACATCAAGCACTTTGCAATGGGTAACACCGGTGTGCAAATGGGCGGCTGGTTCCGCAAGGAAATCAAGTCGCTCGCCGACATGCGCGGCGTGAAGTTCCGTATTGGCGGCTTTGGTGGTCGGGTGCTCGAGCGCATCGGCGTGGTGCCACAAAACATCCCCGGTGGCGAGATCTATTCGGCGCTGGAAAAAGGCACGATCGATGCAGCCGAATGGGTTGGCCCCTACGATGACCAGAAGCTGGGCTTTAACAAGGTTGCTCCCAACTATCACTTCCCTGGTTTCTGGGAAGGCGGCCCGCAGCTTGATCTTTACATCAACACCCGTGCATACGATGCGCTTTCCTCTGAGAACAAGGCGATTGTTGAAGCGGCCGCTTCCTTGGCGCACGTCGACATGCAATCGAAGTACGACGGTCGTAATCCGGCAGCATTGCGTCAGCTGGTTGGCAGCGGTACCAAATTGGTCCGCTTCCCCAAGGATGTGATGGACGCGGCTTTCAAGGAAGCCATGGCCTACTACTCCGAGCTGAGCGATAAAAACGCGAACTGGAAGAAGGTTTATGCCGACTATGCCAAGTTCCGTGGCGAGCAAAACGTATGGTTCCGCATTGCTGAAGCCGCGTTTGATGATTTCATGCAGCAACAGCGTTTCTAAGAGCGCAGCGGCCTTCGGGCCGCTTGCCTGAAGATTCGAACCCCGCCTGATGCGGGGTTTTTTTAACTCGTAACCTTTTAGCGCCCGCTCAGGTAGCGCGCGATGGTTTGATCGACGATCAGTTGCGCGCGTTTGGCGATAGCCGGATCACCGCAATAGAAGGTCACCATCTTCAGGCCCTGCCCGCGGGTGTACAGGCGAGGCACAAACAGCCAAGTCAATCCAGGGACTTGTATCAGTTTGGCATGCACCAAGTCGCGGTGGGCGACCTTCTTGGGCCAAAGCCAGGTTTGCTCAATACCCTCGCTATCGACTCGTACCTTGCTGACCCGCAGTTGCCAGGCCAAGGGCACGATGACCACAAGGGCTGCCAGGGACCATCCAAACAGGGGGTTGCTCCAGACACTCGCTCCGAATCGCCCGGATGCAAGCAGCCAAACCATCCAGAAGCAAAGGGCTATGGCCAACGCCATGCCTGCGAACCGCATCCACGGCAGGTAGGCGTACCCCTCAATTACTTCGCTGCTCTGCCCATCGACAGATGTCGATGATGCGGGGCCCGGTAACGTCATTCCTTTTTGAACAGGCTGTTGGCGTCGAAATCGTCGCGTTTTTTGTTGTCTGACTCAGGCACTTCGATGTTGACCTTATCCAGATCAATCTTGACTTCTTTATCGAGAAACGAAGTCACGGTTTGCGGGAAGAAGATCACTACGGCGACCAGTATAATTTGCATGATCACCCAGGGGATCGAGCCCAAATAGATATCGCGCGATTCCACCTTCTTGATCAGCCGGCCTTCCTTGAAAAGCGTGTCTGAAATGCCGCGTAAGTAAAACAGCGCAAACCCAAAAGGCGGGTGCATGAAGCTGGTCTGCAAATTTACGCACAGTAGCACTCCGAACCAAATGAGATTGATATCGAGTTTGACAGCTGCGGGGACCAACATTGGCACAACGATGAATGCGATCTCGAAAAAGTCGAGGAAAAAGGCGAGGAAGAAAACGGCTATGTTTACCGCGATCAGGAATCCGGTCTGGCCACCGGGCAGACTGCTCAGATGATGTTCCACCCACAAAGCACCATCGACGCCTTGGAAAACAAGTGAGAACACCCGAGAGCCGATCAGGATAAACACCACCATCGCGGTGAGTCGCATGGTGGCCACCATGGCGTCCCACAACAGCTTCTTTGACAGGGAGCCGCTGTAGGCGGCAAGCAGGATGGCTCCGACAACGCCCATGGCTCCAGCTTCGGTGGGTGTGGCCAGAGCGGTGTTCATGCCAGGCAACCCGCCCATCGAACCCAGAACAATGAAGATCAACGCAGCCGATGGAATGATGCCGCGCAAGCATTTCTTCCACAGCGCCCAACCTTGCAGGGTTCGGGCTTCCTTGGGCACTGCTGGCAAGTCGGCAGGCCGCAGTCGGGACAGGAGGAAGGTATAAAGCGCGAACAGGGCGATCTGCAAAAGCGAGGGGCCCCACGCGCCTTTGTACATATCACCCACGGGTTTACCGAGCTGGTCGGCGAGCACCACCAAGACTAATGAAGGCGGGACCAGTTGGGTAATCGTGCCCGAGGCGGCGAGTACACCTGTGCTGTAGCGCATGTTGTAGCCATAGCGCACCATCACGGGCAGGGAGATCAGCGCCATCGCAATGACCTGGCCTGCCACCGTGCCGGTGATCGCCCCGAGGATGAAGCCCACGAGGATCACCGAGTATCCCAATCCGCCACGTATCGGGCCAAACAACTGCCCCATGGAATCGAGCATGTCTTCGGCCAACCCGCATTTCTCGAGAATCGCCCCCATGAGGGTGAAAAACGGGATCGCCAATAACAACTCATTGGACAGAATGCCGAAGATTGAAATCGGTAAATTGGCCATAAATGCTGGTGGGAACCAGCCCATGCTGATTGCAAAAAAGCCGCTTCCCAGCCCCAGTGCCGCCAGAGAAAATGCGACCGGAAATCCGATCAGCATGATGATGACCAAGCCAGCAAACATCACCGGCGCAAAATTTTCCATTTCCATGATTAGGTCCGGTGCGTGTGTCGCTTACTGAAGCGGCTTTTCATAATTGGTGGACATGGCGTATTCGCCACGCAGAAAGCCGATGCGCTTGATAATCTCGCTCAAGCCTTGCAGGGTGAGCAGCCCAAAGCCCAGCGGCAACAACATCATTGCGGGCCAGCGAACCAGGCCACCTGCATTCGAAGACATTTCGCCGCTTGATAACATTTTGGTAAACAAGGGCCAGCTCAGATACACAAGCAACATGCAGATCGGCAGCAAGAAAACAAACAGGCCAAACAGATCCACCATAACTTGGCGCCGCGTGCTTAGTCGCCCGTAAATGATGTCAACCCGAACATGTTCGTTGAGCTTCAACACCACTGAAGCGCCCAGCATGGAAACTGCCGCGAACAAGTACCACTGAATCTCCAGCCAGGCGTTGGAGCTCATGGAAATGCCGTAGCGGATGAAGGCATTACCCGCGCAAATCAGCGCTGCGGCCAGCACAAACACGGAGCACAGCTGTCCCAAGGCAGTGTTTACCGAATCAATCAATTCGGCCAGGCGATAAATCGGCTTCAAAGTAAAGGCTCCAGCGGAGGGCGGTCAGGGCGTTTGGTCACCCCGGCCCGTTTAGTTGTCAGGACCTACCGCGGCAGTCTACTGAAATGCTGCAGTGCATCCAATTAGGGATATCCCTTCCAGCATCGTGGTTTGTTGGGATCAGCTCAAACGCTGGCGCGCAGCCGCGACCGCGGCGAGTACCTGAGCCGGAGCGGTGCCGCCCGGATGTGATCGAGAGGCTACTGAGCCTTCCAGTTGCAGTACCTCGAACACGTCGGCATCAATCGAGGGGTGGAATCCTTGCAAAACGGCCAGGCTAAGCTGCGATAGATCAACACCCGCGTTCTGGGCATGGCGCACAGCCGCACCAACCGCTTCATGGGCATCCCGAAACGGCAGCCCTTTGCGAACGAGGTAATCCGCTAGATCGGTGGCGGTGGAAAATCCTTCAAACGCGGCCTGGCGCATCCGATCAGCCTTGACCTCAACGCCCAGCATCATGTCGGCAAAGATGCGCAAGGTAGCCTGCAAGGTGTCGACCGTGTCAAAGAGCGGCTCCTTGTCCTCTTGATTGTCCTTGTTGTAGGCCAGGGGCTGGCCTTTCATGAGAGTGAGCAAGCCAATTAGATGCCCGGTCACCCGACCAGTCTTGCCACGCGCGAGCTCAGGCACATCAGGGTTTTTTTTCTGCGGCATAATCGACGAACCCGTGCAATACCGATCTGGCAGATCGATGAACCCAACTCGGGCAGACATCCAGATGATCAGCTCTTCCGATAGGCGCGAGATGTGGGTCATGATTAAAGCGCCAGCCGCGCAAAACTCAATCGCAAAGTCGCGATCACTGACTGCATCCAAAGAATTGGCCGCAATCGCGTCAAATCCAAGTAACTCTGCGACCATGGCCCGGTCAATTGGATACGAGGTTCCGGCAAGAGCTGCAGCTCCCAAGGGCAGGCGATTCACCCGCTTGCGGCAATCCACCAATCGCTCGGCATCGCGGGCAAACATTTCCACATAGGCCATCAGATGGTGGCCAAAGGTCACTGGCTGGGCAACCTGCAAATGGGTAAAGCCCGGCATGATGGTTGCGCAATGCTTCTCGGCTTGTTCAATCAGGCTGAGCTGCAGTTCGCGCAGCAAGCCAATCAAGGTGTCGATTTCGCCCCGCAGCCATAGCCGGATATCGGTAGCTACCTGATCATTGCGAGAGCGTGCAGTGTGGAGTCGTTTGCCGGCGTCGCCGACCAGATCGGTGAGGCGGCGCTCTATATTGAGATGAACATCTTCCAGGTCAATGGACCATTGGAAGCGGCCGCTTTCAATTTCGCTTGCGATTTGCTGCATGCCGCGCTCGATATCCGCACGATCCTGAGCGCTGATTACGCCAACCTTGGCCAGCATCACGGCATGGGCCAGCGATCCCTGGATATCCACCCGCGCCAGGCGCTTATCGAAATCCACCGAGGCAGTGTAGCGTTTAACCAACTCCGAGACGGGTTCCGAGAAGCGCGCGGACCATGCGTGGGCTTTTCTGGCGAATTGATCTGTCATAATTAAAAGAGTAGAAATTTCAAGGAGTTCCCGCCGATTTAGCAGCCTGAGCATGAGGTCTGGAAACTCCTGCATGGGCTGATGGTGGTGGCGAATTATAAGTTGAGCGAGTCCAACCCAGCCGTTTCAGACACCGTAGGCGTGTCTCCTGCACTGCCCTTGCCCTCCGGCTCAGCGGCGGCTGGCGCTGCGTCACAGCTCGCAGCCGGCGAGGAGGCGGCCCAAAAACGCCGCAATGTGGATGGAGCCAAGGGGCCGATACTGCCCGATTGCTGTAATCCTTATGTGCTGATTCGTATTCTGCTGCCGCTGCATGCATTGGCCTTGGTGGCGGCATTTACCGCAAGCTCGGGCTGGCCCGGGTTTATCCAGCGCTTGCTGGATATTGTGATCGTGATGGAAGCCCCGTTGCTGGGCGCCTGTGTCTTGGTGTGCGCCGCGAGCAAGCGGGTCAATGGCTGGCCGCAGTTGTGGCAATGGATGTTTGGTATTGGACTGCCGATGACCCTGACGGGTGTGGTGGCGGCCGGGGTGCACCCGTTTGTAGCCAATCAGGAGGGCGACGCGGCTTTGCTGTACTGGACTTTTGGCCGGATGCTGATGGCTGGAGTGGTGGCTGCGCTGGTGATCGAGGTAATGCGGCTGCGTACCCGCGCCTTTTCGCCTTCCATCTCGGAGGCGAGGCTTCAGGCCCTCCAGGCAAGGATACGGCCGCACTTCTTGTTTAACAGCCTGAACACCGTCCTCGGCCTGATGCGCAGCGATCCGCGTCGCGCCGAGCAAACGCTTGAAAACCTTGCGGATCTCTTTCGGGTGTTCATGAAAGATACCCGCTCGCTGGTGCCGCTGGATGAAGAGGTGGTGTTGTGCCAGCAGTATCTTGCGATCGAGCAACTTCGCCTTGGAGAGCGATTGCGGGTGCGCTGGAAAATCGATCAAATGCCAGGCGATGCGCTCTTGCCCTCACTGCTGCTTCAACCGTTGATCGAGAACGCAGTGCATCACGGAATCGAGCCGCGCACCGAGCCAGGTGAGATCGAGATAACCTGTACCAGACCTGGCGACAGAGTGCGAGTGGAAGTTGTCAATCCTGTTGCGACCCAACCAAATCCCCGGGCAGGAAACCAAATGGCACTGTCCAATGTGCGGGAGCGCTTAATGCTGCTGTACGATATGGAGGGGCGTTTGGAAACCAGCGAGCAGGACGGTCAATTCCGCCTGTGGTTAGAAATTCCTTATAGACAAGAAAAGCGACGCAGAGATGTCAGACGCAATTTCGATCCTCATCGTTGACGATGAACCCGTGGCGCGCGGCCGTTTGCGCGAGCTGCTTGCCGACCTCGCACCTGAGTTTGCCCACCGCATCGTGGGCGAAGCGGCTAACGCGCCCGAAGCACTGTCCCAGATAGATGCGGTGAATCCGCAGATAGTCCTGCTGGATGTGCAAATGCCTGGCATGACCGGCATTGAGTTGGCGCGCCACATCTCCGTGCGAGCTGCCAGCGGTGATGGCACGCGCACCATGCCCCTGGTAATTTTCATTACTGCTTTTGATGAGTTCGCAGTGGATGCCTTTGATGTTCAGGCCATCGACTACATGCTCAAGCCGGTGCGGGCAGTGCGGTTGCTTGAGGCATTGAAGAAAGCGGTTACCCGCCTGCCCTCTGAGCAGGCCAGTGCGATTGATCAATTGGCCAAAGCCACCAACACCCGGCGCCGGCATCTTTCAGTGCATGAGCGTGGGCGCGTGATTCTGGTGCCGCTTGAGCAGGTGATTTACCTGAAGGCCGAACTGAAATACATCACGGTGCGCACCCGTGAGCGCGAGTACCTCATCGAAGAATCCCTGACTTCGCTGGAAGAAGAGTTTGCCGACCGCTTTGTGCGCATTCACCGCAATGCTCTGGTAGCGCGGCCATCGATTGCAGGCTTCGAGCGGGTAACTCCCACTGGCGAAGAAGATGCGGGCGACCCGTATTGGCAAGTGGTGTTGCGCGAAGTGGCCGAGCGTTTGCCAGTGAGCCGGCGCCAGTGGTCTACAGTAAAGAACCTGGTGACCTGACGCAGTCTGGTGTCTGAGCGCCTTGCCCGTTACTTGGGCAGTGCAGTGGATGCGTTGATTTCCAGGGCTTTCCCGAGGGATTGTTTGATCTTTCCATAGGCATCTGCTCTTGCCTGCGGGTTGGGGCCCACCAAAACAGCGGCTTGGCCTGGCGCTCTGGGCACATCCTGGCGGGCGCGCACCTCGCCACCTGGCGCATCGAATCCATGCACAGCATCCTGATACACCTCAACCTGAATTTGACCGGGCGCTTGTGACTCAAGGGTTTTGGCAAGAGCAATGCACGGTGCCGCAGGCGTCCAGTTATCGGCGGCGCCAAGAAAGAACTGGGCGGGGCCCACCAGACTTTTAATGCCTGAGCGGGCTGCTTCGCAGCCCGGGTAGAACACAAAGCTGTAGCGCGGAGCTGCCAATATGTCAGGCCAGCCCTCCTGGTTCAGCACTTCGAGCGCGGTACTGGCTCCGTTGGACCATCCCACCACGCTATAGCGGGTGCCACCAGGCTGATTTTGAACCCACCGAAAGGCATGGAGCACGTCGGCGCGCCTGATCGTCAACGTGATGCTTCGCTGAGAGGCAGGCTGCGTACAGATCTCCCGCGTGCCACGTCCGCTAAAGCTGTCTACAAAAGCAATGGTGTAGCCCAGGGCATGAAACTCACGCTGAAAGGCAGCGCTGCGAGCATCAAGCGATCCATTGCGGCTCCACATACCGCCGCAGCCGTGAAGCGCCACGATCCATGGAGCTTGAGCTGCTTCAGCTCGCCAAATCCAGAGCCGGGCTGACTCCAGCTCGATGACTTCTGCCGCTTGATCGGGCCGTGGCTTCCAGTTCGCAACACTTGGGCGCAAGACCTGTTCCTGGGCAGGGCTGAGGTCTTGAGTAAACCCTGTGCCGGCAGCCAGGGCAAACACCAAGGCCAACAGGTTCGCTGGATTCTTCATGGGTGTTTTGGCCTTCAAAATGGCTGATACACTGGAAGGGTCATTTTCAGAGAGTAGCCCATGGTTTCTGGCTTGTCAGTGCCACCTATCGATTTCCCCACGCGTTTGGTCATTGCGACTCGCGAAAGTCAGCTGGCGCTATGGCAGGCGCGTCACGTGCAATCGCTGCTTCAGACGCTTTATCCGCAATGCGATGTGCAACTTCTCGGGATGACTACCCGCGGAGATCAAATTCTCGATAAAGCCCTGATGGAAATCGGTGGTAAGGGCTTGTTTACCAAAGAGTTGGAGGTGGCGCTCCAGGCCGGTGAAGCCGATCTTGCCGTGCATTCGCTGAAAGACGTGCCAATGCTGCTGCCTGAAGGCTATGAGTTGGCTGCAGTCATGCAGCGCGAGGATCCTCGGGACGCCTTTGTGAGCAACACCTATGCGCACTTTGATGATTTGCCGCCCGGTGCGCGCGTGGGCACTTCAAGCCTGCGGCGCCATGCCCAGATTGCGGCGCGTTGGCCGCATTTGCAGCTCCTACCCGTACGCGGTAATGTGAACACGCGCTTGGCCAAGCTGGATCGGGGTGAGTTTGATGCGCTGGTGCTGGCGGCTGCTGGTTTGAAACGCCTGGGGTTTGTCCAACGGATTCGGGCAATTCTTCCTCCCGCCGATAGCTTGCCTGCGGCCGGGCAGGGCGCTTTGGGTATCGAAATTTTTTCGACTCACCCGCGGGTAAGCTTGCTCAGGCAATGGCTTGCGCCGCTGGTAGACCGGTTGAGCTGGCAGCAGGTGAGTGCGGAGCGCATGGTGTCGCGCTTGCTGGGCGGCAGTTGCCGGGTCCCGCTGGCTGCCTATGCTGAGCCGATGCCTGGTGGTGAGCTGCGACTGCGCGCACTGGTGGCCAGCCTCGACGGCAAGACCGTGATGCATGCCGAGGGAAGTTCGGCAGTGAAAAGCCTCGATGAAGCTGAGGCTCTCGGCGCTCGGGTTGCGCAGGCCTTGCTTGAGCAGGGCGCGGATAAGGTTTTGGCTGAGGTGAATTCCGTTTGAACCACCTTTGCCTGACGTACGGCTGCTAAGGAGACAGTGCAATGCCGGTTTGGCTGACCCATGCAGCACCTCGCGGGGCCAGGCTTGCCGAGCAGTTGCAGCAGGCGGCGCCTGAGGTTGAGTGGATCAGTTTGCCAAGTGCAACTGTCCATAACCTTTTGCTGGGTCAGCAGGCCCCACAGCTGCCTTTATCCGCGTGGTTGGTTCTGACCAGCCCTTCAACCATTGACGCGATTGTCCAGGCCTGGGGTCATCAATGGCTTGGCCGGCATCGCTTGCTGGTGGTGGGCCCGGGCTCGGCTCATCAGGCGCTTTTTCATTGCCCGCAGGCCTGGGTTTTTGCACCCCGGGTCGCACCCTTCGACGCTCAGGCGGCGGCCGCGCTTTGGCATCGGGAACGAGTTCTTGACGAAGCCCACACACGCACTGAGGTGTGGGTGTTCGGAGGTGAGTCGAGCCAAACCGACTGGCCTGCATTGCTGGCTGGCCCCGGGGCTTACGTCAGGCTGAAAGCGGCAGTGCGCACCGAGCCCAGTGCCCTGTCGCCGCTGATACTTCGTGCATTGAGTCATGCCGCGTCCGAAGCGCGTTACCACCATTGGGTGTTGACTTCACGTCAGGCGGTGAGCTGGACCGGGCAGGTGTTGGATGCCCTGGAGGCTCCGCTTGGGGAGCACTTCAGGCGGTATCCAGCTTTGGCTTTGCACGAAGTGATTGCGCGCGAAGCGCAAGCCAACGGGTTTACCCGGGTTGAAGTGTTGGAACCAGGCCAAGCGGCGTTGATTGATCGGGTGCGTGGCCTGTTGAGTGACGGGGATTAAACGTAAACTCTCGGTATGTCTACCGAGCCATTGCCCCCTCCATCTTCCTCCTCAGCGCCGCCGTCCGGAACGCTGCCTTCGCCCGAGCCAGCGTCCGTATTCCCGGGCCAAGCTGCGGCTGCACCTGCAATCTCCGCGAGCCCGGTTAGCAAGCCGGGGAGTAACTCCTGGCTCAAATTGGCGATCTTTGTTGTGGTGGGCCTGGCTTTTGTCATGAGCGTGCTGGGGTGGCAGCGTTCCGAGCGCGTGGGAAAGAACGCCGCTCGCAAACTCCAGGAAACCGAGACCCGAGCTGCCATGCTAGCCAGCCAGTTGCAAACCACCAACGACAACATGCGCGAATTGCAGGGGCGGTTTGCGGTGCTGGAAGGGCGCTTGACTGAAACCGCCGGGCAGCAGGCGCAACTCGAGCGCATGTATCGCTCGATCTCGCAAGCTGGCCTGGACGGGGTGTTGAGCGACATTGAGCATGCCTTGAGCATTGCCGGTCAACAGCTCCTGGTCGGTGGCAATGTGTCTGGAGCATTGCTCGTACTGCAGGACGCCGAAGCGCGCCTGAAGGCGACCGATGGTGCCAGCCTGTCGAGCTTGCGCCGCTTGCTGTTGCGCGATATTGACCGGTTAAAGGCCTTGCCAAGCACCGATGTTGTTTCTGTGCTTTTGCGCCTGGATAACGTGCTTCAGGCGGTCGATACCCTACCGTTGCTCGCCAGCTTTTCTCCGGGAGCTTTGCCGGCTCAGCCTGGCGTGGCCCGGGGAACGGCGAAGGAAGGCGAAGCGACGGGACGTGCTGAAGGCGGCGCCGGGAGCCCGGTGTCCAGCTGGTCATGGCTGGGCGAATCCTCCATGCGGACTTTGGCAAGTCTGCGCTCGGAGCTGCAGTCTCTGGTGCGGGTCAATCGCGTTGACATGCCCGAGGCGGTGTTACTCGCACCCGAGCAGAGTTACTTTGTCCGTGAAAACCTCCGCTTGCAACTGCTCAATGCCCGGGCGGCGCTCCTGGCCCGGCAAGACTCGGTATTTCGTGGTGATATCGAACGCTCGCAAAAGTGGATTACCACCTACTTTGATTCCAGACAGATTAGCGTTAGCAACGCGGCGACCCAGCTGCGTCAATTGCAGTCCAGCCGGGTCAGTGTGGAGCTGCCATCGCTGGCCGAGACGCTTTCCGCGGTCCGGGCTTTACGCACGGGGCGTGCGCCGTGAGGTGGCTGGTATGGATGGTGCTCACCGTTTCGGCGGCGGTGGGATTGGCTTTGCTGATGCGCTTCAATCACGGCAACGTGGCCGTGCTTTGGCCGCCATGGCGTATCGATTTATCGGTAAATCTCGCACTTGTCATCGTGCTCGCAAGCTTTGTCGCAATACATCTGCTGTTGTTGGCCATTGGCAAGGCCTTGGAGTTGCCGCTCAAGGTGCGTCAGTATCGTGAAGGCAAGGCGCGTGATACCGGAGTGGCGGCGCTTCGCGACGCCTTGGTGGCCTTGTTCGAGGGCCGCTTTGGGCGAGCCGAGCGGCTGGCTCAGCAGGCTCGCGAGCAAGCCGATCTGGCCTTGCCTGCGGCATTGATTGCTGCGCGCGCCGCGCATCGTATGCGGGAGCCCGCCCGGCGTGATCGTTGGCTTGAAGCGATCGAAACGCAGGCGAGTTCGGATCAGGTCAAGCGGGTGAGTGAAGCGGAGTTTGCAATTGATGATGGCCGGCCATTGGATGCGGTGCAATCTATTGCAGGCCTTCAACATGGCGGGGTGCGGCACATCCATAGCCTGCGCCTGGCGCTCAAGGCAGCCGAGCAAGCCCAGGACTGGCCCCGAGTGCTGCAGCTGGCCCGCCAGTTGGGTAAGCGTGATGCCTTGCACCCGACGGCCTCGCGCGGTCTGCGCGTGCGCGCGATTCGGCATCAGTTAAGCGCCTTGCCCCAGGCCGATGCGGTAGAGCGGTTCTTCAATCAGTTGCCGCCCGATGAGCAATCCGAGCCAGAAGTAGTGGAGGCTGCGGCGGCAGCAATGGTGCGTACCGGCGCCAGTAAGGCAGCCTGGAAGTTGATCGAGCAGGCCTTGGGGCAGAGATGGTCGAACACCCTGGCCCGGCTCTTTATGGAGCTGCCGATGCTGGTGTCGCGTGACAAGCTCATGCGCGCTGAACGCTGGATGGAGCGCTTTCCCGAGGAGCCGGAACTGCAGCTGATTCTCGGGGAACTATGCATGGTCGAAGCGCTGTGGGGCAAGGCCGAGGCGTTTTTGAAAAAAGCGGCTCAGTCGCCCCCAACTGCTGCCAGCGCGCATCTTCAACTGGCCATTCTGAACGAGCGCCTGGAGCGCCCGGCCCGCAGCGCCGAGCATTACCGCAAAAGCGCGCTGCTTTTCAGTGGCAGCTCAGACGCAGCGCCCGCCATCCACCTCGAGACAAGCCCCGGTGATGAACTCAGCCTCGTCCGAGGCGAGAAACAGGGCCGCGTTGGCGATGTCGCGCGGTTGGGAGAGGCGTCCCAGGGGAATTGAGCCCACAAATTTGGCGCGCATTTCAGGCGTATCCTGGCCCATGAAAGTTGCCAGCAAAGCGGTCTCTCCCGCCACAGGATTGATCACGTTGACCCGAATTTTATGGGGTGCCAATTCCACCGCCATTGAACGCGAAGTAATGATGACCGCCCCTTTGGTGCCGTTGTACCAGGTGAGCCCTGGCCGCGGCCGCACGCCAGCGGTGGATGCAATGTTCACAAACACACCGCCTCCAGCTTGCTGGAAGTAGGGCACCATCACCTGTGCGGTGGTGTAGAGGCTTTTGACATTCACACGATAGACCCGATCAAACTCGGCTTCATCCACATCAAGCAACCATTGATTGCGGTGCGATACCCCAGCATTGTTGACCACAATATCGAGTGAGCCGAAGGCTTTCAGCGTGGCCTCCAGTAGCGTTTGCACTTGCGCAGTTTCGCTGACATTGCCTTGCACAAACTGCGCCTGACCACCTTGTGCCCGGAGTGCCTGGGCGACGCGCTCGCCGTTGGCAGCGTCGATATCATTGATGATGACCTTTGCGCCCTCTTCGATGAAGCGCAGTGCGATACCTTCGCCAAAGCCCGAGCCTGCGCCAGTGACTATTGCTACCTTGTTGGCCAAACGTGGCATGTGTTTCTCCTTGTGGTTGTTGTCTTGAACGAGTGTCGGGCCGCTGCGTTAACCGTGGCGAATCGCGATGGTTTTGAGTTGGGTAAAGCCATAGAGCGCCTCGAAGCCCTTTTCCCGGCCATAGCCGCTGCCCTTGACCCCGCCAAAGGGCAACTCCACGCCGCCTCCAGCGCCATAATTGTTGATGAAAACCTGCCCGCTATGCAGCTGCTTGGCTAGCCGCAATTGGCGTGCCCCGTCGCGGGTCCAGAGCCCGGCGACCAAACCGTATGGGGTGTCGTTAGCCAGGCGTAATGCATCGGCTTCATCGGTAAAGCGCTGCACCACCAGCACCGGACCGAAGATTTCGGATTGGGTGAGGCGGCTGGATTGAGGCACATCAGCAAACAGCACCGGCGCCTGATAAAACCCCTGTTCAGGCGCATCGTCCACGACACTGCCTTGTGCCGCCACCTCGAGGCCCTCACGCTGCGCAGCGGAAAGAAAATCCCATACCACTTGTTGCTGCTTGCGTGAGACCAAGGGCCCCAGATCAAGATCAGCTGAACTTGGCCCAGCACGCAAGGCGCAGAAGCGATGCGCCAAGGCCTCAATCAGGCGATCCGCAATCGTATCCTGCACCAACACCCGTGAGCCTGCCGAGCAGGTCTGCCCGGCATTCTGAATCACCGCATTCACCAGCACGGGGAGCGCCGCGTCCAGGTCAGCGTCCTCGAACACCAGCTGCGGAGATTTCCCCCCAAGCTCCAGAGTGACCGGGCTGGCTCGCAGTGCGCAAGCTTGGGCGACGAGTTTGCCCGTTGCAGTCGAGCCAGTGAATGACAAATGCTGAATGTCCGGATGCGCAGCCAGAGCTGCGCCAGCTTCAATCCCCAGGCCGGGTACGAGATTAAGTACGCCGTCTGGCAACCCGGCTTCGCTCGCAAGCGCTGCTACACGAAGAAGCGACAGGCAGGCGTCTTCAGCAGGCTTGACCACACAACAATTACCCGCTGCCAGCGCGGCACCCACCGAGCGCCCGAAGATTTGCATCGGGTAGTTCCACGGAATGATATGCCCGGTCACACCGTGCGGCTCGCGCAGGGTCAAGACCGTATAGCCTTCGGCATAGGGCAGGGTCTGGCCGTGTAGTTTGTCGCAAGCCCCAGCGTAAAACTCAAAGTAGCGCGCCAGCGCCACCACATCGGCACGCGCCTGGCTGATGGGCTTGCCGGTATCGCGGGCCTCGAGGCTGGCGAGTTGCGCGGCATCTTGTGTCACCAGTGTGGCAAGCCGTGTCATCACCCGCCCGCGCTCCACCGCCGAGACCCGTTGCCAGCGATTTTTGAACGCATCATGTGCAGCGGACACCGCTGCATCAATATCGGCCGCTTTGCCTCTCGCGAGGCGTCCAAAACTTACCCCATCGGACGGGTCGACATTATCAATCCAGCCCCCATCGACAGCAGTCCGGGCATGCCCGTTGATCCAACATAACCCTTCTTGCACTGGCTCATCCTCCAAATTTGTCGCTGTTATTGTGTGCGCGCAGGTAAAATACCAGAGCTTGTGTGACCCTGGCCCCTCGCACTTGTGCTGACGCGCTATCGAGGCTGAATCTTTCTCCCCTGAAAACACCATGAATCTGGACCGAGTTGACTCCGGGCGTGATATCCCGAATGACTTCAATGTAATCGTTGAAATTCCCATGAATGCCGACCCCATCAAGTACGAGGTGGATAAAGCCACTGGCGCGCTTTTTGTGGATCGTTTCATGATGACTGCGATGCACTACCCATGTAACTACGGCTACGTGCCGCATACGATTGCCGATGATGGTGACCCGGTGGATGTGTTGGTGATTACCCCTGTGCCGGTTACGGTAGGCGCGGTGGTGCGCTGTCGGCCGCTTGGTGTACTGAAAATGCAGGATGAAGCGGGCGGTGATTCCAAGCTGGTCGCCGTGCCGATTGATAAGGTGTTGCCGATCTATAAACACTGGCGCAAGGTTGAGGATCTGGCTCCCGAGCGGCTTATGCAGATTCAGCACTTCTTTGAGCACTATAAGGACCTGGAGCCCGGCAAATGGGTCAAGGTGCTCGGCTGGGGCGGGCCCGAGGATGCGGCCAAGGAGATTTTTGACGGTATCGAGCGGTATCAGGCTTCGGCAATCAAACCGCATTTCTGATCATAGGCCATAGTCTGTGCCGGTTGCCGCGCATGCACCTTTTGCCGAGAATGCCGGCTTGCAGGTTATCGGCACCGCTTCACATCGTTCAACCAACCTTCAAGCCTATGCGCTGATCACCGCGCATCTGCAATTGCAGCACAAAGTGCTGGATCTGGGGTCAGGGCGCGGGCACTTGTCGCGTCGTATCGGGCAATGGTTCACCAGCCGTGGAGCTCAAGCTTCTCAGGTGCTGGCGAGCGATATCGCCACCGAAGGTTTTCAGGCAAGCGAAGTGCCATTTCAGGCCGTGGATTTCAACCGGTCCTTGCCATTTACCGACGCGAGCTTTGATCTGGTGTACTCCATCGAGGTATTCGAGCATCTGCATCGCCCTTATGACACGCTTGCGCAGTGCTACCGAATCCTCAAGCCGGGCGGGCGGCTAGTGGTGTCTACCCCGAATATTTTGCAGTTGGGGTCACGCCTAAGATTTTTCTTCACCGGCTTTTACGACCTTTACGAACCACCGTCGTCCCGGATGGAGAATGCGGGAAGAATTTGCGGGCATGTCATGCCGCTGCATATTGCTTACTACGCCTACAGCCTGCGCAGCTTGGGGTTTGGTGAAGTTCATTACCACACGGATCGATTGAAGAAGGGTGCCCGCGTGTTGCGCTGGTTGTTGTTGCCGATCTTGAGTTTTGCGCAATGGCGTTTCAAGCGGCATGTACTGCGCTACGACGCACAGGTGTTCGCAGAAAATGCCGAGATACTCGAGCTCATGGGTTCGGCTGATTTTCTGACCAGCCGCAGCCTGATGTTTGTAGCCACCAAACCTCTCGGTTGAGTGATTATTCGGGCGGGCGCTTGAAGGGTGCCCGCTCTTCCAGCTCCGACATGTATTGGCCAATGGCCGGGCCTTCCTCATCAAGATAGCGCTGGACAGCCTTGGCAAAGGCTGGCTGCGCCAGCCAATGCCACGAGCAGGTAGGCACCGGTTCGAAGCCGCGCGCAAGCTTGTGCTCGCCTTGGGCCCCGCCTTCAACGCGCTCAAGCTTGAGCTCGATAGCCGCTTCAATACTCTGGTAGTAAGCCGCTTCAAAATGCAGGCAATCCACCCGCTCAATCGCGCCCCAATAGCGCCCGAGCAAGCGCGATCCAGCGATGATCAGCAAGCTCGCTGCGATCATGCGGCCCTCGCGATAAGCCACCACCATCAGCCAGTGGTCACCCAGGCGCTCGGCGGCCAGTTTGAAAAACTCGCGCGTCAGGTAAGGGGTGGAGTGGTGCTCGGCATAGGTGGTGCAATAGCAGTGGTAAAAAAAGTTCCAATGCTCCTCGGTGATTGCCGCGCCCCGCAGGCGCTCGAAGTGCACACCTGCCTGCGCCACCTTGCGCCGCTCGGCGCGGATCTTTTTGCGCTTGGGCTGGGTCAGTGTGCTCAGGAAGCTTTCAAAGTCGGCATAGCCCGCGTTGTGCCAGTGAAACTGCACCCCATGGCGTTGCATCCATCCAGGTGCATGCTCCAGCACCAGGTTTGGGTCGGGCAGCAGCATGTGGATGGATGAGAGGCCTTGTTGCCGAGCCCATTGGCCCAGCTGCAAAAGCATTTGCGGGGCCAGTGACTGATCGCCCAGCCACCGTGCGCCGGGCACCGGGCTAAAGGGGATAGCACTCAATAGCTTGGGGTAGTAGTTCAGGCCATTGCGCTCGTAGGCCTGGGCCCAGGCCCAGTCAAATACATACTCGCCATAGGAGTGCCACTTTTCATAAAGCGGCATCGCAGCAACCCATTGCCCTGCCGCATTCTGGATCGCCAAATGACGCGGCACCCAGCCAGTCGAACGCGCCTTTTCTTTCTTCTTCGCGGGTTCTTTAACTCCATCCACGCTGCCGCTGTCTTCAAAGCAGGCCAGCATCGCGTGGCTGCTCAGCACATCATGTTCGCGATTGGCAAGCAGGCTATCCCACGCCGGTGCAGGGATGTCGTGGATCGAGCCCAGCAGGTGCATGCGATACTGTGGTTCAAGGGGCGCAGATGGCTCGGACATGGCAGGCAGTGGCGGAAAATTGATTAAAAATGGGCAGCGAAAGGAATGAGTTGAATATGCGGATTGCGGCAGCGCAGTTGAATCAAACCGTTGGAGATTTCGCTGGCAACACTGCGAACATTATCGCTGCTGCCCATCAGGCCAGCACACAAGGCGCAAGGGTATTGCTCACGCCCGAACTTTCCCTTACGGGCTACCCACCTGAAGACCTGTTGCTGCGTGACAGTTTCTTCGCGCAGACCGAAAGCGCGCTTGCGGAAATTGCGTCGGCAACCCAGGCGCTTGAGCTTCATGTAATTGTTGGGCATCCGAGCTTGCGCGATGGCAAGCGCTATAACAGTGCTTCGGTGTTCTATCGCGGGCAGGTGATCGGGCGTTACAGCAAGCATGATCTCCCGAACTACGACGTGTTTGATGAAGAGCGGTATTTCGAGCCTGATCAGCGCCCGCTGGTTGTACAGGTGCAGGGTATTGGGATCGGCATCGTGATTTGCGAAGACTTCTGGTTTGGCTATGCGCCTCAGGCTTCCAAGGCGGCCGGTGCGCAGATTTTGCTAGCCCTCAATGCTTCGCCGTTTCATATGAACAAGCAGCATGTTCGGCTTGATGTGGCTCGTGAGAATGTGTGCTCGTTAGGGCTGCCCTTTATCGCCGCCAATCTGGTCGGCGGGCAGGATGAGCTGGTGTTTGATGGTTTGTCTTTTGCCCTGGGGGCTGATGGCTCGCTGATCGGGCAGGCGCAGGCTTTTGCATCGGATCTGCTGCTGGTCGATGTGGATGAGGATCTTGCCTTGCACTCGCCCAACCCGCCGGCCTATGGCGGGATCGTGCCCAGCCTGGAAGAGCAGGTGTATCAGGCGCTGGTGCTGGGCGTGCGCGATTATCTTGGCAAGAATGGATTTCCTGGTGCAATCATTGGATTGTCTGGCGGCGTGGATTCCGCGCTTACCCTGGCTATTGCGGTGGATGCTCTGGGTGCCGATAAAGTGCGCGCGGTGATGATGCCCTCACGATACACCGCCGAAATCTCGTGGGTAGACTCGCGCGACATGGTGGAGCGATTGGGCGTGCAATACGATGAGATTGCAATCTCGCCCATGGTGGACGCGTTTGAGCATGGGCTTGCGCCGCATTTTGTCGGCAGGTCTGCTGATGCCACCGAGGAAAACATTCAGGCGCGCACGCGCGGCACGCTGCTCATGGCGCTATCCAATAAGACCGGGCGCATTGTGCTCACCACCGGCAACAAGAGTGAAATGGCGGTGGGCTATTGCACGCTATATGGCGATATGGCTGGCGGTTTTGCGGTGATCAAGGATATTGCCAAGACCTTGGTGTATCGCCTGTGTGATTACCGCAATCGGCTGGGCGAAGTGATTCCGCAGCGCATCCTTACTCGTGCGCCTAGCGCGGAGCTGCGGCCGGATCAAAAGGATCAGGATAGCTTGCCCGCTTATGAGGTGCTCGACGGCATCATGCAAATGTATATGGAGGATAACCACAGCCTGGCCGATATCGAGGCCGCTGGTTTTCCGCGTCCTGCAATTGAGCAGGTGGTGCGCCTGATGCGCATCAGTGAATACAAGCGCCGCCAGGCACCGATTGGTGTGCGTGTGACCCATCGGGCATTCGGGCGGGATTGGCGTTATCCAATTACCTCTCGGTATCGTGAGCAGTTTGGCGAATAGACTGCCCGTGGCAGTCCAATAAGCCTGGCAGTATTGCGGGCGTTAGCCCGGCGGTTACACTACTTCCTATTAATTTGAAGGGTCCCGTCATGAAACGAATCACCGCCATCATCAAACCGTTCAAGCTCGACGAAGTCCGGGAAGCCTTGGCCGAAGTCGGCGTGAGTGGATTGACCGTCACCGAAGTCAAAGGGTTCGGGCGCCAGAAAGGCCACACCGAGCTTTATCGCGGCGCTGAGTATGTGGTGGATTTCTTGCCCAAGGTGAAGCTCGAAGTCATCGTAACCGACGCAGCCGTGGATCAGGCGGTGGAAGCGATCCTGCGTGCAGCACGCACCGGACGCATTGGCGACGGCAAAATCTTTATCGCGCCGGTAGAAGAGGTGATCCGCATCCGCACTGGCGAAACCGGCGATTCGGCGGTCTGAATTCAGCCCGCTGCCGGTCTTTGGGCAAATAGCCTTCGAAAGCCTTTGACCAGCAAGCTCACGAGTAAGAGCGCGAGCACCACAAATACTGCGAGCAGGCCGAGAAACACCATGGGGTATTGGGTCGCCAGCCAGGTGCCACCCAGCACCATCGCGTCTTCGCCCAATGAGAGCAGCACGTTGGAGAAGGGCTCGGGCGAGGTGTTGGCAACAGCCCGGGAACCTGCTTTTGCGAAATGAGTGGTCGCGGTGAGTGATCCGCCCAGCAGTCCTGCAGCTACGGTGATGGCCGTGCCGGAATCGGCGAATACTGCGGCGGCAAGCGCTGCGCCGGCCGGGATCCGAATGAAGGTATGCACGGCATCCCAGACGCTATCAAGCCAGGGCAGCTTATCGGCAAATAGTTCGACGAAGGCCATCAACCCAGCGCTGCCCAACACCAGCGGATGACTCAGCACCTGCAAATGCTCGGGCAATGGCCACCAGCCCAGCCAGCCTGCCAAGCCAAATAGCAGAGTGACCAAATACAATCGCAATCCTGCGCCCCAGGCCAGCGCCCCGGCTAGTGCAAGGTCGGGCAAATGCTGAACCGCCATCTGCATCCATGGCCCGGAAAACACACTATCCACGCTCGGCCCCCTTTAAAACACTGCCTTTGGCACCGGTGCCCTTGAGCAAGACGATTAATGCGCCGGCGCCCCCATCATTGGGACGCGCCTGGGTAAACGCCAGCACATCAGCGCGCTGTACCAACCATTTAAGCACTTTACCCTTGAGCACCGGTTCGCGGTTGGCCGAACCCAGGCCCTTGCCGTGAATCACCCGCACGCAGCGCATCTCGTTTTTCAGGGCTTCGTTGAGGAACTGCACCAACGCCTCGCGGGCCTCATCCACCCGCAGGCCGTGAAGGTCAATTTGTGCGCGAATTGACCAATGCCCGCGCCGCAGTCGATGGGGCACCTCGGGGCCGACCCCGTCACGCCGGTAAGACAAGCTCGAATCGGATTCCAGCAGGCTTTCGATATCGATTTCATCCGACAGGCTGGCCGCAAGCGCGGCTTGCTCATCGCGCTCACGCTGGCGGGCGACTGGTGCGGGTCTGGGCGCTGCAGGTGGGCTGAGATTGCGATCAGGAAGGGGGGTACAAGGTCCGATGCTGCGCCTGAAAAGATCGGCTTCCTGAGCTGCACGCATGCGTTGCAGGTGCTCTTCGCGACGAGCCTTTTCTACGCGCGCTGCCTCTTCAGCAAGCGCTCGCTTGAGGTCTCCCAGATCGGCAAGCCGTTTCATGGCAAAGCTTGATCCGCATTAGCCGTGCTGGGCTTCGAGATAGCGCTGGGCATCCAATGCGGCCATGCAGCCAGTGCCCGCGCTTGTGATGGCCTGGCGGTAAACATGATCCTGCACATCGCCTGCAGCAAACACTCCCGGCACGCTGGTCATGGTGGCCAGCCCTTCAAGCCCGGAGCGGGTTTTGATGTAGCCGCCAGCCATGTCGAGCTGACCTTCAAAGATTCCGGTGTTTGGACTGTGGCCAATCGCTACAAACACGCCTTGCACTTGCAGGTCCTGCAATGCTCCAGTTTGGGTATGCTTGATTCGCAAACCATTGGAGCCTTTTTCGTCGCCCAGCACTTCCACGGTTTCGTGATTCCACAATATTTCGACCTTGCCCTCGGCCGCTTTCGCCAGCAGCTTATCGATCAGGATGGCTTCGGCTTTGAACTTATCGCGGCGATGGACGACATAAACCTTGCTGGCGATATTTGACAGGTAAAGCGCTTCTTCCACAGCAGTATTGCCCCCGCCAATCACCACCACCGGCTGGTTGCGGTAGAAGAATCCATCGCAGGTGGCGCAGGCTGATACCCCGCGGCCCATAAACTTTTCTTCCGAGGCCAGGCCGAGATATTTGGCTGAGGCCCCAGTAGCAATAATCAGGGCATCCGCGGTGTATTCGCCCGAGTCGCCCACCATCCGCACCGGCTTGGCAGCAAGGTCTACCGTGTGAATGTGGTCGAAAATGATTTCGGTGCCAAAGCGCTCGGCATGCTTGAGAAATCGCTCCATCAGTTCGGGCCCCTGGACGCCATCGGCATCGGCTGGCCAGTTGTCGACCTCGGTGGTGGTCATGAGCTGTCCGCCCTGGGCCAAGCCGGTAATGATCACCGGTTTGAGGTTGGCGCGCGCAGCATAAACCGCTGCGGTGTAACCAGCGGGGCCGGAGCCCAGAATCAGGACGCGGCTGTGTTTGACGGGTGATGACATAATGGCCTTGTTGCTAAATACTCGAAAAGTGACATTTAATCAGGGACTTGCCGCATATTGTTAAGACAAGTTTTTGAAATAAGCGCGGGATGAGGCAAAATTATAGAGACACTCCAAGAGGTGGGTATGGCGCACGAACAAAACAAGGCTTTTTTGCGACGGGTTCCGTTGCTGGCCAGTATCAATGAATTGCAGCTTGACCAACTGGCCGCCGCGTCAGTTCGCAAGAATTATCCCCGGGGCCGCACTATCGTGGCTGAGGGGGAACCTTCGCAATCACTTTACATTTTGCTTTCCGGCCGGGCCAAGGTGCAGCGCTCGGATAGTGAAGGCAAGGAAGTCATATTGGCCGTGATTACCGCAGGGGAATTTTTCGGCGAGATGAGTCTGATTGATGATGCTCCCCGGTCGGCCAGCGTGATTACCCTCGAATCCTGCGATTTCATGGCAATTACCAAAGACGTGTTCAAGGACATGCTCTTCCAGAGCCCCGAGATGTGCTGGTTCATCATGCGCGGCATGGTTCGGCGCTTGCGTGATGCAGATAAAAAGATCGAAACCCTGGCCCTGCTTGATGTCTATGGCCGAGTGGCTCGCGTGTTGCTCGACTTCTCGGAAACGATTGACGGCGAAATCGTGGTGAAGTCGCGCTTGCCGCGGCAGGAAATTGCCAAGATGATCGGTGCATCGCGCGAGATGGTGTCGCGAGTCATGAAGGGCCTGGAAATTGATGGCTACATCGTGCCGATGCCTGAGGGCAAGCTGGTGCTACGCGAGAAGATCAGCTCGTATCTGAGCTAGGGCGCAGGGTATGGCTCGGGGTGCAACACTCAATCCGGCAGTCGCTTCGCGCGGGTCTTCCGGTGTCAAAAGCAGTTTTCTGCAGGCCTGGAGTCTGCCTGACCGGGTCACAAAGTTGCTTCGGGAGGCAGCGGCCATTGGCCTGCTTGCGCTGGGCTTGTTTTTGCTCATCATTCTGCTGACCTACAACCCGGCGGATCCGGGCTGGTCAAATGCAGCTCCCTTGCGTGATGTTGCGAATGCAGGCGGACGCGTCGGTGCCTGGTTTGCCGATCTGCTGCTTTATTTATTCGGTATGTCCGCTTACCTGCTGGTCTTGGGGTGTGGGGTGTGTGTGGCGCGCGCAATGCTGCGCTTGCGTCATCTGGCTTCCCAGCACCTGGCTGCGCAGTCGAGTTCGCGCAGGGTTGCGGCCGACAGCGCCGGTAGCGAGCTGATCAGCACAGTGCGGTTTGCCTGGGAGCGATGGCTCGGGTTTTTGTTGGTGTTTGTTGCCTGCGTCGCACTTGAGGCCACCCGGATGTATAGCCTCCAGGTTACCGTGCCTCTTGCACCCGGCGGAATTTTTGGCGAGCTGGTCGGTGTGCCGCTCGTCAAAGCGCTCGGGGCGGTTGGTGGCACCCTGGCGATGCTCAGCATGCTTGCAGCAGGCATTACCTTGTGGAGCGGGATGTCATGGCTGACGATTTTTGAGCGGGTCGGCGAGGGGATTGAAGGGCTCTGGCGGATTGCGCAGCGGATCAACACTGCGCGTCAGGATCGGCGTATCGGTGAACAGGCAACGGTCAAGCGTGAGGCCCAGGTCGAGATCAAGCGCAAAATTCTGGATGTGGATGATGAGCCGGTGCGTATCGAGCAACCGGTGCGCATTGAGCGCAGCGAGCGGGCGATTGCTGAGAAACAGGTGGTGCTTTTTACCGATTTGCCGCCTGACACGACCTTGCCAGCCTTGAACTTGCTCGATGCGCCGCCTGCCGTGCAGGAAACCGTATCGGCTGAAACCCTGGAATATACCTCGCGGCTGATCGAGAAAAAGCTGTCTGACTTTAATGTCAGCGCCAATGTGGTTGCCGCCTATCCCGGCCCTGTGATTACCCGTTATGAGATTGAACCTGCCACTGGGGTGAAGGGCAGCCAGATTGTGAATCTGGGCAAGGATCTGGCTCGTGCGCTTTCTCTGGTATCGATCCGGGTTGTGGAAACCATTCCGGGTAAGAACCTGATGGGCCTTGAATTGCCCAATCCGCGTCGCCAATCGGTGCGCTTATCCGAGATCCTGGGTTCGCAGGTGTACGCCGAAGCCGCCTCGCCACTTACGCTAGCGTTGGGCAAGGATATTGCAGGCAACCCGATGTGTATCGATTTGGCCAAGATGCCACATATGCTGGTGGCCGGTACGACCGGATCGGGCAAATCGGTAGGTATCAACGCCATGCTGCTGTCCTTGCTCTATAAGAGCGATCCGCAGCAGGTGCGCCTGATCATGATTGATCCAAAGATGCTCGAAATGAGCGTCTATGAGGGCATTCCTCATTTGCTCGCGCCTGTAGTCACCGATATGCGCCAGGCGGGCAATGCACTGAACTGGTGTGTCGCCGAGATGGAACGGCGCTATAAGCTGATGAGCAAGCTTGGAGTGCGTAATCTCTCAGGCTATAACAACAAGATCTCGGATGCGGCCAAGCGCGATGAAGTTGTCGGTAATCCTTTTTCACTGACGCCTGAGGCCCCTGAGCCATTGGGCCGCTTGCCGCAAATCGTGGTGGTGATTGATGAACTCGCCGACCTGATGATGGTGGTGGGCAAGAAAATTGAAGAGTTGATCGCCCGCCTGGCCCAGAAAGCACGGGCGGCCGGGATTCATCTGATCCTGGCTACCCAGCGGCCCTCGGTCGACGTTATCACCGGGTTGATCAAAGCCAATATCCCGGCTCGGATTGCCTTCCAGGTGTCGAGCAAGATCGATTCGCGTACGATTCTTGACCAGATGGGCGCTGAGTCGCTGTTGGGGCAAGGCGATATGCTTTATATGCCGGGTGGTGGCGGTGTACCCACCCGCGTGCATGGTGCCTATGTGGCCGATGACGAAGTGCACAAGGTAGTCGAGCACTGGAAGTCATTGGGTGAGCCTGATTACATCGAGGGCATCCTCGAAGGTGCCCCGAGCGACGAGATGGACGCAGGTAGCGCGGTCGGCTTTGGCGGACTGCAACAGACCCTGAGCGAAGCGGGCGTGGAAGGCGAAAGCGATCCGCTTTATGATCAAGCCGTTGCGGTCGTTGCCCAACACAAACGTGCTTCGATTTCATTGGTGCAAAGGCATTTGCGCATCGGCTACAACCGGGCCGCACGTTTGCTTGAGCAAATGGAGAAATCCGGTTTGGTGTCTGCAATGGCTTCCAACGGCAACCGCGAGATTTTGGTCCCCCAGCGCGACAACTGATTGGTCCGCCGCAGCGTTGTTCAGTAATTGCCGTGGCTTTCGAAAGGCTCAATGTGAAGCAATTTCCCTGGATCGTAGCCTGCACAGTGGCAGCGCTAATCTGGATCCCATATACGGTTCAGGCGGGTCCGATCGAGGATCTCAAGAGTTTTTCCAGCACCACCCGCGCAGCCAAAGGCGAATTTATACAGCGCACCTTGCGTTCCTCGGGTAGCCTCGCCGATGCCTCCAACGGCAGTTTTGCGTTTGCGAAGCCCGGCAAATTCCGCTGGGAAGTCAAAAAACCTTTCGAGCAATTGATGGTGGCCGATGGGCGAGAAGTGTTTTTTCACGACAAGGATCTGAACCAGGTCACGATTCGCAAGCAAGGCGAGGCTTTGGGATCCACGCCAGCGGCAATCCTGTTTGGATCGGCTGATTTGGCGACCAGTTTCGATCTTTCCGATGGTGGTGAGCGCGCCGGATATCAATGGGTCGATGCCAAGCCCAAAGACAAGGAAGCGGGGTTCGAGATGATCAGCATCGGCATGAAAAACGGCCTTCCCGAAGCGATGGAGGTCAAGGATGTGCTGGGGCGCCGCACTCAGGTGATGTTTCGCTTGATCGAGCGCAACCCCAAGCTTGAGGCTGGACTGTTTCGCTTCGAGACCCCCGCCGGTGTTGAGGTAGTGCGCCAATGAGCCTGCTGCCACCCGTTGTTGGCCAGAGCCTTCAGGAACTCGATACTCCGCAACTGATGCTTGAGCAGGATGCATTTGAGGCCAATCTGCAGCAGATGCAGGAACAATGCTTGCGGGCGGGTGTTGCCTTGCGTCCGCATGCCAAAGCCCATAAAACCCCGGCGATTGCCCAACGCCAGATCGCGCTGGGTGCCGTGGGAATTTGCGTGCAAAAGGTTTCTGAAGCCGAGCCGTTTCTGGAGGCTGGCATTCGTAATATCCTGGTGGCCAATCAGTTAGCCGGGCCGCGCAAAGCGGCTCACTTGCGGGATTTGCTTACAGCCTTTCCTGATGCTGAGATTGGCGTCTGCATTGATCACGACACGCAGCTTGCGCAACTGCATCAAGCGGTCATGGGCCTGGGCAACCGGCCCCGAGTGTTGGTCGAGCTGGATGTCGGTCAGGGGCGTTGTGGAGCCACCGACCTTAACCAGGCGGTGCACCTGGCGCAGCGGGTGATTGATGCCGGTCTTGTGCTCGGGGGCTTGCAGGCGTATCACGGCAAAGCCCAGCACTTTCGCGATCCCTTGTTGCGCCGTGAAGCGATCAATTCAGTGTGCAAGCAGGTGGCTCAGGTACGCCAGGCGCTGGAGCAGAAGTTTATATTCGTCCCGAGCATTACCGGCGCGGGCACCGGCACCTATGCCCTGGAAGCTGCCTCGGGGCTTTACACCGAGGTGCAGCCTGGATCCTACGCCCTGATGGACATGGACTATGCCGCGATTGGTCCCGAACCCGAGATGCGCTTTCGTCATGCGCTCACCTTGGCCAGCACAGTGATGTCCACTCGGCCAGGGCAGCGCGTATTGGATACCGGGCTGAAATCAATGAGTGCTGAGTCTGGTTTGCCAGGGTTGCACGGATTGAATGGCTGGGAGGTGGTGGGCATTTCTGACGAACATTGTGTGATTCGGGCGCAAAGCCGCGAGGCGGAGATCGATCAGCCCTTGCCGCTTGGCGCGCAGGTTCAGTTGATTCCCAGCCACTGCGACCCGACAGTGAATCTGCATAACCATCTTGTTGTGCATCAGCACGGGCGAATCAGCGCGGTGTGGCCGATCGCGGCGCGAGGCCTATCGCAGTAGTGTTATCACCTTGGGTTTTCGGTAGCATGATCCGCTAGCATTGGTCACTGCAGCCAGCCCCGCGCGGTAAACTTCCGGAATGAAAAGTTCTGTCTTTGATTGGCGCGAGGTTCTGGGTCCTGAAGCCAAAGTAACCTGGGTAGTATCGCTTGCCCACGGGTATTCGCATTTCAGCCACCTCTTGCTGGTGCCGTTGTTCGTGTGGATCAAGCTTGAGTTTGGCCTGACCTATACCGAAATGGGCCTGCTCATGACCGCATTTTTTGTGGTTTCAGGGGTTGCCCAGGCGCTTGCCGGATTTGTGGTGGACCGGATTGGCGCGGTCCCGGTGTTAATGGGCTCGATGGCGCTGTACATTGTCGCCTGTCTGGGTCTTGCGCTTGCGCCAAGTTATGCGGTGTTGCTGCTTTTTTCAGGCCTGGCGGGGCTGGCCAATTCTCCTTTTCACCCGGCAGACTATTCAATCCTGAATGCCCGGATTGCACCACGGCATCTCGGCTCAGCTTATGCGGTGCACGGCATAGCGGGCAATATCGGTTGGGGCTTGGCTCCCGTGTTTCTCGCTGGGATTGCAGCGATGAGTTCGTGGCGCTGGGCCTTGGTGGGTGCAGCGGTTCTGGCGCTTGCGATTTTGCTGGTGCTGATTTGGCAGCGTGCAATCTTGATGGCCCCATCACCGCTAAGTGGCCCGGCGGCAGCGCCTAAAAAGCGAAGTGAGGCGGCTGGTGCTGCATCGGCGAGTTCGTCTTCGGGCCATGCCGCTGCGGGCGGGCAGTTCGCATTTTTGCGCTTGCCCGCGGTCTGGATGAGCTTTGGGTTTTTCAGTGCTTATGCGTTTGCCTTGGGCGGCGTGCAGAGCTTTGGTTCGCAAGCGGCCGCTGACTTGCACACGATGCCTTTGGCGTGGGTTGCGATGCTGCTTACCGTGTACATGATTGCGAGTGCGGTGGGCATGGTGGTGGGGGGCTTGATGGTTACGGATCCCGAGCGCGCCGATAAGGTGCTGGGGGCCGGCTTTGCCACTGGAGCTGTGGTCGCACTGATTCTTGGATTTGCCCCGGTGCCAGGCTGGAGTGTGCCGGTGTTGTTCGCGCTGATGGGGTTTGGCATCGGCGTGGCCGGCCCTTCTCGTGATCTTCTGGTGCGCGCGGCAGCTCCCCCAGGAGCCACGGGCAGGGTGTATGGCATGGTGTACTCGGGATTGGATGTGGGAATGGCATGTGCGCCAGCATTGTTTGGCTGGCTGATGGACCACAAGCAACCCGCCTTGGTATGGCTCGGCATCGCAGTATTTCAGGTGGTGTTGATTGCGTCGGTATTGCGCATCGGCGCCAATGTGCGTACCCAGCAGCGAAGCCCTGCGCCTAGCCTGTCCAAAGCAGGCTAGGCCACTATGCAACTTGGAGGCTCGGGCTTAGAGCAGCGGCCGCTGGCCGAGCGACTGCGCCCGGCTGTGCTTGATCAGGTGGTGGGCCAGCAGCATTTGCTGGGGCCCGGCAAGCCCTTGCGCGTGGCCTTTGATTCAGGGGTGCCTCATTCCATGATTCTCTGGGGGCCACCCGGCGTGGGTAAGACCACCTTGGCCCGTTTGGCAGCCACCCAGTTTGGATTTGAGTTTATTGCGCTCTCGGCGATTTTTGCAGGTGTGAAGGAGATTCGCCAGGCGGTGGAGCAGGCCCAGCTCTATCGCTCCATGGATAAGCGCACGATCCTGTTCGTGGATGAAATTCATCGCTTCAATAAAAGCCAGCAGGATGGTCTGTTGCCGTTTGTGGAGTCGGGCCTGCTGGTATTGATTGGCGCCACCACGGAAAACCCATCATTTGAGGTGAATTCTGCGCTGCTGTCGCGAGCCCAGGTTTATGTGCTGCAAGCGCTCACCGATGATGATTTGCGTTTGCTTCTGGCACGCGCCGCTGAATCGCTTGAGCCCACTTTGGTGTTTGATGAGTCTGCGCAAAACGTGGTGCTTGGGGCCGCTGATGGTGATGCACGGCGCTTGTTGAATTTAGTGGAGCAGCTGGGGCCTGCCGCCAGGTTGGCCAAAACCACGCAAGTGGGCGAGGCCCTGGTGCGCTCGGTGCTCGCATCAACGCTGCGGCGTTTCGATAAGGGCGGTGAGGCGTTTTACGATCAGATTTCAGCGCTGCATAAATCGGTGCGCGGCTCCAACCCGGACGCTGCGCTTTACTGGCTATGCCGAATGCTTGATGGCGGTGCTGATCCCCTGTATCTCGCGCGTCGTATCCTGCGCATGGCCTGGGAAGATATCGGGCTGGCCGATCCGCGAGCGATTCAACTGGCCAATGATGCGGCCGCCACCTATGAGCGTTTGGGTTCGCCAGAAGGTGAGTTAGCCTTGGCCCAAACCGTGATTTATCTGGCAGTGGCTGCAAAGAGCAACGCCGGCTACAACGCCTACAATCAGGCCAAGGCGTTTATCAAAAAAGACAAGAGCCGGGAGGTGCCCGTGCATTTGCGCAACGCACCCACTAAGTTGATGAAAGAGCTCGGCTACGGCGAGCAATACCGCTATGCACACAATGAGGCGCACGGCTATGCCGCCGGCGAGAACTATTGGCCTGATGGTCTGAGCGCGCCTGACTGGTATCAACCCACCGAACGAGGGCTGGAAGGGCGGATTGCCCAAAAAATGGCCATGTTACGGGAGCTTGATGCCGCGGCCTTCCAGGCTTCGGTGCCACCGGATACTCCAGCCAAGGGTTAGCCAGCGCGACGGACGGCACTGCTACCATACTGGTTTACCGTCCTAGTGTTGAACCATGCTTGATCCGCAACTTTTGCGTAAAGACCCGCAGCCCATCGCTGAGCGCCTGGCGCAGCGTGGCTACACCCTTGATCTGGAGCGCTTTAATGCGCTTGAGGCGCGCCGCAAAGCCGCCCAGTCCAGCAGTGAAGCATTGCAAGCTCGGCGCAATGCCTTATCCAAGCAAATCGGGATGCTCAAGGGAAAGGGTGAAGACACCAGCGCGGTGATGGCTGAAGTGGCACAAGTGGGCGAGGGCATGGCCCAGGCGCTGCAGGCTACTGAGCAGGTGCAGGCGGAATTGCAGGAGTGGTTGTTGACCATGCCCAACCTGCCGCATGAATCGGTGCCCGTTGGCGACGATGAAACCGGCAATGTTGAAAAGCGCTGGTGGTCGCCCAATGGGCTCGATCCTCGTCAGGGCGCGGCTGCGCAAGGCACTGATGTCCTGCCCGACCATGTTGATATCGGCGCGCCGTTTGGACTGGATTTTGAATCCGCTGCCAAGATCAGCGGAGCGCGCTTTGCCATGTTGCGCGGACCGATAGCGAGGCTGCATCGCGCCTTGGCCCAGCTGATGCTGGATACCCACACCACGGAGCACGGCTACACCGAGTGCTACACGCCCTATATTGTGAATAGCGCGAGCATGTTGGGCACCGGGCAGTTGCCCAAGTTTGAACAAGACCTGTTTTGGGTGACCAAAGGTGGTGATGCGGATGCCGAGCGTCTGTATCTGATTCCCACTTCGGAGGTGTCCCTGACGAACCTGGTGCGCGATGTCATTCTTGAGGCAGCGCAGCTTCCCCTGAAGCTCACGGCTCACACCCCCTGTTTTCGTTCAGAGGCAGGCTCTTATGGTCGCGATACCCGCGGCATGATCAGGCAGCATCAATTCGATAAAGTTGAAATGGTGCAGGTGACCTCCGCCGAGCAATCCTATGTAGCCCTGGAGGCGATGGTCGGGCATGCGGAAGCGATTTTGCGCAAGCTCGAGCTACCTTATCGCGTGATGCAGCTTTGTACTGGCGACATGGGATTTGGTGCGACCAAAACCTATGACCTGGAAGTCTGGCTGCCCGCGCAGCGCACCTATCGCGAGATTTCCTCGTGTTCCAATTGCGAAGCCTTCCAAGCGCGCCGAATGCAGGCGCGGGTGCGTGGAGCCAATGGCAAGCCGGAGCTGGTGCATACCCTGAATGGTTCCGGGCTGGCCGTCGGCCGGGCGTTGGTTGCGGTGTTGGAGAATCATCAGCAGCCCGATGGGTCGATTCGCATTCCGGCAGCCTTGCAACCCTATTTGCGCGGTGCCGAGTTTCTGCACCCTGAAGCCTGATTCCGGCCAATGAGATTGCAGCCCATGATGTATTCCACTGTCCTAACTTTGATTGCTCCCCATGTTCACTGATCGCGTTGTTTCCGGGATGCGTCCCACCGGCGCATTACACCTTGGCCATTACCACGGCGCCCTGAAAAACTGGGTGAAATTGCAGGCTGAATATCCTTGCCTGTTTTTTGTGGCCGACTGGCATGCACTAACCACGCACTATGATGATGTGCGTGTTATCGGTGATAGCACCTGGGAGATGGTGATCGATTGGCTGGCCGCGGGTGTTGATCCGCAGCAGTCGATTTTGTTTCTGCAAAGCCGCGTGCCCGAGCATGCAGAGCTGCTGTTGCTGCTGTCGATGTCCACCCCTTTGGGATGGCTTGAGCGGGTGCCAACCTATAAGGATCAGCAGGACAAACTCAGTGAAAAGGATCTCGCAACCTACGGGTTTTTGGGATACCCCCTGCTGCAGGCAGCAGACATTCTTATTTACCGGGCCTCGATGGTGCCAGTGGGCGAGGATCAGGTGCCGCATATCGAGCTCACGCGCGAAGTGGCGCGTCGCTTCAATCATTTGTTTGGTCGCGAGCCTGGATTTGAGGAAAAGGCCCGTGAAGCAGTCAAGAAGCTGGGCAGTCGGCGTGCCAAGCACTATCAGGAGCTGCGTAACCGGTTTCAGGAGCAAGGCGATGAACAGGCACTTGAGCAGGCCCGCGACTTGCTGGAGCAAACCCAGAATCTGGGTCAGGGCGATCGCGAGCGTTTGTTCGGTTATCTGGAAGGCTCGCGCAAGCTGATTTTGGCCGAGCCCCAGGCCTTGCTCACTGAAGCCTCGCGCATGCCAGGTATTGACGGGCAAAAGATGAGCAAGAGCTACGGCAACACGGTCGCGATGCGCGATGAGCCGGAAGTGGTCACCAAGAAAATTCGCACCATGCCCACTGACCCTGCACGAGTGCGCCGCACTGATGCGGGCAATCCGGATAACTGTCCGGTATGGCAGTTGCATCAGGTGTATTCGGATGACAGCACCCGCCAGTGGGCGCACCAGGGCTGCGTGACCGCGGGCATCGGGTGCATAGAGTGCAAGCAGCCAGTGATTGATGCTGTGCTCAAGGAGCAGGAAGGGTTTCGCGAGCGCGCCCAGCCTTACCTGGATGATCCAAGCTTGTTGCGAAACATTGTGGCTGATGGCTGCGACAAGGCCCGCAAGCTCGCTCAAGAAACCATGCGCGATGTGCGCGAGGCGATGGGCCTGGCCTACGACTGAGTGCTCACCAGGTGCATCTGGCGCAGGCTGGGCAGGGTTTGCAAAAACTCCTGGAGCTCGCTAAAGGGCAGGGGCTGGCTGATCAAGGTGCCTTGCATCTGGTCGCAATCAAAGCTTCGCAAGGCTTTCATCTCGGCATTGGATTCCACACCCTCGGCCATGGCTGAGAGACCGAGCTTGGCCGCAAGTGTGGTCACGGCCTGAATGATGGCGGCATTGCCCCGATCATTGGGCAGGTTCTTGATGAACTGATGGTCGATTTTCAGGCCATCCACCGGCAGTGTTTTCAGATAGGACAGCGAGGCATAGCCGGTGCCAAAGTTATCGATAATCACCTGAATACCCATGCGCCGCAGCTCAGCGATCAGCGCAAGATTGCGTTGATGAGCTTCAATCACCGAGCTCTCGGTAAGTTCAAGGCGCAGCACGCGTGCGGGCAGGGCGCGCTCCAAAAGCAGGGAATTCAAGGTCGCCAGAAATCCGTCTTCCGCCAGCTGTTTGGCTGACACATTTACCGACACAGCGAGATCCGGATAGGCTTCAAGGCCCAGCGTTTTACGGTCATCCAAGGCCCGGCGAATCGCCCATAAACCGATCTCGCGGATCAGATTGCTTTGCTCAGCCATCGGCAGGAAGCGATCAGGCAACAACAGGCCGCGCACCGGATGATGCCAGCGCAGCAACGCTTCATAGCCCATCACCTTGCGATCCCCGACGGCCAGAATCGGCTGGTAATACAGATCAACTTCACCGCGCTGAATCGCCAGGGGCAATTCGCTAGCCAACTGAAGCTGCTCGCTACGCTCATCGGATAGGCCACCTGCGAAGAAGCGCACATCATTGCGCCCCTCGGACTTGACCTGATACATCGCAGCATCAGCGCATTTCATCAGGATCGCAGCTTCATTGCCGTCATGAGGTGCGACGGCCACGCCAATCGAAGCCGAAAGAAAGTACGCGCGGTTCTGCAGGATAAATGGCTTTTCAATCGCGGCAAGAACTGCACGGGCAATGGCCTCAATACGCTCGCGGTCTTCAAGATCCCACAACAGCAACACGAATTCGTCACCGCCCATGCGCCCAGCGGCATCTGCCGGGCGAATCGTGTCGCGAAAGCGTTGCGCAACTTCGATCAGAACCTGATCGCCCGCGGAGTGGCCAAGCGTATCGTTGATCAGTTTGTAGCGATCCAGATCGATATAAAGCAGGGCCAAAGCGCGCTTTTTACGCAGTGCATCTTCGAGCTGATGAGTCACATATACCCGATTGGGCAAGCCTGTCAGGCCATCATGAAGTGAGGCATGGGTGAGGCGCTGCTCGGCCGCCTTGCGCTGCAAATAAAGCGACAAGGTCCGCGACATCCCTTCAGCAACCGTCGCCAGGAAGTTTTCATTGCGATGCCCCAGCGGTGAGAAAAACATCAGCACACTGAGCACCTGCTGTTGTTCGTCCACGATAGGTGCAAAAAACAGGGCACGGATCCCCACGCTCATGGCCTGATAACGTGCCACTAGCGAAGGGTGTTTGTCGATGTTGTGCAGCCAGATCGGGCGGCCATTGGTCCAGGCGGTGGCTTCGGGAGAGTCCGCCAGTGGCAGCATCATGGCAGGCAGATCCGCCAGCATTTTGGTGACCGGGCCATAGCCCCAGCGCTCGCGGACGGTAAATCCCAGGGTGCCCGGATTGCGCACCAGATGGGCGCCGCCGCTCCAGCCCATGGCGCCGCACATGGTGATAATGGTGGCGGTCAGCACGCGCTCAGGCTCGGTTTGCTCGCGCATGATCTGAGCAAGCTCCGCTTCTATCTGAAGCTGAATGCGCTGCTCTTTCTCGCGGGTGATGTCGCGCCCGGTACCGCGATAGCCAAGAAAGCGGCCTTGCTCGCCAAAGAGCGGCCGTCCACTGATGGCCAGGTGAAACAGGTGCCCCTCGGGATCCAGGCGGCTGTATTCGAAGTTTTCGAAGGGCTTGTGATCCTGCAGCAGTTTGCGATGCGCTTCCCAGTCCACCTTGGTCATGGGCGACTCCTGATCCCAGCGCGCCTTGCCAGTTGAGCTGCGAATCCAGGTGCCCAGTACCGCGTCGACACTTTCGGAGAGGAAGGAAATCTGGTGCTGTGCGTTGGTTTCCCAGACCCAGTCCGAGCTCATGTTGGTGAGCTCACGAAACTTGTTTTCGCTGGCCGCCAATTGCTGCTGCATCGAACGCATGCCCGAAATATCCTGCACGATGCCCGCAAGCTTGGTCACGGCGCCACTGGCATCGCGATGCGGACGGGCGACTGAGCGGATCCACACTACCTCGCCATTGCTGCGCAAATAGCGATACTCCAGGCGCACTTCCTGGCCCAGCACGACTGCGCGCTTGTGAATATCCTGCCAGCGCTGGCGATCATCCTGATGGATGTGAATAACAAAGCTTTGCACCGAGGCTTCCTCGTTGGCCTGCCCCAAGTTGAACAAGCGCAAGCAGCCCGAGCTCCACCGGATCACCTGATGCTCCACATCCATGACCCAGACCCCAAGCCCAGCCATTTGTTCGGCCGTGGTGTATTGCTTTTGCACCGCGCGAAACTCGGCCAGCAAAAGCCGGGAGCGCTCCAGCCTTGCGCTTTGAGTACGTTCGCGACGCAACAAAAATGCGCTGCCTACGCCTACCAGTACCAGGGCAGTTGCCCACACCCACGGGGCGGCTTCCAGGTTCAGGCCAAGCACCACAACCAATGCAACGCCGACCGAGCCCAACGCAACCCAGCGTTGCCATTGCGCGCTGAGCAGCTTCGAGCTCGAGGGTGGTGGAGTGGGAGAAGGCATACTTGTGAGACTGTAACAATCAATCAACTTGGAGCGATTTGATGCACTCGGCAAGTCCCTTGGCTGGCACTCCACATCCGACCAACGGTGCCCCACCTTCCCCTTGGGTCGAGCGCTGGGTTCCGTGCGTCGACGCCGGCACCTGGGGCCTGGATCTGGCTTGTGGCGATGGCCGAAACACCGGGGTGCTTTTGAGCCATGGAATGCGAGTGGCCGCGCTTGATCGCGATGTGACAGCGCTTGAGCGATTGGCAGAGCGGTATCGCGGCCACAGTTTCGGGCGTTTGCTGGAAATTGATCTGGAAACCGCACCTTGGCAGCCTGAGTTGTGGGTGCCGGCGCAGGGCTTTGGCGTCATTGTTACCTGCAATTATTTGTGGCGCGCGCGGCTTGGTTTGGTGCTGGAGTGTTTACGTCCTGGTGGCTGGTGGATCCACGAGACTTTTATGCGAGGTCATGAGCACTATGGACGACCCCGCAACCCGGATTTCCTGTTGAAGCCTGGCGAGCTTTTGACCTGGGCCGCGCAGGCTCAGCTCAGGGTGATCGCTTTTGAACAGGGCGAAAGCGCTGGAGCAATTGTTCAGCGAATTGCAGCGCAACGCATTCCAGCTGAAGGGATCGAGGAGGAAACCCCTTATGAGGCTGCCGGGCAATGGCCGCTGATCGGCTAGAATTCGATATCTTCACTTCTGTGGCTCATTGGCAATTATGGTCAAAGGCAGCTTGGTGGCGATCGTTACGCCGATGTTCGACGACGGTCGCCTTGATATCGATTCCTATCGCAGCTTGATCGACTGGCATATTGCGCAAGGCACTTCGGCCATTGTCGCTGTGGGCACCACTGGTGAATCCCCTACTGTGGATGTTCCCGAGCATTGCGAACTGATTCGAGTGGCGGTTGAGCAAGCCGCCGGTCGTGTGCCCGTCATTGCAGGTACCGGTGGCAATTCCACGCGCGAGGCCATTGAGTTGACCCACTACGCCAAGAAGGTGGGCGCTGCCGCTTCGCTTCAGGTGGTGCCTTACTACAACAAGCCCACCCAGGAAGGGATGTATCAGCACTTCAAAGCTGTGGCTGAGCAGGGCGGTTTGCCAATCATCCTTTACAACGTGCCCGGTCGCACGGTGGCTGATTTATCCAATGAGACCGTACTGCGCCTGGCTAAAGTGCCGGGTGTTATCGGGCTGAAAGACGCTACGGGTGATATCGCCCGCGGAGCCGAATTGCTCGCTCAACTGCCGCCGGAGTTTCTGGTGTATAGCGGCAATGACGACTCATTTCTGGCGCTCATGGCGATGGGTAGTCATGGCGTGATTTCCGTGACTGCCAATGTTGCTCCTGCAGCCATGGCACGCTGCTGCAAAGCTGCCTTAGCCGGCGATTGGGCCAGCGCGCAGGCAATCAACCGCCAGTTGTTGCCACTGCACACCCAGTTGTTTGTCGAGCCTAACCCCACCGCAGTGAAATACGTGCTCAACAAAATGGGTAAATCTCCAAATGGTTTGCGGCTTCCTTTACTGCCCCTGAGTGCTGCAAAGCATGCCCAGGTCGATGCGGCGATGAAAGCGGCAGGCTTAGTATGAAACGCACTTTTGTCCTATTGGGCACCGCAATTACGCTGGGGTCTGTGCTGGTTGGGTGCGGACTCACCGAAACCATCAACGAGCGCGGACGCATCGATTACAAATCGGCCAAGCGGGCTGAGCGCGATCAGCTGGAGGTGCCTCCAGATTTGGTCAAGCCAGGGCAGGAAGATCGCTTCAGTGTTCCGGATCGCGCGCGTAATCGTACCGCCACAGGTTTTGAGCAAAGCCGCACTACCGCCAGCACAGGTCCTGCCGAGCAGCGAGTCTTACCCGCTATGCAAGGTGTGCGACTCGAGCGTTCAGGCACTCAGCGCTGGTTGGTGGTGGATTCGCCGGCGGAGCGGTTGTGGCCAGTGCTGCGCGAGTTCTGGCAGGAGCAGGGCTTTATTGTTGACAGCGAAGTGGCTGAAGCCGGGATCATGGAAACCGGTTGGGCAGAGAATCGTGCCAAGGTGCCCCAGGGATTCATTCGCAACACACTGGGCCGGGTATTCGACTCCCTTTACTCAACCGGTGAACGTGATCGATTCCGGGTGCGGCTAGAGCGCAATGGCGCACAAACGGAGGTGTTTCTGAGTCACCGAGGGCTGACTGAGGTCCTGAATCAAACTCGGGACAGCACCGTGTGGACACCGCGTCCGAACGATCCTGAACTCGAAGTCGAATATTTGCGCCGCCTGATGGTCAAGCTCGGAGCCGATCAGCAGCGCAGCGTTGCGGCAGTGCAGCAGCTGAATCAGCCTTCTGCGGCCGGTGCGGCGCGAGACCGCGCGGTCATCCAGCAGGTTAACGGTCTTCCAGGGATAGAAGTGCAAGAGGGATTTGATCGGGCTTGGCGCCGTGTGGGTCTTGCCCTAGAGCGCGGCGGCTTCACGGTTGAGGATCGGGATCGTTCCGCCGGGGTGTACTTCGTGCGCTATGTTGATCCCGAAGTTGAATCTCGCTCCAGCGGCAAGCCGGGTGTGCTTGATCGTGTATTTGGGCGGCAAACCAAGCCGGTGAGCGCGCTGCAGTATCGGGTGCGGGTTGTGGCTCCCTCGGCCAACCTCTCCAATGTCGATGTGTTGGACAAGGATGGCAAGGCTTTGGCCAACGAGAATGATCGACAAACGGCACGCAAGATTGTCGGGCTGCTGCACGAACAGCTCAAGTAGTCCCGCGTGCGTTTTTGCAGTTTGGGAAGCGGCAGCGAGGGTAACGCCTTGCTGGTGGAGTGCGCCGATGGCGACCGGATTGTCCGGCTGCTTGTCGATTGCGGCTTTGGCCTGAAAGAGGTTAATCGCAGGCTGGAGTGTCTGGGATTGCAATCTGGGGATATTGATGCCCTGCTGGTCACTCACGAGCACGGTGATCATGTGGGCGGGGCCTATCGACTAGCCGCGCATGCAAATATCAAGCTTTATATGACTCGCGGCACCATGCGTGGCAGCGCCATGCTTGCCAAGTCATTTCTTGAAGCCGGACGCTCACCTCATTGGATTGATCCTGACTGCGCATTTGAAGTGGGTGGTGTAATGGTCATGCCGGTACGGGTGCCGCATGACGCTTTGGAACCCGTGCAGTTCGTGATCGATACAGGCGCGGCTCGTCTTGGAATATTGACGGACCTTGGGCACACCAGTCCGCATCTTGGACGTATGTTCACCCGGCTTGATGCTTTGGTGCTAGAGGCCAATCATGACGAGCAAATGCTCGCAAAAAGTGATTACCCCGCCAGCTTGAAGCGTCGCATTGGTGGCGACTACGGCCATCTGAGCAATAAGCAGGCTGCAGCCTGGCTCGCCGGAGTCGATCAAAGTCGCCTGCAAACGCTTGCGGCTGCTCATTTGAGTCAGCAGAACAATACGTCTGAGCTTGCTTGCCACGCATTGGCCCAAGCCAGTGGGCGCAGGATTGATGAAGTGTTAGTGGCTGAGCAGGAGCGGGGACTGGCCTGGATTGATGTGTTGCAGGTGCAAGTGCAAGCGGTCTAGGCTTCTCACTATTGCCGGAACTCGGCGCAATCCTAGCTGATCATGATCAAAAGAAAAGCCGCCCGAAGGCGGCTTTTTCGATCAGACAGAGCGCGAAGCTCCGCCAGATTCGATTATTACTTCTTGACAGCGTCAGCAGCTTTACCAGCAGCGTCTTTAGCTGCGTCCGTTGCCTTGGCAGCAGCGTCTTTTGCTGCATCAACAGCAGCGCCGGCAGCATCCTTGGCAGCACCAGCAGCGTCTTTAGCAGCATCTTTTGCAGCGTCAGTAGCGGCGCCAGCAGCATCCTTGGCGGCGTCAACAGCCTTGCCAGCAGCATCCTTAGCGGCGTCCATTGGAGCAGCAGCGGGTGCGGCGGCAGGAGCAGCAGCGGGAGCAGCAGGTGCGGGAGCTTCTTCTTTTTTGCCGCAAGCGACAACAGCCAAAGCGATCAACGAGGCAGCCAACAGGGTCTTGGTCATCATGATTCCTTAAAACAATCAAAAAAATGGTGCAAAGCTTGCATCTGGGGGAGATAGCCCCGTGGATTTCACGGAACTGCCTTCTCTGATCACGCGCCTGCGGTAAAAACTTCGTAAACCGTAGCAAAGTTCCGAGTTAGGCAAAACACCATCTTGCTAACTCAAGCCCTCTATTGTAGCACCAATATGTAGCCAACCAAGCCCATGCCATTGTCGCAGTGCCCCAACAATTGGCATTGAATCGTCCAAACTGGCGCAATCTTCGGCCGTCAAAAAGCGCTGGTCTGCGAGTCGGCGCATGATCCGATCAGCCTTGAGGGGGGCGGCCTCACCGTTGATAAAAAGCTTGTCGCCTGAGTAAAGTGCCCGGCTTTGAGGGTCAAGTCTCACACCTTGTTTACGCAAGGTTTTAAGCCATGGGCCGGGCGCCAACAAGGGCTGCGATTCAAACCACACCACGGGTTTGGGCTCTGACAAGAATTCACCAATCAACTGCTGAGCAGTCCGCCGATCTGCCTTGAGCTGCCTGAGCCAGTGCTCCAGGGCTGCATCAAGGTCTGAGGGAATCTGAGCAGGCTTAGCGGTTGCGGCTCGCCCGGGGTCAGCAAAGCGGGGATCCGGCCCTGGCAAATCGTCAGCCCAACGCTGCAGCGCATAGTTCAGAAACTCATGGCGGCTGGGGGCCCGAAAACCGATGGATGCGGTCATGCAGGGGCCTGCGCCACCCGTTGCGCCTGCGACACCGTTATGCGCCCATCCCGGTGGCAGGTAAAGCATATCGCCGGGCAGGAGTGTCCATTGCTCGGTTGGGTGAAACTCAGCCAACAGCTTTAGCGGCACTTCGGGGATGAACTGATGATGGGGTGAGGGTGGAGCAATCGACCAATGACGCTCGCCGCTGACCTGTAGAAGGAACACGTCATAAGAATCCAGATGGGCCCCCACGCCGCCTTGCGGTCCAGCCACACTGACCATCACATCATCCAGACGCGCATCGGGCAGAAACCGGAAGGCTTCAAGAACATCGCGGGCTTGCGGCCACACAAGATCAAGGCCTTGCAGCAAGACAGTCCAGCGCGCCGTGCGTAACGAGGGAATATGCTCGAGCGGGCCGTGGGTTACTTTCCAGCCGCGCGAACTTTGCTGGATCAAGCGGCTTTCGATCCCATCTGCGCGCGCGAGTTGTAAAAGATCGGGAGCAGCGCCAAACCGCGTTTGTAGTGCTGAGCCGGAAAACGCCTGCCGAACCAACAGGGGTTTGCGTTGCCAGTGCTTTTTCGTGAAGGCCTGCGGACTCATGCCGAGATTCAGGGTGCCGAACAGGGGCACGTGGCTATGTTCAGATAAACGCGGGGGCATAGGATGGCAGTGGGTTAGGTTGCAGTGCGTGGCTCAAGCGCAAGGCTACGGGAGCGAACTTCCCAGCCATTACCCTGCCAGAGCACTTCCAGCCAAGCATTGGCAAAGGGTGATCCGTAGCATTCCACGCGGGTAAAGTTGGTGACGCGCTCGCCTTGCTCATCCAGCAGGGGCTGGTCAAGGCGGTAGACATGGGTATCGCCATGAAGGAAAAGAAGCTGGCCATCGAAGCTGCGCGCCTGTCTGGCCAACCAGCGGCGTATGCCCGAGTAGTTGTCCTGCGGCAGGCGTAGCAGCCCCTCGGGGCCACGCTGATCGCGCTCAAATCCGATATCCGCATGCGTGGCTATCACGACATGTTTGATCCCCGTCCGGTTGCATTGAGCGAGGCTCTCGGTGAGCCAGACGTCGTTGAACTGCTGAAGCGCTTGAAACGCCTCCTGTTCGCGAGGAGAGAAATTGCGTGGATCCACACCACCCGGAATGTTGAGGCTGACGAACATGACCTGCGGAAGCTTGGCCATCACCCAGCGCATATTTTCGATGGGAGCGGCGCTATCGGGCTTGATCGATTGGCGCTCAAACAAGGCTTGAGCCTGCATGAAGGCAGCTTTGGGCCAGTGCTGGTAAGCATGCTCACGCAGCCACTGCAACCAACCAAAAGCAGGCTTGGAGGATCCGCGTGGAGCGTCGCTCCATTCGTTATCGCCAGGCAGTAACACCAGGGGCTGGCGCACTTGGTCAAAGAGGCGCAGGCGCTGTTCGAAAAATGCTGTTTGCCAGGGTTCCTTGCGCGCCTTGATATCGCCGATATGCAGCACAAATGCGCAGTCCGGATCGATCTGCTCAAACACCTGAGTGAGCACCTGCGCTTCAGCGCCGTTGTATGGGGTGTCGCCGATAAATGCGAATCGAAACTTGTCGCCGGGGCCGGGTTGGGCTTGAAGCACCGGGCAGGACAACACACTAGCCGTGGCCCCAGTCCAGCCCAATACTGCGCGGCGGGAAACTCGGCGAAAAAGGGTCATGGCGTTCCTGAATCGTTGATGGCAGGTTGGTCGGAATTCATCAGTGCCTTCCACTGTGCCAACAGGTCGAGTGCCTGGCGAGGGCTAATATCATCAGGCTGCAGGCTATGCAACTCTCCGAGGATCGCCGATTGACTTGCACTTAGGGATGAGTCACTGTCCACGTCAGGGTCAGTGGTCGGTGGCGCAAAGAGATCAAACTGCGAAGGGTCGAATTGAGCTGCGGATTGTTCAAGTTGCTGCAGGCGTTTGCGGGCTGACTGAATCACCGCACCAGGCACCCCGGCAAGTCGGGCAACCTGCAAGCCATAACTTTGATTGGCTGGGCCCTCGCGCAATTGATGAAGAAACACCACCTTGCCTTGATGCTCAACCGCAGCAAGGTGCCGGTTGAAGGCCCCGCCAAATGACTGACCAAGTGCGGTGATTTCGAAGTAATGGGTAGCGAACAGCGTCAGGCACCGATTATGCTCTGCCAGGCGTTCTGCAATTGCATGCGCGAGCGAAAGGCCGTCATAGGTTGACGTGCCCCGGCCGATTTCATCCATCAATACCAAGGAGCGTTCGCTCGCCAAGTGGAGAATGCTTGCGGCCTCGGTCATTTCGACCATGAAGGTGGAGCGCCCGCCTGCCAAATCATCTGATGCACCGATGCGGGTCAGGATGCGATCAATGGGTCCGAGCTCGCAGGATGTTGCCGGCACAAAGCTGCCAACATAAGCCAGCAATACAATCAAGGCGACCTGACGCATGTAGGTGGATTTGCCGCCCATGTTGGGCCCGGTAATCAGCATCAAACGCTGCTGGGTATCGAGCACGCAGTCGTTGGCAATGAATTGCCGCACCTGGGCTTGCACCACCGGATGCCGACCTGATTCAATGCGAATACCAATGCCTGTGCTGAATCTGGGCGGGCTCCATTGTTCCCGCGCTGCCACCTGGGCTAGTGCCTGGATCACATCCACGTGAGCGCTGGCCTGAGCTAACGCCTGCAGTGGGATCACATAAGGTTGCAATCCCGCCAGCAACGCTTCATAAAGCACCCGCTCCCGCGACAGGGCGCGTTGTTTGGCAGAGAGCGCCTTGTCTTCGAAGGCCTTGAGTTCTGGCGTGATGTAGCGCTCAGCGCCTTTAAGAGTTTGACGGCGACGGTAGTCATCGGGTACTCGGGCTGCCTGCCCGTGGGTCACCTCGATATAAAACCCATGTACCTGATTAAAGCCCACCCGCAGGGTGCCAATACCTGTGCGCTCCCGCTCACGTTGCTCAAACTCAAGTAAAAACTGGTCGCAATGCTGATCCAGCGCTCGCAGCTCATCAAGCTGCGCATCAAAGCCGTCGCGAAACACTCCACCTTCGCGCGCCAAAGCGGCGGGCTCGGGCGCCAACTGGTCAATAAGTAAAGCAGCAAGAGGCGGTGGCGCAATCAGGCTGGCCAGTTGATCAGTAAAGCGGGCTGCGCAAGGCTGCAGCGAGGCACATAATCGATCAAGCGCGGTAAACGCATCACGCAATGCCGCTAGCTCTCGGGGGCGCACGCTGCCTAGTGCAATCCGGGTCGTGATGCGCTCGATATCGGGAATCTCGCGCAGAATCGTGGCCAGCTGCTGAGGCAGATTGGTTGAGCTTTCAAGCAGCGCCGCGATCTGGTTCTGTCGGACGAGTGCACCCTGATGCGGATGATGAGGGTTCTGATGCGGCTCCACCAACCAGCGCCTCAGCAAGCGAGCCCCCCCGCTGCTGCGGGTTTCATCGAGCAGGCTAAACAAGGTGGGGCTGGGTTCGCCACGCAGGGTTTCAAACAGCTCAAGATTGCGCTGGGCGACCGCGTCGAGCATAAGCCGCTCGCTCAGATCCATCCGCTCAATACTTCGAATATGGGAGGGCCAATGCCCCTGGGTTCGTTTCAAATAGCTCAAGAGCGCGCCGAGTGCTCCCAGCACAGGATCGCCCGCAGCAATCCCAAACCCCTCCAGCGAACTCACCCCCAAAAGCTCGCGCCACTGCTGCAGTCCCGAAGCGCTGGCAAATTGCGCGGCTCCGAGCTTGAGGGTTGCCCCTTTAAAGCCGCTTTGCTGAAGCTGTGCAAAAGCCTCCTCAGCGCTTTCGGGCAACAACACTTCGGCCGCTTGCATCGCCTGAAGCTGGCCCACCCAATCGGCACAGTCGAGCACCACCATGCAGCGCCCGCTGGCCAACACCAATGCGGCCAAATGTGCCCGTTGCCCCGAAATCGGCAACACGGCCACCAAGGAGCGGTCTTCACGTTCGGGGAGCAACTGGGTGTCCGACAGGGTGCCCGGCGTAACGATCCGCACGACCTTGCGTTCTACCGGCCCTTTGCTGGTGGCGGGATCGCCAATCTGCTCGCAAATCGCTACCGAGCGTCCGAGCTTGACCAGGCGGGCAAGATACTGATCTACAGCATGTACCGGAACGCCAGCCATGGGAATCGGGGCACCCGCAGAAGCACCGCGCTGCGTCAGGGTGATGCCCAGAAGTTGCGCCCCAAGTTGCGCATCTTCGTAAAACAATTCGTAGAAGTCGCCCATCCGGTAAAACAGGAGGGTGTCCGGATGTTCGGCTTTGATACGCAGAAACTGCTGCATCATCGGCGTGTGGCCAGCGTGTGCCCCCGCCAGTGTGCCGCTAGTCATGGCGTTTAGCGCCCGTGAAATACGGGCTTGCTTTTGGCTACAAAAGCAGCAATCGCACCCTTGGCATCGTCCGTGGCTGCCATGGCCGCAATCGACTGCGACTCATACTCCATTTGAGTTTCCAGCGGGGTGTTGCCGCCAAGCTGGACCAGTCGCTTGATCCCGCGATGTGCCAGTGGCGGGCCAGCAGCTATCCGGGTGGCCAGCGCCTCAACAGTGCTCAACAAGTCCGCCGCAGGCACGACCTGATTGACCAGCCCCCAGCTCAGCGCCTCATCAGCATTGAGCGTGCGGTTGGTCAGAAAAAGCTCCAGCGCGCGGCGGGGCCCAAGCAAGCGGGTCAGAAAGTAGGTGGAGCTGCCATCCGGGGTCAGGCCAATCTGGGTGTAGGCACTGGTGAAGCGTGCACTGCTTGTACACACGGCCAGATCGCATCCCGCCATAAGTGAAAGCCCGCCACCGGCCGCAACCCCGTTAACAGCAGCAATTACTGGAGCATGGCCGCCCGCGAAGCGCGAAATGGCGCTGTGCAAGCCGCCGGTCATTTGCATCGCCAACAAGGGAGTCTTTTCAGGATCTGCTGCAAAACCACCGACATCGCCGCCCGCGCAAAACGCCTTGTCCCCCGCGCCTGTAATCACAATCGCCCGCACGCTGGCGTCCATACAAAGCTTGGTGGCGAGATCAGCCAGCTCGTTGGTCATGGTGAGGCTGAGCGCGTTAAATTGAGTGGGGCGATTCAGTGTGATCCAGCACACCGCTTGGCGTTGCTCGACGATCAGGGTTTCATAGGCCATTTCAAGCGCTCTCCGTGGATAACGAACAAACGATTCAGGTTGCGATCAATGCTTCAACAAAGGCAAGAGTGCAGCAAACACCTTCGGATTGGCCGCCAATACTTCATCGCCAAACAGGTGATTGGGCTCGGCCGCGAAATCGCCAATCAAGCCACCGGCTTCGGTCACCAATAGCGCGCCTGCTGCCACATCCCAGGGTGAGAGCCCCAGCTCGAAAAATCCATCGTATCGGCCGCTGGCGACATAAGCCAGATCAAGTGCCGCAGCCCCGGGGCGCCGTACTGCCGCTGTCTTCTCTGTGATGCCGTGGAGCATACGCAGGTAACGTGGCAAATCATGCAGCTTGCGATACGGAAATCCAGTGCCGATCAAAGCTTCATCCAGTTTCGTGCGCTTGGAGACCCGAATCCGGCGGTCGTTCAAAAAAGCACCGCGCCCCTTGGAGGCCAGAAAAAGCTCATTACGGTTGGGGTCGTATACCAAACCCTGGGTCAGCACGCCGCGCTCCATCAAGGCTATCGACACTGCATAGTGCGGCAGACCGTGGATGAAATTGGTGGTGCCATCCAGCGGGTCGATAATCCAGATCGCCTCAGCGGTTTTGGGATCGTCGGGTTTCGTGGCTTTGGGGCCAACCGTAATGCCGAACTCCTCGCCAAGCACACAATGATGCGGAAAGGACTCGAAGAGGATGTCGATAATCGCCCGTTCGCTGGCCTGATCGACCTCAGTGACAAAATCATTGCGATCCTTGCGGGTCACCTGAATCTTGTCCAGATCATCGCTGGCACGGGTGATAATGCGCCCTGCCTGACGCGCGGCTTTCACCGCAATTGTGAGCATCGGATGCATAAATGATCCCGGAAAACCCTCTATTGTAATTCCATGCACCAAAAATCCCCGCATAGCCTGAATCACTTGCGAATCGTGCTGGTTCAACCCACCCATGCGGGCAACGTCGGCTCGGTGGCTCGCGCAATGCGCGTCATGGGGCTCAAGCAGCTGTGGATCGTGGAGCCTGGCAAGGAGCGACTGCATAGAAAACAGGATGCGATCGCGCTGGCCAGTGGCGCGATAGATGTGTTGGAGTCGATCCGCTACGTGGCGAGCTTGCCGGAAGCGCTGGCTGATTGCACTTTAGCCGTGGCGGTGTCCGCCGCCAGCCGTGAGTTCGGGCCGCCAGCCATGCCGCCCGAGCCGGTAATTGACGAGGTGTTTGCTGAAATAGAACAAACCGCACGAGAAGTGGCGTTGGTCTTTGGCACCGAGCGCACCGGGCTGTTGATTGAGGAAGTGGCGCAGTGTCAGCGGGTGATCAGCATTCCGGGCGTTTCGGACTATCACTCCCTAAACTTGTCCCAGGCCGTACAACTGATTTGCTATCTGGCCAGGCGTCGAGCCCTGGCAGGCAGCGATCCCGCGCTGGATGTTGTGCGGGCCCATGAGACGCAGCCTGAGTTTCCCCAGCCAGAGCCCGCTACGCTCGGCGCCATCGAAGGGCTCATGGAGCATCTTGAACAGGCACTGGTTGCGATTGATTATCTTGATCCCGAGCATCCCAAAAAACTCATGCCTCGCATGCGCCGGCTTGTTGCTCGCTCACGCCTCGAGGCCGAGGAGGTCCATCTATTGCGAGGTATCTGCAAGAAAATGCTGCAGGCTGCCGAGCGGGCCGCTGCTGTGTCAAAACGGGAGGCTTGAGGATGGCGAGTGACAGCATCGATCCGGCTGGGCAAGCCAGCGAGGTTCCGGCGGTCTGGATGAGAGGGGGAAGCTGCAAGGGCTTATTTTTTCAGATGCGAGATTTGCCGCGCTTGCCCCGAAGCCGCGATGCCTTGTTGCTGCGTTTGATGGGCAGTCCTGACCCGCATGAAACCCAAACCGATGGCGTCGGTGGGGCGAGCGCCAGCACAAGTAAAGTGGTGGTGGTGTGGCCCTCGTTGCGTGAAGATGCAGATCTCGACTTCATGGTGGGGCACATCGAATGCGCAAGTGCCCAAATCGATTGGAGCCGCAATTGCGAGCATCTCAGTGCAGCGGTGGCCAGCTTTGCGATTGACCAAGGGCTGGTGACGCCTCAAGAGGGCATGACGAAAGTTCGCCTGTGGCAAAGCCAGCTGGGCCAGTTGATTGAGGCTCATGTGCCGGTGCAGCAGGGCAAAGCGCTTGAAGGCGGGGCGTTTGAGGAGCCGGGGGTGGCTTTCAGCGGAAGTGAAATTCGGCTGGAGTTTTTCGCGTTGCCTGAGCGCCCTGTGCTTGAAGGTCAGGCGAGTGGGTTTTTGCCCACCGGTCAGGTTCAAGATAAATTTGAACTCGAGGTGGTTGGCCTGGTGCAGGCGAGCCTCCTGTGCGTGGATGAAGCGCTGGTAGTGGTCAAGGCACAAAGTCTGGGGCTGACCGGTCGCGAGCTGCCTGCGGAGTTGCTGCGCCAGCGCAAGCTTCCGGCTTTGCTTGAGCGCGTGCGCGCCCAAGCTGCTGTGCGCATGGGGTTTGTGCTGCACGAAGCCGATGCTGCCTTGATTTCGCCTTTGCATCCCAAGCTTGTTTGGGTCGCTCCGCCTGTGGCGTACAAAACCGAACGTGGCGAGGCGATTTCGGCCGAGGCGATGGACCTGTCGGCCCGTCTGCTTGTGAAGGGTCGGCTGCTAGCCGATCTGCCAGGCCCAGCAGCCGTTGCACTGGCGGCCTGTGCCGCCTTACCGGGGTCAGTCACCCATGAAATTGCCCGAACCTTGCCCGGCGTGCCCACCCGGATTGGCCACCCATCAGGAGTATTGACAATAGGGGCACAGGTGCGTGAAACCCTCAGTGGCTGGCGCTTTGAAAAAACGGTGCTTTCCCATTCGGCCCGCAAGCTCATGTCGGGACGCGTGCACGCGCCTGCGCGATGGGCAGTAGAATCCGGGGATTCGAGGGCCAGCTGAGGCTTTCGAGCGGATCTGTAGCCTAAGGAGGGCAGGGTGCCATTTCGCCGCTTTCGTGAAGACATCGCCACAGTGCTGGAGCGTGATCCGGCAGCGCGTTCGGCCATCGAGGTGGTGTTGTGTTATCCAGGCATTCATGCGGTATGGATTCATCGGGTGGCGGCGAAGTTTTGGCGTGCGCGCCTGCATACCCTGGCCCGCTGGATCTCGCATTGGGGCCGTTGGCTTACCGGCATTGAAATTCACCCGGGCGCCAAGCTGGGTCGGCGCGTATTTATCGATCACGGCATGGGCGTAGTGGTTGGCGAAACAGCCGAAATTGGCGACGACTGCACGATTTACCAGGGCGTAACTCTGGGCGGCACTTCACTGGACGGCGGCAAGCGTCATCCAACCCTATTGCGCGGTGTTGTAGTCGGCGCAGGAGCCAAGGTTCTCGGGCCGTTTACTGTTGGAGCGAATGCGCGTATTGGCTCCAATTCGGTAGTGGTCAAGGAGGTGCCTCCGGGCGCGACGGCTGTCGGGATTCCGGCTCGCATCATCTTGCATGAAGCGGATAAAAAGCGCGAGGAGCAGGCCGCGCGGATGGGGTTCTCAGCCTACGCAGTCACCGGCAATCAAGACGATCCATTGGCCAATGCGATTACGCAGCTGATTGATCATGTGGCTGAGCAGGATCGGCGGATTGAAGA
>JAIYCW010000071.1 GCA_027487815.1 Burkholderiales bacterium
GGGAAGGTGGCCCACATTGGTGCCGATTCAACCAATCCAACGAGTTCGGAGGCCCAAAGGCTTGGAGCGATTTCTGGGCCACCTCCGTTGACTTACCGCGCGGTGGTTTCGTTAACGGATCAGAGATTCCAAAGTGCGGATGGGGTGAAGCGATCATTGACGCCGGGGATGCAGGTCAGTGCGGAGATTCACTTGGGCAATCGTAGTGTGCTGGATTACCTCCTGTCGCCACTGAAGGCCGTTACCCAGCAGGCGGCCCGAGAGCGGTAAAAGGGGCATTCTTTATGATGATGATGCGGAACTGTTCGCTTACCTCGTTTGAAAGCAACATCATGTTCAGAGCCTTCGGAACAGTATCTTCTGTTGCGTCTAGTAACGCCCGCTCAGTGAGATCGTGCGCAACCTATGGGGCGTTCCAACCTCTACAGTTTTTCAGCGCCCCGAGAGGGAGGCGCCCATCCGAATGGTCAGGATTTATGGAGATCCGTGGCACAAGAATGCTGAGTCATTTCAGGAGCGACTGGTGTACTTGGCAAAGCTGAACATCTCTAACTTCAGGAAGCTGCAAAAGGCGGAACTGAGCTTTCAACCCGGTTTGAATGTTCTGGTTGGCGCCAACAACGTAGGTAAGACAGCCGTAGTCGATGCGTTGCGCGCACTACTGGCGGGACATGACGAGCCATACCCTCGGCTCGACATCGACGACGTGCATCACCCCAAAGTTGGCAAACCGGCCGGGGACATCGTTTTCGAGTACGTCTTCCGAGGACTCGACCCGGACGATGAGGCCGATTTTCTTGCAGCGCTCAAGCCCGGCACGGCCGGAGACTTGGAGGCGCACATCACCATTCGCTATGCCGAAGCTGACAAGGCGGGCCGACTGCGGGCCAAGCGCTGGTGCGGTGACCACGAGGACGTGGGCCTGACCTCCGACATGATGGAGAACCTGCGCGGGGTGTATCTGCCGCCGCTGCGCGATGCTTCGCAAGGACTCAAACCGAGCCGTACCAGCCAACTTGCGCGGCTATTCCAGTTGCTTGCTGATGACGCAGGCCGCGAGGGCATCAATGTCGTACTGAAGGAGCTCGACGAAAAACTGAAAAACCACCAGCCCATCGTCAACACACACAAGGCCATCAACACTCGGCATGACGCCATGCTCGGCCCGCAGCTGGCCCAAGTGCTGAAGATCGGCCTCAGCGCTAGTGACTTTCAGCGTCTGGCTTCACGCCTATCGCTGCTTGTGGATGCCTTCGAGATTGAGCAAAACGGATTGGGCTTCAACAACCTGATCTTCATGGCAGTGGTGCTCAGCGAGCTGGCCAAGAATCCGGAAGCCAGCTATCGCAGCTTGATCGTCGAAGAACCGGAAGCGCACCTGCATCCGCAGCTTCAGGCGGTGCTGCTACGCTATCTGGAAACCGTCCAGGCCACCGATGGCGAAAAACCGGTGCAGCTTTTCGTCACCAGCCATTCACCCAACTTCGCCAGCATCGCCGATCTCGACAGCCTGACGTGTCTTGTGGATACGGGCGCGGCGGTAGAGACCTTCTTCCCCCGAACGATCACCTTCGAAAAGGGTAAGCGCGAAAAGCTGGAGCGCTACCTGGATGTCACCCGCGCGGAACTGTTCTTCGCCCGACGAGTGATCTTCGTGGAAGGCGCGGCAGAGCTGATGCTCGTGAGCGTGCTGGCCGAGAAAGCGGGTTTCAAACTGCGGGAACATGCCGTCAGTTTGATCAGCGTCGAAGGTTTGAATTTCGATTCGTTCCTGCCGCTGTTCGGGAAGAATGCGCTGAAAATTCCGGTGGCAGTGATTACCGACGCCGACCCCGAAGCCGAGCCTACCGATGGCAGCGAAACGCAGGCGCTTTATCCGGCACCCGGCGATGTCATCCAAGTGTCGAACAACACTGCCAAGATGAAGGGGAGCGAAGACGCCTTCGTCAAGGTCTTTCATGGACTGAAGACGTTCGAGTACGACTTGGCTCTGCACGCCGACAACCGCATCGCCATGCTACAAGCTTTGAAAGAACTTCATCCGAAAATCGCGGTGAAGGTGCAGGCAGAAGTCGATGCCGCCGTGGACGACGCTGCAAAGGCGCGCGCTTTGTTCACCGGCATGTTCGAGCGGAAGCAGGACAACGTGCGAAAGGGACGCTTCGGTCAAGCGCTGGCACAAGCCTTCTCGGAACCAGGAGCCGCGTGCGTGGTGCCGGAATACATTCGCGCCGCCATCGTGCATGCCTGCCAACTCGCACCTGCGAAGCTATGACAACGCTGTCGGCCGAACAGCAGGCCATCATCGATGCACCGCTAGTACCTCTGTCCGTGATTGCTTGCGCAGGTAGCGGCAAAACGCGCACCGCGGTGCGTCGACTGATCGAAATGCGCAAACGGCTAGGAAATCAACGTGGTCGAGTTGCGCTGCTGTCGTTCTCCAACGTCGCCGTGGATACCTTTCGAGACAGCTATCAGACGCTTACGAAGGACCAGCCCGCCGGCATTGGGCGCGACCGAGTCGAGATCGATACGCTGGACGGGTTCATCACCCGCAATATCCTGCGCCCGCACGCCTATCGCACGATGGGAGCAACACAGGCGGCCTTTCTCGTGATGGGCGGCGAGTCCTTCTTAAATGGGTTCAGCTTCAAAACTGGTACCTACCCGCTCAGCATTACGAAAATGCAAGTCGGACTTCGGGATGGGGCTGCTTACTTTTACTATGCGAATAACGATCAAGTTTCTGAGCTGAATGCAGCGTATGCATCAGCGATCGTCAATCGCTTGGGTAGAACGGGCGCCTACACCCACAACTTGGGGCGCTACTGGTCCCATCGCGTTCTGCTCGAGCAGCCTGCCATTCTCCGGGCACTCGCCCAGCGCTACCCCCACATCCTTATCGACGAATCTCAAGATATCGGCACGCTTCACCAGGCCATCCTCGAGCAATTGATGCTGGGCGGTACTCAGATCTCATTGATCGGTGATCCTTACCAGGGAATTTACGAGTTCGCTGGCGCAAACGGCAAATTTCTCACGCAGTACGGGTTGCGGCCAGGCATCAAGTGCTACGCGTTGACGCACAACTATCGGTCGGTTCCCTCTATCCTGGCGCTCGCGAACAAGTTGTCCGCCCGTGCCGATACCGCGGAACGGCCGGCGCCCGAGACTCCACATGGCGCGTTCTTCATTGCGTATAAGAATGCTGAACGAGAACAACTCATTACTGCCTTCGGCGCGGCTGTGCTTTCTGCGGGGCTGGACCCCAAACGGTCGATGGTCCTTTGTCGCGGACGTGAACTCGCTGACAAGCTGGCCGGTAATGATGTGCCAGCAGGTCAGGGTCTCGTGAAGGGCTTTGCGGCGGCCGCGATTCTCAGAGACAAGCGGCAAGACTATCTGAACGCATTCAAGACGGTGGCTTCATGCGTTGCCGGCCTGTTGGCAGACCCGCCCCAAGGACTTGTGGCCATGATCACCCAACCTGCACGTTATCCGGAAGCGATTCTGTTGCGCCGCGAGATATGGAGCTTCACGCGCAACCCAGACACTGGTTTGCCGTCCGCATCGCTAAGGGCCGACACGAGTTGGCACCCGCTGCTGCTCACGAGGACGAGGGCATTGTTGGCGTCGCTGCAGGACAAGTTCGACCTGGCGACGGCCGACAACCTGGGCAACAAGCTGGCGAAAAAGGGGCTGCCCAATGCTCCATTGATGGTCGGCCGCGACCTGGCTGTCGCGAACGACGCCCGCATTCGCGTGGACACCGTGCATCAGGTGAAAGGCGAAGGCCTGGATGCAGTCCTTTACCTCGCTGCAAAGGAACACGTCTCCGCATTGCTGGCAGGCGTGAGCACCGAAGTCGGTCGCATCGGCTACGTGGCCATTACACGCGCCAAGAATCTAGTGTGGCTTGCGGTACCTGCCAGCGCATTGGCAGAGCTTCGGCCAGCCCTGGTTGCCAGCGGCTTTCAGGAAGCCAGGGTTGCCGTCGGCAACAAAGAATGAACGCCGATGGGGAGGGTAATCTCCCCTTTTTCCATCGCCGTGGTTTTGTGGGGAGATTACCCTTCGTCGCAACTCATCCTCAGGTGGTCAACATTTACTTCGGCATTGACAGATAAACTTGGCGACTATTTTTGGATAGGTATCACAATCGTGAAAGCTCCATACGTTCAATTGATGCAAAAGCGCCTTGGTAGCACCTCGATCGGAGCTTCAACAGCCCGTGGCATGGGGCCAAAAGGTACGATACAAAAATCGCGTGAGTATCTGCAGTCTTTGGATCTGCGTCGCTTTAACTTGGGCACGTCCGAGGCCTTTGAAGCGGAGCTAGAACGCGCGACTCTTGAGCTCATGAAAGCTATGCCGAAAGAAGGTAGGCATTGGGGCAGTGCTAGGAAGTTTCTTAACATTTTCTTGCGACATTGTTTGTACAACCAGTATCTTTGTAAGACTTTTCAGTTGAAGAAAATCGAGAGATGGCTCGAAGTACCGCTAGATAGCCATGTGGCAAAACGCCTTCGGGCAGAAGATGGCGGTAAGTCGCTGCCGCGATGGCAAACCGTAATCGGGTTGCATCCCCATACGAGTGTCCAGTACCAGGCATTTGCAAAAAAAGTAGCTAAGGCAGAGGGGGTTTCTCGCGTGCACTTGGACGTCAAGTACTGGAGAAGTGTTGGCTAACTTGACATAGGTGGACTCCCCCCAAAGTACAACAGAAGATTGCTCGTTGTGTTAGCTCGAAGGATGTCGCCTGCAGTGGTGGTATCCGCTCCGCGATTCGGGCGCAGCGCTACCCATGCCACGCAGTCTGACCCTGGCTGGCAGCAGCAGTGGACGGAGCGAGCACTGGGGCCAGGGGCTAGGGCTGGGGCACGGTAATCTTGCCGAAGCTCTCCCGCACGGCGGCGAGCTGCCCAGCACTGAGGTCTTCCAACGAGTCAAAGCTGTAGCGATGGCCATCGATGCGCAGCTGAAAATAGGGCCAGGCGGTGTGGATGCCCTGGCATGCCGTGGCGGTAAAGTGCAGCCGGACATCGCGTATTGGCATCCAGAAAGAATGCAGCGTGGCGCAATCCAGATTCCACAGCCTCACGGAGCAGGTAACGTCGTGGCTCATCGCCATGAGGTGCCCCTGGTGCTCGAACAAGGCGCAGGAGCTCACAGGACCTGCGTGCCCCGCAAACTTCAGCAGGCAGGTGCCGTCCTCAGCCCACAAGCGCGCGGTCTTGTCGCCAGAGCCGGTGAGCAGGCGCAGCTGGCCCTGGTGCTCGATCAGGGCGCAGGAGCGCACCCAGTGTTTGTGCCCGGCAAACACCTGCAGGCAGGTGCCGTCCTCGGCCCACAGGCGCGCGGTGTGGTCGACAGAGCCGGTGAGCAGGCGCAGCTGGCCCTGGTGCTCGATCAGGGCGCAGGAGCGCACCCAGTCTGTGTGCCCCTCTAACACCTGCAGGCAGGTGCCATCCTCCGCCCACAGGCGCGCGGTCTTGTCGTGAGAGCCGGTGAGCAGGCGCAGCTGGCCCTGGTGCGCGATCAGGGCGCAGGAGCGCACCCAGTGTTTGTGCCCGGCAAACACCTGCAGGCAGGTGCCGTCCTCGGCCCA
>JAIYCW010000036.1 GCA_027487815.1 Burkholderiales bacterium
GCAGGATCCTGACCAAACACCGTGGCCTTCAGATCGCGATCCAGAGTTTGCAGTTTGCCGCGATCGTCCGAAGAAACCGAAGCAGGTGGAATCCGGGCGATCTTCGACACGATATCTTCGATCTCGCCTTTGCCGATCACCTTCTTTTGCTTGCTCTTGGGCAATATCCGCTGCGCAGCGCCTGCCTCATCAATCACATCAATCGCCTTATCGGGCAAGTGACGATCATTGATGTATTTCGCGCTTAGCTCAGCTGCGGCCGATAGCGCGGAGCTGGCGTACTTCACGCCATGATGCTCCTCAAAGCGCGACTTCAGGCCACGCAAAATCTGCACGGTTTGCTCAACTGTGGGCTCATTGACATCAATCTTCTGGAAGCGCCGCGAGAGCGCATGATCCTTCTCGAAGATACCCCGGTACTCGGTATATGTCGTTGCGCCCAGGCACTTCAACGCACCCGAGGATAGCGCTGGCTTGAGCAGGTTGGATGCATCCAGAGTTCCGCCAGAAGCGGAGCCCGCACCAATCAGCGTATGAATCTCATCAATAAACAATACGGCGTTGGGGGAAGCCTTCAGTTGCTTGAGCACGGTCTTCAAGCGCTGCTCGAAATCCCCGCGATACTTGGTGCCGGCGAGCAATGCGCCCATATCGAGCGAATACACCACGGCATCGTTGAGCACTTCAGGAACATCGCCCTGGGTAATGCGCCAAGCCAAGCCTTCCGCGATCGCGGTTTTGCCGACCCCGGCTTCACCCACCAAAAGGGGGTTGTTTTTACGCCGACGGCATAACACCTGAATCACACGCTCAACTTCGGAGTCTCGACCGATCAGTGGATCAATCTTGCCGTCTTTAGCTGCAACGTTCAGATTCTGGGTGTATTGATCCAGGGCGCTTTGTTGCTGCTCCTTGCCATCCTGCTCAGCAGACTGCTCGGCCTCTTCCTTGGGTTGTTCTTTGGGCTGGGGATTCTTGGTGATGCCATGCGAAATGTAGTTCACCACATCCAGACGGGTGATGCCTTGCTGATGCAGGTAATACACCGCATGCGAATCCTTCTCGCCAAAAATGGCCACCAGCACATTGGCACCAGTCACTTCCTTCTTGCCATTGGAAGTCGACTGCACATGCATGATGGCGCGCTGAATCACCCGCTGAAACCCCAAAGTGGGCTGGGTATCGATTTCATCGGTGCCAGGCACCACGGGGGTGTTTTCCTTGATGAAACCGCTCAAATTCTTGCGCAGATCATCAATATTGGCCGCGCAGGCGCGCAACACTTCAGCGGCGGAAGGGTTATCGAGGAGCGCAAGCAACAGATGCTCGACGGTAATAAACTCGTGCCGCTGCTGCCGGGCCTCCACAAAGGCCATATGCAGGGACACTTCCAACTCTTGAGCGATCATGCTTCCTCCATCACGCACTGCAACGGATGCTGGTGCTCGCGTGCGTAGTCACCAACCTGCTCGACCTTCGTGGCCGCAACATCCCGGGGGTAAACGCCGCAAACTCCGCGGCCTTCACGGTGTACTTTCAACATGACCTGGGTCGCCTTTTCACGCCCCATGCCAAAAAACTTCTGCAAAACACTGACGACAAACTCCATGGGAGTGTAGTCGTCGTTGAGAAGGAACACCTGATACATCGGTGGAACCTTGACCTTTTCCGCCTGGTCTTCCAGGACGGTATTGGGGTCGGGTCGCGTAGTCATACCTGACATTCTATCGGCACTCTCATACCTCGCAAGATTGACAGGTTTTTGCCCACACTCCTGTCGCCTTTCGGACCCGTTTTGCGGACTGACGGTGAAAGTTTTCACAGCAAGCGTCAAATAAACTTGACACTCCAACTCGAATACCCGCACAATTTAGTCATAATTAGGGTTATTATCCGGCCCTCGGGTCTGCTCTTGGTGATTCATTAAGTCCAGTGCCTTGTGTTCGGAAATTGTGTCGGATGCACCGATTTTCAAGTGTGTATCTAATTTGTAGTTAGTAACGGAAGGTTTAAGGCTATGGCCAAGGGTACTGTTAAGTGGTTTAACGACGCTAAGGGTTTCGGGTTTATTACCCCGGAAGAAGGCGGCGAGGATTTGTTTGCGCACTTCAGCGCTATCCAGATGGGTGGTTTCAAAACCCTGAAGGAAGGGCAAAAAGTGCAGTTTGATATCGTTGCGGGCCCCAAGGGCAAGCAGGCGTCAAACATTCAGGAAGCACGCTGAGTTAGCGGCGTCTCGTATGGGGCGCCAATGATGATCGAAATTTCTGTGAAAAGCCGCTACCAAGCGGCTTTTTTTATTTGGGCGCCAATCGCATGAACCCACCCATCCGAAACCTTGATCTGCATATGCTTGAATGTTTCGACATGCTGATGCGGGAAAAGAACGTCTCCCGGGCGGCTGAGCGCCTTGGTCTGTCACAGTCTTCAACCAGTGAAACCCTGGGCCGCTTGCGTGATCGTTTGGGCGACCCTTTGTTGGTGCGCAGCCGCGAAGGCATGGCGCCGACTCCGCGCGCAGAGGAGCTTTTGCCTGGGGTGCGAGCAGCGATTGAACAACTGCGCTCCTTGCTTGCCTCTGAACAGGAATTTGACCCGTTGAAAGCCCGCCAGCGATTCAATTTCTGTGCTTCGGACTATGCCCAATGGCTGGTTTTGCCGGAGCTTGGCAAAAGGCTCCAGGTGCGGGCGCCAGGGATGGGCATTGATGTAATGGTGGTGAATATCCTGCGGGTGGAGCAAGCCCTCGAGGATGGTGAGCTTGATCTTGCACTCGCTTTTTACCCGAGCCCGCCTCCAGCCCTGCGTTGCATGCCGCTGGTGCAGGATGGTTACAGCGCCGTGGTGCGAAGCGGTCATCCTGCTTTGGGGCAGGCGCTTGATGCGGCAAGCTTTGCTCAACTGCAGCATGTGAGGGTTGCGCCTAGTGGA
>JAIYCW010000026.1 GCA_027487815.1 Burkholderiales bacterium
CCACAAACATGGCTCGCTTTGCGGGCCATTTTGATTTGGGCGGGGGCCAAGGTGTCCCTGCGGACAGCTTGGGGGATTCGAAGGGATTTGCTTGCAAGCAAATCCGCGGCCCGCGCTTGAGAGGGCGAATCCTCTCACCCCGACCAACCAAAAAACTCCGTAAGGAGTTTTTTGCGCAAGAGGGGTAAGGGCGTGCTTGCGCACGGCCTGCGAGTTGGTTCTAGCGAACGCCAGATCTGATGGACTTCCAGAAATCGCGCTAAAGTTGCCGGCCCAACTTAAGAGAGCCGCTCATGCCCATCCTCATCCACCGCGACACCACAGCTCAAATGCGCCACATCGTGCATGTGCGCGAACATATTCTTCCAACAGACATAGCAACTGCTGATGGTGGCGCCGATAGCGGCCCTGATCCCCATGATCTTTACGATAGCGCGCTGGGCGCATGCAAAGCGTTGACGGTGCTTTGGTATGCCAAGCGCAAAGGCATACCGGTGGAGGACATCAAGGTTACGATCACTCGCGATACGAGCGCCGAGCGACAAGGCACCTACAAGCTGCAAGCTTCAGTGCAACTCATTGGGGACCTCAGCGAGGCGCAGCGCCGTGAATTGTTGTCGGTGGCCGAGAAATGCCCTATCCATAAGCTGATGAGTCAGGTGACCACCGAGATCACTACGGTGCTGGCCGATTAGTTGGCAAGCACCGGTGCTGCGATCAACTAAGCGGCGAGGAACCCACCCAGCCGCTGCCGAATGATCGCGTCAGCTTCACTCATGATGCGATCAATAAGCTCTTTGCAGGTGGGCACATCATGGATCAAGCCCGCAACCATTCCGCACGACCAAGCTCCTGCGTCCATGGTGCCTTCGAGCATGATCTTGGGATACACGCCCGCCACTTCCTCGATGATGTCTTCGAACTTGAGTTCCGCGCCCAGGGTCTTTTCTTTTTCAAGCAAGCGATCCACAGCCGCATTGCGCAACACGCGCTCGGTGTTTCGCAATGGGCGCATTACCAAGCGAGTATCCAGCTCACTAGCGGCAACGATGGCCTGCTTCACGTTTTCATGTACAGGCGCCTCTTTGGTGGCGATGAAGCGGGTACCCATGTTCATGCCTTCCGCACCCAGCGCCATCGCGGCGACCAGCGAGCGGCCATCCGCCATGCCGCCTGAGGCCACGAATGGAATCTTCAGTTCTTCAGCCGCGCGTGGAAGCAAGATGAAGTTGGGAATGTCATCCTCGCCGGGGTGACCACCACACTCAAATCCATCCACACTCACCGCATCGCATCCAATCGCTTCGGCCTTGAGCGAGTGGCGCACCGAGGTGCATTTATGAATCACCTTGATCCCCGCGCCCTGCAACACCGGCAATACCTTCTGCGGATTGTTGCCTGCTGTCTCTACCACCTTCACGCCACCTTCGATGATCGCGCGGATATAGCCGGGATAATCGGGCGAGCTCACGGTGGGCAGAAAGGTCAGGTTCACACCGAACGGCTTGTCCGTCATTTCGCGGCAGCGGGCAATTTCCTTGGCCAACAACTCGGGAGTTTTTTGAGTCAGGCCGGTGATGATGCCGAGCCCGCCCGCGTTGGACACAGCCGCCGCCAACTCAGCAAACCCCACATAGTGCATACCGCCCTGAATGATCGGATGCTCAATGCCAAACAGCTCGGTGATGCGGGTTTTCATGGTGTCTCCTGATAGGTTTGAATTTCAACCCGCTGAGCGTAGCAAACTTTTGTTCAGCCCGCCCCGGTTGGCTCTGGAGACTGGACTCGAATCGCGCGATCCGAGCCTGCGCCTAAGCCTCAAAAAGATAGGATTCCATGGAGACTACTCCGTATCTCAGCTCGCCTTGCAGCACTTTCGCCCGCGCAGCCTGCGGAGCAGCGCCTGCAGCAATCAATAAGGGCAAATAGTGTTCGATGGTCGGGTGTGCGCGATGCGCATGCGGCGCTTCATCGAAGGTGAGCTGTAAGCGGGCAAGATCACCACCAGCTATTGTGGAACGCACCCATTGAACGAACTCCTGGGCATACCGAGCATCGGGTGAGCCCACGGGCTGCAGGTCGCGCAGGTTGTGGGTCAGGCTGCCCGATCCAACGATGAGCACTCCGGCGTCTCGCAAGGGTGCCAGCACTTGCCCCAGCGCCCATGCGCCCTGCACAGTGAGGTCATGCGGCATCGACACCTGAAACACCGGCACCTGAGCCTTCGGATACATATGCATCATCGGTACCCAAGCGCCATGGTCCAGCCCCCATGAGGGATCAGCCTTCGCGAGGTATCCAGCCTTGTTAAGCACTTCAATCGCATGCTGAGCCCAATCGGGACTACCCGCAGCCGGATATTGCAGTTGATAGAGCGCAGCCGGAAATCCGTTGAAGTCATGAATCGTGGCCGGTTGCGGCGTGCTTGCCACTGAAATTCCCCGGGTCATCCAATGGGGCGACACCACCAACACTGCCTTGGGCAGCGCCAGGCTTTCACCCAATGCCGCCAGCTGCGCACCTTCAGCTCCGGGCTCCAGCGCAAAAGTGGGCGCACCGTGAGAGGTAAAGAGTGAGGGCATGGCAGGCATCAAAGCTCCTTGAATTGTCGCAGTGGCTGTCGATCAGGACGACGAACGTTGGCTCAAGCGTTGCCCGACACTATAGAGGCCATCGCCAAGCAGGGCGACCACAATCGCCAGCATCACCAGCACCGCCGGAAACTCCCAGCCACCGTCCTTTGCGGTGAAGAGCCAGCCGTTGCCAGCGTGCACCCACCAGGCGCCGAGAAGAATCGGCAGGCTTGCCAGCGCAAGAATGCTAGAGCGAAACCCTGCAATCAAAGCCAAGCCACCCACGATTTCAAAGGGCGTCACCAGATAGGCTGCCCAACCCGGCAAACCCACAGACTCGAAGAAGCCCGCCGTGCCCGGCAGTGTAAACACCAGCACCTTCAGGAGCCCATGGGCCAATAACACCACACCCAAACTAACGCGGGCAAGCAAAGCGGCCCAGGCAAAACGCTGATCTGAAGACATCACATACTCCTGCAAAAAATGAAGCCTCGACTCTATTCATTACTCTTCATGAGATAAATAAGCTTGAGATAAACTTACTCTCCCGATTATCGGGATAATCAGTTGCTTGACTGTTTTTGGGGAGTGCCATGGACCGCTTTAAACAAATGCAGATTTTCAGCGCGGTCGCCGAGCGCGGCAGCTTTGTTGCGGCAGCTCACGCTTTACAAAGCTCCAAGACGGCAGTGTCGCGCTCGGTTTCCGAACTCGAGGAGCGATTGGGCGTGAGGCTCTTGCACCGAACCACCCGCAAGCTATCGATCACCCCGGAAGGTGAGCAGTTCCTGGCCCGCGCGCGCGAAGCGCTGATTCTGCTGGACGATGCTGAAGCCGAGTTGGCAGGAGCGCGCGGCGCTGTGGCAGGCATGTTGCGAATCAATGCCCCAGTGTCGTTTGGTATTCGCTACCTGGCTGATCTTTGGGGCGAGTTTGCCGCATTAAATCCCAAGCTGCAGCTTGACATCACGCTTTCAGATCACACGATCGATTTGGTCAACGAAGGTGTTGACCTCGCTATCAGGATCGCGCGATTGCCCGACTCCAGCCTGATTACACGCAAGCTCACCAGCACGCAGATGGTGTTGTGTGCCTCGCCACGCTATCTGCGTAAACACGGGCGCCCCAAGCATCCCAGCGAGCTTGCCGAACATTCAGTGATCGGCTACTCCAACGCCCCGTCGCAAGATGAATGGGCGTTCAGCGGGCCACAGGGCGAAGTTCGGGTAACGACACGCCCACGAGTTGTTGCGAACAACGGCGACACTTGCCGCGCCGCCGCGCTCGCTCACCAGGGCATCGTGCTCCAGCCCGACTTCATGGTGGGCTCTGACATTGAGAGTGGCTCATTGATTCGTCTGCTGCCCCAGTATCAAGCTGATGAGCTTGGGGTGTATGCGGTATACGCCTCGCGTCGCCTGATGCCGCGCCGAGTGCGCGCCATGATCGACTTCTTGGTCGCACGGTTTGAAAAGCCGAAGTGGATGCACTGCTCCTAAGAAAAGGCTATTTCCTTGGGCAGGGTTTGGCGAGGTTGGTGTAGTAGTAGGCGAGGACTTCTTTTTCTTTAATTGCCTCAATGCGGATAAAGATCTGCGCCTTATCGCTCCATTGAAAGACCTTGCCAAACTCGGTACAGCCGTTCAGATAGTCAGTCAAAGATGTAACACCCCCCTGGATCCCAAGAACGAATGGCGCACGCTTGGTTCCAGGAGTAAGGAATACCGCGTTGGTCGCGTCCACAAATCCGTCAAGGTAGTTTTCAACCCGTTCAGTCAAAGGCTCACTCAGGGCTTGCAAAAATTCATTCTTCCACACAGGAGGAATTTTTCGCCAACCCCTATTCGTCCCCAGAAGGATCAGGTCATGAAAGAGATAGCTAGCCGATTGGCTGTTGTAGGGATAAGCCACAGCGGCTAAGGCATCGCACAGCCCATCACCAGAAAAATCTACGAACAGAAGATCCATTTCCTTTGGCTTGCGGAGAGGGGGTAACAACTTGGCGCTAGGGGCCTTTCTTTTGACGGAATCAGCACATTTCGTCGCATCAAGTATCTTCAACTCAACAAAACTCCGGGTGGCATGGGCTGTTGGGATACCAAATGCTAGAAGGGTGCACAGACCTATCAATCTCAGGTAGCAAGCTCTCATTTTTCTTTCACCTCAAACACCAGTGGAGCCATTTGCAATCCACCTTTAGTGCCAAGATTTTCAGCACAGCGCAGGGAGCGCCAATCACCACGATCAGCAACCCGCACAAACTCCCGTACATAATCTGCAACCCAGGTAGGCAATTCTGGAGAGACCTGACTTGCATTTTTACGACTTCCAGAGTTGTGCAGAATAGCGATCCGTTGGGCAAGCTCATCCTCTACTTCGCGCTGACGAGCAAAGTACTTTTTAGTCCCTGGCGTCTCGGAGTTCTTCAGCAACTCTGCAAGAAGCTTTGTTGAAAGAACAGTTCGCAGGTTGTCTCGCAAAAAACTCCTGGAAACAAATCCGTATTCTTCCTGAGACGCATAAAGCCAACTCATCCATTCACCCACTGAGGCGGCCCCATCTCTCGACGTAGTACGGCGGGCCGCCTCAGTGCCAAAAGCGTTTTTTCCTTCTTCTTCGGTTCTAGCCCTTCCAGTTGGAACATAGCCCAGCATATCGACAAATTCTTGCTGTCCTAGTCCGGTGGATTGAAAATCTGTGATTTGAGCCGCCGTTAACGCTTTCCATTGGATGTGCGCTTGCTCCGCACTAAGGCCGCGCCCAAATTTATCTCTATAGGAGGTGAAAAGCTTAGCCGCCTTTTCCGCTCTCGCTTGGGCAATTTTAAGCAAAGCAGCCATCGACCCGACAGAGCCATTTGGCAGCTCAATAGCTTTATCCAAACCTAGCCTTGCCGTCTCCCGCGCCGAAAGTTTTGGTGCCAAACTGTTCACATGCCTCAAAAAGGTCTCGCCAATAAACTGAGTGCGTCCATAGCTCGCATAGTAAGAATGGCCATTCACCTTAATATCGGTTCGGCTCCTGCAGCCATGATCCTGAGTGCAGTCCCTATTGATCGCTGAAGTCGGTGGTGACTCCTGCAGCTCTGCCGCGGCCTCATACCTCATCACCCTTAATCGCTCTTCATCCGATGCATAACTCACAGGCATCGTAGTTGAAGGATTGCAATTCAGGATGCGCTGCTGATTCGCCTGATTACCGGCCATGCTGCCCACTGAAGACTCGACAGACTTGGTGACATTGATATCCGCTTCACCTGGGGCAAACCGGATCGGTGGTAACCAGCCCGGAGCGCTAATCCGGCAAGCGCCGCGTTGATCCTGTTGGGTCGAGAGGTACCAGATCAACTTGGTTGCAGCGGCATCGTCATAATCCTTGATCTCAAAGGGCTTGATGAAGGTGATGGTTTGCTTATAAAAGTCCTTGAATGACTTGAGTACGTTATCGCTCGATCCGCCATCCCATCGAATCGATTGGCCATCTGGATTCAAGGCGGAGTCAAAGGAATCAAAGGTTTTAAGAAACTTGCCTTGGCCGTCAAACAGCAGCTCGGTGCCATTACGGGCGTACTCGTTTTGTTTTACCCCGAGGGTGCTGGAGCTATCGGACGTTGGCTTGATGCCCTCAATATGAAATGCCCAGCGCGCAAGCTGAAAGCCCTGGTAGGTGGTGTTTGCACCTGGCTTCTCCGGTACTTTATCGATTGCAAAATAAGAGAGCCTGGCGGCTCCTTCAGGATCAAAGTAAAGATCAGGCCTGCCGCCCGCGTATTGATAAGGGTCGAGGATGACTTGCGCATCAACTGACTGAAAAGCATCCGCGATGCCTTCAGGATCGGGGGAGATGAAGCGCTGTTCGCTCGGATCAAAGTAGCGGCTCAAGTGATAGTTCAGGCCAGTTTCAGGGTCGGGCTCTTGCCCGATGTATTGAGGGCCATGAGTCGAGGAAGCGCCCTCAATGAGCAGCTGGCCGTTAGCTGCTCGCTCAATTCTCTTCGCGCGTGTACCGTGCCAAAGTGCCTGCAGTGCGCCCCACCCGCCGCCCGATGGCTTCCAATGAGCAACCGGTTGCCAGCCATCGTACAAGTGCTGATTCAGCACGCTGCCCTGCGCATCAAGCTGAGCCATTTGCCTCGCACCGTCATACACCGAATAAGCCATTACGCGAACTTTACCGCCATGCTCTTCAAGCTTGGCCACCCGGCGGCCCTGCGCATCGTAAAGATTGCGATAGCTTGGCCCTTCATTCGTGTGAACCTTGGCCAGGCGGCCTGCACTGTCCCAAACAAGCTCGGAGCGTTGATCGCGCCGAACCAGGGTTCGCGGCAGCCCTGCGGCGTCATGGGCTTGAAGCGAGATCTTCTCGGCCTCCACATGCTTGCCAAGCGGAGTTGAATTGATATCGGATGACCGCCCCCACAAGGACTCTCTTAGTCCCAATCGCGCGGCCCAGTCGGCACCCAAAAAACCAAGACCTTTCAAGGAGTGGATCGCCTTGACCCTTCCTTGCTCATCATAGTCAAAGTGAACTTGCGAAAGGTTTTGGCCAAGCACCTCAAGCTCCTGCCTTGCAACCTGGCCAGCCTCATTGCGGCCAAATCGAAGTGAGAAGCGCATGGTTGGCAGGCCGCCATAGCCTAACTCTGTGGATTTACTGATGAGCCGACTATTCACGTCGTACGCGTAGTGATGCGTGGACATGCCATCTGAAGTGCGGGATTGAGCGCGGCTGATTTGGCCCTGGGCGTTGTAATCCATGTTCACCACTTCTTCGCCTGCTCCACCTCCCGAGCGCTTGATGGCCTGCAAAAGCCCTTGCTGGTTGTACTCAATAGATTGGCGAGCGCCTCGTGGATCCTGAGTGCCAATCAAACGATTGAGTGGATCATATTGCGCTGTGCTCCATCCAAGCCCAGGCAGCTGTATCGCCACCACCCGCCCGAAATCATCGATCTCGCGCTTCGCCTGCCTTGCTTGTGAGGTGATCTGTAAAGGCATGAACTGATTGACAGCTCCGATTTCGCCCCACAGCGCCTGCACACGCAGCTCACCCTCGTGATTGAGCCATCGCACCGGACGCCCCATCGCATCGAACTGCGCCTTCCATACCTCCATCCCTTCATTGGCAAAACCCTGCGGCAAGGAAGATTGGGGTGGGCTTCCAACTCGTGGCACGTGGGGTTGGGTCGCCGAAGCTCCAAGCGCCATCGCAATCGGCATCTGCATCGGAAAATCAGCGCGCTGATCCCAACGGATGGGTTGCGTCAGAGGGCTATGGCCAGGCGCCTTTATCTCGAAGCTGGTCGGCACGCTGCGGCCGTTCACCAGCGTGTAGCCGATTCTCAGCTCCCTGCTTAGGTCTCGTGGTTTTTGCGCCGGATCGACATTTGGAGACCAACCGGTTTGTACAACCTGATCAACCTGCCGCCTCGCGTTATAGCTGAACTGCAAACTGGTGCTTTGCCCCCTGACAACGCTTGGACGGGAGATCCGTTCCAACATACCCTCGGGGGTATACGCGTATTGCACGATGGCCTTGAGGCTGTGGGTTTTACCTGAAGCATCGATAGAAGCATGCTTGATCTCCCGCACTCGACCGAGCGCATCCAGGACACCTCGTTGCACCACGATCGCTCGGCCTTGATCATCAAGCGACTCACGCTCAATAACACTATCCGAAGCGTCATAGCGCAACCGAAAGTTGACCGCACCACAGCTCTCGCAACCCGCCCCCCGCACTTGCACAAGGCGCGGCCCTTGCGGGCCAGCTTCGAAGAGATACTGCGTGGTGCCATAGCCGGGAGCTTCGACGCTGACGCTGCGTAGCCCTTTTGCAGACGCTGGCCCATAGCTGATCTTCAATTGCTCAATCTCCTCACCCCCTTGGTGGCGGGAGGCCGAGATCACACGACGATCAGCGTTATAAAGCCAGCTCGCGCTAAGCTGAAGCTGCGGACCACGGCTGATTCTCGTGAGCAAGGCCGGGGACACTTCAGAGTCGTAGTGATATCGCGCCACTGCTTTTGCGCCTGCACTGCCGGGTATTCTGTGGTCTACGGATTCAAGCATCAGGCTTTGCGACTGATAGCGATACTCAAGGGTGTAATCGGTGAGCTCGACTTGCGCGACACGCCCCTCGGCATAGCGAATTTTCGCTTTGCGTTGTTGCGGATCCTGAACCTCAAGCAAACGACCCCGCAGATCGCGCAACAAACTCATCCATTCGCCGCTGCTCATGCTGATCTGAATAAGCCAGCCCTGCTTATCGAATCTCAGGGTGCGGTGGGGATCGATGCGCAGTTGGAAGAATGAAGCGCCTTCAGCGGAGGTTTCGCGCACTAGTTCGAGGAACGGTGCATAGCTTGTGCGATAGCGGCCAGGGGCCTGGCGTTTCAGCACCCGGCGCAGACCGCTGCCATCTTCGTATTCGATGTTGCTCGCATCCGTGGTGATAATCAGCCGCTCGTCCAAGCCCCAACGCCAGCCTGGCCCCAACCCACTGACATCCCGCCCGATGACTGCATCCTGACTGTTGTAGTGGCGCTGGAGTTGCAGGCCCAGAATTCCGGGCTGGGGAGAAACATCAGTTTCCACCTGATGCTTGGTGCCGTAAGCCAGGTTGACCGGATTGCCAACAGCGGAGTTACAGGCCGGTGTGCCGCTGCCCACGCTTGATGGGCAACACTGAGCCGAAGGGTTGCATTGTGCCCAACCTGAGGCAGCAAACAGCCAACCGACAAGAGCGAAAAAAACTTTTCCCAAAAAGTGGAGCACCCCTTTTTTGATCCACCGCTTCGCCACGACCGCCTCCCCTTAACCCTGCACTAGAGGTCTCTATCCTGCGAATCTCCTTGCGCTTGAGCAAGGCCTGAGGCTCATCCAGATGGCTGATCTTCACGCATGAGCCGATTGGACGATTGCATGCCGTGGGTTCAGAATGTCGCCCACGATTGCCCAAGCGGTATCGCGAAAAACAACCATAAGGAGGACTCATGACTCAATCCAGTTTCAAGCTAGCCATCGCCGCGTTGGCACTGAGCGCAGGCGTGTTTGGCACCAGCACCGTTCAAGCTCAACGCAATGACGCCTTACTCGCAGCAGCCACCGCGGAACAACCCGCCACCCTGCGCACCCTCGAACAACTCGTCAATATTGAAACCGGCTCCGCCGATGCGGTGGGCCTGAAAGCCATGGCCGACTACCTGGACGGCCAATTGAAGTCGCTCGGCGCGAGCGTGGAGAGAATCCCTTCGCCCAACGGCGCACCTGGAGAAAGTGTGGTCGGCCGCATGGCGGGCAAAGGCACTCGCAAAATTTTGCTGATGGCACATGTGGATACGGTGTATCAGCGCGGCGCATTGGCACGCGCACCTTGGCGCATTGATGGTAACCGTGCATTTGGGCCAGGCATCGCAGACGCCAAGGGAGGCATTGCGGTGATCCTGCACACCTTGCGGGTGTTGAAGGCGCAAGGCTTCGATCAATATGGGCAAATCACCATCCTTTTTAATCCGGATGAAGAGATTGGCTCGCGAGGCTCCAAGGATCTGATCACTCAGCTGGCCAACGCCTCGGATGTGATCCTCTCCTATGAGCCCACCGTGGCCGTGCGTGAGTTGATGGTGCTGGCCACTTCGGGCGCAGGGCGTGTGGATGTCACGGTCAAGGGCCGAGCCTCGCATGCAGGGGCCGCACCGGAGCAAGGTATCAATGCGCTAGTGGAGGCTGCTGATCTGGTGCTGCGCACCCAGGATATTGATGATGCAAAACGCGGGCTGCGCTTTAGCTGGACGATCACCCAGGCGGGCACGGTGCGCAACATGATTCCGGAACAAGCCACCTTGTCGGCTGATGTGCGTTATCTGCGCAATGAACATTTCCAGGAGGTGATTCAGAAGATTCAGGCGGCGTTTGCCAAACCGCGCATTGCCGGGGCCACATTTGAGTTGGTGGATGATCCGGGGCGCCCGGCATTTGTGGCCGATGATGGAGGCAAGGCCTTGATCGCCAAATCACAAGCGATTTACAAGGAAATCGGTTTTGACATTGCGGTGGTTCCGGTCACTGGTGGAGGCACCGATGCCGCATATGCAGCGCTGGGTGGCAAACCGGTGCTGGAGGGCCTGGGCCTGCCCGGCTTTGGCTATCACTCGAACAATGCCGAGTATGTGGTGATTGATTCGATTCCGCGCCGCTTGTATCTTTCGGCGCGGCTAATCATGGATTTGGCGCAGGGGCGCTAGCTTTCTACTAGATCTGCACGGTCGGGGTCATGCCCCGGCCACCATCGCGCACATCCATCACAACAAGCTTGCCATGCTCGGCAGCATATTTGATGGTGTCGAGTCGATTGGTTTCGAGCAGCAAATGCATGATGTCGTTTTCACTGATGCCTTGCTGCTTGGCTTCTGATACTGCTGAGGCCAGGCTCTTGGCGAGAATTCCGCGAGCCTCCGCAATGCCGCGCGCACGCAGGATCTGGCTTTCAGCTTCCGCTTCAGCCTCAGCAAGAATACGAATCTTCTTGGCTGCAGCCTCCTGCTCAGCCGCTTCGCGCTCACGCTTGCTTGCGACCACCCGATTAAAACTCAGCTGCACTTCCTCGCTTACACTGGGCTGATCTACCAGCACGCTGATGATTTCGTAGCCATACTCCTTCATCCTGGCTTCCAGCGAATTGCGCACCTCCGCGGCCAGCGTTTCGCGATCTTCAAAGAGATCCGACAACTTGAGGCCTGCTGTGGTGGCGCGCAAAACATTAAGCGCCCAGGTGGTGATCTGCTCCCGAGGGTTGACCAAGCGATAGTGCGCTTGCGATGCGCGATCGGGCATGGCTTGCACCATCAGAGTCACAGGCAGCTTCACGAACACGTTATCGATGGACTTAACCTCCACTTCGCTGCGCAACTCCTGCAAGCGCAGATCAACTTTGGCGACGATTTGCTGGACCACCGGAATGATCCAGTTCAGGCCAGGCGTAAGGGTGCGCGAATACTTGCCGAAGGTTTCAACCACCGCCGCACTTTGCTGGTTGATGATCCGCAATCCGGCCAGCGCGAGGCCGATCAGCCCAACCAGTATCAGGGTTCCGAGTCCTACGATTTCCATGAGCTACTTTCCAGACGATTTAAGCGTCTTCATATTGACTGATAGGCCAGCGATGCGCGCACTTGGTACAGCGCACCGTGAGCTTACGGGTGTTAAGTGTGTTTTGATCAATTCGAAATCCATAATGCCCGCAGCTCAGGCAATGCGCCTGCACTCCAATGGCCTCCGCAAGCACCATTCGGGTGGCGTATTGGCGCCAGGCGATCCAAGTGCCGACCAACGCGGCCGCGATAAACAGGCTATCGGCTAAAAATTCCGCAAACCCTTTGGAGCTGCTGAATAACTCCAGACCGGTGGCCATCAAGATGATGCAGATGAAACAAAACGCCATCCAGCCGTGGCTCACTACCAGTTGCCGCTCATACCACTTGCGAAATCCCATCGCCTGCAAGCTCGCCATCAGGCGGGGTTGATCGAGCCGCATCCAGGACTGAAGCCACATCGCACTCTCCAACCGGCCACCATAGCCGGGCAAGTTACCGCCAGGTTGAACTTCGAGGCACTACGAGATCACACTACCAGACCAAACACTCAATGATTGTTGCGGGGCACGCCGAAGGTGGTGGCCACCTTTTGATACTTCACTGCAAAATCCAGACATGCGCCGGTTTCGAGTTGCCCGATACTGGCGCGCTGCATTTCCTGCCAAGGGGTCTGGCTGATCAGCACAGGAGGCTTCCACTCCGCCCGCCGCTTGGCCATCGCCTCGTCCGAAATCATGATATCAGCGCGCCGCTTATTGAGGTCAATCCGAACCATGTCACCGGTTTGTAGCAATGCAAGCCCGCCACCCACCACGGATTCAGGCGAAGCATTGAGAATCGAAGGCGATCCCGAGGTGCCCGACTGCCGACCGTCTCCTACACAGGGCAGCATCGTGATGCCCTGCTTAACCAAAGCGTCTGGCGGCAGCATGTTGACCACCTCTGCGGCACCGGGGTAGCCAATCGGGCCAACACCGCGGATAAACAGGATGCAGTGCGCATCAATCCCCAAGCTCGGATCATTGATCCGCGCGTGATAGTCCTCGGGACCTTCAAACACAATTGCGCGCGCTTCAAATGCGCCGGGATCACCCTCACGCTCCAAATAAAACTTGCGAAACTCCGGGCTGATCACTGAGGTTTTCATCACGGCTGAGTCAAACAGGTTGCCCGAGAGCACAGCAAAGCCAGCTTGCGGCAACATCGGCGCGCTGTAGGCTTTAATCACCCGGCGGTCAGACGCTTCGCTTGCGCGATACACCTCACCAATGGTTTTGCCAGAGACGTTCAGCGCGTCAGCATGCAGCTTGCCCGCTTGCAGCAATTCATACATCACCGCAGGCACGCCGCCCGCGCGATGAAACTCTTCGCCGAGATACTCGCCCGCAGGCATCGTATTGACCAGCAGCGGAATGTCGTAGCCCACCGTATCCCAGTCTTTGATCTTGAGCTCCACACCCATGTGCCGCGCGATCGCAGTGACATGAGGCGGGCAATTGGTAGAGGCGCCCAAGGCGCTGGCCGCAACAATGGCATTTTCAAAGGCGGCACGCGTCATGATCTTGGAGGGCTTCAAATCCTCATGCACCATCTCCACGATGCGCTTGCCAGTGATGTACGCCATCTGGGCGCGCTCGCGATAGGGGGCGGGGATTGAAGCACATCCAGGCAATGACATGCCAAGCGCCTCAGCCAGAGAGTTCATTGAGAGTGCCGTGCCCATGGTGTTGCAATGCCCTGCAGACGGCGCGCTTGCGGCTACCATTTCAATGAACTTTTCATAGTCAATGCGCCCGGCTGCGAGCTCCTGGCGCGCATACCAAACCACGGTGCCTGATCCTGCCAGCCCACCGTTGTGATGCCCATTAAGCATCGGGCCACCCGAAAGCACAATCGCTGGAATATCCACAGTTGCCGCGCCCATCAGCATGGCAGGCGTGGTTTTGTCGCAGCCGGTGGTGAGGACCACGCCATCCATGGGATAGCCATAGAGCACTTCGACCAGGGTGAGGTATTGGAGATTGCGATCCAACGCCGCGGTGGGGCGCTTGCCGGTTTCCTGAATCGGGTGCACCGGAAACTCGAAAGGAATGCCGCCTGCATCACGAATCCCGTCGCGGATGCGCCAGAGCAAATCCTTGTGATGACGGTTGCAGGGTGAAAGGTCACTTCCGGTTTGTGCAATCCCGATGATGGGCTTGCCCGAAGTACGAAGCTCTTCCAAGGTAAAACCGAAATTCATGTAGCGCTCAAGATAAAGCGCTGTCATCCCGGGGTCGCTGGGATCATCAAACCATTTACGGGAGCGCAAAGCGGTGAAAGGCGGGGCTTTTTTGTCAGTCATGGCGGTCTCTTACTTGTTTCAGGTAGTCTAACCACTTCTTTGACTACTCGCGGCTTCCTTGGACTCGATTCCACTCTGGGCACATGCCTTGGCACTGATTGTGCTGCTGCTGATTTCCGGGTTTTTCTCGATTGCCGAGACCTCGATGATGGCTCTGAACCGCTTCCGGTTGCGCTATCTGGAGGAGCAGGGCAAGTCCGGGGCAGCTAAAGCAGCGAGCCTGCTCAAGCAGACCGACAAGTTGCTTGGCACGATTTTGCTCGGCAACAATTTGGTCAACACCGCCGTGACTGCGCTCGTGACCGCGTTGGCCATCCGCCAGTTTGGCAACAACGACTCGGTGATCGTCATTGCCACCACCGCAGTAGCCTTCTTGATCATCGTGTTTTGCGAGGTGACGCCCAAGGTGGTGGGGGCGACCTTCCCGGAGCGCATTGCCCTGCCCTCAAGCTATTTGCTGCACTTCCTGATGCGGCTCTTTTCACCGGCCGTGTGGTTTGTAAATCAGATTTCCGGCGCGCTTTTAAAGCTCTTGCGGATTGACACTTCTCAGGGGGCAGACACCCGCTTATCGACTGAGGAGCTGCGCGCCATCGTGCTCGAATCAGGCCGTTTCATGCCCGCCAAACACCGCGGCATTCTGGTGAACCTCTTCGATCTTGAGCACATCACGGTGGATGATGTGATGACGGTGCGGGGCAAAGTCGAAGCGCTGAACATTGCCACCTCCGAGCAAGGCATTCGCGAGCAATTGGCCACCTGTTATCACAACAAGCTACCGGTGTTTGAAGGCGAGCTGAATCAGGTGATCGGGTTTTTGCATGTGCGCCGTGCCTTGGGGCTGCTGGGGCGGGAAACTTTTGATGCCGCCGATTTGCGCGACCTGTTGGCCGAGCCCTACTTCATTCCTTCGGGTACCCCGGCATTTGCCCAACTGCAGTTTTTCCAGGATAACAAGCAGCGCCTGGGCCTGGTGGTGGATGAATACGGCGAGGTGATCGGACTGGTGACGCTCGAGGACATCATTGAGGAGATCATCGGCGAATTCACCACCTCGACGCCTGGTGGCAAGAGCCATGCCCAGTGGGATGAAGATGGCACCGCCACGGTTGAAGGCTCGATCAGCCTGCGCGAGCTTAATCGCCGCTTCGATCTGGATTTGCCAGTCGATGGCCCAAAGACGCTAAATGGCCTGCTTTTGGAGCAACTTCAGGAGCTTCCGGAAGGCGCGGTCAGCGTAAGGCTGGGTGAGATTGCCGCGGAGGTTTTGACGATTCAGGGCCGGGTGATCCGCTCGGCTCGCCTGAAGCAGTTGCCCAAGCTTCAGGAAGACGACGACGGCTGAACCTGAGCCGCGATGACACAACCCGACACAGCCGAATGCCGCTAAACCCGTCTGAATAAGCCGCTGGTCGACTTCTAAGACCTTTAAGCTTCGCAGGGCTCAATCCCGGCCGCATTATCCCGAGGAATAAAAAATGTTTCGCTAGGGAAATACAGTGCCGGGAAATCAATGGTTGCGGTAACAAGCCCACAGGTTGGGGCAGACTCCGTCGCGATGGCGGGGCTGGCGCGCGCGCTGGTGCAGCATCGGCTGCTGCGCCCCGACCAGGCATCCGCGATTCAGAAGAAGGCTGAAGCGGAGAAACGCCCATTTATCGATCAGCTCCTCACCGGCGGTGAACTGGATGCACGTGCACTGGCGGTGTTTGCTGCCGAAGCGTTTGGCCACCCGCTGCTTGATATCGACGCCCTGGATCTGGCGCATGTACCAAAAGATTTGATCGATACCAAACTGTGTATCGAAACCCGGATGTTTGCGCTGAGCAAACGCGGCAACCGACTCTCCGTGGCGCTTTCCGACCCGACCGATCTGCAATCGCTGGATCGCATCAAGTTCCAGGCGCAAGCCATCATTGATCCCATCATCGTTGAGCATCCAAAACTGCTCAAGCTGATCGAGAAAACCACCCAAAGCGCGACCGATCAGCTCAACACGCTGATTGATGATTCGCTGGATGTTGAGTTACCCACTGAAGAAGCCGCCCCGCAGGTGGATACCTCGGCCGATGTTGACGATGCTCCAGTGGTTAAGTTCCTGCAAAAGATCCTGATGGATGGGATCAACAATGGCGCTTCGGACTTGCATTTCGAGCCCTACGAAAAGTACTACCGGATTCGGTTGCGCATCGACGGCGAGCTGCGTGAATGGGCTCAACCTCCCCTGGCGATCAAGGAAAAGCTGGCCTCCCGAATCAAGGTGATCTCGCGCCTGGATATCTCGGAAAAGCGGGTTCCGCAAGACGGCCGCATGAAGCTGGTGATTTCGCCGCAGCGCGCTATCGACTTCCGGGTGTCTACGCTGCCGACCTTGTTTGGCGAAAAGATCGTGATGCGTATTCTCGATCCCTCGTCGGCCAAGCTGGGGATTGATGCGCTGGGCTACGACGCAGACCAAAAAGAATTGCTCCTGGATGCGGTGCAACGGCCCTACGGGATGGTGCTCGTGACCGGCCCCACCGGCTCGGGAAAAACCGTGTCGCTTTACACCTGCCTGAATATTCTCAACAAAGCCGGTGTGAATATCTCCACCGCTGAAGATCCTGCCGAGATCAACTTGCCGGGTATCAATCAGGTTAATGTGAACGACAAGGCTGGCCTGACCTTTTCGGCGGCACTCAAGTCGTTTCTGCGTCAGGATCCCGACGTCATCATGGTGGGTGAGATTCGCGACCTTGAAACCGCCGATATTGCGATCAAGGCTGCGCAAACCGGCCACATGGTGCTCTCAACCCTGCACACCAATGACGCACCAACCACGCTCACGCGAATGATGAACATGGGCATCGCCCCGTTCAATATTGCTTCCTCGGTGATTTTGATTACCGCCCAGCGTCTTGCCCGACGCCTGTGCACCTGCAAGGCTCCGCTGGATCTGGATGAAGACGCACTCATCAAGATCGGTTACAAGGAAGAAGACCTCGATGGTTCCTGGCAGCCGTTTCGGCCGGTGGGTTGCGAGCGCTGCAATGGCGGGGGCTATAAGGGCCGGGTCGGTATCTATCAGGTGATGCCGATCAGCGACGAGATTCAACGCATCATCCTGAGCGGTGGTAATGCGATGCAGATTGCCACCCAGGCGGCTGCAGATGGCGTACGCGACTTGCGGCGCTCCGGATTGCTCAAAGTGAAACAAGGTCTGACCTCGATCGAAGAGGTTCAGGGCTGTACCAACGAATAGGACCATCATGGCCACCAAAGCTTTACCCGGTAATGCCCGAATCGTTGTCAAGGAATACACCTTTGCCTGGGAAGGGCGTGACCGCGCAGGCAAGACCATCAAGGGCGAAATGCGCTCAAGCGGCCAGGCGGTGGTGAACTCCACCTTGCGCCGTCAGGGCATCAATGTGCTTTCGATCAAGAAAAAGCGCATGAAGCGGGGCAAGAAGATCGTTGAGAAAGACATCACGATGTTCACCCGCCAGCTAGCTACCATGATGCGGTCAGGCGTTCCCCTGCTGCAGGCCTTCGAAATCGTGTCCAAGGGTACGGCCAACCCGGCTGTGGCCAAGCTGTTTACTGAAATCAAGGGCGATGTCGAAACCGGCACCTCACTGTCGATGGCGTTTCGGAAATACCCGCTTCATTTTGACTCGTTGTTTTGCAACCTGGTCGGCGCGGGCGAGCAGGCCGGTATCCTGGATGATCTGCTTGATCGCCTGGCCACCTACAAGGAAAAAATTCTCGCCATCAAAGGCAAGATCAAGTCAGCCCTGTTTTATCCAGCGGCGGTATTGGTCGTGTCGTTTGTGGTGGTTACCGTGATCATGCTGTGGGTGATCCCGGCCTTCAAGGAAGTGTTCACCAGCTTTGGCGCCGATCTGCCAGCGCCCACCTTGCTTGTGATGGGAATGTCGGATTACTTCGTGAAGTATTGGTACCTGATTTTCGGCACGATCGGCGGGGTGTACTACTTCTTCATGCAAGCCTGGCGACGATCGCCCGCGGTGCAAATGGCAATGGACAGGATCTTGCTCAAAGCTCCGATTTTCGGACCGGTGATCGAGAAGGCCACGATTGCGCGGTGGCTCAGGACCCTTTCCACCATGTTTGCGGCCGGTGTGCCCTTGGTCGAAGCGCTGGATTCGGTGGGAGGTGCAGCAGGCAATATCGTTTATCTGAACGCCACCAAAAAGATTCAGCAGCAAGTGGCAACCGGTACCAGCCTCACCGTGGCCATGCAGTCGCTGAATCTGTTTCCCAACATGGTGATCCAGATGGCGGCCATCGGTGAAGAGTCGGGCTCGCTCGATTCCATGCTTGGCAAATCGGCCGACATCTATGAGCGCGAAGTCGATGAAGCCGTGGAAAGCTTATCCTCGCTGATGGAACCTCTCATCATGGTGGTGCTGGGCACCATCATCGGTGGCTTGGTGGTGGCAATGTATCTGCCGATCTTCAAGCTCGGTCAAGTGGTGTAATCTGCGCAGCGTTTGTTGCGCTAGGCTGCTTGATGCTTGATGCCCTGATTCAAAACCCGACGCTGGCCGTCGGGGTGACCTTCTGCCTGAGCTTGCTCGTCGGGAGCTTTCTCAATGTGGTGATCCATCGCTTGCCGAAAATGATGGAGCTGCAATGGCAGCGCGATATTGAAGAAATGCGTGCTGAAGAGCTGACCCCGGGTGGTGCGCAAGCCCTGCCTGCCCCTGAGCGCTACAACCTGATGGTGCCCCGGTCAGCTTGCCCGCACTGCGGCCACAAGATCACAGCGCTTGAGAATATTCCTGTGCTGAGCTGGCTGGTGCTGCGCGGCAAATGCTCGGCTTGCGGCGCCAAAATATCGCCCCGATATCCACTCGTCGAGCTAATCACAGCAGGCTTGAGCGCGCTCGCCATCGCCTGGTTTGGGCCGACGTGGATCGGGGTGGGTGCGGTGCTCCTCACCTGGTGCCTGATCGCGCTGACATGCATCGATTTTGATACCCAGCTTTTGCCCGATAGCCTGACCTTGCCGCTGATGTGGCTGGGGCTGCTGTTTAACCTCAACAGCGTGTTTGTGCCACTGAGCGATGCGGTGGTGGGGGCCATGCTCGGATATCTGGTGTTGTGGTCGGTGTATTGGGTGTTCAAGCTCGTGACTGGCAAAGAGGGCATGGGCTATGGCGATTTCAAGCTTTTGGCTGCACTCGGCGCTTTTATGGGCTGGAAGGCGATTCCTGCAATTATTGTGATGTCGTCGATAGTGGGTGCAGTGGTTGGCATTGCGCTGATTGTGCTCGCGCGCCACGGCAAAAGTGTGCCTATCGCCTTTGGCCCGTACCTGGCTGGAGCCGGGCTATTGACCCTCTACATGGGCCCTTCCCTGATGGGCTTGATCCCACTTTGAAGTCGCGTTCATGAAACTGATAGTGGGCCTGACTGGCGGAATCGGGAGCGGCAAAACGACCGTGTCTGACGCCTTGCAGGCACATGGCGCAAGCGTGGTTGATACCGACAGAATTGCCCATGCCATGACCGCGCCCGGCGGGGCTGCGATGGATGCCATTCGCGAGATCTTTGGCCCACGCTCGATGGCTGCCGATGGCAGCATGGACCGCGCCTGGATGCGCGAAACCGTGTTTGCCGACCCTGATGCCAAACGGCGGCTCGAGTCGATTTTGCACCCCCTCATCCGGGAAGCCTCCAACCGGCAAGTCCGCGAAGCCACCGGTCTGTATGTCGTGCTGGTTGTGCCACTACTCATCGAAAGTGGCCGCTGGAATGAGCGCGTACACCGGGTGTTGGTGGTGGATTGCCCGGTGGCGACCCAAGTGATTCGGGTGCAGCGGCGCAGCCAGTTGCCCGAGTCACAGATTCGCTCCATCATCGCGCAACAAGCCAGCCGTGAGCAACGTTTGGCTGCGGCCAGTGATGTTCTGTTCAATGATGGAAGCCAGCACGGGCTGCTGGCTGCGACCCGCGCCCTGCATACTCAATACTTGGCAACTCGTGCCACGGCAAATCTCGACTTGGCTGAGCAGGGGATTTAGGCCACAATCGCGCTGCATCGAGAGTGGCTGTTTTGATCCTTTACGAATACCCCCTGAACGAACGCATCCGCACCCTGCTGCGGTTGGAAGATCTCTTCGAGAGATTGGATGTGTTCGCGCGCCGCGAATCCGCGATGGATCACCATGTCGCGCTGATTACCCTGTTCGATATTCTCGATATCACCGCCCGGGCCGACCTGAAATCCGATCTCCTGCAGGAGCTTGAGCGCCAGCGCCAGACCCTGATGGGATTTCGCAGCGCGCCAAATGTGTCAGTCGATGCGCTCGAAAGAATCCTGACCCAGATTGATCGGGCCTGGAATGATCTGAATAACGCTGCGGGAAAGACCGGCCAACACTTGCGCGATAACGAATGGCTCATGAGCATTCGCAGCCGCGCAATTATTGCCGGCGGGGCCTCGGAATTCGATTTGCCTTCCTATTACGCTTGGCAAAACCGCCCAAGCGAAGAGCGCCTAAGCGACATCAACGCCTGGATTACGCCGTTTCGCCCCTTGCTCGACAGCCTTTCGATTGTGCTCAAGCTGCTGCGCGAAAGTGGCCAACGCTCGCAACAGGCCGCAATCAGCGGCAGTTTCCAGCAGCCTCTGGGAGGCAAAACCTATCAGATGGTGCAGGTTTCGGTGAACCCCTCGGCGCGTGCGATCCCCGAAATCAGCGCCAACAAGTATTTGTTGTGGATTCGCTTTACCTCCCAGGATGGCGATTTACGCCCCAAGGCCTATGAAGGTAACGTCGAGTTTGAGCTGACGCTATGCAACCTATAGTCGCCTGCCCGGCGTGCAAGCGCAAAATCCCGTACAGCACCAGCAATCCGGCACGCCCGTTTTGCTCGATGCGCTGTAAATCCCTCGATTTGGGTGCTTGGGCCTCGGAAGCCTACAAAATCAGTGGCTCGCCGCTTGAGGCTCCAGGCTCGGATCACCCGGGTGAAGACACGCGGCCAACGGATCGCGCTATTCGCGTGCCTCGCGACTAGGCTGGTCGGCTAGGCCTCGCGCCAAACGCCTTGCGCCAGTTGGTGCACTTCCGGCAGAGGGCTTGTCTGCGCAAAAGACGCCAGAAACCGGGCCACTTGAGACTCATGAATGTAAGCGGGTGCCGAAACGCGTTCCAGCAGGCTTGACGCAAGACAGCCAGCATCGGGCTCCAGCAAAATCGCGTCAACCTGGTGGGCGGCCTGCGCCCGGCTGACATCTTCGGCGCTTGAACACCTGACAACCAGGCGAGTCTCTGAGCTGAGGGGGCCTTCGGAATCCAGGTCACAAGCTTTAAGCACCCGAACCGCAGGATTGCTTCTAAATTCTTCAAGCACCAAAGTGCGCGGAAGCGCGAGCCAAGGCAAAAGTGGCAAAGCGGCAGGCAGCAAGGGCTCAACCTCAATGGCCCGCGCATTGCACCAGGCAAACGCCTGCCCCTCACGCCCCTCGGGTTGACCCGAAAACTTAAACACGCGGCGAAAGTGCAAGCGCACGCGGGCGTGTTCGTAGGAGTGCTCGCGCAATACCCAGGGAAAGGAAGCGGCAATCCTTATGCCCAATTCTTCTTCAAGCTCGCGTGCCAAGGCTGCATCAACCGTTTCGCGAGCCTCGATCTTGCCGCCAGGAAACTCCCACCATCCCGCATACGCCTTGCCCGCAGGGCGTTGGCCCATCAGCACCCGGCCCTGGGCATCAAACACGAGACCCACAGCCACTTCGGTAAAGGGGCGGGTATCTGTTTGCAAACCTGAGTCCGCGCCCTGGGCTGTCATTTTGCAGCGCGACGCGGCTTGGCTATGGCGGTAGTTTTTACACCAGGCTTTGCGCTGCGACCAGCCTTGGCATGACTGCCCGCCCAATGCTTGGCAAATTGCCAGGCGACCCGGCCCGAGCGCGAGCCACGCTCCAGCGCAAAGCGCAATGCATCACCGCGCGCCGCTTCAATTTGCTTGGGCTCCACCCCAAGTTGCGCCAGCCAGTGAGCCACAATCGACAGGTAGTCATCCTGGCGAAACGGATAAAACGCCACCCACAGCCCAAAGCGCTCCGAGAGCGAAATCTTTTCCTCGGTGGTTTCACCGGGGTGAATCTCGCCATCCTCCTGATGCTTGGCCGCGAGATTCTCAGCCATCTTCTCAGGCATCAAATGGCGCCGGTTGGAGGTGGCATAAATCAGGACGTTGTCGGACTGCGCTGCAATTGAACCATCCAGCGCGACCTTGAGCGCCTTATAGCCTGGTTCGCCCTCGTCAAACGAGAGGTCATCACAAAACACTATAAAGCGCTCGGGCCGCTGCGCGACCAATTCCACAATATCGGGCAGATCAATGAGATCGTCTTTGTCAACCTCGATCAGACGCAACCCCTGGCGCTGGAATTCATTGAGGCACGCTTTGATTAACGACGACTTGCCGGTGCCGCGCGACCCGGTGAGCAATACATTATTGGCGGGCTGGCCTTTCACAAACTGCCGGGTGTTGGCTACGATTTCCTCTTTTTGCCGATCGACGTTTTGCAGATCATGCAAGCGGATCGTGGCCACCTGGCGCACCGGTTGCAGCATGCCGCCATAGGCAAGGCCGCCGCGATGCCGCCGCCAGCGAAACGCTATGCCAGCATCAAAATCAGGCTTGGCATCCGGAGGCAAGAGGGGTTCGAGGCGATCCAGAAATTGTTCAATACGCTGGACTAATCTATCGGGAAACAGCATGGTGGTCGCAGGAATAGTGGGATGGTTTAAGTTCAGGAGCGGTAATCGGCATTGATCGACACATAGTCATGCGAGAGGTCGCAGGTCCAGACTGTCGTGTGATGGGTGCCGCGCCCCAGCATGATGCGAATCGTGATTTCAGCTTGCTTCATGACGCGCTGACCGTCGGCCTCAAGATACTGCGGATGCCGCCCGCCACGGGTCGCCACATGCACATCATCGAGATACAACTCGATGCCTTCCACCTCAAGATCATCCACACCCGCATACCCCACGGCTGCGAGGATGCGGCCCAAGTTGGGATCGGAAGCAAAGAACGCAGTCTTGACCAAAGGCGAGTGCGCTACCGCATACGCCACTTGGGCCACTTCCTGTTCGCTGCGCCCTTGCTGCACATTGATGGCGATGAACTTGGTGGCGCCCTCCCCATCACGCACAATCGCCTGAGCCAGCTCAATCGCGACCGCCTCGATCACCTCAAACAGTGCGCGGCTCGCAGCATCGTCGCCAGCAATCTTGAGCGAACCCGCGCCGGTGGCGACGACCACAAAGGAATCATTGGTGGAGGTATCACCATCCACTGTCACCCGATTAAAACTGGTGTTGGCTGCTGCACGTACCCACGATTCCAGCACGGCTTGCGGCACCTGCGCATCCAGCGCAATGAAGCCCAGCATAGTGGCCATGTTGGGCCGAATCATGCCTGCGCCTTTACAGATGCCAGTGACATTCACCGGTTGCCCGGCGATCACGGCATGGCGTGACACCAGTTTGGGTTGGGTGTCGGTGGTCATGATGCCTTGCGCCGCTTCAAGCCAACGCTGACCATCAGCGCTTTGGCCAAGTTGAGCGACCGCCGCGGGCAGACCCGCCAACAGGCGATCCATGGGCAGTGGTTCAAGAATCACACCGGTGGAGAATGGCAGCACTTGCGTTGATTCACACTGCAGCAAGCCTGCAAGCTCCACACAACTTGCGCGAGCATCAGCCAGACCACGCTCGCCAGTGCCAGCGTTGGCGCAGCCCGTGTTGACCAAAAGCGCTCGCGGACGCACGCTTGCTGCCAAATGCTCCTGGCATATCTGTACAGGCGCAGCGCAGAATCGATTTCGGGTAAAGACGCCTGCCACAGTTGCTGACTCCGGCCAATGTATCACCACAACATCGCGCCGATTCGCCTTACGAATGCCCGCCATCGTTGTGCCGATATGGAGCCCGGCCACAGTATTGATACTCGCAGGGTCGGGCAGCGGCAGGTTCACAGGCATATTGGCTCTCCAAAAAATTCAGGCGCGCCAGTGTACTACCGAGCGCGCCTGGGATCCTCGCCACTAAGGCTGAAGATCAATCAAACATCAACGCCCCTTTAGCGGATAGCCCTCGGAAGTGCGTACGCCAGTGGGGGCTGTGCGGGCCGCGCCGAATCGCTGAACCATACCCGAGGGGCGTGGCGCATTGCCTGAGGGGCGCGGCACATTGCCTGAGGGGCGAGCACCGTTACCTGAGGAGCCAGGATTCGCGGCACGCGGCGAGTGATTGGCCGGCCGGGCTGCATTGGAAGCCGGGCGTCCTGCATTGGGCGCGGAGGCGTAAGCACCCGGCTCCGCTGAGCGACCTGGCTGTGGGCTGCGAGCTGCTGTGGATGGCCGAGCAGCCTGAGCAGGACGCGACGAAGCCCCTGCGCTCGAGCGTTGTCCTTGCCCCTGACCACGGCCTTGGCCTTGGCCAGAGCGCCCACGCGACGGACGCGCCTCATGATCCCAAGCGTTGATCGTATCTGGCAACACTGGCAAGCTCGCCATATCAAAACCGGGCACCTGCAACACAGGAAGATCGCGTTTGATCAAGCGCTCAATGCCCTTGAGATCAGCGCGCTCGGAGGGATCAACCAGCGACAGAGCTTGACCCGCCGCGCCCGCGCGACCGGTGCGGCCAATCCGGTGAACATAGTCCTCAGCCACATTGGGCAGCTCAAAATTCACCACTTGTGGCAACTCATGAATATCAATGCCGCGCGCTGCGATGTCGGTAGCCACCAGCACCTGCAACTCACCGCTCTTGAACTGCTTCAAGGCCTGGGTGCGGGCGTTTTGACTCTTGTTGCCATGAATCGCCATTGCAGGAATATTCTCTTTGTTGAGCTGCTCGGCCAGGCGGTTGGCACCATGCTTCGTACGTGTAAACACCAGCACCTGAAACCACTGCTTCTCGCGAATCAGGTGGGCCAGCAAAGCTCGCTTGTGTCCCTTGGGCACCATCACCACGGATTGCTCCACAGCTTCAGCCGGGGCATTGCGTCGCGCGACTTCGATGCTCTTGGGTTGATTGAGCATGCGCTCGGCGAGCAACTTGATCTCATCGGAAAAAGTGGCTGAATAGAGCAGGCTTTGGCGCTGCTTGGGCAGCAAAGCCAGCACACGTTTCACATCGGGGATGAAGCCCATGTCGAGCATGCGATCGGCTTCGTCGAGCACCAGTATTTCGACCTGGCTCAGATCCACAGTGCGTTGCTGCACATGATCGAGCAAGCGCCCCGGTGTTGACACAAGAATATCTACTCCAGCGCGCAGGGCACTGATCTGGGGATTGATATTCACGCCGCCAAAGATAACGGCCGAGCTCACCTTCACATACTTGCCATAGCCTCGCACACTTTCATGCACCTGCGCGGCCAACTCCCGAGTTGGCGTCAAAATCAACGCACGCACGGGCGGAGGGCCAGAGCGCAGCGCGGCTGGGCGAGCGATGGTAGTCAGCCTTTGCAGCATCGGCAGCACGAAGCCGGCGGTTTTACCCGTACCGGTTTGCGCACCTGCAAGCAGATCAGCGCCTGAGAGCACGTACGGAATGGCTTGTAGTTGAATGGGAGTAGGCTCGGTATAGCCCAACTCGGTTACGGCACGCACCAACTCCGGCGCGAGCCCTAGGGAAGTAAAACTCATGATTGATTTTTCCGCGATCGTTATGATCGCCAGCAGAGCCCCGCACAAGCGCCTTGAAAAACATCTAGGTCGATGCACCAGCCGGCAGGGCTTCAAATTCGACAACAGAAGGTCAGAATTGACTGCAGCGTTGACTGGTTCTTAAGCGCTGCGAGGCGGAGTATAGCCGCAAAAGCTCGAATCGACCGGATTTGCGGCATCGGCCAGACCAAAGGTGAACTTGGGCTCATAGCTGGGGATCAGCATGCGCGGTCATAAAAAGTTATCAAACCGTGATCTTGGCGAGATCTTCGCCAAACCGTTTGAGATCATTCAGTGATCTGCGAGGCCTAAGATTTAGTTGTCAGATCGTTTCATCGTTCTGATCCTCCTCTCTTCGATACCTCATCGAAGTTAAAAGCCACCTCACCGGTGGCTTTTTTTTCGCCCTTTTGGCGGCGCGCGCCCTTCGACAACCCGGCTCTAAAGAATAAAGCCCGTATTAACAAAAGCGGAGTGATGCCCCTCGACGATCGCATTCAGCAAGGCCTTGTTCGGCTCCGAGGCGCGAGTGGCTACCATCGAGCGAATTGAAAAGGCGCGCAAGGCATCGCTAATTGATAGCGTGCCCTCCGCAGAATCCTTGCGCCCTGCAAACGGAAACACATCGGGGCCACGCTGGCATTGGCAGTTGATATTCACCCGGCACACTTGATTCACCAAGGGATCCACCAGCGCACCCACCTGCACCGGATCGGTACCAAACACACTCACCTGCTGGCCGTGATCGGAAGTGATCACATAATTGAGCGCCTCCTCCACATCATCAAAGGGCATCACCGGAATCAAGGGCCCGAATTGCTCCTCGCGGTACAGCTTCATCCCTTCACTCACCGGGTAAACGATGGCGGGCCGATACAGGGTGCCTACAACCTCACCACCGCCCGCATTCACCACGCGCGCGCCTTGATCGCAGGCATCCTTCAGCGCTTCAGTCATGTAACGGGTGCGGTGCGGCCCCGGCAGCGGCGTGATATGCACACCGGCTTCCCAGGGCATCCCAATCTTGAGTCTTTCAACAGCAATCGTAAGACGCAACAAGAACTCGGCAACAATCGACCGATGCACAATCAGCATCTTGAGCGCAGTGCAACGCTGTCCATTAAACGAGAGCGCGCCGGTCACACATTCCTGCACCGCAAGATCAAGATCGGCATCGGGCAACACAATCGCAGCATTCTTGGCATCGAGCCCAAGAATCGCCCGCAGGCGATGCGATTTAGGATGCTGCTTTTTAAGATGGTCCGCGACCCGGCTCGAACCGATCAGCGCCAGCACGTTGATCTTTCCGCTGGCGAGCATCCGCGGCACCACCACTTCGCCTGGAGCATAGATGATGTTCACCACGCCGGCCGGGAAGCAATCGCGAAACGCTTCAAGCAATGGGCCAAACAGCAAGGTGCCGTATTGCGGGGGTTTCAGCACCACCGTATTGCCCATCAGCAGCGCAGGAATCAGGGTGCAAAAGGTTTCATTGAGCGGATAGTTATAAGGCCCCAGGCAAAGCACCACACCGAGAGGCGTGCGCCTGACCTGACCAATCGTGCCTTCCACAATGGTGAAGCGCGAGTTGCCGTTGTCGGTGTCCTTGAGCGCCTGAATCGTCGCGACCATGTATTCAATGGTGCGATCAAACTCCTTGCGCGAATCTGCAATGCTCTTGCCGATTTCCCACATCAGCAGCTTCACAACTTCGGTGCGCTTGGCCTGCATCGCAGAAACAAAACGCTGCATGCATTGAATCCGGCCAGCCACCGACATGGTGGGCCACACGCCAGTGCCGTTGGCATAAGCCGCCACAGCCGCATCCAGTGCTTCCTCGCTATGGGCCTCATCCATTTCCGGATAGCTGCCCAACACAACAGGTTTCAAGCCATCAGCCGCATCCCTGATCCACACCGGAGAATGCACCGCCCGGCAAGGCCCCTCCCAGATTTCGAGTTGCCCGCCGACCAACCAACGCCTCTCGTTGATTTCGCCCGACAGCCGATGCTCCTCGGGAATGGCATCCGCAGTCGGAAAACACGGCAGGAGTTGAGTGGTCATGAGAAGCTTTCAGAGGATCCCGGTGGATTCATCCAGCCGGTTAAATGCGTTGGAAAAGAAATCAATGCCACCAAAATTGCCTGACTTCAGCGCCACATGCAGCGGCTGGCCTGAAGCGCAATGCGCAAAACTCCAAGGCACGCCGGGATCAATCTGCGGGCCAACCCGCATCGAGCCAATGCCCAGCGCCTGAATGCAGGCGCCGGAGGTTTCCCCTCCGGCAATCACCAATTGCCCCACCCCGGCTTGCACCAGGCCGTGCGCAATCCCCGCCATGATTTGCTCGATCACATGCCCGGCATGTTCCGAACCCAAAGCGGCTTGCACCTGCCTCACCGTTTCAGGTGCGGCCGTGGCATAGAGCAACACGGGCTTATCAGCCTCGAGCTTGGGGAGCGCCCATTGCAAAGCCTCAGCCACCAGATCCACACCGCTGCCGATTCGCAAAGCATCAATCGCCCAGGCTTGGCCACCTGCGCGCAGAAAAGCGGCTACCTGCGCATTGCTGGCTGCCGAGCAGCTTCCGGAAATCACAGCGCGCGTGCCCTGCGCTTGAGGCAATGTAGCGGCATCAGCTCCAGGGCTTAGCCCATAGACAGCGGGCAATCCAATCGCGAGCCCCGAGCCTGCAACCATCATTCGATGGCCCTGCACTGCGCGGGCAAGTTCAACCATATCAGCATCAGCCAAGGCATCAACCACAGCAAAATTCAGCCCCTCGGCGCTCAGCTCATTGAGCCGCTGCTCGATCTTTTCAGCGCCCTGGGCCACGATGGAATAAGGCACCATTCCGGTTTTGCGGGCCTTGCCCGCATCGAGTTGCGCCTGCATCACTCGCACCAGATTCGAATCGGTCATGGGCGTGAGTGGATGGTTGCGCATGGGGCTTTCGGAAAGCAGTTGCTCGCCCACAAACAAGTGCCCCATAAAAATGCGCCGCCCCGCTTCAGGAAAAGCGGGCGTCACCACACACATCGAGGCCTCAAGCTCCTCTATCAGGGCTTCAGCCACTGGGCCGATATTGCCGCGCGGGGTCGAATCGAAGGTGGAGCACACCTTGAAATACACCTGGCGAGCCCCCTGCGCGCGCAACCACCGGCAAGCCGCCAGCGAATCCGCCACTGCTTCGGCCACCGGAGCAGTTCGCGATTTAAGAGCGATCACGATCGCATCGGCGTCCGGCATGTCCTGTGGCAAACCCATACTGAGCACCACCCGCATCCCGCCTCGCACCAAATTGTTGGCGAGGTCTGTGGCACCGGTAAAGTCATCGGCAATACAGCCGAGCAGGGCGCGCGCGCTCATCGCGGCAAACGATAGCGCCAGACCTGCTTGCTATCGACCCAGTCGGCGGTGAGGGTGTTCATATGCAGGAAGTGGGCAGACTCGAGATGCAGCTGAATCGCCTGCTCACTATCGTAAAGCTCATAAAGAAAGAACTCGGCAGGCTGCGCCGGGTTGATGCACACATCAAACTGACGGCAGCCCGGCTCATTAACCAGCGACAAGCGAGCATTTTCCCGAATCGCACTGGCAAAGGCGTCAATGCACTCAGGCTTGATCTTGAACAGCACCACCAGCACTTCCATAGCGTTGTGCACTTTCATCAAAGGGATTGGAGGAATCGGGGGAACCACAGCGAAAGCTGCGGAAAGTAAGTCACCAGCAGCACGACGGTAAAGGTTGCGGCCATCAGCGGCCATATATGCCGGGTTATTTCACCAATCGAGGCTCCTGCGAGTCGCGCAGCAACAAATAGCGTACCTCCCACCGGTGGGGTGTAGAGCGCAATCGCCAGGTTGGCCGTCATCACCACACCAATATGCACCATATCCATTTGAAAGGCCTGAGCCAGGGGCAGGAACAAAGGTGCAGAAAGCAACAGTGCAGGCAACGGTTCAATGAAGATGCCGAGCAACAGCATGCACACATTGAACAGAAGCAAGAACATCCACTGCTCGGTGGCCACAAGCTTGACCCATTCGGCCATCTGCACCGCCACCTGCTCCACTGTGATCAGCCAAGCCATCGCCCCGGTGGCACCGATCACCAACATCACGGTGGAGCTCATGATGAAGGCATTGAGCAAGAGCTGCGGAATATCGCGCCAACCCAAATCCTTGTACACAAACAGTGAAACAAACAAGCCGTAAGCGACCGCCACTGCTGCCGATTCGCTCGGAGTGAAATATCCAGACCAGATACCACCAATGATGATGACCGGCATCAGAAGCGCAGGGCCCGCATCGCGCATGGCAGCCCAGATTTCGCGCGCTGAAGCCCGCTCATCGCCGTTGTCGCAACCTGTGCGCTTGCCATGCCAGATGCATACGACAATCAGCGCAAGCGCTGAAGCGGTGGCAGGCACCAGGCCCGCCATCGATAGCGTCTTCATCGACACACCCGAGACAAACGCATAAACCAGAAAAGGAATCGACAAGGGCATCAACAATGCCAGCGTGCCGGCCACTGCCAAAAGTGCTGCCGCAAACCCCCGGGAGTATCCCCGCTGAATCATAGCTGGAATGATGAGTGAGCCAATCGCTGCAGTATCCGCTATCGCCGAACCCGAGACGCCGCCAAACAGCATGCAACTCACCACCGTCACCACGCCGAGCCCGCCTGGCAACCAACCAAACAACACCCGAGCAAATGCAACAATCCGTTTGCCCACGCCACCGCGAGCCAGCAGCTCACCAGCAAAAATGAAAAGCGGCACCGCAAGAAGAATGAAGGGCTCAACCCCACCGATGAAGGTGAGCATGATGCCCTCAATCGGATGCGAAAGACCAGTGGCCCAAATCACTCCGACCGTCACCGCCAGCAGCGCAAAAAGCAGCGGAACCCCAGCCAGGGCTATCGCAAAAAACGTTCCAAACAGAATCAGGGCCAGCATGATCAATGAGCTCCTGGGTAACGCACTTCACGCGGCACCGCGCGAATGATCTGAAGCAGATCAAACGCCATGAATATCGCCATCGCGCTTGAGCCAACCGCCATGCCCATATATTGAATCGCCATGGGCCAGCCCAGCACGGTGAGCTCATTGCCCCAATTGACATTGACCAGTTGCCAGCCATACCAAGACAGCATGATCAACACTCCCAGACAGACGAGCCCGATCGCCGCATCAGCTATGCGACGGCGATCAGCAGAGAGCTTGTCGACAAACTCTCCGATGGCCATATGCTGGCCGCGTTGCGCTGCGGCCGCCCCTCCAAGAAAGGTCACCCAGACCAGCAAGAGCTCACCGAACTCGGTGACCCAGGCCAGGTCTTTGCTGAACAGGTGCATCACCACATTGGTAAACACCATGATCGCCATCGTGGCGCCAATGCCGATCACCGACCAATCCACGGCCCGGCCCAACCAACGGATGGGCCAAGGCGCGGCAGGTCCCGGCGTCAGCAAAGGCTGCCCAGGGGTACGGGCGGCCTCAATCATTATTTGGTCACCTTACGGATGCCCTCGGCATCAGCCAGGATCGCATCCACATCGGCACCAAACTTCTCACGCGCCTTGACGTAAGCAGGCTGCACCGCGCTGCGAAATGCCACCATGTTGGGCTTGGCATTGATTTTGGCGCCTTTGTCCGCCATTTCCTTGAGCTGCTTGGCATCATTGCTCGAGATAAATTCACGGCTGAACTTTTGCGCGATGCGGGCGGCTTCACTCACGGCTTTCTGATCGGCAGGAGACAGTTTCTGCCAGGTCTTTTCCGAGATCGCCAGGGGAATCGGGCTGTACACGTGATTGGTCAGTGTGACGTGTGGCGCCACTTCATAAAACTTGTTGGAATAGATGGTGTCGACCGGGTTTTCCTGCCCGCTGACCGCACCCTGCTGAATCGCCAAATAGACTTCAGGCAAAGGCATGATCTGGATGTTGAAGCCCATCGCCTCCAGCGTCCAACGCATCATTTCATTGGGGAAGGTGCGCAGCTTTTTGCCCTTCGCATCATCGGGTGAATTCAATGGCTCCTTGGTGGTCATGCTGCGAAAGCCAGCCTCCCAGGTGGCCAGAAATCGAAAGCCCTTGGCGGGTGCCTTATCAAATTGGGCCTGAAGCCACTTGGACTCGTCATACAAGCGCCAGCCTTGCGCGTAACTGTCCACCAAAAATGGCAATGCCGTCAGATTTAACGTGGGGACATGGGGCGCGTAGGACCCTGTCCCAGAGACGGTGAAATCGATGCTCCCCAGGATCACCTGTTCGATGTTTTTCGGATCATTGCCCAACTGGCTGCAGCAAAACACCTGCACTTTGTAGCGACCCTGGGTGAGCTCCTCAACCTTACGGGCGAAGATCGTGGCCGCGGCCTGACGCCCACCACTTTGCTGATCCGTGTGACTGAACTTCAGAACGGTTTGCGCACTGCTTGGGGTGGCGGGCAACAGCCACATCGCCGAGACGCCGATCATCGCTGCGATCAGGGGTTTGAAAGTTGTCATCTTGAGTCTCCTTCGGGGGGTCTTTGCTGGTCAATAGCCAGCGTTGGGATTGAAATCGGAAAGGTCAATGCGTCGTCCAGTGGCGTGTGAGGCATAGACCGCCTCTTGCACCACCAGGTTTCTCATATATGAAGCGGCATCATTTTCAAGAGCGGAGCCAATTTGCAGATGCTCAATCACGTGACGCTGCAGGTTCGTCACAGCGCCGCCAAACGCGCCGTGGCCCTGTTCATAGGGATGCTCGCACTCACCCTGTTTATGGGGCTTCCACCACAGGCGTGCCGACCCATCGAGACGTAGAACTCCTTCTGAGCCTTCGAGCCACATCTCACCCATGGTGGTGCGTGGATCTTCAGCCACATGATCATTCAGGCGATTGCCATCAAACAGCCCGCTGCGATCATCGGCAAATTCAAACATGATGATCCCGGCATCCTCGCCACGAATCACAGGATTGAGTTTGCGCAGGCGCGCACTTACAGCAATCACTTCGCCCATCAGATACCGAAAACTATCGATGTAGTGCACTGCCGTTTCGCGCACAAGTAGCTGAGGCATTTGCTGAAAATAAGGCTGCCGATCCAGATAGGCCTGGGGGCCCTGGCCATCACCTGGCCGCAGCCTGAAACTGACGGAATGCACGCGCCCCAGCCGCCCGGCATCAATGAAGCGCTTGCACTCGCGAAACCATGGCGTGAAGCGAAAGTTTTCATGCACTACCAGCGCAGTTCCATGCGCACCCGCGAGCGCCGCCAGTTGCTCTGCCTCACGCAGGTCCTGGCCAAAGGGCTTCTGACAGATCGCAGGCAAGCCAGCTTCGATCACTTCGGTAACAACTGGCCGCTGTGCTTGGGGAGGCAACACGATATCTATTAGCTGAAGATCCTCGCGCTTGAGCATCTCGCTCATATCGGCATACACCGCAGGCACGTCGAAGCGCTGCCCCAGCGCTTTGGCCCGCTCAAGATCCACATCGCAGATCGCCACTGGTGTCAGGCCAAGATCCGCCCAGGCCTGCAGGTGGAATTGTGCGAAGTATCCCGCTCCAACCACGGCAAGACGTTCGATAGGGTTTGCGCTCATGGTGTGCGCTTAGAGCCTGGCGATCACAGCATCAGCGATGGCTTGGGTGCCACTCGCGCCACCGAACTCGAAGGGCCGGATTCCGCCTTCCTGAAAGCTGCGGCTCACTGCAGATTCAATGCATTGGGCAGCAGCATGAAGCACTGCATCATCATGCCGGGTAGCCAACCATTGCAACATCATCGCCACCGAAAGAATCATCGCAGTGGGATTGGCGATGCCCTTGCCCGTGATGTCTGGCGCAGTGCCGTGCGCTGGCTGAAACAACGCATAGTCATCACCGATATCACCAGAAGGAGCCATACCCATTCCACCCACCAGCGAGGCAATTAGGTCCGACAAGATATCGCCGAACATGTTCTCGGTGACCAGCACATCGTATTGCCACGGCTTGAGCACCAGGTTCAATGCCATGGCATCCACATAGGCACTATCGGTACTGATCTCGGGATAGCGCGCGGCACGCTCTTCAAAAATCTTGCGCCAAAAAGCCATCGAAGCAAACACATTGGCTTTATCGACACTCGTGACACGCCCCTGCCCGCCCAGGGCCTTGCGGTCTTGCGCGAGCTTCAATGCAAAATCGCAAATACGCTCAGTGCCATGACGCGTGATCTTCATCGTGTCATAGGCCGCTTCGTCACCCTCGATGACACCCCGGCCTCGTGAGTAAAACAAACCCTCGGTGTTTTCACGTACCAGCACCAAATCAATTTCGGAGGCCAAGGGATTGGACAAGGGAATCGGCAAACCGGCAAAGGTCTTGATTGGCCGCACCCCCGCATACAGATCCAGCGCAAACCGGATATCCAGTTGGGGAATAATCTCCGTGCCATCATGCCCGCGCACATGGGGCAACCCCATCGCGCCGAACAGAATCGCGTGACTCGCGCGGCAAGCGTCCAAAGTCGACTCGGGCAAGGCATGGCCACTATCCACAAAATGCTGAGCCCCGGCGGGATAGGCCTGATGATCAAAGTGGCGCGAGAATTTGCGACCCACAGCATCCAGAACCTGCAACGCCACGCGCATGACCTCGGGGCCAATACCGTCACCTGCCAATACAGCGATGCGGTAATCAGTGGGTGAATTCATGAACCAATACTTTCCAAAAAATGACGCGGCCTTACGGCTACATGGTTTGCAAGCGGAAGCGCTCGAAAATGGCGAGCAATTCGCGATTCGCACGCTGGCGATGATTACGGTTGACCAACACCGCGCCATCCACATCACCGGCCAACAAACGCTCAAGGAGTTCGCGGTGCTCTTGAGTTGAAGTCACAGGCTTGGGGCGCAGGCGCAGGGAAAACATCCGGGCCCGATGCGCCCGATCCCAGTAATTCAACACGGTTTGCTTGAGCTGGCGATTGCCTGAAAGCTCAATCAGATCAAAATGAAACTTCTCATCAGCCGCAGCCCAGGCTTCCAGATCATCGCGGGCCAAGGCGGCATCCATGGCGTCTGTTGCTTGCACCAGTGGCTGCAGGCGCTTGGCATCAGGCGCTTGCCGTGCCAGCAATTCGGCCGCCATCGATTCCAGTGCGGTGAGGATCTCGTAAATTTCACGCATGTCGGTAGGCGAAACCGCCAACACTTTCATGCCGTGGCGAGGTATGACTTCGACCAGCCCTTCATTGGCCAAGCGGATCAGTGCCTCGCGCACCGGCGTGCGGCTCATGCCGAGGTTGAGCGCCACTTCCTGCTCTAGCGCCTGATGGCCAGGGGGCCAGACGTTATCCAGAATCAGGCGGCGCATTTGCTGATACGCAAGCTCCATCATGGAGGCGGAGGCCTGTGGTTGAGCGGCTTTCATAGGCTCCTCACGCATAGTTCCAATGCACGGGTTGCAAGCCCGCATAAGGCATGGGCAAAGTGGCCAGCCGGTCACCAAGCAGGCAACCCAGCACCCCGGTGCGTCGCGCAGGCCCAGCGAATGCAATGCTGGAAATGTTTTTCAGCATTTCGCTTTTGACCTGATCAAGATGTGGGCGGTCCATGGTGTGGCTTTGATAAGCCTCCTCCACCCATTGCAAATGCTCCGCTGGCGCATCTTGCAACCATACGGTTTGCTCGCCTCCGGGCCCTACCCGAATCAGCCGGTTGCTGACAATGCTCACAATCCAAAGGCCGCCGGCTTCGTCGAAAGCCATGCCGTCGGGAAACACACCGGCGCCAAACTCACATACCCTTTCGGGCGCACCAAGATCGCCGTTCGCGGAAAGGGCAAACCGGCTCAGCCTGCGCCCAAAGGTTTCATTGACATAAAGCCACTGGCCAGTGGCATCAATCGCAACTTCATTGGTATACCCCAATCCGTCTGCGACGATGGCCGCGCCGCGTGCATCCACCCGCACGATAAAGCCATCATTGCAGCTGCTTCGATAACCCAGTGCGCGAGGCTGAAGGCGGGTGCTGACAGTGATCCAGAAACGCCCGGCGCGATCCTGCACCACGAAGTTTGTAGGTGGCAGATCGACGCCATCCACGGCTAGCAGCCAGGGCTTGACCGTGCCGTTGCGTTGAAGGTGAAACACGCCGCCGTCCTGCTGACCAAGATGTGTGAGCAGGAAGCTGCCGTCCTTCAGCAGGGCAATGCCATTGGGTTTAAGCGTCACGCCATCAATGGGCGGGGCAAGATAAAGCGACTGGGTACCATCGGCATGTAGATGCGCCACGCCACCGCGCCAGTCGGCGGTGAACAAATCGCCTGCACTGTTAGCTAGTACACACTCCGGGCGGCTCAGTTCGCTGCCCCGCCAAGTGATGTTTGCTAAATCAAGCCCAACCGCCAAGAGCCACCCCCAACGCATTCGTTATAAAATTTATTAACGTATGCATTAATGTATGCGCTCTTGGGACTTAACGCAAGCGAGCTTTCGATGACGCTAACGGCGCCCTTGAGTTACCCAATGCCTTCAACAGTCAGCGAAACCACCCAGCCAAACTAACCCGCCGAGCCAAACCCGAGCGGGATCAGCCGAGCTTGCCGTGGCACTGCTTGTATTTTTTCCCGGATCCGCAGGGGCAAGGATCATTGCGGCCGATCTTGTCGCCGAAACGCTTGAGAGGCTGGGCCGCCTTGGGCTCTACGCTACTTGGAGCTTGCTGCAAAGCCAAAGCAATCGCTTCGTCATCCATCACGCCGCCTGTGGCCTGGGCTGCGGCCTGAGCACGCTGGCTTGCCTCATCAAAATCCACATGGGTGTAGCTCACATTCGAATAGGTGGCGCGATCCGCGACCTGCTCTTCAGCTTGTTGGGCCTGCTCGGGTGACTCGATACGCACGGTCATCAGGATGCGCGTCACGTCATCACGCACCCGCTGCTGCATCAGGCCAAACAACTCGAAGGCCTCCCGCTTGTACTCTTGCTTGGGATTTTTCTGCGCATAACCACGCAAGTGAATTCCCTGACGCAAATAGTCGAGCGAAGACAAATGCTCACGCCAATGCTGATCAATCACCTGCAGGAGCACCGAGCGCTCAAAGCCTGCAAAGGCTTCCTGCCCTACCTGCTCGACCTTGGCTTTGTAAGCCGTATCAGCAGCCAATTGGACTGCTGCGACCACATCCTCATCGGTGAGGTCTGACTTTTCGGCCATCATCTGCCTGATCGGCACCTCAAGCTGCCAATCCGCTTTGAGTGCCGCTTCGAGTGCATCCACTTCCCACTGCTCTTCCACCGACTCCACAGGCACATGGATGCGGACAACATCATGGAATACCTTGGTGCGCAAGGCATCGACCCGATCACTCAGGCTGGTAGAGTCAAGAATTTCGTTTCGATCCGCATACAAAATCTTGCGCTGATCATTGGCCACATCATCATATTCAAGCAATTGCTTACGAATATCGAAGTTGCGTGCCTCAACCTTGCGCTGCGCCGATTCAATGGATCGCGATACCATGCCCGCTTCAATCGCTTCGCCATCGGGCAGCTTGAGGCGATCCATGATGGCCTTGAGGCGATCACCCGCGAAAATCTTCAGCAGCGGATCTTCCATCGACAAATAAAACCGCGACGATCCCGGATCGCCCTGGCGCCCAGAGCGACCGCGCAACTGGTTATCGATTCGTCGCGACTCATGCCGCTCGGTGCCGACGATATGCAGCCCGCCCGCAGCCAGAACTTGGTCGTGTAGACCCTGCCACTCGCTGCGCAGTTGCGCGACTTGCTTTTCACGCTCGGCCGCATCCATTGCGGTATCGGCCACCAGAAAATCAACCTGCTTTTCAACATTGCCGCCCAGCACGATGTCGGTGCCGCGACCGGCCATATTGGTGGCAATCGTGATCATCTTTGGCCGACCGGCCTGCGCCACGATCTGTGCTTCGCGCTCATGCTGCTTGGCGTTAAGCACTTGGTGAGGCAAGCCTTCCTTTTCCAACATGCCAGCAATCAGCTCGCTGTTCTCAATGCTGGTTGTGCCGACGAGCACAGGCTGGCCGCGCGCATAGCAATCCTTGATGTCAGCCAGAATGGCATTGTATTTCTCGCGCGAGGTGCGAAACACCTGATCCTGCCGATCATTGCGCACCATCGGACGATGGGTCGGGATCACTACGGTTTCCAACGAGTAAATCGACTGGAACTCGAATGCTTCGGTATCGGCGGTGCCGGTCATGCCGGCCAATTTGCCGTACATGCGGAAGTAATTTTGGAAAGTGATGGAAGCCAGCGTCTGGTTCTCAGCGCTGATTTGAGCGCCCTCCTTGGCTTCAATCGCTTGATGCAAGCCTTCGCTCCAGCGGCGCCCCGGCATCAGGCGGCCGGTGAACTCATCAACGATGATGACTTCGTTGTTTTGCACCACATATTGCTGATCGCGGAAATACAGCGTGTGCGCCCGCAAAGCGGCCATCAGGTGATGCATCAAGCTGATGTTGGAGGCATCGTAAAGGCTTGCACCCTCGGCCAACAGACCTTGCTGCGCAAGAATTTGCTCAGCTTTTTCATGGCCTGCTTCGCTCAACAATACCGAGCGCGCCTTTTCATCAACCCAATAGTCTCCGGGCGCTTCAGGCTCATTGGCCTTGGGCTCAACAGCCATCGGATTGAGCAGCTTGGGCACCATGTTGACCCGCATGTACATCTCAACGTTATCGTCGGCCTGACCTGAAATGATCAGCGGAGTGCGAGCCTCATCAATCAGGATCGAGTCCACCTCATCCACGATCGCGTAGTAAAGCTTGCGCTGACGCCGATCGCCCGACACCTGCTCCATGTTGTCGCGCAGATAGTCAAAGCCAAATTCATTGTTGGTGCCGTAGGTGATGTCGGCCGCATAAGCGATACGCTTGTCTTCAGTCGACTGCTGCGAAACAATCACACCGACACTCAAGCCAAGATACCGGTAAAGCTTGCCCATCCATTCCGCATCGCGCTGGGCCAGATAATCATTGACCGTAACAACATGGACGCCCTCGCCTGCGAGTGCATTCAAATACACGGGCAGGGTCGCAGTGAGGGTTTTGCCTTCGCCGGTACGCATCTCGGCGATATTGCCATTATGCAAAACCATGCCACCAATCAACTGCACATCAAAATGGCGCATGCCCATGCAGCGACGCGAGGCCTCTCGACACACAGCAAAAGCCTCAGGCAAAAGCGAATCAATGGTGGCGCCATCGGCCACCCGCTTTTTGAACTCGGCGGTTTTTGCTTGCAGCGCCTCTTCGGACAAGCCTTGCAGGCCAGCCTCAAGGGCGTTGATCTGGGCGACAGATTTGCTATATGTCTTGAGCAGGCGCTCGTTGCGACTGCCAAAAATACGCGTCAGGAAACTGGTGACCATGCGGGGCGCAACTCAAAAACCAAAGTTTTCCAGTTTACCATTGCCGTCGATAGAGTGGCGCCCGCCGATCTGCAGCCTAACCCCACCAGACCACCTGCACAAATCTGACTTATTTTTGTAACCTGACTCGTGGAAAGATGCTTTGCTGCAGGTAAGCCAACGGATCGATCGCCTCGCCGGAACGCCGCACCTCAAAATGCAAATGCGCACCGGTTGAACGACCCGTCGAGCCGACATCTGCGATGTGCTGGCCATCCTTGACGATATCGCCCTCCTTTACCAATAGCCGGGAGGCATGGGCATAGCGGGTTACCAGCCCCTGGCCGTGATCCAGATCGATATGATTGCCGTAGCCAGGATGCCAACCCGCAGTGAGCACCTGGCCGCTACCCGCAGCAATAATTGGTGTGCCGACAGGCGCATTGAAGTCAATTCCTTCATGCATCGCATTGCGCCCGGTAAAGGGATCAATGCGCACGCCAAAGCGTGAGCCAACAAACCCATCGGGTAGCGGATCTTTGGTGGGCAACAGGCGACTGGTGACCAGGCGATGCAAAAGCTCCACCTCCGCCATAGCCAGTCCATCCTGACGTTGCTCGAGCTGGCGCGTGACGGCCTCGGTTTTACGCAGCAATTCGCCCAGCGAAAGCGGCTGAGACTGGGAAGGCAAAGCTCCACCCTGGCCAGGCGCGGCTTTGGGCAGATCGCCGGGCTTAACGCCCGCCAGCCCCGCCACCCGCTCGCTGATGGCATCAATCCTCGCCACCTGGGCCTGCAATGTGCCGAGTTTGACAGCCAAAGCATCAATATTCTGGCGCACATACTCATCACGCCGCTCCAAATCACGCGCGGCGGCCGCCGCCACCCATTGCTGCACAAACGGCACCCGTGCAGCAATCGCCTGCTGCAACGCAAAAAATGACAGCCCACTACCGGTCAGCAAAAACAAGGCGGCAAATGCAGCCGCAGCGCCTGCGAGCCAGCGCTTTCTCAGCTGGATATTGCGAGGCTGTTTGAGCCACGAGGACATGACAATAATCTGCACATTAGTCTCCCCAAGGGCACTGCCGCACCCCACATCGAATGGTCTACACTGGCCGGATGGCATCTTTTCCCACCAAGTCGGCCGCCGCAAAGCCCGTTGCAAACTGGCTGGGCGCTCACCCCGAGCTGCAAGCAGCCCTGCAAGCGGCGCAAACCTCGCGTCAAATGCAGGATCGGCTGGATTTATGTTTTTTGCCGTGGGTTCCGGCCGGGAGTTTACGCTTGAATCAGCTGATCGACGGCCAAATGACACTGTATGCGCACAGTCCGGCACTGATTGCAAAATGTCGTAACAACGAGGCGAGCCTGATGCGCAGCCTGCAACAATGCGGCCTGAATGTCACCAAAATCCGGTTTCGGGTGCAGGTCGCGGCAAGCCAACATACGGCATCGACCCAGAAGAAATCACCCAAACCGCCGCTTAGCGCGGTGGCCCGGGAAGCACTGAGCACGCTTCGAGCGCTCACCAGGCCCAAGCCCGACTAAAGAATGCGCTCCACAATCAGCACTGCGAAAAATAGCAGCGCACCGGCGGCGGCGAACTTGAACACATTAAAGGCCCAACGCAAGTACTTCTTGTCTGAGCTCACCAGATAAGCCGCCACGCAACCCGCGATCAGCAACGCGCTCAAAATCGCCAGGAATCGCAAGCCAATCACTTTATGCGTAGCTCCAGTCCATCGCAAACATCGGCGGCGCTTCGCGCTTCTCGCTGAAGCTCACAATCTCAAAAGCCTGCTGATCAAGCATCGCACGCAACAGCTTGTTATTAATCGCATGGCCCGACTTATGCGCAGTGTATTGGGCCAGCATCGGATGGCCAACGATATACAGATCGCCAATCGCATCGAGGATTTTGTGCTTCACAAACTCATCATTCGAGCGCAACCCCTCGCTATTGAGTACCCGATACTCATCCATCACGATGGCGTTTTCCAGCGAGCCGCCCTGGGCCAAGCCATGAGAACGCAACATCTCCACATCCTGCATAAAGCCAAAAGTGCGCGCCCTTGAGATCTCCTTCAAATAGGAGGTGGTAGCGAAATCCACCTCATACATCTGCTCGGTGGCATCAATCGCAGGATGGCCAAAGTCAATGGAAAAGCGCAACTTAAAGCCGAAATAGGGCTCAAGTCGCGCCCATTTATCGCCCTCGACCACCTCGACGGGCTTGGTTACACGATAAAACTTTTTGCTGGCCGCCTGCTCTACCAGCCCTGCCGATTGCACCAGAAACACAAACGATCCCGAGGACCCATCAAGAATTGGAATCTCATCAGCCGTCACATCGACCAGTAGATTGTCGACTCCCAGGCCGGCCAGCGCCGACATCAGATGCTCGATGGTGGCAATTTTTACTGCCGCTTTTGGACCATCATCCGCCGCAGTCAGGGTCGAAGCCATCCGGGTGTCGGTCACTCGCAGCGCGCTGCAAGCGATGTCAACCACCGGATCGAGATCCACTCGTCGAAACCGGATACCGGTGTTCGCAGGGGCCGGGCGCAAGGTGAGCTCCACACGCTTGCCCGAATGCAGCCCCACCCCTGTGGTGCTTACAGGAGTTTTGATAGTGCGCTGGCGCATCATCGCAGCGAGCCGATCCCGAGCGGATTGCGAATTAAAGCTGCTTGAGCATCGATTGAGCACTCGACACTTCAAACTTGCCGGGGGCTTCGATATTGAGCTGAGTGACCACACCGTTATCCACCACCAAGGAACAACGCTGCATCCGCACACCCATGCCACGGCCGCGCAAATCCAGCTCCAGACCCAGTTTGGTGGTGAACTCTGCGCTTCCGTCGCCGAGCATACGCACCTTGCCAGCGGTTTTCTGATCGCGAGCCCACGCGCCCATCACAAATGCATCGTTGACAGACACGCACCAGATCTCGTCCACGCCCTTGGCCTTGAGTGCATCGAAATGCTGCACGTAGCCGGGCACATGCTGTGCCGAGCAAGTTGGGGTGAATGCGCCCGGCAAACCGAAGATCGCAATTTTCTTGCCCTTGACCAGATCACTGGTCTTGAAGGCATTGGGGCCAAGCGAGCAGCCATTGCCCTCGACATCAAAAAACTCGGTCAGGGTGGCATCGGGCAGGGTATCGCCTACTTTGATTGTCATAGCTGTCTCCACAAGGAAAGGGAATCGGAAAGCACGGGATTATCCGCTAGTCGGCTTGTTTGCGCAGGAACGCGGGAATATCAAGGCGATCCACACCACTTTCCTCGAGCGCGGAGACCCGAGCCGCAGCGGTGCTGCGCGGATCGCGCCAGACCGCCGGCGTATCGAGGTTTTGGTAATCGGGCTGCAGCACCGGGATGTTGTCGGTACCGGTGCGCAGACCCACACTTTCCTTGGGTACCAATACCGGCTTGACCACCGACTTGCGACCGATGCCGGTTGCCACCACGGTCACGCGCAACTTGTCTGTCATGGTCTCTTCAAACACGGTGCCATGGATGATGGTGGCATCGTCGGCGCAGAAGGCCTTGATCGTATTGATCACTTCATTGGTTTCGCGCAGCTTCAAGCTGCGATTGGCCGTGATGTTCACAATCACACCTCGTGCGCCTGAAAGGTCAACGCCATCCAGCAGTGGCGAAGCCACCGCCTGCTCAGCAGCCAAACGAGCACGGTCCAGGCCAGCGGCCTCGCCAATACCCATCATCGCCTTGCCCTGCTCTCCCATCACAGTCTTGACGTCAGCGAAGTCCACGTTCACCAAGCCTTGGACATTGATGATTTCGGCAATGCCGGCCACCGCGTTATGCAGCACATCATCGGCGCGACGGAAGGCATCTTCCAGGCTCGCATCCTCATCCATCACATCAAAAAGCTTCTGATTAAGCACCACGATCAAGGAATCCACATGCTCGACCAGGCTATCGATGCCCTGCTCGGCCACACGCATTTTCTTGGGGCCTTCAAAGTCAAACGGCTTGGTCACGACGCCCACGGTGAGGATGCCCAGCTCCTTGGCGATCTCGGCCACAACAGGCGAGGCACCTGTCCCCGTACCTTTGCCCATACCAGCAGTGAGGAACACCATGTTGGCACCCGTGAGTGCCGCCTTGATTTCTTCGCGCTGGGCCACAGCGGCCGCATTGCCAGCAGCAGGATTGGCTCCCGCGCCCAGCCCGTTGTCTCCCAGCTGAATCGTGCGGGCAGCCCGCGAGGTGTTGAGTGCTTGCATATCGGTGTTCAGCGCAAGAAACTCCACACCGCTCACGCCCCGATTGATCATGTGATTCACCGCGTTGCCGCCAGCGCCTCCCACACCAACCACCTTGATAACAGCGCCTTTGACTTCAGTGTCGATCATTTCAAATGCCATGGCAGGTCCTCTAATAAAAATAAGTTGAAATCAAAAATTGCCAAAAAATTGCCTAGAAATTACCCAGGAACCATTCCTTCATCTTGCGAACCGTCTCCTTGATCGAGCCGGTTTGCTCGGCGACCTTGCGGCCCCGCATCTGTTGCATGTGCGCCTCCTCCAGCAAGCCCATCACGGTGGCAAAGCGCGGGCTGCGTACCACATCAGCCAGCCCACCCACATAAGCCGGATTACCAATGCGCACCGGCTTCAAAAAAATATCTTCGGCAAGCTCGACCATGCCGGGCAGCAGACTTGTGCCACCAGTGATCACCACGCCCGAGGACAACAACTCCTCGTAGCCTGATTCGCGAATCACCTGATGCACCAGCGAAAAGAGTTCTTCCACGCGCGGCTCAATCACCGCAGCCAGTGCTTGGCGAGATAAATTGCGCGGGCCGCGATCACCAATTCCAGGCACCTCAAGCTGATCGGCCGGATCGGCCAACACTTGCTTGGCAATGCCGTGGCGCAGCTTGATTTCATCGGCCTCAGGTGTCGGCGTGCGCAAGGCCATCGCAATATCGTTGGTGATCTGGTCACCCGCTATTGGAATCACTGCGGTATGGCGAATCGCGCCATTGGTAAAGATCGCCACATCGGTAGTGCCGCCGCCAATATCCACCAGCACTACACCGAGCTCTTTCTCATCATTGGTGAGCACTGAATTGCTGGAGGCCAGGGGCTGCAGGATCAGATCCTGCACTTCCAGTCCGCAACGGCGCACACACTTCACAATGTTCTGTGCCGCACTGACCGCGCCCGTCACGATATGGACTTTGGTCTCCAGGCGCACACCATTCATGCCAATAGGCTCGCGAATGTCTTCCTGACCATCCACGATGAATTCCTGCGGCAACACATGCAGGATTTGTTGATCGGTTGGGATGTTCACCGCCTTGGCGGTTTCGATCACACGGGCCACATCAGCCTCGGTGACTTCCTTATCCTTGATGGCGACCATGCCGCTGGAATTGAAGCTGCGAATATGGCTGCCCGCAATCCCGGTATAGACATGCTTGATCTTGCAATCGGCCATCAGCTCAGCTTCTTCAAGCGCTTTCTGAATCGACTGCACCGTGGTCTCGATATTGACCACCACACCTTTTTTCAGACCCTTGGATTCATGCTGCCCCAGGCCCACCACTTCATAGCGACCATCGGGCGTGAGCTGCGCCACCATCGCCACGATCTTGGAGGTGCCGATATCGAGCCCGACAATCAAATCATTTGAATCACGCGCCATGACTTCTCTTCTCTTTATTCTTGTGGTTTCGGGGTGGCGCTGACCAGCGCACGAACCGCAAATCCATTGGGGTAGCGCAAGTCAAACTGCTCGGGCTTGCGGCTGAATTTATCGATCACTTTCGGGTAGGCCTCAGCCCAGCGCTTGACGCGCTCTTCAATCGGCACCACCTGCTCGCGGCCGAGCACCAGCTCGCTGCCATCGTCGAGCTCGGTGCTCCATGAATAGCGGCCCGAAAGCGTAAGCGCCACCACTTGCCGGCCACTGGGCTGAACCCATTGCTGCAGCTCATCAAAGCGCCGCAACACCTGGGTATGCGCGCCATCCGGGCCGTCCAGTCGCGGCAATTGTCCGTCGACCTCGGCTTCGCCCAGGTTTGCGGTGAAGGGTTCACCAAAGGTATTGATCAGCTGCGCATCACCCCATAGCGCAAGCGCACGATGCTCCTCGATCTGCACAAGCAGGCGATTGGGCCAAATCCGGCGCACGCTGGCATGCCGCACCCAGGGCACCGCTTCAAACTGGTTGCGCACTGCGTTGAGATCCACAGTAAAGAAGTTCAATCCCGGGCCACGCGGCTGGGACTGCACCAAGCCCTGCGCGGATTGCTTGAGCAACTGTGGTGAGGCGTGAGTCAGACTTCGGCCCTCAAGCGGCTGAATCACCACTTCGCGCAACACGAACATGGGGCGCTGCACCAACCACCAGCCAAACAGCGTGAGCATTCCCACTGCCGCCATCGCGATCAAGGCATTGGCCAGTGTCATGAGCATGCGACTGTTATGCCACATACTGACCGCCTTGCTGATCGTCTTGCTGATCGTCTTGCTGAGCCGGGCTGCGCTGTGCACTCACACCGGCCTTATTGACCTGCCGCACTTTAAGGGCTGCGGTCTGCACGATGGCTTCGCACAACTGCCCATAGCTCATCCCTGCGGCGCGAGCAGCCATCGGCACCAGCGAATGATCGGTCATACCCGGGGAGGTATTGATCTCCAAAAGATAGGGCCGCCCGCTTTGGCGCTGCAGCATCACATCCACTCGCGCCCATCCCGCGCATCCCAATGTGCGGAACGCAGCCAAGGCGATGTTTTGGATCTGCTCGGTCAGCTCATAGGTAAGCGGTGCGGGGCAAAGATACTGCACCACATCAGTGTTGTACTTGTTTTCAAAATCATAGTTACCAGCGGGCGCACGAATCTCCACGATAGGCAAGGCTTGCGCCTGCGCTCCGGAACCGAGAATTGTCACGGTGAGTTCGGGGCCTTCGATGAACTCTTCGGCCAGCACCACCTCATCGAACTGCAAAGCCAGCCTGCATGCCTCGATCACACCCGAGGCATCGAGCACCTTGGTCACCCCAATCGTCGAGCCTTCATGCGGCGGCTTGATGATTAATGGATACCCGAGCGGAGCAACCCGCTGCATGAGCGCAACTGGATCTTGCAAGGCTTGTGCGTCGAGCTGCTCATAGCGCGGCGTAGGCAAGCCATGGCTGAGCCAAATCCGCTTGGTCAGTGTCTTGTCCATGGCTACTGCACTCGCCATGACACCTGAGCCGGTATAAGGAATGCCCAACACTTCCAGCGCGCCTTGCACCGTGCCATCTTCACCATAGCGGCCATGCAGCGCGATAAATACACGCTCAACACCTTCGTCGCGCAGCTCATGCAAGGGGCGCACGGAAGGATCAAAGCCGATGGCATCCACACCTTGTGCCTGTAGCGCAGCCAATACTCCCTGGCCGCTGCGCAACGACACCTCACGCTCAGCGCTCACACCGCCGTAAAGCACTGCCACACGACCGAGGTGATCAGCCAAGCGTCACCTCCTTCAAGCGCGCAGGCACACCACCAATCGAGCCTGCCCCCATCGTCATCACCACATCGCCATCCCGCACCATGTTCAACACGGCTTCAGGCATCTGCTGCACATCTTCCACAAACACCGGCTCGACTTTGCCCATCACACGAACCGCACGCGCCAGCGAACGGCCGTCTGCCGCCACAATGGGTGCCTCGCCTGCGGCATACACCTCAGCCAGCAGCAACGCATCCACACTGCCCAAGACCCGGGCGAAGTCTTCAAAAAGATCGCGGGTGCGGGTAAAGCGATGCGGCTGAAATGCAAGCACCAGTCGGCGCTGGGGAAATGCCCCGCGTGCGGCAGCAATGGTGGCAGCCATTTCGGCCGGATGATGGCCATAGTCATCCACCACGGTGAACTCTCCGCCACCTTGGGCGGCTGGCACCGGATATTGACCATAGCGCTGAAAGCGCCGCCCAACACCCTTGAAATTCGCAAGCGCCGTTTGAATCGCCTCATCCGATACGCCCAACTCATCGGCCACTGCAATCGCCGCCAAGGCATTGAGCACGTTGTGATGCCCCGGTGTGTTCAGCACCACCGGCATGCTGCGCACGCTGCCGTTGACCCGCTGCAGGGTGAAGTGCATCTGCTGGCCTTGCGCGCGAATATCGATCGCGCGGAACTGGGCATCTTCACTTACGCCGTAGCGCAACACAGGCTTGGAGATGAAGGGCAGGATGTCGCGCACATTGGGATCATCCACACACACCACCGCAGCGCCATAAAACGGCAGGCGCTGGGTGAACTCCACGAATGCCTGCTTGAGCTTGGCAAAGTCGTGACCATAGGTTTCCATATGATCGGCATCGATATTGGTGATCACCGCGATCATCGGCGAGAGATTCAAAAAGGAAGCGTCCGACTCGTCGGCCTCCACCACAATCACATCGCCGCTTCCGAGCTTGGCATTGGCTCCAGCGCTATTGAGGCGCCCACCGATCACAAAGGTGGGGTCCATTCCGCCTTGCGCAAGAATTGAAGCTACAAGGCTTGTGGTGGTGGTTTTGCCATGAGTGCCTGCAATCGCCACGCCCTGCTTGAGCTTCATCAGCTCGGCCAGCATCAAAGCCCGCGGCACAATCGGGATGCGTCGCTGGCGAGCCGCCATTACCTCGGGATTGTTGGGCTGCACCGCTGTCGAGGTCACCACCACATCAGCCCCGAGAATGTTCTCTGGAGCATGCCCGATGGCGATCTTTGCGCCCATGTCTTGCAAGCGCTTGGTAGCGCTGCTCATGGCGAGGTCAGAACCGCTGATCTGATACTTCAAATTGAGCAGCACTTCGGCAATGCCGCTCATGCCCGAGCCGCCAATGCCCACAAAATGAATCTGACGAACTTTATGCTTCATCGCTTGGCGATCTCACTGCAAGTGCTGGCCACCACTTCGGTGGCATCGGGTTGGGCCAAGGCGCGCGCCGCCTGAGCAATCTTCACAAGCGAGCTGCGCTCAATGCCGTGCAAGGCCTTGGCAACATCGGCTGCTTGAAACTCGGGTTGCGGCCACAAGCGTGCGGCCTGCTTGTCACTCAGAAAGCGTGCATTGCCGGTTTGGTGATCATCCACAGCATGCGGCAGCGGCACCAGCCAGCTCGCCACACCCGCTGCAGCCAGTTCGGAGACTGTGAGTGCGCCCGCGCGACAAATCACGAGATCGGCCCAAGCATAGGCGGCGGCCATATCGTCGATGAACTCACTGGCCTGCGCACCCACCCCAGCCTTGAGGTACGCCGCTTGCACGCTTTGCAAATGACCCCGCCCGGTCTGATGGCGCACCACTGGCAAGGCCCCACCCTGTTCACGAACCAGACCAAGCGCCTCGGGGATCACCTGATTAAGCACCTGCGCGCCCAGGCTGCCCCCAAACACAAGAATATGCAGCGGCCCTTGGCGAGACGCATAGCGTTGAGCAGGCTCGGGCAATGCACCAATCGCACTGCGCACCGGGTTGCCGCACCAACGCGCGCCAGGCAATGCATCAGGAAAGGCCACCAAAACGCGATCAGCCAAGCGCGCCAATACGCGGTTGGCCAGGCCCGCCACTGAGTTTTGCTCATGCAGTACCAATGGGCGGCCCAAGAGGCTGGCCATCATGCCGCCAGGAAAACTGATGTAGCCGCCCAGGCCCAGCACGACGGAGGGTTTGACCTCGCGAATCACCATCAGGGTCTGTACAAACGCACGCAGTAAGTTCAAGGGCAAAAGCAAGGCAGTCAGCAGGCCCTTGCCTCGCAACCCACCAAAGCGCACCCCTTTCATCGGAATCCCGTGTTGAGGCACCAGACGCGCCTCCATGCCCTCAGGATGGCCAAGCCACACCACATTCCACGCACGCTCTTTCATATAGTGCGCCACGGCCAGACCAGGCATCACATGCCCGCCGGTGCCACCAGCCATGATCAGGATGGTGCCTGCGCCCATGGCCCCGCTCATCGCCGTGCTCCACGCATCAGCTGGCGCGATTCAAAGTCAATACGCAGCAAAATCGCAATCGCAATACAGTTGATGAGAATCCCGGAGCCGCCATAACTCATCAGCGGCAGAGTCAGCCCTTTGGTGGGCAGCAGGCCAACATTCACACCCATGTTGATAAAGGCCTGAAAGCCGATCCAGATGCCAATACCCTTGGCCGCCAAGCCCGCGAAGGTGCGCTCCAGCGCAATCGCCTGGCGCCCAATTTCAAAGGCCCGTTTGGTCAGAAAATAAAACGCGAAGATCACGGCCAACACTGCAATCAGCCCCAGCTCCTCACCAACCACGGCAAGCAAAAAGTCGGTGTGGGCCTCAGGCAGGTAGTGCAGCTTTTCGACGGACCCTCCCAAGCCAACACCGAACCACTCTCCCCGACCAAACGCCATCAGGGAATGTGAAAGCTGGTAGCCCTTTTCCTGCGAAATTTTTGGATCGAAGGGATCAAGATAGGCAAAGATGCGCTCAAGCCGCCAGGGGTTCAAGAGGATGATCGTTGCAATCGAAAGCAAGCCCAGCAACACCAACACGATGAAGAGCTTGCCATTGATGCCACCCAAGAACAGCACACCCATCGCAATCGCTGCAATCACAATCAGCGCGCCAAGGTCAGGCTCCAGCATCAACAACACGCCCACCACAAACACCGCGCTGCCCATGGGCATGAAGCCCTTGGTCAGGTTTTGCATGAAGTCCTGTTTCCGTACGGTGTAGTCCGCAGCGTAGAGCACTACAAACAGCTTCATCAATTCAGAAGGCTGAAGATTCAAAACACCCATGGGCAACCAGCGGCGTGCGCCATAGACTGTCTTGCCAATGCCGGGAATCAGTACGATCACCAGCAACACCAAACCCACCAGGAACAAGACTGGTGCCCAGCGCTGCCAATTACGCACCGGCACTGCAAACATCATCAGGCCCGCTGTGGTGCCCACACAAAGTGCAAAGGCGTGGCGCATCAGGAAGTGGGTAGGACTGTAGTTGGCGAAGCGCGGCGCATCTGGCAGCGCCACTGAGGCTGAATACACCATCACCATGCCAAACAGCAGCAAGCCTGCGACTACCCAAATGATCGTGGTATCGATCGGCTCCATCGAGCGCGTGGAATGAGCGCTGGCGGGCTTGTTTCCCGGTTGCTTGGCCAACCATTGACGCACTTGAATCATGGGCTCACGCAACATGGACATCATGCGGCGAACTCCACGCGCAAGGCCTGTACAGCCGCCACGAACACCTCGGCACGATGCGCATAGTTGCGAAACATATCGAAGCTAGCGCAGGCGGGTGACATCAGCACCGCATCGCCGGAGAGCGCATGCTCGCGGGCCAGCGTCACCGCCTCTTCCATGCTTTGAGCACGCACAATCGGAAGCTCGGTCGCTATTTCTGTCAGCGCTTGCTGAACCAGCGCCGCAATAGCCGGGCCATCGCGACCGATCTGTACCACCGCTCGCAGTGGGGCCTGGGTATCGCGCGCCTGCTTGGCAATGGCTTGAGCCAAGGGTGCGAAGTCTTGTCCTTTACCATCGCCGCCCACGATCAGCACGCTCGGCCTGCCGATACCCTGGAGGGCGGCAACAGTGGCCCCGACATTGGTGCCCTTGCTATCGTCGTAGTACTCGACCTCATCAATACGCGCTACCAATTCGCAGCGATGCGCATCGCCCGCAAAGCTGCGCAACCCATGCAGCATCTTTGCCAAAGGCACGCCGATAGCACGAGCGAGCGCCATGGCCGCCAAGGCATTCGCATGATTGTGCGCACCGCGAACCAACAGCGCGTCAGCCGGCATGAGCCGTTGCTGCTCGATGAGCGTGTCATCGAATCGGTTGGCATGCGTCAGCCACATCAAACCGCCCAGCTGCACCCTTCCAAAATCGCCACCATGCTCGGGCACATCCAATCCGAAGCTCTGAATCTGCGGCTCAATCACAGCAGGCGCGCTGTCACGCGCACGTCGACGCGAGGACTTCGTATTGAGCGCCTGCACTGGTGGCCAGTCCGGCAGACTAGCGGGCCAGGTCTGGCTATCGAGCCGGTTAATCACAATCACGCCTTGTTGCGGATGAATCCGCCGCTTGGCTGCAATGTAGGTCTCCATGCTGCCATGCCAATCGAGATGATCCTGGCTAATGTTCAGGATGCATGCGGCATCAGCCTGCAGCGATTGGGTCAGCGCCAACTGGAAGCTGGATAGCTCGAGCACCCAGACTTCAGGCCAAAGATCATTGATCAGCGCATTGCTCAGGGCATCCAAGGCGGCCGGGCTGATATTGCCAGCGGCTTGAGTGCGCAGCCCAGCGGCTTCGCAAAGATGCTTGACCAGCTGGGTTGTGGTGGTCTTGCCATTGGTGCCGGTAATCGCGATCAGCTTCGGGGCATAGCCCTGCTCACGCATCCCGGCGAGCGCTTGGGCAAACAATTCACTTTCGCCGACCACGCGCATGCCCTGGTTGACTAGCGCTTGATAAAACGAAGCGCTTGGCCCAACCTCAATCGACAAGCCAGGGCTCCATGCCACCAGATCAAACTGTGACTGAAGCTCGCTTGCCTGCAAACCTTCCAGCTGGACGTGGGAAAAAAGCGCATGGGGCGCAAGCTTGGCCAAAGCTTCAAGTTGCGCCGGCTGCTCACGAGTATCAAATACCTCAATCTGGGCGGCTTGCTGCAGGCTCGCCCAACGCGCCATGGCCAACCCGGATTCGCCCAGGCCCATGATCAGCACACGCTGACCCGACAGGCTGAACAAGGGCAGTTGAATGGTCGCGTCCATGCTCAGCGCAGCTTCAAGGTTGACAGGCCCACGAGCACCAACATCATGGTGACGATCCAGAAGCGCACAACCACTTGCGATTCCTTCACTCCACCCACTTCAAAGTGATGATGCAAAGGGGCCATGCGAAAAATTCGTCGGCCTTCGCCGTAGCGCTTTTTGGTGTACTTGAAGTAGCCCACTTGCAGCATCACCGAAATCGTTTCAGCCACAAACACGCCTCCCATAATGAAGAGCACGATTTCTTGCCGGGCAATCACAGCAATCGTGCCAAGCGCACCACCCAGAGCCAATGCGCCCACATCACCCATGAAGACTTGCGCCGGATAAGCGTTGTACCAAAGGAAAGCGAGACCCGCGCCGGCGATGGCGCCACAAATCACGGTGAGCTCGCCTGCGCCAGGGATATGCGGAATTAGCAGGTATTTGGCAAACACCGAGTTACCCGCCACATAGGCAAAGATCCCAAGAGCGCTACCCACCAGCACCGAAGGCAGAATCGCAAGACCATCCGCGCCATCAGTCAGGTTCACTGCATTGCTGGTCCCCACAATCACCAGGAAGGTGAGCACGATGAAGCCAAACACGCCCAGCGGATAAGCCACATTCTTGAAGAACGGCACAATCAAATCCGCCCGTGGCGGCAGGCCGGTTTCAAAGCCGCTGGCGATCCATTGAAAAAACAAGTCCATCGCTTGCTGATTCGATATCGCGGGCACGGCAAAAGCGAGATACACCGCTGCAAAAATACCGATGAAGGATTGCCAAAAAAACTTCTCACCCGAAGCCATGCCTTTGGGATTTTTATGGACAACCTTGCGATAGTCATCCACCCAGCCAATCAGGCCGAAGCCCAGGGTCACAATCAGCACCACCCAAACAAAGCGATTGCTGAGATCTGCCCAAAGCAAAGTGGCCGTACCCACTGCGATCAGAATCAAGGCGCCGCCCATGGTTGGCGTGCCGCTTTTGATGAGGTGGGTCTGTGGGCCATCCTGACGCACCGCCTGCCCGATCTTCATCGCAGCGAGCTTGCGAATCAACGCAGGCCCTGCAAGCAATCCAATCGCCAGAGCAGTGAGTGTGGCCAACACCGCACGCAAAGTGATGTAGTTAAATACCGAGAATGCCCGGGTATCTTTCGCGAGCCATTGCGCCAACTCAAGCAGCATGATGCGCCTCCTCGAGCAAGGCCTGCACCACACGTTCCATCTTCATGAATCTCGAACCCTTCACCAACACTGTTGCCCCGTGTTGCACGCGCTGACGCGCAGCTTCAAGTAAAGCTTCCATATCTTGCGCAAACCACTGGCCGGCCGCAGGCTGACTCGGCCCTGCAAAGCGATTCATCGCATCAATCGTATTGCGCGTGGCTGCGCCCAATCCCAGCACAACATCAATACCGCTTTCTGCGGCATAAACCCCGACCTCTGCATGAAACTGCGGGCCTTGCTCACCCACTTCACCCATGTCGCCCAGGATCAGCACTTTCTGGCCAGACATTAATGCGAGCACGTCAATGGCGGCCCGTACTGAATCCGGGTTGGCGTTGTAGGTGTCATCAATCAAGGCGCCTTCATGCCAGGCATGGCGCACCAAGCGGCCCTTCACCGGCTGCATCGCTGCGAGCCCTGCGCGAATAGCATCTGTCGAGCAGCCCATGGCCAAAGCTGTGGCTGCCGCCGCCAAAGCATTGCGCCGGTTATGCGCGCCCAACAAAGCCAACTCGATTGCAGCACTGGCGCGAGCGCTGTGAATCACCATGCGGTTTGACGCTAGCGATTCAGCGCAGGGAGTAACGCTCCACACGTGCAATGCAAGTTGATCCGCCTGCGCTTGATCCAACGCCCAACCAAAGCGCATCTGATTCGTGTTGGCAGCGAGCTTTTCCCACAGCGAGGTGAACTCTTCGTCACCCGGAAACACGGCAATCCCATGCGCTGGCAAGGCCTGCAGTACGGCACCGTTTTCTACTGCTGTTGCACGCACGGAGCTCATGAATTCCTGATGCTCGCGCTGCGCGTTCAGCACGAGTGCGACTTGCGGCTGGGCGAGGTATGCAAGCCAGGCAATTTCGCCGGGATGATTCATGCCCAACTCGAATACCGCCGCCTGATGCCCGGGCGCAAGGCGCAACAACATTTGTGGCACGCCAATATCGTTATTGAGATTGCCCACTGTGGCCAGAGTATTCGCATCCCCGAACTGAGCTGCGACGATGCGAGCCAGCATCTCCTTGACCGTGGTCTTGCCATTGCTGCCAGTGACTGCTGCGACTTTGGCTGCTGACTTCATGCGCCATGCGCGTGCGATCTCGCCATAGGCTTTGCGCGAATCCGGCACGAGCACGACATCGGGCACTGGCAGACGCTGTGCGCTAAACCAGTCAGCATTCAGCTGTGCCGGCCATTGCTGCGCAATCACCATGCCGACCTGGGCACGCACTGCAGATTCGATGAAGTCATGCCCATCGAATACTTCGCCAGCCAAGGCAAAAAAAACATCATCGCGAGCCAGCCTGCGTGAGTCGGTTGATAGCGTATTAAGCGGCCGTGAAGCATTGCTGGCTTGCACGCTCACTCTGGCACTACCCAGGGCATGCAAAAGGAAAGCGCGCTCAAACACGCGAGACCTCCCGCCACTGAGCCAGTGCAGCGCGTGCGACATCCTGATCACTGAAAGGCGAAATCACCCCGGCAATGTCCTGAGTGGTTTCATGACCTTTGCCCGCGATGACAACGACGTCTTGCCGCGCCGCTTCGAGCACGGCCTGGGTGATCGCGCGGGCGCGATCCAACTCGACCCGCGCCTTAAGTTGCATGCCACTCAGGATCTGTTGAGCAATCAGTTCGGGCGACTCGCTGCGTGGGTTATCGCTGGTGACCCAGATCACATCGGCATGCTGCTCAGCCTGCCGGCCCATCAAAGGACGCTTGCCCGGGTCGCGATCCCCTCCGGCACCGAACACACAAGACAGCCGTCCACCGCGCATTCCCGCAATTGCACGCAAGGTAGACAGCACCTGGGCCAAGGCATCCGGAGTATGGGCATAGTCCACGACCACCAGTGGGCCTGCTTGCGCACGCACCGTCTCCAGGCGACCGGGCACCGGCTTGAGCTGGGCGAGAAGTTGCGAGCATTGCTCGATGCTTGCGCCATGGCACCACCACACCGAAGCCACTGCGAGAGCGTTGCTCAAGTTGTAGCGTCCGAGCAATGGCAAGTGCACAGGCTGGTGTTCTGATCCCATCACCAGCGTGAAGTCAAAGCCTTCAGCATGCTGATTGACATCAATCGCCCGCACCATGACATCGACCCGGGGGGACCCATCCTTCTCAATGGCAAAGCCAACTTTCTTCACGCCTTGTGCCTTGACCGCAGCGAGCATCGCTTCAGACTCGGCGTCTTCCAGATTCACAATCACATGACGCAGCTCAGGCCGGGCAAACAGCATGGCCTTGGCTGCGCGATACGCCTCGAAGCTGCCGTGATAATCCAAATGATCCTGAGTGAGATTGGTAAACACCGCACTCACAATCGGCGCACCATCGAGACGGTGCTGATGCAAGCCAATCGATGAGGCCTCCACTGCGACAGATGCCACTGCCTCGGCGCGAAAGCGCGCAAGCCAGGCGTGCCAGGCCAAACTGTCTGGCGTCGTCAAACCGAAGCTTTCCAATTCGAGAGCGCAAGAAGCACTGACCCGACCGGCCCCAAGGGTGCCCACAACCGCGCTTGTGCCCTGCAAGATCGCGAAGCCTTGTGCGATCCATTGGGTGCAGCTGGTTTTTCCGTTAGTGCCTGTGACTGCAACCACTGATGGAGCGGACTTATCCAACCCGTAAAACTGGACAGCAAGTGCGCCCAGTTGATCGGGCAAATTGGCGAGAAGCAGCACAGGCACAGCACTCTGCGAGACCGACAAAACATCTGCAAGCCGCGCGTCCGCAATCACCGCACTGGCACCACTTGCCAGCGCCTGATCAACATAAGCCTGAGCCCTTGCAGCTGGAACGAAAGGGCAAACAAACACATCACCCGCCTCAACCCCCCGCGAGTCGCCGATCAAGTGCTTGCCCGCTGGCGCAAGAGCCTGGAGCTGAGCGAGCACGAAAGGCAAGGAATCGCTCACAGGCTGGCCTTGGGTTCAACGTCAGGCGCACGCACTTGCACTTTTGGTGCAGCAGGCTTGGAGCCAGGTGCGACCACGGGTGCATCCGGAGCCACCCGCAGCGCACGCAAACTGTTTTCAGTAACGCGTGCAAACACAGGCGCAGCAACCTCACCGCCGTAATGGCGCCCGGCGCCCGGCTCGTCAATCATCACTGCCACAACAATCCGTGGATCCGATACCGGCGCAAAGCCAACAAACGAAGCCACGTACTTGTTCACATAGCGACCGCTTTCAATCTTGTGTGCGGTGCCCGTTTTACCTGCGACGCGATAGCCTGCTATTTGAGCTTTGGGTGCGGTGCCACCCGGCCCTGCAGCCATCTCAAGCATCTTGCGCACTGCCTGGGCGGTCTGCGGCTTGAACACTTGTTGCCCGACCACATGCTCGGTGTGCTTGACCATGGTGACCGGCACCATATCGCCATCGCGTGCAAACACAGTGTAGGCACGCGCCATTTGCAGCAGGGATACCGACATGCCATGCCCATAAGACATCGTGGCTTGCTCAATCGGCTTCCAGGTGCGGGCCGGGCGAACGCGCCCCGCAACAGCGCCAGGAAAACCGATTTGGGGTGCCTGACCAAACCCGAGCGACGCAAACATGTCGCTCATTTGCTGCGGGCTCGTGGTGAGTGCGAGCTTGGCCGTGCCCACGTTGGAAGATTTTTGCAGCACTTCTTCCACCGTCAAATCACCATGCGGATGCGAATCACCAATCGTCGCTGATCCTATAGTCAGCCGCCCCGGTGCCGTTGCAATCACACTGTGAGGTGTGGTCTTACCAAGCTCCAAGGCCAGAGCGATGCTGAATGCCTTCATGGTGGAGCCTGGCTCGAACGTGTCGGTGATGACCCGATTGCGAAGCTGCTCGCCTTTAAGCACGGTGCGCTCGTTGGGGTTGTAAGTGGGCCAGTTGGCGAGCGCCAGCACTTCACCCGTGTGCACATCAAGCACGACCACAGCGCCAGCCTTGGCTTTGTGCTCTCGCACCGCATCACGCAAAGCCGCATGCGCCTGAAACTGCACTTTGCTGTCAATGGAAATAGTGAGGTCGCGCCCATTGGTCGGCTCGCGAATCTCCTGGACATCTTCGATGATGCGGCCATACCGATCCTTGATGACTCGCCGGCTGCCCGCCTTGCCCGAAAGCTGACGGTGCTGGGCAAGCTCCAGGCCTTCCTGGCCCGCGTCTTCCACATTGGTGAAGCCCACCACATGAGCGAGTGTTTCGCCCTCGGGATAGTGGCGCTTGAATTCCTTGCGCTGATGAATGCCGGCAAGCTTGAGCTGGGCGATGCGATCAGCGGTCTCGGCATCAACCTGACGCTTCAGGTAGGTGAAGCTGGTGTCCTTGTCGATAAGCTTGCGCTCGATATCGCGCTCAGGCATCTGCAGCAATTTGGCCAGTTGGGTGAGTTGAGCCTTGCTCATCTTGATTTCTTTAGGCTCAGCCCAGATCGCTTTGGCAGGCAGGCTCGCGGCGAGCACCTGGCCGTTGCGATCAATGATCTTGCCGCGTGAAGCGGGCAGCTCGAGCAAGCGTTCGTAGCGCATCTCGCCCTCACGCTGAAGAAAATCAGTGTTGAAGGTCTGCAGGTAAATCGCGCGCCCGATCAAGGCGAGAAACGCGCAAGCCATGAGAAACATCACCACCCGCGAACGCCAAGGCGGCAGCTGCACCTTGAGCAACGGGTTGGCAGCGAAGGGCACCTTGCGAGCCATCAGCGCGGCGCTCCGGGGTTGAGCGCAGCTTGAGCCGCAGTCTCGGTGGTGAGGTGAATGACACGCTCGCCTTGTGGAGGCTGCAAGGCCAAAGTCTTGCGCGCTTTGGTATCGATCAGTGAAGCCTTGGCCAACGCAGATTGCTCCAGCTCAAGCTGCTTCCATTGGATCTCGAGCTCTTTGGCCTGCACCAATGCTTTTTCATGAGCGACATAGCGTTTGCGCGCTTCATGTTGCGAGGTCACCAGACCCAGGGCGCAGGCCACCACCAGAATCACCAATACGATATTCAGGCGGGTCATACCGAGCCCTCCGAAGCGCCACCAACACGAACTGCCACGCGCATCACTGCGGAGCGGGAACGCGGATTCGAGGCAATCTCGGCTGCCGATGGCAGCACCCGACCAGCATCACGCAAGCGCAGCTCACGATCAAACAGTGCCGCGCCCGTAACCGGATCGCGACGATCTTCGGTGCCGGAGCGCCCACTTTCGCGAGCTATGAACTGCTTGACCATGCGGTCCTCGAGGGAGTGAAAACTGATAATCACCAGGCGCCCGCCAGGGGCGAGCACCCGGGGTGCCTGACTTAAGATGCTTTCGAGCTGCGCAAACTCTTGATTGATGAGAATCCGTAGAGCTTGAAAGGTGCGGGTAGCCGGGTCTTTGCCCATCTCCGGCCTCTTTTGGCGGCGGCGGACGACACCCGCCACGAGGCTGGCAAGTTCTCCGGTGCTCTGTAACGCGGCGCCACCGGCGTCCCGGCAGCGAGCAACAATCGCCGCTGCAATCTGAACAGCAAACCGTTCTTCCCCATAAACTTCCAGAGCCTCCGTAATTTGCGATTCCGACGCACCAAGTAGCCACTCCCGCACCGATATGCCTTGCGTCGGATCCATACGCATATCGAGCGGCCCGTCATGCCGAAAGGAAAAGCCACGCGCGGGGTCGTCAAGCTGAGGGGAAGACACCCCCAGATCCATCAGCAGCGCATCGATGCCGCCCACGCCCTGCGCCTGCAACACCTGCTCCAGCTGATCGAAAGACGCATGCACCAATTGCAGCTGCGGCTCCTGCCAACTCCGCCCGTAGGCAATCGCCTGCGGATCACGGTCCAGTGCAATCACCCGGGAAGGGGTGCTGCGCTCCCGTGGCGAGCCGTCAGCCTCTTTCGCCTGAAGCTGCTGAAGAATCGCGCGGGTATGGCCACCTCGGCCAAAAGTCGCATCCACGACCACCGCACCCGCCCAAAGCCGCATCGCTTCGAGCACCTCCCCCAACAACACCGGCTGATGGCTCAGCTCGCCCCCATGACTTCCCCGCACCGCCTTGATAATCCGGCTTAGAAAGAAAAGTTCTGGAGCGCCTCGGGCATTCCCTCGGCAATTGCTTTATCCTCATTCGTGGCGCGCGCCGTTGCGTCCCAGATTTCGTAGTACGTCAACATGCCCACCAGCTCAACATCCTTTTCCAGATTGGCAATCTTGCGCAGATCAGGCGGGATCAACACTCGCCCAGAGCCGTCAAGCTCCACCTCTTGCGCACTGCCAACGAAAATCCGCACAAACGCCCGAGCCGACTGCGGCAAGCGGGCCAGAGCCTCGCGCTTGACCACCCAATCGGGCTTTGTAAACACCATCAAACAGCCATCGGGATGCCGGGTAATCACAACCCGGCCGGTCTCACCACCGTCGTCGGCAAAATTCGCGCGCAACTTGGTCGGGATCGTCATCCGACCCTTCAAATCCAGCGATAACGCGTACGTGCCTTCGAACATAACCCCTGACTGCCTGAAAAACGGGATCGGAGACGGTTAAAAATCCCATTTTTAACCACATTTCCACACCGTCCCCCACTGTACGTATTTACCTACACGCGGTCAAGTTGACGCGCAGTTTTTTCAATGGCGACAAGCACTTAGCGCGCTTTCTTCATATCGCTCGCACTGGTTTCTTATACAGTTACGAAAAAAAAATCGTATATGAATTAGTGATCTACATTGACTTATCAAAGTAGACTATGAATATGAAGAAAATTTGGAGGGGAAACGAGCCTGTAGGCCGGATTCTGTTGCCGGGAATCCCGGCATGACGATCATTCCTCTGGGCCCCCAGTTACCTGAGGGCTCTAGCCACCTACCCGCGTGCTCGGGCGGACCACCCTATCCGGTAAAAAACCGGGTCACACGCCTATTTGGTGTTGCTGCCGATGGGGTTTAGCCTGCCACCCCGGTCACCCGAGGCGCGGTGAGCTCTTACCTCACCTTTTCACCCTTGCCTGGCGCTGTTACCAGCCCCGGGCGGTTTATTTTCTGTGCCACTTTCCGTCGCCTCAAGCCTTTCAGCCTGCAGCGCCTGGCCGTTAGCCAGCATCGTGTCCTGCGCAGTCCGGACCTTCCTCCAGCCCCAAACAAGTCTGCGACCAGCGATCATCCAGCTCGCTTCCCCCCTCATTGTAGCCACTCATCGGCAAGCGATGGGCAAGGCACACCTACCCTCTATATATATACATGCTACTAGCTAGGAGCTCGACCATGCGCCACACCTTCATCTCTTTAGCCCTGTTGTGCCTGAGCATCGGAGCGCCAGCATTGCAGGCCCAGACCAAAATCGATATTGGCCAGCCCAGCGTGAGCTCGGCCCAAGGCCAGCGCCTGAAAGTGCTGCTGCCCTACGGCTCCAAGCCAGGCGAACAGCTTCCAGTTACACGCGTGATGGTGGAATCAGTCAATGTCCCCCCGGGATTTGCAGCGCCCAGCCCGAGTCAGTTCATCATCTCCCAGCCCGAAAAGCGCAATGTCATTACCTTGCATTCCCGTGAGCTGGTCAACGCGCCGAAAGTCGAGCTGGTGCTCAGCCTGGCCAACACTGAGCCTTCCCGCCAGACCATTACGCTGGATATTCCGCCGCAAAGCTTCAGCACTGTCGCTATGCTTGATGCTTCGCCCAAGGCAGCACCAAAAAGGAAGATGAAGCCTCGCAAGGCGGCAAACCGCGCCAGTAGTGCAGGCGGTGGCAAGCCTATGAAAGCAGCGGCGAGCGCGAACTGCAACTGCGCCACGCCTGAGGCCAAAGTGATGGTTGCGCCGAAATAAGGGTTAACTTGGGCGCAGGCTCAGCGCATCGAGTGCATCCCACGCCTCACGCGGCTTGTCGTCGCGGCTCCAGGCAAATCAGGTCAAACTGGCGCAACTCGGGGTTGTTCACCCGGGCTCGCGCCTGTTCCACAGTGATCTCCCCTTGGGCTGGAATCAGCAACTTTGCAAAGCGCGCGTCTACCCAATCGATAATCTTGAGGGCAGATTCGCGCCCGCAAATACTTGCGCTCACTTCCAGGCACATGGCTTCGCATCCCTGAGTGATTGCCACCTCGCCACCGCGCAGCACTTCCAGCTCGAAGCCCTCGGTGTCGATCCACAGCACGAATGGTGCATTGATGGTTTGGTCGTCCAGTCGCTCGATTTGAATGCGCTCAGTCAGCCCCTGCTGAAACTGCGCCTTCAAAGAGTGGCGACCATCACTCACCGGGTGCAGATGAATGTCGAGGGAGTCTTTTGATTCGCCCAGCCCCATATGATGAAGGCTGGCTGGAATTCCAGTGCCCTCAAGGTTATGGGCGAGCATCCCGAAGTTGGCTTTTACCGGCTCGAAAGCCACCAGTTGCTTGAACCCGTACTCGATGGCGTTCAGGCATGTGGTGCCGATATTGGCACCGACATTCACAAAGGTGGGTGCACGATCAACCAGACCTTTAGGCAGGCTCGCCATCAACTCGAATTGATACTGCCCGCGTTGTAGCACCGACTCGGTAATGCTGCCCCCGGTCGTGGATAACTCCACCGGGAATCGACCCAGGTAGCTCGAACCCAGGCGATCCACACCCTGAGTACGCAGGGCCTTCAATACGATCCCGGGCCGCTCACGCAACAGGCGCTGCGCCCAATCCATGAAGAGCAGTTGGCGGCCCCGGCGGGTCAAGAGGCGATCAAAGCGCAGCCAGAAGTAAGGGCTGGGAATGGGTGCAGGCTCGGAAGACATGGCAGCTTTCGGTCGAGAAACCGGGCGAAGTATACGTGGAGGGCTCAGGCGCCCAGCCAAGGCCAAGCGCGATCCACTAATTTTTAGCGCTCAGTAAAAGCCTTCTCTTTGGCCCGCACCAACGGCTTGGTCAGGTAGGTGAGCACAGTTCGTTTGCCATTGAGCACATCCACCGTCGCGGTCATCCCCGGAATGATCGGACGAGCTTTTGAACCAATCGCATCCCCAGCATCTTGTGCAGGCTTGGCACTGCGCACGCGCACGATGTAAAAGGTGTTGTTACGCTCATCGGTGACGGTGTCCGCGCCAATATGCTCGACCTTGCCTTGCAGGCTGCCATGCACCGCAAAATCATAGGCGCTAAATCTCACGGTAGCGGATTGCCCGAGATGCAAGCCCGCAATATCCCGAGGCAACACTCGCGCTTCAATCAACAACGAATCATCGCCCGGCACAATCTCGATCACATCTTTTCCAGGCGACACCACACTGCCCTGCGTCTTCACATGCACTGTCTTGATGACTCCAGCCGTGGGAGCTTTCAATACGGTCTTGGTCACACGATCATCCAGTGCCTTGAGATTTTCCGCGAGCGCACCGAGCTCGTTACCCACCTCATTGAGCTCCGCCCTGGCCTTGCTGCGAAACACCTCCTGCACCTCAGCGCGACGTTGCCGGGCCTCGGTTACGGCGGCAGCGACCCGGTCAATCTGCGAAAGTGCAGTATTGATTTCACCCTGGGTGCGCGCCACATCGCGCTCAAGCCGCAGCACCTCAATTTCAGAGACCGCGCCAGAAGCGAGCAATGGCTTGGTGACTGCCAGCTCTTTGCTGATGAGCGCAAGGCTTGCCTGTGATGCATCGCGCCTGGCCTGAGCCTCGCGAGCCTCTTGTTGACGCTGAATGATTTGCTCATCAATGACACGCAATGTGGCCTGCAGCTCTGAGCGACGCGCTGCAAACAAAGCCTGCTCACGCAGCACCACTGCAGACGGGCCTTCAATTTTCGCCATGGTGTCCAGACCAAGCGCCTCAGCACTCAATCGAATCTGACGTGCCTGCAAACTTTCACTTCGGCTGCGCGCTTCGCCCTGCTGAGCATCCGCACGCACAGTTTCAATCCGCATCAGGGGCTGGCCTTTTTGCACACTGGCCCCTTCGCGTGTCAGGAGCTCAGCCATCACGCCACCATCCAGGCTTTGCACCACCTGCACACTTTGTGAAGGAATCACTTTGCCTTCGCCGCGCACCACCTCATCAATATGGGTCAGGCTTGCCCAGGCCAACAGGGCCATGACACAGGCCAGGGCCAGCCAGATAATCTTGCGCCCACCCGAGGGAGCCTGCTCGGTGATCGCCTCTTGCGCTTCATCGCGAAAGGCGGATTGCAATGCATGGCGAATCGAGCCGGGTGCTGCACTTGGTGAAGCTTTTTTCTTGAACATGATCAAGCACCCCGCAAGGCTTGAAGCACCTTGGCCTTGGGGCCATCGGCGATGATGCGGCCCTGGTCCACCACGATGATTCGATCGACGATGTCCAGCAGAGTCATGCGATGCGTGACCAGGAACATGGTGCGCCCAGCGCTATAGGCCCGCAGATTCTCTAGCACCCGGGCTTCACTCTCGCTATCCATGGCGCTGGTGGGCTCATCAAGCATCAGAATCGGCGGTTCGCTCACCAAGGCACGCGCTATGGCTACAGATTGGCGCTGGCCGCCCGACAGCGACTCACCGCGCTCGCCGATCTGCAAGTTGATCCCTTGCGGATGACGCTCGATATAGCTGCGCATCCCCGCCAAGGCTGCGGCCTTGAGCACGGTAGAGTCATCCGCATGAGGCATCGCAATCGCAATGTTTTCGCGCAGGGTGCCGTAGAACAAGGTGGCGTCCTGCGGCACATAGCCGACCGCCGCACGCACTTCTGCTGGATCAATCTGTTTGCCATCAATCCCGTCAAACCGAATCGTGCCACCAGTGGGTTGATACAGCCCCATCACCAGTTTTTCAATCGTGGATTTGCCCGAGCCAATCTTGCCAATCAAAGCCACCCTCTCGCCTGCCGCCACACTAAATGACACACGATCAAGTGCAGCCATCTCAGAGCCGGGATATTTGAACGACACGTTGTCAAACTGAATTGCGCCCTTCACCCGCCTGCGCATCACAAACTTGCTATCGGCCTGACGCTCTTCGGGTTGCGCCATCATTTTATTGACGCCCTCATAAGCGCTGCGGGTGTTGTCATATTGAACCAGCAGGGATGAGAGTTGCCCCAATGGCGCAAGCGCACGACCCGCCAATTGCGAGCAAGCAATCAAGGCACCCATTGTGAGCGCGTTATCGGCGATCAGATAAACGCCAAGCACAACGGTCGCAATCGTTACCGCTTGCCCCACCCAGGCAGTGCCATTGACTGCAATCGCGCTCCAGAGCTTGATTGCCGCGCCCTGCTCGGCCAATAACTTTCCGGAGTCTTCCCAACGCTTCTGAGTGCGCCCCTCAATATTCAGTGCCTTGATGGTTTCAATCCCCACCAGCGCTTCAATCAAGGTGGCATGGCGCTGCTGCGAGGCACGTTGGGTCATTTCAGTCAGCGGCTTCATGCGGCTTTGCGCAATCATCGACAGGCCAATCACCACACCAAAAGCAAGCAGCGCAGGCACTGCGAGCCAGCCACCAATAATTGCCATCACAGCTACGAAAATGATCGCAAACGGCAGATCCACCAAAAGCCCCATCGAAGCTGAGGTAAGAAACTCACGCACCGATTCAAACGAGCGCAGGTTTGCCGCTGTTGAGCCGACCGAGGCGGGACGCGATTCCAGCCGGGTATTGAGCACCTTGGCCATCACTGCCGAGGACATCTCATGATCAACTCGCTTGCCTGCTACATCAATAAAATGCGCCCGCAATACTTTCATCACCAGGTCAAACACCAAAATCGCGCTTACCCCAATGCCAAAGGTCCAGAGGGTTTCGAACGCGCTGTTTGGAATCACCCGGTCATACACATTCATGGTGAACAGCGGCACCGCCAGCGCAAACAGGTTGATCAGCAAGGATGCAGCCAACACATCGCGATAGGTGCGCCAGGGCTTGAACAACGCGCCCCAAAACCAATGCACATCACTGAACTTTCGTGAGATCGGCGCCCGATTATCAAACTCATAACCGTTCTTCACCGAGATGATGTAGCCCAGCGATTGCGCATCAAGATCGCTAAGCGCCATCTCCACCACTTCACCTGGCGCTTGCGGATAAATCAGCTTGGCCAGCGAATGCTCGCGGTCAATCTCCGTGACGACCACTGCGCGATCATCGCTCAGCAATGCCACTGCCGGGCATAGCGGCGCCATGCGGCGATCAATCGCGTGCTTGCTCACCTTGGCAATAAATCCAGCCCGATTGGCTGCCCGCACGAACAACTTCGGGCTCATCGACTTGCCGTCCATGGGCAAGCCGCTGATCAATCCCTCACGAGACATCGGACGCGCCAACAGGCGTGTCATTTCATAAAGGCAGGACAAGAGCTGGTCATCCACCAGACTTTTGGCATCCAGATTCCATCGGCTGGTCTGCTTGGGTGCGCCTTCGGCAATATCGTTCAGCTCGCGACGTGCGGGAACGACCATAGCGGTGGGGGGATCCTCCCAATCGGAGGGCAAGGGAAAATCAGGGCGCTTTGACATCCCTTGACTGTGATCGCTCCATCGCCAGCTACAAACATCATGCTGGGTGAATGGCCCGATTCGGGGGCATCAACGGCAATCCGATGCGCGGCTTATGACACAGGCGGCCACCATGCGTTGCAATTCCCGCAAATCCCCTGCAAGCCCCCTACCGCCTGGGTTGGGCTATCGAGCGCTTATCGCTTTAAGCCCACATGACGAGAGGTGCGCCAGACAATCCCATCATCTCGTTTTCCGCCTGCGGAGTTTGTTCATGACCTCATTAGTGCTGCGTGTCCGTTCCATTAGCTCACCTCGTGTTTTGGAGGGCGAAGCGATGGTCTTTGACGTGGCGCTTACAGCGCCAACTTTCGCGGGCAGCACCATGAGTTTCAGCCTGAGCGGGTCAGCCACGGCAGGACTCGACTATCGCAGCCGCCCGGAGGTTTCTTACGATGGCGGTCGCACCTACACAGCGATTTCGGGCTCGACCCTGTCTTTGCCGCCCAATATCTGTGACCTCAAAATCCGCGTAAACACATTTAATGATCGCCTGATTGAATCCACCGATGCCATCGTGCTTGAAACCCGCATGGATGGAATCACCGAGCGCTCCACAGGCAGTGTGCTCGATGACGACAAAGGCTTTCGCGTGGTCTCGGTCACAGGCCAGGATGTGGTCGAGGGAAACAACTTGACCTACCGCGTGAATCTTGCAGGTGGCCCCACCCAACCCTGCCGCACACCAGGCTCAGGCTGCCCGCCAGAGCAATGGACCTGCACCACCAGCAATGGCAAAGGCTCGATTGACCTTGGCGATTACAAGATTGAGCTGCAAGAGCACAACTCAGTCTGGATACTTACCAACAAGATCACTGGGGCCTGCACCCGCATCTGGGGTGACCCGCATGTGGATGTCAAGAACGATGGCATCAATGACTTTGATTTCAAGAAGGACATGACCTTCCAGCTGGCCGACGGCACCAAGATCACCGTGGAGACTGTCGAGTGGGGCAAATCGGGCATGACCCTGTCCGCCAAACTGATCATTACCGACTGGTGCAATCAGAACGCGATGGTAGTCAGTGGCCTGGGTTGGGATAGTGACGGTGCGAATAATCTCCAGGTGCAAAAATTGGATGGGCAAGGCCGCAGCCTGGATGTGAACACCTCGGATGGTGCCTTCACACTTTATGAAAACAGCGAAGGTGGCTGGCATATCTTTGACGGTCGGGTGCCCGATCAGAACCTCATCAATCAACTCGAATCCGGCGCATTGCGCGATACGAGCGCTGATGTCACTCTCAACTTGGTTGCTGGAACAGCTAGCCTGAACAACGACTATCGCGGCCAGATTGAAGTCTCGATGGACGACGGCCGAACCTGGTCACGCATTGATGCCAACAAGCTCGTGGTACCCACCAAGCTCGACCATTTCCTCGTGCGCATCCCCACGATTGATGACACGCAGGTGGAGAACCGCGAGACCGTGTCGCTCAAGGCAGAAGCGGTGTGCGGCTCCGCCACCGGTGAAGGTGGCATCCTCGACAATGATGCTCCTCCACCACCGCCCCTGAGTGTAGTAAGCGTATCGAGCACACAAGCCAACGAAGGCGACCCCCTCACCTTCAGCGTCGCTTTGAATCGCGCTGCAAATGCTGCAACTTCGGTCACTCTGGCATTGACGAATGGCACTGCGAGCGCGGGTAGCGACTACTCCAATACTGGCTTGCAAGTCTCCTTCGATGGCGGGCGCACGTTCGACCCGATCACTGGCACTACGGTCAACGTACCTGCCGGGGCGACCGGCTTTCAGGTCAAAGTCGCCGGGCTTGAAGACACGGTGTTTGAGGGCAATGAGACCTTCACTCTGCGCGCCTCGCTTGGCAACTCAAGCGCCACAGGTGTGGGCACAATCTGCGAAGACGATAGCGCGCCCAAGGTCATCGGTGTGAACTCGGTGCAGGCTAATGAGGGCGATGCATTGTGCTTCACCGTCAATTTGAGCAATGCCTCCACCACATCCACCACCGTTGCGCTCAATCTCGCCGGTGGCACCGCCACTGCAGGCACTGACTTTGCAACCACCGGGTTACAAGTCTCCTTCGATGGCGGCCGTACATTCAGCGCAATCACTGGTACCTCGGTGAACGTTCCCGCTGGCGCTACCTCTTTCCAGGTGAAAGTCGCATCGATTGAAGATACCTTGGTCGAGCCCAACGAAACCTTCACATTGCAAGCCTCAAGCAATGGCGGCTCAGCCACTGGCACCGGTACGATCGTCAATGATGATGTGGCACCACCCCCGCCACCCCCACCACCCTTGAGCGTGGTCAGCGTATCGAGCACACAG
>JAIYCW010000038.1 GCA_027487815.1 Burkholderiales bacterium
AGAAAGCGCCGTGTGCTGTCCTCTAACTGCGCTTCCAGCCGGGTCGCCACCAGAGCCTCCGGGCGCAAGGCCGGGCAGCCTACAGATGCGCAGACCACCACCACATGGATTCGGGGTTCATCGAAGGCCCCAGGCGCACGGATCATGTCGTGTTCAACATTGTCGAGGTTGCGCTCTTCGCCAAGCAAACGGAAGAATTTTTTCTTCCAAGGGGATTGGATCACCGATCCCAAATCGCGAATCGATTTCAGGTCGGGATACTTGGTGAGAATCAGCTCGACGGTGTAGGCGTTGTAGGCATTAATCAGAAAGGCCAGCTTCTCATCGCGCCGGAAACCATCGTAATCAGCCTTGGTGACCGCGCTAAACTCATCAAGCACTTTCTTGAGCTCTGCCCGGTCAGCCTGGAATCCACGGTAGCTCACTGTGGACGCCACTCCGGCTGCGTTCCAGGCGACATGTTTGCGCAACAGCGCTTCCCACTGCGCATAGCCATGATCAAGGGCAAACGTGAGGCTGCAAACACTCATCAATACCACCCCCGCCAATCCACGAATCATTGCATTGAGACTCATCTGCATTTCCCCTAGCTTAGTTGACGAGCATGAAACTTCTCGACCCATTTCAGCAAACCTTGGGGCGCATGGGCCCGCTTCCACTCACCCGCCGCATACTTATTCGACTCTGCAAGGGTCGGATAGATATGGATCGTGCCGAGAATTTTATTCAGACCCAATCCATGGCGCATCGCTGATACAAACTCGGCAATCACATCTGCAGCATGCTCACCCATGATGGTGACCCCAAGAATCTTGTCCTTTCCTGGCACGGTCAGCACCTTCACAAATCCATGCGCCGAGCCATCTGCAATCGCCCGGTCAAGATCATCAATGCCGTAACGAGTGACTTCATAGGCGATGCCCTTGGCTTTTGCCTCGGTTTCATTCAGGCCGACCCGGGCTACCTCAGGATCAGTGAATGTTGCCCAGGGGATCACCCGATAATCGACACTGAATTTCTTGAACCGACCAAACAAGGCATTAACTGCTGCGTACCAAGCCATATGCGCAGCAGTGTGGGTGAACTGATAGGGGCCTGCCACATCACCCGCGGCAAAGATATTCGGGTAGTTGGTTTGCAGAAACTCGTTAACCTCCACGGTTTTGCCCGCGCTCAAACTGACTTTTAGTGCTTCCAGGCCAAAGCCCTGCACCCGGGCGCTGCGCCCAAGGGCACACAGCACCTCATCAAACACGATCCGCTGCTCTTGCCCCTCAAAGCTGGCCACAAGCGTTTTTTCGCCATCAATCACTTCAAACCGCTCGGCCTTTGTACTCAAGCGCACATCCATGCCATCAGCCTGAAAAGAAGCCAACACAGCCTGGCTCACTTCCGGATCTTCACGGCCCATCAAGCGTGGACTCATCTCAACCTGTGTTACCTTCGAGCCAAGCCTCGCAAAGGCCTGCGCCAACTCGCATCCGATCGGGCCCCCGCCCAGAACCAGCAGTCGCTTGGGCAGCACACGCAGCCCCCAAATCGTATCCGAGGTGTAGGGATTGATTTGTGCAAGTCCGGGGATGGGAGGCACCGCTGGCCGAGCACCCGTAGCAATGACGATATTGCGTGCGCTCATCGTGCGCGTGCCGGCGGAATTTCCGGCCGCATCTTGCAGGGCAATCTCAACTTCCCATGGCGTTTTTAAGGTGGCATAGCCCTTGATGCACTCGACGCCCAGGCTGGTGTACCGCTCTACAGAGTCGTGAGGTTCGATCTCGTCGATGATGCGGTGCACACGGTCCATCACCTGCCCAAAATCCACCTCAGCTTGCATGCTTCGAATGCCATAGTGCTCGCTATGTTTTGCCTGGTGAAGCAAGCGCGAGGTTTTGATCAATGCTTTGGAGGGTACACACCCATAGTTCAGGCAATCGCCTCCCATCTTGTGGGTTTCGATCAGGGTCACTTTGGCTTTCACCGCAGCTGCGATATACGAGGTGACCAGCCCTGCACTACCCGCGCCAATCACAATGATGTTGCGGTCAAAGCGCGCTGGGCGCTGATAGCCTGCGTAAACTTTGCGCGCTTGTAATCGGCCAATCACCCATTTGCTTACCCACGGCACCAACGCAAGCACCACGACAGAGCCAATCACAGCAGGTGAAAACGCCGAGCGCAAGGAGTCGAGCGTCGCCAATTGCGTGCCAAGATTCACATAAACGATGGTACCCAGCAGCATGCCGAGCTGGCTCACCCAATAAAAGGGCACAGCTTTCATCGGTGTGAGGGCCATGAGCAAATTGACGACAAAAAACGGCACCGCAGGAATCAAGCGCAGAGTGAAGAGATAAAAGTTGCCGTCTTTCTCTACGCCGCGATTGATTGCGCTCAGCCTGTCGCCAAACTTCGCCTGAATCGAGTCGCGCAATAAATAGCGCGCCGCCAGAAACGCAATCGTGGCACCAATCGACGAGGCGAAGGACACCAGAATCGTGCCACCCACCAGACCAAACACCGCTCCAGCGAGAAGCGTTAACAGGGCAGCGCCGGGCAGCGACAGCGAGGCCACTGCAACGTAGGCCAGGAAGAAGACCAGGCTCACCATGACCGGTGATTTGGCATAAAGCGCGGCAATGTCGGCTTGCCCCGCTTTGATGGAATCAAAACTCAGATACTTCTGCAAGCCCAGGGCAAAAAACAATCCCACCAGGACCAGAATTCCCAGCCCTATTCCGATTTTCTTCTTGTTCACTATTGCGCTCCCTGCGACCAAATGACCAGCCTAGCCCTGTCTAAGCGGATTCGCCTCGATCTTTTTTTTGGTACTTTGCTGCTGCGTATACCTTACACATTTACGAGGGAATACTCCATCGGCCAGCACACTAATTTGCCAATGAGCATGGCCCAAAAGCATCGGTAAGGTACAAAAAACAAAAACCCGACCTTCAATGAAGGCCGGGTTTGATCGTTTTGGTCGGGACGGCGGGATTCGAACTCGCGACCCCTTGCACCCCATGCAAGTGCGCTACCAGGCTGCGCTACGCCCCGAAGC
>JAIYCW010000006.1 GCA_027487815.1 Burkholderiales bacterium
AAGGCATACAAGGCACACACCAGAATTGTCGCCAGCGCCATCCATTGATACTTGCTGATGCGCCCAAAGCCGCGGAAGTCAGCGCGGATAAACTCCGAGCTAAAGCGCCACAGCTGCGTCAAGGCCATCGCAAACACCATGGCTGCTGCGTAGTGGCCCTGGAAGAACAACCAAGTCGCCACCACGCCGACCCAGATGTGCCAGATCGCGGTCATCGCCTGAATCGGCACCACCGGAATACCCGCAAGATTCGAAGCGTAGGCAATCTTCTTGGTGGGGCCATGGAAAGTGAAGTTAAGGCGCTCAAACACTTTACGCAGCGGTCCTTTGAGCTGATCCACCCGCACACCCCAGCAGCAACCAAAGCTGATGCAGGCGACCCGGCCGATACCTTCACCAAAAGTGTAGCCAATCACCATCGTTGCCAGAATCTGCAGAATCTGCTCGTTGGTCAGGGCTTGACTCCATCCGGTGAGCTCTCCCACACGACCCACCGCCAGCAACACCAATGGCGCCAACAACACAACCACAAACAGGGCACCGCCAATCGTATGAGTGTTGGCAATCCCTTCGACCCACTGCGCCACAGCGCGCGAGGCCCAAAGTGAAATCGCACACAGAAGCAAGGCAGCGACGGTGACTATCGTTAGGGACACTTTCACGCTCGCGGCCAGCATCATCACCATGGCGACGGAAAACACAAAGGCAACGGCGGTGAGTGCGCCGTACCAGGTGAGGTTTAATCCATCCCACAATCCGCCTTCAAGTTTGCGCCGAGGAATCGTGGCCACAAACTGCCAGCGTTCCTGAGGCATCTCTTTGGAGGCCCAATAAATCAAGGCATGCCCGGCCAGCATAAGCACGGCCAGAAACACCTCAACTCCCCAACCATTAAACAAGCTAGTCATGATCTATCTCCCTGATGGCAAGCCACCGCAAATTGAGAACGCACACGCACTTGGGTTTCATTCATCGGATATCCAAACACCGAAGTGAAGCGGCTCACCACATCCAGTCGCGATTGATTGGCCAGCAGATCCTCATCCACTGAAATCCGATTGGGTTCAAACAACAACACGATGGTGCTGCTGCCAGGCTCAAACAAACTCTTCACTGCACCTCGATGCAAAAAGAGGCCTTTGTAAACTTCCAGAGGATCGTCATAAGCATGTTGGCTGTAGCACTGCTCAACCTTGCCGATCAGCAAGGCCGTGACTTCAATCATCGCCATCGTGCCAACACGCGACCCACCGGGCACTTCAGTGTCAATCAGCGTGACGACGCGCAGGTTTTTTGAGAGCGAATCAAACCCGCTTTGAGCCACGGTGGGGTTGCAGGAGTGATAGCCGCCTTCTAGCGAATAAATCGCTGTCACCACGCCACTCACCGGCACATGGTTGTAGTGATAATTCTCGGGGGTCAGTCGGAAGATCGCCCATTGGCCATCTCGAAACTTGTGTTGCACACCGGTTTCTGGCCCAACCAGCTCGTCAAGATCAAAGAACTTGTTCTTGATCGGCAGAGGTTGGCCTTCATGCAAAGGCCCTGTGATGACACGCGAATCGGCAGGCGACAAAATGGCGCGCGGATCAAGCGGCAGGGGCCGGGTCTCCCAATAGCGAATCTTGCGGCAAAACACCTGGCGCCAGGTAGGTGCTGGCGGCAGCGGTTCAGCAAGTTCTTCCAGATCCAGACCTGCGCGCTGCGCAAGCGAGGCGAGCTCGCCGCCGCGATAGCGAAAGGGCCGGTCAAAATTGATGCGCGCCAAAAGATCGTTGGCGTGGGTCGAATGGGTCAGCCAGCGAAACACCCGCGGCGCATATTCCCGCACATCGCTGTATAGCCAGCGAATATGTCGATCGTAAAGAAGTCTCTCGGGTTCAACGGCGCCGCTGACGCGGTCGATAAACTGATGGGAAAGATCAGGCTTCGGTGCTAGTCGGGCTATCACGCTAACAACTGCTGTAAAACCATCGGCCGCTGCGCGCTGGGCAGACGCTCAAGTGCAGGCGTCAACCCAAGCCATGTGGCTGCGGGCTCCACCACCGCCAGAAGCTGCTGCACCACGGCCACTGGCAAGGCAGTGCTGATATAGAGCTCGGTGGGTTGATCTGAGGTTTGCGTGGTATCGATACGCCAAGCCGCATGCCGATGCGCTGCACGCACCAGCAAACTCTCAAGCAAGCGATACCGGTTGCTGTCACTGTCTGCCAGTTGATCATCGATCATCGGCGCCCAGATGTCAGCTCGGCTTTGCCCGGGGGTGATCAAATCAAAACGCTTGAGCAAGAGCTCGACCTCGACAAAGGCCGACTGCAACTTCAGGCATTGCAATTCGAAAACAGCGGGAGGGTTGATATCGGCCCGGCGCAGCGGCGGCGGGTTGTTGGCAAGGGCGCCTGCGGCGTCCGATGCGGGTCCTAAACTGGACTTCGGAAAATCCACCGTGAGCATTGCAGCTCCTCGTGTGATGTCAACATACCTGGGAGTTTGTACAGGCTCTGTGACAACTTGCTTTCACCTCGGAGTAAGGATTGTGACAGTGGTCAGGCGGTGTGAAAAATGCCACAAACGGCATGGAGCCCACCGCCTAAACCTCAACCACCCCTCGCCTTAGCTGCCGATGATGCCGCCATCCAGCTTTTGCACGATCACTGTTGCCGAGCGCGGGCGCTGAGCATTTGCACCATCAGGCCAGCGCGAAAACCGCATCGGCTGATCAGGGTCTGCACGATCAGTAGGCGACTCGCCCGGATGCTGCACATTGACAAACATCGTGCGCATATCGGGGGTGCAGACCACGCCGGTGATCTCGCAGTTCACCGGGCCCACCAAAAAGCGTCGAGTCTCGCCAGTGCGCGGATCGGCAGCCAACATCATATTGCTGCCCAGGGTTGCGTAATCCTCTTTATACATATTGGAGGCATGCGCATCGGTTTGAATCCACATCACACCGCGCTGATCAAACCACAGACCATCGGGGCTGCCATACCCATCTCCCTTGATGTTGCCTTTGGCTTCAGGTCGGGTGTTGTTCAGATCACCTGCCAACACGAAGTGATTCCAGGTGAAGTTCATCGCATCAAAATCACCCGCTTCCTTCCAGCGAATGATCTGGCCCATCGTGTTGTTCACTCGAGGGTTAGCGGCATCCACACCGGGCTGACCCGAGGCGCCGCGACGCACGTTGTTGGTTAGCGTGCAGTAGATCTCGTTGGTGTTGGGATCCATGGCGATCCACTCGGGGCGATCCATTTTGGTGGCCCCGAGCACATCGCTGGCCTGACGCGACTTGATCAATACTTCGCCCTGATCGGCAAAACCATTGGCTGCAGTCAGGGGGCCAGTGCCATGGCGCAACGCAATCCATTGCCCGGTACCATCATTATTAAAGCGCCCAACATAAAGCGTGCCGTGATCCAGCAGGTCACGATTGGCAGCAAAGCCGCCAGACTTCACCGCATCGCGGCTGACAAACTTATAGATGTATTCAAACTGCGCATCCTCGCCCATATACACCACCACGCGTTTATCGCGCGTCTGGCTGACCCAAGCGCCCTCGTGGGCAGCACGCCCCAAGGCCGTGCGCTTGATCGGAGTCATGGTGGGGTCCATCGGATCAATCTCCACGACCCAGCCAAAGCGATTCAACTCGTTGGGATGGCGGGTGGCGTCAAAGCGCTCCTCGTGCTCATGCCAGCGGTATCCACGGCCGTTTTTGCGCAAGCCCCAACGCTGCTCATGTGCATTGGGTTGATCCGGTCCGTTGAAATAAAACACGAAGTTTTCTTCGCAAGTCAGGTAGGTACCCCAGGGGGTATACCCATGCGCGCAATTATTGACTGTGCCGCGCACCGTTCGGCCCGCTGGATCAAGGCGGGTTTGCATCATCGGATGGCCTGCTGCCGGGCCAGTTACTGTCATCGGCGTATCAGCGGTGATGCGGCGGGCATACTTTGAAGGCTTGACGATATTCCAGCGGCGCTGCGAATCCTGCTCAACCTCAATCACTGCCACCCCGTGGCCCGCCATCGATTTGCGAACTTTCTCCGCATTCCAGGTTTTCATCCCGTCGCTATGCAGCAATCCATCATCGGTGTATTCATGGTTGACAGCGATCACGCCGCGCTTGCTTCCTTCAAGGGGGAAAAAATGAATACCATCATGATGCATCCCCATCTGGGCCGCTTGGTCGGCGGCAGAGTTACCCGCATCTGCACGAAACGCAGGCATGTTGCCCGCAATGCCGACTGCTTCGCCCCAGGCAAACGCCGCACGCGCGACATAGCCTTCAGGCACGGTGACGGCATCAGCGGTGCTCACAGGAATCGACTTGAAGCCGAGCAAGGGACCACTTGAAGCGGCAAGGGTGCTGCAACCCGA
>JAIYCW010000084.1 GCA_027487815.1 Burkholderiales bacterium
GCATAAATGTAGTTTATCTGTGTCGTAAACACCGCAGGCGAGCCGCTCACGGTTTGGGTGAGTACTGCGACCGGTGTATTGCCAAGGTACACGGTTTCCTGGCGCACACGTGGGGTGGCGGTATTATCGTACTCGCCCAGCAGACGGCCGGCTTCATCGTAGGTGTAATGGTGCGAACCCCCAGGTACTAGGGCCGTGGGGCCTTGCTTGCGAACCCGCTGGCCCAGCGCGTTATAAAGGTAATTGATCTGGCTCGTGCCCACCGTGGCGCGGCTTAGACGGCCGCGGTCTGAGTAGAGGAAAGTCACACTGCCGTTGGCCGTGAGATTGCCCGCGGCATCATAGGTGTTGGTTTGTGCAGGAGTTGGTCCGGCGGTCGCTGTTAAACGGTTACTGGACGCGGCAACGGTGTAGGCAAACGCGTTGGCCGCCACGGTTAGCTGGGTACGATTGCCTGTCAGGTCATAGGCGTAGCTTTGACTGGTGCTCGAGGAGGTCCAGCTGGTCAGCCGATTGATGTCGTCATACCCAAAGTTTTGCGTGAACGAGGGCTGCGCCACCCCAGTGCCGTTAACGTGCGTATAGCCGGTCACGCGACTGGCCGCATCCCATGCGACGGTACGGACCAGCCCGGCTTGGGCGGGGTGGCCCAGGGGGTAGCTCACGAGGCGGCCATCCACATCGAAACCTCGGCTATAGCTTGCGCCGTTGCCCCAGGTCCAACCGCTCGCCGCGCCAAAGGGCTGGTAGGCGATCCCAGTGAGCAGGTTGATTGAGGAAACCGTATTGGTGCCCACACCGTTACTGTTTGTCGGGTTGAGGGTGAGGCTATTGACTCGGCCTGCCGCGTCGTAGGTCAGGTTAACTCGGTTGCCTGACGGGTAAGTCATCGAAACCAAGCGGCCGGTGGCAGAACCGGTGGTGCCGTAGGCATAAGCCGTAATGCGAGTGCGAGCACTGGTACCGGAGCCGATGATCTGGGTCTTGGTGAGCACCTGCCCAAAGGCGTTGTAGGTATAGGTGGTGTTTCCTGACTCATCAGTAATCTTGGTGAGCCGGCCCGCAGCATTTGCCGGGGCTGGAACCACAGAGCCGCCGTCCCACTCGAGGGCCGTGTCGGTTCCAGTAGCGTAATCCGCGAGCGTGAGGCGGTTAAGTGAATCGTAGGTGAAGGTAGTGGTCTTGTTGCGAGCATCGGTTTCGGTTTTAACGTTACCGACCGCGTCGAAAGTACGCGCCGTGGTGCCTGTGTCGGGGCTCACCAAGCTTGAACGATTGCCCAGTCCTGAGACGGTATATATCGTGACCAAAGCGCGGGGATCCGTGACGGAGCGTAACTGGTCAAGGCCGTCATAGCTCATCGCCGTTGTGGGGCGTGTACCGCCAACGGTTGGCGTCGGTTGACGTTGCTCAATGAGCCGATTCAACGCATCAAAGCTCTGATCGGTGACTTTACTGCGGGGATCGGTGGTCGTCGTCAGATTGCCCGCCGCGTCGTACCCAAAGTTAGTCGTAGTGATTTGCTGGGCATACGCGGGCGAAAGGCTACCACTCAAAACCGCCAAAGCGATCACCCCGACATGCGCCTGTTTAAGGCGAAATTTCCAATGGCCTGCATTCATTGCTTGTCTCCGAAGCGCGAAGAATTCCGATTTAGTTTGTTCATACCTGATCAACCCGCTAGCGGGCAGCTCCGGTGATAGTTTGGAGTCGATTCAGCGCATCGACACCTCGAGTGATCTGACGGCGAAGCGTGCCCGAGGCGTCACTCCATTTTTCAGTCAGACGGTTGCCCATATTGTCGAGGGTGTAGACAACCTTATTGCCGAGGTTGTCGCTTGTTTCCGTTAAACGACCGGCAGCATCGTAGGTATGAGCCAAGAAGCTGCCATCGGGTTGAGTCACCTTGCTAGGCCGTCCTGACGCATCGTACTCAAAAAGTGTCGTTTGACCGGGCGCGCCGCCCGGTGGTGTCACGGTGAGCTGGGCTAACCAGCCCCGGGGGGTGTAGACATATACCGTTACAAGCCCATTGGGGTCTTGCGATTCAAGCAATCGCCCATTGCCGTCGTACTTGGTAAATTGTGTGATGTGCCCTCTGGGGTTTGTGACGGATCGCAGGTCGCCGATACGCCAATGGCTCTGGTTATCTGTGTAATACGCAAACTGTGTGAGGTCATCGCTGCCCACCGCCAGGTCAGTACGTGGACCATTGTGGGTCAGCATCTGCCCAATCGAATTGTAGGTCCAGGTTTGTACCCGCGTGGTACCACTTGCCACTGCGCTAAAGCCCAAGACTCCGGAAGCATCACTCGTCGCCTGCTCAACCTGTTTACACAGAACACCTAGGGGTTCGTTGTTGGGCAAAAGAGGGCTGTTTGCGGGCACACACGTCAATACGGCATTGGCATTTGTGGGGTCGGGTTGCCCGTTGTAGACCCAAGTTGTGATCTTAAGCGGTTCAGCCATCCGCACCGGGGTACGCCAAATCGGGTGCCACTGCGTAGAGATGGTGCGAGAGGTGGGGGTACCGGACGCCTCTACCCGACTGGTTTCCAGGTTGCGGGCCGCGTCATACGCATAAGTGGTGAGACGTCCCAAAACATCCGTTGAGGAAGTCACATTACCGCTGGCGTTAATCTGTTTGTTTGACGAAGCGGCCGCGCACCCAGCCCCTGCAGGTTGGCTTGACGAGCTTACTCGGTTCGTATCGAGGACCGTGGAAAACCCCATTGAGTAAACCGAGCCCAGGGGATCCGTTACGGAATGGGTGACCCCGGGGTTGGTGTAGCTCACGGAGTACTTGTTGACCCCACCCGCATACTCGGTTGCCACAGCATCACCATTGCTGTTGTAGGTAAATGTTGAGAATCGAATAAGCCGCTCGTCAATGATGCCCGTCAACGCCCAGGGCATACTGGTATTGGAGGTAAAGGCCGGCTCATTGAATACATAACTACGGGTTTTCTGATCCGGGTAAGTGGCCTGGGTCAATCGGTTGGTCGCATCGTATCCATAGCTGATGCTGGTGCCGTTCGGTAAGGTAATGCTTGTCAGTGAGAACCCAGCGTTGTAGCTAAACTGCATTGCTCGACCGCGCTGATCGGTCATATTGCTTGGAAACACCGAGGCGGAACCATCAAGATTTTGCCCGTAGGTTAACGTAACCCGATCCCCGCTGCGGTGAGTGATACTCAGCAGGGAACCTAGGGCATCATAGGTCTCCACCTCGTCGGCTTCGGATACGTAGATCCATCCCGTTGGGGTGTTGGGGTTGCCAACCGCGGACAAGCGACTATTGATACCAGGCGGCGCAGTGAATACGCTGCCGCTCAAGATAAAGCTCTCGGCGCCACCCGAGGCCCGTACAACAGTTGCGATCATCTGCCCGCTCACCATATCAAAGCCGCTGTAAACCCGCCGGTCGTGCGGCCACCGGAAGCTTTTTTCCATCACTGCCGTCGTGTAGGTGCGCTCTACGCTCATGTTGCGGCTTGGCAAAAGAACATCGATTTCACGCTGAAACTTCGTGGCTGCGGCTAAATCGAGGGGGTTCCCCACCTTGGTCTCGCAGGGTGGCTCGACCTTTTCTGGTGGTTTTGGTGGAGACCCCATCCCTAGGAACGGTGATGAGCCGGGCCGGGTTTTGAAGCACGACGTAGACCATGAGCCGCAAATCGTGCCCCAACTGCCTGAGGACGGCGTACAGGACGACGGCGGGCCGCAACTAACTACATTACCTGGCACATTACAAGAACGGTACACGGTGCATACTTGGCTTGATTGTGCTGAGCCTATGGAGGGCATTCCGTAGAGAACTACCAGCAGCGGGACCAAGTGAAGGTGGGTCACTCCCCGACCGAGCGTTGCTTTAAGAATTTTATTCATCTCGTTTCCTGAAACCAAAGATTGACCGCGCCGCAATTTTCGAATTTACAAGCGGGGGGCTTCCATTAATTGTCTGTACAAAGTAAGCGAGAGATTAGCGACTACGCCAGACAATATCCATCCCCCAAAAGGTATAGGCGCTTGTCGTTTGTTTGCCACTGCGATCCGAAGCAGCACTACAGGCAATGGAGGCGACTGTATGGCTCTAAGGTTTTACTGTAGAAGCAAGGATTGCGATTCCAAGGTGTGATTCGCAGAGCCTCCGAGCCTAGCCAGAAGCATGCCTTCAACATAAGCTTAGAGTCATATCCTCAAATGCAAGAGGAATCTGGCCCGAGGTTCTGCTGATCTCTCAAAAGACTGCAAGTCGGCAAAACAGAATCCTGATCAGCCGAATCTGAACAGTCGCCTCTCGCGGCGCCTCGAACGTGGAAGTCTTCTCTACAAAAAGGAAACGCTTTGAGGGCCAGTACACAAAAGCTTAGACACCCAATATCAAACCGGCATGAGCTGAGCTATCGGCGGTCAAGTTCTTTTAGCCTTTCTAGAGGATTCCTGCCTTATTGGAGCCCAAGTGGACCACAGTACAAATGAGCCAACGAGACCAAACAACAGTCCTGTAACTAAAGCACCGCCCGATTGTCCAAAAATCAACGCGTTTGAGCGAAAGACCGAGCACGGTCGCCCGCATTCATGCGAAAAAAGTGCTGGATCAATGATGAAGGCCCAAAAGACGCCGATTCCAATCAGCCCGCAGCCAATTAGGGTGAAGACAATACGAGATACTGTAAACAACATTCTATCGAACGTTCGGCAACCGTACGTTGTTAAAGTCTCGGAGAGTTTTGACGAGATCCGCAGTGTCCCTGAGGATATCTGTATTGGTTGGTCCCCAAGGTCGCGGAAGGCCCATGTCTCTTTTCCAATCAGGTCCCCCGGCGCAGCGACAACCTGAGGGGGGATTGGACGGATCAGTAGCAGCAGGGGCAAAGTCCGAAGCATTTCGCAAGTCACTACGTCCGCAGGACAAAGGGGTGCCGGGACATTCCAATTGCAGGCAAACCCATCTGCCATCAGGGTTGAAATACCCTGCTGCCTGCGATGAACTGTCGCTACGCGGTAATCGAATTGGCTGAGGAGGTTTTCCGCGCGGATAGTAGGTGCCGGGTGAAGGAGGGCCGTTAGAGCCCTTTAACCCCTCGGGATCAATCCAGCTCAGCGGGTTCCCTTCCACATAACCGTACGTATTAATCCCCCCCGCCAGCCCAATCGGATCCGACTGCACATAGCGTCCGATCCGCGCATCATAGTCACGGTGGTGGTTGTAGTGCAGGTTGGTTTCAATGTCGTAGACCTGACC
>JAIYCW010000082.1 GCA_027487815.1 Burkholderiales bacterium
GTGTCGGCAGCAGTGAGGTTCAGCCCCACCCCGCCAGCTTTCAGCGAAAGCAGCATGAAAGGCACCGTACCACTTTGGAAGCGCGCCACCACACTGCCGCGATCGCGCGTCGAACCATCGAGCCGAACATAAGCTTGTGAAGCTAACGTCTCATGTGCAGCCAAGGAAGTTTCAATCAGATCGAGCATTGAGGTGAATTGGGAAAATACCAGCACACGGCGCCCCTCTTGCACCAGCGTTTCAAGCAGCTCAAGCAAGGCTTCGAGCTTGGCTGACGCAGCTTGATGATGCGCAGCGCGAGTCGCCGCAGGCGCAAGGCGGGGATCACAACACACCTGGCGCAGCTTGAGCAAAGCATCGAGTACCACAATATGACTGCGGGCCAGACCTGCCTGGGTAAGCGCATCCCGCACGCGCTTATCCATCACCACCCGGATCGATTCATACAAATCACGCTGCGCGGTGGCCATCACGATGCGCTCAATCACTTCTGTTTTGGGGGGCAGATCGGCTTCCACCGCGTCTTTGCTGCGCCTGAGCAAAAAGGGCTTCAAGCGCCGATCAAGCGCTTGCAAACGCTGGCGCGAAAGATCGGAGCCCCCACGCTTTTCAATCGGGGTGCGAAACCTTCCGCCAAAAAAGCGCTCTTCGCCTAGCAAGCCTGGCTGCGCAAACTGCATGATCGACCACAACTCGCCCAGATGATTTTCAAGCGGTGTCCCGGTGAGTGCCAAGCGCTGACGAGCCTTGATTTGCTGGGCCAGCACTGCAAGCTGAGTACGCGAATTCTTGATCGCATGCGCTTCATCCAGCACCACAATGCTCCATTCGCGCGGCATCAATGTTTCCTGATCGCGAATCAAAAGCGCATAACTGGTGAGTACCACATCCACTTCATCGATCAGATCGAAGCGGGTCGAGCGCGATGCCCCGGTAAGATCAAGCACCTTCAGCCGGGGCGCATGCTTTTGCGCTTCACTGATCCAGTTAAAGGTTAATGAGGTCGGTGTAATTACCAGCGCGGGCGGCTTGAGCTGCCCCTCACTGCGGGCCTGCTCGCAGGCAAGGTGCGCCAACACCTGCACGGTTTTGCCCAGGCCCATATCGTCGGCGAGCACACCACCGAGCTGGGCACTGGCCAGAAACTGCAGCCAACGCAAGCCATCGTTTTGATACGGGCGCAAGGTCGCCGCAAAGCCCTCGGCGGGTTGCGCTTCAGGCAGGCCAGAGAAGTTTCGAAACACATCGGCCAGGCGTTGTAGTCCAGTGGCCGACTTGATTTCCAGACCCTCCTGACCCTGAATCTGCGCCACCATTTGCGCGGCAGCAAAGCGATTGAGACGCAGGGGAGCAGGCAAGCCGCCACGCGCAGATCGGGGCGCTTCGCTTTCGCGGCTTACCCATGCACCCAACACCCCGAGCACAGACTCCAGGCGCTGAGCGGCAATCCGGTGCACCTGTCCGCTGGCCGAGCGCACCCACAAAAATCGCCCGGGTCCTTGCAACTGTAATCGGCCATCACTATCGGCAGCCACACTGCCTTCCATCAAAAGCTGCTCAATCACCGGCGCGAGATCAAGGCGCTCTCCGCCAACCTGCACACCCATCTGCAGATGAAACCAATCCCCCGAAGCGCTGACATCCTCATTGGCCAGCGCCAAATCAATGGGCGCATCTTCAACATCATTGATTTGCAGCCCGGCTTCATCCAGCACTTCCCAGCCTTGCTCACGCAACAACAATGCGGATTCATGCACCCAGCGTGCCGCGCCGATTGAAGCTGCGGGCAACTTGAGCACGGGCTGCCACTGCACTTGCGCGGCATCATTTGGAGCCGCTGCAGTAACAGCATCGAGCCCTGCACTTCGGCGCAACTCATCATTCAGCTGGCTCAGCCATTGGCGCTCGCGCGCATGATCCCGCCGCACCAGCACCGCGCCCTCCGGCTTGTCGATAAGCACAGTGAGCTCACCCAGCGGCGCGACCCGCTGCCCTTCATAGTTCATGGCTACTTCAGCAAGCAAGGCAAAGGCGAGATCAGCCCGCACCCCACCATTACCCAGCAATCCCTCCAGCCAGGGCACCTTGCGCAAACGCAAGGCCGGAGCAGGCTCACCATCGCGCTCAAGCACGCTATAGCCCTCAGGCACAGGCAGCCAGCTGCGTAAAGCTTCATGGCGCAGCCGCATGCTTTGCAATTGCGCACTGAGCTCCTGCAGTTCATCCGGTTGCACCAAAGGTGCGGCTTCAAGCCAGCGCATCATCGCTTCAGTGCTGCGCAAACCCAGATCGAGTGGACCAATCGTGTTGGTTTCGAGATCCATATACCAGGGCTCGCGCATGTAGAGCACGGTAGCTGCGCCTGCATCGATACCGAGCTGCAATGCCTCGGAACCTTCCTGCGGCCACCATCCGAGGCGTGCTTCTCGCGTTTCACCCAAAGCCAGCGCATGCGAATCAAGCGAGCTGGGGGCGCGCGCATAAAGCGCACCGGCCTGAGCCAAGGTGCTGAGGATCTGCGGGCCCAGGCGGGTGGTCAGGGGATAGCCATGACGAAACGAAGCATTGCTGGAGCGATGCTCTGCAGCCAGAAAAGCCGCCACGCTACGATCGGCTTCAGTCCAGAATGCCGCGCCTTCGGGCGCACGCTCGATAAGCGCGGTATAGGACTCGGGCCCCGAAAGGCCAGCATTACGCAGCACGCGATGCTTGGCCACCTGCAGCAAAGGCGCACGCGGACCAGGGGTCACCACATAGCGCAACACAAAACCCGCACGGCTCGCGGCCGCATGCGGTGCGGGCTTGGCCAGCTTGGCACCCGCATTGACCTTCATGGTCTGCGCTTCTTCAGCCCAGGCCATCAAGGATTTCAAGCGCAGGCCGGCACCCACTCCAGAACTACTGCGCGGCAGGTTGCCCGGATTAAACAATCGTGGCTCGGCTGGCGCCGCGCTGGCCAACCGACCTGCCGAGGAGCCCGACATCGGCCCCATTGAAGACCACGGGTTACGCATGCCGGCACCCGATGTGTAGGTGGGCTCCTGGGCCAGGTGGGCCGCCAACATTGCGGCCCCGTGCTTGCAATCCTGCCCCACCGGGCAGCTGCAATGCGAACTAAAACGCCGCCCGCCACGCATCGAGACCAGCTCGATTACGGTGCTATAAATTTCCTGCTGACTACCCTGCACTTCACCCCGAAAGCGCAGGGTGCGGGGCTCAGCCAGTAATCCGCTTGATCGGGGCGGGGTGGCAGTAATGACTTCAGCGTGGACGGTTTCAATGCGCAAGACCCGCTTGGCTTCAAAAACCTCCAGGCCTTTGGCGGCCGTTAGCGCATCCAGGCCAAACAGGGTCTCGCCATAGCGTTCACGAAATGAGGAAAAGAGTTCGGCGCGATTCAAAGTCAGAGGATCAGTGCAGCCATCTGCTGTTCGAGTTGTTCCGTGGGCAGCTTTTTAAAGCCCGTCTTTGCGAATCGCAACCAACGCCCGAGTACAAACGCCATGACGATGGCTGCGCGCGCTGACGCATCAGTCTGAGCCGGTAACCGGCCCGCCTGGATGACGTCGCGAAAGCACTGCTTGATCGCCATTTCCAGGCGATCAATCAACTGGTTGATCCGCATTTGCAAACGCTCGTCTTCAGTCACCAGCGCATCGCCTACCAATACGCGAGTCATGCCGGGATTTTTTTCCGCAAAACTCAGCAGCATCGAAATCAGTTGGCGCAACTGGCGCAAGCCATCGGGGTCCTGAGCCATGATCTGGTTGACCAGGCTGAATACCGTGGTCTCAATGAACTCAATCAAACCTTCAAACATTTGCGCTTTGGAAGCGAAATGCCGATAAAGCGCAGCTTCGGATACCTTGATGCGCCCGGCCAGCGCCGCGGTGGTGACACGATCGGAGTGTGGCTCTTGCAGCATTTCAGCCAGGGTTTGCAGGATCTGCAAGCGTCTTTCGCCAGGCTTGGGGCGACTTGCACGCGTGGCCGACTCGATGTGGTCTGGATCTTCTATCATGCTGCGGGTCTCCGGCCGATGCGACATTTCACGAGAGTAAGCACTGATTGTATTTGAAAATCGACATAGCTCGACCGGCCGCGATGCAAGGCCCGGGTCCACAGCCCACGCGCCTGTTGGCGCTGATGATGCTGACGGCCAAATCCACGTACAAGCACGGTTCGCAGACCGACTTGTCTCGCACCGCGAAGATTCTCCGGACTGTCTTCTACCAGCACGACTCGGGCGGCAGGCAGTCTCATACGGGCCAGAACCCGGCGCATCATGGGACGCGAAGGCTTAGGCTGCCACTGCAGATCGCGACGCATGTCTTCTACCGCGATAACTCCATCAAGATGCGGCCCAATGCCCAAAGCACGAATCACAGCGCTGGCATAGTCGCCAGGCGCATTGGTAAACACCACTTTGCGCCCGGGCAA
>JAIYCW010000089.1 GCA_027487815.1 Burkholderiales bacterium
AGACGTTGTAGGTCACTCCGTTTTCCAATACCTCGCGCTGCACCTGGCGCATACGATGGCGCATGGTGCCCGAAGGCGCTTGCTGCAAGGTGTGCAATAACGTTTGCCAATGGTCGCGTGCGTAGCCTTGCCCATCGAACATTTCATCGAAGCGGGCTTTGGCTTGCGGATACTGGCTAAGCATGAGTTAGGCGTTCCAGCGAAGGTCCAGGGTCATGGGAAAGCGCGGATTCAGTGGCTCGGGCTTAAGGTTGACTTTACCTGGGGTGTGGCCATGGGCCACGAAGCGGGCAAAACGGCGTGCCTCCGCAGAGTTGGCATTTACCGGGAAGGTATCGTAATTGCGGCCTCCAGGATGCGCCACATGATAAACACACCCGCCCATTGAGCGCTCGCTCCAGGTATCGATCAGGTCAAACACCAAAGGCGCTTGTACCTTGATGGTAGGGTGCAAGGCGGAGGGCGGAGCCCAGGCGCGAAAGCGGATGCCCGCGACAGCTTCGCCCGGCACGCCAGTGGCATGCAAGGGCACCAGGCGGCCATTGCAGCTCAGCGCATGGCGTGAGGCTGTCATGCCTTTGACCTTGACCTGCATGCGCTCCACTGAAGAATCAACATAGCGCGAAGTACCGCTGCGGCTAACCTCTTCGCCAAGCACATTCCATGGCTCAATCGCCTGGCGCAGTTCCAGTTCGACACCTTCGTAGTTCACCGTACCGTAGCGCGGATAGCGGAACTCTACAAAAGGATCAAACCAGGACTCTTCAAACGGATACCCAAGGGTTTGAAGCTCGAGCGCGATACTGCGAATATCCTGCTCGACAAAATACGGAAGCATCCATTTGTCGTGTAGCTCGGTGCCCCAATGAATCAGCTCGGCGCGATAGGGAGTGTTCCAGAAGCGGGCCACCAAGGTACGAAGCAGCAAGGTCTGCATGAGTGCCATCTGAGGATGCGGCGGCATTTCAAAAGCCCGAAACTCAACGATACCAAGACGGCCAGTTGGGCTATCCGGTGAATAGAGCTTATCGATACAAAACTCACTGCGATGTGTGTTGCCGGTGAGGTCGACAAGCAAGTTGCGCAACAGACGATCCACCAACCAGAGCCGATCAACCGGAGCTTTCGCCAGCAGTGTTTTTACACCTGATGTTTGTGCGTCTTGCTCCGGGACAAGCAGGGTCTCCATTTGCTGAAAGGCAATCGCGAGTTCGTAGAGCGCATCATCGCGCGCTTCATCCACGCGGGGTGCCTGGCTGGTAGGGCCAATGAACGCACCTGAAAACAGATAGGACAGCGAGGGGTGATTTTGCCAATAAGTGATCAGGCTGCGCAGCAAATCCGGACGACGCAGCATCGGGCTATCGGCAGGTGTTGCACCCCCGAGCGTGACATGATTGCCTCCACCGGTGCCGGTGTGCCGTCCGTCAAGCATGAACTTCTCAGTACCCAAGCGCGTCTCGCGGGCCATCGAATACAAGGCTGTCAGGTTGGTGCAGATTTCGGACCATGAAGCGGCGGGCGCAATATTGACTTCAATCACCCCCGGATCAGGGGTGACGCTCATCGAGCGCAGCCGAGGGTCTGCCGGAGGCGGGTAGCCTTCCAGGCGCACCGGCTGATTAATAGCTTGCGCGCAATGCTCGATGGCCTTGATCAGCGCCACGCTATCTTCCAGGCGCACGAGTGGCGGCATAAAGATGTAGAGCACTCCATCGCGCACCTGAATGCAGCAAGCGGTGTGCACTACTTCCCGAGGGTCCGGATGAGTCTCCAAACCTTTACTGCTGGTTTTAGGGTCATCGGAATCTTTTGTTGGCTTGGCCAAGTCCGGGGCGAGCGCAGCCCGCTCGGCAAACGGATCCACCTCAAACGTTGGCTCGATGTCCTCGGGCAGTACCCAAGGCAGGCTATTGAGAGGCAGTCGCAACCCCATGGGTGAATCACCTGGTACCAGGTAGAGGTGTTCGCGTCGCAAGGGCCATTTACTGGTGCGCCATCCAGCATGCCCACCTTGTGCCGTTTCTAGAGGTTTAACAGGGATCACATAACCGGCTGGCTCGCCAAGCCCCCGCGCCAGCAGGCGGGCCAAGCGCCGCCGCTCCTCAGAGTCCTTCAAGCTCGCTTTGGAAGCGTCCAGATTGATCGGCAGTTTTTGCTCGGTCAATATCTGATCCATGACATCTTCATAGGCAGTCAGTACACACGCCTTGGGTAGGGCTAGGTGCTGCGCCAGCAGGTGTGCAAACTCTCGGGCACTATCGGGTGGCGCTGGTGTGGATGCCTTGGATTTTTCAGGCTCCCCGACGAGTAATTCAGGCTTGGCCCAGAGTGCTTGACCATCGGTGCGCCAATAGAGATTCAACGCCCAGCGGGGCAATGGCTCGCCGGGGTACCACTTGCCCTGACCGTGATGCGTGATGCCGCCCGGGGCATGATGCTGCGCCAGGCGTTGGGTCAGGTTGCCCGCCAGACGACGCTTGTCATCGCCATGCGCTGCGGTGTTCCACTGCGCCGACTCCATATCATCGATTGAAACAAAGGTAGGCTCGCCGCCTTGCGTCAGGCGTACATCGCCCGCTTGCAGTTCAGCCTCAACCTGTTCACCCAAGGCGTTGATGGCAAGCCATTGCGCATCGGAATAAGGCTTGGTCACGCGCGGATCTTCGTGAATGCGGGTGATCCGCATCTCATGGGTGAACTCAACTTGCGCAGGATCGGCAAGGCCGGTCACTGGCGCCGCAGACGAGGGCATCGCAGTGCAGGCCAAAGGGATATGGCCTTCGCCCGCCAGGAGCCCCGAGGTCGGGTCCAGGCCCACCCAGCCAGCACCCGGAATGTAGACCTCGGTCCAGGCATGCAAATCGGTGAAGTCGACTGTAGTGCCCGACGGGCCTTCCAGTGCCTTGATATCGGCCACCAGCTGAATCAAATATCCGGAAACAAAGCGGGCGGCCAATCCGAGGTGTCGCATCACCTGCACCAAGAGCCAGCCCGAATCCCGGCACGAGCCTTTGGCCAGAGACAAGGTCTCTTCAGGGGTTTGAACACCGGGCTCCATGCGCACCAGATACGCAATATCCCGCTGGACACGCTGATTGATTTGCACCAAAAAATCGGTGGTGGTGATGGCGGTCGAGGAATCGCCAAGTTTGAGATCGTGGCGCAAAAGAGCAAGCCATCGACTTAGCAGCGGCCCCGCGGGTTCGGCTTGCAGATAGGGCTGAAGTTCACTGCTGAGCTGAGCTTCGTAGCTGAAAGGAAACGTCTCTGCGGATTCTTCAACAAAAAAATCGAAGGGATTGATCACCGTCAGGTCCGCGATCAGCTCAACTGCAAACTCCAGCCGGTTGGTGGGTTCAGGAAACACCAGGCGGGCGATGTAATTCCCAAAAGGATCTTGCTGCCAATTGATGAAATGCTGTGCGGGTTGGACCTTGAGCGAGTAGGCCAGCACCGGGGTACGCGCATGAGGAGCCGGGCGCAACCTGACCTGATGCGGGGAGAGATTGACGAGACGATCGTACTTGTAGGAGGTGATGTGTTCTAGTGCGACTCGAATGGCCATCCGGGAGCTTTCTTCGCCTTGAGGAAAGGCAGAATCAAAACTCTACAGCAAGCGCTGTCTTTATGGTTTTCCCGCAGGCCAGTGCCGTAGCGCTTGGGGTAAGCTACGGGTCGCGTTGCCCCTTGATGGGCTGACAGCTTGACCTTATCGAACACCAGGAGACCCCTATGACTATTCGCCGTACTTTGCTCGCTTCGTTTGTTGCCACTGGCCTGGGGCTTGCGGTTGCCACCCCCGCACAGGCGCAAACCACCATGAGAATCAGTATCTCGATTGCACAGAACTCCCACCAGGGCGTTGCGATCGACACTTTTGCCCGCGAAGTCGAACGCCGCACCGGCGGACGCTACAAAATCCAGACGTTTTACTCGGGTTCGTTGGGTGGCGAGCGTGAATCGATTGAAGCGGTTCAGCTGGGCACCCAGGAGCTTACTTTTAGCTCGACTGGTCCTGTGCCCAACTTCGTGCCCGAGGCGCGCATTCTCGACATTCCCTTCCTCTTTACCGACAAAGCGCATGCCCGCCGCGTGCTGGATGGCGCGCCTGGTCAAGACATGCTGAACAAGTTCGACTCCAAAGGCTTCAAGGCTTTGGCCTGGGGCGAAAACGGTGTGCGGCATATGACCAACAGCAAGCGCGCGGTGAATGGCCCGGATGACTTGAAGGGACTGAAGATGCGCACCATGGAAAATCCTGTGCACGTGGCGGCCTATAAAGGCTTTGGCATCATCACCACCCCAATGGCTTTTCCCGAAGTGTTTACTGCCCTGCAGCAGGGCACTGTGGATGGCCAGGAAAATCCGCTGTCCGTGATCATGGCCGCCAAGTTTGATCAGGTGCAAAAGCATCTGACCCTGACCGGTCATGTGTACTCGCCTGCCATCTTCCTGATGAACAAGGCTGCCTTCGACAAGTTGCCTGCAGCTGACAAAACCGCGTTCATTGAATCGGCAAAAGAAGCGGTCAAGGCCAACCGCGCGCGCGTGGATGAGGATGATGCCAAAGGGGTTTCGGAGCTGCGCTCCAAGGGCATGCAAGTGATCGAGAACGTGGATAAAACCCGCTTTGTGAATGCGCTGACCCAGGTCAATAGCGACTTTGAAAAGCAGTTTGGCAAAGCCAATATCGACGCTATTCGTAACTTCAAGTGATCCGGCAGCGGCTTTGAAAAGCACCTTCTTGCGATTGGAGTACTTCACCACTGGCCTGGCGCTGGTGGTGGCCTGCTTCATGCTGGCTGTAGCCTCCAGCCTGGGCCTTTACCAGATCATCACCCGCTTCATTATCGAGCGGCCTGCCGAATGGACCGAGGTGCTGATCCGCTTCAGTCTGATCTGGATGGTGTTCATGGGCATTCCTGCAGCTTTTCGTCAGGGCGCGATGGTGAGTGTGGATGTGGTCTATCGCTGGAGCGGGCCAAGCGCCCGCCGGGTGCTGGACCTGGTGGTGTGCTTTGCCTCGCTGGTGTTGATGCTCGTCATCCTCTGGTGGGGCTGGGATTACAGCAATCGGGGCAAAGTGCAGTCGGTCATCGGGCTGGAAGATGTGTCGATGTTTTGGGCCTATATTGCAATGCCAGTGGGTGCGGTGTTTTCAATCATTGCGATTATTGGCAACTATCTTGATCCCAAGCGGATGGAACTGGAAACTGCGCAATGACCTCCGCGATGATGATCACCATGGTGGTGTGCTTCGCACTCACCATTTCTGTATCAGTTTCAATTGGGCTTTCGGCAATACTGGGCATTCAGGTTGGCAATGCCAATATGCTGCTCTCGGTCAAGGAGATGTTTTCCTCGATCAACAAGTTTCCCTTGGCTGCAATCCCGTTTTTTATTCTTGCCGGAAATTTGATGGAAACCGGCGGCATTTCGCGCCGCTTGGTTGAATTTGCAAAGAGTATTGTGGGGGGCGTGCAGGGGGGCTTACCCATGACTTGCGTGCTGACCTGCATGATCTTTGCAGCGGTGTCGGGGTCTTCCGTGGCAACAACCTTCGCTATCGGCGCGATCTTGATTCCTGCCCTGATCAAACATGGCTATCCCACGCCATATGCAGCGGCTTTGCAGGCCACAAGTGCCGAGCTGGGCGTGATTATTCCGCCCTCGATTCCGATGATTCTTTACGGCGTCAGCGCTGAGGTCTCGATTGGTGAGCTGTTCATTGCCGGCTTTGGGCCAGGGTTGTTGATCGGCTTTGCCCTGATGGCCTTTGTGTACGTGTATTGCAAGATTAAAGGCTGGGGCAAGACCGACGGCGAAGGCCGCCTCGGATTTGGTACGGCGAGCTTGCAGGCGGGCTGGGCTTTGATGATGCCCGTGATTATCCTGGGTGGCATCTATGGGGGAGTGTTTACCCCGACTGAGGCTTCAGCAGTAGCGGTATTTTATGCGCTGATCGTCGGCATGTTTATTTATGGTGAGATAGGCATCAAGGATCTGTATGGCATTTTGCGCAAGTCGGTGCTGTCATCCGCGGTGATCATGTTCATCATTGCCAACGCGGGCTTGTTTGCTTTCCTGATTACCCGCGCGGGCGTGCCGGATGCGATTGGGCATTGGCTTGAGGCGGTACTGAAGTCTCCAGAAATGTTTCTGCTTGGGGTCAATCTGGCGCTCTTCATTATCGGAATGTTTATCGAAACAAGCGCTGCAATCATCGTACTGGCCCCGATTCTTGCACCAGTAGCAATACACTTCGGTATTGATCCTGTGCATTTCGGGCTGATCATGGTGGTAAATCTGGCCCTGGGCATGATCACGCCACCGTTTGGCGTCAATCTGTTTGCAGCCTGCACGGTCGCGAAAATCTCCCTCGATCGAATCATTCCCTACTTGTTTCCATTCGTAGGCGTGATCCTCGCGTGCCTGATGGTGATTACCTATGTGCCCGAGATTTCCCTGACCTTGCGAGATCTGGTGTACAAAAAGTAGCTCTGCCTAGCCTGCATGCGTCGCGCTGCGGGCGATCATCGTGACACCAATGCAAATCAGGGCCATGCCGGCCCAGCCGCTAACGCTGAGCTGCTCACCCAGCCAATAGCGGGCTATCAGGGCGTTGATGATGTAACCAATCGACAACATGGGATAGGCCACGGTGACCGGCACTCGTGTGAGCGCAATGATCCAGATCACCAGGCTCAACCCATAGCATGCAAAGCCCACCAGGAATGGCAAATTGCTGAGGATCTTGAGCAGCGTGGATAACCAGGCACTTTGCGCCCACGGATCCGGACCAAGACTGTTAGCCCCCGCCTTCAACAAACTTTGCGCAAGTGCATTCAGCACCACGCCTGCCAGGATCAGGCCAAAGCTGATTAAATTCATTGTACTTTCCCTTTTTGCTGCAACGCAGTATATTGCGACGCTGTGATGATTATCCCGTATCCCCCCCAAGCGGCGGCGCTTGCATGAGTGCTTCTGGCACTGATTCCAGGCAGAGTCTGAAAGCCGCTGTTTTATTGGCGGCGCTTGGCGTGGTGTTTGGAGACATCGGTACCAGTCCGCTTTATGCCTTCAAACAGGCGATGGCCGCTAAACCTGCTGAAGTCGATGCCCAGCAATTTGTTTTTGGTGTGCTTTCGATGATGGTTTGGGCGATCACCCTTACGGTTTCTCTCAAGTATGTATTGATCATGCTGAGGTACAACCACCGAGGTGAGGGGGGAGTCCTTGCCCTGTTGTCATACACCACCAATGTGCTGAGAGCCAAGCCGGGTCAGGTCTGGGTCGCCACAATGCTTGGCGCATTCTCGGTCGCCTTGTTTTTCGGTGATGCGGTGATAACACCAGCCATTTCTGTGCTTTCGGCGGTAGAAGGCCTGAGCGTGATTTCACCACGAGCGCAACCTTGGGTGGTGCCGGTCGCGATGGCGATATTGCTCTGGCTGTTTGCCGTACAACGCAAAGGTACTGCAGCGGTCGGTAAGCTTTTTGGGCCCATCATGCTGCTGTGGTTCGGTACGCTGGCTACGCTAGGTGTGATCAGCATCGCACAGTCACCCGAGGTTTTGCAGGCCCTGAATCCTACCTATGCACTGCAATTTGCGATGGCCCAGCCCGGGCTTGTGATGCTGGTTGTGGCGGCGGTGTTTTTGTGTCTTACCGGTGCGGAGGCTTTGTATGCAGATATGGGCCATTTTGGCCGGAGCCCGGTGCAGTGGGTCTGGTTCGTTGTGGTGTTTCCTTGCCTGATGCTTAACTATTTCGGGCAGGGCGCGATGGTGTTGCGTAGCCCCGAAACGGTAAAAAATCCTTTCTACCTGTTAGCTCCGGAAGCCTTGCAACTTCCGCTGGTGATTCTGGCGACTCTGGCCACCGTGATTGCGTCGCAAGCGGTGATCACTGGCGCCTTTTCGGCGGCCCAACAAGCCTCACGCCTGAACCTGTTGCCGCGCCTGCCGGTGTTGCACACATCTGAAACAGCGCAGGGACAGATTTATATCCCGGTGGTGAATTGGCTCCTGATGATTGTCGTGATGTGCCTGGTGGTAGGCTTTCATAGCTCCGAGGAGCTTGCGGCGGCTTACGGCATCGCGGTCTCGGGCGATTTGGTGCTGACCAGTTGCCTGATGATGATGGCCCTGGCGTCCACAGCAGGGTCGCGAGCCAAGGTCATGATGGTTTTGTTCCTTGGAATGTTAATGGTGGAGCTGGTTTATCTCGCCTCAAACGTTGGCAAGATTGCCGAGGGCGGTTGGTTTCCCTTGGTGCTAGCGATCATTCTCTTTACCGTGATGACGACTTGGCGAACCGGCATGGAAGTGCTGCGCGCAAAAAAACAAACGCCTCAGGATCAGGAGGACTTTGCACTGAGCATGCCGCTTGATGGAGCTAGCCGTGTGGATGGTGCTGCGATATTTTTTACCGCGACGGCTTATGGTCTGCCAACTGCTTTTCTGCACAATTTGAAGCACAACAAGGTGGTGCATGAAACCACGGTGTTCATGACGGTGCATTTTCAGGATGCTCCCCGCGTGGGGGATCACGAGCGCGTGCAAATTGAGCGCGGCTCCAATGGCTTGATCCGGGTACGCGCAGAGTTTGGTTTTCGCGAGGAGGCCGATATCAGTGTGGTGCTACGCCTGCTTGCCAGTAAAGGTCTGGAGCTGGACATGGACAACACCTCGTTTTTCATCAGTAAGCCTGCGATCATGACCAACAAGGCGAGCGGCCTGTTTGTCTGGCGCAGGCGGATGTTTGCCTGGATGTTGCGCAATAGCGCCCCGGTGGCCCGTTACTTCAATCTCCCACCTAACCGTGTGGTGGAGTTAGGCGCTCAGGTCGCCCTCTGAGGCGAAACCCGTAAAATACGGGGATGAACTTTCAACTGCGCGCTTTACCCTGCATAGTGCACCGCAAATGCCACTGAATCGGATGGCTCTTTACGGCGCGGCTTTGGCACTCGGCCTGGTTGCTGGAGGCTGGGCCCTTAGGGCCTATTTCAACCCCAATCTCGCTCTCGACCTGGCGAGCTTTATGCAGATGTGCGCCGCTTTCCTCAAACCCTGACCGCCTGCGCGGTATTCAAGACTTCATGGCACGTTCCTCTCCCGCAGCATCCACTTACAGCGAAGCCTCAATCCGTGTGCTTAAGGGCCTTGAGCCGGTTAAGCAGCGCCCGGGAATGTATACCCGCACCGACAATCCCCTCCATATCATCCAGGAGGTGATCGACAATGCTGCCGACGAAGCACTGGCTGGCTTTTGCCGGGAGATCCTCGTGACACTACATGCCGATGGCAGTGTTGCGGTTGAAGATGACGGACGGGGTATCCCGGTGGGCCTGCATCCGGAAGAAAAAGCGCCGGTGGTCGAGCTGGTGTTCACGCGCTTGCATGCCGGTGGCAAGTTCAACAAGCAAGATGGCGGCGCCTACAGCTTTTCCGGTGGCTTGCATGGCGTGGGGGTATCCGTGACCAACGCGTTAAGTGAGCGTCTGGAAGTGACCGTCCAGCGTGAGGGCGCGGTGCATCAGATCGTGTTTGCACACGGCGATGTACTTAAGCCCTTGGCGAAAGTTGATGAACTTCAGACTCTTCAAGTGGGCCGTCGCCGGGGCGAGCGCGCGACCGGCACGCGGGTGAGATGCTGGCCTGCGGCCCGCTATTTCGATGTGATGAACTATCCGATGAGCGATTTGGTTCAGCTTCTGCGCTCCAAAGCGGTGTTGCTGCCAGGCCTGAAGGTGACCTTGATCGATGAGCGTGAAAAGAGTGCCAAGCATCAGACCTGGCTGTATGAAGAAGGGCTGAAGGGCTATCTTGCGGAGTCGCTGAGTACGGCGACCGATGCCAATCTGGTGGTGCCGATTCTTGAGGGCCAGCAGTATCTAGATGCAGGGCACGAGACCTTTGCGCAAGGCGAGGGTGCGCAATGGGTAGTGACCTGGACCGAAGAGGGCTCGGTGATCCGGGAGTCCTATGTCAATCTGATTCCAACTTCTGCCGGCGGAACGCATGAGGCAGGCCTGCGCGATGGGATGTTTGGCGCAGTAAAGAGTTTTATCGAGCTGCACAACCTGCTGCCAAAAGGCGTCAAGCTGCTGGCTGAAGATGTGTTCGCGCGAGTTAGCTTTGTGCTGTCAGCCAAGGTGCTGGATCCGCAGTTTCAGGGGCAGATCAAGGAGCGCCTGAACTCGCGTGATGCCTTGCGATTGGTGAGCCTGGTGGTGAAGTCACCGCTGGAGCTTTGGTTGAATCAGCATGTCGAACAAGCCCGCAAGCTGGCTGAGCTGGTGATCCGCCAGGCTCAAGCCCGCACACGAAGCGCGCAGAAAGTGGAAAAGCGCAAAGGCTCCGGAGTGGCCGTGTTGCCGGGCAAGCTGACCGATTGCGAGAGCACAGATATCACCCGCAATGAAGTCTTTTTGGTGGAGGGCGACTCTGCCGGCGGCTCAGCCAAAATGGGCCGCGACAAAGAGTTTCAGGCAATTTTGCCCTTGCGTGGCAAGGTGCTCAACACTTGGGATGTGGAGCGCGATCGGCTCTTTGCCAATAACGAAGTGCACGACATTGCAGTGGCGATTGGGGTCGACCCGCATACGATGAGTGACCCCGTTGATCTAAGCGGGCTGCGCTATGGCAAGGTGTGCATCCTTGCTGATGCCGACGTGGATGGCGCACATATTCAGGTGCTTTTGCTCACCTTGTTTTACCGGCATTTTCCCAAGCTGATTGAGGCCGGGCATGTGTGTATCGCGCGTCCGCCATTGTTTAGGGTGGATGTGCCGGCAATGGGCAAGAAGCCTTTGCGAAAAATGTATTGCCTGGATGAGGGTGAGCTGCAGCATGTGCAGGACAAGTTGCGCAAAGATGGTGTGCGCGATAACAGCTGGAGCATTTCGCGCTTCAAGGGGCTGGGTGAAATGAATGCCGAGCAGCTTTGGGATACCACGCTGAATCCTGATACTCGCCGCTTGCAGGTGGTAGGCGTCGGGTCTGTGGATCACGGCGCAACGGTTGAGCGCTTCACCATGCTGATGGGTAAGGGTGAGTCTGCCGCGCGCAAGCAATGGATTGAGATGCGGGGCAATGAGGTGCAAGTCGATGTCTGATCTCTTTTCAGCGCCAGCGGTCGCAGGCGATGCCAATTCTGCAGAGTTGGCGCAATTTGCTGAGCGGGCCTATCTTGACTATGCGGTATCGGTAGTTAAAGGGCGCGCCTTGCCCGATGTATGTGATGGGCAAAAGCCGGTGCAGCGGCGGATTTTGTTTGCCATGAACGAGATGGGGCTAAACGCAACTGCCAAGCCAGTGAAGTCTGCGCGGGTGGTGGGAGATGTACTCGGCAAGTTTCATCCCCATGGTGATGTAGCAGCGTATGACGCACTGGTGCGCATGGCACAGAATTTCAGCCTGCGTTATCCGCTGATTGATGGCCAGGGCAATTTTGGCTCGCGCGATGGTGATGGTGCGGCCGCAATGCGTTATACAGAGGCCAGGCTCACGCCGATTGCCCGGGTGTTGCTCGATGAAATCGATCTCGATACTGTGGATTTTGGCCCGAACTATGATGGCTCCACACAAGAGCCTTTGCAGCTGCCCGCGCGCCTGCCCATGGTGCTGCTCAATGGCGCATCCGGAATTGCCGTCGGTATGGCTACCGAGATCGTGTCGCACAATTTGCGCGAGGTGGCTGCGGCCAGTATAGAAGTATTGCGCGAGGCCAAGGTGTTCGAAGGGGCCGACCCAACCAAGCGCGAGGCCTTGCTTCAAACAGTGTTGAGCTTGATGCCAGGGCCGGACTTCCCGGGCGGTGGTCAGATCATCTCAAGCGCTGATGTATTGGCTGAAATTTATCGTCAGGGACGGGGCTCACTGAAGGTTAGGGCGCGCTGGAGCATTGAAGAAATGGCTCGGGGCCAGTGGCAAATCGTATTTCATGAATTGCCTCACGGCGTTTCTGCGCAACGCGTGCTTGAAGAAATCGAAGAGCTGACCAATCCAAAAATTCGCGCGGGTAAAAAAGCCCTGAGTGCCGAGCAGGTGCAAAGTCGCCAAACCATGCTGGCCTTGCTTGATGCGATTCGTGATGAGTCGGGCAAGGATGCTGCTGTGCGCTTGGTATGTGAACCCAAAACTTCCAAGGTGGATCAGCAGGCCTTTATTAACCACCTGCTGGCCAGCACTAGCCTGCAAACCAGTGTGCCGATGAACTTTGTGATGGTTGGCCTGGACGGACGGCCCACCCAGAAGGGGCTTCTCGATATCCTCCATGAGTGGGGCCAATTTCGTCAAGCTACCGTAACGCGACGCACCGAATTCAGGTTGCGCAAGGTTAATGACCGCATTCATATCCTGGAAGGCCGCGAGCAGATCCTCGCCAACATTGATGAAGTGATTGCGATCATTCGCACAGCCGATGATCCCAAACAGGCCTTGATGGAGCGCTTTGGTTTGAGTGTGGTGCAAGCTGACGACATCCTGGATATCCGCCTGCGCCAGTTGGCGCGCCTGGAGGCGATCAAGATTGGCGAAGAGCTGGCTGCACTGCGCGAAGAGAGCAAGGAGCTGCTGGGGCTGCTGGAGAATCCTGCCGCAATGAAGCGCAAGATCATTCGCGAGATCGAGCAAGATGCCAAGGCTTATGGCGATGATCGCCGCACTCTGATCGAGGCAGCCGCTCAGGTGAGTGCGGAGGTCGTCGTGGTCGACGAACCGGTGACTGTCATCGTGTCGCAAAAGGGCTGGGTGCGCGCGCGTCAGGGCCACGGCCATGATTGGTCGCAGTTTGGATTCAAGACTGGCGACCAGTTCGATGGTGCTTATGAGGTGCGCACTACCGATTTGCTGGTAGTAGCCTCGGGCAATGGGCGTGTGTTCACCGTGCCTGTGCATCAGCTGCCGTCCGCGCGTGGCGACGGCCAGCCGATCAGCAGCTTCATCGATAGCGAAGGTGGTAGCGCGGCCTTGTTTGCGTTCGCGGCCCCGCTCGACACCGGAGTGTTGATGAGCACACGCGCTGGCAATGGTTTGATCTGCCAAGTGCAGGATCTGGTAGCTCGCAATCGCCAGGGCCGGCAGTTTTTGACCCTTGAGGCGGCTGATCCCAAACGAGGCTTTGAGGATGGTGCCTTGCGGCCTGCGCTGTTTCGCCCTGGCATGGACCAAGTGCTTTGCGTGTCTGAGGGTGGTCGTGCGCTGGTCTATCCGGTGGCTGAGGTCAAGCTCTTGCGTAACGGCGGTAAGGGTGTGATTTTAATGGGGCTCGATCCGAAGGAGGCCTTGCAGCAAACCATAGTGTTTCGCCAACAGCGCGGCCAGTCAGACGATGGTGTGGTGATACGGGGTGTGGGGCGTGGTGCTAAGGCAGTGGAGCGCGCATTTAGCGGAAGTCAGCTGCAGGAATATGCGGGGACCAGAGCACGCAAGGGCAAGCTCATCGAGCCTCGTTTGAAGGAAGTGAGTTTGTTGCTGCCTCGCCCGGTTCAAGGCCTGATTTAACGAAAGACCCAGTCAATGATTAAAAGGATGGTGAGGCTAGCGGGGCAATGGACGGGTGCCGCGGTTGGAGCCTTGAGCCTGATCGCCGCCGGAGCGTTTATTCTCGGGGCGGTAACGAGCTGCACAACCGTTAATCCCTATTTCGAGGCCTCCAAGCCGCATCATCGCCCCGAAGGATTCACCAACAACTATGGGCCGGCAGGAGGCAAACCACTGAGCGAATTGCTGCAATGGTTTGCAGACCGGGCCCGTGAGGGCCTGCCCAAGCCTCCCACAACGGTGTTCCCCAACTACCAGTTTGACCTGGCCAAGCCCGATCTTGAATTTCTGGCCAAAAATCGCTCAGCCGTCACGGCGACCTGGGTGGGGCATGCGACGATGCTTTTGCAAGTTGGTGGGCTAAACATCATCACCGACCCGCATTTCTCCGAACGGGCCGGGCCGGTTCAGTTTGCTGGCCCCAAGCGAATAGCCCCGCTCCCGGTGACCCTTGATCAATTACCGCGAATTGACATGGTGCTGATCTCGCATAATCACTACGACCATCTCGATACCAATTCGATCAAGCGTCTGGTCGCCCAGCCCGGTGGTGAGCCGTTATTTCTGGCTCCATTGGGCGTCGACCTGTGGCTCAAAGCCCGAGGTGCTCAGCGGGTGGAGCGCTTTGACTGGTGGGATGAAAAGGAGTTGCTCGGTGCGCGGATTGGCTTTGTGCCTGCGCAGCACTGGAGCTCGCGTTCGCCGTTTGACCGCAACGCGACGCTTTGGGGAGGCTTCGTGGTACGCAAGGATGATTACTCAATCTATTTTGCAGGCGACTCGGGCTACAGCAAGGATTTTGCCGATATCGGGGCCCGATATGGCGGCTTTGACCTGGCACTGATTCCAGTGGGGGCGTATGAGCCGCGCTGGTTTATGAAGGATCAGCATGTGAACCCTGAGGAGGCTGTGCGAGCGCATCGGGATGTTCGCTCGCGGCTCAGTATTGGGATCCACTGGGGCACCTTTGAGCTCACCGATGAGCCGCTGGATCAACCGGTCAAGGATTTGCGGGAAGCCATGACCAAGCAGTCGATTGCTTCAGAGGCTTTTGTTTTGTTCAAACACGGTGAAACCCGTGTGCTGCGCGCTGCGCGATAGGAAGATTGATGAGCCATGATCCGGTGTCTGAGTCGCCAGTGCTGTTTGATACCTGGCCCGTCGCGCAAGGTGTGATTGGGCGCATCACGCTTAATCGACCGCGCCAGCTCAACGCTCTCAATCTGGAAATGTGCGAGTTGATGCTCGCGCAGCTTCAGCGGTGGAGTAGCGACGATCAGGTACTTGCCGTGTGGCTGGAGGGGGCAAGCGAAAAGGGCTTTTGTGCAGGCGGAGATGTTGCCCAGGTTGTGCGGCGCGTGCGCGAGGGCGGTGAACAAAGATTTCAGTATGGCGACAAGTTTTTCAGTACCGAGTATCAGCTCAACCTGCTGATTCATGAGTACCGCAAGCCGATCATCTCGGTATCGCATGGGGTCAATATGGGCGGCGGTTTGGGCCTGAGCGTGGGGGCTTCGCATCGACTGGTGTGCGAGCGCTCCAAGCTGGCCATGCCAGAGATTCATATCGGTTTGTTTCCAGATGTTGGAGGCGGATGGTTTCTGAACCGGGTGCCTGGTGGGCTGGGCAAAATTCTTGCGCTCACCGGGCTTGTGATGAATGAAGCCGATGCGATCTTCGCGGGCTTGGCTGACTGCTTTATCGATAGCGAAGACCTTGTGCAAGCGCAATCACGCTTGCTTGCATTGCCATGGACACCTTTAGTTTCGGCTAATCATTACCTTGTGGATGGCTGGATGCGCAGTATTGCAAGACGCCATGCGGCTGGTTTGCCGGAATCTCCTTTGCGGATGTATTTCGATGCGCTGCGCTTTATCGCACAGTTCAATGAGGTCGCTGGCATTCGGGATGCCTTGCTCGCAGCGGCCGAGGATGATCCGTGGTTTGCGGCCCCGGCCAAAGCCCTGGCTCAAGGCTCGCCGACCGCCGCCCGAGTAAGCCTGGAGTATTTGCGGCGCACGCGCCAGATGAGCATCGCTGAAGTGTTGCGGCTTGATGCGGTGTTGGCCTATCAGTATCCAAGGCATCTTGATTTCATCGAGGGGGTGAGGGCACTGTTGATCGATAAGGACAAACAGCCCCGCTGGTCGCCCGCTTCGCTAGAGGAGGTCAGCGATACCCTGGTTGAGGAACACTTCACCAGATAAGCTAATTGGGCATGCGCTGATTAGGCTGCGCGTGTCATCCGGCTAACGACAATACATACAAGCACGCCCGCTCCCACCAGCCAGGTCATCCCGGACACAGCTTCGCCCAGCAGCCATGCGCTAAAGCCCAGTGTAAAGAAGAGTTGCAACAATTGCACCTGTGAGACCCGAGCCACCCCGCCCAAGGCCATGCCGCCATACCAGGCAAAAAACCCCAGGAACTGGCTAAACACCACAAGGTAGGCCAGCGCGACCCATTGCGGCCAGGCCACAGTCGCAAGATCAAGACGGGTGCTTTGCTGAAAGCTTACCCAGGCGGTGGGGATCAGCAAAAACGGTGCGGCATAAACTAGCGCCCAGGCGATGGTTTGCCAGCCGCCCAAGCTTTTGGCGAGCTGACCGCCAGCGGCATACCCCATTGCGCTGAAGACCACCGCCAGGGCTAAAAACAGATTGCCCCAGCCCAGGCTTGCGCCGCTTGTGTTGATGGCATGCCAGCTCACCAATCCGCTTCCAACCAAAGCAGCAATCCAGAACGCGAGAGAGGGTCGCTCAGAGGTGAGCCAAGCAGCCGCGATTGCAGTCGCAATGGGCAGCAGACCGACCACCACCGCCCCGTAAGAGGCTTGGGTAAATTGCATGGCAAGCGAGGTAAACAAGGGAAAGCCGATCACCACTCCGGCGATCACTTGCAACAGAGCCTTGCTCTGTGCACGGCTGGGCCGCGGGCTGCGCGTGACCCACAATGCGACCGCGGCGAGGATCGCTGCACCCTCGGCGCGGATCAGTGCAATCCATGCGCCATCAAAACTGGCCACCGCGAGTTTGGTCATGGGCAGGGTGAGGGAAAAAATCACCACGCCCAGCAGGCCTGCCAGCAAGCCCAGAGTTTGGCGGGATTCAGAGGTGCTCATATAGACACTTTACTTCATTCAAACAGTACAGTACCGTTACACCAAGCAATGAGGAAGCGAAGCGTTATGGCCCTAACACCAGCACAGATGGCTACAAACAGTCCATTGGTGTCGGGTATCGACGTGCGAATGGCGTGGCATCCAGCCAGTGAACTGACTCGAGTTGAGCAGCTGGTGCAATGGTTTGTTCGGCGCATTGATGATCGGATTTTGCGGGCGGGTACGCGTCTGCCCTCAATCCGTGAATTTTCCCGTGAGCAACAACTGTCGAAGTTTACGGTGGTTGAGGCCTTTGATCGCCTGGTAGCACGCGGCTATGTCCAGGCGCGGCCGGGCTCGGGCTATTACGTCAAGGCCCGCGATGATCAGGCGGTGCATCTCGCAGCGCAACGCGCACGGCATTGGGCCGAAACCGAGACCAGCAAAATTGATGTGGTGTGGCTGCTGCGCAATATGTTTCGCAAGCTTCCCACTCACGATATGCCAGGGGGCGGCGTGATGCCAGGCGATTGGCTCGACGAAGGGCTGCTTGGGGCCAGCTTGCGAGCGCTTGCGCGGCAGAATAATGCGGGCTTGGTGGACTACGGATCGCCCCAGGGCTACCTGCCATTACGCCAGCAACTGTCTACCCGGTTTGCAGAGCTTGGCATACTTGCCAGCGCCGAGCAGCTATTGACCACCTCAGGTGTTACCCAGGGCCTTGATCTGGTGGCCCAGCACTTTCTGGCGCCTGGTGAAGTGGTGTTTGTGGACGATCCCTCCTGGTTTGTGATGTTTGGGCGCTTTGCCCAGCTCGGCGCAAAGATCATCGGGATACCGCGTAATGCTGACGGCCCGGATTTGGTGGCCTTACGAGAACTGGCGCAGCGCCATCGCCCGAAAATGTTTGTCGTGGTCTCGGTGCTTCACAATCCCAGCAGCACCTCGATGAGCGCAGCCAATGCGTTTCAGGTGCTCAAGATTGCCGAAGAGTTCGACTTCATGATCGTGGAGGACGATGTGTATGGCGACCTGCATCCTGGCGCCCAACAGGGCAGTGCGATACGCCTGGCGGCACTCGACCAGCTCAAGCGCGTGGTGTATCTCACGGGTTTCTCAAAAACCCTGGCTGCAAACTTGCGGGTGGGGGTCCTGGCGGGAGCCCCGGCTTTGGTGTCCAGCCTCACCGATCGCAAGATGCTGGTCGGGCTGACCACTTCCGAGATTGGCGAGCGGATGGTCTACCGAATCCTGTCTGAGGGCCACTACCGGCGGCATCTGGAACGACTGCGAGGGCGTCTCGATGAAGTACGGGACGGTGTGGCGCGACGCCTGGAGTCGCTGGGTCTGAAGGTATTTGCTGGCCCGCAGGCGGGGATGTTTCTATGGGCGCAGGCACCGTGCGATTCCAATATGCTGGCGCGTGATCTCCTGGAAGACGGGTTTTTGCTTGCGCCGGGTAGCCTGTTTCACCCCGATCAGCGGCCCAGCCAGTGGATGCGATTTAATATTGCGACCAGCAGTAATCCGAAAATGCTGGATGCTTTGTCTCGCGCCTTGCAGCGACACGCTTGAAATTGCTCTGATCACCCCAATATTTGGGACGGACCAGGCGGGCTGCATGGTGCTCCTGCCAGTTTTTGCCCTGAACTTTTGATTGATTCTGTATGAATTCCACACCCGAAACTTCCAGCGCCCAGACCATGGGTTTTCAAACTGAGGTCAAGCAGTTGCTTCGCCTCATGATTCATTCGCTTTACAGCAATCGTGAAATTTTCCTGCGTGAGTTGATCTCCAATGCCTCGGATGCCTGCGACAAGCTGCGCTTTGAAGCACTTGAAAAGCCTGAGCTCTGGCAATCCGCAGGCAAGGCCGATTCGGAACTGGCAATCGATATCTCCTTTGACAAACAGGCCCGCACGATCACCCTGCGAGATAACGGCATCGGCATGTCGCGCGAAGAGGCGGTGAGCAACCTGGGCACCATCGCGCGCTCTGGCACCCGCGAGTTCTTTACCAACCTTTCTGGTGACCAGGCCAAGGATGCCCAGCTGATCGGTCAGTTTGGCGTGGGGTTTTATTCCTCGTTCATCGTTGCGCAGCAAGTGGTCGTGCGCAGTCTGCGTGCAGGGTTGCCGGCCTCTGAGGGTGTGATTTGGCGCTCTGAAGGGGATGGAGAATTTAGCGTTGAAACTGCTGAGGTCGAGCGGCGCGGTACTGAGATCACCCTATTTTTGCGGGCGAATGCCGAAGAGACTGGGACCGAGGATGGTGCTGGCGAATCGTTTGACGACCTGCTTTCAAACTGGAAGTTGCGCGAGATCATTACCCGCTATTCGGACCATATCTCCATTCCGATTCGCATGGCCAAGGAGCGTTGGGATGCTGAGAAAAGCGCTTATGTGGATACCGGCGAAATCGAGGTCATCAACCAGGCCAGTGCGTTGTGGACCCGTTCGAAATCAGACGTCACTGAGGAGCAGTATCAGGAGTTTTACAAGCAGCTCACTCGCGATCAGACCGCGCCATTGAGCTATACCCACAATCGTGTGGAAGGTCGCTCGGAATACACCCAGTTGCTTTACATTCCGGCCACTGCGCCATTTGATCTTTGGGATCGTCAGCAGCGCCGGGGCATCAAGCTCTATGTGAAGCGTGTCTTCATCATGGATGACGCCGAGCAGCTGATGCCTACCTACTTGCGCTTTGTGCGCGGGGTGATCGACTCCAGCGATCTGCCTTTGAATGTGTCTCGGGAGATTCTTCAGGAGTCGCGCGATGTGCGCGTGATTCGCGAGGGCAGCACCAAGCGTGTGCTCAGCATGATTGAAGACCTGGCTGAAAATCAGGCCGATAAATATGTCGAGTTCTGGAAGTTATTTGGGCAGGTGCTCAAAGAAGGGGTGGGCGAGGATTTTGCCAATCAGGCTCGCCTGCTCAAGTTGCTCCGGTTTGCCTCCACCAGCGACACCAGCGCTGCACAGTCGGTTAGTTTTGCTCAATATCTTGAGCGGATGAAACCCGAGCAAAAAGCGATTTACTACGTGACTGGCGAGAGTTATGCCGCAGCTGTGGGCAGTCCGCATCTTGAAGTGTTTCGCAGCAAGGGCATTGAAGTCCTTGTGCTCACGGATCGGGTTGATGAGTGGATGCTGTCCTTTGTGCAGGAGTTTGAAGGCAAGCAAGTCATGTCCGTGGCTCGCGGCGGCCTGGATCTGGGTGAACTTGAAGATGCCGAGGAAAAGGCGCAGGCTGAAAAAGTGTCAGAGGAGTTCAAGCCACTGGCGCAGGCGGTGAAAGAGCGACTTGGCGACAAGGTCAAGGATGTGCGCATCACGCACCGCCTCACGGATTCCCCCGCTTGCCTGGTGGCCGATGAGGGCGATATCAGCGGGCATCTTGAGCGATTGCTCAAGCAAGCCGGGCAGAAGGCGCCGGAGCGCAAGCCGATTCTTGAGCTTAATCCAAAGCATCCTCTGGTTAGTCAGTTGCTCAATGAGCCGGCAAAAACCTCCGCCTGGGCGCCAATTCTTTTCGATCAGGCACTCCTGGCCGAGGGCGGGCAGCTGGAAGATCCAGCAGCTTTCGTAAAGCGCCTGAATGATTTGATGGTGGGTCTTGCCCAGCGCTAAATCGGTGCAGGCGAGCCTCACCCTGTCGGAATCCGATGGGGTGAGATGCCTGCATTTTGACAGCCCGTGGATTCAGGGGGCGATGAGCCTGGAGGACCCCTACGCTCTGGTCCTGGATTACACACACAACATGATGGCAGGCCTATTGCTCAAGCCCGAGCCCCGCAGTTTTCTGCAGCTCGGTCTGGGCGCAGCCAGCCTGACCAAGGCTTGTTACAAGCTTTTTCCGCGCGCGCGCATCACCGCCGTGGATAACAGTGAAGCTGTGATTGCCTACACCCACCAGCACTTCAAATGTCCGCGGCCTAACCGGCGACTCAGCATCGAGTGTGCCGATGCTCAAACCTATCTGCGCTCAACCGAGCAGGTATTCGACATGATGCATGTCGACCTCTACGACGCAGCAGCCTCGGGACCAGTCTATGGAAGCCTGGGGTTTTATCGTTTGTGCGCCAAGCGTCTTGCGCCGGGTGGTGTGTTCGCAGTGAATCTTTTTGGGCATCGCGCTCAATTTGGCCAGCAGCTTAGTCGCTTGGTGCAGGCTTTCGACGGACCGATCTTGCCCCTGAAAGCTACCCCGGCGGGCAATGTTGTAGTACTCGCCACCCATCGCGATCCGCCCATAGCAAGCTTGCGGGACCTGCGCTTGCGAGCCCGGGCTTTACGCGAAGCTCACGGCTGGGATACCCGGGCCTGGCCTGAAGCGCTAACCTGAAGCTCCTCCGTACTGCGTAGTGAGGCAGGGTCAGCTTGCCGTTGATAGTGGCCGGGGGTGACTTTGGTCGGCTTGAGCTTGTCGCCCGGTTGTCGGCCGCTCATCCTGCCAAGATGACCACTGCCGCGCCTGCCCGCTTAGCCCAAGCTTCGTCCATTTCACTTGGCCAGCCTGGCCAACGCCTGCATCTCGCCGATCTGTTGCCAGGTCTGGCCCAAGACGGGTTGATCAGCGCCGAGGATGCACAGCGCATGGGGCAATACGCCCGGCTGTCGAACGCTGATGTTCACCCACTGGTGAATCTTGCTCAACGCAATCTGATCATCCCGGGTGAGCATGGGCGCAGTCTCGATATCGATACGCTGGTGCAATGGCTGGCCCGGCAGGTGAATCTTCCCTATGTGCATATCGACCCCCTCAAGGTTGAGCTGGGAAAAATCTCCGAGGTGATGTCGAGCCAATATGCAACTCGCTGGCGGATATTGCCGATTGAAGTGCGTGCTGGCGAAGTGGTGGTTGCTACCGCCGAACCCTTTGTAACCGAATGGGTTGCCGAGCTCACTGGCCTCATGCGGCGCGATGTACGGGTGGTGATTGCCAATCCGCAGGACATCTCGCGCTATATCGTTGAGTTTTTCAGTCTGGCCAAGTCGGTTCGCGATGCGCACAAACTGAGTACGGCCAATCCAGCCCAGAATCTTGAACAGCTGGTTGAGATGGGGCGTTCCGGCAAGAACGTCGATGCCAACGATCAGCAAATCGTCACGATTGTGGATTGGCTTTGGCAATACGCTTTTGACCAGCGTGCGAGTGATATCCATCTCGAACCGCGTCGTGAAACCGGAGTGATCCGCTTCAGGATTGATGGCATGTTGCACAACGTCTATCGCCTGCCACCTTCCGTGTTGGCCGCCATGACCAGTCGCATCAAGCTTCTGGGTCGAATGGATGTGGTCGAGAAAAGGCGGCCGCTGGATGGGCGGATCAAGACCCGCACAGCCGAAGGCAAGGAGATTGAGCTGCGCCTTTCGACCTTGCCGACCGCCTTTGGCGAAAAAATGGTGATGCGGATTTTTGATCCGGAAGTGCTGGTGCGCAGCTTTCATGAATTGGGCTTTGCCGATGAAGAGCTCAAGGTTTGGCGCGACATGACCGCCCGGCCCAACGGCATCATCCTGGTGACTGGCCCCACCGGCTCAGGCAAGACCACCACCCTTTACACCACCCTCAAGCAGCTGGCCACCGAAGAGGTCAATGTATGTACGGTGGAAGACCCCATCGAGATGGTGGAGCCCAGCTTCAACCAGATGCAAGTGCAGGCCTCAATTGATCTGGATTTTGCGCAAGGCGTTCGCGCCTTGATGCGTCAGGATCCAGACATCATCATGGTGGGCGAGATTCGCGATCTCGAGACCGCGAATATGGCGATTCAAGCCGCGCTTACCGGGCACCTGGTGCTATCAACCTTGCACACCAACGATGCGCCTTCAGCGATCACCCGGCTGCTGGATATAGGCGTGCCCGCGTATCTGCTCAACGCCACGGTAATTGGCGTAATGGCTCAGCGGCTGGTGCGTACGTTGTGCGGCAGTTGCAAGGCGCCTGTGGACCTTGCGGATGAATCCAGCCACGAAATTCACGCGCACACCACCCAGTGGAAACAACTGATCCGCCCCTTCAAGGCCGCCTTGCCCAAGCGCATATATCGTCCGGTGGGCTGCCTGGAATGCCGCATGACCGGCTACAAGGGCCGCACCGGGCTTTACGAACTGCTGGTGCTAAGTGATGAACTGCGCGAGCTGATTGACTCGACCCCCGACCTGCGCAAAATTCGCGCAAAGGCGATGCAGGACGGACTCAAGCCGCTGCGTCTATCAGGCGCACAGAAGATTGCACAGGGGCAAACGACTTTTGAGGAAGTGCTCAAAGCCGCCCCGACCATGGGCGACTATTAGCACCGCTTGGTTCACTCCATCTCGGTGAAGCCAACAAAGGTGGTTGCTTCCTCAACCGTCTTGCGTGTGGAAACCACCGCGTTGGCAGGAAAATTATGGTCAGGCCAGCCCAAAGCAATGGCCTTCATGATGACCTGATCCGCTGCAATTCCCGCGCACTCGCGCACGACCGGCGACTGCATAATGCCCTGGCTGTTGATGACAGCCCCCAACCCACGCGACCATGCTGCATTGACGAATGCCGTGGTTACGGCCCCGCAATCAAAGGCTGTGTCGTCGTGGGCGGCCAAAATCCGATCGTAGGTAACAATCACACATACTGGCGCATCGAACTGCCGAAAGCCTCTTAACACCCAGTCTTGCCGCTGCTCCTTGTCATCACGGGCAATGCCCATCGCGCTGAATAGTTGCTTGGCGACGCCAACTTGGCGCTCGCGATGAATACCTTCAAAAGGGTCACCAATACGAAACTCCCGGGAATGGGGCACGCCAGCGAGGTTTCGTTCGGTATTGCCCCTTCGGATGCGATCCAAAGGCGCCCCGGTAATGACGTAAAAGTTCCAAGGTTGGGTGTTCATCGAGGATGGAGCACGCATCGCAATCGCGAGGATTTCCTTGATCAGCTTTATTGGAACGGGTTCGGCCGTATAGCCCCGAATGCTGCGGCGGCCAAGAACAACATCATCAAAATTCATCTTTAGATTCCAAAGCCACGAGTAACCTCGTTACACCGATCGCTGAAAAGCCCCGGAAGCTTACTTGCTCAAATCGCGCATGGCCCGCTCAAGGCCTTGCAAGGTGATTGGATACATCCGGTTGGACAGCACCTGCTTGATCACCGAGATCGATTGACGATACTCCCAGACCCCTTCAGGCTCGGGATTAAGCCAGGCGAATTTCGGAAAGCGCTCCACCAGCCGACGCAGCCATACCGCACCGGCTTCTTCATTGTTGTACTCCACCGAGCCACCGGGCTGCAGGATCTCATAGGGGCTCATCGTGGCATCACCCACAAAGATCAATCGATAGTCGTTATTGAACTTGCGGATGATGTCCCAGGTTGGGAAACGTTCGCTATGCCGGCGGCGATTATGCTTCCACAAAAAATCATAGACGCAGTTATGGAAGTAGAAGAACTCCATGTGCTTGAACTCGGTCTTGGCCGCCGAAAACAACTCTTCGGTTTGCTTGATATGGTCATCCATCGTGCCGCCCACATCCAGCAGCATCAATACCTTAATGGTGTTATGCCGCTCGGGTTGCATCTTGATATCAAGATACCCGGCATTGCGGGCGGTGTTTGCAATCGTGCCATCCAGATCAAGCTCGTCCTCCGCACCTTCGCGGGCAAACTTACGCAACCGGCGCAAGGCGATCTTGATGTTGCGCGTGCCCAGTTCGATTTGGTCGTCGTAATCCCGATAGGCGCGCTGCTCCCACACTTTGACCGCCGTGCGATTGCCCGCCGAGGGCCCACCTACCCGAATTCCTTCAGGATTAAAGCCGCCATTGCCAAAGGGTGACGTGCCGTTGGTGCCAATCCATTTGTTGCCACCTTCGTGACGCTTCTTTTGCTCGTCCATCAACTCCTTGAGACGTGCCATGAGCTTATCCAGCCCGCCCATCGCTTCGATGGCGGCTTTTTCTTCAGCCGTGAATTCGCGCTGAAACTGACGCTTGAGCCAATCCAGTGGCACTTCAAGATCCAGGGTTGGCAAAGCCGAAACCCCTTTGAAGTAAGCGCCAAAGGCCTTGTCGAATTTATCGAAGTTGCGCTCATCTTTCACCAGGGTAGCGCGCGCGAGGAAGTAGAACTCGTCAATCGACGGGCCGATCACATTCGCGCCCATCGCTTCGAGGAGCATCAGATATTCCTTGATCGACACCGGAAGCTTGGCGGTGCGTAATGTCTGGAAGAAATCAATCAGCATCTCAAGTCCTTTAACCTAGCCCGTTTGCCTGGTGGACCATGCCAACCCGGCCACACCCAAAATGATCAAACCAATCGAAGCGATTTTCAAGAGGCTCACTGGTTCGCGGAAATAGCTCATCCCGATAATCGCTACCAACACAGCACCCACGCCGCACCAAACGGCATAAGTCAGCGACATGTCCAGTTTGCGCAATGCCAGGGTATTGCATGCAAAGGCACACGCGAAAAACACAAACATCAGCACCGAGGGCAAGAGCTGCTGAAACCCGCGAGACAACTTCATGCAGGTGGTGCCAGCCACTTCGAACAGGATCGCCGCAGACAAAAACATCCAGGCCAGGGCGGTGCTTCCTGAAGCGCTTGCAAGCATGCTCAACGGGTCCGACTCAAGCGGTATTGCAAGTGTGCCTTGACTGTTGGCCACTCGCTTTGAATGATGGAAAACACCACGGTATCGCGCATTGTTCCGTTGGGCGACACAGTGAAGTTACGCAAGATGCCGTCCTGCTTGGCTCCGAGTTTGAGAATCGCCTCACGCGATTGAAAGTTCATGAAGTGAGTCCGAAACTCCACCGCAATCACATCGAGTTGCTCAAAAGCGTGGGTCAGCAAAAGCAGCTTGGCCTCGGTGTTAAGCGCGCTGCGCTGGGCACGCTGGGCATACCATGTGGTGCCGATTTCCAGACGCCTGCGGTCGCGCTCGATATTCATATAGCGGGTGGATCCGACCACATCGCCTTGCGGTTGCCTGCGCACCACAAAGGGCAGGGCGCTGCCTTGATCCTGCAATGCAAGAGCGCTTCGAACCCAGGCTTCGGTCGCTTCCGGGCTTGGTACGAAGGTGTACCAGTGGCGATGAAGCTCACCATCCTGCGCGGCAAGCTGCAAGTCTGCAACATGATCCAGCGTCAACGGCTCCAGGCTGACATGCGATCCGCTCAGGCGCAGCGCTTGCGGTGGATAGGCCAACACGCTTGAGCTCTTAGCGGTTGTGGCGCGCCATAAAAATCAGCCGCTCAAACAAATGCACGTCCTGCTCATTTTTCAGCAAGGCGCCATGCAAAGGTGGGATCACGGTCTTGTTATCCTGCGAGCGCAATGCCTCGGGCGGGATATCCTCAGCCATCAAGAGCTTGAGCCAATCGAGCAGCTCGGAGGTGGATGGCTTTTTCTTCAGACCGGGCAACTCGCGAATCTGAAAGAACGCGTCCATGGCTTCCTTAAGCAGCGTCTTCTTGAGCTTGGGGAAATGCACATCCACGATAGCCTGCATCGTGTCTTTGTCCGGAAACTTGATGTAATGAAAGAAGCAGCGGCGCAAAAATGCATCGGGCAACTCTTTTTCATTATTCGATGTGATGATTACCACCGGGCGATGACGCGCCTTGATCAGCTGGCGGGTTTCATACACATAAAATTCCATGCGATCGATTTCGCGCAACAAGTCGTTGGGAAATTCGATATCGGCTTTGTCGATTTCATCAATCAGCAGCACGACAGGCTTGTCTGCCTCAAAGGCCTGCCACAACACGCCTTTAACGATGTAGTTGTGAATATCCTTGACCCGCTCATCACCCAATTGCGAATCCCGCAAGCGTGATACTGCGTCGTACTCATAAAGACCTTGCTGCGCCTTGGTCGTGGACTTGACATGCCACTGCAACAGCGGCATCCCCAATCCGGCGGCCACCTCTTCGGCCAGCATGGTTTTGCCGGTGCCGGGCTCTCCCTTGATGAGCAGCGGTCGCTGCAAGGTAATCGCGGCATTGACTGCCAGTTTCAGGTCATCAGTGGCGACGTAACTTGAGGTGCCTTCAAAGCGCATGCGTGATCTCATCAAGGGTTGCGTTGGATGGTGAACTCGCTGCACCCCCTGAGGTGGGCCGCCAAAGTTCGTGTTGCAGTATAACCGCGAGGCCGTAGGCCTGCGCCCATTCATGGTGCACCAAACTGGACGCTACTGTCGAACCAAGCTACACTCTCGGGTGGTGATGCGTTCGATAAAAATAAGCTCTTATAAACAACCACTTAGCATCCACTCTCGATTTAATTTCCAGTGACTTTTTCAGCATTTAAAGCGTGAAGCGTATGGTTCAGTTCAAATTGGCGGCCCAATCTGCGGCATTCGTGGCCGCTCTTGGTTCAGTTTTGGTGTTGTTTCCCATAGGCGCCTCGGCGCAGGGCAAAGCTGAAGAGGGTCAAAAGAAGATTTCGATGTGCATTGGGTGCCATCAGATCCCAGGTTATAAAGCATCCTTTCCCGTGGTGTATTCGGTGCCCAAGATTTACGGACAATCCGCTAAGTACATCGAGAATTCGTTGCAGGCCTACAAGAAAGGCGACCGCAGCCATCCGACAATGCGGGCTATCGCTGGAAGTTTGAGCGATCAGGACATGGCCGATCTGGCGGCCTACTACGGCACCAAGTAAGCCACTTCATTCAGGAATTGTGTTGATGAGTTCAAAATTGAAGACTGTAAAGTTGAAGTCGGCAACAGGCTTGGCGGCAATGTTTCTGGTACTGGGTCAGGCCCAAGCAGGAGATATCGCAGCAGGCGCGCAAAAGGCCGAGGTTTGTGCGGCCTGCCACGGCAAGGATGGCAACACCCCGATCGATCCGTCCTACCCACGGCTGGCTGGTCAGTATCGCGACTTTCTGTACCAGGCTCTGATGGATTACAAGAGCGAGCGCCGCAAAAACGCGATCATGGTTGCCCAGGCCAAGCAGCTTTCCAAGTCTGATATTGATAATCTGGCGGCTTACTATGCGAGCTTGCCCGGGCAGCTGACCCATAAACGCCCGGTTGCCAAGTAAGAAGCGGCTTCTTTTGAAGCCGTCCTACCGGCTGCCTTGCGGGTTGGGTATCTGGGTGCTGTCAAGCGGCGTTTGATCTTCTCTTCCGTGCACCCACCAATACAGGGTGGGCAGTACGACAAGCGTGAGGATCGTTGCGCTGACCAGGCCGCCGATGATCACCACAGCCAAGGGCCGCTGAGTCTCCGAGCCGATGGCAGTGGAGAGCGCCATCGGCAGCAAGCCAAGCGAAGCCAAGAGCGCCGTCATCATGACGGTTCGCAAACGATCGATCGAACCTTGAAATACCGCCTCATAAACAGTTGCGCCGTTGCTGCGCAATTGCCCGAAGTGCGAAAGCATGACGACCCCGTTGAGTACCGCTTGACCGAACAAGGCAATAAATCCAATCGCTGCGGACACTGAAAGCGGAATGTCCAGAATACTCAGGGTAATGATTCCACCGATCATTGCGAATGGGATGTTGGCGATAATCAGCAAAGCATCCTTCAGCGAATTGAAGGCATTAAATAGAAACAGGAAGATGATCAGGATGGACAAGGGTACAACCCAAGCCAGGCGTGCCATCGCACGCTCCTGATTCTCAAACTCACCCGACCAGCTAAGCTGATAGCCCTGCTGAAGTTTGATTTTGGCTTCTACAGCCGCCTGCATGTCCTTGACCACGCTGCCCATGTCGCGGTCTTTAATAAACACCCCGATCGAAACGACGCGCCGACCAGCCTCGCGGGCAATGTTCATGGCGCCACTTTCAGTTTTGAAGCTGGCGATTTCCTGCAACGGGACAGTTGCGCCGCTGGGTGTCGCAACATTGATTTCCTTGATTCTGGCGAGGCTTCGCTGGGGCTCAGCCAAGCGAACCGTGACGGCAAATCGCCGCTCGCCGTCCCACAAGTAACTCACTTCCCGTCCGGCCAGAGCGGTTTCAATGACTTCCTGCACATCTTCCATCGCCAGACCATAGCGAGCCGCCCGGGCGCGATCGATCTCGATTCGGTATTGCGGAAGCTGCCCATCGCGATCAATCGCGGCACGCGTGACTCCTGCCACGCCACGAACCTCGCGCAAAATCGCCTGACCATAGCCGCGCAGAATATTCAGATCATCGCCAGTGATCTTGATCACGATTTGCCCGTCGATCTGCGAGATGGATTCCAGGACGTTGTCGCGGATGGGTTGCGAGAAGGTCACCGTGATACCCGGAATGGTTAGCAGGTTGCGCTCAATTTCGGCCAAGACCTGTTTTTTGGTGAGCCCGCGCTTCCACAGGGTTTCATCATGCAGATCAACCAAAGCTTCAATCTGACTGGCAATTTTCGGGTCAGTGCCATCCTCCGGGCGCCCGAGCTTGCTGACGATGCTCTCCACCTCCGGAGTCTTGCGCACCAGATCCCGGAGCCTGCGCGCTTGCAGCTGCGCTTCGCTGATTGACACACTGGGCTCGAGCGTTACATTGAGCCACACGCTGCCTTCGTTGAGTTCTGGCAAAAACTCCGAGCCAAGCCGCGAGGCTACCCCAAGCGCAGCGGCCAAGGCCACCATCGCAATAGCCATGACGATCCACCGGTGCCCCAATGCCCACTTGAGGACCGGGGCGTACATGGACTTCGAGACTCGCACGATAGGCGGTTCGGTTTGTTTGAGCTTTCCCCGCAGGAGCCAATGGCACAGCAAGGGCACCAGAGTGAGCGACAAGATCAGTGACACGATCAGCGCGGAGACCACCGAGTACGCCATGGGAGCAAATATCCGTCCCTCATGCCGCTGCAAGGTAAAGATTGGAATGTGCGCGGCGATGATGATCAGCATTGAGAAGAGCGTGGGCCTGCCGACCTCAACAGCTGCATTGAGCACAGCATTGAGCCGGGCCCGACGATCACTGTTGGCTGGCATGTGTTGCAGGCGATGGTAAATGTGCTCCACCACAATCACCGCACCATCGACGATGATGCCAAAATCCATCGCCCCCAGGGACAACAGGTTGGCTGGGATTCCCAGAAGCGAAAGTCCGGTAAACGTGCCCAGCAACGCCAGGGGAATGATGGCAGCCACAATCGCAGCTGCCCGCATGTTGTTCAGGAACAGATACAGCACCACGAACACCAGCAGCGCGCCCTCCAGCAGATTGGTAAACACGGTGCGCAAGGTTTTGCCGATCAACCAGCTGCGGTCGTAAAAGGGCTCTATGCTGACTCCGCTGGGCAGCTGGGTCGCATTGATCTGCTTGATGCGATCCTTGACTGCTTCGAGCACTGCAGAGGCGTTTTCTCCTTTGCGCATCAGCACCATGCCATAGACGATATCGTCCTCGTCGTCCTGCCCGGCCACGCCCTGGCGGGGAACTCCACCAATACTGACGCGAGCGATATCGCGCACAAAAATCGGATTGCCATTAAATTGGGTAACGGGAATGGTTTCAATATCCGCGGCGCTGCGCAAAATTCCAATACCTCGGATCAAGAACTGCTGGCGACCATGCTCAACGTAACCGCCACCTGCGTTTTTGTTGCTCGCTCCGATTGCAGCAGTGAGTTGCTCAAGAGTGATCTTGTAATCCCGCATCTTGAGCAAGTCAGGCTGCACTTCATAGGTTTTGATTTGCCCGCCGAAACTAACAACATCTGCAACACCGGGTACGGTTTTGAGCTGGCGCTCCATGATCCAGTTTTGCAGTGTGCGCAGCTCGGTCGAACTCAGTTGATCAGCGCGCAGTCGATAGCGATAGATTTCACTGATCGCCGAGGTGAGGGCGGCCAGCTCCGGGTTGACACCTGGTGGTAGATCGGCACCGCGCAAACGTTCGGTGACCTGCTGGCGGGCAAAGTAATCATTGACCTTGTCATTGAAGGTCACAACGGTGAAAGACAAGCCGAACTGGGTATGGGAAAACAAGCGCACTGCATTGGGGATGCCCGAGAGCGCTACCTCAATCGGAATCGACACCTGACGCTCGACCTCTTCGGCGGCGCGCCCAGGATACAGAGTGATGATCGTGACTTGAGTATCGGTGACATCGGGAAAGGCTTCGACCGGCAAATTCTTAAAAGCAATCAGGCCGCCGCCAATAAACAGCAGCACCGCAAGCATCAGCACCAGGGGCTGCTGCAGGCTCGCTCGAATCAGTGCCCGGATCACTTGGCGCTCTTGTTGGGTGAGGTGGCTTTTTGATTCAACATCTGTTGTAGCAACAAGGCGCCATCGGCGACCACACGCTCCTTGAGTTGCAGGCCTTGGGTAACCCGCATTTGCCCGAGGGTGGATTCCTCAGCTTTGACAACCCTGCGGCCAAACTGGCCGGGAGCTTGCTCAACAAAAGCAAAGTACTTGTCGCCCTGGAGAAAAAGGGCGGTGGCAGGCACCCGCAAGGCAGCCGATGACGGCACATCCACATCAGCGGTGACATACATTTCGGCTTTGAGCCTGCGCAAAACGTTGTCTACAGAGGCCCGCGCCTTGACAGTACGAGTTTGTGGATCAATGGCATCTGCTACATAGTTAATACGCGCCTGAAACACTTCTCCAGGCAACGCCGGAACCATCACCCGAATTGATTCACCGACCTGTATTTCCTGGGTTAGCGCTTCAGGCACATCGAGGGTGACCCAAAGCTGGCGCGGGTCTGAAATCACAAACAGGGAGGATTCGCCCGAGCTCTCGCTGCGCAGTTCCTGGCCGGGGTTAATCCGGCGCTCGACCACCACGCCACTGATTGGGGCGCGCAAACTGAACAACTGATCAGCCGATCCCGCTTGAGCCCCAAGCGCCCGCTCACGAACCAGGGTGCGATCGCGCTCGGCCAAGGCGAGGTCAACTTCGGTTTGTGCGGCCAATTGCTCCTTGAGAGGGGCAACGCCTGCCGAAACAAGCTCGGAAACCCGCGCCAGGTTGCGCTGCGCGGCTTGAAGATCAATCTGAGCCCGTCGTGACTCGGATTGCATCATTCCGAAATCCGCAGAACTCATGCGTGCCAGCACCTGGCCCTTGGAAACCGATGCTCCGGGCTGTGCCGCAATATCCAGCACCCGGCCATTGAGCGGGGCATTTACCCGGGTGGTGCGGGACTCATCCCAAGACAGGCGGCCATTGATCCGCACAAAGCTTTCGCGATCCCGTAGGGCTTCCACCACGCGCAGGGCATTGAGCTGCGGGCTATCCGCAGGGAAAGTAATCACTTCGCCTTCCACCTGTGCTCCCGGCACCACTGGCTTGGGCGCCTCCGCTGGCTTTCCGCAGGCCGCAAGCACCAAGACAAACGCAAGGCTGCATCGGCGTGAGCTCAGGATGTGGGAAGACGAAAGAATCAAGCGGTAAAGCGAAGTGCTGAGTCGATGAATCACTGAAGACTTTCTAGCGATAGTGCGGATTCAAGTGCGCTGATGGCCTGCGCCCATTGAGCACTCGCAAGCGCAAGCTCCGCATTGACAATACTGAGTTGGCGTCGCGCATCAAACACATCCGTCAAGCTCGCTGCGCCACGCTGGTAGGCAAACTCAATGGATTTCACAACGTCCTGGGCCGCTGGAGCCGTGTCTCGTAAAAGGCGCAGGGCGCGCTGGCTTGCCGATTGCACTTGCTCGCGAGTGCGGGCGATTTCAAGGTCGATTAACGCTTGCTGACGCTCAAGCTCAAACTGGGCGCTGCGCAGTTCGGCCTGGGCGCGAGCAATGTCACCTGAAAAGTCATTGTTGATGAACAGAGGCACCGATGCACTGATACCTACAACCGAACCGCCAAATGCCGGCGCTCGCTCGGCTTGTACCCCAAGTGTTAGGTCGCGCGAGCGCTGACTTTGGGCCAGGGTGACGGCCCGTCGTGCGGCTTCGATGCGAGCCAATACGGCACGAATGTCAGCCCGTTCGCCGCGCACCTGAGCTTGTCGCATGGCGCTGCTTGCCAATACCTCCTGGGTCATGCGGGTTAACCTTGCCGAGTCCAAAACCAACTCCTGTCCGGCAGATTGAATCAAAGCGGCAGGCGCTGGTTCACCAATGATCTGGGCGAGTTGCAAAACGGATTGATTGATCTGGGTTTGCAATGATGCGCCTTCATTGAGGGCACGCTGCAGCTCAAGTTCGAGGCGCTGCACATCCAGCCTGGCAACATCGCCAGCATTCAAGCGCTTTTGGGTTGCCTGAAGCAGGTATTCGTTGGCCTGAATCAGCTCCCGGTTACTCAGGGCCTGGCGTTGGGCAAGCGCCACATCAAAAAAAGCACCATCCAGCGCGCCCCACTGCTGACGGATCGCGTCTTGAAGTCTGGCTTGCGCATCAACGGCGAGGAATTGCGCCTGTTCACGTCGCAAGCCGCGTTTGTTGCCACGCTCAAAGGTCTGTTCAAGCCGAACGATTCGGTCTGTGCTGCCGTACCGATAGCGATTGGCTTCAGTGTTGGCGGCTTGCATGAACAGCGTGGGGTTGGGGGATACGTCGACTCGCTGCACTTCGGCGCGCGCACTTTCGAGGTCGAGTCTGGCCGCCTGAATGTCGCGGTTGGACCGCAGCGCCATCTCGCGCAGTGTTTTGCGTGCGGGCGAGATCGATGACTCACTGGCAGCGACTACCTGGCTAGTTTGTGGAGCCTGTGCCCAACCCAGGCTTTGCGTGCAAAGCGCAATCGTTGCACCCACTCCAACAGCAACGATGATTTGTATATCCAGCTTCCAATCTGCCATAGCTCGAAGTATCCCATACATAGCGTAGGGGAAACTGTTCCAACTGTCACACATCAGTCCGGTGGTGCCAGTGAGCCCATTGCTCCGGAGTGTTGAGATTTGCAAATGCGTTTTCATCTGGAAAGGTCACCGAAATCGCTTGGATTGTGCTGACCCAAGCGTGAACCTTGAAGCCCCCCGCAGCGAGAAACCCGGCCAGGGCGGCGCAGTGGCTGACATGCCATAACCCGATCACTGGATGGGCTCGCTCGACCGTGGTCGCGATTCGCGCAAAGGCCAGCGATGGTGGCAACACAAGGGGGCTCGATAATGTTTGCTGATGCCGGGCGGGGCGCGCGAGTTGATCAGCCAGATCGAGCGGCAAAAGCGGCGTATCGCAGGGCACACTCAATAGCCACTCGCGGTGACTCGAATCGGCTTTCAGCTGCAGCAGTCCGGCGAGTATGCCGGCCAAGGGCCCGGCTCCAGCGTGCTGCACATCAGGTACTTGCTTGAATGCTTCCACGCCCTCCAATGGTTCAGGTGCATTGATCCAAAGTTCGGAGCACTGCGGCACCAGGCGATCTGCAACAGCATCGATCAAGCGTGCATTGGCCCAAGGCAGCAGGGCTTTGTTAACACGCGTGGGCGAGTCCGTGGTGCCTGGAGTATGCAGGGTTTGCATTCGCCGGGACTGCCCACCGGTAAGGATCAGCCCGACGATATTGCCCGAAGGGCCGCAACGTGGAGCGCTATCGGCTGGGCAATTCACCTAACCACCGATGTAGGACATTTCCACTTTACGAAGCGCAGCGGTTTGGGCTGTGCGGATTTCGCTGTATCGATCGCTGCGTGGTTGCCAGATCGATGCGATGAGATGAGTTAACTGGGCATCGGTGGCGCCGCCGCGCAGGGGAGTGCGGAGATCATGACCGGCATTGGCGAATAAGCATGTAAAAAGCTGACCCTCCGTGGATAAGCGGGCTCGCGAGCAATCTGCGCAAAAGGCCTGGGTGACCGACGAAATCACACCCACTTCACCACTGCCATCGGTATAGGCCCAGCGTTGGGCAACCTCGCCGATGTAGTTGGGCTCCAATGTGGTGAGTCCGAAGCTGGTGTTGAGCCGGTCAATCACCTCGCGGCTCGGCACCACGTCATCCATGCGCCAGCCATTTGAGCTGCCGACATCCATGAATTCGATGAAGCGCACGATATGGCCGGTGCCTTTGAAATGGCGGGCCAGAGGAATGATCTGATGATCATTGACCCCGCGTTTGACCACCATATTGATTTTTAGGGGCCTCAGTCCGGCGGCATCAGCGGCCTCAATGCCTTCAAGGACCTGGGCCACCGGGAAGTCCACATCGTTCATGGCCCGGAACACATCTTCGTCGATCGCATCCAGGCTGACGGTGACTCGTTTGAGTCCGGCATTAACTAATGCAGCCGCTTTGCGCTTGAGCAATGAAGCGTTGGTCGTCAGGGTGATTTCTAGAGGCTTGCCTGCGGCCGTCGTCAATCGGGCCAGCCGCTCGATCAGGTGCTCGATATTCTTGCGAAGCAAGGGTTCGCCGCCCGTCAGTCGAATCTTCTCCACGCCATGGGCCACAAACAATCGGGTCAGCCGCTCGATTTCTTCAAACGAAAGCAAAGCGCTTTGCGGCAGGAAGGCGTAGTCCTTGTCAAATACGCTGGCAGGCATGCAATACGTGCAGCGAAAATTGCAGCGATCGGTGACCGAGATTCTGAGATCGTGAATGCTGCGGCCGCGCGTATCCTTCAATTGGCCATGTGCGCCGAGCAAAGCTTCGGGCCATGACATCGGGCTTGCCGGGGGACCGGCGCGGGCATCAATGAGGGGAATTATTCTCTCAGTCATGCCCGCTTTTTAACACATTAGTGAGCTCTTCTGGTCTCCACCTGAATCAGAGGCTCCTGACTGATCTGCACCGGTGGGCGCGGCTTGCGCTGAACCCGGGGTGACGGCGCAAAAATGATTTCGGTGGCCGCACCTTCACGGGTCTGTACCCACTGCAACCCGGCGGCTTGAACCACTGCATCAAGATTGACGGTCGGTTTGGTTTCAACAACGATGGACGCAGGCGCGACGCTCGCTGCGACCACCGGGGCGGCTACCGGGGTAGCTACTGCCGCAGCAGCCGGGGTTGATGTGGAAGCTGCAGCGGCTACCGCTACCACCAAGCCTTCAGCCATCGACGGCTTTGCCACTGGTACAGGCGGCGCTGGAGCCACTGGCTCGTTGGCGGGTACGCTGGCTTCGAACATTGGCAAACTGGCCTGAGCGGGTGCGGGTTTGGGTTCGCTAGTCTGGCTCGTTTCGCTTGGCTCTATCGACGCAAGCGGCGCAGTTTGGTCCTGAGCTTCCTGACCTTCTTGACCATCGTCGGCTACCAGATCCTGCCCTTCTGCACCTGCTGTTGCGCCAGCTTCATCACGACGACCGCCGCGACGACGACGCCGGCGACGACGCTCGGCATCTTTCTGCACATTACCGTCTGCGGAGGGTTCAGCCTGACCATCTTCGGCCTGAGCTGAAACGCCTGCAATCAATGTTTCATCGGTCGGTGTTGCGACCTGATCGCTCGGTGTCGAAGCAGCGTGCATGGTTGCGCCAGCCACTGCCGCACCACCCGCCACACCCAAGGCCACCGCTTCATCTATCGATGAAGGGGCTTTTGTAGCATCACGCGGCTCGCGGGGAGGGCGCGGCGGCCGATCACCGCGTTGACGATTTCCGCGCTCACCTCGTTCACCGCGCTCGCCACGATCCGGGCGCTCGCTGCGCTCTGGCCGATCGCCCTGAGTTGCTTCTACCCGAGTTTCAGCTTCAACAGCCTCGGCGCCTGGCGCGCCGGCAGGGCGGGCGTCACGGCGCTCGCCACGTTTTTCACCATCCTTGCGTCCATCGCGATCCCGACCGCCGCGACCACCTCGGCCGCCACGGCCTCGACCTTCACCGCGGCCTTCACGATTGCCCTCGCGAGCACCTTCACGGGGAGTGGTTAATGCATCCGCTTTTTGTGTACTTGTCTTATCCGCAACCTGGGGTGCGGGTTCGACGCTGGCAGGTTTTGGCGCACGCCACAGCCATCCAAACATGCGGTTGATAAAGCCTTCTTCTTCAACCCGAGCAGGCGCAGGAGCGGGGGCCATCGGGATTGGCGCTGGAACTGCTGCTTCAATTGGAGCAGGAGTCGCAAGCGGTGCAGGTGCACCCAAAGCCACACCCTTGACGGCAGCTTCCTGACGCTGCTTGCTGGGCTCAAGCTTGCGCTCAAGATACGTGTTGTCCTCGTCCGGGCCATCTGCAATCGTATAGCTGGCCTTATAGTTGGCCAGGCGCTCATCATCGTGACGCAAGCGCTCAAGCTTGTAGTGCGGGGTTTCGAGATGCTTGTTGGGAATCAACACAATCTCGACTTTGCTACGCGCTTCGAGCTTGGCAATCTCCGAGCGTTTTTCATTGAGCAAATAGGTCGCCACTTCGATGGGCACCTGGGAATACACCGCAGCGGTGTTTTCCTTCATCGCCTCTTCCTGAATCATGCGCAGGCAGTGCAGGGCAGAAGACTCGGTATCGCGAATCACGCCTGTGCCGTTACAACGCGGGCAAGTGATGTGGGTACCTTCGTTAAGCGCGGGGCGCAGGCGCTGACGCGACAACTCCATCAAGCCGAAGCGCGAAATCTTGCCCGATTGAACCCGTGCGCGGTCGTGATGCAAACCGTCTTTGAGGCGCTGCTCGACTTCACGCTGGTTTTTCGTGTTCTCCATATCAATGAAGTCGATCACGATCAAGCCACCCAAGTCGCGCAAGCGCATCTGGCGTGCTGCTTCTTCAGCCGCTTCCAGGTTGGTGCGAAACGCGGTTTCTTCGATATCGGAGCCACGGGTCGCGCGAGCCGAGTTCACGTCGACGGCCACGAGAGCTTCGGTATGGTCAATCACAATCGCTCCCCCCGAGGGCAGCGGCACGACGCGGGAATACGCGGTCTCGATCTGATGTTCGATCTGGAAGCGGGTAAAGAGCGGAATATCGTCGCGATAGCGCTTGACCCGGCTCACATAGTCGGGCATCACATGCGCCATGAACTGGCGCGCCTGCTCGCAGATATCTTCAGTATCGATCAGGATTTCGCCGATATCCGGTGTGTAGTAATCGCGGATCGCGCGAATCACCAGGCTCGATTCCTGATAAATCAGAAAGGGGCCATCGGCAGAATTGGCGGCGGACTCCACCGCGCGCCAAAGCTGCAGTAAATAGTTGAGGTCCCACTGCAGCTCTTCTGCTGTGCGTCCAATACCAGCGGTGCGCGCAATCAAGCTCATGCCATTGGGCACTTCGAGCTTTTCCATGGTTTCGCGCAACTCGGCCCGCTCATCACCCTCGATGCGGCGCGAAACGCCACCGCCGCGAGGATTGTTCGGCATCAAGACTGTGTAGCGACCAGCCAGAGAGATAAAGCTGGTGAGTGCGGCGCCTTTGTTGCCCCGCTCGTCCTTATCCACCTGCACAATGATTTGTGTGCCTTCGGCAATTACATCCTGGATGCGGGCTTTGCTGGCTTCAACACCGCTCTTGAAATAGGCGCGTGAGATTTCCTTAAAGGGCAAAAACCCGTGGCGCTCTTCGCCGTAGTTCACAAAGCATGCTTCCAGGCTGGGCTCAACCCGGGTGACAACTGCTTTATAGATATTGCTCTTGCGTGATTCCTTGTTGGCCGATTCGATATCGATATCGATGAGTCGTTGGCCTTCGACAATCGCAACCCGCAGCTCTTCCGAGTGGGTCGCATTAAATAACATCCGCTTCATGCGTGGTTCTTCCTGCGCGTTTTTCGCGCGGCCTGCGCTGTGAGGCCGACTGACTCAGGAAAGGCGGTGAACGCGCTCAGGCAAGCAGCAAGACGGTCCGAAGTGGGTCTGGCCGCCGCCAGGTCTGCTGAAAAGTGCAGGCTGGGGCCGCAACAACGCCTCGCACGGACCGGGCGGCATGAGCCGAGGGCGCGGTCTGGGGGCTGGAGTAACGGGGGGCGGGCAAAGACACGATGGGGCGTTAGCTGATTTAGGGGCAGCACTCTCAAAACACTGAGCGGGTGCGGCTCGACCTGGGTTTGGGTTCCGGCTTGTTCTTTTGTCAGATGCCTGCCAGAAATAGGTCTGTCAGGCCGCTGGTTAAATGTTCAATTACTTTTTTAGTATTCCTCTGGGCCGGGTTTCCCGCAGGATTCCCGGTTCTGGCTGGGGCATCTGATGTCACAGCTTGGTAAAGTATAGCAACATGAATGATTTAGCGCTAAAACCTCAAGCCCTGTCGAACCGACCGGCCATCGTTGAATTGGTGGTGATTGACGACACCCATGCCGGTCAACGCCTCGATAACTGGCTCCTGCGGCGCGCCAAGGGTGTCCCCAAAAGCCACGTCTATCAATTAGTACGTAGCGGACAGGTGCGGATTAACGGCGCGCGATGCAAGCCCGACACCCGCTTGGCCTTGGGTGATTCAGTGCGGGTGCCTCCGGTCAGGATCGCTATCCGGGAGGAAACCGCTCCGGTCAAGGGCGTCGAGTTTCCGGTGGTATTCGAAGATGAAGCACTGCTGGTGATCAATAAGCCGGCCGGGGTGGCCGTCCATGGGGGTAGCGGGGTGGCCAGTGGCGTAATCGAGCAGCTGCGGGCCGCCCGGCCTCTGGCCAAGTTCTTGGAGCTTGTTCACCGCCTGGATCGCGATACCTCGGGGCTCCTGATGATTGCCAAAAAGCGTGCTGCCCTGACCGAGCTGCAACGCCAGCTGCGGGAGCGTGAAAGCGGCAAAAAGTATCAGGCGGTGGTGCTGGGGCGTTGGCCCCTGCGCACCCGAAACCTGACCGAGCCCCTGCTCAAGCGGGTTCTTGCAAATGGCGAAAAGCATGTAATGGTGCATCCGGAGGGGCAGCAAGCCCATACCAGGGTGCTCGGCCTGGCTCATCAAGTACTAGGCAAGGAGCAAACCCTCAGTCGGGTCATGTGCGATCTGCTCACCGGGCGAACCCATCAGATCCGGGTGCATCTGGCCCACGCCGGCATGCCCATCATTGGGGATGCAAAATATGGTGATTTTGAAGTGAACAAGCAATTGCACAAGCGTGGCTTCAAGCGGATGTACCTGCATGCGTGGCAACTTGCTGTGCGCCATCCGGTGTCGCGTCAGATGCTCAATCTGGAAGCGCCACTACCTGCTGAGTTTCTGCGTGGTTTTGAGCAGGAGTCCGCTCATGCAAGCTGATGCTCAGGGTCTGGGATCACCATCGTCAGGTCAGCATTTTGATGCAGTGATTTTTGATTGGGACGGCACGCTGATGGACTCGACCGGTGTAATCACCGAATCGATCCGCAATGCGGCCAGAGACCTGGGGCTGCCAGTACCGAGCCGGGAACAGGCAAGCTATGTGATTGGTTTGGGCCTTCAGGATGCGCTCGCCCATGCCGTGCCGGGGTTGCGTAAGGATCAACTGGCCGAGTTTGTTGATCGCTATCGGCATCACTACATCAAATTCGATGCCACGCTTGTTCCCTTTGAAGGTATCCCGGCGCTGTTGGCGCAGCTGCATTTGCATGGCGTAACTCTGGCTGTAGCCACAGGCAAATCGCGGGTAGGGCTGAATCGTGCGCTCGAACAAACCGGCTGGGGGCGCTTCTTTACTGATACTCGCTGCGCCGATGAGGGCCAGCCCAAGCCTCATCCCTGGATGGTGCATGAGTTGTGCGAAAGCCTGAATCTGTCGCCCAGTCAGGTCGTTGTCGTCGGGGATACCACCCATGATCTGGGCATGGCGCGGCACGCAGGGGCCAGCGGGATCGGCGTCACCTATGGCGCCCATGACCCGGAATCACTCGCTCAGTTTGGCGCATGGAGGATGGTGAACTCGGTGGCCGAGCTTGGCGCAGTGTTACTGCAACACACTCGTCAGCCCGGGCGGTGATAATAGGGCATCCTTCTTCCTGAAAAGCAAAGCCCCACCATGGATGATTTCAAGTCTGAGCCGACCCCACCGGGTGCGCCTCAAGCCCGAGCTGCCGCACCTGCAACCGCCCAGTGGGAGCGCTCAGTGCTCGAAAAGCTGGTCATGAGCCTGGTCGAGGAAAAGCGGCGTGCGCGGCGCTGGAGCATTTTCTTTCGCCTGCTCGCGATTTCTCTGGTTGTAGGCATCGGCCTGTTGGCTTCAGGCGTGATGCACGGCCTGGACAAGACCACGGTCGGCAGCAAGCACACTGCGTTGATTGAAGTGGCTGGCGTGATTGATGCAGGAGCCGAGGCCAATGCCGATTCCATCAATGCTGCCTTGCGCGCCGCATTCGAGGATGCCAATACGGCCGGTGTGGTGATGCGGATCAATTCCCCAGGGGGCTCACCAGTGCAGGCCGGCCTGGTGTTTGATGAGATCAAGCGCTTGCGCGGAAAGTATCCCGAAACACCATTAGTGGCGGTTGTAGAGGAAATCTGCGCCTCCGGGGGGTACTACATTGCGGCAGCCGCAGACAAGATTTATGTCGACAAGGCGAGCCTGGTGGGATCAATTGGTGTATTGATGGATGGCTTTGGCTTCACCGGAACTATGGAAAAACTGGGGGTTGAGCGCCGCCTGCTTACCGCCGGGGCAAACAAGGGCTTTTTGGATAGCTTTTCGCCCCTCTCGGAAGACCAAAAGCGCTTTGCGCAAAGCATGCTGAGTGATATTCATCAGCAGTTCATCACGGTAGTGCGCACCGGGCGCGGCGATCGGCTCAAGGAAACACCGGAAACCTTTTCCGGCTTGATCTGGACCGGCTCACAGGCCGTAGAGCTCGGCCTGGCGGATGCCACAGGTTCGCTCGATGCCATTGCGCGCGATGTGTTCAAGGCCGATACGATTGTGGACTTCACCCGCTCTGAAAATCTGGCTGAGCGGCTGGCCAAGCGGATTGGCGCCTCGGCTGGTGAAAGCCTTGCCAGGAGCTTGCGCATGAGCGGCAACGAACTCAGGCTGCGGTAGGTGTTATTGGTCTTATATTAGGTCTTATTTGGCCGCCAGTCCGAAGACCACTAACGCCTTGCCTAGGTCAACTGGCTGTTGCCGCCATTGACTCACTGGTTTTTGATTAACCTGCTCAGTGGGCAAGGTCAGATCCCGGGCCACCAGCAAGCGGGTGCCAGGGCGCAGCGTCTTGATGCAGTCATCGAGCACGGCCTGGGCCCGATAAGGTGTTTCAATAAATAGCAGCGTTTCCCGATGCTCGGCGGCGCGTTTTTCGAGCGCCCGCAGCTGCACTTGGCGCTCAGCAGGCCTGGAATTCAGGTAGCCCAAAAAGGCAAACTGCTGTCCGTTAAAGCCACTGGCCATCAAAGCAAGCAACAGACTGCTGGGGCCCACCAAAGGCACCACCTGCAATCCTGCGCGGTGCGCCGCTTCAACGACTTCGGCACCGGGATCGGCCACTCCAGGGCATCCAGCCTCCGAGAGCAGTCCGACATCCTGCCCGGCCAGTGCTGGGGCGAGCGCAGCGGCGACGACTTCACGCTTGGCCCGCTCATGCTCCCCGAAGGTGACCATGCTGAGCTCCTGCAGGGGCGTGTTCAGGCCAAACTGCTTCAAAAACAGGCGGGCGGTTTTGGGATGCTCGACAACAAAGTGGCGAAGGTGCTTCACCTGCTCAATCTGCGTTGCCGCCAACACGTCACCTACCGCTTGCTCGGGACCCAGCGGCACGGGAATACAAAACACTCGGCCTTTAGCTTGCACTGATGTCTTCCAAGGCAATCGGCCCGGGGAGCTGAAATCCTGCCTCCAGCAGCAAGCCGCTCAGGGCAATCAATGGCAGGCCAACCAATGCGGAGGGATCGGGCCCGAGGATCGCCTCCAACAATCCAATTCCCATGCCTTCTGATTTGGCACTGCCCGCGCAATCGTAAGGACGCTCGGCCAACAAGTAACGCTCGATCACGTCCTCACTTAGCAGGCGAAACCGTACCTCGGTGCTGACTACCAAGGCACGCTCGGCCTTCTCAGAAATGTTGACCAAGGCCAGGCCAGTGTGAAAGTGCATGGTCTGCCCGCTGGCCGCCCGCAGTTGCTCGCGAGCCCGCTCATGAGTGCCCGGTTTGCCAATGATCTGAGCCCCATCCAGGGTCGCGGTCTGATCCGATCCGACCACCCAGGCAGATTGCCAGTTGCTTTGTCGAGCAACCGCAAGGGCTTTGGCAAGCGCCAGGCGCAATGCGCAATCATGCGGCGACTCGCCAAGCACTGGGGTTTCGTCCACCTGCGGCGGGCAAATATCAAAGCGCCAGCCCAGGCGCTTGAGTAAAGCTGCGCGGTATCGCGAGGTGGAAGCCAGGACCAAGGTGTGGGGATGAAAAGGGGTAGAAACATCAGCCATAGGGCGGCAGTGTAACCGGGGCGGCTGGCATAATAGGGGATGGTTATTGACTCCTTCGCATTCACCCGCAAAGCCGAACAGCTCGAAGGCCAGCTCGTTTTGGAACACAGCGAGCGGCTGGTTGATCAATTGGCAGAACCCTTTGGCGAGGTGAGCTGGCAGGTGCGCGGATACCGTGACGAGCCCGTGGGAAGACCCGCGCAAGAGTGGATCGAGTTGCAGCTGCGTGGTTCAAGCTTTGTGCCTTGCGTGCGCTGCCTGAAAGCTGTCGAGCATCCAATCGCTGAGGAGTTTCGCTATCTTTTGGTGGCGAATGAAGCGCAGGCGGCCGAGCTTGATGAGCAGGCTGAGGACCACGATGTGTTGGTGGCCTCGGAACATTTTGCGCTGACCGAGCTGATTGAAGACGAAATCCTGATGAACCTGCCACCCCTGGCGATGCATGAGCGCTGTCCGCAGCCCCTACCTGGCAGCTCCGGTGAAGAAAATGGCCCAGATTCAGGTGAAGAGGTACGGCCGAATCCATTCGCTGTACTGACCAAACTCAAAGTGTTATAATCGCAAGTTAAAGTTTTTTCGGAGAACTGCCATGGCTGTTCAACAAAATAAGAAATCCCCTTCCAAGCGCGGCATGCATCGTGCACACGACTTTCTCTCGGCACCGGCAACCGCTGTTGAGCCCACAACCGGTGAAGTGCATCTGCGCCACCATGTGAGCCCCACCGGGTTTTATCGCGGCAAGAAGATCGTCAAGACCAAGGCCGACGAATAATCGCCTGAGCCTTTGCTCGGTGCCGGCCTGCTTGTTGCAGGCCGTGCCGATGTCAGTACCTCTTTCGGCCTAGTCTGATCGATTCATGAACACCGTTCCTGTGGCCGTCGCGGTTGACGTTATGGGTGGTGATATCGGGCTGGACACCACACTTCCGGCCTGCGCTTCATTTTTAAGCGCACAACCCCTCGCAGCCCTTCGGCTTGTGGGTGACCAAGCTCGAATAGAGCAGTGGTTGCAGCAGCATGCTGCTTCGGCCTCAGGACTCAAGCTCGCCTTAAATGCTGGGCGGGTAAGCCTGGTCCACGCCGAACAAGTCGTAGAAATGGATGAGGCCCCGGCAGCTGCGTTGCGTTCCAAACGACGCAGCTCGATGCGGCTGGCCATTGAAGCGGTCCGCGATGGCGAGGCCAGTGCATGCGTTAGCGCGGGTAACACCGGCGCGCTCATGGCAATCAGCCGCTTTGTCCTCAAAATGCTCGATGGCATTGATCGCCCCGCGATCGCCACCTATCTACCGACCCGCCAAGGCGCCACGCTAATGCTTGATCTGGGCGCCAATGTGGATTGCGAGCCCCAGCACTTGCTGCAGTTCGGGATCATGGGATCGGCGCTCTACAGCGTGCAAATGAACGAACCCCGACCCACCGTGGGCTTGCTGAATATCGGCGAAGAGCTCCTCAAAGGTAATGAAACCGTGCGCCAAGCGGCAGAATTGCTGCGCGCTTCGAGTTTGAACTTCTACGGCAATGTCGAGGGCACTGATCTTTATGCGGGCACCACGCATGTGGTGGTATGCGATGGATTCGTTGGCAATGTGGCGCTCAAGACCTCGGAAGGTCTCGCGACCATGATTTCAGCCTTTATCCGCGAGGAATTCACCCGCTCCTGGGCTAGCAAGCTGGCGGGTGTGGCCGCGATGGCGGTGCTCAAACGTTTCAAACACCGGGTAGATCACCGCCGCTACAACGGAGCTTGTCTGGTCGGATTACGCGGAGTGGTGGTAAAAAGCCACGGCTCGGCAGATGCCCTTGCTTTTGAGTCGGCATTGCAGCGGGCGTATGATGCCGCGCGTTATGGGCTGGTCGAGCGGATTGCTTCTGGATTGCCAAAGGTGACCACACCTTTAGCGAATACAGCGGCGCAAGCCTGACGAAACGACAAGGGCATGCTGAGAGCAAAAATTCTTGGAACGGGCAGCGCACTGCCAGGTGAACCGATAAGCAACCAGACGCTGGTGGAGCAGCTCGCCGCGCGTGGCATTGAAAGCTCGGACGCCTGGATTGTTGAGCGCACCGGGATTCGGCAGCGCTACATTGCTGCGCCCGAGCTCACCACCAGTGCATTGGCGACTGAAGCGGCGCGAATGGCTTTGGCCGATGCAGGCCTGCCGGTCGAGTCGGTTGACCTGATCATTGTGGCCACCAGCACGCCCGACATGATTTTCCCGTCCACAGCCTGCCTGGTGCAAAAAGCTTTGGGCTGCCCCGGTGGAGCCGCTTTTGATGTGCAAGCGGTGTGTAGCGGGTTTGTGTATGCGATGGCCAATGCCCAGGCGATGATGGCTGCAGGCATGGCGAAAACAGCGATTGTGATTGGCGCAGAAACCTTTTCGCGCATTCTGGATTGGAATGATCGAGGCACCTGCGTGTTGTTTGGCGATGGTGCTGGCGCAGTGGTTTTACAGGCCCATGAAACTGATGACGCCGGAGCAGGGTTACTGGCTGCGCGTTTGCATGCTGATGGGCGACACGACGGGATATTGTGCACGCCTGGGCAGGTGCACAACGGCACAATCACTGGGCATCCCTTCCTCATGATGGAGGGGCAGGCGGTGTTCAAGATGGCGGTCACGGTGCTCGATCAGGTCGCTCGCGAAACGGCCGACGCGGCCAATATTCCCCTCGAATCGATCGACTGGCTGATTCCCCATCAAGCCAACGTTCGTATCCTTGCTGCCACCGGGCGCAAGCTTGGCTTGCCTCCAGAAAAAGTGGTGGTCACTGTGGATCATCACGCGAATACCTCAGCAGCTTCTGTGCCATTGGCGCTCGATACCGCAAGACGCGATGGGCGGATCAAGCCGGGCCATCTGGTGATGATGCAGGGTGTGGGCGGTGGCTTCACCTGGGGTGCAGTTTTGGCGAGGATGTGACATGACACTGGCATACGTTTTTCCCGGACAGGGTTCGCAGAAGGTCGGCATGCTTGATACCGTGGCCGATGAACCTGTGGTTCAAAAGCTGTTGAAGCAAGCTCAGAGCGCTTTGGGGCAAGACTTGGGCGCGTTGATTGCAGCCGGGCCCGCAGAAGACCTGGCGCTCACGGTAAACACACAGCCAGCAATGTTGGTCGCAAGCCTGGCGTTTCATGAACTATGGCGTGCTCGGGGCGGCCCGCAGGCCCACATCATGGCAGGCCATAGCCTGGGTGAATACACGGCGCTCACCGCCGCTGGCGTGTTTAGCGCTTCGGATGCGGTTGCGCTGGTGCGCACGCGTGCACAAGCCATGCAATCGGCTGTGGCGGTGGGCGAGGGCGGCATGGCGGCTATCCTGGGTCTTGATGATGCGGCGGTGCTTCAAGCCTGCGCGCAAGCACAATCGCAATTACCCGGTCGCATCGTGCAGGCGGTGAACTTCAATGCTCCGGCGCAAGTCGTGATTGCCGGGCATGCCGATGCGGTGAGCCTGGCCTGCGAACTGCTCAAGGCGGCCGGCGCCAAGCGGGCGCTGTTGCTTCCCGTCTCAGCACCTTTCCATAGCAGTCTGATGGCGCCTGCCGGGCTGGCCCTGCAATCCGCGCTTGAGGCCATCCCGATGCAAGTGCCGCAAGCCGCTGTGATCAACAACGTCGACGTGGGTGTAGAGCATGGGATCGCTGGCATCCGGGATGCTCTGGTGCGTCAAGCTTCAAGCCCGGTTCAATGGGTACAACTGGTGCGAAAGATGGCCGAAATGGGCGTGACTGAAGTGATCGAGTTTGGGCCCGGCAAGGTGCTGAGCGGCCTGGTCGAACGGATCGAAAAATCCATCAAGGCGCATGCGGTATTCGACAAGGTGTCCCTGGATAAAACGCTGGAAACTTTGGGTGCGCAGGAGCGCCAGGCATGAGTGCGGTCAATATGAACCTTGAAGGTCAGGTTGCACTGGTGACCGGCGCGAGTCGGGGCCTGGGTCAGGCGATTGCCAAAAGCCTGCACGCTGCAGGTGCCAAGGTGATCGGAACTGCCACTTCAGAATCGGGCGCCCAAGCCATCGCCGGCTATGGCGTGATTGGCAAGGTGTTGCAAGTCAATGATGCGCCCGCCTGTGAGGCCCTGATTGAATCGATTGCGAATGAACATGGCGCGGTGAGCATTCTCGTAAATAATGCCGGTATCACCCGTGACACCCTCGCGATGCGCATGAAGGACGACGACTGGTCTACGGTGATTGAAACGGATCTGACCGCAGTGTTCAGGTTATCGCGCCTTGTGCTGCGCGGAATGCTCAAGGCACGCACTGGACGCATCATCCAGATCACCTCCGTGGTTGGCGCGATTGGCAATGCGGGTCAAGCCAACTATGCGGCCGCCAAGGCAGGCGTGGTGGGGATGAGCAAAGCGCTGGCCCGTGAGCTTGGATCGCGAAATATCACCGTGAATTGCGTGGCCCCGGGCTTCATCGACACTGACATGACCCAGGCCCTGTCCGAAGAGCAGCGCCAAACGCTCGCCACGCAAATTCCTTTGGGTCGCCTCGGATCGCCCGAAGATGTTGCAGCAGCCGTTGCGTTTTTGGCGAGCCCGGCCGCCAGTTACATCACTGGTCAGTGCCTCCATGTGAATGGCGGCATGGCGATGCCGTAATGCCCGTCCTAATCCCGACATCTTAGCCAAGTAGATGACCCACACCGACTCGTCATCCCGAGAGTCCCTTTCAATAACTGTTAAAATTTCACCGCCTTTTTGGAGCCAGCATGGAAAACATTGAACTACGCGTAAAGAAAATCGTCGCCGAGCAACTCGGTGTGAATGAAGCCGACATCAAAAACGAGTCTTCGTTCATCGATGATCTGGGCGCAGACTCGCTCGACACCGTCGAATTGGTCATGGCTCTGGAAGATGAGTTCGAAACCGAGATCCCAGATGACCAGGCTGAGAAAATCACTACCGTCCAGCAGGCTATCGACTACGTGATGGCTCATGGCAAAAAAGACGCCTGAGTCTTTTCTATCCATGAAGGTGATAGCGGCAGTGCGCCAGACTTCGGAGCGAAGGTCATGACTCGTCGTGTCGTCGTCACCGGGTTGGGCATGGTCAGCCCTTTGGGCAACGATATCGCCTCAAGTTGGTCTGCTGCAGTGGCTGGCCAATCTGGAATAGCGCGGGTCACCCGGTTTGATGCCTCCAGCCTGCCGGTGCAGATCGCCGGCGAGGTGAAGGGCTTTGACATTGGGCACTACATGTCGCCCAAGGAGGCCCGCCACTTCGACACCTTCATTCACTACGGCATTGCCGCGTCGATTCAGGCCCTTGATGATTCGGGGCTTGTTGTTGATGAAAGCAATGCTGAGCGGGTGGGGGCGTTGGTGGGCTCAGGCATTGGCGGCTTGCCGCTGATTGAAGAGCAGCACACCGAGCTCACCACACGCGGGATCAGGCGGGTATCACCGTTTTTTGTGCCCGGATCGATCATCAACCTGATTTCAGGTCAGCTCTCGATCATGCGCGGCTTGCAAGGACCGAATTTGGCCATCGTCACAGCCTGCACCACTGGGCTGCATAGCATCGGTATGGCTGGTCGCATCATTGCCTATGGTGATGCCGATGTGATGGTCGCGGGCGGCGCAGAGTCCACAATATCGCCTTTGGGGATTGGCGGCTTCGCAGCGATGCGTGCCCTGTCGACCCGCAACGATGACCCGACTACCGCCTCCCGCCCATGGGACAAGGATCGCGACGGGTTTGTGTTGGGTGAGGGCTCGGGCGTGATGGTGCTTGAGGAATATGAGCATGCGCGTGCACGTGGTGCGAAAATTTATGCGGAGCTGATTGGCTTTGGCATGAGCGCCGATGCGCACCACATGACCGCTCCGAATATGGATGGCCCAAAGCGCAGCATGTTGAGCGCACTGAAAGATGCACACTTGAATCCGGATGAGGTGCAGTATCTCAATGCCCATGGCACTTCAACGCCGCTGGGCGATATCAATGAAACCGAGGCTGTAAAAGCCACCCTCGGTGTCGAGCAGGCCAAGAAAATGGTGATCAGCTCCACCAAGTCGATGACCGGCCATGCGCTGGGCGGCGCTGGCGGGCTCGAAAGTGTGTTTACCGTGCTGGCGATTCATCATCAGGTGGTGCCGCCGACCATCAATATATTCAATCAGGATCCTGCTTGTGATCTGGATTACTGCGCCAACACCGCGCGGGACATGCCAATCCAGGCGGCGATCAAGAATTCCTTTGGATTTGGTGGAACCAACGGCACGCTTGTCTTCAAGCGCGCCTGAGCCAGGCCTGATCTCGGCAGGGTCCGGATCAACAGGCGGGATTTGCCTGCGTGAAAGCGGGATGTCACGGTGGCTTGGTATCCTGAGCCTCGCTTTGGGATTCACCGGTTTGAGCTTGGCTCTAGCCCTGTTACTGGAAACATTCGGGGCAGTGGTGGGTTTAATGGCAGCCCTTGGCGGGTTAGTGCTGGTAGGGGCGAGGATGCGCGACCGATTAAGAATCGTCGAAGGCAGCGCTCTTGTCGCTGACTCGTTCGGGGCAGTGAGCTGGGTAACGGCGGGTGAACGTCAAGCGGTAAGGCGACTGGCTGTCTCCAGATGGGGGTCTTGGGTGCTGGTTCAGGTTGAAACCTCGGCTGGCCATCACCATATGGTGTCAGCCCTACCGCAAGCCGCCGACGAGAGAGCACGCATATGCGCATGGATCGTGTGGTTATCGGGCCGGGCGATTGAGTCTCGGTAACATGACCTACTGGTTGGAATAGAAAAGAAATCGTTTCTGCAAAGGTGTGGTTCAGAACAATGTTGAATTCCTTGAAGTTTTCGGGTCGTGGCGAGTGCACCACGGTGGCTGAGTCGCTGCGCTGCATGTTTGTTTTGTTGGTTGGCTTGGCAGGTATTGCGCTGCCACTAGTGACAGCAACGCCTGCCTTGGCTCAGTCGTCCACGGCGGCAGCCGTGCAGGGTTTGCCCGACTTTGCTGACCTGGTCGAGCGCACCGGGCCAGCCGTAGTCAATATTCGCACCACCGAAAAAGCCCGCGCTGAGCGCAGTCAAGGTGGAGGCCCGCAGTTTCAGATGCCTGAGGGCATGGATGAAAACGATCCGTTCTTCGAGTTCTTCCGGCGCTTTTTCCCGCCTGGTGGTCGTGGGCAACCTGGCCCTGGACAGCCCCCAAACCAAGCTCCCAATGCTCCACGTGGCGGCGGTGAAAGCGTGCCAAGGGGGGTGGGCTCGGGCTTCATTATTTCGGCCGATGGGTTCGTTCTGACTAATCATCATGTGGTGGACGGAGCCGATGAGATCACCGTTACCCTCACTGACAAGCGTGAGTTCAAGGCAAAGTTGATTGGCTCGGATCGCCGCACCGACGTGGCTCTGGTGAAGATTGAGGCTACAGGTTTGCCCCGTCTCACGATTGGGGATCCCAATAAGTCTCGGGTGGGCGAATGGGTGTTGGCGATCGGCTCGCCATTTGGCCTGGAAAACACGGTGACCGCGGGCATCATTTCCGCCAAGGGTCGCGACACCGGCGACTTTTTGCCCTTCATCCAGACGGATGTGGCGGTTAACCCCGGAAACTCTGGCGGGCCTTTGCTCAATTTGAAGGGCGAAGTGATCGGAATCAACTCGCAGATTTATAGCCGCACGGGTGGTTTTATGGGGATTTCTTTTGCCATCCCTATGGATGAGGCGATGCGGGTTGCGGATCAGTTGCGCTCCAGTGGCCGGGTGATCCGTGGCCGCATTGGGGTGGGTATTGCCGAGGTCAGCAAAGATGTCGCTGAGGGCCTGGGGCTGCCCCGAGCAAGCGGCGCGCTGGTGCGCTCGGTCGAAGCCAACGGGCCAGCCGAGAAGGCCGGTGTTGAGGTGGGTGATGTGATCTTGCGTTTTGATGGCAAAACGATTGAGAAGTCGAGCGATCTACCCCGCATCGTCGGCGGCACCAAACCTGGCGCAAAAAGCGTTATTCAAGTGTGGCGCAAAGGGGCTTCGCGCGACCTGACCGTCACGGTAGTTGAATTGGCCCCTGAAACCTCAGCCCGAGCAGGCACTCAGCCCAAGCCTCCCAATGGCACTCCTGCGCCTGCGCCAGTCACTGCCAACGCGCTGGGCCTGGTGGTGAGTGACCTGCCAGCCGAGCGGAAAACTCAGCTGCGTCTGAAAAACGCGATTGTGGTCGACCAGGCTGAAGGTGCTGCCGCTCGGGCTGGCATCCGCACAGGGGATATCATTCAGTCCCTGAACCAGCAAGACGTGACCGATGCCAAGAGTTTTAATGACATGGTCACCAAGCTGGACAAGACAAAAACTCATCTGCTGCTGGTCCGGCGCGGTGACAGCTCCTCTTTCGTTCCGATTCGACCGCCGGCGCGCCCCTAAAAGAAATTAATGCTTCGTACTCGCAACTTTTCGATCATTGCCCACATTGACCATGGAAAATCGACCCTTGCAGACCGGCTGATCCAGCGCTGCGGCGGCTTGTCGGACCGCGAGATGGAAGCGCAGGTGCTCGATTCCATGGATCTGGAGCGTGAGCGTGGCATCACCATCAAGGCACAAACTGCAGCGCTTCAGTATCGCGCCAACGATGGCGAGATTTACAACCTCAACCTGATCGACACGCCGGGGCATGTGGACTTCTCCTACGAAGTCTCACGCTCGCTTTCAGCCTGTGAAGGCGCGCTGCTTGTGGTGGATGCCTCGCAGGGGGTTGAAGCTCAAACAGTGGCGAATTGCTACACCGCCATCGAGCTAGGCGTCGAGGTGATACCGGTGCTCAACAAGATGGATTTGCCCCAGGCTGATCCTGACAATGCCGCGGCCGAAGTGGAAGACGTCATAGGCATCGACGCGAGCAATGCGATTCGCGCCAGCGCTAAAACCGGAATGGGGATTGATGAAATCCTTGAGGCGATTGTGGCGCACGTGCCTCCGCCCAAGGGCGAGCCCAATGGGCCGCTGCAAGCCCTGATCATCGACTCGTGGTTCGACAACTATGTCGGTGTAGTGATGCTGGTGCGGGTGGTGAATGGCTCGCTCAAACCCAAGGACAAGTTGCGCATGATGGCGACTGGCGCGGTGCATGGGTGCGAACAAGTCGGAGTGTTTACTCCGAAATCGCAAAGCCGCGAGCGCTTGTTGGCCGGAGATGTGGGCTTCATTATTTGCGGCATCAAGGAGCTCAAGGATGCCAAGGTAGGGGACACGATCACCCTGCACGACAAGCCTGCCGCCAGCGCCTTGCCGGGCTTCAAGGAAATCAAGCCTTCAGTATTTGCCGGGCTCTATCCGGTGGAATCCAATCAGTATGAGGCGATGCGTGAGGCGCTTGAAAAGCTGCAGCTCAACGATGCCTCGCTTCAGTTTGAGCCAGAGGTTTCCCAAGCGCTCGGATTTGGCTTTCGATGCGGGTTTTTGGGCCTGCTGCATATGGATATCGTGCAGGAGCGGTTGGAGCGCGAATTCGATATGGACCTCATCACCACCGCGCCCACGGTGATTTATGAGGTGCTGTTGCGCGATGGCACGGTGCTTCAGGTTGAAAATCCTTCGAAAATGCCCAATCCGGACAAAATTGAAGAGATTCGCGAACCGATCGTGACGGTGACCCTGTTTACTCCGCAGGAGTATGTGGGCAACGTGATCACCTTGTGCACGGCCAAGCGTGGCGTGCAGACCAATCTCGCGTATCACGGCCGCCAGGTCCATCTCACTTATGAATTGCCGATGAATGAAATCGTGCTCGATTTCTTCGACAAACTGAAGTCTACCTCGCGCGGCTATGCCTCGATGGATTACGACTTCAAGGAATACCGGGCTTCCGATGTGGTGAAGATGGATATTCTGGTCAACAACGAAAAAGTGGATGCCTTAAGTCTGATCGTGCATCGGTCAATTTCCCAGTATCGGGGGCGGGATGTGGCCGCGAAGATGCGCGAGCTGATTCCTCGCCAGATGTACGATGTGGCCATTCAGGCGGCGATTGGCAGCAATATCATCGCGCGTGAGAATGTAAAAGCCCTGCGCAAGAATGTGCTCGCCAAGTGTTATGGCGGCGATATCTCGCGGAAGCGCAAATTGCTGGAAAAGCAGAAAGCCGGCAAAAAGCGTATGAAACAGGTGGGTTCGGTTGAAATTCCGCAGGAGGCTTTCCTTGCGGTGCTCCAGGTAGATGATCGATGAATTTTGGCCTGATTCTCTTTATTCTTAGCGTCATTACTTTTGTGGCATGGCTGGGTGACAAGTTTGTATTTGCGCCCGCACGTCGCGCCAAGGCGGATGCGGCTGTGGCTCGCTTGGCCCGGGGCGACGAATCCGAGCGCAAGCAGCAAGCCGAGGTTCGTTCCCGGCTGGAGCGTCAGCCCTGGTATCTGGAATATACCGCCGGCCTGTTCCCCGTAATTATTGCGGTGTTTTGCCTGCGCTCTTTTGTCGCCGAGCCGTTCAAAATTCCGACAGGCTCAATGATCCCCACCTTACTGGTGGGCGATCTGATTCTGGTCAACAAGTTTAGCTATGGCGTGCGCTTGCCCGTGATTCACACCAAGATTCTTGATGTCGGTTCGCCGCAGCGCGGTGACACCATGGTGTTTCGCTATCCGAAAGATCCCTCGGTGGATTACATCAAGCGGGTAGTGGCAATTGGCGGGGATAAAGTCGAGATCGAAGGCAATCGCCTGAGCATCAATGGCAAGCCGGTAGAGCTCAAACCCCTGGGTGAATTCTTCGATTCGGAGCGTTTGAGCTATTCCAAACAATATTCAGAAGTTCTGGGAACAACCGAGCATAAGATATTGACAGATTTGGAAAAAAGTTTTCCCATAGCACCGATGGAACCCTACGCTTACCGGGAAAACTGCAACTACACCCGCACCGGGTTGAGTTGCACTGTGCCGGCCGGCCACTTCTTTGTGATGGGTGACAATCGCGAAAACAGCCTCGATAGTCGCTTTTGGGGGTTTGTGCCCGAAGCCAATATTGTGGGTCGTGCTTTCTTTATTTGGATGAACTTGTCCGCCCCAAGCCGGATTGGCTCATTTCGCTAGGACTGTTGGCCATGAGATTTGCAACACACTCCCCACGCAAGCAACGCGGCCTCGGGCTCCTTTCACTTCTTTTTGTCGGTGGCACCCTGGTGGTCGTCGGGCTGATCGGACTGCAGGCTTTTCCATCAGTCCTGGAGTACATCGCAGTCAAGCGAGCCGTGGATAAAGCCTCACGCGAGGGCGACAATGCGGCCACCATTGCTGCTTCATTTGATCGCTCTGCCGCGATTGACGACATTACCTCTCTCACCGGCAAAGACCTGTTGGTCGAGAAGGATGCGCAAGGCGCACTGCGGGTGTCTTTCGCCTACGATAAGCGGATCCCGCTGGCTGGCCCGGCAGTTTTACTCCTGGAATACAAGGGCTCGGCCAAGCGCTGAAGATGGAGCCTCCGCACCTCGGCAACCTTCAAACCCGGCTTGGTTATCAATTTAATGATCTCGCGCGGCTGCAACAGGCGCTGACTCACCGTAGTTTTGGCCAGCCCAATAACGAGAGGCTGGAGTTCCTGGGCGATTCAATCCTCAATTGCTGTGTGGCTGCCTTGCTCTTTTCCGATTACTCCACGCTGGACGAAGGCGATTTGTCCCGGGTGCGGGCCAATCTTGTACGCCAGCCTTCCTTGGTGGAACTCGCTCAAGGGCTTGAACTCGGCAGCTGCATTCGGCTTGGAGATGGCGAGCGCAAAAGTGGTGGGTTTCGCCGGCCCTCGATTCTTGCGGATACCCTGGAAGCAATTATTGGCGCGGTCTATTTGGATGGCGGGTTTACGGCTGCCCAGGCGTTGGTGACGCGCCTGTTTGAACCGGTGTTGCGCAGCATCGACCCGCAAACACTCGGCAAGGATGCCAAAACGCTGTTGCAAGAGCAGCTTCAGGGTCAAGGCCTGGCCTTGCCCGTGTATTCAGTGATCGCCACCCATGGCGCTGCGCATAACCAGCTTTTTGAGGTGCAATGTGCGGTACCGAGCCTGAATGTGCAGGTCACCGGGCAAGGCGGAAGTCGCCGCGCCGCCGAGCAGGCAGCCGCGCTACTGGCTCTGGAATCACTCAAGCAAGTCGCGCAAAGGGTGCCGCTTCGCCCCGGCCGTAAACGAAAAGCCTCGACTGAGGCAGGAATCCAGAAATGACCACCGCCGCTCCAGTATTTCGCTCAGGCACCGTGGCCATCGTTGGCCGCCCGAATGTGGGCAAGTCGACCCTGCTGAATCGCCTGGTGGGGCAAAAGCTTTCAATCACCTCGCGCCGCCCGCAAACCACCCGGCACCGCTTGCTCGGCTTGGTGAGCACTGAAGCCGGCCAAATCGCTTTTGTGGATACCCCTGGGTATCAAACACTCAAGCAGCAGCCCCTGCATAAGGTCATGAACAAAGCCGCGATTGAAACCGGGCGCGAGACCGATCTGGTGGTGATGGTGTGTGAGGCCAAGGGCTGGAGTGCAGCTGATCAGCAGGTTGTGGATTTGCTGCCTGCTGATCAGCCTTTGTTTTTGGCGATCAACAAGGTCGATCAATACCGCGATGCGCCGAAATTGCAGGCGCTCATCATGCAGGCGCAAGCCAAGCGTCAATATGCCGAAGTGATTCCGATCAGCGCCAAGAGTGGTCACCAGGTTGAATTGCTGGCCCAGCTTTGCCTGGCGCGCTTGCCTGTGCAGCCAGCGCTTTATCCGGTTGATGAACTCACAGATCGCAGTGAGCGCTTTTTGGCCGCCGAGTTGCTGCGCGAAAAGCTGTTTCGCCAATTGGGCGATGAGCTGCCCTACGAGAGCACAGTGGTGATCGACAAGTTTGAGGAAGAGGGCGCTTTGCGGCGGATCTACGCCACGATTCTGGTGGGCCGGGATGCCCAGAAAGCCATTGTGATCGGCGCGGGGGGCTCACGGCTCAAGCAAATCGGCCAGCAAGCCCGCCTTGATCTGGAAAAACTGTTGGGCACCAAGGTATATCTCGAGCTGTTCGTGAAAGTTCGCAGCGGTTGGGCGGATACCGAGCAAAGCCTGCGAGCCTACGGCTACGAGTAAGGCGGCCCGCCAAGCATGCTGGCCTACTGTCTGCACACCATTGCGTACCGTGAAACGAGCGCGATTGTTGAGCTTTTCACCCGTGAGCATGGGCGCGTAGCCGCGGTTGCCAAGGGGGCCAAGCGCCATGGCTCGGCCCTTCGCAATGTGCTGATGCAGTTCCAGCCAATCAATATCACCCTGAGTGGCAAATCCGAGCTGCGCACCTTGACGCAAGCCCAATGGGTGGGCGGTGTCGAAGCGCCCCAAGGCTCCGGGCTCATTATCGGGTTTTACTTCAACGAGTTATTGGTGAAGTTGCTGGCCCGCGAAGACCCTCACCCTGCGCTGTTTGACGCCTACCAACGGGCTTTGGGCGAATTGGCGGTGCGAACCTCACCCGATGAGGTGCAACCGCTCCAAGGTTTCGGAGTGGCCGAACCCTTACGGGATCAGGATCCCGCAGGCGCGCGATATGACGACAGTCTGCGCCGTTTCGAATGGACATTGTTGCGCGAAACCGGATATGCCCCGGACTTGGCCCGGGATGCAGCCGGGCAGAAAATAGAGCCTCAAGGCTGGTATCGCTGGCAACCCGAAGGAGGATTTTTAAAGCGACACGAAGATTCCGCGGACGGCGGCACCACTGGGCCCTGGTTTAGCGGGGCCGTTCTCCAGATGTTGTCGGGCAAACCCAGCCCAATGGCCAGCGGCACCTCGGGCGCTCCCCCGGCTGACCCGGCTGTGCGCCAACAAGCCAAGCAGCTGACCCGAGCGGTCATGGCGCATTGCCTGGAGGGTCAAAGCCTTAAAACTAGGCAGCTGCTGGTGGATTTGCACCGCCTCTGAGCACGGATGCACGGGCGCCTGCCGGCTGAGTGCGGCACAATACGTCCCATGATTGAACTCGGCGTAAACATTGACCATGTGGCTACTGTGCGGCAAGCACGGCGCACCTATGAACCTGACCCGGTATGGGCGGCTGTGGAGGCTCACCTTGGCGGGGCGGATGGCATCACCGTGCATCTGCGCGAGGATCGCCGCCATATCCAGGACGAGGACGTGCGAAGGCTGCGCGAACTGACCCATATCAAGCTCAATCTCGAAATGGCGGCCACCCAGGAGATGGTGGACATTGCCTGCCGCCTGAAGCCGGAAATGGCGATGCTTGTGCCCGAAGGCCGGCATGAAATCACCACCGAGGGTGGTCTGGATGTCGCCGCCCAGCGCGAAAGCCTGCGCCCTCATATCGAACGCTTGCGCGCGGCCGGGATTGTGGTCAGCGTGTTTATTGATGCGGATGTGCGCCAAGTGGAGGCCGCGCGAGATGTTGGTGTTGCAGTGTGCGAAATCCATACTGGCCCCTATGCCCACACCTTCCATGAGCGCGGCCGCGATCCGGAAACGCCAGCGGTGATTGCCGAGATCAACCGAATTGCCGTTGCGGGCGCTGCAGTGCGCGCGGCGGGCATGCGGTTTAACGCCGGGCACGCTCTGAACTACTTTAATGTGCAACCAATAGCAGCGCTGCCCGAGATTCGCGAGCTCCATATCGGGCATGCAATCGTGTCGCGCGCAGTGTTTGTCGGCATGCGTGAAGCGGTGCGTGAAATGAAGCGCTTGTTGCGCGAGGCTGCGGCAAAATGATTTTTGGTATCGGCACCGATATCGTGCTGGTCAACCGGATCGAAAGCTTGCTTGCCCGCTATGGCGAGCGCTTCGCACGCCGTATCCTGGGCCCGGATGAGCTGGTTGAGTTTCAGCGCCGCACCGCCAAGGCTGGGCATGGTGCGGGCTACGGAATGCGCTATCTGGCCAAGCGGTTTGCTGCGAAAGAAGCGTTCTCCAAGGCCTTGGGCACCGGGCTGCGTGCGCCGATGACCCTGCGTTCATTTGAAGTGCTCAACAATCGCGCCGGAGCTCCTGTGGGGCGCTGGCGCGGTGAGCTCGCGCACTTCATGGAGCAAAAGAAGTTGCGCTGCCATGTATCCCTTTCTGATGAAGTGGATGCAGTGGTGGCGTTTGTTGTGCTGGAAACTGCCCCGGAATTGTCATGATGATCGATACCCCCACCTCCATCGCCTCGCAAGAGACATCGAATCAACCTCTCGCGTTACCGCGCGGGCCTTTCATCATTGATGTCGAGGGCAAGACGCTCACTCCCGCAGATCGGCGCCGCCTAGGTCATCCTTTGGTAGGTGGCGTGATTTTGTTTGCGCGCAATTTTGAATCACGCAAGCAGGTGGCCGCGCTCACCGCTGAAATTGCAGCCCTGCGCTCGCCCCGGCTACTCGTGTGTGTAGACCATGAGGGCGGTCGGGTGCAGCGCTTCAAAAAAGGCTTTACCGAAATTCCGCCGATGCGCGATCTGGGTGCGATGTGGGAGTTCGATGTGTTGGGGGCTTGCAAACGCGCCACCGAGCTGGGTCAGATCATTGGTAACGAGCTCATTGAAGTGGGCGTAGACCTGAGCTTCACCCCGGTGCTTGATCTTGATTACGGCGCATCGAGCGTAATTGGCGACCGTGCACTGCATGCCGACCCCCGCACAGTAGCTATGCTCGCGCGCTGTCTTACCCATGGGCTGCTGCTTTCCGGCATGGCCAATTGCGGCAAGCATTTTCCCGGTCACGGATTCGCCCATGCCGATTCGCACTATGCCGTGCCGGTGGATGAGCGCAGCCTCGCGACCATTCTCGGTCAAGATGCGGCGCCCTATGAGTGGATGGGCGACACCCTCACTTCGGTGATGCCAGCCCATGTGATTTACCCGCAGGTGGATAGCAAGCCCGCAGGATTTTCGCGCAAATGGATTCAGGATATTTTGCGCAAGCAGATGGGCTTTAATGGCGCCGTGATTTCCGATGACCTCACCATGGAAGGTGCTTCAGTGGCTGGCAACATCGTGCAGCGTGCCAAGGCAGCGCTTGCCGCCGGATGTGATCTGGTGCTGGTGTGTAATCGGCCTGACCTGGTGGATGAATTGCTGGGCAAGATCAGCTATAAGCCCCATGTGTTGCACGCTTCGCGTGTCGCGCGCTTGATCGCCCGGCCCTCGGGCACACCAGCCTCACGAGGCTGAATCCTTTTGAAATTGGCTTGGTATGGCTGAAGACATCCACGCCGGGTTGCGGGAGTATCTGGAGCAGCTAACGCACCGCCCTGGCGTGTATCGCATGTTCGATGAGCAGGGCCAGTTGCTCTACGTCGGTAAGGCTCGCGATCTGAAAAAGCGTGTGGGCTCGTATTTCACCCGCTCGCAGCTCTCGCCGCGTATTGCCCATATGGTGGATCGAGTGGTGCGCATAGACACCACGGTGACGGCTTCCGAGGCCGAAGCCTTGCTGCTCGAAAGCAATTTGATCAAGACCCAGGCGCCGCGTTACAACATCCTGTTTCGCGACGATAAATCCTATCCCTACCTCAAACTCACCCGTCACAAGTATCCGCGCATGGCCTATTACCGGGGAGGGGTGGAGAAGGGCGATACCGTGTTTGGCCCATTTCCCAGCGCCTGGGCGGTCAAGGAAAGCATCAGTCTGCTGCAAAAAGTATTTCGCCTGCGGACCTGTGCTGACGCTGTGTTTAATAACCGCTCGCGCCCCTGTTTGCTGCATCAGATCGAGCGATGCAGTGCGCCATGCGTGAAGATCATCAGCCCGGAAGACTATGCGCGTGATATCAATGGCGCGGCAAAGTTTCTGCGTGGGGGTCAGCAGGAAGTGATTGAAGAATTGCAGCAAGCCATGATGCAAGCCGCCGAAGAGCAGCGTTATGAGCATGCAGCGGTGTTGCGCAATCGGGTGAGCGCCTTATCGAAAGTGCTGCAGCAGCAGTCGGCGGATTCGCATGACGACCAGGATGTCGATATCCTGGCGGTGGTGGTGCAAGGCGGGCGCACCTGCGTGAATCTCGCCATGGTGCGTGGCGGGCGGCATTTGGGCGACAAGGCGTTTTTCCCTGTGCATGCCGATGAGTCGGAAGAAGACTGGGGCCAGGCCGAAGTGCTGGATGCATTCGTCACTCAGCACTATGCGGAAGGCTTTGTGCCGCCTGTTTTAATCAGCCATATCGAGTTGCCAGAGCCGGCCGTGCTGGAGAGCCTCGCTGAGCGCAGCGGGCATCCGGTGCAATGGCTCAAGCAGCCCCAGGGCACGCGACGCAAGTGGCTGGATATGGCACGCCAAAATGCCCAGATTGCTTTGGTGCGGTTGCTAGCCGAGCGCGGATCGGCCCAACAGCGCACGGGCGAGCTGGCGCGCATGCTCGGTCTATCCACCGAGCGGCTTGAAGACTTGCATATTGAATGCTTCGACATCAGCCACACCATGGGCGAGGCCACGCAGGCCTCATGTGTCGTGTTCAAAGGCCACGCGATGCAAAGCAGTCTCTATCGCCGCTTCAACATTGAAGACATCACGCCCGGGGATGACTATGCCGCGATGCGCCAGGTGCTGCAGCGACGCTATGCCAAAGTGGCCGAAGATCAAGCCGCGCTTCCCGATGTGGTGCTGATTGATGGTGGCAAGGGCCAGATCGAGGCTGCACGCCAGGTGTTTGAAGAGCTAGGGCTGGACACCGACCGGATTGTTGGGGTGGCCAAAGGGGAAGGGCGCAAAGTGGGGTTGGAAACGCTTCTCTTCGTGGATGGGCGCGAACCGCTTTCGCTTGGGCGTGAATCGGCTGCATTGATGCTGGTGGCGCAGATTCGTGATGAGGCCCATCGCTTTGCGATCACCGGCATGCGTGCCAAGCGCGACAAAGCCCGGCGCACATCCAACCTGCAGGAAATTGAGGGCGTGGGCCCCAAACGCAGGCAGCGCCTGTTGGCAAGATTTGGCGGGTTGCGTGGCTTAATGGCCGCAAGCGCGGAAGATATCGCCACGGTCGAGGGCGTGTCGCATACACTTGCGCAGCATATTTACCGTAGCCTGCATTGACCCCTTCATGATCTTTAACTGGCCCAACATCCTCACCTGGTTGCGGGTGTTAGCAATTCCCTTGCTGGTCGCGGTGTACTTCTTGCCGATTGATCGGATCAGCATGAATCAGATCGCCACCGCGCTTTTTGTGGTCGCTGCGATCACCGATGCGGTGGACGGCTGGCTGGCTCGCAAGCTCGGCCAAACCAGCGCGTTTGGCGCCTTCCTCGATCCTGTAGCGGATAAGTTGATCGTGTGTGCAGCCCTGGTGATGCTGGTGAATTTTGATCGGGTGCCTGCGCTGATTGCCATCATCATTATCGGGCGCGAGATCACGATTTCTGCCTTGCGTGAATGGATGGCCCAGCTGGGCGCGCGCTCCAATGTGGCCGTGAATTGGCTCGGCAAGCTCAAAACGATTGCCCAGCTCGTCTCGATTCCGCTGCTGCTTTTTGATGCCTCGATGATGGGGCTGATCCATAGCCGGGTGCTTGGGCTTTGGCTGATCTATATCGCGGCATTTCTCACTGTGTGGTCGATGTTTTATTACCTGAAGCAGGCCTGGCCCGTGCTTAAAGCCCAGCAGGGCCCCTCCGATCATCCCTTTAATAACAACGATTAGGCGGATTCAAAGGCCTTGGATCGGCCTGCGACTCGGGTGGATTTGCCCCGGCGCAAGCTTGAAGCTATAATTCAAGGCTGTTCAGAAATGAATGATGCGGGAGTAGCTCAGTTGGTAGAGCGCAACCTTGCCAAGGTTGAGGTCGCGAGTTCGAGACTCGTCTCCCGCTCCAGCGTTGCCGGGGAAGCTTAGCTTCCCTTTTTTATTCGATTCCGGCTATTGTTCGGTTCGAGCACCCTTGGCGGGGTGGCAGAGTGGTCATGCAGCGGCCTGCAAAGCCGTGTACGCCGGTTCGATTCCGACCCCCGCCTCCAATCCCCAGTCCTTTGATCCCCCCGTCCACCCGTCAGTGCGCATTTGGCGTTGGGCTGACCTTGCACGCATCCCACTCAAGTTTGGTCGCCCCAACTCGATAGCGAAGGGATGAAGCCACCCGCGCCGCCCTTATGGCCTTAGCCACCGACACCGCCTCCCCAAACGCCTCCGCAACTGGCTCATTGAGCACCATGGTGCTTGGACGCCCGCTGGCGGGTATGCGCGCGATGGTGATTGCTTCGCCCAGCTGGTCGCAGCGCACCGTCGTGGAGATGCTGCAGGGTCTGGGGGTTGCCCAAGTCGATATGGTGCACGATGCAGTTACAGCAGAGATTCAGCTGGAGCTTGCTTTGCCCCATGTTGTTGTGAGCGCCGCGCATTTAGCCGATGGCACTGAAGCTGTAGATTTGATTCCCCGCCTGCGCCAACGCGGCAAGCTGCCGTTATCCAGCGCGGTGGTCGTAGTGGGGCGCGAGCGCGATGCAAAAAGCATCACTGCGTTGGCTGAAGCCTGCACCGATCTGGTATTGATTTGGCCGTTTGAAACCTCGGATGTGGTTCAGCGCGTGACTGCACTGATGGATCGCAGGCGTGCCCTGTTTGATCTGTATCAGGCGATTGACGACAAGGATCTCGAGGCGGCCAGACAGGCTGCGCAACAAGCTGTGCAGTCGTCGCCGAAGCTTGCCAATGAGGCATGGCGAGTGTTGTCTGGTGCATTTCTGAGTGCCGGTAAATATGAGCAGGCGCTTGAAATCGTTCAACAGGCTCGGCAAACGCAGGCCTCGGCTTGGGCCGTATTGCGTGAAGCGCAGGTGCTGACCGCGCAGGAAAAATACGATCAAGCCGCCAAGCTGCTAAGCGCGATAACCCAGGCGCATCCGCAACTCGTGAGCGCCCATGATGCCTTGGCTGATTTGCGTGCGATTCAGGGCGATTGGAAAGGGGCACTGGAAAGCGCAGGTCTGGCAAGCGGGCACTCGAGCACAGTGCTTTCACGCCAAAAGCGGATTGGGTTGCTGAGCATGCGTCAGGGGCAATGGCCACAGGCTGAGCAGGCGCTGCTGAATGTGTCGCAAGCCAATGGCGGAACAGATATCGAAGTTGAGGTTGGCCTGCTGCGCACCTTGCTGCAAGCCCGTAAACCCGCACCAGCGGCCTCACGCCTGGGTCAGATTGAGAGGGTGTTCAACACCATGCCCGAGGCTCGATGGGCTCGAGCCATCCATGAATACACCACCAGCATCCTTGCTGGGCGCGAACAGGCGGCTATCGACCAGGTGGAAGAGCTCGCGTTGCTTGCTCAGGAATCGGTGCGAGAGCTTCCCGTTGAACTCATCATTGAAACCGTGCAATTGTGTGCTGACCATGGCCTGCGGCAATCCGGATTTGCTGCTGCACTGGCCTTAACGCGCGCGCGTCGTGCAAGCCGGATTGAGCTGCATCGTCTGCGCCGCTTGATTGACACGCTGGGCCTGATTCCAGCCACATTGATCCAACGCACACTGCTTGAATCCAGCTGGCAACGATTGGGCATGTTGACGGGCGGTGCCGATCAATCCCTCGCGCAGGTACGCCAGCAGATTCGCGAGTCACTGGAGTGGTGGCTCAAACGGTCCCCGAATGATCCGCAGCTAAAGAAGCTGAGCCAGGTGATCGTGGCGGGCTAGGCAGGGTCAACTGTTGGCAGAATTGATTCCGGCTAAGCGTCCAAGCACACTTGATGCGCTGTCTATTTGAGTTTTAGTCACTAATTCACTAGCCTGTTGAGCGGCAGTATTGGCGGCTGTCAGGGCGTATCCCAATAGCTCGCGGCCTGCCTCGGTCAAAGTTGCGAAACCAACCCGCGCATCTCTCGGGTCAGCCTGACGCGAGACCAACCCCAGCTTCTCAAGGGGCAGCAGGCTGCGTGTGACGCCGGAAGCTGTCAAACCCAGGCGCTCTGCCAAGTCAATGCGCTTGAGCCTCGAACCAGGCGCTCGGCCGAGGTGGTAGAGAATCAGGAAATCGGCAAAGCTCAAGCCATGCAGGCTCGACAGGCTATGGTCAAGCTTTCGCGTTATTACTGATTGGGCGCGCGATAACCGTATACAGAAATCAAGGCTTTGGCCGGTGGTGTTGTTCAAGTCGAGCGAGGCAGAGGAGCTAGTCATTTTATATGCTTATTCAAAGATTAATCATTGAGTACGCAAGTATTATACACACATAGAGTTTTTTAGGACCCTAAAAAACCCCCTTGGCACCAATGGCCTACAAACGAGCACTTAAGTCGGAAGAAACTGTTGACGTGCGCCAATCAAACTGCGGTGGCTTGGCGAGAGATCTCGCAGCGTAAGGGCCGCTTCGCCAGGTAGTGCATTCGCATCGGGCAAATCATGCTTAGGCCGCCAATCCATCGCAGACTGCAAAGTGTCCGAGTTTTTACGCAACGCTCGAGCTGAAAAACGCTGCGGCAATCGCCCATCGCGCCAATCCAACGAAGCAGGGGGCAGACCCTCCAAAGGCAGCTGCAAGTTCTCGGCCCAGACCCGTGTTTGCGCTCCGAAGTTTTCCCCGAAAGCATCTACGCCGAGCAGGAGGTTTCCTTGGCCGATCAGTGCTTTTAAGGCTTGGTGAGAACTAAGCAACCGACCGCTCCCCGAGCGTTGAATAATCGTGTTGTGCAGCAACTCGACACGTTGAAATCGCCGGCCTTGCATCAAGGGGTCACCCAAAGCAATGAGCGGGGCCATCGTGCCATCGGTATCTTCACGCGCAGCAGTAGAAGCAATACATCCACGCAGACTGAGAAGCTCGCTAAAAGGCGTTTGAATCATCGGCACATGAGCATCGCGTGATAACTGCACCAAGCGGCAATGCTGCAACTCCACATCGCCCGAGGCACTTGAAACCAGTGGGCCAGCATGGTTCGCCACGATCCAGCAATTATGCAGATCGAGCGCTTCCACATCACCGGCCGCCAGGCTTGATTGATCCGCCGCACCACACCGCACAATCACACATTCATGCAATTGAAGCTTGCCTTGCAAAGCCACGCCCAATCGAACTGCGCCACCCAACCCAACAAAACCGCAGCGCTCAAGCCTGAGCTCAGAGCCTGTGATTAACAACCCAAGTGCTTTGGTCGCGGGCGCTGAGGTCCCTCCAAACAATACGCCACGGATCGTGATCCCTTGACCCGCCATGTGCCAAAGCCCGGCAATGCCTGAGCTCGCTCCAATAGTCACCGAACCGCCCACGGCACGAATGAGCAAGCGATTGGCACGCCAGATGGCTTGCATATCTTCATAAAACCCGGCATCGATCAGCACCTCGTCCCCGTCTTGCGCACTCGCAGCCGCATCACTGGGTCTCAGATAAGGATGCCCAAGGCCAACGCGAAGGGTTCGGCGGGGCGCTGCACTCGTTGTTGTGCTTCGTGCAGCTGATGGGATAGCAGCTATCGCTGCAAGAGTTACAAGTGCCTCACGTCGCGGCGCTCGCAACAATAGACTCTGGGGACGATTCGAAAGGGAATGGATGCTCACCCGCGCAAGTGTACAAAAGTACAGACGGTAGGAAAGCGAAACGCCCACCTCTTTGCGGAGGAGGGCGCTTTATCGAGAGGGTGGTAATCGAGAGAGAAATTAGGCGCGGGGCAAGCTCAACAGACCATCTGCGTCTTGGATCATGGCTTTGACAGTGGCGCGAGTAGTTGTGCTTGCCACTGCATTGTCATAGATGCCACGCTCATCGAACTTGAAGGTGATGGCTGGATTGCTTGCAGTGATAGTGACCGAAGGGCCATCGTTGAATTGATATTGCTCGCCTTGAGCGGCTTGAGCAGAAACTGCACCGAGGGTGATAGTGGCTGCGATAAGGGCTTTGCTAAATGTGTTCATGATTAATTCCAGTGCGATAAATGGTTAAGGGTTAAAAACTTCTTGCTTCAGCTCACGCTTCATTCCAGAGGTGTGTTGCGTGAGTCGATGAAAGGGATTCTGAAGGCCTTAAATCACTGGCACGTCACATTGGGGATCGGGTGGGGATCAAGAAGATCACGGTTTGGTCACAGACTGGCTGACACTGGCGGGTTTCTTGCTTTCCCTGTTATTCAAAGTGTTTATGCGAGCTCGTGATAAATAAACTGGCTCGATGTTGGTTGAGCTATGCCAAATGGGAGATTGATTTACAGGGGAAGACTCCGCTAGAGTGCGGAGAGGTAATCCAGTCTATTGATCTCTAGCGCCCATAAACTTGGGCGCTATATTTAATTAGAAATTTAAAGAATCACCGATGCCAATCCCGGACTACCAAACCCTCATGCTGCCATTGCTTAAGTCTACAAAGGATGGCGCAGAGCATACGATGCGTCAGACAGTCGAGCGCTTGGCCGTCGATTTCAACCTCTCTCAAGAGGAGCAAACAGAGCTTCTCCCGAGTGGCCAGCAAGCTGTTTTCTCCAACAGAGTGGCATGGGCGCGCTTCTATCTGAAAAAGGCCGGTCTAATCGATTCGCCACGCAGAGGCTCACTCAAGATAACCGAGCGCGGCCTTTCTGTTCTTGAAACTTCACCTGCAACTATCGACAACAAGTTCCTAGACCAGTACCAAGAATTCAAACAGTTTCGCGAGTTATCAAAATCACCTCAATTGGAAAAGTCTGCGATGTCCACTGACGAGGAATTGCAGACTCCCGAAGAAAACGTGGAGCAGGCGCACCAAAGAATTCGCAGCGAATTAGCCGAAGAGCTTCTGCAAAAGATCCTCACATGCTCACCGGCGTTCTTTGAACACCTCGTCGTTGAGTTGCTCGTCAAAATGGGCTATGGAGGCTCGCGCAAAGATGCAGGTGAACGCGTTGGTCAAAGCGGCGATGGTGGAATCGACGGAATTATCAAGGAGGATCGCCTTGGCCTTGACACAATCTATATTCAGGCAAAACGCTGGCAAAGCACGGTCGGTCGGCCTGAAATACAAAAGTTTGTGGGTGCTCTTTCTGGTCAACGCGCCAAGAAAGGTGTGTTCATCACGACATCTCGATTCACCGCTGACGCAACGGAGTATGTCTCGCTTATCGAAACCAAGGTGGTGCTGATCGACGGCGGCAAACTAGCGTCTCTCATGATCGACTTCGACGTCGGAGTATCAACGCAAGCAACTTACGTGATTAAGAAAATCGACTCAGACTACTTTGAAGAAGCGTAAATTTCTAACTGTCGGTTCAAGTCGGATGTCGATGCTTTGCATTACCGCCGGTTAGCCTGGGCGTTAAACTTCACTGCAATCATCCGTTCGCATGCCTAAGATAATACGTTTCATGCATCTTAGAGTTGGCAAAAAAGTATCCAAATGGATACATTATCTTATGTTCCTCATAAGGCGAACCGACGAGTTTGAGAACTGGCTGGCAAAGCTTTCAGATCGAGCCGGCAAAGCCATCATCCTTGCGCGATTAACCGCTGCGGAATAAGGCTAGCCCGGCTATTCGAAACCCATCGATGGCGAACTTTGTGAAATGAGGATCCAGTTTGGCCCCGGCTACCGACTGCATTTCATCAAACGCAAAAATGTCTTGATTGTGATGTTAGCCGGGGATAGTAAATCAACCCAGGCTCGAGATATCCGAAACGCTAGACGAATGTTGAATTTACCGGAGATTGAAAATGGTAAAGACTAAAGCAAAAGTAGGCGTGGCCGCTTTCGATGTCGCTCAACACCTAGGAGATGATGTTGCTGTTGCAGAGTATGTGTCGGCAGTTCTGGATATGAACGACTCCGATTTGCTTCTTGCTGCCCTGAATAATGTTGCTCGGGCAAAGGGAATGGCGCATGTGGCGAAGGAAGCGGGTTTGGGTCGTGAAAGTTTGTACAAGGCACTTGCACCGGGGGCCAAACCGCGCTTTGAAACTATTGTGTTGGTAGCACGTGCCTTGGGTGTGAAGTTGACTGCGCAGGCCGCGTAACCTAATCGTCAGCCACCCACCCAGCACTCCACCATGGATACGTTGCCCTAAGCAAACGGCGGTTGACGCGGTCGGTTAACTTCAATTGAGAGCATTGATTATGAGCATTGAACTTTGGTTAGCGTTTGTGGTGGCTTCAGTGGTGATATTAATCATTCCTGGCCCGACAATACTGACGGTCATGAGCTACTCAGTAGCGCAAGGTCGCAAAGCGAATGTGCCGCTTGTAGCCGCCGTAGCGCTTGGGGATTCAACGGCTTTGCTAGCCTCGCTACTTGGTCTCGGTGCATTGCTGGCAGTTTCTGTGCTTTGGTTCACGGTAGTCAAAGTAGCTGGCGGGGTGTATCTCTTGTACTTAGGGTTGAAGTTGCTGAGAGCAGGCGTTGGCTCAGCAGAGCTCGCAATGCCTGATGCGCCGAGCTCGCGTTGGAAGCTGTTCTGGAATACCTACATCGTCACAGCGCTGAATCCCAAAGGCATCGTTTTCTTCGTCGCGTTTTTGCCCCAATTTCTCAATCCAGCGGCAAACGCGACGCCTCAACTCTGGGTACTTGGTATTACGTTCGTTGTACTAGCCACATTGAATGCAACGCTGTATGCAGTGTTTGCGGCAAGCGCTAGAAAGTTCCTCGCCACTCCCAAGGCTCAGCGCAGATTCAATATTGCAGGCGGCTCTTTGCTTGGGGCGGCAGGTATTTGGGCACTGCTTGCGAGGCGGCCGGGGTAAAAGACTGGCTCATACAAGAACCAGTCGCGGGCAGCATCGACTAAAGATTCAAAGAGTTCAAGGGTATTTTTAGCTTGCCAATGCATTTTTTCGTAGTTACAATAAAACATGCCATCTTGGGATGAACGCAAGCGCCTGTCGAATATTGAAGATCACGGCCTTGATTTTCAAGGGTGCGAAGTTGTTTTCGATGGACCGGTTTTTGTTTACGAAGATGATCGAGCGCACTACGGCGAGCAGAGGCTATGCGTAGTTGGCTGGCTCAATGGTGAGGTGGTGCACATGACCTACACCGAACGAGCGAAAGATTTTCACGTCATTAGCCTACGGAAGGCGGAAAAGCATGAAGTCAAACGTTACATCAAAGAAGTTACCCGCTAGCGCGAAGGAGTGGGCTGACGTGTTGAAAGCGGCCCCTGGTAGGGCGCGCGCAGCAACCGCCAAGGAAGAAGCCACATGGTCAAAAGGCATTGTGGTGAAGGGTGGTGGGTATCAAGTCGTTAGGGAGGCGGTAGCAGCTAAGAGGCGGCAGGGCGAACGTGGCCCGCAAGTCGCTCCGACAAAAAAACTCGTGAGTGTTCGCTACAGCCCAGAGGTTATTGATTTCTTTCGCGCGACAGGGGAAGGTTGGCAATCTCGCATGGATGAAGTCCTCAAGAAATGGGTGGCTAAGCAATCCCGCGCGTAACATTGAGAGGAGCATCCAAGGGCTAGCGCCCTCAAGGGAACCATGGCACTGCAGATATTCAACCCACCCCATCCTGGCGAGTTCATTCTCGGCACCTATTTGGAGCCCAATGGTCTAAGCGCAAGGCATTTGGCTGAAAAGCTTGATGTCGCGGCGTCCACGTTAAATCGGGTGCTAAAAGGGCAAACTGGTGTGAGCCCGGAAATGGCGCTGCGTCTTTCAAAAGCGCTTGGCCGCAGCCCTGAGAGTTGGCTTTCCATGCAGCAAAGCTATGACTTATGGCGCGCGAGAAAAGTTGTTCGGTTAGGCTCGGTGAAGCGACTGGACATTAGTACGAGCGCATGACTTACCGCCGTTAACTAAACGTGAAAACCCTGACCGAAATCGAAGCCGACGTCACCTCCTTGGGTGAGCGCATAGGGGCAACTCATCTCGACTTGCCTTCCTATGGGAGCACCCGAGATTTGGGGTATCCACATGTTGAAGTGAGTGATGGTCAATATCACTTTGTACTTGTGGAGCGCGGTCAGGAGATCAGCCGTCAATCCACTCAAAGCTATGACGAACTGCTGTATTGGACTTTTGAGTGCGCCACGCACAATCTGGCCTTTAACTTCGAATTGACCCATCGTGTTGAAGACCAGGATTGCCGCCGAATTGCTTTTCCGAAACAAGTTGAACTGATGGGTCAGATTAGCCCCGCAATGGCGGCAAGGTTGGGCAAATACATTGAAGCAATTCTCGAACGAGCACCCTATGATGATGAGCCCTACCGTCGCTGAGAAATGGCGCCCCAATCATCCGCTGATCGGACCATCCGCATGAACCGAATGTTTAATCCGCCACACCCTGGCTTGACGCTGCGAGAAGATGTGTTGCCTGCGCTTGGCCTGGGCGTGGGTGAAGCGGCAGAACAGTTGGGCGTTTCCCGTGTGCAGTTTTCTCGTGTGATCAATGGCCGCGCTCCAATTCGGCCGGAGCTTGCTTTACGCATTGAGGCGTGGTTAGGGGTGAATCGTGGCGGGGCAGCCCATCGATGGTTGGCCCAGCAGGCTGCGTTTGATGTGTGGCAGGTGTTGCAGGCCAATGGCGGAAAATTGCCTAAGGTAAAGGCGGCGCCAAGAGTGCTGGACTAAATCTAGTGGTGCCCCGAGCCGGAATCGAACCGGCACGCCGTTGCCAGCTTCGGATTTTAAGTCCGATACGTCTACCTATTTCGTCATCGGGGCACGCATCCGGATTATACCGAGCGCGCTAGGCCCGCTTTTTCGAGACCAATAACGGCTTGAGGGTGGGCCAGAGGTTTTCCAGCATCAGGGGCTGTGCCTGCTCAGTGGGATGAATGCGATCGGCCTGAAACCAGCGTAAATCTTCGCCAAAGCCTTCGAGGAAAAACGGCACAAGCGCCACATTGGCTTGCTTGGCGACGCGGCTAAACAGCGAGCTGAACGACTGCGAATACTGTTTGCCATAGTTGGGGGGCATGAGCATGCCTACCAACAACACGCTCGCACCTGCGTTTTTTGAGGCTTGGGTCATGAAGGCCAGGTTGGCTTCAGTGCTAGTGAGATCGAGCCCTCTCAAAGCGTCATTGGCACCCAGTTCGATAATGACGACTTGCGGTTTGTGCTTCTGGAGCAGGGCAGGCAGGCGGGTACGGCCGCCGGAGGTGGTTTCACCGCTGATGCTCGCGTTGATCACTTCAAAGCTGAGCTTTTCAGCGCTCATTTTCTGCTGCATCAAATTGACCCAGCCTGATCCGCGCTTCAGGCCATACTCTGCGGAAAGGCTATCGCCCAACACCAGCAGCTTGGGTTGGCTCTGGGCTTGGGCCAACGAGGAGGCACCAATAGCAGAGCACAGCGTGAGGATAAGTGCGAAGGCCCGCACGACTTTGGCGATTACACTGCGGCGCATGTCGGTCGGGGGAATGTAAGTAGGGCGCGTGTAAGTAGAGCGCGCTAGGGCTGACCCTATAGGCCGGGCGAGCCCAAGGGCAATCAGAGCAAAAGCAGACGGAAGATTCATGAGCGCAATCATCGTAGAGCAGTTAACACAACGGGTAAGGGATGCCGATGGCTGGCTCACCATCCTCGACAATATCAATTTTTCA